>NZ_CP048882.1:6167486-7377472 GCF_015910445.1 Streptomyces bathyalis
GCGCCGCCAGACCCAGATCGGGTGCGCCCACACCGTGCGTGTGCCGCTCGGCGTTCTGCACGTAGACGGAGCCGGACACGGACCGGTCCGTCACCAGCCGGTAGTGCTCGTCGACCCGGATACGCTCCGACGCGTCCCGCCGCAGCCACGGCTCCAGCGAAGCCAGCACGCCTCCCAGCGGTCGCTCCCGGTACCCCGTCGCGAGAACCACCGCATCCGTCGCCAGCCGCGTGCGCACGTCCTGCTCGGTGTGCTCCAGATGCAGCTCCACCCGCGTCGCACCGATGCGCCCCGCCGTGCGGACCGCCACCCCCGGCGTGAGCACCGCGTCCGGCCAGCCGCCGCCCAGCGTGCGGTGGTACAGCTCGTCGTGGACCGCGGCGAGAGTGTCGTGGTCGACCGCCTTGTGCAGCTGCCACTGCCGAGGGACGAGACGGTCCCGCACCGGCTCGGGCAGACCGTGGAAGTAGCTCGTGTAGTCCGGGGTGAAGTGCTCCAGCCCCAGCTTGCTGTACTCCATGGGCGCGAACGCCGCGCTGCGCGTGATCCAGTGCAGCCCCTCCCGGCCCGCGGGGCGCCGCCGCAGCAGATCGAGGAACACCTCCGCACCCGACTGGCCCGAGCCGACGACGGTCACGTGCCCGGCCTCAAGAAGACGCTGACGGTGATCGAGGTAGTCCGAGGAGTGGATGACGGGCGCACCGGCGCCCACCGACGAGGCCAGAGAGCGCAGCGGCTCGGGCACATGCGGCGCCGTGCCGACGCCGACAACCAGGTTGCGGGCGTACGAACGGCCCTGCGCCGAGGGGCCGTCGGCGTCCTGCCGGGTGAAGTCGACCTCGAACAGCGCCGCTTGGGGATCCCACCGCACGGCGTCCACACGGTGGCCGAAGTGGAGGCTGTCCAGCCCTTCGCAGACCCAGCGGCAGTACGCGTCGTACTCCGTGCGCTCGATGTGGAAGCGCTCCGCGAAGTAGAACGGGAAGAGCCGGTCCTGCGCCTTCAGGAAGCTGAGGAAGGACCACGGGCTGGCCGGGTCGGCGAGGGTGACCAGGTCGGCCAGGAAGGGGACTTGGAGCGTGGCGCCCTCGATGAGCATGCCGGGGTGCCAGTGGAAGCCCTGCCTCTGCTCGTAGAACGCGGTACGCAGACCCGGGATGCCGTGTGCGAGAGCGGCGAGGGAGAGATTGAACGGGCCGACGCCGATGCCCACGACATCCAGCGGCGGAGATTCGGCACCTCCGCCGGATCCGTCCGCCTCGGGCCGTCGCTGCCCCGGCACCGCGGACGTCAGCTTCGCCGCGGCTGGGGGCCGGGCCGTGCGCGATTCGTCGGCTGTCGTCATGGGCGGTGCCTCCTTGCGGTGCTGGTGATGCTGTCGACGAGCGCGGGCCGAGGAGGCGGCGGCGAGAGCGATGACGGGTCGGCCGCCGCCGGAGCCGACGAAGCCGCCCCCGCATCCGGGAGGGCATCGCGCACGAGCTTGAGCAACGACTCCAGGTCGCTTCGGCGGGCGTACGGGTTGAGCAGCGTCGCCTTCAGCCACAGGTCCTCTTGCTCGCCGCTTCCGGACCCGGCCGCGCACGCACCGATGTCGGCCCGGCCCAGCACCGCGCTGCCGTCCGCCATCAGGCGGCGCCTGACAGAGGCCACCGCCGCACCGTCCGCGCCCACCGGACGGAACAGCACCGTCGACAGCTCCGGCCTGGCGAACAGCTCCAACTCCCGGTCCGCCGCGACAAGTTCCGCCAGCGAATGCGCCACCGCGCAGGTCCGCTCCACCAGCCCGGCCAGCCCGCTGCGGCCGAGGGCGCGCAGCGTGACGGCCACCTTCAGCACGTCGGGACGGCGCGTCGTACGCAGCGAACGCCCCAGCAGATCCGGAAGCCCGGCGTCGCAGTCGTCATCCGCGTTGAGGTAGTCGGCGCGGTGGTCGAGCGGCGACAGATCCCGCTCGTCCGGCACCACGAACATCCCCGCTGCCACCGGCTGCCACCCCAGCTTGTGCAGATCCAGGGTGACGCTGTCGGCCCGCTCCAGACCCGCGAGAAGCCCGCGCAGACGCCGGCTGAAGAGCAGCATGCCGCCGTACGCCGCATCCACATGCAGCCTCGCGCCGAACTCCGCGGCCACATCGGCCAGTTCACCGAGTGGGTCGATCACGCCCGCATCGGTCGTGCCGGCGGTCGCGACCACGAGGACCGGAGCGCCCTGCCCCTGCCCGGCGAGAGCCGCACGCAGCGGGTCGGGGGCGAGCACCCCGCCGGGAGCCGGGACACGCACCGGCTCGGGCAGGCCCAGCAGCCATGCGGCGCGGTGCACGCTGTGGTGTGCGTTCGCGCCGCAGACGACGCGGACATCCGGGCCGAGCCGCTCACGGGCCAGCAGCACACCCAGCTGATTCGACTCCGTGCCGCCCGTGGTCACCAGGGCGTCGGGGACCGCCTTCCTGCCCCGTACGGCCCCCTCGCCGCCGGGCCCGCCGTCACCCCCGGCCCCGCCGTCGTACACGAGCCGGGCCAGCGCCCTGCACGTCCGAGCCTCCAACTCCGAAGCGGCAGGCGCCTGATCCCATGAATCCATCGACGGATTCAGCGCGCTCGCCCCGAGTTCCGCCGCGGCCGCCACCGCGAGCGGAGGGCAGTGCAGATGCGCCGCGCAGAGCGGATCCGCGGGGTCGGCCGCGCCCTCGGCCAGCATGCGCACCAGCGAACCCAGTGCTTCCCGCGCGCCGCTGCCCTGCTCGGGGATCACACCTCCGCGCAGCACCTCGGCGACGTCGGCGGCCACCCGCCGCGGCCCGCCGCCCGGCAGGGGACCGCAGCGCCGCACCGCCCCCTCCTGAAGGGCGTCGATCACCACACCGGTCAACGGACGCAGCGCGGCGGCTCCTTCGGCGCCGCCCGCGAGCAGCGGGGCACGGGCACCGTCGGTGGGCGCGGAGGAGGTCGGGAGCGGCATGAGCGGGAATCCTTCGCCGTCGCGGTCCCACAACCCCCGGTCCGGCGAGCACACGAGCGGTGCCCGCCGGACCGGGAAGGAGTGGTGAGGTAGCCCTAACCTACGTGCGGACGGCGCCTGTTGATCTCGTATCGGGCCTGGTTCGCCCGAAGGGGTGATCTTCATGGCGTGAGGCTCCCCGGGGTCTCTCGCCACGGGGAGCCTCACGCTTCGTCAGGCGGCTGCCGCGCCTCGAACTGCCTTCGCCAGGGCGCCTGCGTCACGGCACCCGCGTCACGGATACGCGGTGACCGTGGCCACGTTGCTGTCCGCGTTCGCAGGGCCGCCCGTGTTGTTGACGACGTGCTCGATCGTGCCCGTGCCGCCGAGCGACACCGACGTCATGTGAAGCAGCTTCACGCCCTCCGCCTGCGGCACCTCGAAGGAGCGGTCCGCGACCACAGACTTGTTGACGTTGAAGAAGCAGTAACTCCCCAGCCCGAACGCCTGGTGGTCGGTGACGGAGCCGTCGACCTTGTAGGCCGCGAAGCCCCGCGTGTCACCGTTCATCCAGGAATCCTGGTCCGGCGGGTCGTAGGGCATCTCGTTCTGGAAGAAGTAGGTGCGGCCTCGCTCACCGTTCCAGATGACCTGGTACTTCTTGTAGTGCTCGGCGAACAGCCCGTACGCGGTCACGTCGTCGCCGTTGACGATCAGGCCCGTGTCGGCGGGGTTGGTGTCCCAGCCGACTCCGTCGCCGTGGTCGGCGCGCCACAGCCACAGATGGTCGGCTATCACGTGCGAACTGTTGACCACGAGGCTCGTCTCCGACTTCGCGGCGCCGATGCCGCCGATGCGGATGAACACGTCGTGCAGCGACGTCGGGTTGGCGGAGTGGTCCGCGCCGGCGCCCTCCGGGCCGATCTCGATCAGCGTCGGAGAGTTCTCCTTCCCCGCGTCCACGAGGAACCCGGCGAGCTTGACCCCGTCCACATCCGCGACCGTCAGCACCGCCTTGCCGCTCGACGGCATGAGCGTCGCCAGCCCCAGCCCCAGCACCACCGTGTTCTTCTTCGTCACCGCCAGCGGCTCGTCCAGCTCGTAGACGCCCGGCGTGAGCAGCAGATGCTTCCCGTCCGCCAGCGCCGAGTTGAGGGCGGAGGCCGAGTCGCCCGCCTTCGCGATGTGGAAGTCACCCAGCGGCAGCGACTCGCCCTCCGGGGCGCCGCCGGACCAGCTCGCGCCGGTGGAGTCCTCGCGCAGCGCCGGCACGAACACCTCGTATCCGCCGTCCTTGCCGACGTGGAGGAAGGGCTTCTCACGCACCTTCGGCGTCGCCTCGACGGTGGTGTACGGGGGGGAGGGGAAGCCGTCGCCGCCCGGGGCGTTCTTCGCGCCCACGAAGACCATGTTCCAGTTCGACCCCGACCAGCTGCCCCACTCGGTGTTGCGCGAGAGCCACTGCTGCTGCGAACCGGAGCGCACCTGCCCGTCCACCACGGTGTCGGCCATCAGGCCGCCGCTGGACCAGCCGCCGTCGTCCAGCTCCAGGTCGCCCTTCACATGCATGCGGCGGTACGGGGCGGCCTGGGAGACCGCCCAGCGGTCCTTGCCGCCCGACGGGGTCACCGAGATGCCCTCGGCGGAACGCCAGAAGTTCTGGGTGGCGTTGCCGTCGAACCAGTCGGCCTCGGCGTGGACCGCGCCGGAGACCTTCACGTCGTCAGGGGTCAGTCCGAGCCCTGCGACCTGGGTGAAGAATCCGACGTTCACGTCGACGTCGTACGAGCCCGGCTTGAAGAGGAAGGCGTGGCGCCCCTTGCCGAACTGGGCGGTCTCCTGCTCCTTGAAGACCGAGTCGACCTTCGCCTGGATGTCCTCGGCGGAGGTGTCCGGGCCGAAGACGGAGACGTTCGGACCGAAGTCGGGCTCTGCGGCGGAGGCGCCGGAGAGGGCGGTGAGGGCGGAGGCCGCCCTGGGAGCGGCGGCGACGCCGAGGCCGCCGAGTCCGGCGGCGGCCAGTGTCGCCAGCACCGTACGGCGGCGGAGGCCGGGCCTGGACGGTGAAGCGGGGGCGTCCTGGGCGCCCGGCGCCTTGCCGGGCTCCTCGGTGCCGTGGGGCAAGTGGGGTGTGGGGGACATGCGGGTCCAACTCCTCGACGGTGTCAGGATGGTGAGAGGACCGTAGGTCTGGACTAATGGCGGGTCAATACTAAAGTTAAGACCTGAGAAAAGTGCGGCGAAGCACACAGGCCGGCCCTTGCCGGGCCGGTACGGGCACGCCGGCCCGGCAAGGACCGGCTGCTGACGCCACGTTGAGGCGAGCGGCCAGCAGGGACCCATGCGGAGAGCATCTGCTGATGGAGGCTCACCCGGGGGCGCACGATCGCGCCGCGCCCCCGGATCCAACACCCCGCTCCGTGCCTGCAGTTGACACCCGAGCAACCCGAGCAACCCGAGCAACCCGAGCCCCGGTTCGTTCACCCGCTCCGCAAACGGGGCCCGCGGACGGTCAGCCGACCGCCTCGCGAACGCGCAACGCGCGCCGCAGATCATCCAGTTGATCGACCAGCTCCCGCCGCAGCGTCGGCGTCACACCCTCACCGTCCACGAAGTCCGCCCCACGGCGCAGCACCGCCTCGTCGACGACCGTACGAGGGAACGCCATCCGCCCCACGATCGCGGCCACGGCGGCACCACGCCGAGCGGCAACCGGCACCGCATCCGGGAAGTACCGCTCCGCGAAACCGCCCTCCTCCAGCAACTCCCCCTGCTCCGGCTGCCAGAAGCCCTGCGCCGTCGCCCGCATCAGATAGTTCGACAACTCGTCCGAGACGAACATCGCCTCCCACGCCGCCTCCTTCATCGCCGCGTCCGGCAACGCCGCCCTGCAACGCGCGGCACCCTCCTGGCCCGTGGCACTCGGATCGCGGGCCAGCTCCGCGCCGATCTCCGCGGTGCCCACCGCACCCAGCACCGACAGACGCAGCAGCAGCCGCCACCGCAACTCCGCGTCCAGCACCGGACCACCGCCGGGCACCGAACCGCCCTCCCACCAGCGGTACAACTCCCCGGCGTCCGCGGCACAGTCGACGAACTGACGCACCGCGGTCAGACGCAGCCCCGGCACATCCCCCTCCGCCGAGGCACTCTCGGTACGCGACAGCACCTCCCGGCACACCCCCGTCAGCAACTCCAGCGCCGCGTCGCGCCGTTCGGGCAGCAGGAACCGGTCCGCGACCGTGCCGCGCGCGAACGACAGCACACCCTGCAGGACCGCCACCTCCGGCTCCGACGGAGCGTGGTCCCGCACCGCCTGAAGGAACTCCCACGGAGGCAGCTCCGCGTCCCTCACCATGTCCCGTGCGGCATTCCAGATCACCCCGCGCGACAGGGCCTCCGGAAGACCCGACAGCGTCTCCCGCGCCGTCCGCCACGAGACATCGTCAAGGCGCACCTTCGCGTACGTCAGATCCCCGTCGTTCAGCAGCAGCAGATCAGGACGCGGCCCCTCCGCGACGAGTACCGACTCCGCCTCGTCCGCCGCCACTTCACGCTCGACACGCTCCCGCAGCACCAGACGGCCGGGATCCGCCGGCGCCACGTCGTAGAGCCCCAGCTCCAGCTGATGCGGACGGCTTCCCTCCCGCCGCAGCGCCACCGACCACTGCCCGCTGCCCTCGTCGACGCGCGGCGAGAACGTGTCCACGCCTGTCGTACGCAGCCAGAGCTCCGCCCAGCCGGGCACATCCCGGCTCGACGCCCCCGCTAGCGAACCGATGAAATCCGCCAGCGACGCGTTCCCGAAGCGATGCCGCGTCAAATGCCTGTTGACGCCCGCCAGGAAGTCCTTCTCGCCCAGCCACACCACGAGTTGACGCAGCGCCGACGCACCCTTCGCATACGAGATCCCGTCGAAATTCAGCAACGCCGAAGCGGTGTCGGGCACCGACTCCGGCTCCGGAGCCACCGGATGCGTCGACGGACGCTGATCCGCGTCATAGCCCCAGCTCTTGCGCGCCACCGCGAAGTCCGTCCACATGCCGGAGAAGCGCGTCGTCTCACGCAGCGTCTGATAGCCCATGTACTCGGCGAACGACTCGTTCAGCCAGATGTCGTCCCACCAGCGCAGCGTCACCAGATCCCCGAACCACATGTGCGCCATCTCGTGCGCCACCGTCACACCACGCGTGCGCCGGTCCAGATCCGTCACCGCAGACCGGAACACATACTCTTCCTTCAGCGTCACCAGCCCCGGATTCTCCATCGCCCCGGCGTTGAACTCCGGCACGAACGCCTGGTCGTAGGAGTCGAACGGATACGGCTCGTCGAAGACCTCGTGATACCGGTCGAAGCACCGCCGGGTGATGTCCAGCAGCTCCTCGGCATCCGCGTCCAGGAACTCCGCCAGCGAGCGCCGCACATGAAGACCGAAAGGCAACCCGGCGTGCTCCGTACGCACCGAGTGGTACGGCCCCGCCACGACCGCCACCAGATACGTGCTCAGCGGCGGAGTCGGCGCACACTCCCAGCGGCCCGCGGACGTCTTGCGCGCGACGCCGTTGCCCAGCACCGTCCAGTCGTCCGGGGCCGTCACCGACACCTCGAAGACCGCCTTCAGATCCGGCTGGTCGAAACACGCGAACACCTGCGGGGCGTCGTCCAGGAAGCACTGCGTATACAGATACACACGCCCGTCGGCCGGATCCGTGAACCGGTGCATCCCCTCACCGACCCGCGAAAAAGGCATCCGCGCCTCGACCCGCAGCTCGTGGGCCCCCTCCGCAAGGCCCCGCAGCCACAGCCGGCCGTCGAACGCACTGCTCGCGTCCAGCGCGACCCCGTCCAGCTCCGCGCGCAGCAGCTCGACGGGCCGCACATCCACGAACGAGTCCGCCCCGCCCCGGCCCTCCTTCACGGAGAAGCGCACGGTCGTCACCGACCCGAACTCCTCCTCGCCGCACGTCAGATCGAGATCGACGACATAACGCTCCACTTCGAGGAGCCCGGCCCGCGTACGCGCCTCATCGCGCGTCAGTGATGACATGGGGCAATGCTGCCGCACCTTCCGTGACGGCCGCATCGGAGTAAAGGCGGGGCACGGAGTCAGTACTTCGGCCCGACTTGCGCGTCCATGAGCGCGACGGATGCTCGGCGTGCGACGGAGATGTGGTACGGGTCGCTACCGCGAGCGTTGGTCTTCCACTCCACACCGACTCTGTCGAGAGTGTCCGTGTAGATCTTCCTGATGTCGTCGGACTTGTTGGTGAAGAAGTACCGCGGGTATTCATAGCGCTTGCGCTTTCCGGCGACCATCCGGGTCGTCCAGTTCGTGATGCGGCAACCGTCGGAGTGGATCAGTCCTCGCACGAGATTCCACGGATGTTCGTTCACGATTTCCTGCTGCCAGTCAGTCAGCACGATGCGGCGCTCATGCTTTCTGCCTGGGCCGTGCTGAGGGAAAAGACATTTCCAGTGCTTGGTGTAGGACTTCACTTCCGTACAGCCGATCTTCATGCGGCGTCCCGTGCCCGCCCCGGTGATCACCTTCCGCATGGCGTCCTCTGCCGCGGCGATGAGGCCGGGCCACCCGTCGCAGCAGTAGATCGACAGGTGGTTCTGCTTGTGCTTGGCGACGATGTGACCGTCGCCGAGATAGAGACCGAGTAGGTAGGAGTACGCCGGCCCGTCGATCGGCAGGTTCTGGCAGCGCGGGCAGTCGTGCTGGCGCTCGACCACGATTCCCCGGTCTTTACGATCCTCGTGCAGCCACCAGCCGACGGTCCCGACCGGTACGCCGAGCCTCTCTGCCACGATCGAGTTGCGAAGACCCTGCCTGAGGAGGGCGAGAGCTTCGGCTCTGAGTGAAGGGGCGTGCTGTTCCATGCACGCAGCGTGAACGGTTCGCAGTCATGGGGAGACGGAACAGATGATCGACCACTCGAAGGAGTGATCGATGGTGCCCGGTGTGGGATTCGAACCCACATGCCCGCAAAGGGCACGGCGGTTTGAGCGCCGCGTGTCTGACCAGTTCCACCAACCGGGCGGGGCGCAGCTCACCCTACCGCGTACCGGTGTGCGTTCGCCCCTAGGTACCCTCGTACCTCCCACCTGTGCGGAAACGAGGAGCCCAGTGAGCACCGCGGACATCCCCGAGCCTGACAACTCCGACGCCGACGCCTCCGCTGCCGGGGAGCAGAGCGCCCATGTGCCGCCGCTGACCACGCGAGTGGTGATCGCGGAGGATGAGGCGCTGATCCGGATGGATCTGAAGGAGATGCTGGAGGAGGAGGGCTACTCCGTCGTCGGTGAGGCCGGTGACGGCCAGAGCGCGGTGGACCTGGCGCGGGAGCACCGTCCGGATCTGTGCATCTTCGATGTGAAGATGCCGGTGCTGGACGGGATCTCCGCGGCCGAGCAGGTCGCGGAGGAGAGCATCGCGCCGGTGCTGATGCTGACGGCGTTCTCCCAGCGGGAGCTGGTCGAGCGGGCGCGTGACGCGGGCGCGATGGCGTATCTGGTGAAGCCGTTCAGCAAGAGCGACGTGGTGCCGGCGATCGAGATGGCGGTGTCGCGGTTCACGGAGATGCGGACTCTGGAGAAGGAGGTCGCGGATCTCTCGCAGCGTCTGGAGACGCGGAAGCTGGTGGACCGGGCGAAGAGCGTGCTGCAGACGCAGTACGGGCTGACGGAGCCGGCGGCGTTCCGCTGGATACAGAAGACGTCGATGGACCGGCGGCTGTCGATGCAGCAGGTCGCCGAGGCCGTGATCGCGGACGGCGAGGAGCGCAAGCAGCAGGAGCGGTGACGGCGGGCGGGTGTCCGGCTGGAGCGTGATCCCCGCACTTTGGATCACCGGCCGGTGCTGCCGCCGCAAGAGCGCGAGTGGGCCGCCCCCGGGTGCCGGGGGGCGGCCCACTCGCGTGTGACCGTGTGCGGGCTGCGCCGCGGGTCAGTCCTCGCCGAGGTACGCCTTGCGTACCGACTCGTCGTGCATGAGTTCCTGACCGGTGCCGGAGAGGGCGATGGTGCCGATCTCCATGACGTGGCCGTGGTCGGCGAGGGAGAGCGCGGCCTGGGCGTTCTGCTCGACGAGAAGGATCGTCGTGCCCTGTGCCTTGAGCTCTGTGATGGTCTCCATGATCCTCTGCATCATGATCGGGGAGAGGCCCATGGAGGGCTCGTCGAGCATGAGCAGCTTGGGCTGGGACATCAGGGCGCGGCCCATGGCGAGCATCTGCTGCTCGCCTCCGGAGAGGGTGCCGGCGGCCTGGCTGCGGCGCTCCCCGAGGATGGGGAAGAGCTCGTAGGCGCGCTCGATGTCCCGCTGTATGCCTGCCGAGTCCTTGCGGAGGAAGGCGCCGAGCTGGAGGTTCTCGGTGATGGTGAGGCGGGGGAAGATGCGGCGGCCTTCGGGGGAGTGCGCGAGCCCCTTGGCGACGATCTTGTGTGCCCCCATGTCGTTGATCACTTCGCCGTCGAAGATGATCTTTCCGGCGAGGGGCTTGAGGAGGCCGGAGAGGGTGCGCAGGGTCGTCGTCTTGCCGGCGCCGTTGGTGCCGATGAGGGTGACGACCTGACCGGCCTCGACGCTGAAGGAGATGCCCTTGACGGCTTCGATCTTGCCGTAGGCGACGCGGAGGTCGTCGACTTCGAGGAGTGGCATCAGGACCGCTCTCCCTTCGGGTTCTCGTCGCTCCCGGCGGGGCCGGCCGCGGCTGCCCCGGGTCCGTCGCCGCCTCGGTTCTCCGCTTCGCGGACCTCCGCGGCCTCTGCCTCGCCGGGCTCGCCCTCGAAGGGTGTGCCGAGGTAGGCGGCGACGACTCGTTCGTCGGCCTGCACCGTCTCCGGTGAGCCTTCGACGAGTTTCTCGCCCTGCACGAGGACGGCGACGCGGTCGCAGAGGTTGAAGATGAAGCGCATGTCGTGCTCGATGACGAGTACGGCTGTGCCCTGTTCCCGTACGGCGAGGACGAGGTCGCGGGTCGCGCTGGTCTCGCCTGCGGTCATGCCTGCGGTGGGCTCGTCGAGCAGCAGCAGGCCGGGTTCGCTGGCGAGGGCGCGGGCGATCTCGAGCTTGCGCTGTTCGCCATAGGGGAGGTTGCGGGCGAGGTGTTCGCGCTTGTCGGCGAGGCCGGTGAACTCGAGGAGTTCCATGGCCTTTTCCTCGGAGGTGCGTTCGGCCTTGCGGAAGCCGGGGCCGCGCAGGAGCGCGGAGAGCAGGCCTTCCTTGGTGCGTGTGTGGCGGCCGACGAGGACGTTCTCCAGCACGGTCATGTTGGAGAAGAGCCGGATGTTCTGGAAGGTGCGTGCGATGCCGGCCTTGGTGACCAGGTGGGAGCGGTGCGGCAGCACGGTTCCCTTGTAGGAGACCTGGCCCTCGGTCGGTATGTACAGGCCGGTGAGGCAGTTGAAGAAGGTGGTCTTGCCGGCGCCGTTGGGGCCGATGAGACCGACGATCTCGCCGCTGTCGACGTTGAGGTCGACGTTGCGCACGGCGGTGAGGCCGCCGAAGCGCATGGTGACTCCGGAGGCCCGCAGCACGTCGGTGCGTCCTGCGGGCACGGCGTCCTGCACGCCGGTTGTCGTTGTGGTGGTCATCGTCATGCCTCCGTCTTGCTGAGGCCGGGGCCGCCGGTCGGTACGTCGAGCTGGCCGGTCTCGTGGAATTCGAGCTTCTTGCGGCGGTCCGCGAGGAGGCCTTCGGGGCGGAAGCGCATCAGGAGCACCAACGCCAGTCCGAAGAGGAGGAGCTGGTAGTCGCCGATGAACTGCAGCTTGGCCGGGATCAGGTAGAGCAGCGAGGCGCCGACGAGGGGTCCGCTGACCGTTCCCATGCCGCCGAGGATGACGGCGGCGAGCAGGAACGCCGAGTTGGGCGGCACGACTTCGACGAACTGGTACTGCTCGGGCGTCACGGACGAGGTGACGTGTGCCTGCACGGTGCCGGCCATGCCGGCGAGGGTGGCGCCGAGTGCGAAGGCGATGAGCTTGACCCGGAAGCCGTTGATGCCCATGGCGCGTGCGGCGGTCTCGTCCTCGCGTACGGCGACCCAGGCGCGGCCGATGCGGGAGCGGTCGGCGCGGCGGAAGATCGTCACGATGATGATCGTGAAGACGAGCATGAGCAGGTAGTAGTTGGCGAACGGGCCGAGTTCGACACCCATGATGGTGTGGTCCTCGCCCAGGTCGAAGCCGAGGATCACCAGGTCCGGGATGTTCGCGATGCCGTTGGCGCCGTTGGTGACCGACGGTCCGGAGGAGCCGTCGAGGTTCTCCATGCCGATGCGGAAGATCTCACCGAAGCCGAGGGTGACGATGGCGAGGTAGTCGCCGTGGAGCCGCAGTGTCGGGGCGCCGATGACGACGCCGAAGACGAGTGAGGCTCCGGCACCGGTGAGGACGGCGGCCCAGAAGGGGAACTCGACGCCCAGGACGGATGTGTCCGATCCGGAGACGAGTGCCGCGGCGTAGGCGCCGACACCGAGGAAGGCCACGTATCCGAGGTCGAGGAGGCCGGCGAGGCCGACGACGACGTTGAGGCCGAGTGCGACGGTGGCGAAGATCAGGATGTTGGCGGCGACGGAGGTGTACTGGTCGCTGCTCTGGGTGAAGGGGAAGCATGCCGCGGCGACGAATGCCGCCGTGAAGGTGACGTTGCGGTGCTTGCCCGTGATCTGGCCCAGCCGCTGGCTGAGTCCCGCGCGTGCCAGGGCGGTGGCGGCGAAGCCGACGAGGATCAGGAAGCCGATGAAGAGTTCGCCGTACGGGGTGTCGATGCCGTAGGTGAAGACGAACAGCGCGATCCCGAACGTGACGGCGATGATGAGCAGTTCGGCCCAGCCGGGGAGGTCCCGCGCGCGCTCGGGCGCGGGGGCCTTGAGGGAGTGCCGGAAGCGCTGCCAGGCGCCGGGGTTGCGCAGCGCGGGGTCGGCGGGGTCGAAGGGTTCGTCGGCCCGGAGGCCGAGGGCGCCGACGACGGTGACGAGGCTGGCGAGTACGGCGACCCACATGCCCGGTTCGAAGTTGACGAGCCCGCCGAGTACGACGGCGATGGCGCCGGCGGTGAACCAGGCGACGCCGAGCGTTCCGATGGCCAGCAGCACCACGGGCGCGGTCCTGCCGCCCGGGGTGAGCCAGCGCAGCCCGCGTACACCGCTGCCGGCGAGCAGCACCGCGAGGGTGAGGACCGACCCGACGAGGGTGAGGGTCTGCAGGTCGACGGGTGAGCCGTAGTAGGTGAGGTCGCCGGGGAATTCGGCCGTCCAGGTCCAGGCGAGCATGGTGCTCGCGAGGGTGCCGACGGCTCCGGCGGCGGTGAGGATCCGGGCTGCCTTGGGGGGCAGCGGCAGGGCGCCGGGCGCGCCGGTGGGGTCGAGCGGTTCGGCCGGTGTGGCCTCGGAGGTGGGAGTGCCCGCTTCGGGGTTCGTGGTTGCCATCGCTATCACGCCCTGTCCGCGATGCGTTCGCCGAGAAGGCCCTGTGGTCGTACGAGGAGCACGAGGATCAGCAGGACGAATGCCCATACGTTCTTCCAGGCGCCGCCGCCGAAGAGTTCCATGCCGGGGATGTGCTCGATGTAGGCGGTGGCCAGCGATTCGGCGAGGCCGAGGACGACGCCGCCGACCATGGCCCCGTAGATGTTGCCGATGCCGCCGAGCACGGCCGCGGTGAAGGCCTTTAGACCGAGGATGAAGCCGATCTTGAAGTCGATCTGCCCGTACTTGAGGCCGTAGGCGATGGCCGCGACCCCGCCGAACGCGGCGCCGATGGCGAACGCGGTGACGATGATGCGGTCGGTGTTGATGCCCATCAGCTTCGCGGTGTCGGGGTCCTGCGAGGTGGCCTGCATGGCGCGGCCGGTGCGGGTCTTGGCGACGAAGAAGCCGAGGGCGATCATGCACACGGGCGCGGCTATGAGCAGGAACAGCTCGCCGCGCTGGACGTTGGCGCCGAGGATGTTGACGCTCTCACCGCCGAACTGCGGGAAGGTCCGGGCCTTCTTCGCGTCGGGGTAGAAGCTCCAGATCAGCTGCTGGAGCATGATCGACAGGCCGATTGCGGTGATGAGGGGCGCGAGCCTGGGCGCGTTGCGCAGCGGCCGGTAGGCGAAGCGCTCCGCCCCGATGCCGACGAGCACGGACACTCCGACGGCCATGACCAGCATGACCGGCAGGGCGAGCATGAGGGCTGTGCCCTTGGGGAGGATCAGCCACGCGGTGAGGCCGCCGAAGGCCCCGAACATGACGATCTCGCCGTGGGCGAAGTTGATGAGCTGAACGATGCCGTAGACCATCGTGTATCCGATCGCGATGAGCCCGTACATCGCGCCGAGGATGAGTCCACTGGCCAGTTGCTGCGGCAGGTCGTTCACCGCGGGGCCTCCGAGTGGTGTCTGGATACGACCGCGCGGGGGCGCTGTTGGCGCCCCCGCGCGGCGTAGTGGTGTGGTTGAACGGGGCGGTCGCCCGGCTCAGTCTTCTTCGAACGTGCCCGTCTTGACGGGCTTGTGCTCCCCGTCCTTGACCTCGTACAGCGAGAGCTGCTTGTTCGTGGTGTCGCCGTACTCGTCGAAGCCGACCTTGCCGCTGACGCCGTCGAACTTGACGTCCTGCATGGCTTCGGAGACCTGCTCGCGGGTGTCGTTCATGTCCTCGGGCAGCTTGCCGTCGTTCTTCTCGGCGACGGCCTTGACGGCCTGGATGATGGACCAGGTGGCGTCGTAGGCGTAGCCGCCGTAGGCCTCGTAGGGCAGCTTGTAGCCGGCGGCCTCGTAGTTCTTGGTGAACTCCTTGGCGCTGTCGAGGGTCTCCAGCGGGGCGCCGACGGAGGAGGCGATGTCGCCCTCGGAGTTCTTCTTGGCCAGCTTCACGTACTCGGCGCTGAAGAGCGCGTCACCACCGACGACGGGGCCCTTGAGACCGGCCTTCTTGGCCTGGTCGGCGAGCGGGGCGCCGGCGGGGTACTCGCCGCCGTAGTAGACGAAGTCGGGCTTGGCCTTGGCGACCTTGTTGGCCACCGCGGTGAAGTCCTTCTCCTTGGGGTCGACGTGGTCGGTGCCCACGACCTTGCCGCCGAGGTCCTCGAACTCACCCTTGAAGGTGGCGGCGAGGCCCTTGCCGTAGGTCTTCTTGTCGTCGATGACGAAGACCTTCTTCAGCTTCTTCTCGTTGTACATGTACTGCGCCGCGTACGGGCCCTGGATGGCGTCCGTCGTGGAGGTACGGAAGTACGTCTTGAAGGGGCGTTCCTTCTTGCCGGTACGCCAGTTGGTGCCCTGCGTCAGCTCGGGCGCGGTGTTGGCGGGGGAGACCTCGACCATGCCGGCCTTGTCGAAGACCTTCTGCATGGACTGGCCGACGTTGGAGTTGAGGGGGCCGACGGCACCGACAACCTTGTCGTCCGCGACGAACTTGTTGGCGTTCTGCTGGCCGGCGGAGGGCTGGGCGGCGTCGTCGAGTGCCTGGAGCTTGAACGTGACGCCGTCGACCTCCTTCTTCTTGTTGGCGGTCTTGACGGCGAGGTCGGCCGAGTTCTTGATGCCCTGGCCGAGCGCGGAGAGATCACCTGTGAGCGGGGCGTCGAGACCGATGGTCACGGTGGTGTCCCCACCACTTTTGCCGCCGCTGTCCTCGCCGCGCGAGCCGCAAGCGGTCAGCACGAGAGATCCCGCGGCGACCGCGGTGGTGATGATGAGCAATGAACGGTGGCGCACGATCAGTCCTTTCCCCTGGCGCGGCCTTCGGGAGATGAAGGGCCGTGTCGCGCGCCGGGCACCCTGAACGTGGAACGGATCAGGGTTCTCACTGCACACCCGGCTGCGCGGTGACTGGCGGTGACTCTATGGCCGTCGGATCGCGGGGGGCAGAGGGGCAGGGCAAGGTGTGACGTTCTTGTTATTGAGACCCGACCACAGCGTGTCCGTACGGGAGCGTCCGGGAAGATCCGCTCTGTGACGTGCGTGTAGCGGACACATTTCGGAAGTGCGAATCAGCAGATCGCCTCAGGGTTCGGATGCACTCTTCGAGGTGTCCTGCTCGCAGAGCGTCCGGAATGCGAGCGTGAGTGCGTCCGCGTAGCGCTCGCCCGGGATCACGCTCAGCTCCTGGCGCGCACGGTCATTACGAAGAGTCACGTTGAGGAACGGTGAGCGGGCACGGAGCGGCACCCGGTCACAATTGGTGACTCTCGCCTTGAGGAGCAGGGTCCGCGGGCGGCCGGGTGAGACGGAAACCGGTTGCCCTTCGTCGAGGTTCAGATGGACGGCCTCGTATCCCTGGTCGACGTCGAGGACGGTCAGCGGCGCGGTGGCCGCCGCGTGCATCTCGACGGAGAAGGTGCGGCGGGCCCGGTCGGAGACGGCCAGGCGGTCGAAGGTGATGCGCGCGGTCTGCGCGGGGTAGGGCATGCGCCGGGACGTGGCCGAGGGCAGCGCATCGTCGGGCTCCGGGCGGGGCTCCGCCTGTCTCTGCTGCGGCTGCGGCTGCGCCGCGGGCGGCTGGGTGGCGATCGCGTAGCCACCGCCTGCGAGCAGGAGGAGTCCGAGAGCTCCGGCCGCGGTGCGCCGGGTCCGCGGTGAGAGGTCGTACCAGCGTTCGGCGATGCCGGTGCTCTCGCGCCCCGAGTACAGCACGTCCCCCTGCGGGGGCTGTGGACGCGGAGGCCCCTGCCGGGGCTGTGGCCGCGGAGGGGGGACACCGCGGCTGCGAGCAGGGGCAGGGGGTCTTCGAGGGGTGTCCGCTGCCCCTCCCCGTCTGCGTCCGGTGCCGGCCATGTGCGGGAAGCTAGCGGCCTTCCGGCGGAGTGACCAGAGTGGCTGCATCCGGTGCGGCGTCGCGCAGCAGGCATGTGAGCCGGGCGGTGCACACGCGCTTGCCGTCGTCGTCGGTGATGACGGTCTCGTACGTCGCGGTGGAGCGTCCCTGGTGGACGGGTGTGGCAGTGCCCGTGATCAGTCCGGAGCGGACGCCGCGGTGGTGCGTGCAGTTGAGGTCGACGCCGACGGCGATTCTGCCCGGGCCGCAGTGCAGCATCGCACCGACGGAGCCGAGGGTCTCGGCCAGTACGGCGGAGGCACCGCCGTGGAGCAGGCCGTAGGGCTGGGTGTTGCCCTCGACGGGGAGCGTGCCGGTGACCTTTTCGGGTGAGGCGTGGAGGATCCGCAGGTCCATGCGCTCACCGAGGTGCCCCGCGGAGAAGAGCGCGGGCAGGTCCATGCCGGATCCCGCCCACCGGTCGAGGATCTCCTGCGGGAACGTGGTCCTGGTGTGCTCGCCCATGGGCAGCGGCTCCGATCACCTTGTGGGGCCGGCCTGCCGGTGTGCCCGTCCGGGCGGTCGTCCCGGCAGGCCTGCGCGGTCAGTTGTCAGGCACCGTCCTATCAGGTCGCTGAGCGTGCGCTCAGGCCCGAGTGACGCGGATCACCGGTGACTTGCCCCCCGGGCGCCGCCCGTGTCGGCGGCGGCGTCCGGTGTCAGCAGGACGTTCGTCCCGGGGTGCGCCCGGACCCATCCCGAAGGCCCCTCTTCAGTCCTCTCTCGCAGTCCTCGCACGGTGCTCGGGTGCCGGTCCCCGGGACGCGGCGGCCCGGTGAGGGCTGCGCCGTGTGCGTCCGGACGGGGTTGTCGGTGGGGCGTGGGAGGATCGGGGACGTGACTGAGAAGGCATCGAAGAAGACCGCACCGCGCCTGCTCCTGATGGACGGGCACTCGCTCGCATACCGCGCGTTCTACGCACTGCCCGCGGAGAATTTCTCCACCTCCACGGGCCAGACGACGAACGCGATCTACGGCTTCACCTCGATGCTGTCCAACACCCTGCGCGACGAGGAGCCCACGCACTTCGCGGTCGCGTTCGACGTCTCCCGCAAGACGTGGCGCTCGGCCGAGTTCGCGGAGTACAAGGCGAACCGCTCCAAGGCCCCGGACGAGTTCAAGGGCCAGGTCGAGCTGATCGGGGAGCTCCTCGACGCGATGCGGGTGCGCCGCTTCGCCGTGGAGGGCTTCGAGGCCGACGACGTCATCGCGACGCTGACCAAACAGGCGACGGCCGAGGGCTTCAAGGTCTCCATCGTCACCGGCGACCGGGACGCCCTTCAGCTCGTCAGCGACGACGTCACGGTCCTCTACCCGACGAAGGGCGTCTCGGAGCTGACGCGCTTCACGCCCGAGAAGGTCTTCGAGAAGTACGGTCTGACGCCTGAGCAGTACCCGGACTTCGCGGCGCTGCGCGGCGACCCGTCCGACAACCTCCCCGGCATTCCCGGCGTCGGCGAGAAGACGGCCACCAAGTGGATCACTCAGTTCGGCTCCTTCGCCGAGCTGGCCCGCCGGGCGGACGAGGTGAAGGGCAAGGCCGGGGAGAATCTGCGGGCGCACCTGGAGTCGGTCACGCTCAACCGTCATCTCACGCAGCTCGTGAGCGACGTCGAACTGAGCTGCCGTCCGGAGGACCTGGAGCGTGTCGCCTACGACCGGGACACGCTGAACGTCGTGCTGGACGCCCTGGAGTTCCGTCATCTCAACTTCCGCGAGCGGCTGTTCGCGGTCGATCCGGGCGCGCAGGAGGAAGAGGCCGCCCCGTCCGTTGAGGGCGTGGAGATCGAAGGCAGCGTGCTGGCCCCCGGCGAGCTGGTGGGCTGGCTTGACGAGCACGCGGGCGGCACCCTCGGCCTGGCCACCGTGGATGTGTGGAAGCTGGGCACGGGCAGCGTCAGCGAGATCGCTCTCGCCGCCGCGGACGGGCCCGCGGCCTGGTTCGACCCGGCCCGGCTGGATGAGGCGGAGGAGAGGGCCTTCGCCTCGTGGATCGCCGATGCCGCACACCCGAAGGTCGTCCACGACGCCAAGGCGATCATGCGTGTCTTCGCCGAGCACGGATGGAACGTCGCCGGAGTCACCCAGGACACGGCCCTGGCCGCGTATCTCGACAAGCCCGGCCGCCGATCCTTCGACATGGACGCGCTGTCGGTGGAATACCTCGGCCGCGAGCTCGGCCCCGCCGACGCCGGCGGCGGGCAGCTGGCCTTCGGCGTGGACGAACAGGCCGAGGCGCAGGCGCTGATGGTCAAGGCGCGCACGATCCTCGACCTCGGCGAGGTCTTCGAGGAGAGGCTCGCTCAGGTCGGGGCCGCCGATCTGCTGCGCGATCTGGAGCTGCCCACCTCGGCCGTGCTGGCACGAATGGAGCGCGCCGGCATCTGCGCCGACCGTGAGTGGCTGACGGGTCTTGAGCAGCAGTTCGCGGACGCCGCCCAGCAGGCCGTGAAGGACGCACACGCCGCCGTCGGGCACGAGTTCAACCTCGGTTCGCCCAAGCAGCTCCAGGAGGTGCTCTTCGGCGAGTTGGGCCTGCCCAAGACGAAGAAGACGAAGACGGGCTGGACGACGGACGCCGACGCGCTGACCTGGCTCGCGACGCAGACGGAGCACGAGCTGCCGGTGCTGATGCTGCGCTACCGCGAGCAGCAGAAGCTGCGCACCACCGTCGAGGGCCTGATCAAGACGATCGCCGCCGACGGCCGCATCCACACCAGCTTCAGCCAGACCGTTGCCGCCACCGGCCGACTCTCCTCCACCGACCCCAACTTGCAGAACGTGCCCATCCGTACGGACGAGGGCCGCGCCATCCGCCGCGCCTTCCGCGTCGGTGAGGGCTACGAGAGCCTGATGACCGCGGACTACAGCCAGATCGAACTGCGCGTGATGGCCCACATGTCCGACGACGAGAAGCTCATCGAGGCCATCACCTCCGGGGAGAATCTGCACACGACCGTCGCCTCGCAGGTCTTCGACGTCACCGAGAACCAGGTCGACGCCGAGATGCGCCGCAAGATCAAGGCCATGTCCTACGGTCTGGCCTACGGGCTCTCGGCGTTCGGCCTCTCCCAGCAGCTGGGCATCACGCCCGACGAGGCCCGCACGTTGATGGACGACTACTTCGAACGGTTCGGCGGAGTGCGCGACTTCCTCCACCGGGCGGTCTCCGAGGCGCGCGCGACCGGCTACACCGAGACCATCATGGGCCGCCGCCGCTACCTCCCCGACCTCAACAGCGACAACCGCCAACGCCGCGACATGGCGGAGCGGATGGCGCTCAACGCACCGATCCAGGGCACGGCGGCGGACATCGTCAAGCTGGCGATGCTGCGCGTGGACTCCGCACTGCACAAGGAGAAGCTGCGCTCACGGATGCTGCTCCAGGTGCACGACGAGATCGTGCTCGAAGTGGCCCCCGGAGAACGCGACGCCGTCGAGGAACTCGTGTGCCGGGAGATGGCCGACGCGGTCCAGCTGCGTGCGCCGCTGGATGTCTCGGTCGGCGTCGGCGACGACTGGGAATCGGCCGCCCACTGAGCCCTTCCCCGCCCCGCGGCCAATGCCCCCGACCCGCAGACGTAACAGGGGAGTTGCCGTAGTGTCGCCCCTGTTGGCGACCGCAGCGGAGAGCAGGGGAGTCCGGCACATGGCGCTGTATGGCGGTATTCGCGGCGGCAGGAAGATCCGCCGAGGGGTGACCGGTACGGCCATCGCCGCCGCGACGATGGCTGCCCTGACCGCGTCGCAGGCGCCGGGTTCGGACGTGAACCACCTTGTGGATCCGGGCAAGGAGCGTCCGGACGAGGCGCAGCAGCCCGACCGCGCACCGGGCGACGACTCGTACCACACGGAGCTGCCGCCCCTCGAATCGCCCGCCCCGCCCCGCAGCGCACTCGACAAGCCCTCCGAGTCCGGAATCCCGGCGTCGCTGCTCGCCGCCTACAAGAAGGCCGTCAGCTCCATCAACGCCTCCGACCCCGCCTGCGGGTTGCGCTGGGAACTGCTCGCCGCCATCGGCAAGGTCGAGTCCGGGCAGGCTCGCGGTGGAGCGGTCGACAAGGACGGCACGACCCTCCGGCCGATCCTGGGCCCGGTGCTGAACGGATCGGGCTTCGCCCGCATCCACGACACCGACCGGGGCCGCCTCGACGGCGACCGGCGCTTCGACCGCGCCGTCGGGCCCATGCAGTTCATACCCTCGACGTGGTCCCGCTGGGGCACCGACGGCAACGGCGACGGCAACCGCGACCCGGGCAACGTCCACGACGCCGCGCTCGCCGCCGCCGGGTATCTCTGCGCGGGCGAACGGGACTTGACCTCCAAGGCCGGCCTGCACCGCTCGATCCTCAGCTACAACAACTCCCAGGACTACCTGCGTACGGTGCTGGCCTGGTACGAGTTCTACCGCAAGGGCACCCACAAGGTTCCCGACGGCTCGGGTGCGGTGCCCACCTCACCGGGCGCCGGTGGCGCGGACAGTGCCGGCAAGGGGAAGGGCAACGGCAAGGGTTCGCACGGAGGCGGCTCCGGGTCGGACAAGCCCGGCAAGGGCGACGGCGGGAACGACTCGCCGGCTCCGGTCACGCCCACGGCCCTGAAGCCGGTCCTCCCGGGCCAACTGTCCGCCTACACCGGTGAGAACTTCGACGACCGCGTGCGCGTAAGGGCCGTCAGCAAGGCCGGCAAGGCGGTCAAGGGCGTCCGCGTCCAGTACACGATCAAGGGCGACACCGGCGCCCGCTTCCCCGGCGATTCGAGGAAGGCCACGGCCACCACGATGCCGAACGGCCTCGCCACCGCTCCTCTCATCGATGCCGGCGAGCAGGCGGGCAACTTCACCATCACCGCCACCACCAAGGTGGCCGGCAACGATCCGTCCACCACGGTGAAGGCCGAGGTCAAGCCGAAGTACACCTTCGCCGTCGACCACGAGGGTCCGCTGAAGGCCCCGGTGGATTCGGAGTTCACCGACTTCAAGGTCGATCTCAAGCATGAGAAGGAGGCGGCCGGCGGTGTTCCCGTCACCGCCACGATGGTTGACAAGAACGGCAAGGAGAACACCAAGGGGCCCTACTTCACGGACCTCTTCGGCAACGAGGACCGTTCCGTCACCGAGACGACGGGCGTACTCGCCAAGGCCGGAGTCCTCGACCTCCCGGCCATCCACACCGACGGCCACACCGGCACCTTCATCCTGCGCCTCACCACCGACGACGGCTCGACGTCCGACATCGAACTCACGGTCACCGAAAAGTAGTTGGCGCCTGCCGGTGACGACGCCGGTCACCGTCGCCAGCTTGCCGCCCCTCTAAGGCAGCCTGCTGTGTGCGGCCTGACGGGCCGTGCGATCAGGGGCGCGTGAGCAGGCGTCCATGCACCGTCCCGGCCGGTCGTGTGCGATCAGGCCGGCGCCGGCCGCGTACTGTCCGGTCCACGGTCCAGGCACGAGAGAGACGTGGAGCGGAACGCAGGAGGCGGAGCGCCGGTCCGCGTTCCGCGCCCGGAGGGCGCGATGGAGCTCGACGAGGAACTGCTCACCCTTCTGCGCGGGCCCAGTACCTGCTATCTGACGACGCTGATGCCCGACGGTTCGCCGCAAGTGACCCAGACCTGGGTCGACACCGACGGCGAGCACGTCCTCGTCAACAGCGTGCAGGGGTTCGTGAAGACCCGGAACATCGAACGGGACCCGCGAGTGGCGCTCGCGGTGGCCCATCCGGAGAACCCCACGCGCTACTTCCAGGTGCGCGGCCGGGTCGTCCGGACGACGACGGAAGGCGCGAGGGAGCACATCGAATCCCTCGCCCAGAAGTACCTCGGAGCGCCGTATCCCTGGTACGGAGGGCGGGAACAGGTGCGCGTCCTCTTCGTCATCGAACCCGTGAGGATCACCAGCATGGGATGAGCGCCCGGCCAGCCGGCCCCGGCCGGCCCGGCGCATACGTCCCGCCGCAGGGCCCTGTCAGCGCCCCTCGTCGCGCTCGCACACGAAGATCGCCGTCCCGGGGATCAGCCGCCCGCGCAGCGGGGACCAGCCGCCCCACTCCTGCGTGTTCCAGTCGGGCCACTCAGGCTCGACGACGTCCAGCAGCCGGAACCCCGCACCCACCAGATCGCGCACCCGGTCGCCGAGCGTGCGGTGGTGCTCGACGTAGACCGCGCGCCCCTTCTCGTCCTCCTCGACGTAGGGGGTCCGGTCGAAGTAGGAGCTGAGCACCGTCAGCCCTTCCGGGCCCGGCTCGTCCGGCAGCGTCCAGCGCAGCGGATGCGTCACGGAGAACACCCACCGCCCGCCGGGCTTCAGCACCCGCCGCACCTCCCGCAGCACGCGCACGGGGTCGGCGACGAATTGCAGCGCACCGTAGGCGGAGAAGGCCGCGTCGAAGGAGGCGTCGGCGAAGGGCAGCGCCCGGGCGTCCGCCTCCACGAGCGGAAAGCCGGCACCATCCCCGTCACCGCAGCCGATGCGCAGCGCGTGCTGGAGCTGCCGGTGGGAGAGGTCGAGCGCGACGGGACGGGCTCCCTGCGCGGCGAGCCACCGGGAACACTGCGCAGCGCCCGCACCCACCTCCAGTACGTGCCGCTCACGCAGCGCCCCGGACGGGCCGAGCAGCCGGGCCTTCGCCTCGTCCAGGCCCTCCGGGCACCACACGAAACGGGCGTCGCCGAGGAAGGCGCCGTGATCGTCCTGGTACTCGTCGGCGTTGCGGTTCCACCATCCGCGGTTGGCGCGGCTGCTCTCCGCGTCGCCGGCCTGCCTGCGTACGGCCTCCGGCTCGGCGTACGTCGCCGTGCTTTTCCTGCCGCCGTCGTCTTGGATCATCGCGCCCGCCGTCGTACTCTCACGGATATGACTTGTCGCCGCGGGGGCCGCGGAGACATCGCTCAGTGCCTCAAGGGGTGCACGCTGTGACGGGCGCGCCGGTTATGGGACGTTCCACCCCAGCTGTGCTCTTTCGCGCATTGACCATGCCCAGCGGCCCCCGTATGCTACAAGTTGCGCTGCGGGCCTGCGCGCCTCGGACGGAGCAGGCCGCGCTCGCATCGGTGGTGTATTCCCTCGGGTTTGTGGCTCTCAAGGCTGTGTCCGGCTGGCTTGCATGCGCGGTGCGATAACGGGCTCTCGGCGTAGCAGGACCTACGACTTTCATGTCCGTACCGGAGACCCTTTCACACATGACGAGCAGCACCGAGACCACCGCCACCACTCCGCAGGTTGCGGTAAACGACATCGGTTCCGAGGAAGCCTTCCTCGCCGCGATCGACGAGACGATCAAGTACTTCAACGACGGCGACATCGTCGACGGCGTCATCGTGAAGGTCGACCGGGACGAGGTCCTGCTCGACATCGGTTACAAGACCGAAGGCGTCATCCCGTCCCGCGAACTCTCGATCAAGCACGACGTCGACCCCAACGAGGTTGTCGCCGTCGGTGACGAGATCGAAGCCCTTGTGCTCCAGAAGGAGGACAAGGAAGGGCGTCTGATCCTCTCGAAGAAGCGCGCTCAGTACGAGCGTGCCTGGGGCACCATCGAGAAGATCAAGGAAGAGGACGGCATCGTCACCGGCACCGTCATCGAGGTCGTCAAGGGCGGCCTCATCCTCGACATCGGTCTGCGGGGCTTCCTCCCCGCGTCCCTGGTCGAGATGCGGCGTGTCCGTGACCTGCAGCCCTATGTGGGCAAGGAGCTCGAGGCCAAGATCATCGAGCTCGACAAGAACCGGAACAACGTGGTTCTCTCCCGCCGTGCCTGGCTGGAGCAGACGCAGAGCGAGGTCCGTCAGACCTTCCTCACCACCCTCCAGAAGGGCCAGGTGCGCTCCGGCGTCGTCTCGTCCATCGTCAACTTCGGTGCGTTCGTCGACCTGGGCGGTGTGGACGGTCTGGTCCACGTCTCCGAGCTCTCCTGGAAGCACATCGACCACCCCTCCGAGGTCGTCGAGGTCGGCCAGGAGGTCACGGTCGAGGTCCTGGACGTCGACATGGACCGCGAGCGCGTCTCCCTGTCGCTCAAGGCGACGCAGGAAGACCCGTGGCAGCAGTTCGCCCGCACGCACCAGATCGGCCAGGTCGTGCCCGGCAAGGTCACGAAGCTGGTTCCGTTCGGTGCGTTCGTCCGCGTGGACGAGGGCATCGAGGGTCTGGTCCACATCTCCGAGCTGGCCGAGCGCCACGTCGAGATTCCGGAGCAGGTCGTCCAGGTCAACGACGAGATCTTCGTCAAGGTCATCGACATCGACCTCGAGCGCCGCCGCATCAGCCTCTCGCTGAAGCAGGCCAACGAGTCCTTCGGTGCGGACCCGACCACGGTCGACTTCGACCCGACGCTGTACGGCATGGCCGCGTCGTACGACGACCAGGGCAACTACATCTACCCCGAGGGCTTCGACCCCGAGGCCAACGACTGGCTGGAGGGGTACGAGAAGCAGCGCGAGGAGTGGGAGCGCCAGTACGCCGAGGCGCAGCAGCGCTTCGAGCAGCACCAGGCGCAGGTCATCAAGTCCCGCGAGGCCGACGAGCAGGCGGCGGCCGAGGGCGCCGGCGCAGGCGGCGGCAGCCCGCAGCCCCAGCCGGGCGGCAACAGCGGCGGTGGCCAGGGTGCCGGTTCCGGCGGTTCGTACTCCTCGGAGTCGAACGACGACTCGGGTGCTCTCGCCTCGGACGAGGCGCTGGCGGCTCTCCGCGAGAAGCTCGCAGGCGGCCAGAGCTGAGGCACTGATGCCGAAGGCCGGCCGCTGAGAGGCGGAAGAGGCTGACAGTACGAAAAGTGGGGCCTGCTCCTTCGGGGGCGGGCCCCACTTCGCTGTCCGCGTCCTGCCGCAGGAATGCCCGCCGCCCACGCACCGTTGTCGTATGGGAACGCGACTAGTTAGGGGCGCCAGCAGTGCTTGAACCGCACAGTGGGCAAAGCGTGTACAAGTGGGACCAGAGCGGCCTGGAGGCTGTCGATGCCGTCCTCGCCGAGTCCGACAGCGCCGGACTGGTGATGCTGTATCACTTCGAGGGCTACATGGACGCGGGCGACGCTGGAGAGCAGATCGTCGAGCGTCTGAAGGACACTCAGCCCAGCACCGTCGTAGCGCGTTTCGACGCCGACCGGCTCGTCGACTACCGCGCGCGCCGCCCCACCATGACGTTCCGCCGCGACCGCTGGGTCTCCTACGAGACGCCAAGGCTGGACCTGCGGCTCGTACGGGACGCGACCGACGCACCGTTCCTGCTGTTGTCCGGGCCCGAACCGGACGTGCAGTGGGAGGCCTTCACCGCGGCGGTCGGTGAGATCGCCGAACGCCTGGGCGTGTGGATCTCGGTCAACTTCCACGGCATTCCGATGGGCGTCCCGCACACCCGTCCCGTGGGGCTCACGCCGCACGGCACGCGTACGGATCTCGTGCCGGGTCACCGGGCCCTCTTCGAGGAGGCCGAGGTCCCCGGCAGCGCCGCCGGGCTGATCGAGCTGCGGCTCGCGGAGGCCGGGCACGACGTGCTCGGGGTCGTCGCGCATGTGCCGCACTACGTGGCGCGGTCGCCCTACCCGGACGCCTCCCTCGTCATCATCGAGGCCATCACCTCGGCCACGGGCCTTGTGCTACCGGACGTGGCGCACGCCCTGCGCAACGAGGCGCTGAAGACGCAGAGCGAGATCGAGCGGCAGCTCGCCGAGGGGGACGAGGACCTCGTGGCTGTCGTACGGGGCCTGGAGCAGCAGTACGACGCACTCGCCGGGGTCGAGACCCGGGGCAGCCTCGTGGCCGAGCCCGGCGAGCTGCCCTCGGCCGACGAGCTCGGAGCGGTCTTCGAGCGCTTCCTCGCCGAGCGCGAAGGTGAGGGCGGCGGGAAGGGCCCAGGCCGCGCCGGCGGGGGCGGATCCGACGGGAGCGGCGGCGACAGCTCGACCTGAGCCGGCGGGCCCGGCCTGGACGCCGCCGGTTCAGGCGCACCGTATAGCGTGGCCGACATGCTGAAGGTCGGACTGACGGGTGGCATCGGAGCCGGGAAGAGCGCCGTCTCCGGGCTGCTCGACGGGTACGGGGCGATGATCGTCGATGCGGACAAGATCGCCCGGGAGGTCGTGGCGCCCGGTACGCCGGGGCTCGCCGCCGTCGTCGAGGAATTCGGGGAGGAGATCCTCACGCCCGACGGCAGCCTCGACCGGCCCAAGCTCGGGTCCGTCGTCTTCGCCGACACGGACAGGCTGGCGGCGCTCAACGCGATCATTCACCCGCTCGTGGGAGAGCGCTCCGCCGAGCTGGAGCGTCAGGCAGAAGAGGCGGAGAAGGCGGCGACAGCGCGACCTGAGCCGGCAGGGGCCGGCTCTCCGGAGGACGGTGGCGGCGGCGTGATCGTCCACGACGTGCCGCTCCTCGCCGAGAACGGGCTCGCCCCGCTCTACGACCTGGTCCTCGTCGTCGATGCCTCGCCGGAGACCCAGCTCGACCGGCTCGTGCGGCAGCGCGGCATGACCGAGGAAGAGGCCACCGCCCGAATGGCGGCGCAGGCCACACGCGAGGAGCGACTGGCGCTGGCCGACATCGTGATCCGCAACGACGGCTCGCTGGAGGAGCTGGAGACGCGGGTGCGAGAGGTGTGGGAGGAGCTGCGCCGGCGGGCGTAGCGGCGCGCGACGGGGCGTAGCCCGCTCCAGTGGGAGCGGAGTGCCAGTGGTTGCGACTGGGAATAGCTACAGGGGATGAGGCGTTCCGCGCCTGTGCACCGTAACTTTCACACCGGCCCCGGTGAGGAGGCAGCCACCGTGTCCGAGGCCACTCCTGAGACCCTGGTCATCGAGTTCCGCGCTGCCGAGCAGCTGATCAATGCGCGCGACCCGCGTGGCGCCCTGAAGCTGCTCGACACGGTCATCGCAGCGCACCCGGAGAACACGGCCGCGCGGTTGCTGCGCGCCCGTGCGTTCTTTCTCGGAGCCCAACTGCGCCCTGCGGAGATGGAGTTCCAGACCGTACTGGAACGCGAGCCGGACAACGCGTTCGCGCATTTCGCACTCGCCCGTACGCTTCAGCGCGCGGACCGCAAGGACGAGGCACGGCGCCACTTCCGGCTGGCCGCGGCCCTGGATCCGCGGCCGGACTTCGTCGAGGCCGCGGACTTCGACCCTCCGCGCTCTTCCTGACACTCTCCGGCCAGGGGTGTACTGCCCGCCGGCTCGAATGCCGGGCGGACGGCACCGCCGGTGGAGCTTCGGGAGTGCCGGTGCAGGCGGAGACTCCCCGGACCGGGCTCCGGGGCCGGGCGTGCCCTGCAACTGGCTTCCCCCGTAGGGGCGTTGTGATTTGTGTTTCCCTGCGCTACGAGGCGTTCCCGGCCTCCCGCTCGGCCCAAGTGCGCAGCGTCGCGAAGTCCTTGGGGCGCAGCCCGCGCCGGGGGCTGACCCAGTGCAGCAGCGCCGGACCGTCGTGATGCGCGGTGACATAGCGCTTGTCGTGGTCGGTGATGCCGTCGTCGACCCACGCGAACGGGCGTCCCCTCGCCCACTCGACAATGTGCCGCGCCTTCCAGTGCGTGCCGTCCGGCCCCGGTGTGAACAGCTCCGCCCACTCGATCACGGGTAGTCGGGGCAGACCCAGGACCGGGGCGATGTGTGTGTTGGCGTCGTGCATCCACGTGGTCGCCCACACCAACTCGTAGGGCAGCGCACTCAGTTGGGGTCCGTGCGCGGCCCTGAGCCACACGCGCAGCGACTTGACCTCCTCCTCGGGAAGAGGGGCGTTGCGGCGCACCCAGTCGGCCGGCTTGAAGCGGTGCGTCGTGTAGCCGCGCGGCCGCCGGCGCAGCCGGGTGGCGAACGGATTGAGCGGACCGTCGACATCGAGCAGGAGGAGGGGTGCTGTTGATGGCATCGCACCCATGATGCCGCCTCCTGCCACCATCCGTCTCCGGATCAGCCCGCTGCCGGCGCCGTGACCTGCTGTGCGTCGGGACTGCCGGACCAGCGCCACGATGTGCGGCGTGGGTGGCCCGGGAGAGCGGTACGACCGGTGGCCCACAGCAGTGCCTGCCAGGGGTCGGCGTCGACCTGCACGTCGGGAAAGAGCCTGGTGAGCACGCGGCAGCACAGGTCCTGCGGCGGCTCCCAGCCGATGCCGAGGCCCTCGGCGACGTCGTACACGTGGACCAGGGTCTCCACGACTCCCATCGCCGCGAAGCCTCCCGCGTCGGCGACGCCGTACGGATGCCAGGCGCGCAGGTCCGGCGGCACAGTGCGCACCATGGCCACCAGCAGTGCGCCGCTGGCCTCCAGGACCCGCAGCAGTCCCGCCGTCCCCGCGTCCCGGTCCGCGAAGATCGTGTTGCTGGGGCCTCCCGGCTGCCGCGGCGCGAAATAGAAGGGGATGCCGTCCGTCAACGGAGGGTTGTCGGGCGTGAGTTGAGTGGCGTAGGTGAACAGGTCGTCGCTGAGGTGCTCGACGGTGTCCCAGCAGTCCCACTCCAGGGACCCGGCCTTGACGCTCCAGTCCGCCTCCGCCCCTGCGCTCAGGGCGGCCACGGCCAGCCGCACCGCCTCGTGCACGTCCTCCGCTGTCACCAGCATGGTCCGGTCCGATCCGGCGTTTTCCGACATGGCGTGAACGTATCAACGCGGTATGTGACGCCGCGCGCCGATTTCCGGACGGAGGCCGGTGGACGGAAAACCACGAGGGCGTTGTCAGTGGCCGGCCTTAGACTCGTGCGCGTTCGAGTGGGGACCGTGCGTCGCCGGGGAGCGCACGGTCCCTGCAGTACGAGAAGCGGAAGCGGTGGCGCGGATGGCAGTGCCCCCGAGGGACGGGCTCGCGCGGTGCGCCGCGGTCTTTCTGCCGGGGGAGCCGTCGCGCACGGGCAGGGTCGCCTTCTGGCACCCGGACGGTGCGGAGCTGCCGGCGCCCGGTGAATGCGGGATCCCGGGCGCGGTGCCGGCGGAGCTGACGGTCGCGCGGCGCCATGGAAAGGGTGCCCGTGCCCGTACGGTCGCGGCTCTCAGCGTGGGTGTGGGCGACGCGCTGCCCATGCTCGTGGGCGCACGCCAGGATCCGGGAGCACACCCGGCTGCCGCCTGCTGGGGAGCCGCCGCACTGCACGCCCTGCACCTCGTCGCGCGGGGGCGTCTGCTGCCCGGCCTCGGCAGCGGGGACACCGACGCATGGCGGGCAGGGCCCCTGGAGGCGCAGGACGTCGAGCATGTGCGGGCGATCGCGGCTGCCATGCCGGCCGAAGCGCACGCGGTACCCGTGCCCGGCAGCGGCGGGCCGCTGCGTCTGCCCGCACCGGAGGCCCTGCTGCGGTCCTTCCTCGACGCCGTTGCCGACACCCTGCCCCGCACCCCGGCGGCGCCGCACGCCGTGGGCGCTCCCTTTGCCGCGTCCGAGCCGCAGCGCCTCCCGGGAGCGCGCGAGTGGGCCGCGGAGGTCGCGGCAGGCATGGATGTGGGCGTGCGGATCTCCCTCCGCCTCGACCTCGCGGCCCACGACCTGTTCGACAGGGGCCCGGACGAGGAAGGCGCGGGCGGTGAATCGGGCAGCGAATCCGGCGGTGACCGGGTCCGCAGGGGTTCGGCGGCCGTCGTGCAGGTGCACAGCCTTGCCGATCCCGTGCTCGTCGCGGACGCGGCCCAACTCTGGGCGGGAGCCGACCACTTCGGCCCGCGCGCCCGCATCGACACCCTGCTCGGGCTGCGCCGCGCCTCCCGCGTGTGGCCGCCGCTCGGACGGCTGCTGGAGCGTCCCGTCCCTGACGTGCTGCCGCTGTCGGAGGACGAGGTGAGCGACCTGCTCGGCAGAGCCGCCACGCGGCTCGCGGCCGCCGGCGTCGCGGTGCACTGGCCGCGCGAGGTGGCACGTGAACTGACCGCGACCGCCGTGATCCGTCCCGCCCCCGGCACGGCCTCGGACGGATTCGGCTTCTTCGAGGCGGACGAACTGCTCCAGTTCCGCTGGCAGTTGGCGCTCAGCGGCCAGCAGCTCAGCGAGGCCGAGATGGATGCGCTGGCCGAGGCCCACCGGCCTGTCGTACGGCTGCGCGGCCAGTGGGTGCTGGTCGACCCCGGGCTCGTACGCAAGGCGCGCAAGCGCAACCTGGGCCTGCTGGAACCCGCCGACGCCCTGTCCGCCGCGCTCACCGGTTCCGCGGAGGTCGACGGGGAGAGCGTCGAGGCCGTCCCGGTCGGCTCCCTGGCGAAGCTGCGCGCACGCCTGCGCGCCGAACCACCCCCGCTCGCCCAGCCGGAAGGCTTGCATGCCACCCTCCGCGACTACCAACTGCGGGGTCTGGCCTGGCTCGACCTGATGACGTCCCTCGGCCTGGGCGGCTGTCTCGCCGACGACATGGGGCTCGGCAAGACCGTCACGCTCATCGCGCTCCACCTGCACCGCGCGCGGTCGGGTTCGCGGGCGCCCACCCTCGTCGTCTGCCCGGCCTCGCTCCTGGGCAACTGGCAACGGGAGATCGAACGCTTCGCGCCGGAGGTGCCGGTGCGCAGGTTCCACGGCTCCGAGCGCAGCCTCCCGGGGACGGTCCAGGAAGACTCCGGCGCCGGCGGCTTCGTCCTCACCACCTACGGCACGATGCGCTCCAGCGCCTCCGAACTGGCCGCGCAGCGCTGGGGGTTGGTCGTCGCCGACGAGGCGCAGCACGTGAAGAACCCGCACTCCGCCACGGCCAAGGCGCTGCGGACGCTCCCCGCTCCCGCACGGGTGGCTCTCACCGGCACACCCGTCGAGAACAACCTCTCCGAACTGTGGGCGCTCCTCGACTGGACCACACCGGGGCTGCTCGGTCCGCTCAAGTCCTTCCGCGCACGGCACGCCCGCGCCGTGGAGAGCGGTGAGGACGAGGAGGCGACGCGGCGCCTGGCGCGCCTGGTCGGGCCGTTCCTGCTGCGGCGCAGGAAGTCCGATCCGGGCATCGCCCCCGAGCTGCCGCCGAAGACCGAGACGGACCACCCCGTCGGGCTCGTACGCGAACAGGCCGGGCTCTACGAGGCCGTCGTACGCGAGACCATGGCCAGGATCGAGGCGTCGGAGGGCATGGCTCGCCGTGGTCTGGTGATGAAGCTGCTGACCGCGCTCAAGCAGATCTGCAACCACCCGGCGCAGTATCTGAAGCAGGCCGCGGTGGCACCGGGCCGCGAGGGCGGCACCGTGATCGCGGGCCGGTCCGGCAAGCTGGAGCTGCTGGACGAACTGCTGGAGGTCATCCTCGCCGAGGACGACGCGGTCCTGGTCTTCACGCAGTACGTGGAGATGGCACGGCTCATCGAGCGCCATCTGCAACAGCGGGGCGTGCCAGCGCAGTTGCTGCACGGCGGAACGCCCGTCGCACGGCGCGAGGAGATGGTCGCCGGTTTCCAGAGCGGCGAAGTCCCGGTGTTCCTGCTGTCGTTGAAGGCCGCCGGCACCGGCCTGAATCTCACGCGCGCCGCGCACGTCATCCACTACGACCGCTGGTGGAACCCTGCCGTGGAGGAGCAGGCCACCGACCGTGCCTACCGCATCGGGCAGACGCAGCCCGTACAGGTGCACCGCATCATCACCGAGGGGACGGTCGAGGAGCGGATCGCTCAGCTGCTCGACGCCAAACGGGAGTTGGCCGACGCGGTACTCGACGGCGGCGAGGCGGCGGCGCTGTCCGAGCTGAGCGATGCGGAGCTGGCCGATCTCGTCTCCCTGAGGAGGACGGTATGACCGGGCCCGGGACCGCGCCGGGCGGCTTCGCCGCGGGCCGCGGCCACGGGGTCGCCCGCCCCGGCGTCGCGCGCACGCGCAGCCTCCCGCCCGCGCCTCCCCGCCCGGGCGCGCGCGGGCCCTTCGCCGACTCGTGGTGGGGCGACGCATGGGTGCGGGCCCTGGAGGAGTCCTCGATGGACGCGGGCCGGCTCTCGCGGGGCCGCACATACGCACGCGGCGGGTACGTCGGGACGATCACGGTCACGCCCGGCCGGATCGCTGCGCCCGTCAGCGGCAGCCGTCCCCGTCCGTACCGCACCGTGATCCGTTCGCAGGTGCTGACGGACCCGGAATGGGACGCGTTCCTGGACGCCGTCTGTGCTCAACCCGCCCATATCGCCGCCCTGTTGGACAAGGACATGCCGCACGAGCTCGTTGACGCGGCCACCGCCGCAGGGGTGCGGCTCTTGCCGGGGCCCGGCGATCTGGACCCCGCCTGCTCCTGCCCCGACAACGGGCGTCCCTGCAAGCACGGGGCCGCCTTGTGCTACCAGACGGCGCGTTTCCTGGACTCCGATCCGTTCGTGCTGCTGCTTCTGCGCGGCCGGGACGAGGAGGAACTTCTCGACGAACTCGCCCGGCGCAACGCGAAATCGAGCGCGCGCGACGCCCATGACGCACGCGGCAACCACCCTGTGGACGCTGGGCACGATGACCTCGACCACGCGCAGAGCACCCGGAATGCGGCCACTTCCGGAGTGCCGGCGCGCGACGTGCTGGCCACCTCCGTACGTCCTCCCCTGCCGGCACCTCTCGAGCCGCCCTCCGTGCCCGGCGAACCGCCCCTGCTGCCCGAACTACCGGGCGCACCTGAGCCGTTGGACCTCACCTTCCTCGCCACCGACGCGGCGAGGCGGGCCCACACCGCACTGACGACGACCGGTCACGCGGGGCTCGTACCGCTCCCGCCGCGCCACGACGCGATCCGGCTGGCGGCCACCCACCCCGACCTCACCGGCCGCGGCACCCTCTCCGCGCGGTTCGCCCGGCTCGCCCGCGAGAGCGGCCATACGGCGCCCGCCCTCGCGCGGGCAGCCGCGGCCTGGCGGCAGGGGAGTGAGGGGCTGTCCGTGCTGGAGTCCGACTGGGACCCGCCGGCAGGCGACTTCGACCGTGCACGCGGGGCCTTGGCCGCGGCCGATCTGCCTCGGATGTCGATCCGGCGCAACCGCCTCACCGACCCCACCGGCACCTTCCAGCTCCGCTACGGCCGCGACAGCCGCTGGTACCCGTACCGCAGCGAGAGGACCGGCGGCGCGGGGTCCGAGGAGTGGTGGCCGGAGGGCCCTTCGGACACCGACCCGGCGGCCGCGTTGACAGCGCTGATGGCGGGCTGAGAGGACGCGGCCCGAACCCGTTCCGAGCTGCCCGTCGATACCATCAAGTGCGGTGGGTGCACGTGGACTTCGGAGGGGGAGAGGCATGGACACTGCTTCAGCGGGAGCGATCGCGGCGGCCGTCAGCGCGGCGGCCGCCTCCGCCGGCACGGAAGCAGGCAGACACGCGTGGGAGTCACTGCTGGACCTGTGCCGGCGCATCGGGAGGGGGCGGCCGGGCGCCGAGATCGCGTTGCCCGACGACGCGGGCGACGAGGATCAGGTCCGTCAGCTGACCACCGGAGTGATCGACGAGAGCGAGAGGGACGAAGCCTTCGCCGCCGATCTGGAGAGGTGGGCCGGGGAGCACGGGTTCACCGTCCGCATCGAGCGGGGCAGCGTCCACAACACCGTCTCCGGCAACGCCCGTATCAGCGGCCCCGTCATCCAGGGCCGCGACTTCTCGGGGCCGATCAGCTTCGGCGGCTAGACCGCGCGCTTCGGCGAGCCTGAATCATCTCCGTCCGTCGCCCGACGCCCCTCAGCGGTCATGGACGGCGGACGGGGGAACGCCGGCCTCGGTGAACAGCCGGCGGTGGAAGGGGCCGAGGCCGTCGGGGACGGTCACGGAACGGAATGCCTCACGTGCCGGCAGCAGACGGCGGTGGGCCATCTCGAACTGCGGGTCCCACGGCTCCAGTTGCACCTCTGCCCGCCACATCGACCGGACCAGCACCAGGCCCTTCTGGTGGCCTCGGACGCACACGCCGCGGCTGTACCCGAGGAGGCGGCAGCCCGTCACCTCACAGCAGGCTTCCTCGCGTACCTCGCGGCGCATCGTCTCGGCCCACTGCTCGTTCCGCTCGGGGCGGCCTGCTGGCAGACCCCAGCGCCGGCCGTCGCGGCTGACCACGACGATCCGGTCGCCCGCGAAACACACCGCCTCGGCGCCGTGCGGAGTGCCCGGCGGCGGGTCAGGAGGCGGATGCCACGCGATGTGCCACGTCTGGCCGTTGATGGCCGCGTCGAAGCCGACGCCGTCCTCGGCGGTTTCGGCGTGCTCGTCCATGGTCCTCTCCAGCGGAAGCTCGGAGGCGCGGAAGCAGAGGGCGGCGCCCGTGCAGGGCGCCGTTCTCAAGCTTCCTGTGAGGCTCCGCTCACTGCCACGTCATCCGCATCGCCGTCGTGACCTCGAGCGGTGAGCCACCCGCCTGGGCGGCGAGGACGCCCGCTCCCTCCGGCCCGCGCGTATAGAGGGGTGTGCCCGTGCTGACGTACGTGTTCCAGGCACCCGCGAAGAGGTCCGCGAGGCGGCGGTTCTCCGCGAGCGGGCCGGGCACGGCGTGGTGGACGACCGCGTTCGCGGCGGGCCTGCGGCACAGCGTGCGGAAAGCCGCACCCACGGTGGGACGCGGCAGGAGATGGCGGGGCATCACATAGCGGGGTGAGGTCAGCGGGGAGACGGCCTCGTCGAAGGCGGTCGCGAAGAGCGAGGACGCCTCAAGAGGCACCCCGTCCAGCTCGACGCGGTAGGCCCCGGTCTCGTCGGGCTCGAAGGAGACACCCTCCGAACCGCGCGGTACCAGACCGGCCTTGTGCAGTGCCTCCGCCGTGGCCCAGGCGATGTGCACGAGCACGGGTGCCTCCGCCACTGCCTCCAGATGCCGCCGCACCACGGCCGTGCGGGTCGTGGTGTACGCGGCGCACGCCGCGAGGCCGCCGGCCGCGGCGGCGAGCGTGCCGGGAAGCGCGGCGGCCGCGGAAGCCACCGTCCCGAGCGCCCCGGCGAACGCCGCACCGGGAACGACCGCACGGGAGAGCACCGAGCCGGAGGACGGACGGGCCGGACGGACCCCTTGCGGCGCGGGAACCGCCGCCGGATGCGTGCCAGGTCGTGCCACGGGGGCGGCGGCCCTCGTGCGGGGGACGGTCACCCGGACCGTGTGGATCAACTCGTCCTCGTACGGCTCGCCGAGCCGCCACCGCTCCCGTACCTCGTCGCGGGCGGCGGCGCGCTGGAGCATCGTGACGTTGAAACGGTCGAACTCCGTTGTGGGAGGCGGGGCGTAAGGGGACAGCTCGGGGTGGACGTGCGGAACGCCGACCATGACCTCACCCGCGTCCGTCAGCCCGAGATAGCCGTCGTGCTTGCGGACGAAGCGGCTCCAGTCGTGGTCGCCGCGCGGATGCGCGTCCGCGACGCACACCACCGACCAGGTGTTGGCGACCTTGCGGGGATCGTCCGGGTCGAGCCGCAGCGCACGTCCCCGCGTCTGGACGACCGCGGTGGGCGTCGTCGCCTCGGTGAGATCGATCAGCGTGTTGACCCGGCGGGCGTCCCAGCCCTCGCCGAGCATGCCGCGGGTACCGATGAGCACGCGTGTGCCGCCCCGCTCGAAGAAGCGGGTCACGAGCTCGACCCAGCGTCGGCTGTTCCAGCCGGATGTGCCCGCGAGGCGGACGAGCGGTCCCGGGCCGGCCGCGACGCCGGCAACGCACGGGTCCCCGGCTTCCGGAACACCCTCGCCATGACCGCTCGTACCGCCGCCGACGGATCCGCTGCCCGCGTCCAGCGGCTCGATGCCCAGCTCCATCCCGGGAGGGCCGGCCTCACGGCAGTAGGCCATCAGCTGCTCCGCGGTCTCCCGTGACGCGGCCACCGTTCGGCCCGTCACCAGCACCGGATCGAGCGATGCCGTGCGTGGATCGGCCGCCAGTTCCTCCAGCACCAGTACCGCCGAACCGGCCTGAGCCTCCAGCACTCCGGTCAGCCGCACGGGCAGCGTCGCCGTCGCTCGCTCGTGGTCGCAGACGACGACAGCGCGCAGCTGCTCGCCGAGAGCCGCGTCCTCCGCCGCGAGGATCTCCTTCACGGCCTGCGGTTTGGCCGCGCTGCGGGCCAGCACCCGGTCGACGGGCGAGCGGCCGCCGCGGATGCCGCGTGCCGTCAACTGGTGCCCCACGGACGGGAGTGCCTTCCGCAGCGCCTCCAGAACCTCGGCGTCACGTGGCGAACCGCTGCGGCGCAGACAGTGCCGCACCCAGTCGTCCAGCAGCAGCACCCAGTCGTCCGCGCCGGGTGGCCGCCGGTGCTCCTCGTGCGGCCGCGCCCCTTCGGGCAGGGCGAGGAGCCCCGCGTGGTGGAACCGCAGTGCGGACGCGGTGAGTTCGGGACGTTCGCGTACCAGCCGGGACCAGGGCACGCGTGCTCCGTCGGGACCCCGGCGGATGACGAAGCGCTCGTCCAGCCAGCCGAGGAAGGGCCGGTCGGCGAAGCCGGGGTCGAGGAGACCGGTCGTCAGCTCGGTGAACCGTTCGGCCTCGGCGGCGAGCCAGTCCGCCTCGACGGGGGTGGGCGCGGTCAGCCAGCACAGTTCCGCGTACGGGGCGAGGTTCCCCTCCCGTACGGCGGCGGGGATCGAGGGACCCTGCACGGCGGGGCCGAAGAGCTCGGCCACCAGCTCGGCCTGTGCGGGTGAGAGCCGGTCGGGAGGTGTGGCGGTGAGGCCGATGACCGTGGCGTCGGGAAGCTCACGCAGCAGCTCGGCCAGCAACTCGCCCCAGGTGTCGAGGAGATGGTGACACTCATCGAGGAGGAGCGTGAACGTCCCCGTGCGGCGCAGCGCTTCGACGAGTTCGAGGCCCTGCGGACGGAGTCTGTGCAGATGGCGGACCGCAGCCGTGCTTGAGCCCGCCGAGTTCCGCTGCCTCCGCTCGCTGCCGTCCTCGTCGATCTCGGCGTCGGGGTCGAAGGAGGCGAGCGACTGGTAAGTGAGCACGGTGACGGGGGAGTTGAGGCCGCGGTCCGTGCCGGCGGGCACGGTCCTCGTGGTTTCGCCGGATCCTGCGTCGGCGTCCGCCGGGTCGCCGGTGCCTGCGTCGGGAACGAACGCCTCCCACGTCCGGAGCCACTGGCCCTGTATCGCGGTGTTCGGTGTGAGGACCACGACGGGGGCGCCGAGCCTGCGTGCGGCCTCGAGTCCCGTCAGCGTCTTTCCCGTGCCGGGCGGCAACACGACCCAGGCACGCGCCTGTTGAGGCGAACCGCCGGAGCCGGCCGCCTGGCCGGAGTCCCCGTCGGCCCTGGCGGGCTCGCCAACTGCCGCGCATCCGCGGGTCACCGGCGTGAGGCGCGCCAGCGCGTCCTCCTGGTGCTTGCGCAGCGCGTACGGCGGGCGCAGGCGGCTCATGGCCTCGGCGAGGGAGTTCACGCACGTACGGTAGGGCGGCCCGCGAGCGCTCCGGGCAGCGGGGCTCGCTCCCCCAGCTACCGCTGGGAGGTGCCCCGAACCGCGCCGGAGCACTCACGGAGCAGTCCGGATGAACCGGCCCGGCCGGCGAGCAGCCTGCCCGCCGGCCGGGCGGTGTCAGCCGCGGTTCCCGAGCAGGTGGTGCAGCTCGGCGCCGCGGTCGGCGGTGCTGTTGGAGCCGTACGGTGCCGGCACGGCGGACTTGGCGTCCTCCGGGCTCAGCGGCTCCGGGTCGGGCAGCGCCTCACAGGTGGCGTCCGGTTCGCCGCTGCCCTGGCCCTCGGGCACTTTGCCGGTCGCGAGGTAGTCGGCCAGGAACTTGTCCAGGCACTCGCTGCCGCCGAGGGTGATGCCGTGGTTGCCGCCGCCGTCTTCGACGACGAGGCTCGAACCGCGCAGCTTGCGGTGCATGTTGACGCCGCCCTCGTACGGGGTGGCCGCGTCATCGGTGGCCTGGAAGAGCAGCACCGGCGGAAGCTTCTTGTTCGAAACGTCCAGCGGCTTCTGGGACTTCGTCGGCCAGAACGCGCAAGGAGCGTTGTACCAGGCGTTGTTCCACGTCATGAAGGGCGCCTTCTCGTACACCTTCGTCATGTCGCGGTGCCAGGTGCCCCAGTCCCGCGGCCAGGCCGCGTCACGGCACTGCACCGAGGTGTAGATGGAGTAGCCGTTGTCGCCCTCCGCGTCGACGGCTCCCATCGCCTCGTAGGCGTCGACGATGGGCGCGGTGTCCTTGTCGTTGACGAACGCGGCGAAGGCGGCGGCCAGATCGGGCCAGTAGCCGTTGTAGTAGCCGCCGGGGATGAAGGTGTCCTCGAGCTCGGAGGGGCCGACCTTGTCGCCCGCGGGGTTCTTGCGCACCGCGTCGCGCATCTTGTACCAGGCCTGCTCGACCTTGGCCGGGTCCTTGCCGAGCTTGTAGTCCGCGTCGTGCTTGGCGACCCACGCGGCGAAGGCCTTGTGGCGGGACTCGAAGGCGTAGTCCTGGGCGATGTTGTCCTCGTACCAGACGCCGTCGGGGTCGACGATGCTGTCCAGCACCAGGCGGCGGACGTTCTCCGGGAACAGCTTGGAGTAGACGGCGCCGAGGTAGGTGCCGTACGAGTAGCCGAAGTAGTTGATCTTCTTGGCGCCGACCGCCGTGCGGATGCTGTCCATGTCCTTCACCGCGTTCACGGTGTTGATGTGGTTCAGCAGCTTGCCGTGCTTCTTGCCGCACGCCTCGGCGAAGCCCTTGGCACGCTTGATGTTGGCCTGTTCGCCCTTCGCGCTGCGCGGCACGCTGTCGGGGCGCACCGGGTCGAAGTAGCCAGGCTTGCAGTTGAGTGCGGGCTCACTCTTGCCGACTCCGCGAGGGTCGAAACCGATCACGTCGTACTGCGACGCGACCTTCTTCGGCAGCGACTTGGCGACGAAGCCCGCGAGAGTCAGCCCGCTGCCGCCGGGGCCGCCGGGGTTCACCAGCAGCGGACCCTGGGACTTGTCGGCGGTGTGCTGCACGCGCGAGAGCGCGATGGTGATCTTCTTGCCGTCCGGCTTGTCGTGGTCCAGCGGCACGCTGACCTTGGAGCACTGCAGGTCCGGGTAGTTCTCGGTGGCGCAGTCAGTCCACTTGAGTGTGCTGTTGGCACTGCCCGCCGTGTCCGCGGCGTCGGTGGATCCGGCATTCGCAGCCACCGGAATGGCTGTGATCAGTCCGGCCAGCACGACCGCAGCGCCGCCGTATACGGCTATGACGCGTCTTTTCATCCGAGCTCCAGGGGGAGAGTCAAGGCCGCACCTGTCGCGGCCATATCGCATCGTGCAGCACTCCGCAGCCACTCGGGATGCTTCCGAGAAAAATAGGTCCGGTGCTGTGACCTGGAACGTGCCGCTCCCCTCTGCGGGCCGCGGCGCCGGCGGCTCGCCACCGGGTCAACCGGCATGCCCCGCAGGCGAGTTGAGGTCTGCCCGGAGCATGTTGGGATGCTTTACGGCTTATGCCGGTTCCGATCCCCGGCCGGTGCGAAAGCCGTCGGCCCCACGTCGCGCACCGGAGCCGCGCCGCGTGCCCGACCTCGCCTCCGCCCCGTCACCACCCGTCGCCTCGAGTGCCGTCGTCACCAAGGACTCCAGCCTGCCGCTGTGCGCGCCGCGCCAGAAGAGGCGGGAGCACGAGCGGCAGCGCATGAAGGTGTCGTACGTACGCCGTGTGCCCGGACGCAGCAGCGCTGCGATCTCGGACTTCTCGACCGGCGCCAGCGTTCCGTTGCAGGCCATGCAGCGTGTCCACGGCTCAAGGGCCGGTGCGAACCGGTCGAGGACGTCGAGGAGTTGATCGTCGGGGCGGGCGCCCCGCACATACGCGCCCAGCCACAGAGCCCTGCGAAGGAGCAGCCCGCGGTCCTGCGTGAGCAGCACCCGCCGTTCGGCATTGGCCTGAGCGAGCAGCGCGTCGTCGGAGCTGTCGTTGCCGTAGGAGGTGTCCAGCCCGACGAGCCGGAGGCGCCTTGCCAGGGCTCCCAGATGCACATCGAGGACGAAGCGCGGCGGAGCCGGCGGGGGAACGGGCTGCGGTCGGGCGGCGGTTGCGACGTCGGCGACCTCCGCGTCGCGCGGGCGGTACGAGGGGCCGACGCGGCGGCCGGCGTCATCGTCCGGCCCGCGGACCGTCAGCTCGCCCACCTCCGTGAGCGGAACGCCCAGGGACTGGATGACATGGCCGAGCGTGGACGTCCCGTCGTGGGACAGGCTCGCCGCACCGGAACCGCGGTGGCGCGCGGCGAGGAAGAAGCGCAGGCTGTCGTCGAAGCGGAGCCGGATGTGCGCCGGTGTCACGGGCCGCTGTCGGGCGCGTCGCCGGGAGCCTGCTCGGCCGGTGGTGTCGGACGGACCTCGAAGGCCGTGAGCCCCTGCGGCTCCTCCTCGAAGTCCTCGACCTTCTCCACGTGGGCGGTCGGCGGGCCCTCGTGCGCCCAGTCGACCAGCTGCTCCACGATCCCCGTCTCACCTTCGAAGACGGCCTCGACCCGGCCGTCGGGAAGATTGCGGACCCAGCCGTTCACCCCCTGGGCCTCGGCCGTCGCGCGGCAGGTGTCGCGGTAGAAGACGCCCTGCACGTCGCCTGAGACGATCACGCGCTTGCGGTACATCGTCCGGACACCTCCGGTGGGTCATCGAGTCGACGCCGGTGGACCACGCGACCAGGATAGGGACATTGCAGGCGGGCGATCCACCGGAGACCCGGCGCCTGCCGGACCGCCCATCAGGTGTCGCAGCCCACTCCGTCCCCGTCCCGGTCCAGATGGCGGCCGTATCCCGGCTCGCCCCGGTGCACGGGGGCCGCGCCCGCCCTGCGTGCCTCGGCGCAGTTGCCGTAGTGGACGGAGGCGGAGCCGCCTGCCCCCGGGCCCGCGTCCTGCGGGGCGGGCGCCTTCGCGGTGACCGTCACCGTGGTTCTCACCTTCACCTCCTTGGTCTCGGTGACGGTGGGAGCCGGCTCGGCGTCGGGTGAGGCCGTCTCGGTGACGGTCGTCGTCGCCGTCGGGCGGGGACTCGCGGACCCGGCCGGCCCGTCGCCGGGAGCGGAGCCGGACGCCCCGGAGGTGCCCAGGGCGAAGCCGAAGAACCATGTGAGGAAGAGGCCCGGTAACAGGACGCGCTTGCGTGCCCAGCCCGGCCTGGGTGGTGGGCCGGGGTGTGGCCGGTACGGCTGTGGCTGGGGCTGCGGCTGACCGGGATGCATGACGACCCCCTTGTGATGTGAGGTCGCAAGTGTGGCCCGATGTAGGGGAATTAGGGAGAAGAAGTGATGAAAAAGAGGAGATGTCAATCGAATTGAGACCCGCGGCCATGCCGGCCGTGCCCGTCCGGAGGCACGAGAGGGGACGGCCCCCCGCGCCCTGCGCACATGCACACCCTCGGCGGCGCACGTCAGGATGAGTGCGTGCGACTCGAAGCGATCACCTGGGAACGCCTCACCGAGCAGCTCGCCGGCCTCGTCGAGGAGCGGGCCGCCGGCTCGGGGGACGGCGGCGAGTGGCGCCGCGTCGCCGTCGACGGCGCGCCGCCCGCGCGGCCCGGGGTCCTCGCCGGCCGGCTGTCCGAGGCCCTGCGCCTGCGCGGCCTCCCCACGCTCGTCGTGGACGCCGACAGCTTCCTGCGGGCGGACTCCCTGCGCTTCGAGTTCGGCAAGCAGGACCCCGACGCGTACTACGACCTCTGGCACGACACCGGAGCCCTGTGGCGTGAGGTCTTCGGTCCCCTGGACCCGGGCGGCGACGGCCGCGTCCTGCCCGATCTGCGGACCTCGTCGGCCGACCGGCCCACGCGCAGCGCTCGCGTTCAACTGCCACCGGGTGGCGTGATGTTGCTGCACGGGCCGTTCCTTCTCGGGAGATGGTTCCCCTTCGACCTGTCGGTGCATCTGGGACTCTCCGGCGGGGCCCTGGAGCGGCAGACGCCGGCGGACGAGCGCTGGAAGCTGCCGGCGTTCGCCCGTTACGAGGAGGAGGTGGCCCCGCGGGAGACGGCGGACGTCTTCGTGCGCGCCGACAAGCCGGAGCATCCCGCGTGGAACGGCCCGCCGCGGCACGGCAGTTCACTGACGGACTGACGCTCCGGGCGCATCGGCTCAGCCGCCGTGCACCACGGCCGCGAAGCGGCACGCGAGCGCGTGCCACACCCTGCGGGCCTCCGGCTCGTCACGCTCGGCCGCGCGGACCAACTCCTCGCGGTCGAAGCCCTGTTCGCGAAGCCGCTCCGCGTTCCAGCCCCGAATCGTCTGCGGTGTCGACTCGGGATGGAACTGCAGGCCCCACGCGCATGTCCCGACGCGGAAGGCCTGCACCGGACAGCGCTCGCTGCTCGCCAGCCAGCGGGCGTCCCGGGGCAGCATGGTGATCGCGTCGACGCGGTGCTCGACGGACTTCACGCGGGGTGGCAGCCCGTGGAAGAGCTGGTCGTCCAACGCCTCGGGCAGCAGCGTCAGTTCGGTGCTTCCCGACTCCGGCTGACCGTGCCGCGCCCGCACTGTCCCGCCGGCGACGTACGCCAGGAGCTGCGCGCCGAAGCAGATGCCGAGCACCGGCACGTCCCTCTTCAGTGCCTGCCCGGCCAGTTCGCGGACGGTGGCGAGCCACGGTGCGCGGTCGTCCTCGTCGGGCATGAAGCCGCCGCCGAGCAGGAGAAGGCCCTTGTGGCCCGACAGGTCCTGCGGCAACTGGCCGCCGTCGTAGGCGTGCACGACGTCCAGTGTGAGGCCCTCTTCGCCGAGCCAGTCGCCGATGCGTCCCGGCCCTCCGGCCGGGGTGTTCTGCACAACGAGAACCCGTGTCATTCCGCACCGCCTCCAGTCGTCACCCGGTCCCGGGGACGGCGATAGGTTCCCGGCATGAGCCATTCAAGCAACGACGTCCGCGACGGTGCATCCGCAACCCCCGCGGCCCCGGGCAGCAGCGGCCATGCGGCGACCGAATCGGTGGAGCCGACAGATGTCGGGGCCGTACGCACCGCCTACGCCCCGGACCCGGACGGCGATCCGGACCCCGGCGAGATCGTCTGGACGTGGGTGCCGTACGAGGAGGACGACGGCAGGGGCAAGGACCGTCCCGTTCTGATCGTCGCCCGGGAGCCCCAAGGCACGCTGCTCGGCGTCCAGTTGACCTCCCGGGAGCATGACGGGGAGCGGGGCTGGCTGCCGCTCGGAAGCGGCCCGTGGGACCGCAGCGGACGCGACTCGTGGGTGGGCACGGAGCGGGTGCTGCGCGTGCATCCGGACGGGATGAGGCGCGAGGCGTGCGCGCTGGACCGGGCGCGGTTCAACCGTGTCGTGCACCGTCTGCAGCAGATATACGGGTGGCGGTGAGCAGGGGACTTCTCCGCACCGGGAAACAGCCTCGGAAACCGCATCCGGAACCGTGCCGGGAGCCCACCCCCCGCCCGGCAGACCGCCGTGACGGGCTTGCCGGAATGGGCCGCGCGGGGGCGCGCGGGAACTTAACATGAGGTCCCCGTACATGTGTTCACCATGTGACGGTCCTGTGGCTACCGACTCACGCTTCCTGATGGGGATGACGGGCGATGTTCCGTACTGCTGCTACGCAGCCGGACGTTCTCACCTACGGACCGGTCACGCCCTTGCTGGCGTACGGCATGGCCTGCGTGGGCAGCGCCGTCGGTCTCAGATGCGCCCTGAGAGCGCCCCTGCTCGGACGCAGAAGGGGAGCCGGGTGGCTGGCCCTTGGATCCCTCGCCATCGGAGTCGGCATCTTCACCATGCACGTCGTGGCGATGATCGGCTTCAGCGTGGGTGAGGTGCCCATCGGCTACGACATGCTGATGACGTACGCGAGTCTCCTCGTCGCCGTCCTGGTCTCGGCGGTGGCGCTCCTCCTCGTCTCCCTGCGCCGGTACACCTGGCTCGCCGTGCTGGGCGGAGGGCTGGTCCTCGGGCTGGGCGTCGCGTCCTCGCACTACGTGGGGATGATGGGGGTGCGGGTCGCGGGTGCTGTCCGCTACGACGACCGGGTCATGATCATCTCCGCGGCCGTCGCCGTCGTCGTGAGCTCGGTGGCCCTGCTGTGCGCCAGGTGGGTGCGGCACATGGGAGCCTCGATCGCGGCGGCACTCATCATGGGGCTGGGCTTCGTCGCGATGCACTACACCGGCATGGCGGGGATGACGGTGAGCCTGTACAGCGACGCGGGGGCCGTGGGCAGTTCCTCGCTGGGCGCCCTCACACCCGTACTGATCGGACCTGTCCTGCTGTTGCTGCTCATCGCGCTGTTCGTCAGCCTCGATCCGATGATGGAACGGGACGGCCGGCGGAAGTGGGGAACACGTCCCGGGGAGGGGACGGGCGAGAAGCTGGAGTGGGTCCCCTTCGAACGCCGCTGACCCGGGCGCCGGGAGGGCCCGGGCAGCCGGACAGGGAGAAGGTGGACGCGTGGCCCCGAACAGTGGCGACCAACTGGCGGAGATGCCCGGCAACTGGACGAGGGCCCTCGCGGTCGTCGCACATCCCGACGACATGGAATACGGGGCGGCCGCGGCCGTCGCCGAGTGGACGGCGCAGGGCAAGCAGGTCGCCTATCTCATGGTCACGCGCGGCGAGGCGGGCATCGACGATCTGGAACCCGCCGAGAGCGCACGGGTGCGAGAGGCCGAACAGCACGCGAGCGCTCGCAAGGTGGGCGTCGTCTCGGTCGAGTTCCTCGATCACAAGGACGGCGTGATCGAGGAAGGGGTGCCGCTTCGCCGCGACATCGCAGCCGCCGTGCGCAAGTGGCGTCCCGAACTCGTCGTCACGATCAACCACCGCGAGACCTGGGGCGGTACCGCCTGGAACACCCCCGATCACCGTGCCGTGGGCCGCGCCGTCCTGGACGCGGTCGGCGACGCCGGCAACCGGTGGATCTTCCCCGAGCAGCTGGAGCCGGGCGGAGAGGGTCCCTGGGGCGGGGTGCGGTGGGTGGCCGTCGCCGGGTCGCCGGAGGCGACGCACGCGATGCCGGTGGGAGAGGCGGCCGTGGAGCGGGCCGTGGCTTCGCTGTCGGAGCACCGCGCGTACATCGCGGCACTCAGCGACGAACCGGTGGAGAGCTACGCGCGCTCCTTCACGGAATGGGTCGTGGGGCTGGCCGCGGAGCGGTTCGGCGGGCGGAGCTGCGTCACTTTCGAGCTGTATCCGCGGTGACGTCCGCGGCGTCGCCGCCGGCTTGCCCTGTGGCGTCGCGGCGCGCCAGGCCCGCCAGCGTCATCACCAGGACCGGCAGCAGCAGCGCCGCCGCGAAGGCACTGAGCCAGCCGTAGCCCGCCGTCGAGACGACGAGCCCCGCCAGGGCGCCGCCGGCGCCGGCGGCCGCGTTCATGGTCAGATCGGACAGGCCCTGCACCGCCGCGCGGGCAGGCTGCGGCACCGAGTCGGTCAGCAGCGCCGAGCCGGAGACGAGCGCCGCCGACCAGCCCAGACCGAGCAGGAACAGGCCCAGGCCCGACTGGGTGTGGTGGCCGTCGGCGGTGCCCGCCAGCGCCGCCGCGCAGGTGAGCAGCGCGACGGAGAGCACGATGACCGTGAGCCGCCCGAAGCGGTCGGCGAGCCAGCCCATCACCGGCGAGAACGCGTACATGCCGACGATGTGGGCGCTGATGACGAGGCCGATCATCTCGATCCCCGCACCGTGGTGCCCGAGATCGACGGGTGTCATCACCATGATGGAGACCATCGCCGTGTGCGCCGCGGCGATCGTCACCAGGGCCAGCCGCGCATGCGCGGAGGCGGCCACGGCGGCGAGTCCGGCGCGCAGCGAGCGGTCGGCTCCTCGGGAGCGGCCCTTCCAAGCCGGGGGCGGATGAACGCCGGTGCCCCCTTCGGGGCCGGTGGCCGACTCGCTGGACGCCGCATCCCGTGACGCGGCGTCCGTCTCGGCGTCGGCGAGGGCGCGGGCCGTGAGCAGCGGATCGGGACGCAGCAGCACGTGGATCAGGACGGCCGTGACGAGGAAGACCGCCGACCCCCAGACGAACGCCCCCGCTGTCGCCGGGATGCCCAGACCCGTGACGCTGTCCCCCGCGGGCCCGGCGATGTTGGGGCCGAGGACCGCTCCGACCGTGGTCGCCCATACGACGAGGGAGATGGCGCGGGCACGCTGATCCGGCTCGGCGAGGTCGGCGGCGGCGTACCGGGCCTGGAGATTGGCGGAGCTCGACGCACCGAAGGCGGTCATGCCCAGCAGCAGGAGCGGGAAGTTTCCGAGCACGGCTCCGGTGACGACGACGGCACCGCCCACCGCCCCGATCAGATACGCGAGGCACAGTCCGGCGCGGCGGCCGCGCGCCGCCATCAGGGACGCCAGCGGCAGCGACAGCAGCGCCGTACCGATGACGGACGAGGTCGAGGCGAGCCCGGACAGTGCCTCGGAGCCGCTGATCTCCTGGGCCAGGACGGCTGCCAGCGTCACGGCGGTGGCGACGCCGAGGCCGCCGAGCATCTGACTGACCACCAGCACGCCCGCTGTGCGGCGGCGCAGACGCGCCAGCTCGGCGCCCCGCGGCAGCGGGAGGGTGCCGGCAGGGTCGGCGGAGCTGTCAGGTGCGTCCGCGGCGTTGTTGGTGTCGGTCACGTCGGGCAGTCTGCCAGCCGGCCGCGCACGGGCCTACGGGGTTTCGAGCCTCGCCCGGACCGGTTGCCGCAGGCATGCGGCACCTCGTACGCCGGCATCAGAACAGGGGCTCCGGAAGCAGCCCCTCGAGCGCCAGCAGGGTGCGTTTGGTCTCCAGGCCCCCGCCGAATCCGCCCAGGCCGCCGCCGCTCTCGACGATCCGGTGGCACGGGACGACGACCGGCAGCGGGTTCGACCCCATGGCCATGCCGACGGCCCGGGCGGCACCGGGCTCGCCCACGCGGTCGGCGAGATCCTGATATCCGGCGGTGGCCCCGTACGGGACGGACGCGAGCAGCTCCCGCAGCACCTTCTCGTTGAAGCCGCCGGAGAGCGACCAGTCGAGGGGGACCGTGAACTCGCGGAGCTCACCGCGGAAGTAGGAGTCCAGCTCCGCCGCGGCGAGAGCGAGGACGTGCCCGCGGGCCGGACCTTCCGGGTCTGCCGCCTCCGCGGGCGCCTGGACGTGGACCGGTGGCGACCCGAGCCTGCCGGTGAGCCGGTCGAGGGTCCGGTCCGCCGTGGCCCGGTCGGCGTGGAAGACGACACCGACCAGGCCCTCGTCGGTCGCGGCGAGCAGCAGGGGGCCGACAGGGGTCTCCCGCACCGTCCAGATACAGGCGCGGGCTGCCGTACTCGCCGTTGTCTCAGTCATGCGGGAACCCTAGAGGTCACCTCTGACAGCGACCGCTTCGCGATGGACGGCCGCAGGAGGTGCTGAGGGGGGTTGAGGGTTCACAGCGGTCGGGGGGACATGTGGGGGACCGGGGGGACAGAAGCGGAAGGGGAGTGGGGGACGGCGTGAAGAGGACCGTGGGGAGGGCCCTGAAGAGGACCCTGAAGTGAAAGGGTCCGGCGGGGGATACGGACGTGAGGGCGCTGTGGGGGGTGCTTCGCCGGCGCGACCTCGGACCGGCGTTCCGGGTCACCCGCCCGTCGCGTCCCGCACGACGTCCGGGAAGTTGCTGATGATGCCGTCCACTCCGGCCGCGTCGACCTTGCGGGCGGTCGCCGCGTCGTTCACCGTCCAAGTGAGGACCTGCATCCGCTTCCCGAGCGGACCCTTCCGCGCGTGCACCGCCTCGACGTATTCCTTCGTCGCCGCGGAGTGCGTCGGGTTGATCTGGTCGGTGAACTTCGCGTACGAGTCCAGCTCCGAGACCTTCGGGTTGCCCAGGAACCCCGTCTTGACCCGGCTGTTGAGGACGTGGGTCATCTTGACCGAGTCGGCGTTGAAGCTCTGGATGATGAGCTTGCTCTTCAGGTGGGAGCTGTCGAGCCAGCCTTCACTCTTCAGCTCTCTCAGGGTCTGGTACTCGATGCCGGGGTAGATCTCCGGGGACTTCAGCTCCAGTAGCAGCTTCTGGCCGTTCTTGGAGATCTGCTTCAGGTACGTCTCCAGGGTGGGGACCTTCTCACCCTTGTAGTCGTCGCTGAACCAGCTTCCCGCGTCCAGACGGGCGATCTCCTTGGCCGTGAAATCGGAGACGTTCCACGGCGAGCGGGTCGGGTAGAGCTTCTCCACGTTCGTGGTACGGGCGAGCGTGGTGTCGTGCATGAGGACGAGTTCGCCGTCCTTGGTGCGCTGTACATCGGTCTCGGTCCAGTCGAAGCCGAGCTTGTCGGCCTTGTTGACCGCCGCGAGCGTGTTCTCCGGCGCGTAACCGGAAGCTCCGCGGTGGGCGACCGTGGTGGGCGCCCGGTCGCTCATGCTGTCCTGCCGCGCGGCCGCGTGGGCCGGGGATGCGGTGAGGGTGAGGGCAGACACACCCAGGAGCACGCCGGTGGCGGCGGCTAGTGCACGGCGCATCGACATACGGGAACTCCTCGCGTTCGTGCGAACACTGTCGGCTAGAGACTTCCCGTTGTGCGATACACGGAAGCAGAACCGGAGTGGCGTGGGTGTGAACGTGATGCGACGCTTCGGTCCCACTGCGTGATGGCATCGGCCGCGTCCCGCTGGTTGAGGCCGTTGTCAGAGGTGGGTCGTACCGTTGTCTGCATGCGGCCGCAAATCCAGATCGAACGCACGGTGGCGCCTTTCGAGGTCGTCAGCCCCTATAAGCCCAGCGGTGACCAGCCCACCGCCATCGACGAGCTGGCGCAGCGCGTCGGCGGTGGCGAGAAGGACGTGGTGCTGCTCGGGGCGACGGGCACCGGCAAGTCGGCCACCACCGCCTGGATGATCGAGAGGCTCCAGCGGCCGACGCTGGTGATGGCGCCGAACAAGACCCTCGCCGCCCAGCTGGCCAACGAGTTCCGCGAGCTCCTCCCGAACAACGCGGTGGAGTACTTCGTCTCGTACTACGACTACTACCAGCCGGAGGCGTACGTCCCGCAGACGGACACCTACATCGAGAAGGACTCCTCCATCAACGAGGAGGTCGAGCGACTGCGGCACAGCTCGACCAACTCGCTGCTGACACGGCGCGACGTGGTCGTCGTCGCCTCCGTCTCCTGCATCTACGGTCTGGGCACCCCCCAGGAGTACGTCGACAGGATGGTGCCGCTCAGGGTCGGGCAGGAGACCGACAGAGACGATCTGCTGCGCCGCTTCGTCGAGGTTCAGTACACGCGCAACGACATGTCGTTCACGCGCGGCACCTTCCGTGTGCGCGGCGACACCATCGAGATCTTCCCGGTCTACGAGGAACTGGCCGTCCGCATCGAGATGTTCGGCGACGAGATCGAGGCGCTCTCCACGCTCCACCCCGTGACGGGCGAGGTCATCTCCGACGACGAGCAGCTGTACGTGTTCCCCGCCTCTCACTACGTGGCCGGGCCGGAGCGCATGGAGCGGGCCATCACAGGCATCGAGGCCGAGCTGGGGGAGCAGCTGGAGTCGCTCGAGAAGCAGGGGAAGCTGCTGGAGGCGCAGCGGCTGCGGATGCGCACCACGTACGACATCGAGATGATGCGCCAGATCGGCACCTGCTCGGGCATCGAGAACTACTCGCGCCACATCGACGGCCGCGACCCGGGCACCGCCCCGCACACGCTGCTGGACTTCTTCCCCGACGACTTCCTCCTCGTCATCGACGAGTCGCACCAGACCGTTCCCCAGATCGGCGCGATGTACGAGGGCGACGCCGCCCGTAAGCGCACCCTGGTCGAGCACGGGTTCCGGCTGCCCTCCGCGATCGACAACCGGCCGCTGAAGTGGGAGGAGTTCCTGGAGCGCATCGGCCAGACCGTCTATCTCTCGGCGACCCCGGGCCCGTACGAACTCTCCCGCGGCGACGGCTACGTGGAGCAGGTGATCCGCCCGACCGGCCTCGTCGACCCGGAGGTCGTGGTCAAGTCGACCGAGGGCCAGATCGACGACCTGGTGCACGAGATCCGCACCCGTGCGGAGAAGGACGAGAGGGTGCTGGTCACCACCCTCACCAAGAAGATGGCGGAGGATCTGACCGAGTACTTCCTGGAGTTGGGCATCCAGGTCCGCTATCTCCACAGCGACGTCGACACGCTGCGCCGCGTCGAGCTGCTGCGGGAGCTGCGCTCCGGGGAGTTCGACGTGCTGGTCGGCATCAACCTGCTGCGTGAGGGACTCGACCTGCCGGAGGTGTCGCTCGTCGCGATCCTCGACGCGGACAAGGAGGGCTTCCTGCGCTCCGGCACGTCCCTGATCCAGACGATCGGCCGCGCCGCGCGCAACGTCTCCGGCCAGGTGCACATGTACGCGGACAAGGCGACTCCCGCCATGGAGAAGGCCATCGAGGAGACCAACCGCCGCCGCGAGAAGCAGATCGCGTACAACAAGGAGCGCGGCCTCGACCCCGAGCCGCTGCGCAAGAAGATCGGTGACATCGTCGCCGACATCGCCCGCGAGGACATCGACACCGAGCAGCTGCTCGGCTCCGGATACCGCCAGGAGCACAAGGCAGGCGACCGCAAGGGCAAGGCGCCCGTCCCGGCCAAGTCGGCCGGCCGGAAGGAACGCGGCGCCGAAGTCCTCACCGACCGCCCCGCGAGCGAACTGGCCGAGACGATCGAGGAGATGACGGAGCGGATGCGCGCCGCCGCGGCGGAGCTCCAGTTCGAGATCGCGGCCCGGCTCCGCGACGAGGTGTCGGAACTGAAGAAGGAGCTGCGGCAGATGAGGGAGGCGGGGCTCAAGTAGCGGCGGCAGCCGATGCCGCCCGACGCCGGCCGGGCAACGTCCGGTCCGTCGCGTCGCACGTGAGTGTTGCAAGAGCGACACAAAGGAGTACGTCCTGACCGGGCGCTTCGCGTGCATGCGTAGGGTCGGAGCGTGACCGCCATCGCAAGCGGGATGGCAGCAGAAAGTCGAGAGGGGTAAGCACGTGTCGGTGAACTTGTCCAAGGGACAGGCCATCAGTCTGACGAAGAACGACGGTGGCGACCTGTCGGCAGTGCGCATGGGACTCGGCTGGAAGGCTGCCCCGCGCCGCGGCCTGTTCGGCAAGCGCAGCAAGGAGATCGACCTCGACGCCTCGGCGGTGCTCTTCGCGGGCACGGAGCCCAAGGACGTCGTCTTCTTCCGGCACCTGGTCAGCGACGACGGCTCCGTCAGGCACACCGGCGACAACCTCGTCGGCGGTGCCGGTCAGGGCGGCGACGACGAGGCGATCACGGTGGACCTGCAGCGCGTTCCGGTCCACATCGACCAGATCGTCTTCACGGTCAACTCCTTCACGGGGCAGACCTTCGCTGAGGTGGAGAACGCCTTCTGCCGCCTGGTCGACGAGACCAACGGCGAGGAGCTGGCGCGGTACACGCTCACCGGCGGCGGCGAGTACACCGCGCAGATCATGGCCAAGGTGCACCGGCAGGGCAACGGCTGGCAGATGACGGCCGTCGGCGCACCGACCAACGGCCGTACGTTCCAGGACCTGATGCCCGCGATGGTGCCCCACCTCTGAGCCGGGGCAGCGGCAGGCAGCAAGGGGGCGCGGCCGCGGCGGCAGCGGCGGTCGTGGCCGGACCGTGAGACTTGGGGGGAGAGGATGACGGCCGAGCTGGTACGAGGGCAGAACCACCCCTTGCCCGGAGCCCGTCTGGAGATCCGGGTGTCCGTGGAGCGGCCGGTCATCGCCGGTGCGACGCTCAATGACGAGCACGGCAGGATGCGGGAAGAGACGTGGATAGCTCACCCGGCCCGGCCGCAGCTGCCCGGGCTGGAGGTGTCGCGGCAGGCCGCGGCCGAGCACCGGCTGGCCGTGGATCTCGACGCCCTTCCCGGCGAAGTCCACCGCGTCAACGTGCTGCTGGCTCTGCCCGCGGTGGCGGACGGTCCGGCACGCTTCGGTGAGCTCGCGCCCCCGACCGTGACCGTGACCGAACTCGACGGTGACGGGATCGCGAACTGCACGCTCACCGGCCTCGACGCCGAGTCCGCCGTCCTGGCCCTGGAGCTCTACCGGCGCCAGGGCAGCTGGAAGGTCCGCTCGGTCGGGCAGGGCTACGCCGGCGGGCTCTCCGCGATGCTCGCCGACCAAGGGCTCGCCCGCGCACAGGAGTTGGCCACGACGATCAATGAGGCGGTCGCGGCGGGCCGCGCCCGGTCCGTCGCTCCGCCCCCGCCCCGTACGGACGGGGAGCGCTCCCGCGAGGCCACGGTCGGCGGCGCGAGAGGCGTCGCCGAGGGTGCCGCGGACATCGGCGTCCCGGGCGACGGGCGCATCAGCTACCAGCATCCCGGTCGCGCGTCCGCGCCGCCGCCCACTTCACCCCCGTACCCGGCCGCGGCCCCCTCCGCGGCGCCGCCGCCGGCCCCGGCCGCCCCCGGCGGCAGCGGCGGTCCGTATGTGCCGGTCGCCGGCGATGCCACCGGCTGGAGCATGGACGAGCGGCTCTACAACCAGATCTGGGACATGTTCGAGGACTTGGCCCGCACGGTCGCCGCCTACCGCTCCGCCGTCGACTTCGCCGAGTCGCGGATGGAGCAGGAACTCGACAAGGTGCTCTCGGATCCGCGGACCCGCGTGGGCCCGGCCGCCGACTCGGCGCGCGACGAGGCACGCTCCAAGCAGGCCCGGCTCGTCGAGCAGGCCCGTGAGGTGCTCGACCGTGACCTGGGGCAGCTGTGCGCGGAGGCCGAGGTCGTCGAGCCCGCGCTGCCGCCCGCGTACGCCCGGTGGGACAACCCCGTCTGGCACGGCTACCAGCCGCCCACGCAGACGCCGATGGCCATGCGCCTGGGCGACCTGTGCCTTCCCGAGAGCGCGGGCCTGCGGATCCCGATGCTGGTGCGCCTGCCGCTGGAGCGGGGTCTGTGGATCGACAGCGGCCGCAGCGGCCAGGCCGGCTCCTCCGCGGCCGGCCCGGCGGCGGCCTCGGTCGTCGGTCAGGACGAGCTGCGCCGGCTCGCGGCCGAGACCGCGACCGCCGTTGCCGCACGTCTGGCTGCGGTCTATCCCGCGGGCGACTTCACGCTCCACGCGATCGACCCGGCCGGCTCCGCGCAGGCCGCGCTCGCGCCGCTCATCGACAGCGGCGTGCTGCCGGAGCCGCCGGCCGCGGGCGCCGCCGGAGTGAGCAACGTGCTCGAACAGCTCACCCGCCGCGTCGACCTGGTGCAGATGGCCGTCCGCAGCCGCGCCACCGACTCACTCCCCGCGGACCTCGACACCGCCGAACAGCTCCTCGTCGTCCACGACTTCCCGCACGGATTCGACGACCGTGCCGTCACGCAGCTGCGGTACCTGGCCGACGAAGGCCCGTCCGTCGGAGTGCATCTGATGATGGTCGCCGACCGTGACGACGCCCGCGCCTACGGGCCCGTGCTCTCGCCGCTGTGGCGGGCGCTGCTGCGCATCACGCCCGTACCGGACGATCATCTGGCCGATCCCTGGGTCGGCCACCACTGGACGTATGAGCCTCCGCTCGTGCCGCACGGAAGCCAGGTGCTGACACAGGTGCTGAGCCAGGTCGCGTCCGCGCGGCGCGCACACGGCACGGAGGGCTGAGCCAGGGTCAGTTCGTACGGCCCGCACCTCTGGCCAGCATCTCTTTACGTTTCTTTGGTGTTGCTTTACTGTTCCTTGTGCGGAGGGGAGTACTCCCAGAACCCAGCGGCGTGCCCGTCAGTACGGACCGGACGTGACCGGTCCCGGGGCGCCGGCCGGCCGGCACTTGCGGTGCCAGCCAGGTGGAGGAGACCTCCGGCCGATGTGAGCACGCGAGCCGGAGGATGAGTACATGGATGTCTCCCTGACTGTCTGGGCGCTGACGATCGTGGGCCTCTGCGCCCTCATCGCGGCCGACTTCTTCATCGGCGGCCGCAAGCCGCACGAGGTCTCCCTCAAGGAGGCGGCGGTATGGACGACCGTCTGGATCGTCCTCGCCGGCGTCTTCGGGCTGGGGCTCTGGCTCTTCGGGACGGGCAAGGCGTCCGGTGAGTTCTTCGCGGGATTCCTCACCGAGAAGTCGCTGAGCGTCGACAACCTCTTCGTCTTCGTGCTCATCATGGCGAAGTTCGCCGTTCCGGCGATCTATCAGCAGCGCGTGCTGATGGTGGGCGTCCTGATCGCGCTCGTGCTCCGGGCCGTCTTCATCGCCGCCGGCGCCGCGATGATCTCGGCCTTCTCGTGGATCTTCTTCGTCTTCGGTGCGTTCCTGATCTGGACGGCCTGGAAGCTCATCCAGGAGGCCCGTGAGGACAACGAGGAGGAGTACGAGGAGAACCGCTTCATGAAGCTGATCGAGCGGCGCTTCCCCTCCACCGACCAGTACCACGGCACCAAGCTGTTCATCGTGGAGAACGGCAAGCGGCTGATGACGCCGATGCTCATCGTGATGCTGGCCATCGGCTCCACGGACGTCCTTTTCGCGCTGGACTCGATCCCCGCGATCTTCGGGCTCACGCAGGACCCGTACATCGTCTTCACCGCCAACGCCTTCGCCCTGATGGGCCTGCGCCAGCTGTACTTCCTCATCGGGGGCCTGCTGAAGAAGCTGGTGCACCTGTCGTACGGGCTGTCGGTCATCCTCGGGTTCATCGGCGTCAAGCTGGTGCTCCACGCGCTGCACGAGTCCGGTGTCCCCGTGCCGGAGATCAGCATCCCGGTGTCGCTGGGCGTCATCTGCGCGGTCCTCGTCGTCACGACCCTCACGAGCCTCGCTGCCACGCGCGGCAAGAAGGACGTGGAGGTCTGAGCCGTACCGGCTCGGGGGCCCACCCGGCCCGACGCACACCCGGCTCGCGGGCGTACCGGGCCGAGCCCGGCACGCCCGTCGAGGCGGACAGGAATCAGCGGGTGATACTCACCTGCCTCTCCGCCCGCTCACCGGCCACCTCGACCGTGAGCGTGACCGTTCCCGGCCGGTGAGCGGTGAGTGTGCCGGTCCGCGGATCGTACGAAGCCGCGCAGCGGACCTTGGTATCGTCCGCGGCGCTGCGGCCGCCTCTCACGCAGAGGTTGCCGGAACCGGACCAGTCCGCGCTCAGAGGCCAGGCCACCGGCACCTTCCGCGCCGACTCGCCCTCTCCCTGGGTGACCGTGGCTGCCGCATGGGCAGATTCGCCCACCCGCATCCCGCCCGGTGCCTCCATCGTGAGGCCGTCCACGTGCGCCCTGGTCTGGGCGGCCAGCCAGTCCCCGCCGTGCCGCTGTGCGTTCTGCTCGACGCCGAGCAGCGACCAGCCCGTGAAGCCGCCGCGGGAGGGCGGCGCGGCAGGTGACTTCCCGGAGTTGCCGTTGACCAGATACGGGACGCCGTCGACCCGCGACGCGTCGAAGACGCCCACGTGTGCCCCGATGAACGCCGCTCCCTTGCCCGAACGGGCGCGGAAGTCGCCCAGCCAGTCCTCCAGCAGGTCGGCTTCCATGCGGTCCGTGAGCTGGCTCGCCTGCTGCCCCGTCGGGTCCCGTGGCGGCACATGCTGCACGACCGCAATGGACGAGACGGAAGGATCGTTCTCGGCGTCGTCCAACTGCCTCCGCAGCTCCTGGAGTTGGGTGTATCCGCCCCCGCGCACCGTCAGCGACGAGGTGTCGAGCGTGATGAACCGGGTGCCCTTGTGGTCGAACGTGCGTTGCGCCGCGCCGAATTCGGCGGTGAAGTTCGCGATGCTGCCGCCCATCACCTCGTGATTCCCGGGCACGTAGATCCAGCCGACGGCGTCTCCCAGTTCCTCCTCCAGCACGCGGCGTGCAAAACTGAGATCCTCCTTCGACCCCTCGTCGACCAGGTCGCCGTTGATGACGACGAAGTCCGGTCCGGCGGCACGGATCTCCCTCAGCGTGCGGCGTGCCTGCCGTACCACGGCGCTGTCCGGATCACGGGCCACGAACTGCGCGTCGGACATCACCGCGAAGCGCCAGTCGCGCCCCGCCACGTCGGCCGCCGTCGAGATCAGCGGATCGTGCGGGCGCTCGGTCTCCGGCAGTTCGACGTCGGGCGGTACGCGTGCCGTCAGCTCGTCGAGGACGACCTCACCGGTGTACTGCTCGGCGGGTCTGGTCTCGGCGAGGTAGAAACGGTGCAGCCGCAGCGGGTAGTTGACGGTTTCCGGCACCTCGAAGGTGATCTGCTGCCAGCCCTCCTCGGTGAGGTGCTCGCCGCGCAGCACCTGGTCGGTACCGCCTGCGTCCTTCAGGTGCAGCGAGGGCCAGGCGCCCTTGCCGTCGCTCCTTATCCACATGGTGAAGCTCTGCGGCTGCCCCGGCACGGGCACCTCTGCCGGGGGCGTCGCGTACGCGGCGCGTGTGGCGGTCGAACGGCTGAAGTCGTACGTCATTCTCAGCCCTGTGCCCTCCTTGCCCTCCGGGTCGGCCGCGAGGGAGCCCTCGGCACGCGCGGCGCTGAACTTCCAGTCCGCGGCGTCGTCGAAGCCGGCTGTCCTCTCGTCGTGGAGGCCGACCGTGACCGCGAGCTTCGTGGTGCGGCCCTTGACGTCGACGGTGACGATCCCGGACGCCGACTCCTGTCCGGGCCTGGCCTTCACCGTGAAGCCGCCGCGGGCGTCGTCCGGCGAGATGGAGAACAGCGAACGGTCGTACCGCAGACGGGCGTCGGCCGGATCCACGGGAGCGCTGGTGCCCTGGGCGTCGAAGCCGATGACGCCGAAGGAGCCCTCTGCCCCGCCGTCCTCAAGCCCGACGCGTTCGCGGGTGGGGCGAATGCGGTCCAGCTCGCCGACGACGGACAGATGCGTCGAACCCCGTGCGCCGCCCTGGTGTGCGGTGACCTTCGTCGAACCCGTGCCACGGGCGTGGAAGACACCCTCCCCGTCGACCCGTCCGACACCCGGCCGGTCCGAAGACCAGCGAGGGGTGCCCTCGGCCGGTCCGTAGGACTCGTCGTAGCCGGCCGCGGTCAACTTCCGCGTCAGGCCCTGGAAGACGCGGTCCGGGTGGCCGACGGGCATGTTGTCTGCGGTGGGCGCGGAGGCCGGATCGGCGGCCGTCTCCACCCAGAAGTGCTTGAGCGCGCCGCTGCCCACCGGGGAGGTCAGCGCCACACCGTTGGGCACCTCACGCTCCTCCCCGTCGGACGGCGCGTTCTCCAACTGCAGGTCATCGGTGCCCGGTTCGCGTGCGAGGAGGGTGGACGAGCCGCCGCCGTCGAGGTTGAGCGCGTTGTATGCGCCCAAGTCCTTCATCATCAGGGCGAGTTCGGTGAGCGTCACACCGCCGGACGCCGCCTGGCGGCCGTCCACAGACATCACGTGCATCGTCGAGCCGTCCTTGGAGAAGCCCACGGCCGTGCGCGGTGCCGTCGCGTTGTTGGGCCTGCCCTCCCAGTTCTGCGGTTGCCCGTCGACGACGAGCAGGCCACGCCCGCCGACCGCCGTGCGCGGAACGGCGCTGCCGTCGTCCGTACGTACGTGGTACTCGAGCGAGACCCGGTCGCCCACCTGCAGTCCGTCGAGCGTCTTCGCACCGGTGTCCCGGCCGACGAGAACCGTGGTGCCCTCGGCTATCGGGCCGCTGCCGGGCTCGTCGAGGATCCGGCTCACACGGCCGTGCCGCAGCAGCACCTCCGTGGATTCGGGGTCGCTGTCGGTGGTGAGGGCCCGGTCGGCCTCGCCCCACCGGGAGTTGTAGGCGCCGATGCCGTTCTCGGGGACGTTGGCGGCGTTGTACGCGGTCAGCGGCTGCTTGCCGCCGGGGAGGGTCAGGGTGCCCTCGAAGTAGAGCGCCAGGACCCGGCCCGCAGCGTCCGGTCCGAAGCCGAGGGACTCGCTGTTGCCGGCGGCGGGCGAGTGCGTGACCTTGCCGTTCCGCACGCCGGGACCGAGCGGCGCCCCGGTCTCGTCGATGTCGAAGAAGTCGGAGTTGAAGGCCGCCACCGTGCGGCGGCCCTCGCCCGGGTCGTGGTTCTCGGCCTGCTCGCTCAGCGGCGCACGGGTGGAGACCTCACCGCTGGAGAGGTAGTCGGCGCGGGTGCCGCCGTCTCTTCGGCCTCCGAGATCCACGCTGAGGGCGTCCGCCCGCAGCCACTTGTCGGACTCCAGCCGCTGGAAGGACGTGAGCCGGGCACCGGGTGCGACCGGACGGCTGGTGCGGGAGATCTCCATGCCGTCGCCGTCCGGGATGCCGGTCGGTGCGGGAGCCGTTGCCGCTGCCTGCGCCGCGGCGGTCCGTGCGGCCGTGGGGGGTGCGGCCGGTGCGGTGTCGGCCGAAGCGGGCTGTACGGCCGTCAGAAACGAAAAAGCGGTCACTGCGGGGAGCAGCGACCGCGCGAGGACTCTTCTGCGTACGTTTACTCGTATCACAACATCCCCTGTGAACACGGGTGTTCCATGCGCTTCTGCGCACAGCGCCGCAAAGGGTCTCAGCGGTCACCGGGCGGCACCAGATCCCGGGAGGAAATTCGAACAATGGCTGTAAACACGCCAACTGCCCGTCCGGGGCGCGCAGTTGGAGAAAGGAGCAGTGAGCGACGCCGAAGGAGCACGTCAAGGAGAGGAGAGGGCCGGAGGAGGATTCCGGTGTGGCATTCCGCCGGACCACCCGGCCCGCGAACGAGAGCGGCGGCGGGGAGTTCGCGGACCCGACCGCGAACTTCCCGCCGCCTCAGCGGAATTCAGATGTGGCTTCCCGTGCCGTGACGGGGGAGGGGCTCGCCCGCCCCCGGACCGCCACCTCTACTGCTTCGCCTTCGACGCCCGCTTCCGCGCGCCGGCACCGGACGTGGCCTTGCGCGCCGCCGTCGGCGGTGCGTCGCTCACCCGGTCACCCAGCACGTCCCGCAGGAACTTCCCGGTGTGGCTCGCCGGAATCGCGGCCACCTGCTCCGGGGAGCCCTCGGCGACGATCAGACCACCCGCGTACCCGCCCTCGGGGCCCATGTCGACCACCCAGTCCGCGGTCTTGATGACGTCCAGGTTGTGCTCGATGACGATGACCGTGTTGCCCTTGTCGACCAGCCCGTCGAGCACCGAGATGAGCTTGCGGATGTCCTCGAAGTGCAGCCCCGTCGTGGGCTCGTCGAGCACGTACACGGTGCGCCCGGTCGAGCGCTTCTGCAGCTCGCTCGCGAGCTTCACGCGCTGCGCTTCACCGCCGGAGAGCGTCGGTGCCGGCTGCCCGAGCCGTACGTAGCCCAGCCCCACGTCGTTGAGCGTCCGCAGATGACGGGCGATCGCGGGCACCGCCTCGAAGAACTCCGTCGCCTGCTCGATCGGCATCTCCAGCACCTCGGAGATGTTCTTGCCCTTGTAGTGGACCTCGAGCGTCTCCCGGTTGTAGCGCGCGCCGTGGCAGACCTCGCACGGCACGAACACGTCCGGCAGGAAGTTCATCTCGATCTTGATCGTGCCGTCACCGGAGCAGTTCTCGCACCGGCCGCCCTTGACGTTGAAGGAGAAGCGCCCCGGCTGGTAGCCGCGCACCTTCGCCTCCGTCGTCTCCGCGAAGAGCCTCCGCACGTGGTCGAAGACGCCCGTGTACGTCGCAGGGTTGGAGCGCGGGGTGCGCCCGATCGGCGACTGGTCGACGTGTACGACCTTGTCCACCAGGTCGTCGCCGTCCACGCGGGTGTGCCGGCCGGGAACCGACTTGGCGTTGTTCAGCTCCCGCGCGAGGTGGGTGTACAGGATGTCGTTGACGAGGGTCGACTTGCCCGAACCGGAGACGCCCGTCACCGCCGTGAGCACGCCGAGCGGGAAGGACGCGTCGATGTCGCGGAGATTGTTCTCGCGTGCGCCGCGCACGATCAGCTGCCGCTCGGGATCGGCGGGCCTGCGCACAGCAGGCAGCGGGATGCTCTTCCTCCCGGCCAGGTAGTCACCGGTGACCGACTCGGCGGTCTCCAGCAGCTCCTTCATCGGGCCGCTGTGCACGACCTTGCCGCCGTGCTCGCCCGCGCCCGGGCCGATGTCCACGACCCAGTCGGAGGCCTTGATGGTGTCCTCGTCATGCTCGACGACGATCAGCGTGTTGCCCAGGTCCCTCAGCCGCACCAGCGTCTCGATCAGCCGGTGGTTGTCGCGCTGGTGCAGCCCGATCGACGGCTCGTCCAGCACGTACAGCACACCCACCAGACCCGAACCGATCTGCGTGGCCAGGCGGATGCGCTGCGCCTCGCCGCCGGAGAGGGTCCCGGCGGCGCGGTTGAGCGAGAGGTAGTCGAGGCCGACGTCGACGAGGAAGCGCAGCCGCTCGTTGACCTCCTTCAGGACCCGCTCGGCGATCTTCTTGTCCCTGTCGCTGAGCGTCATCTCCCGCAGGAAGTCGGCGCATTCGCTGATCGACATCGCGGAGATCTCCGCGATCGACTTCCCCTGCATCGTCACCGCGAGCACGATCGGCTTCAGCCGCGTGCCGTCACAGGTGGGGCAGGGCACCTCGCGCATGTAGCCCTCGAAGCGCTCCCGGCTGCTGTCGGTCTCCGCCTCCTGGTGCCGCCGCTTGACGAACGGCACGACGCCCTCGAAGGCCGTGGTGTAGGCCCGCTCCCGGCCGTACCGGTTGCGGTAGCGCACCTCGATCTGGGTCTTGTGCCCGTACAGCAGTGCCTTCTTGGCCCGCTGCGGCAGTCCGGCCCACGGGATGTCCGTACGGAATCCGAGCGCGTCGGCGAGCGCGCCGATGAGGCGGCCGAAGTAGTCCCGCGTGTGTCCGTGCGACCAGGGGTGCAGAGCCCCCTCGTCGAGCGACTTCTCCTCGTCCGGGACGATCAGCTCGGCGTCGACCTCCATGCGCGTGCCGATGCCGGTGCAGTCCGGGCAGGCGCCGAAGGGGGAGTTGAAGGAGAAGGTGCGCGGCTCCAGCTCCTCGAACGACAGGTCGTCGTACGGGCAGTAGAGGTGCTCGGAGAACATCCGCTCGCGCTGGGGGTCGTCCTCGTCCAGGTCGACGAAGTCGAGGATGACCATCCCGCCGGAGAGCCCGAGCGCCGTCTCGACCGAGTCCGTCAGCCGCCGCTTCGCGCCCTCCTTCACGGTGAGCCGGTCGACGACGACCTCGATCGTGTGCTTCTCCTGCTTCTTCAGCTTCGGTGGTTCGGACAGCTGGATCGTCTGCCCGTCCACGCGTGCCCTGCTGTAGCCCTTCGTCTGAAGCTCGTTGAAGAGGTCCACGAACTCGCCCTTGCGCTCGCGCACCAGCGGCGAGAGCACCTGGAAGCGGCTGCCGGGTTCCAGGCCCAGCACCTTGTCCACGATGGCCTGCGGCGACTGCCGGGCGATGGGCCGGCCGCACTCCGGGCAGTGGGGCTTGCCGATGCGGGCGAAGAGCAGCCGGAGGTAGTCGTAGACCTCGGTGATCGTGCCGACCGTCGAGCGCGGATTGCGCGAGGTCGACTTCTGGTCGATGGAGACGGCGGGGGAGAGGCCCTCGATGAAGTCCACATCCGGCTTGTCCATCTGACCGAGGAACTGCCGGGCGTACGCGGACAGCGACTCGACGTAGCGGCGCTGCCCCTCGGCGAAGATCGTGTCGAAGGCCAGGGAAGACTTGCCCGACCCCGACAGACCGGTGAAGACGATGAGCGAGTCGCGCGGGAGGTCGACCGAGACATTCCGGAGATTGTGCTCGCGAGCGCCACGGACAAGGAGACGGTCAGAGGCCACGCCGGTTGGCACCTTTCGTGTGAGAAGCAGGGTGCCCCGACTGCGCAGGAGCCCCCCGCTCAAGACTAGAGGCGGTGCCGCCCGAGTGTGTCCCGGACAGTGTCGGTACCGCCTTGAGAGCTTATAGTACGTGTATTCGATTCTGGGTCTCCCTCGCGGGAAGTTCCGCGGTTCGCGCCGTCTTCCACCCGAAGGAGTGGCGGGGCTAGCTTGGGGATCATGACGCAGCCAGCGAACCCCGCCGCTCCCGTGCCCGACCCCTCAGCCGACGCCGCTGCCGTACGCGCCGCCACCGGCCGGCTGCTAGCGGCCGTCGAACAGCTCGACGACGCCACCGCGTCCAAGCCCTCGCTGCTTCGCGGCTGGACCCGCGGCCATGTGCTGGCACACGTCGCCCGCAACGCGGACGCGCTGCTCAACGCGCTCGCCGCGCGGCCCATGTACGCCAGCGCCGAGAGCCGCGACGCCGACATCGAGCGCGACGCGCACAGGAGTGTCGCAGAGCACCTCCTGGACCTGCGCGAGAGCGCGGCCCGTCTCGACGGCGCCTTCGGCGCACAGCGCGACCAGGACTGGGAACGAACCGTGGAACTCCGTAACGGTGTGACGGACCACGCGTATTCCCTGCCCTTCCGCCGCTGGATCGAGGTGGAGCTCCACCACGTCGACCTGGGCATCGGCTACGCCATGGACGATCTGCCCGCGACGTTCATCGAGCGTGAACTGGCCAACATGGCGCGGCGGTTCTCCGGCCACCCCGATCTCGCCGTGCCCGTCGAACTGCGCACGGAGGACGGCGTCACCTGGCACACGGGCGCGCCCGACGGCTCCGCGAAGACGGCGGTCGTCGCCGGCAGCCCCACCGCCCTGGTCGCCTGGCTCACCGGACGCAGCACCGGCTCCGGGCTCTCCGCACGCGACCCGCTGCCCGATCTGCCGGCTCTCTGACGGGCCGGGGCGGGCGGTTCGGCCGCTGCGCGCGGGTGCCGCCCGCGCCCAGGGGCATGCCACTGCCTGCGCCGTCCCCGGATTCCCACGCCTCGCCGCAGCCCACGGCATGTCCTCATATCCGCCACGCCTCCGCTCTGGCGCCCGCCCGCGGGGCACGGCCTAGGGTGTCCCCATGGCTTACACCGGAGAGGTGCAGGTCGGGGGACCTGCCGACGTGCACGAGCTGACCGACCTGATGATCTCCAAGGTCGCGGTCGGCCCCATGAACAACAACGCATACCTGCTGCGTTGCCGAAGGACGGGCGAACAGCTGCTGATCGACGCGGCCAACGAGCCGGAGACACTGCTCGAACTCATCGGCTCCGACGGGATCGCCTCCGTCGTCACCACCCACCGGCACGGGGACCACTGGCAGGCCCTCGCCCCGGTCGTCGAGGGCACGCAGGCCCGTACGTACGCGGGCCGCTACGACGCCGAGGGAATCCCGGTGGGCACCGACGTGCTCGTCGAGGACGGCGACACGGTGAAGGTCGGCGAGGTCGGGCTGACGGCACGCCACCTCGTGGGCCACACGCCCGGCTCCATCGCCCTCGTCTACGACGACCCGCACGGGCATCCGCATCTGTTCACAGGCGACTGCCTCTTCCCCGGCGGCGTCGGCAACACCCATGACGATCCTGAGGCGTTCGCGAGCCTGCTGCACGACGTCGAGACCAAGCTCTTCGCCGAACTCCCCGACGAGACCTGGGTCTACCCCGGTCACGGAGGTGACACGACGCTCGGCGCCGAGCGCCCCAACCTGGACGAGTGGCGCAAGCGCGGCTGGTGACGGCCCCTTCCTGACGCCGCGGCAGGCGGGGCCCTCCGCCCGGATCCCGGGCGCGGGACCCCGCCTCCGCGCTCCGCCGCCGGTCTCTCCGCCGTGGGGGCAGGCGGGGGGCCCGGACGGAGGCAAGGCGAAGGTCTGTCAGGGCACGGACGTAGGCTGTGCAGCATGGCAGACCCCTCCAGCTACCGCCCCGAACCGGGCGAGATCCCGGACTCACCGGGGGTCTACCGGTTCCGTGACGAGCACGGCCGGGTGATCTACGTCGGGAAGGCCAAGAGCCTGCGCCAGCGGCTCGCGAACTACTTCCAGGACCTGGCCGGTCTCCATGTGCGTACCCGCACGATGGTCACCACGGCCGCGTCGGTGGAGTGGACGGTGGTCTCCACGGAGGTCGAGGCGCTCCAGCTGGAGTACTCCTGGATCAAGGAGTTCGCGCCCCGGTTCAACGTCAAGTACCGCGACGACAAGAGCTATCCGTCCCTCGCCGTCACCCTCAACGAGGAGTATCCGCGGGTCCAGGTGATGCGCGGCCCCAAGAAGAAGGGCGTGCGCTACTTCGGTCCGTACGCACACGCCTGGGCGATCCGCGAGACGGTCGACCTGATGCTGCGTGCGTTTCCCGTACGCACCTGCTCCGCCGGTGTCTTCAAGCGCTCCGCCCAGATCGGCCGCCCCTGCCTGCTCGGGTACATCGGCAAGTGCGCCGCGCCCTGCGTCGGGCGCGTCACCGCGGAGGAGCACCGCCAACTCGCCGAGGAATTCTGCGACTTCGTCGCCGGGCACACCGGTTCGTACCTGCGCCGCCTGGAGCGGGAGATGACGCAGGCCTCCGAGGAGATGGAGTACGAGAAGGCGGCGCGGCTGCGCGACGACATGGACGCGCTGAAGCGCGCGATGGAGAAGAGCGCCGTCGTCCTCACCGACGCGACCGACGCCGACCTCATCGCCGTCGCCGAGGACGAGCTGGAGGCCGCGGTCCAGATCTTCCACGTGCGCGGCGGCCGCGTACGGGGCCAGCGCGGCTGGGTCACCGACAGGGTCGAGGAGATCGGCACACCCGAGCTGGTCGAGCACGCGCTCCAGCAGCTCTACGGGGAGGAGCGCGGCGAGGGCGTCCCCAAGGAGGTGCTGGTGCCGGCGCTGCCCGACCCGCCGGAGCCGGCCGCCCAGTGGCTCGGCGACCGCCGCGGCTCGGCCGTCAGCCTGCGCGTGCCGCAGCGCGGCGACAAGCGCGCCCTGATGGAGACGGTCGCGCGCAACGCGCAGCAGGCGCTCGCCCTGCACAAGACCAAGCGCGCCTCGGACCTCACGACGCGCTCGCGGGCGCTGGAGGAGATCGCCGAGGGCCTCGGCCTCGACTCGGCTCCGCTGCGCATCGAGTGCTTCGACATCTCCCACTTCCAGGGTGACGACGTGGTCGCGTCCATGGTCGTCTTCGAGGACGGCCTGGCCCGGAAGAGCGAGTACCGCCGCTTCCAGATCAAGTCCGTCGCCGGCCAGGACGACGTCCGCTCGATGCACGAGGTCGTCAGCCGCCGCTTCCGCCGCTACCTCCAGGAGAAGCGCCGCACCGGCGAGTGGGGTGGCGAAGGGGACGAGCCCGGCGAGGGCGAGGGTCCGGAGCCCGCTGAGGCAGAAGGCGGCGGGACCCCGGGGCGTGACGAGGACGGCAGGCCGAAGAAGTTCGCCTACCCTCCCCAGCTCATCGTCGTGGACGGCGGGCGCCCTCAGGTCTCCGCCGCACGCAGCGCGATGGACGAGCTGGGCATCGACGACGTCGCCGTCTGCGGGCTGGCCAAGCGCCTGGAAGAGGTCTGGCTGCCCGGCGAGGAGGACCCCCTCGTGCTGCCACGTACGAGTGAGGGCCTCTACCTCCTCCAGCGCGTCCGCGACGAGGCGCACCGCTTTGCGATCAGGTATCAGCGCAGCAAGCGCTCGAAGACGATGAAGGCGAGCCCTCTCGACGCGGTCCCCGGGTTGGGGGCATCCCGTAAGCAGGCCCTGCTGAAGCACTTCGGCTCCCTCAAGCGGCTTCGGGCGGCGACCGTGGACGAGATCTGCGAGGTGCCGGGTGTGGGCCGCAAGACGGCGGAGGCCGTCGCTGCGGCGCTCGTCACGAAGTCCTCCGGGCCGGCGGTGAACACAGCGACCGGTGAGATCGTTGAAGAACAGTGAGCCACGACGTCGGGGGGCGAACAGCATGAACAGGCAGCAGGATCAGGAGCGGGAACAGCACTCCCGCCCGGAGGCGGAGCCGGCGGAGCCCGGCCCGGCCACCGGAACGGGACCGGACCCGGGTACGGGACCGGGCACGGCCAGGGACGCGGGTACGGACATGGACACGGTCACGGACGGGCCGGGCGAGGCGGTGATCCCCGAACTCGTGATCATCTCCGGGATGTCGGGCGCGGGCCGCAGCACCGCGGCCAAGTGCCTGGAGGATCTCGGCTGGTTCGTGGTCGACAACCTGCCGCCCGCGCTGATCCCCACGATGGTCGACCTCGGCGCACGCTCGCAGGGCAACGTCGCGCGCATCGCCGTCGTCGTCGACGTACGGGGGCGGCGCTTCTTCGACAACCTGAAGCAGTCCCTGGCGGACCTCGCGCAACGGCAGGTCAAGCGCCGCATCGTCTACCTGGAGGCGAGCGACGAGGCGCTGGTGCGGCGCTTCGAGTCGGTGCGGCGCCCCCACCCGCTGCAGGGCGACGGCAGGATCGTCGACGGCATCGCCGCCGAGCGCGACCTGCTCCGGGAGCTGCGCGGCGACGCCGACCTGGTCATCGACACCTCCGGCCTCAACGTCCACGAGCTGAGGGCCAAGCTGGACGCCCGTTTCGCCGGCGACGAGGAGCCCGAACTCCGCGCCACGGTGATGTCTTTCGGGTACAAGTACGGGCTCCCGGTTGACGCCGATCTCGTCGCCGACTGCCGCTTCCTCCCCAACCCGCACTGGGTGCCCGAGCTGCGCCCGTACAACGGCACCAGCCCCCAGGTCTCGGAGTACGTGTTCGACCAGCCGGGCGCGAAGGAGTTCCTCGACCGCTACGCCGAACTGCTCCAGCTCATCGCCGCGGGGTACCGCAGGGAGGGCAAGCGCTACGTCACCATCGCGATCGGCTGCACGGGCGGCAAGCACCGCAGCGTCGCCGTCTCGGAGAAGCTGGCCCGCCGGCTCTCCGGTGCCGGCGTGGAGACCGTCGTGGTGCACCGGGACATGGGACGTGAATGAGGACGTGAGAAGCGCGAATGCCTCGTAGGACCATCCGGCTGCGGCGTCCGGTCGGCACGCGGTCGGGACAGCGCGGCACCCAGCCGAAGGTCGTGGCACTCGGCGGCGGGGCTGGCCTGTCCGCCTCGCTCACCGCGCTGCGCCGCATCACAGGGGACCTGACCGCCGTCGTCACCGTCGCCGACGACGGCGGCTCCAGCGGCAGGCTCCGGGACGAGCTCGGTGTGCTGCCCCCCGGTGATCTGCGCAAGGCGCTCGCGGCGCTGTGCGGAGACGACGAGTGGGGCCGCACTTGGGCCGAGGTCATCCAGCACCGCTTCGTCAGCCGCGGCGACATGCACGACCACGCGGTGGGGAATCTGCTGATCGTCGCCCTCTGGGAGCAGCTCGGGGACCACGTCCAGGCCCTCGACCTGGTGGGCAAGCTGCTCGGGGCGCACGGGCGGGTGCTGCCGATGTCCGCCGTCCCGCTGGAGCTCCAGGCGCTGGTGCGCGGCCACGACCCGGAGCGCCCCGACGAGGTCTCGACCGTGCGCGGGCAGGCCAACGTCGCGCTCACCACGGGCGAGGTGCAGCAGGTGCACCTCGTTCCGCACGATCCGCCCGCCGTCTCCGAGGCCGTCAAGGCGGTGCTGGACGCGGACTGGGTGGTGCTCGGCCCGGGCTCGTGGTTCTCGTCGGTCATCCCCCATCTGCTCGTTCCGGAACTGCTCGACGCGCTGACGCAGACCAAGGCCCGCAAGGTGCTTTCGCTCAACCTCGCTCCGCAGCCGGGAGAAACGGAAGGTTTCTCCCCGCAGCGTCATTTGGACGTTTTGGCCCGACACGCCCCTAAACTCGCCTTCGACGTGGTGCTGGCCGACGAGGACGCCGTTCCCGACCGGGACTCCCTGTGTCAGGCCGCCGAGCGGCTCGGAGCGACAGCACAGCTGTCACCGGTCGCGGCGGCCGGAGGCGCCTCCCAGGGCGAAGGCCCCGCGGGAGGCGCAGCCAGGCACGACCCGGAGCTGCTGGCCGCCGCGTACGACCGTATTTTTCGGATGCATGGAAGGATCGGCCCATGGCGATGACGGCTGCGGTGAAGGACGAGATCTCCCGACTCCCCGTCACCCGGACCTGCTGCCGGAAGTCCGAGGTCTCGTCGATCCTGCGGTTCGCGGGCGGCCTGCACCTGGTGAGCGGGCGGATCGTGATCGAGGCGGAACTCGATACGGGCATCGCGGCCCGTCGCCTGCGCAAGGACGTACTGGAGATCTTCGGGCACAGCTCCGACCTGGTGGTGATGGCGCCCGGCGGTCTGCGGCGCGGCAGCCGCTACGTCGTGCGTGTCGTGGCCGGGGGTGACCAGCTGGCCCGCCAGACGGGGCTCGTGGACAGTCGCGGCCGTCCGATCCGGGGTCTTCCACCGCAGGTGGTCTCGGGGGCCACCTGCGACGCGGAGGCCGCGTGGCGGGGCGCGTTCCTCGCACACGGATCGCTGACGGAGCCGGGCCGCAGCTCCTCCCTGGAGGTCACCTGCCCCGGTCCCGAGGCGGCGCTGGCCCTGGTCGGCGCGGCGCGCAGGCTCCAGATCGCGGCGAAGGCGCGCGAGGTGCGCGGCGTGGACCGCGTGGTCGTCCGTGACGGTGACGCCATCGGCGCGCTGCTGACACGGCTGGGCGCCCACGAGTCGGTGCTGGCGTGGGAGGAGCGGCGGATGCGCCGCGAGGTCCGCGCCACCGCGAACCGGCTCGCCAACTTCGACGACGCCAATCTGCGCCGTTCGGCGCGTGCGGCGGTCGCGGCCGGCGCACGCGTGCAGCGCGCGCTGGAGATCCTCGCCGACGACGTGCCCGAGCACCTGGCCGCGGCCGGCCGGCTGCGCATGGACCACAAGCAGGCGTCACTGGAGGAGCTGGGCGCGCTGGCCGACCCGCCGCTGACGAAGGACGCCGTGGCCGGCCGGATCCGGCGGCTGCTGGCGATGGCCGACAAGCGGGCCCAGGACCTGGGGATTCCGGGTACGGAGACCAGCCTCACGGAGGAGATGGTCGGCTGACCTCCCCCTCGGCCCTCCGGGCCTGGGGCACCCACCCCGGGCCCGGCCGGGATCCCGGGGTGTTGCACTGCCCGATCCGCTTCGACCCTCTGTCCGCACCCCGTCCCCGGCGCCCTGTCACGGCCCGTGGACCCCGGGTGGCCGATGTCACCGTAAAGAGTGGAGCGCGGTAGGGTCGGGAGCGGTCGGGGACATCCCATACAGCTTTGCCGGTGTCCGTACCGGCGTACCAACGAGGAGATCGGTTCGTGACGATCCGCGTAGGCATCAACGGCTTCGGCCGCATCGGTCGCAACTACTTCCGCGCACTGCTCGAGCAGGGGGCGGACATCGAGATCGTCGGTGTCAACGACCTGACCGACAACGCGACCCTGGTACATCTGCTGAAGTACGACAGCATCCTGGGACGCCTCAAGCAGCAGGTCAGCCACACCGACGACACGATCACGGTGGGCAACCAGACCTTCAGGACGATGGCGGAGAAGGACCCGGCCCAGCTGCCCTGGGGCGAGCTGGGTGCCGACATCGTCGTGGAGTCCACCGGCATCTTCACCAAGCGCGAGGACGCGGCCAAGCACCTGGCCGCCGGCGCGAAGAAGGTCCTCATCTCGGCGCCCGCCAAGGAAGAGGACATCACCGTCGTCATGGGCGTCAACGAGGACTCCTACGACCCCGCCAAGCACCACGTCATCTCCAACGCCTCCTGCACCACCAACTGTGTGGCGCCGATGGCGAAGGTCATCGACGAGAACTTCGGCCTGGTCAAGGGCATGATGACGACCGTCCACGCCTACACCAACGACCAGCGCATCCTGGACTTCCCGCACAAGGACCTGCGCCGCGCCCGCGCCGCCGCCGAGAACATCATTCCGACCTCGACCGGCGCCGCCAAGGCCACCGCTCTCGTGCTCCCGCAGCTCAAGGGCAAGCTGGACGGCATCGCCATGCGTGTGCCGGTGCCCACGGGCTCCGTCACCGACCTGGTCCTGGAGCTGGACCGCGAGGTGAGCAGGGACGAGATCAACGCCGCCTTCCAGAAGGCCGCCGAGGGCCAGCTGAAGGGCGTCCTGGAGTACACCGAGGACCCGATCGTCTCCTCGGACATCGTCAACTGGCCCGCGTCCTGCACCTTCGACTCGGCACTGACGATGGTCCAGGGCAAGCAGGCCAAGATCGTCGGCTGGTACGACAACGAGTGGGGCTACTCCAACCGTCTCGTCGACCTGACGACCTTCGTCGGCGACAAGCTCTGAGCGTTCCCCCCGGGGAAGCCGATCAGCGCCGAGAGATGGCAGACCGTAGCAGGGCTCGCAGGGCGCGATGACGCGCCCTGCGAGCCCTGCTGCATTGAGGTGCCACGTGGGACACCGAGGGCCTGAACTCCAAGGAGAACAGCAGCAAGCATGAAGACGATCGACGAACTCATCGCCGGGGGAGTGGCCGGCAAGCGGGTCTTCGTCCGCGCCGACCTGAACGTCCCGCTGGACGGGGAGACCATCACCGACGACGGCCGCATCAGGGCCGCCGTACCCACCATCCGCAAGCTGGCCGACGCGGGCGCCCGCGTCGTCGCCGCCTCGCATCTGGGCCGGCCCAAGGGGGCACCCGACCCGCAGTTCTCGCTCGCCCCGGTGGCGAAGCGGCTCGGTGAACTCCTGGGCGCGGACGTCACGTTCGCCTCCGACACGGTCGGCGAGAGCGCCACGGCAGCGGTGGAGGCGAGCACCGAGGGCAGCGTGACCCTCCTGGAGAACCTTCGCTTCAACCCGGGCGAGACCAGCAAGGACGACGCCGAGCGCGCGGCCTTCGCCGGTGAACTCGCCGCGCTCGCCGACCTCTACGTCGGTGACGGCTTCGGTGCCGTCCATCGCAAGCACGCCTCCGTCTACGACCTGCCGGCACGTCTTCCGCACGCGGCCGGCGGCCTCATCGCCACCGAGGTCGGCGTGCTGAAGAAGCTCACCGAGGACGTGAAGCGGCCGTACGCGGTCGTGCTCGGCGGGGCCAAGGTCTCCGACAAGCTGGGCGTCATCGAGCACCTGCTGCACAAGGCCGACCGCATCCTCATCGGAGGCGGCATGGCCTACACGTTCCTGAAGGCACAAGGCCACGAAGTGGGCGGCTCGCTGCTCCAGGAGGACCAGATCCCCGCCGTCAAGGGCTATCTCGAGCAGGCGGAGAAGCTGGGCGTGGAGTTCGTGCTGCCGGTGGACGTGCTGGTCGCTGAGAGCTTCCCCGACCTCAGGACGAAGGCGCCGGCGTCGCCGGAGACGGTCCCCGTCAGCACCATCCCCACCGGCCTGATGGGTCTGGACATCGGCCCGGAGACCCGCAAGCTGTACGCCTCGAAGCTCGCCGACGCGGCGACCGTCTTCTGGAACGGCCCGATGGGCGTCTTCGAGCACCCCGACTACGCCGAGGGCACCAGGGCCGTCGCACAGGCGCTGCTGGACAGCGGCTCGTTCAACGTCGTCGGTGGCGGCGACAGCGCTGCCGCCGTCCGCCTGCTCGGCTTCGACGAGAACGCATTCGGCCACATCTCGACCGGCGGCGGTGCGAGCCTCGAGTACCTCGAGGGCAAGACGCTGCCCGGCCTCGCCGCGCTGAAGGACTCGTGAGCGACGTGTGTGCGGCCGCCGAGCCGCACGCCGCAGTCTGCCCGCACCTCTGCTCCCCCTGCCTTCGGTGCGCGGTACTCCCAGCCCGCCGGAGAAGCGAACAATGGAGGACTGACTCTTGACCACCCGCACCCCGCTGATGGCGGGCAACTGGAAGATGAACCTGAATCACCTCGAGGCCATCGCACACGTCCAGAAGCTCGCCTTCGCCCTGAACGACAAGGACCACGCGGCCGTCGAGGTCGCGGTCCTGCCGCCCTACACCGATCTGCGCTCCGTCCAGACCCTGGTGGACGGCGACAAGCTGAAGATCAAGTACGGGGCGCAGGACCTCTCCGCGCACGCCTCCGGCGCGTACACCGGTGAGATCTCCGGCGCGATGCTGGCCAAGTTGAAGTGCTCGTTCGTCACCGTCGGCCACTCCGAGCGCCGCCAGTACCACGCCGAGGACGAGCCCCTGGTCAACGCCAAGGTGAAGGCCGCCTTCGCGAGCGACCTGACGCCGATCCTGTGCGTCGGCGAGGAGCTCGCGGTGCGCGAGGCGGGCGACCACGTCGCCCACACGCTGGCCCAGGTCGACGGTGCGCTCAAGGACGTCGCCGCCGAGCAGGTGTCGACCCTCGTGATCGCGTACGAGCCCGTGTGGGCCATCGGCACCGGCAAGACCTGCGGCGCCGACGACGCGCAGGAGGTCTGCGGTGCCATCCGCGCCCGCGTCGCCGAGCTGTACGGGCAGGAGGTCGCGGACGCCGTTCGTATCCAGTACGGCGGCTCGGTGAAGTCCGGGAACGTCGCCCAGATCATGGCGCAGCCCGACATCGACGGTGCGCTGGTGGGCGGTGCCTCGCTGGACGCGGACGAGTTCGTCAAGATCGTGCGCTTCCGCGACCAGTGACACGTCACCGCGCAGGTGGTGGCGCGTAGCCCGAAAGGGCAGGCGTATGACGGCGGGCCGTGACCCGTCGTAGGCTGTCGGGGGCCGGGCGTGCGTCCGGCCCCCGTACATGTGAAGTCTTTCCCGCGAAGTCCGAGAGAGTTGGTCCAGCCGTGATCATGGGGTTCTCTATCGCCCTCATCGTCTTCAGTTTCCTGATGGCGCTGCTGGTTCTGATGCACAAGGGGAAGGGCGGCGGCCTCTCCGACATGTTCGGCGGCGGCATGCAGTCGTCCGTCGGCGGTTCGTCGGTCGCCGAACGCAACCTGGACCGGCTGACCGTGGTGGTCGGGCTGATCTGGTTCGCGATCGTCGTGGTGCTCGGTCTGCTGATGAAGCTGCAGAGCTGACCCACCGGGCCGAGCCGAGGGGCGCGCTCACCACTGCCCCGCCTCTCACCTGCCGCCCTCGGGGTCCGGCGCCCGGCCGTGCCCCGAGGGGTGTCCGGGGTTTGCAAGAGCAGCCGCAAGTTGCCGAACCCGGCCTATCATGAGGCTCGCGTCCCGAGCCGACGCAGTAACTCCGGTCACTGGACGCGCGTTGGGCCCTACGTACACTAGGGCGCCCGCGACGACTCATCGTCGATGTTCCGCGGCACCGCGAGGCAGGGAGTTGGACCGTGGCAAGTGGCAACGCGATCCGGGGGAGCCGGGTCGGGGCGGGGCCGATGGGCGAGGCCGAGCGGGGCGAGTCAGCGCCCCGGCTTCGCATCTCCTTCTGGTGCTCCAACGGACACGAGACGCAGCCCAGCTTCGCCAGCGACGCGCAGATCCCCGAGACCTGGGACTGTCCCCGCTGCGGCTTCCCGGCCGGCAAGGACGAGGAGAACCCGCCGGACCCGCCGCGCACCGAGCCCTACAAGACCCACCTCGCATACGTGCGTGAGCGGCGCAGCGACGAGGACGGCGAGGCGATCCTGGCCGAGGCCCTCGCCAAGCTCCGCGGCGAGATCTGAGGCGGATCACGCCGGGGTCGTCCCGGGCCTTCATCGGGGGCTGTGACGGACACCTGGCCCCCCTTCGCGGGGCACCCTGACACCCGCTCGTGCGCCCCGTCATCCGGCGCCCGCGTGCTCCGGCCGCACTGTCCCCTCGTCGGCGCTTCCCACCCTTTCTACGGCCCTTCCGGTGTCACCGTCGGCCGCCCCCTGCGGTGCGCGCCGCCGCGTAGCCCGTCAATTAGGTTGGTGCGCGGCGTATCCAGGACGAGGAAAAGGTGACGACCGCCGATGAACGCAGCACGCCGCACCCGGCTCGATCAGCTGCCCGAGTGGCACGCGCTGGCCAAGCACCGTGAGGAGTTCGGCGACACACATCTGCGAACGCTCTTCGCCGACGATTCCGGCCGTGCCGAACGGTTCGGTGTGCAGGTGGGCGACCTATACCTCGACTACTCCAAGCATCTGGTGACGGACGAGACGCTGCGCCTGCTCCGGGAGCTGGCCGCGGCGTCCGGGGTGGCGGAGCTGCGCGATGCGATGTTCCGCGGCGAGAGGATCAACGTCACCGAGGACCGCGCCGTGCTCCACACCGCGCTGCGTACCCCTGCAGCGGCCCACGTCCGCGTCGACGGTGAGGACGTCGTGCAGAGGGTGCACGCGGTGCTGGCCAAGATGGCGCTCTTCGCCAACAAGGTCCGCGACGGCCACTGGACCGGCCACACCGGCAAGCGCATCAGGACCGTCGTCAACATCGGCATCGGCGGCTCCGACCTGGGGCCGAAGATGGCCTACGAGGCGCTGCGTCCGTACACGCGGCGCGAGTTGGACTTCCGCTTCGTCTCGAACGTGGACGGTGCCGACCTGCACGAGGCCGTGCGGGACCTGGACCCGGCCGAGACCCTGTTCGTCGTCGCGTCGAAGACCTTCACCACCATCGAGACCATCACCAACGCGACCGCTGCCCGCCGGTGGTTGCTGAGCGGCCTGGGCGCGGGCGAGGACGCCGTCGCCAAGCATTTCGTCGCGGTCTCGACGAACGCCGGGAAAGTCTCCGAGTTCGGTATCGACACGGAGAACATGTTCGAATTCTGGGACTGGGTCGGCGGGCGCTACTCGTTCGACTCGGCCATCGGGCTCTCCCTCATGGTCGCCATCGGGCCGGACCATTTCAACGAGATGCTGGCCGGATTCCACTGCATCGACGAGCACTTCCGCGAGGCGCCCCCGGAGGCCAACGGGCCTTTCCTGATGGGCCTGTTGGGCATCTGGTACAACAACTTCTTCGACGCGCAGTCCCACGCTGTGCTGCCCTACAGCCACTACTTCTCGCAGTTCACCGCCTATCTTCAGCAGCTGGACATGGAGTCGGACGGCAAGTCCACCGACCGCGAGGGCCGCCCCGTCAACTGGCAGACGGGCCCGATCGTCTGGGGTACTCCCGGCACCAACGGCCAGCACGCCTACTACCAACTCCTCCACCAGGGCACCAAGATGGTCCCCGCCGACCTCATCGGCATCGCGCGCCCGGCTCCCGGCCTCGGTGAACTCGCAGGTCAGCACGACCTGTTGATGGCGAACCTGTTCGCCCAGGGGCAGGCGCTCGCCTTCGGCAAGACCGACGAGGAGGTACGCGCGGAGGGCGTCGCCGACGAGCAGGTGCCGCACCGCACGTTCCCCGGCAACCGTCCGACGACCACGATCCTTGCCGAGGAGCTGACGCCGTCCGTCCTGGGCCAGCTCATCGCGCTCTACGAGCACAAGGTCTTCGTGCAGGGCGCGGTGTGGAACATCGACAGCTTCGACCAGTGGGGGGTCGAGCTGGGGAAGGTCCTCGCGAAGCGGCTCGAGCCGGCCCTGACAGACGGCGCGGACGTCCCGGGCCTGGACGCCTCCACTTCGTCACTCGTCAGGCGGTACAGGGAGCTACGGGGTCGCTGATCGCCCGTTTCCCGGTGAGGCAGGGCCGGCTCCCGCCGGATGGTTCCGGCGGGAGCCGGCCTTTGCTTCCAGGGTGTAAAAGGTGGGTTGCGGCAGTCGGTCAGGTCCTGAGTCAGGGCGGTTCCGTCCGACCTAGCGACCGCTCTGAGCTGCGCTTTCTTTTCTGTTCGAATTGATGAACCGACAGCGGAAAACCGTCCCCCAAGAGACCGCTTGACAAGGGGCGAAGCGTGACCTCACAGTAGGCGCTACGCACAACGCAACCAGATGCGTTCTCTGCGTAATTCCGATTAACCTTCTAGCGCCGTTTGAGGGCTCGCCACAAGCATGCCCTGCGGCGTAATTCTTCCTGCCCGTACGGTCGTCGATTGCCTGCGAGCGAGCCAAGCCGCTCGAATCAGCGGAAGAATTCCGCGAGTTCCCTGGGAATCAGCCCTGCCCTGGCCTTCCATGCCCGGGCGGCTCCAAACCTGTACGTGTGAGTAAGTGCCTATCAGTGACTGGAAAGGGTGAGTGCCAAGTGACACATTCAGCTGTCGAGACGCCGCTGCAGGTTCTCGAGCATGAGCCCTATCTGCAGGTCACATGGCGCGACACCAAGACCTCCGCCCGGGGTTTCGTCGTGATCGACGAGCTGGTGTGCGGTATCGCCACCGGCGGTCTGCGTATGCGGCCCGGCTGCACACTGAACGAGGTCGGTGAGCTCGCCCGGGAAATGACCCTGAAGATGGGCGCGTTCGGAATTCACGTCGGCGGCGCCAAGGGCGGTATCGACTTCGACCCTTCGGACCCGCAGGCCGAAGAAGTGCGGGAGCGGTTCCTGGAAGGCGTCCGGCCCCTGCTGGAACGCTTCTGGGTCACGGCAGGCGACCTGGGTACGGGGCAGGAGCAGCTCAACCGCGCCTTCTCCCGCGTCGGCATCGGTGAGACCTCGTTCCACGCGGCCGTGGTCCGCTCCGAGGACGAGGCCGAGGTGCGCGAGCGCATCCACCAGGCATTCACCGCGGAGACCGAGGGCCTGAAGCTGTCGGAGCTGATCGGCGGCTACGGCGTGGCCGAGGCCGCGCTGGCGGCGCTGGAGCACCGGGACATCCCCGCCGGGTCTGCCCGCGCGGTCGTGCAGGGCTTCGGCGCGATGGGCGGATCCACGGCGCTGTACCTCGAGCACGCCGGGGTGAAGGTCGTGGGGATCACGGATGCCCAGGGCATGATCCTCAACGAGTCGCGGGGCCTCGACGTGGAGCTCCTTCTCTCCGCGCGGACCACCAGCGGCATCATCGACCGCTCGGTGCTGCGCGAGGACGACGTGGAGCGGCCCGGCGACGAGTGGCTGGGCCTGGACGTGGACGTGCTGGTGCCGGCTGCCGTCGGGCACACGATCACCGCGGACAACTGTGACCGCATCCGCGGCAAGTTCGTCGTGGAGGCGGCGAACGTGCCGACGACTCCCGAGGCCGAGCAGCTTCTGCTGGAGCGCGGGGTCACGGTGATCCCCGACTTCATCGCCAACACCGGCGCCGCCGCCGGGGCTTGGTGGGTCATTCTCGGCGAGGTGGTCAGCCCCTCCGGTGCGTGCATCCGGCTGTCGGAGCAGATCCGTCCGCTGGTCCGCGACCTGATGAACCGGGCCGACGGCTCCGCGCTGTCGGTGCGGACCGAGGGAATCCTGTTCGCGAAGGAGAACTCGCAGCGGATGATCGACGAGTACGGCGGGGCGGTGGCGTTCCGCGACCTCTTCCCCGACATGGGGCAGGAGCAGTACCTCGCCGACAGCGACGCGGAGCCGGCGGCCGAGCTCGAGACCGTCGCGGACATCGGCGAGACCGTCATCCACCCGCCGAACGGTGTCGCCTTCCCGGCGTCGTCCGACCTGGCCGACCCCTCCCTGGTGGAGACCGGCAGGCAGCCCGCCGCAGCATTCCCGGCGTACTGGCCGGGACCTGCCGATGAGGCGGCCGACGGCCAGGCCTGAGCCCGCAGCGCGCACAGATGACGGTGCCCCGCGGCCGGAACTCTCGGCCGCGGGGCACCGTCATGTCCCTCGAGGACACCGGGTGGCTGCGCTTCTTCCGGTTGGTGGCGACGGGCGGGGCCGGCGCGTGAGCTCCGGCTTCAGGAACGCGCGGACGGCGGAAGGAGATCGCTCGGCAGCTTTGCGGCGGCCGCCTCGTCGAGGAGCCAGAGCGTTCCGTCGCGGCCGCGAGCACCCGCGGCCGGGGCCTGTGACTCGTCCGTCTCCGACAGGGCGCGAGCCACGGCCTGAGACTTGTCCTCGCCCGCCGCCAGGAGCCACACCTCACGTGCCGCCCGGATCGCGGGAAGCGTGAGCGAGATGCGTACGGGCGGCGGCTTCGGCGAGTCGTGCACGCCGACGGCCATGCGCTCGGCCTCGCGGACTCCGGGGTGCCCCGGGAAGAGCGAGGCCACATGTGTGTCGGGGCCGACGCCCAGCAGAAGCACGTCGAAGGAGGGGACGCGCCCGTGGTCCTCCGGGCCTGCCGCGGCGGCGAGTTCGGACTCGTACGCCCCCGCCGCGGCCTCCACGTCGTTGCCGTACGCACCGTCGGACGCAGCCATCGGATGGACGCGGGCGGGGTCGAGGGGCACGGAGTCGAGCAGGGCGTCACGCGCCTGAGTGACGTTGCGCTCCGGGTGGCCCTCGGGGAGGAACCGCTCGTCGCCCCACCACACGTCCAGCCGGGAGAAGTCGACGGAGTCGCGGGCGGGCGAGGAGGCCAGCGCGGCGAGCAGCCCGTTGCCGTTCCGTCCCCCCGTCAGCACCACCGAGGCGCTGCCGCGCGCCGACTGTGCTTCGGCCACCCGGGAGACGAGCCGTTCCGCCGCCGCCCGGGCCATCTCGTCCTTGTCGCCGTGCACGAAGACCTGGGCGGCGGGACTCACTTCTTCGCCGCCCTCTTCGCGGTGGACTTGGCGGCCTTCTTCGCAGCCGCGGGCTGCTTCGCCGACTCCTCCTCCGCCTGCGGGTGTGCCTGCGTCTGCTTGCGGCTGCCGCCGCTGCCGCCACCGTTTCCGCCCGTCCGCGTTCCGGCGCCCCTGCCTTTGCCCTTGCCGGATCCCTTCGTGGCGGACTGCACGGCCGACGCGTACGCCTCGTCCGGGTCCAGGCGGCGCAGTTCCTCCGCGATCAGCTCGGACATGCCCCGCCGGTGCAGTGCCACATGCCGGTCCGGCTGTCCCGGTACGGCCAGTTCGGCCAGCGAGCCGTCCGCGCGGTCCAGGCAGATCGCGCCGTCGGCGGTTTCCATCCGTACGGCCGTGATGCCGGGGCCGTCGGTGACCTTGCGTTCGACGGGCACCCGCAGTCGCTCGGCCAGCCACATCCCGAGCAGCTCCGCCGAGGGGTTGTGCCCCTCGCCCTCGACCACGGCCGAACGCACCTTCAGGGACTGCTGGTCCAGGCCCGCCGCGAGCACGCTGCGCCAGGGCGTCAGCCGCGTCCACGACAGGTCGGTGTCGCCGGGCGCGTACGTCTCGCCGCGCAGTTTCAGCTCGCCGACCGGGTCCTCCGCGGCGGCCGCGTCGGTGATGCGGCGCTGTCCGAGCGTGCCGAGCTTGTCGTCCGAGGGATGCTCCGGGGCGTCGTCCGGCCACCAGACCACGACGGGTGCGTCCGGCAGCAGCAGCGGCAGCACGACGCTGTAGGCGTGCGAGGCCAACTCGCCGTGCAGACGCAGCAGTACGGTCTCGCCCGTGCCGGAGTCGCTGCCCACCCGCACCTCGGCGTCGAGCCTGGCCATCGCGCGGTCGCGCGGCGAGCGGCCGGGACGGCGGATGACGACCAGGATGCGCGAGGGGTGTTCCTTCGACGCCTCGCTCGCCGCCTTCAGAGCGTCGTAGTGGTTGCCCTCGTCGGTGACGATCACCAGCGTGAGGACCATGCCGACGGCGGGGGAGCCGATCGAGCGCCGTGCCTGGACGAGGGTGGTGTTGATCTGGCTGGAATTGGTGTCCGTGAGGTCGATGTTCATGGCCGGCGCCAGCTCCGTCCGTCGCGTGCGAGCATCTGGTCGGCTCCCTGGGGACCCCAGGTGCCGGCCGCGTACTGCTCGGGCCTGCCGTGCTTCTCCCAGTAGTGCTCGACGGGGTCGAGGATCTCCCACGACCGCTCGACCTCCTGGTGCCTGGGGAAGAGATTCGCGTCGCCGAGCAGGACATCGAGCAGCAGGCGTTCGTACGCCTCCGGGCTGGACTCGGTGAAGGACTCGCCGTACGCGAAGTCCATCGTCACGTCGCGGATCTCCATCTGCGTGCCGGGCACCTTCGAACCGAACCGGATGGTGATGCCCTCGTCCGGCTGTACGCGGATGACGAGGGCGTTCTGGCCGAGTTCCTGGGTGTCGGTCGCGTCGAAGGGGGAGTGCGGCGCGCGCTGGAAGACGACCGCGATCTCGGTGACGCGCCGGCCCAGGCGCTTGCCCGTACGCAGATAGAAGGGCACTCCGGCCCAGCGGCGGTTGTCGATCTCCAGGCGCATGGCCGCGAAGGTGTCGGTCTTCGACTTCGGGTCGATGCCGTCTTCCTCCAGGTAGCCCTTCACCTTCAGGCCGCCCTGCCAGCCGGCCGTGTACTGGCCGCGCACCGTGTGCTTGCCGAGATCGTTCGGCAGCCGCACCGCGTTGAGCACCTTGAGCTTCTCGGTGAGCAGGGCCTTGGCGCCGAAGGAGGCGGGCTCCTCCATGGCCGTGAGGGCCAGCAGCTGGAGCAGGTGGTTCTGGATCACGTCGCGGGCGGAGCCGATGCCGTCGTAGTAGCCGGCGCGTCCGCCGATGCCGATGTCCTCGGCCATGGTGATCTGCACATGGTCGACGTAACTGCGGTTCCACAGCGGCTCGAACATCGTGTTGGCGAAGCGCAGCGCCAGGATGTTCTGGACGGTCTCCTTGCCCAGGTAGTGGTCGATGCGGAAGACCTGTTCGGGGTGGAAGACGTCGTGCACGATCGCATTCAGCTGCTGGGCGCTGGGCAGATCGCGTCCGAAGGGCTTCTCGATGACGGCGCGACGCCACGAGCCCTCGCCGCTCTCCGAGAGCCCGTGCTTCTTCAGCTGCGAGACCACGGTGGGGAAGAACTTCGGCGGCACCGAGAGGTAGAAGGCGAAGTTGCCTCCCGTGCCACGGGACTTGTCCAGCTCCTCGATCGTCGACTTGAGGGTGCGGAACGCCTCGTCGTCGTCGAAGACGCCCGGCACGAAGCGCATGCCTTGCGAGAGCTGCTCCCAGACCTCCTCGCGGAAGGGCGTTCGCGCGTGCTCCTTGACGGACTCGTGCACGACCTGCGCGAAGTCCTCGTGCTCCCAGTCCCGGCGGGCGAAGCCGACGAGGGAGAAGCCCGGCGGGAGCAGACCACGGTTCGCGAGGTCGTAAACGGCAGGCATCAGCTTTTTACGTGACAAATCACCCGTGACGCCGAAAATGACCAGCCCGGACGGTCCCGCGATGCGCGGGAGCCGCCGGTCCAGTGCGTCACGCAGCGGATTGGCTGCGTCGGTCAACTTCCTTACGCCTCCTTCGGCGTGAGGCGCTTGAGTTCCGCCTCGGTGGAAGACAGCAGTTCGTTCCAGGACGCCTCGAACTTCTCGAGGCCTTCGTCCTCCAGGACCTGCACGACGTCGTCGTAGGAGATGCCCTGAGCGGCGACGGCGTCGAGGACCGCCTGGGCGTCCGCGTAGCTCGTGCGCACGGTGTCGCCGGTGATCTCGCCGTGGTCGTCGGCGGCCTTCAAGGTGGCCTCCGGCATGGTGTTGACCGTGTTCGGGGCGACGAGTTCCGCGACGTAGAGGGTGTCCGGGAGCGTCGGGTCCTTCACGCCCGTCGAGGCCCACAGCGGGCGCTGGCTGTTGGCGCCGGCGCGCTCCAGGGCCTTCCAGCGCTCCGGCGGTTCGGAGGAGCCGTCGGCCGGGCCGAAGACCTGCTCGTAAGCCTGATAGGCGAGGCGGGCGTTGGCGATGGCGGCCTTGCCTTTGAGCTCCTTGGCCTCCTCGGTGCCGACGGCGTCCAGACGCTTGTCGATCTCCGTGTCCACGCGGGAGACGAAGAAGGACGCGACGGAGTGGATCGTCGAGAGGTCCATGCCCAGAGCCTTGGCCTTCTCCAGGCCCGCCTGGAAGGCGTCCATGACCTCGCGGTACCGCTCCAGCGAGAAGATCAGCGTGACGTTGACGCTGATGCCCTTGCCGATGGTCTCGGTGATGGCGGGCAGGCCGGCCTTTGTCGCCGGGATCTTGATGAAGGTGTTGGGGCGGTCCACCAGCCAGGCCAGCTGACGCGCCTCGGCGACGGTCGGCTTCGTCTTGTGCGCCAGGCGCGGGTCGACCTCGATGGAGACCCGGCCGTCCTTGCCGCCGGTGGCGTCGAAGACCGGACGCAGCACGTCCGCGGCGTCCCGCACATCGGCGGTGGTGATCATGCGCAGCGCCTCCTCGACCGTGACGCCGCGCGAGGCGAGGTCGGAGACCTGCTGGTCGTACTTGTCGTCGGAAGAGATGGCCTTCTGGAAGATCGTCGGGTTCGTCGTGACGCCCACCACGTGCTGCTCGTCGATGAGTTCGCCCAGGTTGCCCGACGTGATCCGGTGACGGGACAGGTCATCCAGCCAGATCGCGACGCCTTCGTCGGAGAGGCGCTTGAGAGCGTCTGTCATGGGAATTGCATCTCCTGCTTGTCGTAGCTTTCTGTACGTGTCGGGGGCGTCAGCGGGACGCGGCTTCGAGTGACTCCCGCGCGGCCGTGACGACCGCCTCGGCAGTGAGGCCGAACTCCCGGTAGAGCGTCTTGTAGTCGGCGGACGCGCCGTAGTGCTCCAGCGAGACGATCCGCCCCGCGTCACCGACGTACCGGTGCCAGGTCAGACCGACGGCCGCTTCGACCGCCACCCGCGCCCGCACGGTCGGCAGCAGCACGGTGTCCTTGTACGCCTGGTCCTGCTCCTCGAACCACTCGACGGACGGCATGGACACGACCCGCGTACGCACACCCTCCGCCTGGAGGACATCGCGCGCCTCGACGGCCAGCTGCACCTCGGAGCCGGTGCCGATGAGGATCACCTGCGGCTCGCCGCCGTCGGCCTCGAACATCACGTAACCGCCCATAGCGGCCTCGTGGTTGGGCTCGTAGGTCGGAACGTTCTGCCGGGTGAGCGCCAGGCCGTGCGGTGCGGGCCTTTCGGCGTGGCGGCGCAGGATCTCGGCCCAGGCGATCGCCGTCTCGTTCGCGTCGGCCGGACGGACGATGTTCAGGCCCGGGATGGCGCGCAGCGCGGGCAGCTGCTCGACGGGCTGGTGCGTCGGGCCGTCCTCGCCGAGACCGATCGAGTCGTGCGTCCACACGTACGTCACGGGCGCCTGCATCAGCGCCGCGAGACGCACCGCCGGACGCATGTAGTCCGAGAAGGTCAGGAAGGTCCCGCCGTAGACGCGGGTGTTGCCGTGCAGCGCGATGCCGTTCATGGTCGCGCCCATCGAGTGCTCGCGGATGCCGAAGTGCACCGTGCGGCCGTAACGGTCCGCGCCCGGCAGCGGGTTGCCCTCCGGAAGGAAGGAACTCTCCTCGAACGAGGTGTTGTTGGAGCCCGCCAGGTCGGCCGAGCCGCCCCACAGCTCTGGGATCTTCGGGCCGAGGGCCTTGAGTACGGCGCCCGAGGCCTTCCGCGTGGCCATGTCCTTGCCCGCCTCGAAGGAGGGCACTGCCTTCTCCCAGCCGTCCGGCAGGTCGCCGGCGCGGATGCGGTCGAACTCGGCGGCACGCTCGGGGTTCGCCGAACGCCACTCGGCGTATTGCTTGTCCCAGGCGGTGCGCGCCTCGCGGCCGCGGTCCCAGGCGTTGCGCGTGTGCTCAAGGACGTCCTTGCCGACCTGGAAGTGCTGCTCGGGGTCGAAGCCGAGGACCTTCTTGGTCTTGGCGACCTCTTCCTCGCCGAGCGCCGCGCCGTGAGCCGCACCGGTGTTCTGAGCATCGGGCGCGGGCCAGGCGATGATCGAGCGCACGGCGATGAAGGACGGACGCGAAGTCTCGGCCTTCGCCGCCTTGAACGCCTTGTAGAGGGCCTTGGGGTCGAGGTCGCCGTTGGGCAGCTGGTCGACGCGCTGCACGTGCCAGCCGTAGGCCTCGTACCGCTTCACCACGTCCTCGGAGAAGGCCGTCTCCGTGTCGCCCTCGATGGAGATGTGGTTGTCGTCCCACATCACGACGAGGTTGCCCAGCTTCTGGTGGCCCGCGAGGGAGGAGGCCTCGCCCGAGACGCCTTCCTGGAGGTCGCCGTCGCTGGCGAACGTCCAGATGGTGTGGTCGAACGGCGATTCGCCGGCGGGCGTCTCCGGGTCGTAGAGGCCGCGCTCGTAGCGGGCGGCCATCGCCATGCCCACGGCGTTGGCGACGCCCTGGCCCAGCGGGCCGGTCGTCGTCTCGACGCCGACGGTGTGCCCGTGTTCGGGGTGGCCGGGCGTCTTGCTCTCCCACGTGCGGAAGCTCTTGAGGTCGTCCAGCTCGAGGCCGTAACCGGCGAGGTAGAGCTGGATGTAGAGCGTCAGGCTGGAGTGGCCGACGGAGAGTACGAACCGGTCACGGCCCGGCCAGTCGGGGTCGGAAGGGTCGTGACGCATCAGCTTCTGGAAGACCAGGTAGGCCGCCGGTGCGAGTGCCATGGCCGTGCCGGGGTGGCCGTTGCCGACCTTCTGCACTGAATCCATGGCGAGGACCCGGACGGTGTCGACAGCCCGCTGGTCCAGATCGGTCCATTCGAGGTCTGCGGTGGTCGGCTTCGTGCTCACCCTGAGTCAGGGCTCCTCTCCACAAGTCGGTGACCGGTGCCGTTGCGCTCACCGGCGGTGTCGAGCGTACCCCTGTGCTACACGCATCTCTTCCGGGTGCTCACCAACGGCGCACCGACACTTGCGGGAACAACACGCGCTGCGCCGCGATTCCCTGCGCACGGCGGCGAGTCGCTCCTCGTGCGGCGTAGCGGACCGTGCGGCGGCGACTGCGCGCGGAGGGCGCGGCGGCAGCTTCGCGAGACCCCCCGCGCAAGGCGCATACCGGCGCCGTCTAAAGTGGCGTGGTACGCGCGAGCCTTACGGAACGTGCACTGTTCCCGCTCGCATTTCATGTATTGATCAGGGGTGTTCGTGACGGCCGTCGGATCCCGTCCTGCGGGGGTGCTCGAGACCAGCACCGTGGACCGGTCGTTCTCTGCCCGGCTCAAGGCGTACGTCGCGCTGACCAAGCCCCGCATCATCGAACTGCTGCTCATCACCACGATTCCGGTGATGTTCCTCGCCGCCCAGGGTGTGCCGGACCTCTTGCTCGTGCTGACCACGTGCGTCGGCGGCTACCTGTCCGCCGGCGGCGCCAACGCGCTGAACATGTACGTCGACCGTGACATCGACGCGCTGATGCACCGCACCGAGAACCGCCCCCTCGTGACGGGCGTCCTCACTCCGCGCGAGGGCCTCGTCTTCGGGCTGAGCCTGGCGGTCGTCTCCACGCTGTGGTTCGGACTGCTCGTCAACTGGCTCTCGGCGGCGCTCTCCCTGGGCGCGCTGCTCTTCTACGTGCTCCTCTACACGATGGTGCTCAAGCGGCGCACCTCACAGAACATCGTGTGGGGCGGCATCGCGGGCTGCATGCCGGTCCTGATCGGCTGGTCCTCGGTGACGAACGAGGTCAGCTGGGCAGCCGTCATCCTCTTCCTCGTCATGTTCTTCTGGACGCCACCGCACTACTGGCCGCTGTCGATGAAGGTGCGCGAGGACTACGCGCGCGTCGGCGTGCCGATGCTCCCGGTCGTCGCGACGAACAGAGTGGTCGCCCGCCAGATCGTGCTCTACAGCTGGGTGATGGTCGCGGTCTCGCTGCTGCTGTGGCCGCTGGGTTACGTCGGCTGGTTCTACACCGGAGTCGCCCTGGTCTCCGGCGGCTGGTGGCTCTGGGAGGCGCACGCGCTGCTGGCGCGCGCCAAGTCCGGGGCGACGGGCGCGAAGCTGAAGGAGATGCGCCTCTTCCACTGGTCGATCACATATGTCTCGCTGCTCTTCGTAGCGGTCGCGATCGATCCGTTCCTTCGCTGATTCCCGCGCGTCCTGCGCTGATTCCCGCTCCGGCTCCCTTGCCGTGGGAGCGGCATGCACGGGGATCTCCTGCGACCGGCCCGGGGGCCGGGGACCTTGTACATGCGTGAGGGCCCGGACCAGTGACGGTGGTCCGGGCCCTCACCGTTCCCCGGCAGGAACGTGTGTGGTGCGCCCCGTCAGGCGCGGGCGGTGCTGCCGGAGGGGCCTCCGAGCTGGATGCCCGCCATGCGGCTCCACTCGTAGGGGCCCGTCTTCACCTTGTCGGCCATCTCACCGGCGAAGGACTCGTTCACGGTGATGCCCGCCTGCTCCGTGGCCTTCCGAGCGGTCTCCATCGACGGCGTCATCAGATCGCCCCAGGTCCCGTCGGCGCCGACGAGCGAGATCCGGGCACCCGCCTGTCCCACGTAGGCGATCTGCCCTTCAGCGCTGCCGCCGTGCCGCTGCGCGAACGCGGTGATCTCCTTGGCGAGCCTGGCCGCCCGCTTGCTGCTGTCTGCCATACCCCGATGCTACCGGCGGGTAGTCGGTCGCGACCACAGCGTCTGCGGGTGCGAGACCCATGCCACACGGGTCGCGCCGTGATCCCGGACACCAGCGGCGCCTGCGTTGTCAGTGGCGGCGCCTAGGGTCACCGCATGATCAATGGTGGGCACGTCATCATCTACAGCCGCGACGCCGAGGCCGACCGCGCCTTCTTCCGCGACGTCCTGGAATACCGGCACGTGGACGCCGGGGGCGGCTGGCTGATCTTCAAGCTGCCTCCCGCGGAGATCGCCGTACATCCCGCCGACGGCCCCGGTGCGCACGAGTTCTACTTCATGTGCGACGACGTCGACGCGACCGTGGCCGAACTCACGGCCAAGGGCGTCGAGTTCACACAGCCGGTCACCGACGCCGGCTGGGGGCGCCTCACGAGGTTCCGGCTGCCGGGAGGAGGCGAGGTGGGGATGTACGAGCCGAGGCACGAGCGGCCCACGGAGCTCTGAGGCTCCTGGCTGCCGTCCGCCGGACACTGGCCGATCGCCGTGCTGTGGCCCAGGGCCGGCCTGGGGCCTCGCCCTGCCTCGGACCTGGGACCCGCATGGGGACCGAGGCCCCGCTTCGGACCGGGACTCGGTCAGCGGGGCTCGGTAACGGTGGCGGTCCGGTCCGGCTCGTCGTCCGCCGCGGCAGGGCCGGGAATCCGGGCCACCGCGGCGCGGGTCGGGGCCTCGATTGACCGGTTCTCGGTGCCGTCGGTCGCCCGCGCGACGTCGGTGACGCCCGGGGGCAGTCCGCGCTCGCGCAGCGACAGCAGCAGCCGCAACGCCGCGATCCACACCAGCGCCGCACCCAACAGGTGCAGCCCCACCAGCACTTCGGGCAGGTCCGTGAAGTACTGCACGTAGCCGATGACCCCCTGCGCGAGCAGGACGGTCAGAAACTCACGCGTGCGTCGCCGCGGGCCCGACGGGGCGTCGAACGCGCGCAGCAGGAGCCACACCGCCAGCGTCAGTGCGACCACGATCCAAGCCAGCGCGGCGTGCACCTGTGTGGCCGTCTCCGGATCGACGGGCATGCGAGGCACCTTGCTGCTGTCGCCCGCGTGCGGCCCCGAGCCCGTGACGACGGTGCCGGCCGCCACCAGCAGGGCCGCCGTGACGGTCAGCGCCCGCACCAGCTTCCTCACAGTGATGCCCGCGAGCGGCCGCGGATCCGTGTCACCTTCACCGGCGCGCAGCCAGGTCAGGGTGGCGACGGTGAGGAGCCCGGTGGCCAGAAGGAAGTGCCCAGCAACCGTGTACGGATTGAGCCCCGTCAGCACGGTGACGCCGCCGATGACGGCGTTGCCCATCACGAGCCAGAACTGCGACCAGGCCAGGCGGCTGAGGCCGCGGCGGCGCGGCTTCGCGGCGCGCGTCGCGACGATGGCCCAGCCGACGGCGGCGCTCAGCACGTACGTCAGCATGCGGTTGCCGAACTCGATCGCCCCGTGCACGCCCATCTCGGCCGTGGCGTACAGGCTGTCGCTGCTGCACTTGGGCCAGGTGTCGCAGCCCAGTCCGGAGCTGGTCAGCCGCACGGCGCCGCCGGTCACGATGATGACGACGCTCATCACGAGCGCCGAGAGAGCGGCGCGCCTGACCGTGGCAGGTGCGGGCGTCCAGCGCTTGGAGATGTACGCGATCGGGTTGCGTACGAGTTCGAACAGGTTCGGCACGAGATGCACGGCAGACATCGTACGGGCGAGCTTGTGCGCGCATTCACGAGGGGGTCCTGAGGCTTCAGAACGGGCCTCAGGCGGGGCGATGCCCGGTCGGCGCGCTCACTCCCACTTGAAGAAGCGTGCCGCGGCGCCCGTCCCCACCACGGCCCAGACGGCCAGCACGCCCAGGTTCTCCCAGGGAACGCCGGCCCCGTGCTGGAGCACGTCACGCAGCCCGTCCGACAGCGCGGAGATCGGCAGCAGCCCGAGCACGCCCTGCGCGGCCTCCGGGAACCGATCCAGCGGCACGATGACGCCGCCGCCCACGAGCAGCAGGACGAAGACCAGATTCGCCGCCGCGAGGGTGGCCTCGGCGCGCACGGTCCCCGCGAGCAGCAGTCCGAGACCGGAGAACGCGGCAGTCCCCAGGATCAGCAGCAGTGCCACCGCCGGCAGGCTCCCGTGCGGCGACCAGCCCAGCCCCAGCGCGGCGGCTGTCAGCAGCAGCACCTGCAGCACCTCGACGACCAGCACCGAGCCGGTCTTCGCCGCCATCAGTCCCCACCGGGGCAGCGGCGAGACCCCGAGCCGTTTGAGCACCCCGTAGCGGCGTTCGAACCCGGTGGCGATGGCCTGCCCGGTGAAGGCGGTCGACAGCACGGCCAGCGCCAGGATGCCGGGGGTGAGGAAGTCGATGCGGGCGCCGCCGCCCAGCTCGATGATGTCGGCCGAGCTGAAGACCACGAGCAGCAGCGACGGGATCACGATGGTGAGCAGCAGCTGTTCGCCGTTGCGCAGCAGCATCCGGGTCTCGAGGGCGGTCTGGGCGCCGATCATGCGCCACAGAGGTGCCGCCGCGGGCGCGGGGGTGAAGGTGCCGGCGCTCACGAACGAAGCTCCTTGCCTGTGAGTTCGAGGAAGACGTCCTCGAGGGTGCGGCGCTCGACCGAGATGCGGTCGGGCATGACGCCGTGCTGCGCGCACCAAGAGGTAACCGTGGCCAGCAGCTGCGGGTCGACGGTGCCGGTGACGCGGTAGCCGCCGGGGACGAGTTCGGCGGCGGCGGAGTTGTCGGGGAGTGCCTTGAGCAGCGAGGCCAGATCGAGGCCGGGGCGTCCCGTGAAGCGCAGGGAGTTCTCGGCGCCCCCGCGGCACAGCTCGTCGGGTGAGCCCTGGGCGACGATCCGGCCGCCGTCGATGATGACGACGTCGTCGGCGAGCTCCTCGGCCTCGTCCATGTGGTGCGTCGTGAGCACGACGGTGACGCCGTCGTTGCGCAGCGACCGCACCAGGTCCCATGTGGCGCGGCGCGCCTGCGGGTCGAGTCCGGCGGTCGGCTCGTCGAGGAAGACCAGTTCGGGGCGTCCCACGACGGCCATGGCCAGCGAGAGCCGCTGCTGCTGACCGCCCGAGAGGCGCCGGTAGGGCGTGCGGCCGCAGCTGTCGAGGCCGAGGGTGTCCACGAGTGCGTCGGTGTTGAGCGGGTTGGCGTAGAGGCCGGCCATGTGGGCCAGCATCTCCTCGGCACGCGCGCCCGAGTACACGCCGCCGCTCTGCAGCATCACGCCGATGCGGGGACGCAGCCGCGACGCCTGGGCGACCGGGTCGAGCCCGAGGACACGGACTGTGCCGCCGTCCGGTCTGAGGTAGCCCTCACACGTCTCGACGGTGGTGGTCTTCCCCGCGCCGTTGGGCCCGAGGAGTGCCGTGACCGTGCCGTACGGGACGGACAGGCCGAGACCGTCGACCGCCGTCTTGCTGCCGTACCGCTTCACCAGGCCCACGACCTCGAGGGCCCTACCGCTTCCCATATGGGGGAGTCTAGGGATTCCCAAGTGCCTTCCGTGGCCGGGGGTTGAGATGCATTACAGACACCGGGCGGGGCGGGCGGAGCCCCGGCCGCACGTGACAAGTAAGGGTCCCCTTACGTGACGCAGGCCATCCAGCCAGGTCAGGACGCGGCTTGCCGTCTCGCGAAGAATTACGCAACAATGACGTTGTGAAAAAGACGGCTGAGGGACACGAGACGCGATCGGCGGCCGGAGCGGCCGCCGACGGCCCGTTCGTGTCCGGTCCGGCCGGCCAGTCCGGAGCCCCCGGAGGCCATGACGAGCAGCACGGTACGCGTAACAGGGTGGCCCGATCGATCCTCGACCACGGGCCGTCCACCGCCGCCGAGCTGGCGCTGCGCCTGGAACTCACCCAGGCGGCCGTCCGCCGCCACCTCGACTCGCTCGTGGGAGAAGGAGTCGTCGAACCGCGCGAGAAGCGGGTCTACGGCTCGCGAGGCAGGGGCCGGCCCGCCAAGGTCTTCGCGCTCACCGACTGCGGCCGGGACGCCTTCGAACAGGACTACGACAATCTGGCCGCTGACGCCCTGCGCTGGATAGCGCAGAGTGCCGGCGGCGGAGAGCGTGGCGACGCCGCTGTGGCGGACTTCGCGCGGGCCCGCGTGGCCGCACAGGCCGAGCAGTACAGACGCGAACTGGAGCGGGTGCCGCCCGAGGAGCGCACACGGGCGCTGGCCGAGGCACTGACCAAGGACGGGTACGCTGCCACTGCGCGCAGTGCGCCCGCCTCCGCCGGGGGTACGGCCGCCGGCGAGCAGCTCTGCCAGCACCACTGCCCGGTGGCGCACACCGCGGAGCAGTTCCCGCAGCTGTGCGAGGCGGAGACGGAGGTCTTCTCCCGCCTGCTCGGCACGCACGTCCAGCGGCTGGCGACGATCGCCCACGGCGACGGGGTGTGCACGACCTTCGTCCCGCAGAGCCATCCCCTCCCTCCGGCGGGGAGACCCGGTGGGTCTTCCGCCGGTGGACACCGAGGCGGATCCCCGTCGCAGCCCAGGAACGTCACAGAGACCCGCAGCACGACCACCGGCAGCCCCGCCGGTGAGACCCCGAGCAAGACGAGCAAGAACGCAAGCAAGACCGACAACAGCAGGACCAAGGCGAGCAACGCCACCACCGCACCTGCGAACACCGCCGGGAGGAACCCCGCATGACCTCTCCTACGGAGACTGCTCACCCGGAGCTTGAGGGACTGGGCAAGTACGAGTACGGCTGGGCCGACTCCGACACGGCCGGTGCCACCGCGAAGCGTGGCCTCTCCGACGAGGTCGTCCGCGACATCTCGGACAAGAAGAACGAGCCGGAGTGGATGCTCAAGCTCCGCCTCAAGGGGCACAGGCTCTTCGAGAAGAAGCCCATGCCGAACTGGGGCTCGGACCTGTCGGGCATCGACTTCGACAACATCAAGTACTTCGTGCGTTCCACGGAGAAGCAGGCCCAGACCTGGGACGACCTGCCCGAGGACATCAAGAACACCTACGACAAGCTCGGCATCCCCGAGGCGGAGAAGCAGCGCCTCGTCGCCGGTGTCGCGGCGCAGTACGAGTCCGAGGTCGTCTACCACCAGATCCGTGAGGACCTGGAGCAGCAGGGCGTCCTCTTCCTGGACACCGACACGGCGCTGCGCGAGCACCCGGAGATCTTCCAGGAGCACTTCGGCACCGTCATCCCGCCCGGTGACAACAAGTTCGCCGCGCTCAACACCGCCGTGTGGTCGGGCGGTTCGTTCATCTACGTGCCGCCGGGCGTGCACGTCGACATCCCGCTCCAGGCCTACTTCCGCATCAACACCGAGAACATGGGCCAGTTCGAGCGGACGCTGATCATCGTCGACGAGAACGCCTACGTGCACTACGTCGAGGGCTGCACGGCTCCGATCTACAACTCGGACTCGCTGCACTCCGCCGTCGTCGAGATCATCGTCAAGAAGGGCGGCCGCTGCCGCTACACGACGATCCAGAACTGGTCGAACAACGTCTACAACCTGGTCACCAAGCGTGCGGTGGCCTACGAGGGCGCGACCATGGAGTGGGTCGACGGCAACCTCGGCTCGAAGGTCACCATGAAGTACCCGGCCGTCTACCTGATGGGTGAACACGCCAAGGGCGAGACGCTCTCGGTCGCCTTCGCGGGTGAGGGCCAGCACCAGGACGCCGGCGCGAAGATGGTCCACATGGCGCCGCGCACGTCCTCCAACATCGTCTCCAAGTCGGTGGCCCGCAGCGGTGGCCGTACGTCCTACCGCGGTCTGATCGAGATCGCCGAGGGCGCCGAGGGGTCGAAGTCCAACGTGCTGTGCGACGCGCTGCTCGTGGACACGATCTCCCGGTCGGACACCTATCCGTACGTCGACGTCCGCGAGGACGACGTGACGATGGGCCACGAGGCCACCGTCTCCAAGGTCAGCGACGACCAGCTCTTCTACCTGATGAGCCGTGGTCTGTCCGAGGACGAGGCGATGGCGATGATCGTCCGCGGCTTCGTCGAGCCCATCGCGAAGGAGCTCCCGATGGAGTACGCGCTGGAGCTCAACAGGCTCATCGAGCTGCAGATGGAGGGCGCGGTCGGCTGACGCCGGCCCGCGTGCCTCGCGGCCCGCACCGCAAGCGACTTGACCCCAGGCAGCTTCCGCAGAGTCCCTTCGAGGCTTCCGATCCCAGAGAGTGAGCAACACGAGCGCCATGGCTGAGGCTCAGAACTCCCCCAAGGACGTCGTCCAGGGGGGACCCCCGCCGGTCGGTTCGAACACCACCGGATCCATTGCGGTGGCAGCTGAGTCCACCGTCGCCACCCGGATGAGTGCACCGCCCTCCTTCGACGTGGCGGACTTCCCCGTGCCGCACGGCAGGGAGGAGGAGTGGCGCTTCACACCGATCGAGCGGCTCAGGGGGCTGCACGACGGTACGGCCGAGGCGTCGGGCTCGCTCAAGGTCGAGGTCGACGCGCCGGAAGGCGTGACGGTGGAGACCGTCGGACGCGACGACTCACGGGTCGGCCGGGCGGGGAAGCCGGTCGACCGGGTCGCCGCGCAGGCGTTCTCCTCCTTCGAGAAGGCCGCGGTCGTCACCGTGCCCAAGGAGGCCGTGCTGAAGGACCCGGTGCGGGTCTCCCTGCACGGTGAGGGCGGCGTCAGCTACGGGCACACGGTCTTCGAGGTCAAGGAGTTCGCCGAGGCGGTCATCGTCATCGACCACACCGGCGACGCGGTGCGGGCCGCCAACGTCGAGTTCGTCGTCGGCGACGGCGCCAAGCTGACCGTCGTCTCCGTGCAGGACTGGGACGATTCGGCGGTCCACTGCTCCCAGCACAACGCGCTGGTGGGCAGGGACGCCACCTTCAAGTCGGTCGTCGTCACCTTCGGCGGTGACGTCGTCCGCCTCCACCCCCGCGTCAACTACGCGGGCCCCGGCGGCGAGGCCGAGTTCTACGGCCTGTTCTTCACGGACAACGGCCAGCATCAGGAGCACCGCCTCTTCGTCGACCACGACAGGCCCAACTGCCGAAGCAACGTGGTCTACAAGGGCGCCCTGCAGGGTGCCGAGGCGCACGCGGTGTGGATCGGCGACGTGCTGATCCGCGCGGCAGCCACCGGCACCGACACCTACGAGCTGAACCGCAACCTCGTCCTGACGGACGGCGCGCGGGTCGACTCGGTGCCCAACCTCGAGATCGAGACCGGTGAGATCGTGGGGGCGGGCCACGCCTCGGCCACCGGCCGGTTCGACGACGAGCAGCTGTTCTACCTCCAGGCCCGGGGCATCCCGGAGCAGGAGGCGCGGCGGCTGGTCGTGCGGGGCTTCTTCGCCGAACTCGTCCAGCAGATCGGTCTGCCGGACGTGGAGAAGCGCCTCATCGAGAAGATCGAGGCGGAGCTGGAGGCGTCCGTATGAGCGGCGAAGGCTTCGTGCGCGTCGCGGCACTCGGCGAGCTGGAGGAGGACACCCCCAAGAGGGTGGAACTCGAAGGCGTGCCGGTCGCCCTCGTCCACACGGAGGGAGAGGTGTTCGCGGTCAACGACATCTGCTCGCACGCGAACGTCTCACTGTCCGAGGGCGAGGTCGAGGACTGCCAGATCGAGTGCTGGCTGCACGGCTCCAGTTTCGACCTGCGTACGGGCAAGCCCTCCGGCCTGCCCGCGACCCGGCCCATCCCCGTATACCCCGTACGAATCGAAGGCGACGGCCCCGATGCGGCCGTGCTCGTCTCCGTCACACAGGAGTCCTGAAGTCCCCATGGCAACGCTTGAGATCAACGACCTGCACGTCTCCGTCGACACCGAGAACGGTCCGAACGAGATCCTGCGCGGAGTCGACCTGACTGTGAAGCAGGGCGAGACGCACGCGATCATGGGGCCGAACGGTTCCGGCAAGTCCACGCTCGCCTACTCCCTCGCGGGTCACCCCAAGTACGCGATCACCGGCGGCTCGGTGAAGCTGGACGGCGAGGACGTCCTCGAGATGACCCCGGACGAGCGCGCCCGCGCCGGCGTCTTCCTCGCCATGCAATACCCGGTCGAGGTGCCCGGTGTCTCCGTCTCCAACTTCCTGCGCACGTCGGCCACGGCGCTGCGCGGCGAGGCCCCCAAGCTGAGGCTTTGGGTGAAGGAGGTCAAGGAGGCCATGGAGCGCCTCCAGATCGACCCGTCCTTCGCCGAGAGGAACGTCAACGAGGGCTTCTCCGGCGGTGAGAAGAAGCGGCACGAGATCCTCCAGCTGGAGCTCCTCAAGCCGAAGATCGCGATCCTCGACGAGACCGACTCCGGCCTCGACGTGGACGCGCTGCGGGTGGTCTCCGAAGGCGTCAACCGCGTCCGTGAGAACGGCGAGGTCGGCACCATGCTGATCACCCACTACACGCGCATCCTGCGCTACATCAAGCCCGACCACGTGCACGTCTTCGCCAAGGGCCGGATCGCCGAGTCCGGCGGTCCGGAGCTGGCCGACAAGCTGGAGGAAGAGGGCTACGAGGCATACGTGAAGGGGGGCGCCGCTTCGTGAGCAAGCTGACGCTTCCGGGTCTGCTCGACACCGAGGCGATCCGCAAGGACTTCCCGATCCTGGACCGCACGGTCCACGGCGGGCAGAAGCTCGTGTACCTGGACAACGCGGCGACCTCGCAGAAGCCGCGCCAGGTGCTGGACGCGATGAGCGACTACAACGAGCGGCACAACGCCAACGTCCACCGCGGCGTCCACGTCCTGGCCGAGGAGGCGACGGCGCTGTACGAGGGTGCGCGCGACAAGGTCGCGGCGTTCATCAACGCGCCCAGCCGTGACGAGGTCGTCTTCACCAAGAACGCCTCGGAGTCGCTCAACCTCGTGGCCAACATGCTGGGCTGGGCGGACGAGCCCTACCGGGTGGAGCACGACACCGAGATCGTCATCACGGAGATGGAACACCACTCCAACATCGTTCCCTGGCAGCTGCTTTCGCAGCGCACGGGCGCGAAGCTGAAGTGGTTCGGTCTCACCGACGACGGCCGGCTGGACCTGTCCGCGATCGACGAGGTCATCACCGAGAAGACCAAGGTCGTCTCCTTCACCCTCGTCTCCAACATCATGGGCACCATCAACCCGGTCGAGGCCATCGTCCGGCGTGCCCAGCAGGTCGGCGCCCTCGTCGTCGTGGACGCCTCGCAGGCGGCTCCGCACATGGTGCTGGACGTGCAGGCGATCCAGGCCGACTTCGTCGCCTTCACCGGGCACAAGATGTGCGGTCCGACGGGCATCGGCGTGCTGTGGGGACGGCAGGAGCTGCTGGACGACCTGCCTCCCTTCCTCGGCGGCGGCGAGATGATCGAGACGGTCACGATGCACTCGTCGACCTACGCGCCCGCCCCGCACAAGTTCGAGGCGGGGACGCCTCCGATCGCTCAGGCGGTCGGTCTCGGCGCCGCGGTCGACTACCTCTCGTCCATCGGCATGGACCGCATCCAGGAGCACGAGCACGCGCTGACCGCGTACGCCGTGGACAGGCTGAGCCAGATCCCCGATCTGCGCTTCATCGGTCCCACGACGGCGGAGGACCGGGGCGCGGCGATCTCCTTCACCCTCGGGGACATCCACCCGCACGACGTGGGCCAGGTCCTCGACGAGCAGGGCATCGCCGTCCGCGTCGGACACCACTGCGCACGGCCCGTCTGTCTGCGGTACGGAATTCCTGCGACCACGCGGGCGTCGTTCTATCTGTACTCCATGCCGGCCGAGGTGGATGCCTTGGCCGAGGGCGTGGAACACGTACGGAACTTCTTCGCCTAGGACGACGGCGCGGCCGCAGAGGACTGGACGGACGGACTGACTCGTGAAGCTGGACTCCATGTACCAGGAAGTGATCCTGGACCACTACAAGAACCCCCACGGCAAGGGCCTGCGGGAGGGCGACGCGGAGGTGCACCACGTCAACCCCACGTGCGGTGACGAGATCACCCTGCGTGTGCGCTACGACGGGGAGACGATCCGCGACGTCAGCTACGAGGGCCAGGGCTGCTCCATCAGCCAGGCCAGCGCCTCCGTGCTCAACGAGCTGCTGGTCGGCAAGGAGCTCGGCCAGGCGCGGACCATCCAGGAGACCTTTCTGGAGCTGATGCAGTCCAGGGGACAGGTCGAGCCTGACGACGCCATGGAGGACGTGCTGGAGGACGCCGTCGCTTTCGCCGGGGTCTCGAAGTACCCGGCGCGCGTCAAGTGTGCTCTGCTGAGCTGGATGGCATGGAAGGACGCCACCGCCCAGGCGCTGGGCGAGGACTCGGTAAAGGAGAAGACCGCATGACCGAGACCACCGCGAAGCCCGCGAGCGAGGACGAGGTCCGTGAGGCTCTGCTCGACGTGGTCGACCCGGAGCTGGGCATCGACGTCGTCAACCTGGGCCTGATCTACGGGGTCCACATCGACGACTCGAACATCGCCACGATCGACATGACGCTCACCTCGGCGGCCTGTCCGCTCACGGACGTCATCGAGGACCAGGCGAAGTCCGCGACCGAAGGCATCGTGGACGAGCTGAAGATCAACTGGGTCTGGATGCCCCCGTGGGGCCCGGACAAGATCACCGACGACGGCCGCGAGCAGCTGCGGGCACTCGGCTTCAACGTCTGAGCGCGGCTCACGCCGCCACCGTCACCGGCACGCAATTCGTGTGCGTCACGGCCATGCCGCCAGGATCCTGGTGGCATGGCCGTTTCTTTGCACCACATCATCGTCGATGCCCACGACCTGCCGAACCTGGCCCGGTTCTGGTGCCGCGTACTGGACTGGCAGGTGCTCTCCGAGAAGGAGCGCGAGGTCATCATCGGCACGGCTCCGTCGGCGCCCACGGGCATCTGCTTCATGCCGGTGACGGAGGAGAAGACCGTCAAGAACCGGCTGCACCTCGACCTCGCCCCCGACGACCAGGCGGCAGAGGTCGAGCGCCTCATCGGGCTCGGCGCCCGCCCCGTCGACGTCGGGCAGGGCGATCAGAGGTCGTGGGTGGTGCTGGCCGACCCCGAGGGCAACGAGTTCTGCGTGCTGCGGCCGCGCAAGAACCTGGTGGAATTCGTGGACTGAGTAACTCGCGGGGAATTGTCGTGTACGAGCGTACACATCGTTGTGTACGCTCGTACGCATGGTCTATCTGACGCTCGGTGGAGCGATCCTGGCCGAGGTCCTGGGCACGACTGCGATGAAGTACAGCGACGGCTTCAGCAAGCTGTGGCCCTCGGTGCTCACCGCCCTCGGCTACCTCGTGGCCTTCGCGCTCCTCGCACAGACGCTGAAGTCGATGGCTGTCGGCACCGCCTACGCGATCTGGGCCGGTGCCGGCACCGCCGCCATCGCCGCGATCGGCATCGTCTTCATCGGCGAGTCCGTCACGGCGGCGAAGATCATCGGGATCGTGCTCGTCATCGCGGGAGTGGTGGTGCTCAACCTCGGGGGGATCCACTGATGGCACGCCGGTACGATCCCGAGCGGCGCGAGCGCATCATCGACGCCGCCATCCGGATCGTCGAGATGAAGGGCATCGGGGCGCTCAGTCACCGCACCGTGGCCGCCGAGGCCGGTGTGCCGCTCGGGTCGACCACGTACCACTTCGCCGGTCTCGACGACCTGCTGGTCGCCTCCCTCCAGCAGGTCTGCAGCGGGCCTCGCAGCGGCATGAAGGACTGGGAGGGGGCGCTGTCGGCCGTGGCGCCGTCCGTCGGTCACGGCGTGAGGGAGGGGACAGCGGAGCCGGGGAAGGGCCGGGCCCTCGCCGATGTGCTCACGGGACTGCTGGAGGAGTACGCGCGTGGGGCCAGCGGGCGTATCCGCCTCGAGTACGAGCTCTATCTCGCGGCGCTGCGGCGCCCGGCTCTCCAGCCCGTGGCCGCCGCATGGCTGGACGAGATGGTCGAGGTCATCGGCAGGCACACCGCCGAGGTGGCCACGGCCCGTGCCCTGGTCGCCCTGATCGACGGCCTGCTGCTGCAACTTCTGCTGACCGACAGGCCGTTCGACCGGGAGGCCGTCCGGTCGGCGCTCGCGCGCGTCACCGGCGAGACCTGAGGCGTCCGCGGGGTGTGTCTTCCGTGGGCTGAGACCGGTTGGCCCTGCCCGTGCGCGGGCCGATAACGTGCCCGGCATGACGCAAGCAGCCAGCACAGCCCGCACGACCGGCGCCGTCGGCGTCGGGCTCGCCACGATCTCCCGCGGAAGCGACGGCGAAGAGACCGTCCTCGACACCTGGTTCCCCGCCCCCGAGCTCGTCCAGGAGCCCGACGGGCCCGCCGGTAGCGAGCGCCTGAGCCCTGAGCGCGTCGCCGAGGCCCTGGGCGGGTCGGCGCCGAAGGCGCTCGGCGCCGACCCGGTGCGCGGTGTCGAGATCGTGGCCGTGCGTACGGTCATCGGTTCGCTCGACGACAAGCCGGCCGACACCCACGACGTGTATCTGCGGCTGCATCTGCTCAGCCACCGCCTCGTGCGCCCGCACGGGCTGAACCTGGAGGGCCAGTTCGGGCTGCTCGCCAACGTCGCCTGGACGAACCTCGGCCCCGTCGCAGTCGACCGGCTGGAGCAGGTGCGGCTGGCGGCACGGGCCGACGGCAAGCATCTGAGCGTCACCAGCGTCGACAAGTTCCCGCGCATGACGGACTACGTGGCGCCGAAGGGTGTGCGCATCGCCGACGCCGACCGTGCCCGGCTGGGGGCGCACCTGGCCGAGGGCACGACGGTCATGCACGAGGGCTTCATCAACTTCAACGCGGGCACCCTCGGAACGTCCATGGTGGAGGGCCGCATCAGCGCCGGCGTCGTCGTCGGCGACGGCTCCGACATCGGCGGCGGCGCCTCGATCATGGGCACGCTCTCGGGCGGCGGCAAGCAGACGATCTCCATCGGCGAGCGCTGCCTGCTCGGCGCCGAGGCCGGTATCGGCATCTCACTCGGTGACGACTGCATCGTCGAGGCCGGGCTGTACGTCACGGCCGGTACGCGGGTGTCCCTGCCCGACGGGAAGATCGTGAAGGCGCTGGAGCTCTCCGGCGCCGACAACCTGCTCTTCCGCCGCAACTCGACGACCGGAAGGGTCGAGGTCATCCAGCGCAGCGGATCGTGGGGCGGCCTGAACGAGGCGCTGCACAGCCACAATTGACCGCGAACGGCCCTCATTCGTGGGGCGGTTGGCGATCATTGCCGTGACCTGCGGTTGAGTCACGGACAGTTGTCGGCGTGGGTCACGGGTGAGTGCCCTCCCGGGGCCCAGGGCCGGGTCAGGGAGCGCGAGCGGGCAACTCGGCCCCCGATCAGGGAAGTTGGTCGGGGGCCGTTGTCGTGGGTGCTGCCCGTGCAAGCTGTGCCGGCGATCTCGCCGACGCGTGCGTCGGATGGTTGCAGCGGGGCGATGCGCTGGTCGAGAGGGCCCACCGAGGAAGGACTGACCACCTGGCCCGGGTCCCGCGCCGGGGCCGGAAGTGGGGCACGGCGACGGTGCAGACGCAACCGCCGTCGTCGGTGCACGCGTCAGTGCGCTCCCGGTCTTCGCTGCACCTGCACCGCCATCAGCGCCATGTCGTCCGCCGCCGCGTCGCCCGTATGCGCCTGTACGTCCACGAGCAACGCGTCGAGGAGCATCTCCGGGTCGTCGAAGGCGCGCTCCGCGAGTGCCTTGTCCGGCTCGAAGAACTCACCGTCACTGTCCCGCGCCTCGGACAGGCCGTCCGTGTAGAGGAGCAGTTGCGTGCCCCACGGGAAGGGGACCTCGTCGGCGCGTTCCGGTCCATCGCCCAGCTCGGACATCCCAAGGGGCAGGGCGGCCTCGCTCGGGTCGATGAAGCGGGTGCGACCGTCGGCGAGCAGCAGTGGCGGAGGGTGGCCGCGATTGACGATGCGCAGCGTCTCGGGACGTCCGGTCGGAAGCTCGGCGAGCGCGGCCGTGGTGAAACCCTCGTCGTACTCGCGGCTGTGCTTCTGCTGGGCCTCGCGGTGCAGGGCGTGCTCCAGGCGTGCGGCTACGGCTGCGAGGTCCGCCTCCTGCTCCGCGGCTTCCCGGAAGGCGCCGATCATGACCACCATCGCCTCGACCGCGTCCATGCCCGCGCCGCGCACGTCCCCGACGATGAGCCGCACACCGTACGGGGTCTCCTGCACGGCATACAGGTCGCCGCCGATGCGTGCGTCGACCTGCGCTGCCCGGTAGCGCGCAGCGACCTGGAAACCGCCGAGCCGTGAGGGCGGCACCGGCAGCACCGCGAGCTGGGCGGCCTCGGCGATGGTCCACGCGGAGGATGCGGCGGCACCGCGGCGGCGCAGGAGCCGGCTGATGACGACCGCGAGAAGAGCTACGACGGCGGTCGAAGACGTCTCGGCGAGGTCCATCTCTCCGGTGGACATCTCATCGAGTACGCGCATGAGTGCGACGGCCCCGACCGAGAACATGCCGACGAGCGCGGTGCCGATGGTCGTGAAGAAGGGAGCAGCCACGAGCGGCGCCGCACAGAAGAGGGCGGAGCCGGTCAGCGTGGGAGCGGTGACCAGGTCCAGAGAGACGGCGATCAGGACCATCACAATGGGTAGCGGGTAGATGACGAGGCGCACCAGCGACGGGACTGCGAAGCGATCCCGGCGCGTGATCCGCCCACCCCACCGGTCCGTCTGCCGCTCTTCCCCGCGCCGCAGCTCCCCGTGCCTGGTCTGGTCCTCCACCCTCCCAATGTGACCGGGGTCCGGGGGGACGGCCAGTCGAGCGGTGGTACAGGGGGCGGCGGGCCCGGTGATCGGGACGCGCGCCGGAGGCGGGGCGGTCGGCCCGGAGCGGTGAAGGCGTGCGTGAGCATCCGCGCACATGGAGCCCTTCCATTGCACGCTCCCTGCTGTTGTGGCAAAGGCCGAAGCCTCGTTTACCACAGCAGGGCCGCACCGCCGATCGCGGCAAGAAGCACGCCATTCGCAGGAAGGGCGGCCCTGTTCGTGGACGTTGCGTCGCTACGGCGCGGTCCGCGTAGTGAGGCACCTCGCCACCGCCTGACGCAGGCCGGCGAAGTCCGTGCGCTCCGGCTCGAGACCCAGCAGCCGGGTCAAGGTGATGGTCTTCTGCTCGGGACACGCCTTGTCGAGGACCTCAGTGGCAAGCACGTAGAAGTCCCACTGGTCGATGTTCAGCGGATCCAAGCTCTGCTTGTGCTGGTGTTGCAGCAGACAGAAGACGTACGCGTCCGACCGGCGTGACCGTTCTGCCAAGTACTCGCCCGTCTGCTGGTTCCAGCCGAAGGTCGCACCTATCGAGAACGAGATGCTCGACTTCTTGGACTGGGCCCAGGACTGCAGGTAGGCGGAGGACTTCACCTCGACGCGCCAGCCTTCCCGGGTACGGATGTCGACCGAATCCCACTCCATGCGCGTACCAGAGGCGGCTCCCAGCGCCAGCGCGACGATGTACTCGGCCAGAACCCCCCGCATCGTGTTGTTGGCGAGGTCCGAACACGACCACCGCCAGAAGTCCAGGAGCACACCCTGGACTTCGCCGTCCGCCTCGAGTGGTTCCTCACCGCTGCGTCGAGTGATCGGCAATGGACCGAGGTCCGCACTCACAATGCCCCCAGTGACTCGGCTGGAGCGCCACAGGCGGTCGGCCCGGCGGCAGGCTCCGCGCTTCTGCTGCCCACCACCGTAGTGGGGACCGCTCCTGGGACCGCCCGGTTCAGTGGACGGTGGCCACGCGATCATGTTCCGGATCCTGCCAGGATCCGGTCCCCACGTGCGCCGTCACGAGCGATGTCGAGCGGTCTCCAGGCCGCCCTCGAACTGGGCGCGCTCGTGACTTGCCACGCCTTCGGGACGGCAGCGCCGCAACTGATCGACGGCCGCAACTGATCGACGGCCGCCTCGGGTTCGCCCCCGCCTCGCTCCATACCCGCCCGCAGGGCGGCTCCCTCGCCCGTAGGCCATAGGCTTACGGGCATGCGAGATCTCGCCGCGGGGATGCGGTACTTGGGGCGTGGGCAGCGTTGGGTGTTCGGCCACGGACGGTGGTTCGGCTTCGGCCTGCTGCCCGCGCTGGTGACTCTGGTGCTCTACGCCGCCGCACTCACCGCGCTGGCGTACTTCGCCGACGACGTCGCCGCCTGGGCCACGCCGTTCGCGGACGACTGGGACGAGCTGTGGCGGGACTCCCTGCGCGGACTCTTCGCGGTGCTGCTCTGGCTCGGAGGGCTGCTGATCTCGGTCCTCACCTTCACGGCCGTCACCCTCGTGCTCGGCGACCCGTTCTACGAGAAGCTCTCGGAGCAGGTCGAGGAGTCGGAGGGCGGCGCGCCCGCGACCCCGGACCGTCCTCTGTGGCAGGAGGTGTGGATCTCGATGCGTGACAGCCTCTACGTGCTGTGGCGCATGCTGATCTTCACCGTGCCGCTCTTCTTCCTGGGCTTCCTGCCGGTCGTCGGACAGACCGTGATCCCCGCGATCGGATTCGCCGTCTCCGGGTTCTTCCTCACCGTCGAGCTGGTCTCCGTGGCCATGCAGCGGCGTGGGATCCCCGTACGCGAGCGGCTGCGCATCCTGCGTACCCGCAGGGGCCTGGCGCTGGGCTTCGGCGTCCCGCTGGTGCTGGCGTTCCTGGTTCCGCTGGTCGCGGTCGTGCTGATGCCGGGCGCGGTCGCGGGCGCGGCGCTTCTCGTACGGGACCTCATGGGCGGGGACGAGCAGCAGCCGGACCGCGACGGCCGGGACGGGGACGACGCTCTCCGGCCCGGCGGCGCACCGCACTTCGGGCCCGGCATCGGTGCTCCGAAGGGCTCCGCCCCGTCAGAGCCGTGGGGCCACGGGACAGGCCCCCGGTAGTCCCGGCAGACACAGCAGCCGGCGGGCACCCACCCTCAAGGGCGCCCGCCGGCGGGCCGGTGGCCGTGCGGCCGGTGCGTGTGCCGGCCGGGGACCGTTCTACGGCTTGATACGGATCACGGACGGGTCGTGGTCGCTGGCCTGGTCGTGGAACTCGGCGTTGATGTGCACGATGTCGTACTTGACGCGTCCCGTGCCCGGGCTGGTGACCGCGTGGTCGAGCACCTGCGAGTTGCCGTTGAAGACGTAGCCGTAGCGCTCGCCCGCGGGCAGTTCGTCCATGGGGCTGGTGAAGACGCCGCCCTTGCGCATGGCGTCCAGGCTGGGGGAGAACGGGAAGTCGTTGAAGTCGCCCAGCGCGATGACCGACGCCTTCTTGTCGATGGACTCGACCTTCCCGGCAAAGGAGTTGACCAGCTTCGCCTGCGCGGTGCGCTGCTTCTCGGACTCGCGCACGGGGGGTTGGTTGCGGCCCTCCATCGGCTGGTCGCCGCCCTTGGAGCTGAAGTGGTTGGCGACGACGAAGACTTGGCGGCCCTTGAAGGTGAACTCACCGGCCAGCGGCTTGCGGCTCTCCTTCCACGCCTCTTCCTCCGGAGCGATGCGGCCAGGGTTCGCCGACAGCTTCGGGGAGCCGCCGTCGTCCGTCACCTTCACCGGTGTGGTCGCGTCGCCGCCCTTGCGGTCGGCGAACTCGACACGGTCGGGGTTGAAGAGGAACGCGACGCGAATGTTGCCGCCGGGCTGTCCGCCGTCGGCGTTGTTCTCCGGGTCGATGGAGCGTGACTCGTAGGAGGGGCCGCCTGCCTTCGTGATGGCGGCGGTCAGCTTCTCCATGGTCTTGTCGGCGGCGACCGTGCCGTCGTCCTTCGGGCCCGAGTTGTCCTGCACCTCTTCCAGTGCGACGACGTCGGGGGAGGCGAGGTTGTCGACCAGCGCCTCGGCGAGGCGGTCGAACTTCGCGGGCTCGCTCTCGGGGGAGAGGTTCTCCACGTTGTAGGTGGCGACGGACAGTTCGTCCTTGCCCGCCTTGCGTGTCTTCTCCCGCTTGAGCTTGTTGTCCTTCAACTCGCCCATGCTCGTGGCCCGTATGCCGTAGCCGCCGAAGTTGTCGTAGTCGACGGGCCCGGCGGTGGCACCGCTCAGAGCGTCGCCGACGTTGGCCTTCGGGAAGGGGTTCTCCTCGCGCGGCAGCAGCGAACTGACCTTCATGCGGGCGCCGTTCTGCTGGTCGTAGTCGCCGTAGAGCGTGCCGCCGCGCGGTGTCGGGTGCTCGTCGGGGTCGGCCGTGACCCACAGCTCGCCGAACTCGGTGGTGGGTCCGGTGACCGGGGCGTCCTTGATGCCGGCGCGCATGCCTTCGAGGGACTCGTAGAGATCCAGGGCGTACTTGCGGGGCTGGAGCTTCAGGGACTCGACGTTCCCGTCGTCGCCCTTGCCGTCGGGCACGTACGCATCGGGGACGCTGCGGGCGGTCAGGGCGAAGGCCTTGGGCAGCTTCTTCTTCGCCTTGGCGGCGGCCTCCCACTTCGCGCCCGTCAGCTGTGTGACGGACTGGCCGCCTGCTTCCTCACCGCCCGGGTAGAACTCGCTCACCTTCCCGGATATCCGTATGGAGTCCCCGGCCTTCACGTCGGGCGTCTCCTCGCCGGTGAAGACGAATATGCCCTCACTGGTGGCGGGATCGTCGTCCGGCTTCGGGTCCTGCAGCCAGAATCCACGTGCCTTGCCGAAGCCGCGCACCGCCGTGACGACTCCCGGTACGTCCGAGACCTCCTTGCCGGCAAAGGGCGAGATCCGGGTGTTGCCCTGGATGTCGTGGAGGCGTGGCTCCTCGGCCGTGTTGCCGGACGCGGTGACGGCGGTGACGACGAGCAGTGCGGAACCGCAGACCGCAGCGGCGGTGAGTGCGGAGGTTCTGGCGAGACGGGACGACAACGGTGCCTCCGGAGGGGGGTGGCGGACGACGAACTGTCCGGTTCCGGGCGTTCATTACGGGCCGGTAATCTCTACGCGCGTAAAAGTCTGTCGTGCTCATCTCACTTGTCAAGCGGATGCAGGACGATTGAGTACAGCGCCACACAACTCAGCGCCGCCGTCCGCCCGATGGCACACAGGGTCGTCGCGGTGTGACCCAGAGACGCCGCGGATGACGGGCGCGCGATTCGGGCAGCCCGGGACACATCCCGTCTACGCTGGGGGTCGCATCCTTTCCGCAGCATGCAGCACCCCGTAGGAGATGAACGCGCTGATGTCCGGTGAAACGACCGGGGGCGACCGTCCCGCCATGCCGCCCGTGCGGCTGTCCTCCGAAGCCGAACTCGCGCGGGACGCACTGGCCGCACCGCTCTTCTCCTGGGCCGCACGGCTCGCGACATGGGCCGGTGAATCGGGCAGCGCCACGGCGGGTGCGGACGGACCCGGAGTGCCCGTCGGCGCCGGAGGGGAGCTGCTCGCGCCCCAGTTGAAGGAGGCGGTCGCCCTTCTCGGCCTCTCCGACGACGAGGACGGCGAGATGCACACGGCTCAGGCCTGGCAACTCGCCGTCGACACGGGCCTGCTGGAGGTCGAGGAGGACGGCGACGCGTCCGGGGAGGAAGGCGGCGGCACACGCGCCGTCCTCACCGAGGAACCCGTTGGCACCGCACGTCCCGGTGAGGAACTGGCCCAACTCCGGGGCGAGGGCAGCCCGGAGGACGTGCTGGAGATCTGGCAGGGCGGCCTGGAGAGCGTGCTCGCCGACGCGGCGACCCCGAGCTTCGAGGACTTGGTCGGCGGTCTCGAGGACGTCACCGGCGAGGACGGGCAGATCGATCCGGAGGCCATCGACCTCGACTCGCTCGACTGGAACCCGGAGAAGGAAGCCGAGTTCCTCGACGGCGCACTGGGCAACCTCTACGTCCTGACCGCCGGCGACCAGGCCGTCTCCGCCGGTGCGATGGTGCCGCTGCCGGTGCTCGCGGCGTCGATGATCGTCCCGGACGACATGGACGAACCGACGGACGCCGTCCTCGAAGAGGTCTCGGCGGCGATGATGAAGCTCGACGAGCAGTTCCGGATGCTCGCTCCCGCCGGGCTCGTCGAATACCAGCCCGTCGACGAGGCGTTGACGGAGGAGAGCGACGAGGACGCCGAACTGCCGGAGAACCTCGACGAGGAGGACGTCTCCCGCTACGGCATGGTGCGGCTGACCCCGCTGGGAGTACACGGTGTGCGGGTGCGCCTGCGGGAAGCGGGCGTCGAGGCACCGGCAGTGGGAGACCTCGCGGGCGCGGGCGCGGAGAAGCTGCTGAGCGCACTGCCGGTGTACACCGAGGAGAACGCCCAGGCCGAGATCGAGTCCTGGCTCGCCGCCCGTACGCCGCTGGAGTCCGCCAGGGAGCTTCTCGCGGCGGCACGCGGCACCGACGAGGACGCCCCCTCCCGCCGACTCGCGTGCCAGCAGGCCCTTTCCCTCATCGGCACCGAGGCCGAGCCGGCGCTGCGCGATGTGCTGGAGGACCGGCAGCTGGGCGGGCTGGCGCGGGTGTGGCTCGTCGAGCACGGGGCGCAGGACGTTCCGCAGCCCGACGAGGAGATGGTCTTCTGGCTGACCGTCGACACCATCGCCGCACAGCTGGCGACGGCGGGCGAGGCCACCGAACTCCAGGGCCTCGTACAGGGGTTGGTCGACCAGCACGCCGGGTTCTTCGACAAAGCGTGGAAGGTCGACCACCCGGCCACAGCCGACGTCCTGGAGGCCATGGGCCGCGTCCACCCCGACAAGCAGGCGGCCAAGGAGGCCCGCAAGGCGGCCTTCAAGGCGCGCAGCCGGCTGGGCTGAGCGGGGCCGCCGTCCGACCGGGCCCCGCGCGGCCGGACGGTGGTGCGTCGGTGCGGGGGCTCAGGGCGCGGCGACGGCGAGCGCGTAGAACCTCGTCACCTGCTTCGGGCTCGCGTTGTCGTCGGAGACGAGGTACAACACCCGCCGTCCCTTGTGTTCCCCCTTCGTCAGCACGGGCCCGAGCGCCGCGCCCTCCACGTTGTCCAGCAGCGGGTTGGACTGCTTCTGCGGCGCATCGGCTCCGGATGCGGGGCAGTCGGCGAGGTCGAACAGCGGCCTCTTGGCGGCGAAGACGTCCGAGGGGGCCTTCGCCAGAGAGGTCTCCCGGGAGACATCGGGCAGGTCGCGCAGCGAGATCCGGTGCATCCGCACGGCGTTCCCCTGCCCCTCGGCGTAGCCGCGCTCCAGGGCGAGCAGGTCGCCGTCCTCGCCGGTCGCCACGAGGTCCGCGAGGCGCAGCCCGGAACCCGTCTCGTAGGCGAACTGCCGGTCGGGGACGTAGTCCCCGCCCGGCGTGCCCTTGTAGCGCAGGATGCGCACCGGTGACCGGCCCTGCCGGCTGCCGTCGCCGCTGAGCGGGGATTCGAGCCCCACGTAGAGGAATTGGCCGTCGGGGCTCAGGGCCATCGCTTCGAAGCTCTCGCTGTGCTGCCCGTCTCCCTGCGGGGCGATGCCGAACCGCTCCGGCACCGGGAATCCGGTCAGCAGCTTGCCGGTCCTGACGTCGAAGCGGCTGACGCTGGGGCCGGCCTCCGAGGCCACCAGCACGGTGCGCCCGCCCCTCTCGAGAGCCACGGCCTCGCCGTCGAAGTCCTCGCCGCTGTACTCCGAGCCGTCCTTGCGGCGAAGGTCCGTCCTGCCGTCGATCTCTACCTCCGCCTTGTCCTGGGAGCTCAGTGAAAGCCTGTAGAGGGAGGGAGTGGCGGTGTCCGAGAGAGACAGCAGCCGGGACGGGCCGTCCATCGTGAGCGAGGAGAGTCCGGCGAGGCGCCGTCCCTTGTAGCGGACCTTGTCCAGCTGGTCGGAGTGGCCGATCAGGGACGCGTGCTGCGAGCACCTGCCGGAGCGCTGATCGTCTCCCGCCAATTTCCAGGTGACGGGGACGGCGACTGCGGCCAGAACGACACCCACCGCGGCCGCCACGAAACACCCACGCCTGGGCCGGGGCGGGGGCGGGGGCAGCGCAGAGGGATCTTTCGCCCTGTTCCGTACGAAGGGCAGCCTGCCGATCTGACCCCGGTCCTGTTCCTGCGGCTCCGGCCTGCCCTTGGCGCGCAGGGAATGCCGGACCTGGCCGTAGATCGTGTCGAGAGTCAGGAACTCCCCGCCGTCAGGGACGCCTTCACTCAAGGCCCTGGTGAGCTCACCGGTGAAGGCCGTGCACTCCTCGCCCTTGGGGGAGAGAGCCTGGACGTTCTCGGATACGGAGGTCAGCAGGTAGCTGCCGTTGATGCTGGCGGCCGCCGGCAGCTCGGTGGCGGGATCGGACATCGTCTCCAGCGCCAGCCCGCTGTAGCAGCAGTCCAGGATCACGATTCGCCGCTGGGCGCTGCTGTGCTTGAGGATCGCCCCGCGCAGCCAGTCGTACGGGACAGCGGTGAACGGGTCACCGTCGCTGCTGTCGGGGAGCGTGAGGAAGAATGCGCCCTTGTCGTCCATGAAGCCGTGCCCGGCGTAATAGACGATCAGCGTGTCGCGAGCCTGCCGTGCCGCCTCGACCACCGGATCCCGCAGGGCCTTCGGATACGTGGGATCGGGCACCACCAGGCACCGCTCCTCGGGCAGGCCGAAGATCTCGGGATCGGTCAGCGTGGCCTTGAGCCTGTCGCGGTTGTTGGCGACGGCGGGCAGCCGCTTCAGCTCCGTGTATCCGGCCACACCGATGATCACGGCCGCGGAACGCTCCGGCTCGGGCAGCGAGTTCACCGGCCCCCATCCCCGTCACCCTCGTCGTCGCCGGTCTCCGCTGCGTCGTCCGCATCGCGCAGGCGCTCCAGTGCCTCCAGCACGGTACTGACGTCTTCCAGGTCGGCGCTGCCGAGCCGGATCTCCACGTCGCCGCGGGTGATCGTCATCGCCGGGCGGGTCCCGTTCGCCTTGCGCCACGAGACGATCGCGACCGCGAGGGACGCCAGCTGCAAGCTCGAATCGAGAATCAGCTGCAACACCTCCAACCCCGCGCCCATCGCCTCCGGGTCGGGCGGGGCGGGAAGCACGGAGACCTCGGAAGTGGTCCGCAGGTCGCGGTCACGGCGCAGCCAGTCGCGCAACTGCCCGAGGTGGCGGGAACCATCCGGAGCGTCGGGCAGCGAGAACTGAATGTCCATCCTTGTTAACCCCCTGTGAGGCACAGAGTGCCCGGGATGCGCCTGAGAGGCAACTCCGCACCGCTGACGGGGAGTTGATCGCGAGAGGCGGTACCTTCCGCCGCATCCTGGCCGTTTGGGGCGTGCGCTGCCGGGCGCCAGGAGCGTCAGATCGAATCGAAGTCGCCGTGGCGGCCCGCGCCCGCCGCGAAACGGGCCGCTCCCTCGGCTGCTTCCGCCAACGCGGCCTGCCCGTACCGGAGTTCGCGGGTCATCGCCTCCCCTTCAGGGAGGCCTTCCTGCTCGTGCACGGAGGCGAGGTCGCCGCGAAGGCAGGTCTGAGGGAAGCGGGCCAGCTGGGCGGCGAGTTCCTCGGCCGCCGCTCGCGACTGCCCTTGCGGTACGAGCCGGTTGGCGAGACCCATCTCGTACGCCTCGGCGGCCGGCACCGGACGGCCGGTGAGGATGAGGTCGAGGGCGCGGCTCGTGCCGATCAGTCGGGGGAGGCGCACCGTGCCCCCGTCGATCAGGGGAACGCCCCAGCGCCGGCAGAAGACGCCGAAGACGGCGTCCTCCTCGGCCACCCGCAGATCGCACCACAGGGCGAGTTCGAGCCCTCCGGCGACCGCGTGGCCGCTGACCGCGGCGATGACCGGCTTGGACAGCCGCATCCGGGTCGGGCCCATCGGGCCGTCGCCGTCCGGCGCGACGCGGTTGGCGCGGCCGGTGCCGATGGCCTTCAGGTCGGCACCGGCGCAGAACGTGCCGCCCTCGCCCCACAGCACCGCCACCAGGGCGTCCGGGTCGGCCTCGAAGGCGCGGAAGGCGTCGGCGAGTTGGGAGGCCGTGGCACCGTCGACGGCGTTGCGCGCGGCGGGACGGGAGAGGACGACGGTGGTGACCGGCCCCTGCCTCTCGGTACGAACGGCCATGCGGGCTGGACCTCCGGTGGGGACGGACAGGTGCGGGCTCCGGCGGAGCCGTGCCGACCCTACCGGCGGCGTGGGGGCCGGAAGGTGCCCGGCGGCAGAGGCCGGGCGGGCGGGCCCGCGCCGCGGTGTGCGCCGCGTGTGGCCCGTCCGCCCGGTCCCCGCAGGACCCGGTCGGCCGCAGGCCCGGCCTGCTCCTCACAGACCGGGACGTGGCGGTGGTCGCTCCTGCCGTCCCGTTTCCTCCGGCGTCACTCCTCGGGCCCGAACCACACCGTGGTCGCGTTGCAGAACTCGCGGATGCCGTGCCCGGCGAGTTCTCGCCCGTACCCGGAGCGCTTGACGCCGCCGAAGGGCAGACCCGGGTGCGAGGCCGTCATGCCGTTGAAGAAGACGCCGCCCGCCTGCAGGTCGCGGGTGAGCCGCTCCTGCTCGGCGGAGTCCCGCGTCCATGCGTTGGAACTGAGCCCGAACGACGTGTCGTTGGCGAGTTCGACCGCCTCGTCCAGACCGTCCACGCGGTACACGGTCGCGACCGGACCGAAGGCCTCCTCGCGGTGGATCCTCATCTCCTCGGTGATTCCGGTGAGCACGGTCGGCTCGTAGAACCAGCCGTCCGGGAGGTGCAGCGGACGTCCTCCGCCGCACAGGGCCGTCGCACCGCGGTGCGTGGCGTCATCGACGAGCTCCTCCAGATCGGAGCGGCCCTGCGCGCTGGAGAGCGGCCCGATGTCGGTGTCCTCGGCCAGGGGGTCACCGACCTTCAGCGCCGACATGCGTTCGACGAACCGGGCCATGAAGGTCTCGTAGATGTCCGTGTGCACGATGAAGCGCTTGGCGGCGATGCAGGACTGCCCGGCGTTCTGCACGCGGGCCGTGACGGCGGTGCGTACGGCCTTGTCCAGGTCCGCCGAGGGCAGCACCACGTAGGGGTCGCTGCCGCCGAGCTCCAGCACCGTCTTCTTGATCTCGTCGCCCGCGATCGAGGCGACCGAACGCCCGGCGGGTTCGCTTCCCGTGAGGGTCGCGGCCACGATCCGCTCGTCGCGGAGCAGCCCCGCGACCGCGCCCGAGCCGACGAGGAGGGTCTGGAAGGCGCCCTCGGGGAATCCGGCGCGGCGGAAGAGTTCCTCGATGTACAGGGCGGTCTGCGGAACGTTCGACGCGTGCTTCAGAAGTCCGGTGTTGCCGGCCATGAGGGCGGGCGCCGCGAAGCGCACCACCTGCCACAGCGGGAAGTTCCAGGGCATGACCGCGAGGACCGTGCCCAGCGGCCGGTAGCGCACGAACGCGCGGGCCGCGCCCGAGTCCTTCACGTCCGCGGGAGCCGGATGCTCGTCGGCGAGCTGCGCCTCGGCGTGCTCGGCGTACCAGCGCATCGCCTTGACGCACTTGGCCGCCTCGGCCCGGGCGGCGGCGAGCGGCTTGCCCATCTCGGTCGTCATCGTGCGGGCGATGGCGTCCTGGTCCGCCTCCAGCAGGTCTGCCGCCCGGTGCATCAGCGCGGCCCGCTCCGCGAAGGGTGTGAGGCGGTATTCGCGGAAGGCGCGGTCCGCCCTGGAGACCCGCTCCTCGATCGCGCCGGCGTCGAGCGGTTCGAATGTCTTCAGGGTCTCGCCCGTGGCCGGATTCACCGTGGCGATGGCCATGTGAGCGCCTCCTTCGGCTGCTTCGGTGCCTGTGCACGAGCGCGTACGGAGGGCGGTCCGGCCCCAGCCCCGTCAGGGCCGGTGTCCGGGCGCCGGCCGGGGCGGGGCACGGACGGCCGACCGGGATCCCGCGGGGCGAGCGCGCACTCGTGCGTCCCTCTTCTCGCGGTACCCCGGATCGGCGCCGGTAAGGCTCAGAGCGCGGCGGCAGCCGGCTTGACCATGCCGCGGACCGTGCGGGAGTCGACGTACTCGCCGAGCGCCGTCATGTCCCACTCGCCCGAGAACTGCCGTACGAGCTTGCACATCAGCACGCCGGTGCGCGGCTCGGCGTTGCTGAGGTCGAAGCGGACCAGCTCCTGGCCGGAGGCGGCGTCGACGAGGCGGCAGTAGGCCTTGGCCACCTCTGTGAACTTCTGCCCCGAGAAGGAGTTGACCGTGAAGACCAGGCCGGTGACCTGCGGCGGCAGATCCCCGAGATGGACGGTGATGGATTCGTCGTCGCCGCCGCCCTCTCCCGTGAGGTTGTCGCCGGAGTGCTGCACGACTCCGTTGAGGATTGCGAGCTTGCCGAAGTAACAGGCGTCGAGCTTCTTGCGGTTGGCGTCGTAGGCGATCACGGAGGCGTCCAGGTCGATCTCCTTGGCCCGGCGCCCCGCGCGGAAGACGGGCTCCCAGCCGAGGCCCATGCGGACGCTGCTGAGCATGGGACGGCCGCCCTTGGTGAGCGAGACCGTCTGGTTCTTCTGGAGGCTGACCTTGCCCTTGTCGAGGTTGATCTTGCCCGCGCCGGCCGCCGGGGCGGCGGGTGCCGCGGGAGTGGGCGGGGGAGCCTGGACCGCCTGCGGGGCAGCGGGGGGCGGAGGCGCCTGGGGGGTGGGCGCGGGTGCCGGGGTGGCGACCGGCGCGGCGGGCTCCTCGACGTTGACACCGAAGTCGGTCGCGATGCCGCCCAGCCCGTTGGCGTAGCCCTGGCCGACCGCGCGCACCTTCCAGTCGTTGCCGCGGCGGTAGACCTCGACCACGACGAGCGCCGTCTCGTTGCCGAGCGACGGTGGGGTGAACGTGGCGATCACTTCCCGCGTGGAGGCGTCCCGGACGGTGGCGGTCGGCTCCATGCCCGCGAAGGACGCGCCGGGAGCGTCGGGGCTCGCTGTGACCACGACCTTCTGCACATCGGCCGGCACCTTGGCGGTGTCGACGGTGATGGTGTCAGCCGCTCCGCTGCTGTGTGTCACGCCGGGGGCGGTCGGCTGGTTGTAGAAGACGAAGTCGTCGTCGGAGCGGACCTTTCCGTTCTCGCCGAGGAGCAGTCCTGAGACGTCCAGGCGGGACGGTGCGGTCACCTCCACCGCCACCTGGGCCGTGCTGAGCGGGAGGTTCGAGCCGGGAGTCATTGCCGTCATGCCGGTCGTAACGAGCGGCCGTGCTTTGCAGTTCCTTTGCCGGACGTCGCTCTGACTCCGGCGCCGCGGACGCCGGCTCCCGCGAACTCGGCCGGCCGAGCGTGTTCCGCGCGGAGCCGGACCGTCGCGGAGCGGGCGAGCGCACTGCAACGACAACCCCGGCCAGCGCAACGGCCATCCCCGCGACCGCGAAACCGCCCGGTGCCTCGCCGAACATCGCGTAGGCCCACACGACCGTCGTTGCGGGCGTGAGGTAGATCAGCGCACTCGTACGGGTGACGCCGCTGTGCCGCAGGCTCAGCCAGTAGAAGCCGTAGCCGCCGAGCGTGGAGAACACCACCACCCAGGCCACGGCCAGCCAGAACGCCGAGGTCAGCGGCGGAACCAGGTGCCCCTCGCCGGCGAGAGCGGCGAGCCCCGTGAAGACCGCCGCGCTCACCGCGCAGTGGATCGGAAGCGCGTCGGCGGCACCGACCGGGTGGCGCGTGCGGCGTTCCAGGAAGCTCGCGGCCAGCAGGCCGGCCATCCCCGCGAACGGGAGCAGATAGGCGGGGCCCGGCGCGGCGGAGGGCGAGCCGAGATCGTCCCGTACGACGGCGGCGACCCCCGCGAGGCCGAGCACGAGCCCCGCCCACTGGCGGCCGGTGACCGTCTCCCCGAGCAGCCGGCCCGCGAGTGCCCCGGCGGCGAGCGGCTGGAGGGCGGCGATGAGCGCGGACGTTCCGGCGGGCACGCCCAGGCCCACCGCCCAGACGATCGCGCCGAGGTACACACCCTGGGAGAGCAGGCCGATCAAGGACTGCTCCGCCAGCGCGCGCAGCGGGAGCCGGCCGCCGCCCCCTGTTCCGTCCGGTCCCTCGGATCCGTTCCGCTCAGCCCCTTGCCCGCCGCTCCGCCGGCGGCGCAGCACGGGCGCGGCGATGGCGAGCAGCGCTGCGGCGGCGAGGAACCGCCACATCAGCAGGGTGTCGGCCGGTGCCTCCCGCGTGCCGAGTTCCGCGCCTATGAATCCCGAACTCCACATCACGACGAGCCCCGTCGCGACGAGGTGCGTGCGCATGGTCGTCGGCATGGATTCGCTCCCTGCTCCCTCGGTGCCGTGGCCTTCACGATCAAGCGAAGTAAACCGATCTGTTTACCTCTCCGGGTATAGAGTGAACTAGACCGATCGGTTTACCGCAAGAGGAGGAGGCGGGAGCGATGACGGAGGCGACGCGGGTGCGGACCGGTCTCACGCCCGGCGCCCGGAAGATCCTTCAGGCGGCGGCGCGGCTGTTCTACTCGCGCGGCATCACGGCCGTCGGGGTCGATCTGATCGCCAAGGAGGCCGGTGTCACCAAGAAGACGCTCTACGACCGCTTCGGCTCCAAGGAGGCCCTCGTCGAGGCGTATCTGCGGGAGCGCGACGAGCGGTGGCGGGGCTGGCTCGCCGGGCGGGTCGCCGCGAAGGCCGAGGCGAGTGCGTCCGAGCGGATCCTCGTCACTTTCGACGCCCTGGAGGAGTGGATGCGGCGCGAGAACCCGCGCGGCTGCGGCTTCGTCAACGCGGCGGCCGAGCTGCCCGATCCGCAGCACCCGGGCCGCGCGGTGATCAGCGAGCAGAAGCGCTGGTTGTGCGCCTACCTGCGGGAGTTGGCGGTGGAGGCCGGTGCCCGGAAGCCGGACCGGCTCGCCGAGGAGCTGATCCTGCTGCACGAGGGCGCGACGGTCCTGAACGGGCTGCACGTCGTGGCGGAGCCCGTGGCCCGCGCCCGCTCGATGGCCCGCGCGGCGCTGAAGCGGGAGGGGTGCGCCCCGGCGCCGGCCCATTAGCAGACGGGGCTGGGCCGCAGGTGGAGGCCGTGTGGGGCATACGAGTGGTGTCACTGTCCGGATAGGTGTGACTACTCCGTGGCGTGGCAGTACGTCCCGCATGACTTCTGAAGCACGCACGAGAAGGAAGAGCAGACGTGTCTTCCTCGGCGGGATGCTCATAGCCGGTGCCTGTGTCGCGAACCGCGCCCAGGCCGCAGCGGGAGGATCCGGTTCCTCCGGGGCCTCCGGCGCCGATGCGAAGGGCGCCGCCCCGCACCCGCTCCGCCAGCAGCGGGCCGTGACGCAGCCGCAGTCCTACCGGCTGCGGCCGGAGGCGGGGCAGGTCCACCCCCAAGCCCGGGGAAGCACCTCCGTCGCCTACAGGCTGGACTCCGAGGAACGCGAGATAGCCCTCACCTTCGACGACGGCCCCGATCCCGAGTACACGCCGCAGGTGCTGGAGGTGCTGCGACGCTGGGGCGTGCAGGCCACCTTCTGTGTCATAGGCAGGGAGGCGGCGGCCAGCACCTGGCTGCTGAACGCCATAGCCGACGGCGGCCACCTGATAGCGAACCACTCCTGGAGCCACCCGCAGCTGACGCGGATGCGCCCCACCGAGATACACGAACAACTCGCCCGTACCTGCGACGTCATCGACGAGGCGGTCGGTACGGCACCCGCGCTGGCGCGCGCCCCCTTCGGCGCCTGGAACCGCCGGGCCCTCGGGATATCGGCCTCACTCGGTATGAGCCCGCTCGGCTGGTCGGTCGACACGTGCGACTGGGAGGAACCAGGCACGCGGAAGATCACCTCGACCGTCATGAAGTCCGTACGGCCCGGGTCGATCGTGCTCCTGCACGACGGCGGCGGGAACCGCTCGCAGACCGTCGCCTCGCTGCGCGACTGTCTTCCCCGGCTCCTCGACTCCGGCTACATACCCGTACTGCCCCCCAGGACGAATGTGTTCGAGGACCGTACGGGGAAGGGCTGGGGCGTCTGAATGCCAGGCACGTGACCCGGCGGCAGCCGGACGCGGGGCGGCATCCCACGGCGCGCCCCGCGTTCCTCAGCGCCGGCGTTCCCGGGAGTGGCCGAAGAAGATCCGGTACCCGATCAGGAGGACCAGGGATCCGGCGATGGCCGAGAGCCACAGCGCCGGATCCACGAAGTCGTGGTCGACCGAGCGGTCGAGGAACGTGGAGGAGAGCCAGCCGCCGATGAACGCACCGGCGATGCCGATGAAGATGGTGCCGAGCAGGCCACCCGGATCACGTCCGGGGAGGATGACCTTGGCGATGGTGCCCGCGATCAGACCGAGGATCAGCCAGCTGAGCAGCCCCGAGTCCACGAGTCCCGAGAGCGCGGATTCGGGATCGGTGTCTGCGATGAAGTTCATGTGGGCCCTCCCCGTGAGCGACCTTGCGTGATCGGTTCGCGTCCATCATGCCCTCAGACTTCCGCGTCAGTGCGGCCAGATGGGCGGCTGCGTGCAGAAGTGCCCTCCGAGACGGGCGTGTTCGGGGTGCTCCCGGTCCGGTTGTCCCTGCTTTGCGATGAGTTCGGCCGCGTACGGCTCGGAGTCGTCCTGCGGCTTGTACCCGAGCGCCCGGGCACTCGAAAGGTCCCACCACAGGCGGGTGTTGGCGGACGAGCCGTAGACGACGGTGTGGCCGACGTCCTTCGCCGTCAGCGCGGCATGGAAGAGACGGGCCCCGTCGGCAGGGCTGAGCCACAGCGAGAGCATCCGCACGGAGGTCGGTTCGGGGAAGCAGGACCCGATGCGCACGGAGACGGTCTCGATGGAGTGCAGGTCCCAGTAGAGCTGCGCGAGGTCCTCCCCGAAGGACTTGGAGAGCCCGTAATAGGTGTCGGGACGGTGCGGGGTGTCCACCGGGATGAGGGGGCCGCCGTCGGCCGGACGCGGGGTGAATCCGACGGCGTGGTTGGAGGAGGCGAAGACGACGCGGGAGACGCCCTCCTCGCGTGCGGCCTCGTAGAGCCGGTACGTGCCCTCGATGTTGGAGTGGAGGATCTTCTCGAACGGCGCCTCCAGTGAGATTCCCGCGAGGTGCACGATCGCGTCGATACCGCGCACGGCTTCGCGCAGTGCGGCCGCGTCGGTGAGGTCGGCGGTGACGGCGTCGGGCTCACCCTCGACGGGACGCAGATCGAACAGGCGCAGCCGGTATCCGTACCGGGGGAGCAGTCCGCGCATCAGGGTGCCGAGGCCGCCTGCGGCGCCGGTGAGCAGGACGGTGCGGGGGGCGGGCATCGGCAGATCTCCGTCCATAGACGTGATTCATATATGGGGACAAGCTATGGATGGGGTGGCGGGGCCGTCAAGGATCGGGTGGCCGGTCCTCGTGGTCTCCGAATGTCGCTGCTTCGCATTGTCTCCGGTGATCGCCGTGCTTGACCGGGGCGCGCGGGCTGACCTACGGTTCTTGAGTTCAGAGATATAGACGCAGATCAGAAACGTGTACTGAGGCCGGATTGCGGCAGCACGCTGCCCGTCCGGCCTCCGTACCGCCCTGAGCAGGAGCGCGCAATGACCACACCCTCCTCGTCCTCGGCCTCCTCCTCATCGGGAGCCTCCGCGCGTGAGCCCGGCTCGCTGGCCGCGCGACTCGACGGGCTGCTCTTCTTCCCGGTCACCGCCTACGGGCGGGACGGCGCGCTCGACTTGGACGCGTTCCGCTCGCACGTGCGCGGGGGCCTGGACGCTGGCGCGGGCGCCGTGTTCGCCTGCTGCGGCACCGGCGAGTTCCACGCGCTGACTCCGCAGGAGTTCCGCGAGTGCGTCGCGGTCGCCGTCGAAGAGGCGCGCGGCGAGGTGCCGGTCGTCGCCGGCGCGGGCTACGGCACGGCGCTCGCCTGCCAGTTCGCGTCGCTGGCCGAGGAGGCCGGGGCGGACGGTCTGCTGGCGATGCCGCCCTACCTCGTCGTTCCCTCGCAGGAGGGCCTGCTGAAGCACTACACGGCGCTGGCATCCGCCACCGGTCTGGACGTCATCGTCTACCAGCGCGACAACGCCGTGTTCACCCCGTCCACCGTCGCGCAGCTCGCGCGCACCCCCGGCATCATCGGGCTCAAGGACGGCCATGGCGACCTGGACCTGCTGCAGCGCATCATCAGCACGGTCCGCAGCGAGGTGCCGGCCGAAGTCGCCGGCAGGTTCCGCTACTTCAACGGACTGCCCACCGCCGAGCAGACGGGCCTCGCCTACCGGAGCCTCGGGGTGACCCTCTACTCGTCGGCGGTCTTCTGCTTCGCCCCCGAGATCGCCCTCGACTTCCACCGTGCCCTCACGACCGGCGACGACTCCCGCGTGAACCGTCTGCTCGACGACTTCTTCCGTCCCCTCGTCGAGCTGCGTGACCGCGGCCGCGGCTACGCCGTCTCGCTGGTGAAGGCAGGCGTGAGGCTGCGCGGCCTGGACGTGGGCCAGGTGCGCCCGCCGCTTTCGGAACCATCCGCGGCTCATGTCGACGAGCTGGCCGAACTGATCGAGCGCGGGCTCGCGTTGGTGTCCGGCGACAGCTCCGGCGGCGGTTCCGGCGGCGGGGCGCCGGCGCGCGAGGGCGACGGGCGCCGCTGATGCGGGCGGGCGCGTTCGTCTACCCCTGGGACGTCGTGGGCGACCCCGACGCGCCGCGGCGCCTCGCCGGCCTCGGCGTCCGCCAGGTCACCCTCGCCTCCGCCTACCACTCCGTGCGCGCGCTGACGCCGAGCCATCCGCGCCACCGGATCGTCACGGCACGGCACTCCGCGGTGCTCTATCCGCCCGCGCCGGACCGCTGGAGCGGCCGCCGGCTGCGCCCGTACGAGCAGGGCTGGGTGGACACCGGCGACCCGGGCGGCCCGTACGGGGAGGCGGCGCGTGTGCTGAGCGAGGCAGGGCTGGAGGTGCACTCCTGGGTCGTGATGGCCCACAACTCCCGCCTCGGCGAGGAGCACCGGGACATCACCGTCCGCAACGCCTACGGCGACCGCTACCCGTGGGCGCCCTGCATCGCCCGCCCGGAGGTGCGCGAATACGCGGTCACCCTGGCCGCCGAGGCCGCGGTGCGGCCCCACACCGCGGGTACGGAGCTGGAGTCGTGCGGCTGGTACGGGCTGGCGCATCTGCACGCGCACGACAAGACAGGGGGAGTCCGGCTGAGCGGCGCCGGCCAGTACCTGATGTCGCTGTGCTTCTGCGAGGTGTGCCGGGACGGATACGCAGCGCTCGGCGCCGATCCCGAAGAGCTGCGCTCGCGTGTGCGCGGCGCCCTGGAACACCTCTGGAGCGGCGCCGGACCGGAGGCGGCGTCTGCGGGGGCGGAGCAGGACCGGGAGGGGGAGCGGGACCGGGTGCGCGAGCTGCTCGGGCCGGACATGGCGGCGCTGTGCGCCTCGTGGCGCGACTCAGCCGCGCGGAGGCTGCGCAAGGAGGCCGTCGCCGCGGTACGGGAGGAGGCGGAGGCCGGCGCGCGGGCGGGAGCGGACTTCCGGGTGATGCTGCACGCCGATCCGGCCCCGCACCGCCTCGGCGCGAACGCGGGCATGGCCCCGGCGGACGCCGTGGAGGACGTCGACGGAGTGGTGGTTCCCTGCGCGGGCGGCTCCGCCGAACCGGCCGCCGCCGAACGCGCCGCTGCCGTCGGGCCGTTCGCCGCCGCCGGTGCCGCATGCAACAGCTCCACCGGTCCCGGCAACCGTGGCGGGCGGACCGCTCCGTTCACGGTCGCCGCGAACTTCACCGTGGTGTCCGGCATGGGCGGCTCCCCGAACGGTCTCGCCGCCGACGCCGCGCACGCCCGCGGCCTGGGGGCCGACGAGCTGCGGCTCTACCACGCCGGCCTGGCTCCGGATTCCGACCTCGCCGTCGTGAAGGAGGCGCTGCGCGCACTCCGTGAGGGCCACCCGCCCGGGTGACCCACCGGCGCGTGTCACATCCGCACGCCCTGTCCCGTCGTAGAGGTGTCAGCCGGGCCGGAGCCACGGTCCGGGCACAGACACCGCGAACCAAGGGACGAAGGAGCGACAGCCATGGCACGCATCTCGCTCGATCCGCCGCGCGGCACCATGCTGCGCATCGCCGAGTGGTACTCGCGCCGCAAGTACGGAAAGATCATGGACCCGCTCAGGGCCACCGGACACAACCCGAAGGTGCTCGGCGCCGTCGCCCTGTACGAATCCCGCGTCGCAAAGTGGCGCGACCTCGACCCGGGGCTCAAGCACCTCGCCGAGATGGTCACCGCGTCCCGCATCGGCTGCTCCTGGTGCATGGACTTCGGGCACTGGCTGGCCGACGACCTGGGCATGCCGATGGAGAAGATCCGGTACGTGCCGGTCTGGCGTGAGCACCGCGAGCGCTTCAGCGAACTGGAGCTGCTGGTCATGGAGTTCGCCGAGGCGATGACGGAGACCGAGCCGACGGTGACCGACGCCATGACCGAGGCGCTGATCGGCAAGCTGGGGGAGAGGGCATTCATCGAGCTGACCGCGATGGTCGCGGTCGAGAACCACCGCTCGCGCATCAACGCCGCCCTCGGCCTCGTCGGCCAGGGATTCTCCGACCAGTGTGCGGTGCAGCCCGTTCAGAAGGGGGCAGCGGGAGCGGCGTGAGCCGCGGCCTCCTGACGGGCCGGCCCCACCGGGCCGGCCACGGCCCGTACGGCCGCGCCGCCGCACGGCGTGGAGGGGCGCCGGTGCGCCGCGGCCGTACGGGCTCGCTCGTCCGCGGATGCTGCGAACGCCCTTGAGACATCCGCTCTTCGGTGAAGCTGAGAACGACCGGCGTGATCTCGATCAGCTCTGACGAGAGGTGAGTGCCAAGAGGCCGCAGCGGACGGCGGCCGCGCTCTTGTCGAGCTCACCGCGCTCCCGCACCTGCCAGTTCGCGTCGATCCGGAAGCCGTCCCCCACGAAGCGGGGAACGACGTGCAGGTGCACGTGAAAGACCTCTTGGAAGGCGGCCTCGCCGTCGGCCAGGAAGAGGTTGACGCCATCACACCGAAGGGGAGAGCGGCGTAGCGCGCGAGCCAGTCGCTGGGCCACGGTCCACAGCCGGGCGCCGAGAGCCTCTTCGAGGTCTTCCAGGCCCACCGCGTGTGCCTTGGGGACGACAAGCAGATGACCAGGGGTGACGGGCCGCAGGTCCATGAAGGCGACCACCGAGTCGTCCTCGTGGACGGTACTGGCCTCGGCCTGGCCTCGCACAATGGCACAGAAGACGCATCCGCTGACGGCCACGGCTCTCTCCTTGCGACGGGGAACTGCCTCACGACATCAGAGCCTGAAGGCCGGGTGCGAGCCGATCAACCGGCCGGCTCCTCCGCGACGACCGCCGAGACAGGCAACGGCCCGTAGATGTGCGGGAATTCCTCGACCGTGCCTGCTCCGGCGTCCTTGTCGTCCGCACAGGGAACTCCCGGCTCGGGCGGCTCGTAGCGCACCGGGGCGGTGATGCGCTCGCTGTCGATGACGAGCACCACCAGCTCCGCAGGATCGCAGTCGCTGTACAACATCTTTGCGACCTGCGGCAGTTGATGCCGCAGCGAGCAGTGGATGAAGCCGACCTCTTCGAGGGTGCGGCCACGCGTGGACATCTCGTACGTGCCGGCCGCGCGTGCGGCCTCCCACGAGGAACGCTCCGTGATGTGCAGCAACTCAGCCATGAGGCAACGGTAGCCGTCGCAAGCTCTCACCGGGGTTCGCGGACAGGCCCCCGGGCCGGAGGCACTGCACATACGCGCCGCCCGCCCCGGCATCGCCATCCCGGAGCCGGAGCCGGAGCAGACTCCCTGCCCTGTGAGTTGCCCGGGTCAACGCCCGCCGGGGGTGACGAAGCCCGGCTCGTAGGCGGCGATCACGGCCGTCCCCATGGGCGGGTGAGGGCGAGAACGAGCACGACGACGAGGCGTCCACCACGATCGTCAGCGCCCTCCGCCGCGCGGCGCGGGCGTCCTCGTCCCGGGGCCCGCGCCGCGGCCCGGCTCTACAGCCTGCGGGTGGCGAGCGTCAGCCGGTCGCGGGCGTCGAAGAGCGCGTCCTTGATCATCTGCTCGTGCGCGGGCGTGAGCCTGGCCACCGGGACCGAGCAGCTGATGGCGTCCCGCGCGGGCGTCCGGTAGGGGATCGCGACGCCGAAGCAGCGCAGCCCGAGAGTGTTCTCCTCGCGGTCGACGGCGTAGCCCTGCTCGCGCACCAGGGCCAGCTCCTCGATCAGCGCCTCGCGGTCGGTGAGGGTGTTCCCGGTGAGCGAGGGAAGCGTCTCCGGCAGCATCTTGCGCACCTGCTCGTCGTCGTACGTCGCGAGCAGCGCCTTGCCCAGGGACGTCGAGTGCGCCGGCAGCCGCCGCCCGACGCGCGTGAACGGACGCAGATAGTGCTGCGACTGGCGGGTGGCGAGGTAGACGACGTTCGTGCCGTCCAGCCGCGCCATATGAATGGTCTCCGTGGTGTCGTCGGAGAGCCGGTCGAGGGTGGGCCGGGCCGCCGCCACCGCCTCGTCGCCGTCGATGTACGAGGTGCCGACCAGGAGGGCGCGAACGCCGATGCCGTAGCGTGTGCCGGTGGAGTCCGTCTCCACCCAGCCCAGATCGACGAGGGTGCGAAGCAGCATGTAGAGACTGGACTTGGGGTACCCCACCGCCTCTTGGACATCGGCGAGGGAGTGCATCCCGGGCCGACCCGCGAAGTACTCGAGCAGCTCCACAGTGCGCACGGCGGACTTGACCTGCGATGCACCCGTCTCGCCAGCTGACATCGTCCTTGACCCCTCTGTTGCGGCGCTCATAGGCTCCCCGGCAGGTTCACTGACAGGGATGGTGTTCAGCATATCGAACGCCGTCTCTGCGGAGACAAGTACGTGGCAGGAGGAACCGCTGTGGCAGCAGCACCAGTGTGGAGTGTCGATCCCCGGACCGGAAAGCAGCGTGAACAGGTCGGCACCGAGGCCACGGCCGGTGAGGTGGACGCGGCCGTCAGGGCCGCTCACGCCGCCAGGGAGCCGCTCGCCGACCGGACCGTGCGCGCCGCCCTGCTCCGGGCAGCCGCCGGACAGCTCGACGCGGCGAGCGAGGAGATCATCGTCACCGCGGACGCCGAGACCGCCCTGGGACGCCCGCGGCTGACCGGCGAGCTGGCCCGAACCCAGGCCCAACTGCGCGCCTTCGCCGACGAGATCGAGGACGGCGCGTACCTCGGCATCACCATCAACCACAAGGACGCCGACGCGACGCCGCCGTGCCCCGACCTGCGCCGCTACAAGATTCCGCTCGGTGTCGTGGCCGTCTACGCCGCGTCCAACTTCCCGCTGGCCTTCTCCGTGCCCGGCGGCGACACCGCGAGCGCACTCGCGGCGGGCTGCCCCGTCGTGGTCAAGGCGCACCCGGACCACCCGGCGACGTCCGAGCTGACGGGCGCCGCGCTGCGCCGCGCCGCCGCCGAAGTGGGCCTGCCGGAAGAGGTGTTGAGCGTCGTGCACGGCTTCGACGCCGGCGTGGAACTGGTCAAGCACCCGCTGGTCTCGGCCGTCGGCTTCACCGGCTCCGTACGGGGCGGGCGCGCCCTGTTCGACGCCGCCACCGCCCGGCCCACGCCCATTCCCTTCCACGGCGAACTCGGGTCCCTCAACCCTGTCGTCGTCACCGGCGCCGCCGCCGCCGAGCGCGCGGAGGAGATCGGTGAGGGGCTCGCCGGGTCGATGACGATGGGCACCGGCCAGTTCTGCACCAAGCCGGGCTTCGTGCTCGCACCCCAGGGCGAGGCAGGCGACCGCATGCTGGAGGCGCTGCGGGTCGCGGTGAGCAAGGCCGCGCAGGGACCGCTGCTGGACAGCAGGATGCGGGAGGCGTTCCTCGCGGGGGTCGGGGCACGCACGGAGCTGGAAGGAGTGGAGGCGCCCGTGCTCGCCGGTGCGGGTGACGACGAGCAGTCGGTCGGCGCCGGCTTCCTCACGGTCCCGGCGGAGAAGCTCGGACAGCCGCAGTACGAACTGCTCCTGGAGGAGTGCTTCGGCCCCGTCACCGTCGTGGCGCGCTACCAGGACGACGACGAGGTCGTCTCGGCTCTCTCGAGGCTGCCCGGCAACCTCACCGCCACGCTGCACCTCGGCGCCGCCGAAGCGGCGGGAGACGGCGGCCAGGGAGCGCGGCTGCTCGCCACGCTGACGCCGCTGGCCGGCCGCGTTCTCGTCAACGGCTGGCCCACCGGCGTCGCCGTCGCCCCCGCGCAGCACCACGGCGGGCCGTACCCGGCCACGACGTCGACCTCGACGTCCGTCGGCGCCACGGCCATCGAGCGCTGGCTGCGCCCCGTCGCTTACCAGGACGCGCCCGAGGCGCTGCTGCCGCCCGAGCTGCGTGATGCGAACCCACTGGGTCTGCCGCGCCGGGTGGATGGCCGCAGGGAGAACTGAACGGCAGCCGTGCGTCCCTGAGTCCGGCGGAGCGCCCTCAACTCCGAGGAGAACCAGCGGAGTTCAGGGCCCGGACTCAGGGGGGGGCGGCGGCTCAGGCGTTCAGGAGCGCCCCCCGGGGGCCAGGGGGAAGGCCATGCCGTGCATGCCGCGGTACGCGGCCGGCTCCGGTGGTGCCCAGTCCGTCAGCAGGGCGGGGTCGGCGCGGTGGACCTCCACGCCGACGGGATGGCAGAACTCCACGGGGTCCACGTCCGAACCGGGCCCCCACATCGGCACGGACAGATCGCCGCCCGGACATGTCGAGATCGCGCACAGCAGGTCGATCTCGGCGAAGAACTCGAAGTGGTCGCCGGGGCGCGCCGGGCAGTCCTTCATGAAGTACTGGTCGTCCTCGTTGAGCCCGGTGCACTGGAAGACGTTCAGCACGTCGTGCACGTCGAACTCGGTGAGCCCGTACGGCAGTACGGCCCGCACCAGGTTCGAGTGGCAGTGGAAGTCGAAGTCCTCGCCGGTCAGCATGCGGTTGACGTACGGGTCGCAGCGCGTGCCCAGCAGGTCGTGCACCCTGCCGCCCTCGGCGTCACGCCCGTAGGAGGCCAGCGTGTCCGCGGTGACGGTCAGCAGGGGACGCAGGAACGGCAGCGTGGACCACAGCCGGTCGTACACGCTCACGTGTGCGCGCTGCAACTGCCGTGTACGGGAGGCCCACAGGCGCTCGCGCGGATCGTGCCGGTTCCACACGTTCAGGTCCGCGACCTGGGGGCCGTCGACCGTCACCAGGCGGCACAGATGCCCTGCGGGCACCTCCCACGCGCGGCCTGAGCGTATGGGCACGGTGAAGCGTTCGACAGGTTCCCGGGGGCCGGCGGCGACCCTGTCGTAGAAGGCGCGGTCGACGTCGAGCGGGCCGCCCTCGTCGGACTGGTAGGCGGCGGCGGTGCTGGCCATGCGCGCGGACTCTCCCTCGGTCGGACTCCCGGACTGTGCAGGGAGATCGCAGCAGAAAGCGCCCGGACGGAAAAGGGGGGAGGCCGTCATGCGGTCTCCCCCCTCATCCACCGGGCTCAGTGCGCCGCGTAACGCGTCACCTCACCGGGGTGAAGTCGCGCGCTCCGATGAATTCGGGACGGCGGACCGGTGCCGCGAAGGGCTCCACGGCCTTGTTCTCCACGCTGTTGAAGACGATGAACACGTTGCTCCGCGGGTACGGAGTGATGTTGTCACCGCTCCCGTGCATGCAGTTGCAGTCGAACCAGGTCGCCGAGCCGGCCTCGCCCGTGAAGAGCTTGATGCCGTGCGCGTCGGCGAACTTGGCCAGTGATTCGTCGGACGGAGTGCCCGCGTCCTGCATCTGCAGCGACTGCTTGTAGTTGTCCTTCGGCGTCTCGCCCGCACAACCGAGGAAGGTCTTGTGTGACCCCGGCATGATCATCAGGCCGCCGTTGGTGTCGTAGTTCCGGGTCAGCGCGATCGAGACCGAGACGGTCCGCATCGCCGGAAGCCCGTCCTCCGCGTGCCAGGTCTCGAAGTCGGAGTGCCAGTAGAAGCCAGTGGCACCGAAGCCCGGCTTGACGTTGATCCTGGACTGGTGGACGTAGACGTCCGAGCCCAGGATCTGTCGCGCCCGGCCCACTACGCGCGGGTCCCGCACCAGGTCGGCGAAGACCTCGCTGATCTTGTGCACCTCGAACACGGTCCGGATCTCGTCCGACTGCGGCTCGATGATCGAGCGCTCGTCGGCACGGATCTCCGCATCCGTGGTGAGCCGTTCCAGTTCCCTGCTGTACATGTCGACCTCATCAGGGGTGATGAGCTGGTCGATCGCAAGGAACCCGTCCCGCTCGTATTCCGCCAGAACCGCGGCCTCGATGGGCCCCGGCGTACCCGGCTCCGACCACACGACGGGGTCCATCCGTGGGGTGGCCACCTCGGTGGCTCCGCGAGTCGGGTACAGGTCGGCGGTGCGCTCGGGTGCGGTGGTCATGGTGTTGCCTTCCTCTCCTCTCGTACGGCCCTGTTCGGTGGGCGAGCGGCCGTAGCCGCGGACGGCAGAAGCCGCCGTACTGGCCTGTGCAGGCCGAGCTCTCGGCTCAGTCGTCAGGCTCGGTGAGAAGCGGGTAGACGCCGTTCTCGTCGTGATCCTCCCGGCCCGTCACGGGCGGATTGAAGACACAAATGCACCGGAAGTCCGTAATGGGCCGCATTGTGTGCTTCTCGTGCCCGTCGAGCAGATACATGGTGCCGGGAGTGATCAGATGCTTCTCGCCGGTCTCATCGTTGGTGAGTTCGGACTCGCCCTCGACGCAGAGTACGGCTTCGATGTGGTTTGCGTACCACATCGATGTCTCCGTCCCCGCGTACAGCACGGTCTCGTGAAGGGAGAAGCCGGCACGCTCCTTCGCCAGCACGATCCGCTTGCTTTCCCAGGTACCGGATGCGGATTTGATGTGACGGTCGGTGTCCTCGATGTCCTTGAAAGAACGAACAATCACGTTGTGGCGTACCTTTCTCTATTCATTACGGGGTCGGCCCGCCCCGGACGCAACCGGGGCGGGCCGTGAGCGGATCAGTTACGCGGTCTCGCGCACCGCTCGGGCCAGCACGCGGAGCCCTTCGTCGAGCTCCTCGGCCGTGATCGTGAGAGCAGGCAGCAGCTTCACGACCTCGCTCTGGGGCCCCGAGGTCTCGATGAGCAACCCGAGCTCGAAGCACCGCTTGGCGACGGCGTCGGCACGGTCCTTGTCGTGGAACTCCAGTCCCCACACCAGACCGCGCCCGCGGAAGTCTGCGACATCCTCGCTGTGTTCCTCGGAGATGGCGCGCAAAACCGCCTCGACCTGCTCACCACGGGAGAGAGTCTGCTTCTCCGTCTGGTCGTCGGTCCAGTACGTCTCGAACGCGGCCGTGGCCGTGACGAACGCCGGGTTGTTGCCGCGGAAGGTGCCGTTGTGCTCGCCCGGCTCCCAGATGTCCAGCTCGGGCTTGAACAGCGTGAGAGCCAGCGGCAGTCCGTAGCCGCCGATGGACTTGGACAGCGTGATGATGTCCGGCTTGATGCCCGCCTCCTCGAAGGAGAAGAAGGCGCCGGTGCGGCCGCAGCCCATCTGGATGTCGTCGACGATGAGCAGCATGTCGTGGCGCTCGCACAGGTCGGAGAGGTCACGCAGCCACTCGGCGCGCGCGACGTTGATGCCGCCCTCGCCCTGCACGGTCTCCACGATCACGGCCGCCGGCTTGTTGAGGCCGGATCCCTGGTCCTCGAGCAGCCGCTCGAACCAGACGAAGTCCTCCGTGGTGCCGCCCAGGTAGTCGTCGAACGGCATCGGCGTGCCGTGCACGAGCGGGATGCCCGCACCGGCGCGCTTGAAGGCGTTGCCGGTGACGGCGAGCGAGCCCAGCGACATGCCGTGGAAGGCGTTGGTGAAAGAGACGATGGACTCGCGCTCCTTGACCTTGCGGGCCAGCTTCAGCGCCGCCTCGACGGCGTTGGTGCCCGTCGGGCCCGGGAACATGACCTTGTGGTTCAGGCCGCGGGGCTCGAGGATCTTCTCCTTGAAGGTCTCCAGGAAGGCACGCTTGGCCGTGGTGCTCATGTCGAGCCCGTGGACGACCCCGTCACGCTCCAGGTAGTCCAGCAGGGCCCGTTTGAGCACGGGGTTGTTGTGGCCGTAGTTGAGCGTGCCGGCTCCGGCGAAGAAGTCCAGGTACGTATGACCGTCCTCGTCGTACATGTGTGAGCCCTGGGCCCGGTCGAAGATCGTGGGCCAGCCACGGCAGTAGCTGCGGACTTCCGACTCGACGGTCTCGAAGACACTGAGGTCGGGCTGGATGATGGTCACGGCGTGCTCCTGGGAGTGAGTTACATGCGGTCGAAGTGGTCGGGATGCGGATCGGATCGCGGGACTGCGGGGATCGCTGACGGTTCGGAGATGTGGGGCACGAAGCGCCGGCGGAACGCGGCAGTCTCAGTGCACGGTCAGTGGAGCCCTGTCCTTCAGGGACGCCACCGGGCCGATCCGGTAGAGGACTTCGGGCTCGTGGCCGCTCTCGGGGAACACTCCGGCATCGAAGAGCACCTCCTTCTCCGTCGCCGCGCCGTGGCGCTCCGCGAAGGAGGTGAAGAGGCGGTTCGAGGGAGCGTTGTCGGGGGTGACGGTGGTCTCGATCCCGTCGATCCCCAGTTCCCGGGCCGTACGGGCGGTCAGCCCGTCGAGCATCGCCGCCGCCAGTCCCCGGCCGCGCGCCGCCTCGTCGACGGCCACCTGCCAGACGACCAGTGTCCTCGGGCGTGCGGGGCGCACGTAGCCGGTGATGAATCCGACCGGCTCACCGCCCTCGTCACGGGCCACCACGGAGGTGGCGGCGAAGTCGCGACACCACAGGAGGTAGCTGTAGGAGGAGTTGAGGTCGAGCGTCCGCGAGTCGCGGGCGATGCGCCAGAGCGCCGCTCCGTCCTCGAGCTGCGGAGCGTCCAACGTCAGCCCCTCCGGCATTTCCCGGAAATCACTGTGGGCACGTGCACGGTCTGCTTGCGCGGCGGTCATGGGTATTAAATTTACCCAGCAGAATCCGAAAACGCACGGCGGGGTGGGGTTACACAAGAGGGGGGTCGTGTGTTATCGCGCGCAGGCGCACACGTGAGTCAGGGGTAGGGGTTCGCCCTGATATTTCCGCATTTTCCAGGGCCAACCAGGCCGCCTGTGGAGTCCGTCACATTGCCGTAACGACCTTGAACCCTGGGCGAATTCCGCCTCGATAACCCTGTGAAAAATCCTGGCGTTTAAAGAAACGGAAAGCGGGAAGAAGAATACGGGAAGCTACGCTCATTATAGATGCGGAAATGCATTCTCCCGCAACGGCTCGGATGTCGCATCTTTTCTTCCCGGACTCGCGGGAATGACCAGCGTGTGCATGCCTGCCACCGTAGCGCCCGTGCCGGGCGGGTGCAGGAACACCGGTGCGGGCTCATAGGGTGCGGGCATGAGCGACCGCGGCAATCTCCACATCAAGGGACGCGTACTGGCAGGGCCCGAGGACATACGGGACGAGCTGTGGGTGGTGGACGGGCACGTCACCTACGAGCGCCCCGCCGGCAGCGACCGCGACACCGTCAGGGCCGAGGGCTGGGTGCTTCCCGGACTCGTCGACGCGCACTGCCACGTCGGCCTCGACCAGCAGGGCCCGGTGGACGAGTCCACCACCGAGAAGCAGGCCCTGACCGAGCGCGAAGCCGGGGCCCTGATGCTCCGCGACGCGGGCTCGCCGTCCGACACCCGGTGGATCGACGACCGCGAGGACCTGCCGCGCATCATCCGCGCCGGGCGCCACATCGCCCGTACCAAGCGCTACATCCGCAACTACGCCCATGAGATCGAGCCCGGCGACCTGGCGGCATACGTCCGGCTCGAGGCCCGGCGCGGCGACGGCTGGGTGAAGCTCGTGGGCGACTGGATCGACCGCGGCGAGGGCGATCTGGCTCCCTGCTGGCCCCGCTGGGCGCTGGAGGAGGCCATCGCCGCCGCACACGAGGAGGGGGCCCGCGTCACCGCGCACTGCTTCGCCGAGAACTCGCTCCGTGACCTGGTCGAGGCCGGCATCGACTGCATCGAGCACGCCACCGGACTCACCGAGGAGACGATCCCGCTGTTCGCCGAGCGAGGTGTCGCGATCGTCCCCACGCTCGTCAACACCGCGACGTTCCCGCAGCTGGCGGAGGGCGGCACCAAGTATCCGCGCTGGTCGGAGCACATGGTGCGGCTCTACGAGCGCCGCTACGAGACGGTGCGCGCCGCCTTCGACGCGGGTATCCCCGTATACACGGGCACGGACGCCGGGGGCTCCCTGGCGCACGGGCTCGTCCCCGTCGAGGTCGCGGAGCTGGTCACGGCCGGGATTCCGCCCGCGGACGCGATCTCGGCGGCCACCTGGGGCGCGCGCCGCTGGCTCGGACGGCCGGGGCTGGAGGAGGGCGCGCCGGCGGACCTGCTGGTCTTCGCCGAGGACCCGCGTGCCGACGTAGGGGTGCTGACCGATCCGCGCCACGTGGTGCTGCGGGGGCGGGTGATCCGTTAGGCGCTGCGGCGGGGGAGCGGGCCGCGTGCGGCACCGCGCTCGGTGAGCACCGGGAGGACCGGCAGGGACGGCGAAGAGGAGGGAGGGGAGCCACGTGAAGGAGATCGTTTCGTGGGACGCGATCGAGCTGTCCCGTGCCATCGCGGACCGCGATGTCTCGTGCGTCGAGGTCATGGAGGCGTACCTGGAGCACATCGGCACGGTCAATCCGCACGTCAACGCCATCGTCGCCACGCAGGACCCGGAGATCTCCCTGCGGCAGGCGCGTGAGCGCGACGAGCAGCTGCGGCAGGGCCGGCACCTGGGCTGGATGCACGGGTTCCCGCACGCCGTGAAGGATCTGACCGAGGCCGACGGGCTGCCCTGGACCGAGGGTTCACCCGTGCACAAGGACCGCGTGGCGCAGCAGGACGCGCTGTTCGTGAAGCGCATCAAGTCTGCGGGCGCCGTGGTGATCGGCAAGACGAACACCCCCGAATTCGGGCTGGGTTCGCATACGTACAACAGCGTCTGGGGGACGACGGGCAACGCCTACGACCCCTCCCGCACGGCAGGCGGCAGCAGCGGCGGTGCGGCGTCGGCGCTCGCGCTGCGGATGCTGCCGGTGGCGGACGGAAGCGACTACATGGGGTCGCTGCGCAATCCCGCGGCCTTCAACAACGTGCTGGGCATGCGCCCGAGTTGGGGCCTGGTGCCCTCGCCCGGCTTCTCCACGCAGCTGAGCACCGCCGGGCCCATGGCGCGTACGGCCACGGACCTGGCGTGGCTGCTGTCCGTCATGGCGGGGCCCGACGAGGGCGCCCCCCTGGGCGGCGCCGAGGAAGGCGGACGGTTCCGGGAGAGCCTCGAAGGCGGCGACTTCCGCGGCGCCCGCATCGCCTGGGTCGGCGACTGGGGCGGCCGGCTGGCGACGGAGCCCGGCGTGCTGGAGGTGTGCCGCTCGTCCTTCGCCGCCTTCGAGGCCCTGGGGTGCGAAGTCACCGAGGCTCGGCCCGACTTCCCGCTGGAGGAGATCTGGCGCGCGTTCCTGACCTGGCGCGGGCTCGCGAACCTCGAGCGGCACAGCTTGTACGGGAACCCGGAGACCCGCGGGCGCATGAAGCCGGAGGCGGTCTGGGAGATCGAACGCGCGCTGGAGCTCGGTGTCCTCGACGTCGCCGCCGCGGCCGACTCGCGGGACCGGTGGTTCGCGGCGCTGACCGAGTTCCTCGCGGGCCACGACTACATCCTCGCCCCGGCCGCGCAGGTGTTCCCGTTCGACAAGGAAGTCCACTGGCCCGAGCGGGTCGGCGGTCGGCGGATGGACACCTACCACCGGTGGATGGAGACCGTGGTGCCCTGGACGCTCGCCGGGGTGCCCGCGATCGCCATGCCCGCCGGGTTCGGTGCGGACGGGCTGCCGATGGGCGTCCAGCTCATCGGCAGGCACGGCGGCGACTTCGGGCTGCTGCGGCTGGCGCACGCCTACGAGCGGGAGACGCGCTGGGTGGAGCGGACGCTGCCGGCGCTGCTGGGCTGATTGATCCGCAGCCCGACGGAAGGTGCCACCGGGCGGCTGCAGTTGGTGCCGTGAGGCGTGCGGAGGTGAGGCGCGTCGAGGTGCCGTGCGGGCCTCGTGCGAATCGAACGGCGTCAGTCCCGGTCCGGCTCGCCCTTGCCCGCCTCGTCCGGATTCCACTCCAGAAGGCGGACCTTGGCGACCGTGCGCACGTGACGGCGCATCGCCGCCGCCGCGGCCTTCGGGTCGCCGCGCTCGATGGCGGCGAGGATGCGCGCGTGCTGCTCCAGTGAGCGTGTGGGCCGGCCGGGCTGGCGCAGCGATTCGTTGCGGCTCTCGGCGACCGGTTCGGAGATCGAGCCCATGAACTCCGCGAGCAGTGTGCTGTGTCCGGCGGCGGTGACGGCCGCGTGGAACCGGCGGTCGCCGTCCACGCCGTGGCCTCCCGTCGAGATGTCCGACTCCATGGCACGCAGGGCGGTGCGCATCGCTTCGAGGTCCTCGTCGGTGCGGCGCTCCGCGGCCAGTTCTGCGAGCTTGGTCTCCAGTGCCTCGCGTGCCTCGAGCACGTCCGGCAGGCGCCGCCGGCGCTCCACGAGCCGTTCGACGGGCTCGGCGTCGAGGGTGTCGCGCACTAGGTAGGTGCCGCCGCCGTGACGTGTCTCGACGAGCCCCTGCACCTCCAGGACGACCACGGCCTGCTTGACGGAAGAGCGGCTCACCCCCAGCCGCTGGGCGAGTTCGCGCTCGGGCGGGAGGCGGTCCCCGGCGCTCAGTTCGTGATCGACGGCGTACGCACGCAACCGGTCCAGAACCTGCTCGTACAGGCGCGGGCGGGTCATCGGTCGCAGCGCGTCGTCGGTCATGCGGTCCCCTCAGCCCCCTGGATTTCCTGGCCCGGAGCCTAACACCGCAGATGAGTGGCCCGGCGGCCAGGTGGTCAAGTGGCTGGGCCAATTTCTGCCCCAAGCATTGACACCGGACAGACGGGCGGGGATTTTGGTTCAGCCACTTGGCCATTGCGCCAATCCGGCCGACCTCAGATCCGAACCGCTGCACGCCCTCCGGCGCCCAAGGACGGGAGCCCCATGTCTGCCGAACTCATATCGATCCTGGTGCTGGCGGTGATCTTCGTCGTCGCCACGACCCGCTCCGTCAATATCGGTGCCCTCGCCTTCGCGGCGGCGTTCGGCGTCGGCACGCTGGCCGCCGGATTCGAGGCCGAGAAGGTCTTCGCCGGATTCCCCGGTGATCTCTTCGTCGTGCTCGTCGGCGTGACCTACTTCTTCGCCATCGCGCGCGCCAACGGCACGACGGACTGGCTGGTTCATGCCGGGATCAGGGTCGTGCGCGGCCGCATCGTGCTCATCCCGTGGGTGATGTTCGCGGTCACGGGCGTGCTGACGGCGATCGGCGCGGTCAGCCCCGCGGCGGTCGCCATCATCGCGCCGATCGCGATGGGCTTCGCGGCCAAGTACCGCATCCACCCGCTGCTCATGGGCGCGCTCGTGGTGCACGGCGCTCAGGCGGGCGGCTTCTCGCCGATCAGCATCTACGGATCGACGGTCAACGGCATCGTCGCCAGGGAGGGCCTGCCCGGGAACGAGCTGGCGCTCTTCTCGGCCAGCCTCGTCGTCAACCTCGTCATCGCCGCCGTCATCTTCGTCGCCTGCGGCGGTATGGGCCTGCGCGGCACCAGGGCCGAGGACGGCGCGGACGAGGACGGCGGCGCGGGCGCCGGTGAGGGGATCGGCGCCGGCGGTGCGACCGGTGGCTCCGGTGCCCCTGCCGCCGCAGGGGCACCGGCGGGCGGCGGTGGCGGTACGGCCGTGGCCACGCAGACCGGGGAGAGCACTGGCCGGGACCGCTCCGGCGGCGACGGCAGCCTGCCGGCCGGCGCCGAGCGGCTCACCCCGGCCCGTACCGCCACGCTCACCGGCCTCGTCCTGCTCGTGGTCGCGGTGCTGGGCTTCGACCTCGACGCGGGCCTGACCGCGATCGCGCTGGCCGTGGTGCTCGCCGTGATCTGGCCCGCCGACAGCAAGCAGGCCATCAACGGCATCACCTGGCCGACCGTCCTCCTGGTGTGCGGCATGCTCACCTACGTCAACGTCCTGGACGAGATGGGCACGATCGAATGGGCCGGCGAAGGCGTCGCCGCCATCGGCGTACCGCTGATCGCCGCGCTGCTCTTCTGCTACATCGGCGGGTTCGTCTCGGCCTTCGCATCCTCCGTCGGAATCATCGGGGCCCTCATCCCGCTCGTCGTGCCGTTCCTGGAGAAGGGCGAGATCGGAGTCGTCGGCATGGTCGCCGCGCTGTCGGTGTCCGCCACCGTGGTCGACGTGAGCCCGTTCTCCACCAACGGAGCACTGGTACTGGCGAGTGCCGAAGAGGTCGACAGGGACCGTTTCTTCCGGCAGCTGATGATCTACGGCGGTGTGGTGACCGCCGCCGTACCGGCACTGATCTGGCTGGCCATGGTCGTACCCGGGTTCGGGTAGCCGGTACCCGGGCACCGGGACCGTGAGGAGGCGGCGGCACCCGGTCCGCGCCCACAGCCGCCGCGGCCACTCCCGGCCGCACACCCCAGACGTCACAACGCGAGCAAGACCCTGTGAGGAGCCACCGTGTCCACCCTCTTCCCGGCGCTGACCCGGCCGTCCGAAAAGACCGCGCTGCGGTTCGGCGAGCAGTCGCTCACCTACTCCGAACTCGCCGGTGTGGCGGGGGCGCTCGCCGCCGAGCTCACCCCTGGGCAGAGGGTCGCCGTCTGGGCCACCCCCACCATGGAGACGAGCGTCGCCGTGCTTGCCGCGCTGCTCGCCGGAGCGCCCGTCGTCCCCCTCAACCCGAAGATCGGCGAACGCGAACTGGCCCACATCCTCGGCGACAGTGAACCCGGCCTCGTACTCGCTGAGCGCGACGCGGCGCTTCCCGCCCCGCTCGACGCGCTGCCGCGCACCGCCGTCGACACCACGCCCCGGCCCGGCCCGGTCGCTCTGCCCGCCGAACCCGACGAGGAAGCACCGGCGGTGATCGTCTACACCTCCGGCACCACGGGGCCGCCCAAGGGCACCGTCCTGCCCCGCCGCGCCCTGACCGCCACGCTCGACGCGCTCCGGGACGCCTGGCAGTGGACGGAGGAGGACGTGCTCGTGCACGGCCTGCCGCTCTTCCACGTGCACGGACTCATCCTCGGCATACTCGGCCCGCTGCGCCGCGCGGGCACGGTCCAGCACCTCGGCCGCTTCTCCGCCGACGGCGTGCGGCAGGCCCTGGAGGGCGGGGCCACGATGCTCTTCGGCGTGCCGACGATGTACCACCGCATCGCCGAAGAGGTGGGCGGCGACGCGGAGTTGGCCCGGGCGCTGGCCGGCGCCCGGCTCCTGGTGTCGGGGTCGGCGGCACTGCCGGTGCACGATCACGAGCGGATCGCCGCCGCCACGGGGCAGCGCATCGTCGAGCGGTACGGCATGACGGAGACGCTGATGAACACCAGCGTCCGGGCCGACGGCGAGCGCCGGCCGGGAACGGTGGGCGTTCCGCTGGACGGCGTCGAGCTGCGGCTGGTCGACGAGGAAGGGCAGACCGTCGAGGCCATGGACGGTGAGACGGTCGGCGAGATCCAGGTCCGCGGACGCAATCTGTTCACCGAGTACCTCAACCGGCCGGACGCCACGGCCGAGGCCTTCGACGGAGGCTGGTTCCGCACGGGCGACATGGCGACACGTGACCCCGACGGGTACGTACGGATCGTCGGCCGCAAGGCCACCGACATCATCAAGAGCGGCGGGTACAAGATCGGGGCGGGGGAGATCGAGAACGCGCTGCTGGAGCACCCCGACGTGACGGAGGCCGCCGTGACCGGCGAGAGCGACGACGACCTCGGCGAACGCATCGTCGCGTGGATCGTGCCCGGAGCCCGCCGCCCCGGCGAGCAGGAGCTGGCCGATCATGTGGCCAAGCAGCTCTCCCCGCACAAGCGGCCGCGGGTCGTGCGCTTCCGCGAGACGCTGCCGCGCAACGACATGGGCAAGCTCATGAAGCGTGCGCTCCATGAGTGACACGCCCCGCGACGTCCGCGACCCCGGTTCCTCGGCGCGCGCCGCCATCCGGGCCGTCGCGAGCGGCTTCACGGAATTCGAGCACCCGTCAGCCGACCCGGCCGCGCCCGCCGGTCGCGGAGGGCCGGACGGGCCGCTCGGCTGGCGCGGCTACGGGGCCTCACGCGACCGGGCGCGTGAGCGGACGGGCGAGAGCGAGTCCGTGGTGTGCGGCACCGGCCGGATCGGCGGCGGCACGGGAACTCGTGGCGACGACACCGCCGGAGCCGAAGCGGTGCTGATCTCCTTCGAGTTCGGATATCTCGGAGGCTCGCTCGGCGCACAGACGGGCGACCGCATCGCCGCCGCCTACGAGCATGCCCGGGCGCACCGTCTGCCGCTGGTGTCGCTGATCGCCACCGGCGGCAGCCGCATGCAGGAGGGGATGGTCGCGCTCAGCCAACTGCAGCGTGTGGCACGGGAGTCGGTGCTCACGCGCCGCGCCGGCGTGCCGCAGCTCGCCGTGCTCCGCGACCCCGCCACGGGCGGCGGCTGGGCGACGCTCGGCGCGGGCGCGGACGTGGTGCTGGCCCTGCCGGGCGCGCAGGTCGCCTTCGCCGGCTCCCGGGTACGGCCCCGTGACGCCGACCCGGCGGCTTACACGGCGGAGGGCCAGCATGCCGCTGGGCACATCGACCAGATCGTGGAGCAGGAGCTGCTGGGTGCGGCGCTGGGGCGCTGGCTCACGCTGCTGACCGGCGGCTCCGGCAGCCCCGCACCTCCACCGCAGGCACTGCCGCCCCGGGACGCGTCCTCGGCACCGCCGTCGCACAACAGGTCCTCGGGGTCCCCGCAGGCCCTGCCCGCCGGAGCCTCTCCCCCTGACTCCGTCGGCGGGGACGCCCAGGCCGTCCCCCTGAGCGGGCAGGAGGCGGTGGCGCGCGCCCGGTCCGCTCAACGGCCGCGTGCCGCCGCCTACTTGGACGACTACTTCGACTGGCGCGAAGAGGTACGGGGAGACCGCTGCGGCGGCGTCGACGAGGGAATGCTGTGCGGCTTCGGACGCCACGGCGGCCGAACGGTCGCGTACGCGGCCCAGACCGGCACAGCCACACGCCCCGCCGGTTTCCGCACCGCTGCCCGGCTCATCCGTACCGCCGACCGGCTGGGGATCCCCGTACTGACCCTCATCGACACCCCGGGGGCCGCCAACGACGCCGAGGCGGAAGGCGCCGGGGCCGGACCGGCGATCGCCGAGGTGTTCGCCGCCGTCGCGGAGGCCGCGGTGCCGGTGACCTCACTGCTGATCGGCGAGGGCGGCTCGGGCGGAGCACTGGCCCTGGCCGCACCGGACAGGCTCTGGGTCACGCCCGACAGCTACTTCTCCGTGATCGCCCCCGAACTCGCGGCAGCGATCCTCAAGCGCCCGGAGCACGAGACCGCCGCGACCGCGGACGAGCTCATGCTGCGCCCGCAGGACGTCGTACGGCTGGGAATCGCCCGGGCGGTCGTCGTCCCACGGGTCGGAGCTTCGCGGAGCGACGCTGCCTGAACGGGGCGCGGCGCGTCTGAGCTCGACGGCCTCCGCCGGGCTCGGCGCGGGGAGACCGTGCCCGCCTCCGTGGAGTCCGGTGCCCTCCCCGCCCGGTGTCTGCTCCTCAGCCGTCCCGGGCGTCCGGGTGGGCTGCCGCTCGTGTCTCCCCGCCGAGAAGCTCGCGCAGCGCCGAGGCCAGCCGATCCGTGCACTCCTCGTCCCGGACGGCGATACGGAACCACTGCGGGCCCAGCCCCGGGAAGGTGTCGCCGCGCCGCACCGCCAGCCCCAGCGACCGCAGGTCCTCGCGGAGAGCAGCGGCACGCGGGTGCCGCACCAGTACGAACGGGGCCTGCGGTGACCCGTGCACGGACAGGCCCTCCGGTGCGAACTCGCCCAGCCGCGCGAGCAGATGGTTCCGGTCACGGGCGACCTGCCGTGCCGCCTCCTCGGCCTCGCTGAGCGCCCGCGGTTCGCAGCATGCCTCCGCCGCGGTCAGCGCCGGAGCCGACACCGGCCACAGAGGCTGGTGCCGCGCGAGTTCGGACACCGTGGCGGGATCGGAGAGGACGTACCCGATGCGCAGACCCGCCAGGCCCCACGTCTTCGTGAGGCTGCGGAGCACCACGACGCGGCCGGGAAGCGGTGCTTGCTCCGGCCCGGCGCCCAACAGCGGTGCCAGGGACTCCCGTTCGCCGGGCACCGCGTCGATGAACGCCTCGTCGACGACCAACGTCCGTCCCTCGCGCGCGAGTCCGGCGAGTGCCTCGGCGGGATGCAGCACGGAGGTGGGGTTGGTCGGATTGCCCACGACGACGAGGTCCGCGCCTGCGGGCACCGCCGCGGGGTCGAGCCGGAACCCGTTGCCGGGATCCAGCACCACGCGTTCCACGTCGTGCCCGGCATCCCGCAGCGCCGCCTCGGGCTCGGTGAACTGCGGATGGACCACGGCCGGCCGACGCGCGCGGAACGCGCGTGCCAGCAGGACGAACGCCTCGGCCGCCCCGGCGGTGAGCAGCACCTGCTCCTCCGCGAGACCGTGCCGGGCGGCCACTGTCCGGCGGGCGGGACGGCCGTCGGGGTAGGCGGCCAGATCGTCGAGCGAGGCGGCGATGCGGTCCTTGAGCCAGCGCGGCGGGGTGCCCGCACGTACGTTGACCGCGAGGTCGGTCAACTCCCGCCCGCCGTCCCGTACTTCGGCGTCGCCGTGATGCCGGAGGAGGCCCGCTTCCAATGCCTGCTCGCTCTCAGTGGGAGTGCGCATCGCTGTCGGCGTCGTGCGAACGGCCGTGCCCGTGGCCGTCCTCGTCCTGCCGGGGGCGCGACGGCCGCGGATGCCCGGTGGCGTCCCCGGGCCCCGGCGGCGTGACGCCGGCTGCCTCCCGGTAGTGCTCCATGACGACGTCCGCCAGCTCGTCGGTCGCGCCCATGGCCTTGGCGTCCACGACTTCGACCTCGGGGTTCGCGGCGGACCAGCCTTCCGCGTGCATGGCTGCGCGCTCCGTCAGTACACCCGCGAAGAGGACGTAGGGCAGGATCACGACCTTCTTCGCGCCCAGCTTGCGGCAGCGGTCCAGGCCCGACGCCACGTCGGGCGCGGCGAGCGAGACGAACGCGACCTCCACGCCCGCGTATCCGCGGCCCTCCCACAGCAGCCGGGCGGTCCTGTGCACCTCGGCGTTGGCGTGGGGGTCCGTCGAGCCGCGTCCGACGAGCAGCACGGTCGTGCCGGCGCGGTCGCCGGGGGAGCGGGGAGCGGGGCCTTCGGTGCCGGTGCCTCCGTCCAGCGCTTCCTCGACACGGCGTTCCAGCAGCGACAGCAGCTGCGGATGCGGGCCGAGCGGGCGCGCACAACGCAATGAGGTGCCGGGGTGCCGTTCCTCCTCCCGGGCCAGGGCCGCGGGGATGTCGCCCTGCGCGCGTCCGTCGGAGACCAGCATCAGCGGCACGGCCACGAAGTCCGTCACGCCGCGCCCGACAAGCTCGGCGACGGAGTCGGTCAGCGGCGGCGACAGCTCCAGCGAGCCGCCGGCGACGGGTATTTCCGGGCTGCGGGACGCGATCTCGCCGACGAACGACCGGAAGTCCTCGGCGTCCTCGTCGTCACGGGTGCCGTGGCCGACGAGGAGCAGGGCGGGAGGCTGCGTCACTGGTTCTCCTTGCTGTGCTGGTTCTGCGTGGCCGCGCTCGCGGCGCCCGGACCGCCGCCCCCGTCCGCCACGGCGCCGGACGAACTCCCCGCGCCGGGCGTGGCGTCGGGCACGGCAGCGGCCACCGCCGAACCGTCCTTCTCCGGGACGCCACCGGCGGCCGGCAGAGCGCCCGCCCGGCGCCGGCGTGCCACGGCGGCGGTCGCCATGGCCGGAGAACCGTCCGGGGACGCGGACTTGGTCTTGGGCACGATCAGCATGCCGTATTCGCCGGCGGCAGCGAGGGCGGCGGCCTCCGAGACGGACGGCGTACCCATGGCGGCCCGCGTTGCGTCGGTGGGATTCGGCACCTCGACGGCGGCGAGGACGGCGGCGGTGAAGGTGCGCAGCGGCAGGCGGAGCCGGTCCGCGGCCGCGAGCAGGCCCGGTTCGCCGGCCTTCGCCTCGACCGTCGCCAACTCGGCTACACAGCGCAGGGACAGCCCCGCCTCTCGCAGCGTCCGCTCGATCAGGCCGATCACTTCGTCGCTGCTGACGCCCCGGCCGGTGCCCACTCCGACAACCAGGGAGGGCGTGCGCGATTCGGCCTCGTCCGGGTCCGCGGCCGCTCCGGCCGGCCGCGTCACGCGACGCACCTCTCCACGAACCGGCGGGCCATCATGGGTGCGGAGGCCCAGTGCACATGCAGATACGACGCGTGGACGTTGCGCGTGGGGCCGCCCACGAAGCCCTCCTTGCGCCGCTCCGGGCGCACCAGGCCCCACGCGGGCGCGTCGCCGGCCTGGGGAGAGAGCGTGGTGCGGTGGAACTCGTGCCCCCGCACGCGCAGTCCGGCAGGTGCCAGGACGCTGTCGTCGACGGCGACGGCATCGCGGTAGCCGAGCGTGAGTCGCCCCGTCATGCGGGCAACGCCGTCCAGCACTCCGCACATCTCCTCGCCGTCCAATTCACGGGACAGGTACAGCATGCCCGCGCACTCGGCGGCCACGGGGCCGCCGGCTGCGACGAATTCGCGTACGGCCTGGCGCAGCGGCTTGTTGGCCGACAGCTGCGGCCCGTACACCTCGGGGAAGCCGCCCCCGACGACGAGCCCGCGCGTGCCCTCGGGCAGGCTCTCGTCGCGCAACGGGTCGAAGACGACGGTCTCCGCACCGGCCGCCTCCAGCAGTTCGGCATGTTCGGCGTAGGAGAAGGTGAAGGCGGCGCCCCCGGCGACGGCTATGCGCGGCCGCTCGCCGTGAGCCGCCACGGGAGCGCTGCGGCCGCTCACTTCGACCGCCGCCTCCCAAGGTGTGACGGGAAGCGGGGGAGCGCTGCGCGCCAGCGCGAGCAGCGCCTGCATGTCGCAGCCCTCACGCACGCGGGCGGCGAGCGTCGCCACCGACTCCACTGCCTCGGCTTGCCGTTCGGCCGCCGGCACCAGCCCGAGATGTCTGGACGGCGTGTCCGCGCCGGCGTCGCGCCGCAGCGCACCCATCACCGGCACGCCGGATCCCTCCAGCGCCTCCCGCAGCAGGGCCTCGTGCCGGCTGGACGCGACCTTGTTCAGGACGACGCCCGCCACCCGCAACTCCGGGTCCCACGAGGCGAATCCGTGCACCAGCGCCGCGACGGAGCGCGACTGCGACGAGGCGTCCACCACCAGCACCACGGGTGCCTTGAGCAGCTTCGCCACCTGCGCGGTCGACGCCAGCTCGCCCGATCCCGCCGCACCGTCGTACAGGCCCATCACGCCCTCGACGACGGCGAGTTGGGTCCCGGCGGCGGCGTGCGCGAACAGCGGCGCGATCCGTTCCGGGCCGCACAGATACGCGTCGAGATTCCGCCCGGGACGGCCGGTGGCCAGGGCGTGGTAGCCCGGATCGATGTAATCCGGCCCGGTCTTGTGCGGCGAGACGGTCATGCCCGCCTCGGTGAAGGCGGCCATCATCCCGGTCGCCACCGTCGTCTTGCCGCTGCCGGAGGACGGCGCGGCGACGACGAGACGCGGTGGGTTCACGCAGCGTTCGCTCATGCACTCACCACTCGATGCCCCGCTGGCCCTTCTGGCCTGCGTCCATCGGGTGTTTCACCTTGGACATCTCGGTGACCAGATCGGCCGCGTCGATCAGCTTCCCGGGCGCGTTGCGCCCCGTGATGACCACGTGCTGGGCGCCCGGACGCTCGCTCAGCACGGACACCACCTCGTCCGTGTCGATCCAACCCCAGTGCATCGGGTACGCGAACTCGTCGAGCACGTACAGGCGGTAGGTCTCGGCGGCCAGGTCGCGCTTGACCTGCTCCCAACCCTCGCGCGCCGCCTCCTCGTTGCTCATCTCGCCGTCCCGCTGGATCCAGGACCAGCCCTCGCCCATCTTGTGCCAGTCGACGGTGCCGCCCTCGCCGCTGGCACCGAGTACCCGCAGGGCCCGCTCCTCGCCGACCTTCCACTTGGCCGACTTCACGAACTGGAACACCCCGATCGGCCATCCCTGGTTCCAGGCGCGCAGCGCCATCCCGAACGCGGCTGTCGACTTGCCCTTCCCGGGGCCGGTGTGCACCGCGAGGAGCGGCCGGTTGCGGCGCTGGCGTGTGGTGAGTCCGTCGTCGGGTACGGAGCTCGGCTGTCCCTTCGGCACTATGCGGCCCTCCGAGTCTTCGGCTGGGTGTTCGGGGAATGCGGGGCTGCTGTGGTCGCGGCCGGCGCCGTGGATCCGGCCCGGGTGCCCGTGGCGTGCCGCACGAGGTCGGTGACGGCGTCCGCACGCAGCTCCTCCAACGTCACGGCGCTGCCGCCGAGATCGGCCGCCAGCGCGCCGGCGAGCCCGAGCCGTACGTGCCCGGCTTCGCAGTCGAGGACTACCGACGCCGTGCCGTCGGCCGCCAGCAGGCGCGCCGCGCGCCGCGCGCGCTCCACCGGCTCGGCACCGCCGGTGGCCCGCCCGTCGGTGACGGTGACCACGAGGGGACGGCGGGACGGATCGCGCATGCGCTCCACACGGAGCACCTCGCGAGCCCTCAGCAGTCCCTCCGCCAGGGGCGTACGGCCCCCGGTGGGCAGCGATTCCAGCCGCGCGGCGGCAGCCTCGACGGACGAGGTCGGCGGCAGGGCGACCTCCGCCTCGGACCGGCGGAAGGTGACCATGCCGACCTTGTCCCGCCGCTGGTAGGCGTCCAGCAGCAGTGACAGCACGGCACCCTTGACGGCGCTCATCCGCTGCCGCGCCGTCATCGAACCGGACGCGTCCACGACGAACAGGACGAGATTGCCCTCGCGCCCCTCCCGCACGACCTCGCGCAGATCGTCCCGGCGCAGCAGCAGCCCCCGGCCGTCACGTCCGCGAGCGCGCTGGTGCGGCGCCGCCGCCTGCACCGTGGCCGCCAAGTGCAGGTGTCCCAGCGCGCCCCGTGGTTTCCGCGCGCCCGTGGTGCGGCCGTGCGCGGTGCGGGCACGGGAGCGGTTGCCGGCCACGCCCTCGCCGAGGCCCGGGACGTACAGGGTGCGGGCGCGGAAGGGCTCGGATGCGGGTGCGGCGGGCTGCTGCGGCGCCGCGCTGCCGGTGTTGCCGTCAGCAGCGGACGCCTGGTCGTCCCCGTCGTCCTGCGCTCGGGGGCCGTCCTGGGCGGACGGGGCCGGCGGCGCCGGCTGCTCCTGCGGTTCGTTCGGCGCGGGTTCCTGCTGATCGGGCCGGGCGGACTCGTCACCAGGGCCGCCGTCGGGCTGCTGCGGCGGGTCGCCTCCGCCGTCCGGGCCGCCGTCCGGTCCGTCGGGGCCCTCCGGGTCGTCGTCGCCGTCGTCGGGCGCGGCGTGCTGCTGAAGGGTCTCGTCGAGCTTGTCCTCGTCGAGTCCCGGTGCGTCGAAGGGATTCCGCCTGCGCCGGTGGGGAAGCGCCAGCAGTGCCGCCTGCCGTACGTCGTCCGCTGTCACCTCGGTGCGGCCCGCCCAGGCGGCCAGGGCCGTGGCGGTGCGCGCCATCACAAGGTCCGCGCGCATGCCGTCCACCTCGAACGCGGCGCAGGTCGCCGCGATCTGACGCAGCGGCGCGTCGCCGAGCTGCACCTGCGGCAGCAACTCCCGTGCCGCGGCGATGCGTTCGCGCAGCGCGTCCTCCTCCGCCGACCACCGGGCCGCGAACGCGGCAGGATCGGCGTCGTAGGCGAGGCGCCGGCGCACCACGTCGACGCGCTCGTCGGTCTCCCGCGAGGCGGTCACCTCCACGGTCAGACCGAACCGGTCGAGCAACTGCGGCCGCAGTTCGCCCTCTTCGGGGTTCATCGTGCCGACGAGCAGGAAGCGCGCCGCGTGCCGTACGGACACGCCCTCGCGTTCGACGTACGAGGAGCCCATGGCCGCCGCGTCCAGCAGCAGGTCGACCAGATGGTCGTGCAGCAGATTGACCTCGTCGACGTAGAGCACGCCGCGGTGCGCGTCGGCCAGCAGGCCCGGTTCGAAGGCCTTCACGCCTTCCGACAGGGCCCGTTCGATGTCGAGCGCCCCCACGAGGCGGTCCTCGGAGGCGCCGACGGGCAGCTCCACCAGGTGCGCCGCGCGCGTCAGGCCCTCGCCTCCGAACTCGTGCGGCCCGTCGGGGCAGCCGGGGTCGGGCGCCGCGGGGTCGCAGGAGAAGCGGCAGCCGGGCACGACTTGCTGCGGGGGCAGCAGCGTGGCCAGCGCCCGTACGGCGGTGCTCTTCGCGGTGCCCTTCTCACCCCGTATGAGGACGCCGCCGATCGCGGGATTGACGGAGTTCAGCAGCAGTCCGAGCTGCATGTCCCGCATTCCGACGAGCGCGGTGAACGGGTAGGGGATGCTCATGCCCTCTTCTCTCCTCGGGGCCGGTCTTCGTGCGAGCGGTGCCAACCGCCGTGCGGGCGGCGGGAGCCGGCACTCGCCGCCGGGCCGGTCACTCGCCGTCCACGGGGTCGCCGCGTGCCGGGCCGCCCGCGCGTGCCGAGCCGCCCGCGCGTGCCGAGCCGCTGCGCACGGTCTTCCCGTACGGGGTGGGCCTTCGCGATGCCCGCGTCCCGCGGCCTGCCCGCCAGGTTCTTCGCGGACAGGCCGGTGCCCGTGGTGGACAGAAGCAGAACCCTGTTCATGAGGACCCTCCCGCGAGTTGTGCCTCGGGCGCCCCCGGGGCGACGAAGGGCAGGCCCGGCGGCGGGCCTTCCTCGATCAGGCGCAGCAGCGCGTCCGTGTCGGCGTGTTCCTCGATGAGATCGCCCAGGCGCTCCAGTTGCTCCTCGCGCAGCGCCGCGAAGCTCGTGTCCGGTGCGGGTACGAATCCGGTGCGTCCCGCGTCGGCGGCCACCCGGCGCAGAAGGGCCCGCCGGAAGCCGTCGCTCTCCAGCGACCCGTGCCAGTGCGTGCCCCACACGGCGCCGGACCGGCAGCCGTCCAGGGCCGCCCCGTCCGCATCGCTGAACACGGCCTCGCCGCCGAGCACTTCGGCGACGCCGTGGTGGATCTCGTAGCCCTCGGCGTGCTCACCGAGGGCCCGGCCCGACGGACGGGCGAGCGTCTTCTCGTGCGCGAACCTCACCTGGACCGGCAGCAGCCCCAGCCCTTCGATGGTCCCTGCCCGCGACTCGACCTCGTCCTCGATGCGCTCGCCCAGCATCTGGAAGCCGCCGCAGATGCCGAGGACCGGCAGCCCTTCGGCCGCGCGGCGCCGTACCGCGTCCGCGAGGCCGCGCTGGCGCAGCCACGCCAGCGCCCGCACCGTGCCGCGGGTGCCGGGCAGTACGACCAGGTCGGCGTCGGCGAGTTCCTCGGGACGGTCCGTGAACCGCACGACGACTCCGGGTTCTGCGGCGAGGGCGTCGACGTCGGTGAAGTTCGACATCAGAGGTACCGGCACGACGGCGATCCGCAGCACGTCGCTGCCGTGCGGGGACGCCGACGCCGACTCGCGGACGGTGCTGCGGCGGACCCTCCCCCAGACTCCGTCCGGGGGCACCCCCAGCCCGTCCTCCTCGTCGATGCCGAGTCCGTGGCGGAAGGGCAGCACGCCCAGCACGGGCCGCCCCGTCAGCCCGTGGAGCATCTCCAGGCCCGGCTCCAGCAGCGCCACGTCGCCGCGGAACTTGTTGACCACGTACCCCGCGAGCAGTTCCTGGTCCCGGTCCGCCAGCAGCGCCGTCGTGCCGAAGAAGGAGGCGAAGACGCCCCCGCGGTCGATGTCCCCGACGACCACGACGGGCAGCCCGGCGGCCCTGGCCAGGCCCATGTTGACGATGTCGGTGCGGCGCAGGTTGATCTCCGCGGGGCTGCCGGCGCCCTCGCAGATCACCGCGTCGTGCGTGCGACGCAGCTCGGCGAGGCAGTCGGCGACCGTGCCCAGCAGCCGCTCCTGCTTGCCTGAGTGGTAGCCCCCCGCGCTCATCTCGCCGACCGGCTTGCCGAGCAGCACGACCTGGCTGCTGCTGTCGCTGCCGGGCTTGAGCAGGACCGGATTCATCAGCGCCGTCGGCTCGGTGTTGGCAGCGGCAGCCTGCATCGCCTGCGCACGGCCTATCTCGGCGCCCTCCAGCGTCACGTACGAGTTGAGCGACATGTTCTGCGCCTTGAAGGGCGCGACCTTCAGGCCCTTGCGCGCCAGCCAGCGGCAGATGCCCGCCGTGACGACGCTCTTTCCGGCGTCGGAGGTCGTGCCCGCGACGAGAAGTCCGCCGCCCTGCCCGCCGGAACCCGGCCTTCGCGCATGCCCGCCGTTCTCACCGGCCGTCGTCATCCGTCGCCCCTTTCCGCCCGGCGCTTCCTGCCGAACGCGCCCGCCACCGAGGTCACCAGCAGCGCCAGCGCGCTGACGCGGCGCGAGAGTTGGACGGCTGCCGCTATGTCGTCCGTACGCACTGCACGGCCGGGGGAGTTGAGGACCGGCCGGTGCTCGGTGCGTCCGCCGTAGCTGAGGGTTCCGCCCAGACGCACGCCCAGCGCCCCTGCGAACGAGGCTTCCACCGGGCCCGCGTTGGGGCTGGGATGCGAGCGGGCGTCAGTGCGCCAGGCACGCAGGGCCCCGCGCGGAGACGGCCCGGCGAGCGCGGCGAGCGCGGCCGTCAGGCGTGCGCCCGGCCATCCCGCCGCGTCGTCCAGACGGGCGGCCGCCCAGCCGAAGCGCAGGTGACGCGGCGAGCGGTGACCGAACATCGCGTCCAGGGTGTTGACCGCACGAAATGCCGCCATGCCCGGGGCGCCGGCTGCCGCGCCCCAGACCAGGGCGCCCACGACCGCGTCCGAGGTGTTCTCCGCCACCGACTCCACGACGGCCCGCGCGATGGCGTCCGCGTCCAGCGCCTGGGGGTCGCGGCCGCACAGATGCGGCAACAGCCGCCGCGCGCCCTCGACATCACCCGCCTCCAGCGCGGCGGCCACGGCGAGGGCCTCCCGGCGGAGGCCGGTGCCGCCCAGCACCGTCCAGGTCACTGCGGCGTCGACGAGGGTGGCGCCGCCGGTGCCCGCAAGGGCGCGTGCGGTGCGCGAGAGCGTGGCGACGGCGGTGACGGCTCCGGCGACGGTCAGCGCCGTGTGCAGGGCGCCCGCACCCCGGTGGTCTCGCCACAGGGCGCGCTCGGCAGCGGCTGCGGCCCGGCCGAAAGCGGCCACGGGGTGCCCACGGCGGGGGTCGCCCAGCAGCGCGTCGCCCAGCTGTCCGAGGGCCGCGCCGCGTATGTAGGCGCGATGAGCCCGCACCGTCAGCGTGCCGTCGTCGTGCCTCGGAGGAGCATGCCGGGCCGCGGGCGGCCACGGTGCGGGACGTGACCGCGGCGGACGCGGACGTTCACGCCGTCGCGGAAACCGTCGCGGAAGCCGTCCTGGAGGCTGTCGCCGCAGCCGCCGTGGACGCGGGCGGGGACGTCCGCCGCAGCGGCAGCCGTCGCGGACTCGGGAACGGAAACGGGTGCGGGAGAGGCAGAGTAGCCACGCATGACGGAGTCCTCACTCAGGGTCCTCGCCCTGGTTCGACGTGCCGGCGACGAGAGTCTCCTGGCTCCCGGATCGCTGCGTCCCCCGGCCTTCCAGCCCGTCGAACTGATGGGCCGTGGCCTTCGGTTGGGGGTGCGCTCCCCGGTGACAGTGGCGGGACCGCGCCGGATTCGCACCGGCTTCCTCTCCTGCCGCCGTTGGGCATCGGCAGTCCACCACGTACCAGGAGGGGCGTCAACTCGCCCTTGACCTGCGACGGGAGAGTGTGAGCAGGCACACGGGGACCCCGCCGCGGCACAGGAAAAAGGGGTACGGAGCGCTGCTCCGTACCCCCTCCGGTATCGGCGGCCGCTGTCAACGGCTCGCCGGCGCCCAGTCGTTCAGGGCGCGGTGATGATGTAGATGCCGTAGGCGACGGCGGCCGCGCACAGCGCGAAGCACGCGTACGACCCGGTGCGCGCGAGCACGGACGCGCCACCGCCCTGCGAGCCGCCGGCCTTGCCGGCGGACGCACCCACGATGCCGAGCGTGAACACGCCCACCAGGGCGACCGTGGCCACGAGGCTCACGCCGAATACCTCGCCGAGCGCTGCCCAGTCGATGTCCATAGCGTTTCCCTGTCTGTCCTCCGGGCCGGGATCGCGATCCCGGGAGTCCGGTGAGTGGTCCGGTTGTGACTGCTTGTCGGTTGCCGGGCCGGTGCGGTGCGGAGACCGTGACCGCACCGGCCCGGCAACCTAGCCGAGAGTGGAGGCCGCTCGCCCGCGCTCCGTCTCGGTCTGCGAAGACGAACTCGCCGTGCCGACGCCCTCCGGGGTCCTTGCCGGACCCCCGTTGCCGTCCGCGTTGCTGCGGGCCGACGCCACGGGCGGCGGCGCGACGGTACGCAGCGCCGCCGTGACGACTCCGGCGGGTTCCGGCCCGGAAGTCCCGGGCAGGGCCGCGTCGTTGACGTTCGTGTGGTCGACGGGCTGGCGGCGCGAGAGCAGCCAGATGCCGCCGCTGATGGTGAGCGCGAGCGCCGCGACCGTGCCGACGCCCCAGTCGCCCTGCTGCGCCAGCACCGCGGCGCCCGCGGCGACGAGTGCCGCCGCCGGAAGCGTCAGGCCCCAACCCGCCACCATGCGGGCCGCTGTCGACCAGCGCACGACGCCGCCCTTGCGGCCGACTCCCGAGCCCATGACGGCGCCGGAGCACACGTGCGTCGTGGAGAGCGAGAAGCCGATGTGGGAGGAGGCGAGGATCGTGACCGCGGCCGAGGTCTGCGCCGCGAATCCCTGCGGAGGCTTGATGTCGGTGATGCCCTTGCCCATGGTGCGGATGATCCGCCAGCCGCCCAGATACGTACCGAGGGCGATGGCCAGCCCGGCCGAGACGATCACCCAGGTCGGCGGGTCCGCCTGCGGGGCGATCACGCCGCCGGTGATCAGCGCGAGGGTGATGACACCCATGGTCTTCTGCGCGTCGTTGGTGCCGTGCGCGAGGGAGACCAGCGCGGCGGAGGTGATCTGCCCCGCGCGGTAGCCCTTTGCGGTCTGCTGCTCGTCGGCCTTGCGCGCCGCCCGGTAGGTCAGCCGCGTCGCGAAGAGCGCGGCGAGGCCCGCGACGAGCGGAGCGGCGATGGCCGGGATGAGCACCTTCATCACCACGGTGCCGCCGTTGACGGCACCGATGCCGACGGAGGCCACCGTGGCACCGAGGAGGCCGCCCATCAGCGCGTGGGAGGAACTGGACGGAAGCCCGGCGAGCCAGGTCAGCAGATTCCAGATGATCGCTCCGACCAGCCCGGCGAAGATCACTTCAGGCTGGATACCGGAGCCTTCGTCGATGATTCCCGATGAGATGGTCTTGGCCACCTCGATGGAGAGGAACGCTCCAACGAGGTTGAGGACCGCCGACATCGCCACCGCTGTCTTGGGCTTGAGCGCCCCGGTGGAGATGGTGGTGGCCATGGCGTTGGCCGTGTCGTGGAAGCCGTTCGTAAAGTCGAACACCAAGGCCGTGACGATCACGATCCCGATGAGAAGCGTGATGTGTTCCATTCACCCAGGCACAATCAGCTCGATGGTTGATGTCCAGATGAACGTAGGGAGAACGGGTGAACAGAAGGTGAACTGCGGCGGGCTTCAGGGTGTCACTCCGCGGGGTCTGTTGTGAGCGGCGTCACACATCCGTCCCGCCGGTACCTTCGCTCTCTTCAACGGCTGCGGCACGGCCCGGCGGCGGCGCACGCGAAGAACCGCATCAGAGGAGGAACGAGCCGTGGAATCGGCTGAACTGCTCGGCGCCTGGCGGGAGTTGGTGCACACCGCCCGGCGCACGACCGCCGAAGGACTCGTCGTGGGAACCTCCGGCAACCTCTCCGTGCGAGTGGGGGACACGGTACTCGTGACCCCGAGCGGTCTCTCCTATGAACGTCTCGGCGACGCCGAGTGGTGCGCCGTTGACCTCGAAGGGCGGCGCACCGCCGGGAGCCTGTCACCGACGAGCGAACTCCCCATGCACCTGGCCGTCTACCGGCACACCGGTGCCCGCGCGGTGGTGCACACGCACGCCGTGCACGCCACCGCCGTCTCCACCCTCGTGCGCGAAGTACCAGCCGTTCACTACATCACGGCCGAACTGGGCGGCCCCGTACGCGTCGCGCCGTACGCCACGTTCGGCAGCGACGAACTCGCCGCACACATGCTCACCGCGCTCGACGGCCGCAACGCCTGTCTGCTGCAGAACCACGGCACCGTCGCGTACGGCGAGAACCTCGTCCAGGCGTACGACCGCACCGCCCAGCTGGAGTGGATGTGCCGCGTCTGGCTGGCTGCCTCCTCGGTGCCCGGACGCACGCCCTCCCTGATTCCGGACGACGAACTCGCCCGTGTGGAGGAGAAGTTCAGGGGATACGGGCAGCGGCCCGCCGCGCAGTGAACAGCATGTCCGCGGCACCCGGACGGCGTGCTGGGAGGTACCCGCGGACGGAGCCCGCGGGGAGGGCCCCGGCGGGGAGTTCACCCGGGCGGCAACCGCAGGACTGGTCTCGTGGCCGCTCCGTCACCGACACTGGCGCAATGCGTCTGCGCAACGCGGCCCTTGCCGCCACCTCAGTGACGGTCGCCGGTGTCGCGGCACTGGCCGCCGGACGGTACGCCGCCGACGCGGCGCTGCGGCCCGCGCGTCCCGGTAAGGCGGCGGCGGGCGGGCAGCTTCCCGCGGGGTTCGGCGGACCTCCGCTGACCGTGCACGAGGTCGGCGACGGTCGCGTCTCCCTCACCCGCTCCCTGACCGCGCAGCTTCCGGGCGTCTACGGGCTGGTCGGGCGGGACTGTCACGCGGTCGTCGGATCCGTAATGGACGGGGAGCCCTCCAAGGCCCCCGCCGACACCGTCGTGCGCCGTCTGGAGCGGGTCGGCCGCGGTGAGCTCAAGCCCGGTACCAAGGTGTGGTTCACCCCGCAGCTGTACACGGACGATTCCGACGCGGGCCCGGACGACGCTTCCGGCATCGACGGCGCCCTCTCCCGCACCGCGGTCCAGGTGCCCGGTGAACTCGGCCCGCTGCCGGCCTGGTTCATGCCCGGTGAGCGCGACACCTGGATCATCACGCTGCACGGGCTCGGCGCGACCCCGGCCCAGGCGCTGCCCCTGCTCCCCTTCTACGCCGGCCTCAAGCTCCCCGTGCTCGGCCTGGCCTACCGCGGCGACGAGGGGGCACCTCCGCCGCCCGACGGCGTACGCCATCTCGGCGGCACCGAATGGCGGGACGCCGAGGCGGCGATCGCCTACGCGGTACGCAGCGGAGCCACCCGGGTCGTCCTGCACGGCTGGTCCGCCGGGGCCTCCATGGCGATGCGCGCGGCGGACGAGTTGAGCGGCCACCGCTCCGGTCCGGCCGCTGACGCGGGCCACGGCGGCGGTGCCGCGGATGACGGCGGCGTGGACCCCGACGCCGTCGGCAGGGTCGCCGGCCTCGTGCTCGACTCGCCCGTACTGGACTGGTGGGCGACCGTGCGCGCGCTCGCGGCGTCCCGGCACACCCCGCGGGCGCTGCTGCCGCTGGCCCAGCGGGCCGCTCAAGGACGAGCACGTGTCGAGTCGGAACGCCTGCGGCAGATCGTGGACCCGGCCGCACTGGAGGTCCCTGCGCTGGTGCTGCACGGACCCGACGACACCGTCGCCTCCTGGCAGCGCTCGAAGGAACTCGCCGACACCCGCGGGGAGTTGGTCCGCCTCCAGACGGTTCCCAACGCGCCGCACGCGGCCATGTGGAACGCCGACCCGGAGGCGTACGAGGAGCGGCTGCGCCAGTTCCTGACGCCGCTGATGTAGTCCGGCCGAGGGCGGCGCGGGACCCGCGCGACGACGAGGCGCGGGAGCCGGCGGAACCCCCGTGGAGGAGACGCCGGAGAGGCAGGCGCTCAGTCGCACCCGCACCGCCGCGACGAGCGGAGCGGAGCCGCCCGCTTTCGCCCCTCAAATGGGCATCGCTGCACGGAAATCCGCCCCGTGACGGCAAGCGGATTCGGCCATTCCGGGGCCCCGTTTGGGGTTTGCGCCGCAGACCGTGAAGACTGCTCCTGTGACGCCGTCCCGTACCCCGCGAGACAACCCGCTCCGCCTCGTCCCCACGCGGCCGATCGCCGCCGCCAGGCGCACCGTGACAGCCCGCCGCCGGCGCCCGTCCCCGCCGCCGCCCGAAGGGCTGCCGCCCCGCGAGCAGCTGGCCCGGCAGGCAAGAGCCGCGCTCGCCGACGCCGTCGTGCTCGCCCGCTGGGCCGAGCGGAACGAGGCGCTCCCCGGCAGCGGCCCGGAACGCGAACGGGCCGCCGCCGCACTGCGCATGTCCGCCGAGGACGTACGCACCCACTGGGACCGCGCACGCCTCGCCGGGCTCATCGAGCTGCACGGCGGCACCGCGCGGCCCGGGTGGCGGCTGCGCGCCTGGGAGCGTGACGACAGCGCGGTGCTGCGTGGCTGGATGGCGCTCTTCGACGCATGGTCACTGGCCTATCCCGCGCCGACGCCCGCGGACCCCGCGCTCGTCGCCGAAGTGGTGGAGGCCGCGCCCCAGTTGCTATCGGTCATGCATCTGACCGCCGGGCCCGTCACCTTCCCCGCCCTGCACGACCTGCTGGCCCAGCGCGTGGCCGAACTGCGCGCCGAACGTGACGCCGTCGATGAGGCCTCCTCCCCGGAGGCCGGTGGCGCCGCCGTCACGGACCAGGCCGAACAGGTGCTCCTGCCCGCCCTGCTCGACTGGGCGCTCGACGGTTTCGCCGCCGTGGGAGCACTGACCCGGTGCACCGATGCCAAGGTGTCCTCCGAACCGCAGGGAACGGAAGGGGAGACGGGCGTACGTCAGGGCTCGGCGGTGCTCACACCCCTCGGCAACTGGGCCGTGTGGACCAAGCTCGAACAGATCTGTGTCGCCGCCCAGAGCCCCGCCGGGAACATCGAGCAGTCCGCCCAGGACATGCTGCGCGGCTGCGCACGGCTCACGCCCGGCCCGGCGCGCGACGAGTACCGCGCCTGGATCGCCGCCCGCTCCAACGGCGCAGCCGTCACCGAACTCCTGGCGGCTGCCCGCGGCGACGACGCCCTCATCCGCGGCCTGGCCTTCGAGGCCCTGCGCGTCATCGGTGCCCCCGCCGAGGAGGCCGTACGGGAAGGACTGCAGGAGCCGACCCTGCGCCCCTACGCACTGCTCTGGCTCGCCGAGCTCGACGGGGCCGACCCCGAGGACCTCGCCGGAGGCGCCCCGGGCGTGCTCAGCCGTCAGGAGGCGACGTGGCTGTGGGTCGACACCGCGGCAGCGGTCACCGACCACGGCGAACAGCGGCTGCTCGTGGACCACTTGGAGACGGCCGTGCAGGGCACGGTGCCGAAGCTGCTGGAGGAGGTACGCGCGGTCGGGCATCCGCGCACCGTGCAGGTGCTGGTCGCCCTCGCGGCGGCACACCCCGACCCCGCTCTCGCCAAGGCGGTGCGCCGCGCGGCCTTCCAGGTGCACACCGGCGGAGTCTGACGGAACGGGCCGTGTGGCTGGCCCGTCAGATGCTCAACCGCCCAGCGCGGGCGCGTAGGTGCCGAAGCTCCACACGTTGCCCTCGAGGTCACGCGCCAGATAGTCCCGCGAGCCGTAGTCCTGGTCGACGGGCTCCATGAGGATCTCCGCACCCGCCTCGCGCGCACGCGTGCAGTGCGCGTCCACGTCCTGGACCACGACGTAGATCCCCACCGTGCCCGCTCCGCGCATCGCCTCGGAGAAGACGCCCTCCCTGCCCTTGGTGCCGACCATCACGGCACCGTTGCCGTAGGACATCTCGGCGTGCATCACGCTCCCGTCGTCCGCCTCGTACACCGCAACGCGTCTGAAGCCGAACGCCTCCTCCAGCTGCGCGATGGCGGCCTTGGCGTCCTTGTAGAGCAGCGTCGGGTACAGCGTGGGTGCGTCGGACATGCCACTCGCCTTCCTTCGGGCGGACAGAGGCCGGAACACCTCCGGCTGAGCCGAAGTGTGGCACCGGTCACGGACACCGGCGCGGGGAAGCCACGCGGGGAAAGCAGTTGCGCCGCGCCGCTAGACTGGCGACATGGCTACTCACCCGATGCATTAGCGCCGTACGTACGCCGCCGTCCCCGTCCGTACGTACGCCCTGACCCTGCCTGGAGTAGTCCGTGATCACCGCCACCGGCCTCGAGCTGCGCGCCGGCGCCCGCATCCTGATCGAGTCCGCCACTTTCCGCATCGCCAGGGGTGACCGCATCGGCCTCGTCGGCCGCAACGGCGCCGGCAAGACGACGCTCACCAAGTGCCTCGCGGGCGAGGGTTCTCCCGCGTCGGGCACCATCAGCCGGGGCGGCGAGGTCGGCTACCTGCCGCAGGACCCGCGCACCGGCGACCTCGATGTCGTCGCCCGTGACCGCATCCTCTCCGCGCGCGGCCTCGACGTCGTGATGCGCAAGATGCGCGAGAACGAGGACCGCATCGCACACGGCCAGGGAGCCACCCGCGAGCGTGCGCTGAAGAAGTACGAAAGGCTCGAGACGGAATTCCTCACCAAGGGCGGCTACGCCGCCGAGGCGGAAGCCGCCACCATCGCCGCGAGCCTCGGCCTGCCCGACCGGGTGATGAACCAGCCGCTGCACACCCTCTCCGGCGGACAGCGCCGCCGCGTCGAGCTGGCCCGCATCCTCTTCTCGGACGCCGACACCCTCCTCCTCGACGAGCCCACCAACCACCTCGACGCCGACTCCGTCGTGTGGCTGCGGGACTTCCTCAAGACCTACCGCGGCGGCCTCGTGGTCATCTCCCACGACCTGGCGCTCATCGAGACCGTCGTCAACAAGGTCTTCTATCTGGACGCCAACCGCGCGGCGATCGACATCTACAACATGGGCTGGAAGCAGTACGTCGTCCAGCGTGAGGACGACGAGAGGCGCCGCAAGCGCGAGCGCGCCAACGCCGAGAAGAAGGCCGCCGCGCTCAACTCCCAGGCCGACAAGATGCGCGCCAAGGCCACCAAGGCCGTCGCCGCCAAGAACATGGCCCGCCGCGCCGAGAAGCTGCTGTCCGGGCTGGAGGACGAGCGGCAGTCCGACAAGGTCGCCAAGCTGCGCTTCCCCGATCCGGCGCCCTGCGGCAGGACACCACTGATGGCGGAGGACCTCTCCAAGTCCTACGGCTCGCTGGAGATCTTCACCGGCGTCGACCTCGCGGTCGACAAGGGCTCACGCGTCGTGATCCTCGGCCTCAACGGCGCGGGCAAGACCACGCTGCTGCGCCTCCTCTCCGGGATCGAGGAACCGGACACGGGCAAGGTCGTGGCCGGGCACGGCCTCAAGCTGGGCTACTACGCGCAGGAGCACGAGACCCTCGACCCCGCGCGGACCGTCCTGGAGAACATGCGCTCCGCGGCCCCGGACATGGACCTCGTCGACATCCGCAAGACGCTCGGCTCGTTCCTCTTCTCCGGCGACGACGTGGACAAGCCCGCCGCGGTGCTCTCCGGCGGTGAGAAGACGCGTCTGGCGCTGGCGACGCTCGTCGTCTCGTCGGCCAACGTGCTGCTTCTGGACGAGCCCACCAACAACCTCGACCCGGCCAGCCGCGAGGAGATCCTGGGCGCCCTGCACACCTTCACCGGTGCCGTCGTCCTGGTCACTCACGACGAGGGAGCGGTCGAGGCGCTGGAGCCGGAGCGGATCATCATGCTCCCGGACGGCGTCGAGGACCTGTGGAACGACGAGTACGCCGATCTTGTCGCCCTGGCCTGACCGTCCCCGACGCTCCTTGATCAATCTCCGCTGGATCATTCGGCCGACGCTTGATCCTTCATATGAGTGAGAGCGGCTCGTATCCCGGCGTGCTCGCCCGGCCGGCTCACGCACATGTGGCAGGCATCCCGGGCTCCCGCCCCGTGACGAAGATCTCCCTCGCTGACCTGGAGCTTCACCGGGGCCCGCCCGTGGACCAGGCAGATCCAGCCACCGGAATCCCTCGTTCCATCGGAAACAGGCCGTAGTCCGCCGGTCACGGCTGTTCCACGGACCTTGCCGAATGGGTGGCCAGAAGCAGGGGGAGGGGTGATCATGAGAGTCACAAAGCGCACTTCCCATGAGGAGGCACGGGTGGCCGAGACTCTGAAGAAGGGCAGCCGGGTGACCGGCACCGCGCGCGAGAAGCTCGCGGCAGACCTCAAGAAGAAGTACGACGGCGGTGCGAGCATCCGGGCGCTTGCCGAAGAGACGGGCCGTTCATACGGTTTCGTGCATCGAATGCTCAGTGAGTCCGGCGTGGCCCTGCGGGGTCGCGGCGGAGCGACACGAGGCAAGAAGTCCGCCTCGGCCTGACAGGGCTTCCGGGCATCCCTTCCGGTGGTTACTCTTCGGTTACTTGACCGCTGAGTAACCACCGGAGGATGTCGATGACCCTGCTGGACAAGGACGGCGTGCGTCTCGCCGTGGACGGCGCCGTGGCCACGGTCACGCTCTCCAATCCGGCCAAGCGCAACGCCCAGTCGCCTGCCCTGTGGCGGGCCCTGACCGACGCCGGACGAACCCTGCCGGGCGACGTCCGGGTCGTGGTACTGCGCGCCGAAGGCAAGTCCTTCTCCGCGGGCCTGGACAAGCAGGCGTTCACCCCGGAAGGGATCGACGGCGAGCTGTCGTTCCTCGATCTCGCGGCCGCTGCCGAGGACAAGATCGACGAGACGATCGCCACCTTCCAGGAAGCGTTCACCTGGTGGCGCCGTCCCGATCTGATCAGCGTCGCCGCCGTGCAGGGGCACGCCATCGGAGCGGGCTTCCAGCTGGCGCTGGCCGCGGATGTGCGGGTGTGCGCCGACGACGTGCAGTTCGCCATGAAGGAGACCAGCCTCGGTCTGGTTCCCGACCTCACGGGCACGCATCCCCTGGTCGCCCTGCTCGGGTACTCCCGTGCTCTGGAGATCTGCGTGACGGGCCGCTTCGTGCACGCTCCCGAGGCGGAGCGCATCGGGCTGGCCAATCTCGTCGTGCCCGCCGCCGAACTCGACGGTGCCGTCGCCGATCTGTCCGCGGCCCTGCTGGGAGGGCCACGCGACGCCGTCGTCGAGACCAAGGCCCTGCTCCAGGGCGCCGGCCGGCGCACCTACGAGGAGCAGTGCGCGGCCGAGCGCGCGGCTCAGACGCGCCGGCTCCGGGACCTCGCGGGCCTCGGCGAGTAGACACACCGGCCCGGTGAGCCCGGGTGCGGCACCCGCGCGGCAGGCAACCGCCGTCGTCCCGGGCCGTACCCATGGCTCACCGGTCACGTCCCTGCCGGGTCGATAGCGCTCACCAGGACGGCCACGGTCACCGGAAGGTCCGGCTCCTCCGCGTCCCAGGCGGCAGCCTTCGCCGCGGTATGCCTCACGGCCCTCGCCACGTCCAGCGCCCTGGAGCCCTCGGCGACCGCGAACTGGATCCGCAGATGCCTCCCCGCCGCACGCCCGTCCCGGTCCGTCACGTTCATGACGTTCACCGCGTCGGCGGGCGGACCGCCGGGTGTCGACCCCAGCACAGGGGCGAGACGCGTGACACCCGGCACGGAGATGACCGCCTGCGCCGTCGCCGCTCCGCGCGGGTCGTCGGCCGGGGCGGGCGGATGTCGGCGCGAGCCGTGCGACCGTCGCTCCCCGGTGTCCTTGCCCTGCCGCTGTGCTCCGGCTCCGCCCGCGCCGCCCGGCGTTTCGCCGGAACGGTCGAAGGTGCCCTCACCGTTGTGCCCGTTCCCGCTCACCAGCAGATCGGTGACCCGAAGATCCACGGTGACGACGCGCAGCCCGAGCTCCCGGTCGGCGGCCGTCAGCAGGGCCGCGCGCAGCAGCTCCGCCATCGTCGTCAGCGGCGCATGCGGAGGCGACGCGAAGTCGGCGTCGATGTGCAGCGGCCCCGGCGGCAGCGCCGATGGAGGCGCCGGTACGGCCGGCTCGGACGTGTCGCGCGGGTCCGCCAGACGGATCCGCAGGCCGCCCAGACGTGCGTCCGGCAGGGCCTGCCCGGCGGTCCTGCGAAGAGCGGCCTCGGCCGTGCTCTCCGCGAGCCACGCCCCGTCCGCGGCGTCCCCGAGAGGCAGTAGCCGGCCGAGGCCGAGCTGCTGCCGTACGGCATGGGACAGCCCTTCGGCATCCATGCGGCTACGCTCCGTTCCTGTGTGAATCCATTGTGTGACGCACTGTTCCCGCGGTCCGCCCGGGAGCGGTCCATGAGAGGCGTTCACCCGCCCAGGTGCGGGCGTACGAGGCGAAATGGTGCAGGCGCACCTAATCTGGCACATGAGCGGTAATTTCGACCGTTCCCTTTCGGAAAGGGGTGAAGGCCATGGCCGACGCCAAGACCGGCAACCGGTTCGAATCTGGACAGGGATCGCGCACGGCCTCACGTGACGGAGCGGGGGAGACCCGCCGTCCCAGGGCCGAGGTCGGCGAGCGCGGGCGTACCACCATCTCCGACGGTGTCGTCGAGAAGATCGCGGGCCTCGCGGCGCGCGACGTGCCCGGTGTCCACGCGCTGGGCAGCGGCATGGCCCGCACGTTCGGCGCCATGCGCGACCGCGTCCCCGGCGGCGGCAGCAGGTCGCCCGCGCGAGGTGTCAGCGCCGAGGTGGGTGACGTGCAGACGGCGCTCGATCTGGAGATCGTCGTCGAGTACGGGGTGGCCATCGCCGATCTGGCCCGTTCCGTACGGGAGAACGTCATCTCGGCGGTCGAGCGGATGACGGGCCTCGAGGTCGTCGAGGTCAACATCGCCGTGAGCGACGTCAAGTTGCCGGACGAAGAGGACGAAGAAGGAGAGGAGCCGGGGCGTACCAGGCTGCAGTAGCGGCACTGCGGACGGCCCGGGTGGCGCGGATGGGTACTGAGCGAAGGGGCGCACGATGAGCATGGCCGTGATCGGCTTGATCGCAGGGATGGCGCTGGGCTTCGCCGGATATTTCGGCGGGTTCGGTGCCTTCCTGCTCGTGGCGGCGCTGGGCGGTTTCGGCTTCGTCGTGGGCCGCTTCCTCGACGGCGACCTGCGGGCGGAGGATTTCTTCCGGATCCGTGGCGAGAGCCGGCGCAGGTGACGGGACCGGGGCGGTGACCGCAACTGAGGAGACGGACGGAGCGGAACGGGGCGCGACCACCGTCGTCGAACGGGTCGTCGCCAAGGTCGCCGTGCAGGCCGCGCGGGAAGCACTCCGCGCCACCCCGGCCGCCCTCCAGGTGCCGCCCGGGCCCGGTCACTGGCCCCGCGCCTCCGCCAGGGTGCGGGACCGGACCGCCCGGGTCCGCATCCTGGTCGAGCTGGGCTACCCTTCCGACATCGGCGCGCAGTGTGCTGCGGTGCGCCGTCAAGTCGTTTCGCGGGTCAAGGAATTGGTCGGCATGGACGTGCCGGACGTGGCCGTGGGCGTGGAACGGCTGCACTCCCAGCAGTTGGACGGCGAGAGGTCCGGGAGGGTCCGGTGAGCGACGAGCGCACCCAGCGGCTGCCCACGCTGGAGAAGGAGTCACAGGCAGCCCCGGGGGCCGGTGGGGGAGACCTGGAACAGTCGACGTCCGCAGCCGGCTACGACCCCGGCAGCAGCCCCGGACAGGCAGGCCGCGCAAGGCGGTTCTGGTCGGTCCGCCGGCTCCCCGCGGGCATCGTCTCGCTGCTGGCACTCGGCGCCGCGGGCCTGATGCTCTACGACCTCGTGTCCGTACGGGCGGGACGTTCCGCGATGGCATGGCGGCACACCCTCGCCGACGAGATGGCGGTCACCCCTGTCGACGACCCCAAGGTCCTCGCGTCCGCCTGCGTCGTCACGCTGCTCGGCGTATGGCTGATCACGCTCGCCGTCACACCCGGCCGCCGCGGCCTGCTTCCGATGCGCCGCGAAGTAGCGGGCGTGCGTGGCGGGTTGGAGCGTACGGCGGCGGCGCTGGTGCTGCGGGACCGCGCCATGAAGGTGTCCGGTGTGCAGTCGGTGCGCGTCGCCGTGGGGCGGCGCAAGGTACGGGCGCGTGCGCAGGCGCACTTCAGGGACCTGGACGAGGTACGCGGCGACCTCGACTCCGCCCTCGGGGACGGCATCAGGCAGCTCCACATCGCACGTCAGCCCGGGCTTTCCGTACACGTAGAGCGCGCGAAGAAGCGGTGAGCTGAATGGACGGAGTCCTGCGGAGCGTCAACCGGGTGGTGCTGGCAGTGGCCGGAGTGCTGCTGCTCGCCCTCGGACTCGCCGTGCTCGTCGGAGGGTTCGACCTGCCGAGGCACTGGCACTTCAGCCTGCCCTCCGGTTGGCCGTGGACCGAGCCGGACGACGTGCTGCTGTCCGACGCCGACCGCACCCGATGGCGCGCGGAGAGCTGGTGGTGGCCGGCGGTCCTCGGCGGCCTGGCCGTGCTGGTCATCCTGCTGCTGTGGTGGCTGCTCGCGCAGCTGCGCAGGCGCAGGCTCGGCGAGGTCCTGGTCGAAAGCGGCGAGGGCGAGGGGGCGTTGCTGCGCGGAAGGGCGCTGTCCAACGTGCTGGAGGCGGAGGCCGCCTCGCTGCCGGGCGTCGACAAGGCGACGGTACGGCTGAGCGGACGGCGCACCGCACCGCGCGCCTCGGTCGAACTGCTGCTCGCGGCACACGCCGAACCGGGGCCGGTGCTGGCCCGCGTCACCGGAGAGGCCCTCGAACACGCGCGTACATCGGCTTCGCTGGACGGTCTTCCCGCGGAGGTCCGGTTGCGCACCGTCAAGCACCGCCCCGAAAGGGTGGTCTGACACTCCGCCGCCTCCGCGGCCACGGAGTGCGGTCCCGAGCGAGCCCCGATTCGTCGCGGGCGCGTAAGCCTCAGAAGCCGCGGCGGGAACCGCCGTCGATCGGCAGCATGACGCCCGTGAGATACGACGCCGCCGGTGAGAGCACGAAGGCCGCCGTACGCCCGAACTCCTCCGGCGTCCCGTAGCGGCGCAGCGGAATCGCGGCCTCGTTGCGTTCGCGCGCCGCGTTGCCGTCGCCGGACAGCGAGTCGAGGTAGTGGAGCCGCTCCGTGGCGATCCGGCCCGGCAGCAGGCCGAGCACGCGGATCCCCAGCGGTCCCGCCTCGTTCGCCAGCGTCTTGGCGAAGCCGGCCAGTCCGGGGCGCAGTCCGTTGGAGAGGGTGAGCGCCGGAATGGGCTCGTGCACGGAACCGGAGAGGACGAAGGCGATGACGCCGCCCTCACCCAGCTCACCGGCCGCCGTGCGCGCGAGGCGCACCGCTCCGAGGAAGACCGTCTCGAACGCCGACCGCCACTGCTCGTCGGAGAGCGAGTCGGCCGGTACGCCCGCGGGCGGGCCGCCGACGCTGATCAGCACGCCGTCGAAGCGCCCGAAACGGGTCTTGGCCATCTCGATGAGGCGCTCGGCGGTCTCCGGGTCGGCGTTGTCGGCGCCGATCCCGACGGCCGACCCCGCACCGAGCTGTGCGGCGGCCTCGGTGGCGGCCTCATCCGTACGGCCGGAGACGACCACCTTGGCTCCGTCGGCGACGAGCGCTTCGGCCGTCGCGAACCCGAGTCCGCGGGTGGCACCTGTGATGACGTAGACGCGGTCCTTCAGCCCGAGATCCATGGCTCACAGTGTGCTCCACCCCTCACCGGCGTGCGGAGGCAGGGTCAGTCTGCGGAAGAAGGGATTCCGGCGGGGGGCGTGGAGGGTGCCGCGTTCTCCGGGTCGTCACCGCTTCCGGCCTCGTCCGAGCCGCCGGTGACGCCGGTCTCTCCGCCCTTGGCCGTCGCCGCCGCTGCGGCAGAGCCCGTGCCGGACGCCTCCGCACGGTCCCGGCGTTCACGGCGCACGAGGATCACCCAGCCGACCGGCACCCCTGCGGCGAAGAGCCACCACTGGACGGCGTAGGCCATGTGCGCGCCGATGCTGCTGTGGTCGGGCTCGGGGATCCGCTCGGGCTGACCGCCTGCCGGTTTCGGGGAAGTGGAGGTCAGCTGGAGATATCCGCGCAGGACGGGCCTGTCGAGCGTCGCGGCCTGCTGGCGGCTGTTGATGAGCATCACCTGACGGGGCGGCAACCCCCGCTTGTCCTTGATGCCGCTGGCCTCGCTCGTCTCGTCGGCCATGACGCGTCCGGTGACCGTGACCTTGCCACGCGGCGGTGCAGGCACGTCCGGGAAGCGGGTGAGGTCGCCGCCCGCCTCGATCCAGCCGCGGTTGACCAGGACGGCACTGCCGTCGTCCTGGATCAGAGGTGTGAGGACGAAGTAGCCGATGGACTTCTCGTCGGCACCCGTGCGCTGCCTCACCACGACCTCGTGTCCGGTGTCGTAGCGCCCCGTCGCCTTCGCCGTACGGAACTGCTCGTCCTCCGCGGGGCCGTGGCCGGGGCTGCTGAGCCGGTCGAAGGGGACGGGCCGGGCGCGGAGGCTGGAGGAGATCAGCTCGTTGTGCGCCACCCGCGACTCGTGCCTGTGCAGCTGCCAGAAACCCAGCTCGATCATCGCGGGGATGAGGGCGAGGCCGAGGAGGGTGAGGATCACCCACTGCCTGGACAACAGGAAGCGGTACACGTCTGACGACGTTACTCCCCGGTGCTCACCGCGCCGGTGCTGGGGCCACGTCACGCAAGAGATGGCTGAAGGCGGCCTCGTCGAGCACGGGAGTGCCGTACGCCTGGGCCTTGACCACCTTCGAGGTGAGGGAATCGGGGTCGTTGGTGACCAGCAGGCTCGTGAGGCGCGAGACGTGCGAGGAGATGTGCAGCCCGGCCTCGATCGCCCTGTCCTCCAGCAGCTCGCGGTCCACCGAGGTGTCGCCGGAAATGGCGACCCGCATCCCCTGCACGAGCCGCCCGTCCGGCTCGTACCGGCCCGGGTTCGGGTACGGGCACGCGGGCCGTCTGCGTGAGCGGCGCCAGCCCTGACCGTACGGGCGTGACCCCCAGCCGCGGCGGCCGGAGAAGAAGCCGCCGCTCTCCGCACCCGGCCCCTCGGGCCACTCGGAGAGGGGCCGGCAGGCGTGCAGCGGCAGCCGCACCGCCTGCTGGACGGCGAGATGGAGGCTCGGCCGGAACGCCTCGGCCAGCACACGCGCATCGTCGAGGGCGTGGTGCGCACGCTGCTGGGAGACGCCGTAGTGCGCCGCCAGCGACTCCAGCTTGTGGTTGGGCAGCGGAAGTGACAGCTGCTTGGCGAGGGCGATGGTGCACAGCCGCTGGCGGACGGGCGGTGTGCGCTGCGCGCGTGCGTACTCCCGCGCGATCATCGACCAGTCGAAGACGGCGTTGTGTGCGACCAGGACGCGGCCGTCGAGGCGGGTCGCCAGATCGTCGGCGATCTCCGTGAACAGCGGGGCGTCCGCGAGGTCCTCGGTGGTCAGGCCGTGGATCCAGGTGGGGCCCGGATCGCGCTGCGGATTGACGGTCGAATACCAGTGGTCCTCGACCTCGCCCCGCGCGTCCAGCCTGTAGACGGCGGCGGAGACGATGCGGTCGTCACGGGCGAGCCCGGTGGTCTCCACGTCCACCACCGCGTAGCCCCGCGGATATCCGTCGGGCCACGCGGGCCCTGCTGCGGAGCCGACGGCTGGTGACTGAGCGGGGATCCGGCCGGCTGCCGCCGTCCTGTCCTCGGGCTCGCCCGGGAATGCCGTCTGATCTTCGAGCATGGTCACAGAGAATACGGGGCGGCACTGACACTTCCCGCGGGGCCTGCCGCGCGCGCGGCCCCGGACCGGGCCGGCGCGAGTGGTTCCGACGCTGTGTCAACGTCCCTGTGTGCACGGGGGATTGACGACGGGCGTCCACGTCCTGCGGAGGCGCGCCCGCAGGTGAGCGGGGGAGTGCGGCCCGAACGGCAGGCCGGGAGAGTCGCCCGGAGAGCGCCCGAGGAGGGGAACGGAGAGGTGCCGTTCGCGGCACAGCTGACGCCCACTCATTTTATACTTGTCGGTAACAACCCCTAGCGAGGGGCGCCGTCCGCGTCTACCTTGCTGACATGCCGTCTCAGCTGCCTGACGTCGTACTGTGGTCGATACCTGCCTTCATTCTGCTCACGGTGCTGGAAATCGTGAGTTATCGCCTTCATCCGGACGATGACGCCGCCGGATACGAGGCAAAGGACGCTGCCACGAGCATCGGCATGGGGCTCGGCAGCCTCGTCTTCGACGCCCTGTGGAAGATCCCGATCGTGGCCATCTACGTGGGCATCTACGAGCTGACGCCGCTGCGCGTGCCCATCTTGTGGTGGACGCTGCCGCTGATGCTGCTCGCGCAGGACTTCTTCTACTACTGGTCCCACCGCGGCCACCACGTCATCCGCATCCTGTGGGCCTGCCACGTCGTGCACCACTCCAGCCGGAAGTTCAACCTGAGCACCGCGCTGCGCCAGCCCTGGACCACGTGGACCGTCTGGCCCTTCTACGTGCCGATGATCGCGCTCGGCGTGCATCCGGCCGCGCTCGCCTTCTGCTCCTCGGTGAACCTCGTCTACCAGTTCTGGATCCACACGGAGCGGATCGACAAGCTGCCCCGTCCGGTCGAGTTCGTCTTCAACACGCCCTCGCACCACCGCGTCCACCACGCCTCCCAAGGCGGCTATCTGGACCGGAACTTCGGCGGGATCCTGATCGTGTGGGACAGGCTCTTCGGTTCCTTCACGCCGGAGACCGAGCCCTGCGTCTTCGGGCTGACCAAGAACATCTCGACGTACAACCCGTTGCGCGTGGCCACGCACGAGTACGTCTCCATCGGGCGTGATCTGCGCTCGGCGCGCACCTGGAGCGAGCGTGCCGGAAGGGTCTTCCGCGGGCCCGGCTGGGCCCCCGAGGGGCGAATCGCGGACGGTGCGACGAGCGCCGCTGCCGTCGTCACGGAGAACGGCACGGGTGGTACAGGCGGCGGCAAGCAAGAGGCCGGGCCGCACGAGCAGCCCGGCCCCTCGCCGGCGGCGGATTCGCCGGCGCCGCGCGTCACTTCCTGACCGAGTTGGGTCAAGAGGCGGCGCGGGCACCGGCGTTCACCCCGCCATGGGTCGTTCCTACTTCTTGACGGCCGCGAGTGCGTCCACGATTCCGTGGCCGTAGAAGCTGTTGTTGCCCTTGAGGCCGGTGCACTTGGCCTCGTACGTGCCCTTGCCGTCGGGGTCGTAGGACTCGGGGCAGGTCACGCTCTTGGCCTGCGCCTTCAGCATCCAGGCGACATCCTTCGGGCTGGCGTCGGGGTGGTTGCTCTTGATGAGCGCAGCGACACCGGCGACCTGCGGTCCGGCCATCGAAGTGCCCTGCAGGTAGGCGTAGTCGCCCTCGGGCATCGTCGAGAGCACGCCACCGTCCTTGGCCGGCTCCTCAGGCGTCTGGTAGCGGCGGTCGCCACCGGGCGCTGAGAGATCGACCTGGTTGAGGCCGTAGTTGGAGAAGTAGGACTTCCCGTCCTCGGCACCGGTGGAGGAGACCGAGGTCACTCCGGGCAGCATGCTCGGGATGTCCGGGCACTCCGCCGGGTTGACCGTGCGCTCCACGGGCTTGGAGTCGTCAGGGCTGGTGTCGTCCTTGATCTCGGTCGCGGCCAGGTCGTGCGAGGAGTTGCCCGCGGACGAGACGTGGGTGACGCCCTTGTTCGTCGCGTACTTCACGGCCCTGCTCACGGCGTCGGTGATCGCCTTCTGGTCCGGGTCGTCGGAGCAGTTGTAGAGCCAGGGGTCCGTGTAATAGCTGTTGTTGGTGATCTCGATGCCGTGGTCGGCGGCGAAGACCATCGCGCAGACCACTGCTTCGCTGAAGAAGAGCGAGGTCTCGGGCTCGGAGACCTTCAGCGAGGCGACCTTCACACCCGGCGCGGCGCCGGCGACGCCGACCCCGTTGCGCGGGGCGGCGACGATGCCCGCCACGTGCGTGCCGTGGTAGTCGTTCGCCGGGTCGTAGGGACGCCAGGCACCCTTCGTGGTGTCGGCCTTCCCGCCCACGCAGTTGGCCGACTGCTTGGCCGAGAAGTTGGCCGAGAGGTCGGGGTGCGTGTCGTCCACACCGGTGTCGATCACACCGACGGTGACGTTCTTGCTGCCCTGGTCGATCTTGCTGGCTTTGTCCGCCCTGATGGCCCGCTTGTCCCACTGCAGGGACTCAAGGGGCTCCTTGTCCTCGGCCAGGGCCTTTGCCTTCGCCTCGGACCCGGTCGCCGACTTCGGCACCTTCAGAAACTGCGGCTTCCCCACGTCTGTGGTGGAGGCGCTCTCGAGAGGAGCAGTGCGGGTCGCGCCTGCCGTCTCCACGCCCTTCACCGAGCGCATGGTCTCCGCGAACTTCGCGTTCGACGAGTGCGCGACGATGACGCCTATCTTCCCGTACGCGGTGACGACCTTGCCGTCCGCCTTCGATATCTCCTTCTTGACACGCTTCACCGTGCCGGCGTCCGCCTCCGTGTTGACGACGTAGCTCAGTTTCTCGCCGTCCTTCTTCGTGGATGCGGGCGCGTCCTGTCCGCTTGCCACGGCGGCTCCCGCCAGCCCCAGCGAAGCAGTCAGAACCAGTCCCAGCGGCATCGCGAGTCTTCGCCACCGCCTGGAATGTTGCGAATCCATGGGATCTCCATGTTGTCCGAAGTTGACCACAGAGATGGGAACTTAGCGTCGTTCGGTGCTGCTCAGCAATGGAATCCCGAAGATGGCCCGGGTTTGTCTTCGATAACTCTTCCGTGTCTCAACGACATCCCCCTGTTGCCAGGCCCTTGTGAAGATCTACGATGCGCCGCACTGCACTGCTGGTATCTACACCCCGACCTGCTCATTTTCCTCACCCAGCACCCACATCGACTGGAGTTCCCGTGGACTCAGCACAAGAGAACGAGAGGTCTGCGCCACCGGACGGCACGGACTACATGCAGGTGCAGCAGAGCGCGGAGTTCGGAGAGCTGCGCAGCGCTTTCCGGTCATTCGCGTTTCCCCTCACTCTGGGCTTCGTCGCCTGGTACCTGCTGTACGTGCTGCTGTCGAACTACGCCGGCGGGTTCATGGCGACCAAGGTCGTCGGCACGATCAACGTCGCCTTCGTCCTGGGGCTCGCCCAGTTCCTGACCACCTTCCTCATCGCCTGGTGGTACTCCCGTCACGCCGCGGCCAAGCTCGACCCGAAGGGCAAGGCCATCAAGAACCGTCTGGACGGTGAAGCATGAGCCTCACGCACTCGCTGGCCTCGTCACCGGGGCAGCTGCAGCTCGCGGCCGAGGGCGCAAGCCAGCACCGCACTCTGATCGTCACACTGTTCACCGTCTTTGTCCTGCTCACGCTGGGTGTGACGGTCTGGGCCGGCCGCAAGACGAAGGACGCCACGGACTTCTACGCCGGCGGCCGCGAGTTCAGCGGTTTCCAGAACGGTCTGGCGATCTCCGGCGACTACATGTCGGCCGCCTCGTTCCTCGGTATCGCCGGCGCGATCGCGCTGTCCGGATACGACGGCTTCCTCTACTCCATCGGCTTCCTGGTCGCGTGGCTGGTCGCTCTGGTGCTCGTCGCCGAGCCCCTGCGCAACTCCGGCCGGTACACGATGGGCGACGTCCTGGCCTTCCGGATGCGGCAGCGCCCCGTCCGTACGGCGGCGGGCATCTCCACGATCATCGTCTCGATCTTCTACCTGCTGGCGCAGATGGTCGGCGCTGGCGCGCTCGTCGCCCTGCTGCTGGGCATCTCCGGTGATGCGGGCAAGAACCTGATCGTGGTCCTCGTCGGTGTCGTCATGATCCTTTACGTGACGATCGGAGGCATGAAGGGCACCACCTGGGTGCAGATGATCAAGGCCGTGCTGCTCATCGCGGGCACGCTCATCGTCACCGTGCTGGTGTTCCACAAGTTCAACTACAACCTCTCCAGCCTGCTGGGCGCCGCCGCCGAGAACAGCGGCAAGGGCGCCGCGTTCCTGGAGCCGGGCCTGAAGTACGGGGTGAGCGCCACCTCGAAGATCGACTTCATCTCGCTGGGGCTCGCGCTTGTCCTGGGCACCGCCGGGCTGCCGCACATCCTGATCCGCTTCTACACCGTCCCGACGGCCAATGCGGCCCGTAAGTCCGTGAACTGGGCGATCGGCATCATCGGGGTCTTTTACCTGATGACCATCGCGCTCGGCTTCGGTGCTGCCGCGCTGCTCTCCCAGAAGACGATCACCGGATCGGACCCGGCGGGCAACACCGCTGCACCGCTGCTCGCCCAGGAGATCGGCGGCGGCGCCGACTCGACCGGAGGGGCGATCCTTCTCGCGATGATCTCGGCTGTCGCCTTCGCGACGATCCTCGCGGTGGTCGCGGGACTCACGCTCGCGTCGTCCTCGTCCTTCGCGCACGACCTGTACGCGAACGTGATCCGGAAGGGGCAGGCGACCGAGAAGGAGGAGGTCAGCGCGGCCCGCATCTCGTCGGTGATCATCGGAGGCGTGGCCATCGGCCTCGGCATCTTCGCCGGCGGTCTGAACGTGGCCGGACTCGTCGCCCTCGCCTTCGCGGTTGCGGCGTCCGCCAACCTTCCGACGATCCTCTACAGCCTCTTCTGGAAGCGGTTCACCACCCAGGGCGCGCTGTGGTCGATCTACGGCGGGCTCATCTCCTCGGTCGTGCTGGTGTTCTTCTCGCCCGTTGTCACCAGCATGCCGACCTCGATGTTCCCCGAAGCAGACTTCGCCTACTTCCCGCTGTCCAACCCGGGGTTGATCTCGATCCCGCTCGGCTTCCTGCTGGGCTGGCTCGGCTCGGTCATCTCCAAGGAGGACAGCGCGGTGGAGAAGCACGCGGAACTGGAGGTGCGCTCCCTGACGGGCCACGGCGCACTCTGAGCGCCACGCATGCGGGACGCCGCTGACTTCAACGATCTGTTGAATGTCGGTGGCGTCCCGTACGCTGCGAAGCATCGGCACAATCCGTGGGAGGGCCGCCAGCAATGCTGCTCGACACATACGGCCGGGTCGCCACCGACTTGCGCGTTTCGCTGACTGACCGTTGCAATCTGCGCTGCACGTACTGCATGCCCGAGGAAGGCCTGCAGTGGCTGGCCAAACCGGAGTTGCTCACGGACGACGAGATCGTCCGCCTCGTGCGCATCGCCGTCGACGAACTCGGCGTCGAGGAAGTCCGGTTCACCGGAGGCGAGCCGCTGCTCCGGCCGGGTCTCACCGGCATCGTCGAGCGCTGCGCGGCCCTGCCGCGCCGTCCGAAGCTCTCACTCACCACGAACGGGATCGGTCTCGAACGTACGGCGGTCGCGCTGCGCGACGCCGGCCTCGACCGGGTCAACGTCTCGCTGGACACCCTCGATCCGGAGGTCTTCCAGCGGATGACCCGCCGCAAGCGGCACGCGGATGTGCTGCGCGGTCTTGCCGCGGCGCGAGACGCGGGCCTGACTCCGGTGAAGGTCAACTCCGTTCTGATGCCTGGTCTCAACGACGGTGAGGCGCCCGAACTTCTCGCCTGGGCCATGGAACACGGCTACGAGCTCCGCTTCATCGAGCAGATGCCGCTCGACGCCCAGCACGGCTGGCAGCGCGACGGCATGATCACCGCCGGGGACATCCTGGAGTCGCTCAACTCCCGCTTCAGCCTCACCCCCGAAGGTCAGGACGAGCGGGGATCCGCTCCCGCCGAGCGGTGGATCGTCGACGGCGGCCCGCACCGCGTCGGTGTCATCGCCTCGGTCACCCGGCCCTTCTGCCGCGCCTGCGACCGTACGCGCCTGACGGCCGACGGCCAGGTGCGCACCTGCCTGTTCGCCACGGAGGAGTCCGATCTGCGCGGCGCGCTGCGCTCCGGCGCGGAGGACGGGGAGGTCGCCGCGCGCTGGCGGCAGGCAATGTGGGGCAAGAAGGCGGGCGCCGGCATCGACGACCCGTCCTTCGTGCAGCCCGACCGTCCGATGTCAGCCATCGGCGGCTGAGCGCCGGGGGGCGGCGGCCGCTGTTGAGAACCGGTGCGGCGGTCCCGTCGCGCGGGGAGTCACTCCTGCCTGAGCAGCACGTTCAGGGGGACGGATGGATCCCCGAGCGTAGAACCAGCTCCACTGTGGCCGCCGCGCCAGTACAGTTCTTTGTGTCGGACGGGAGTGTGTCTGCATCCAACCCCCGAGCGACACTGAAGGGCCCGACCCGGGAGGCAACCCGAGCCAGACCCTTCAATGCAGTTCACAAGCCCGGTCGCCCAGCAATCGGCCGGGCTTTCTGCTTCTGCAGTGCCCTGGCCGCGACCGTCTCACGGGCGGGCGCCCTATCGGACGAGCTGCCCGACGCATCCGACGACTGCTACGACTAAGCCGAGCAGTCCGATCCAGACCTGCCACTTCTCGGGGCCGGTCCAGTGCTTGCGCGTGCTCTGTTGGAGATCAACCACACCTTCGCCTTTCAGACGTCGTGCAAGAAATCCCCCAGCCGGTGATGACGGGACCGTCGAAGGGGAAGCTGCCCGGCGTCGGCCCGTCGCTCCGGCGCGGGGTGCGGAACGCCCTCGAAGGATGGCACGGCGGCCCCTGCGACGTGCACCGGAACAATTCGATTGATCTGAGCTTTTCTTGAGGTCAGAGCGTTGGGCACCCTGCTCGACGCGCGAACTCGTCCAGGTGAGTACTCCGGGCGGGACATCTGTCCGTCCGCACCTTCGTCCGGCACGGCATCACCTCGCGACGGGCCTTCGTGCAGCCCGGCCGTCCGATGTCAGCCATCGGCGGCTGAGCGCCCGGGGCCGCCGCCCTCCTCCCACTCCGTGAGGCGGACGACGTCCTTGAGGAAGCCCCGCATGTCCAGGAAGGACGACAGGTGCTCCCGGTGCTCGTCGCAGGCCAGCCATGTCTTGCGGCGCTCCGGAGTGTGCAGCTTGGGGTTGTTCCAGGCCAGTACCCACACAGCGGGGGCACGGCAGCCCTTGGCCGAGCAGATCGGGCTCTCGGAGGCCTCGCCGTCGCCGGGCGGGCCGGAGGGCTGGAACGGGAAAGGCGAAGAAGGCTTTGAAGACACGGCCCCTATCCAACACCCGGGCCCGGAAGACAAGCGACGCCGGGCAGCCACGGGGGGAGCCGCCCGGCGTCGGTCTGTCGCTCCGACGGGGGATGCGGAGCGCTTATGAAGTATGGCACGGGGACCCCTGCGAGGTGCAGCGGAACAACATGATTGATCTGAGCTTTTCTTGAGCTTTTACGCACGGGTGCCGGGCGGCCTGCTCAACTCCGGTCGCCGGACGGTCCGTCGGCCGCCTCGCGGCGGGCTTCCGGTACCGAGTCGGACGACGGGAGCGCGGGCCGCGTGTGCGTGGGCACGAAGGCCGACGGCATCGAAGAAGCGTTCTCCCGGCCCGCGTTGGCGATCACCACGGCCACGTACGGCAGCAAGGCGCCCACCACGAGCGTCACAACGGCCAACGGGCGCTGAACGTTCCACAGGACGACGGTCAGCAGCACCGACGCCGTCCGGATCAGCATCGAGATCACATAGCGCCGCTGCCTGCCGCGCACATCGTCGTCGAGCGACCGACGGGCTCCGGTGATCTGGAAGACCTCGGCTCCGCGCTGCTTCCGCATCACTCTCACCACCTCACCCGGGCCGGTCGCCCGGCCTGCCACCGGGGACACGACCTCTCTCACGGTACGCCCGGGGTCGGACGGGTTCGAGACCGGGCCGCCCGGTCGTGTGGACCGGTCATGCTGCGGCACAGCCCGTACGGACCACTCCGCAGTGCGGCGTAGCCGGTACGGCGCCAAGCTGACGGCGCACGGACTACGCCGGCGAGGGCACGAGGAGCCGGGGCCGCAGCGGACCCGGCGCTCTACGGAGGTGCGATGAACTGGTTGTGGGCGATCATCGTCGGGCTGGTGCTGGGTGTGCTCGCCCGGGCGATCATCCCGGGCAGACAGCGCATCCCCCTCTGGCTGACCGTGATCTTCGGCCTTCTGGGAGGCGTCCTCGGCAACGCGATCGCCTCATGGGCGGGTGTGGGCGTCACCAGTGGCTTCGACTGGATCCGCCACGGCCTCCAACTCGGCGGCGCCGTACTGCTGGTGGCGATCGGCTCACCGCTGTGGCAGAACATCAGAGGGAGGGGCAGGGGCCAGCGGGCACGCATGTGAGGGGCGGATCCGTGCGTCCCGCCCCGGCTACGAGGGCGGGGACGCACGGGCTCCGGGCTGCGGGCGGGCCAAGACTCCCGGCCGGCCGCCCGTTGCTCAGAGGCCTTCGATCTGGGCGATCCTCCGGCCGGCCTTGAGGTAGACCGTCCCGCTCACGCCGGCCTCGGCCAGCTTCTCGGGCACCACCTCGGCGAGGGGACGCAGGGCGTCGGCCTCGGGCAGCACGATGGCCTGCTGCTCGCCGCCCGCCTCCGCCGCGACGACGAGCCGCAGCCCGTTCTGCTTGGCGATGCGCCGCGCGGCCGAGGCGCTGGGGGTGAACTCCAGCACCCGGGTGAGGATTGCCGCGATGCCCTCGCCGCCGTGCTCCTTGGCGTCCACGGTCGGCAGCGTCTCCACGTCCGCGAACGACTTCTTCGAGAACTGCGCCGTGAAGTGCGCCCGGGCGGCCTGCGCCGCCTCCGGCCCGTGGAGCGCGCCGACCACCTCACCCGCCAACACCTTCTTCAGGTCCATCGGGTGCAGCGACTTGGCCTCGATACGGGCGACCACCTGGTCGATCTCGGCGTCCGTCCACTCCGTCCAGGCACGCAGGTACGGCACCATCAGCCGGTCCGGGATCGACATGATCTTGCCGAACACATCGTCCCCGCCGGCGGTCAGGCCGATGTAGTTCTCCTTGGACTTCGACATCTTGGCGCCCGAGCCGTCCGTGCCCTCGATGAGCGGCATCGCGGCGATCATCTGGGGGCGCTGCGCGTGCAGTTCCATCAGCCGCCGTCCCATCTGCATGTTCAACAGCTGGTCGACGCCGCCCAGTTCGATGTCGCAGTCCAGCTCGACGGAGTCCAGGGCCATCGCCACGGGGTAGATCAGCTCGGACATCGTCAGGCCGGAGCCCTGTGCGAGCCGGTTGCGGAAGTCCTCGCGCTGGAGCAGCGCCGAGGCGGGCACCTGCGCGAGCAGGGTGATCAGCTGCGCGAACCCGATCTCGCCCAGCCAGTGGCTGTTGTTGCGGAAGCTGACGTTCTCGAAGTCGAAGAACGGCCGGACCTGCTCCTGGTAACCCGAGAGGTTCTTCGCGATGTCCTCGTCGGTCAGCGCCGGACGCTCGGCCGTACGCCCCGACGGATCGCCGATCTTCGCCGTGAAGTCACCGATGATCAGCGTGACATCGTGTCCCATCCGCTGGAACCGGCTCAGAACGATCATCTGCACCGCGTGGCCGAGGTGCACGTCGGCGGCGGTCGGGTCGATGCCCAGCTTCACGTGCAGGCCCTTGCCCTGCGCCTGCTTGGTCTCGATCGCCTCCGCGAGCTTCTCCACCGACGGAAGCACCTCGACCGCGCGCGCACCGATCAGCGCGGCCTGCTCCTTCGCCGGAAGATCGCTCAGATCCAGATAGCGGCGCGACCCCGTCTCGGCGAGCAGCTGCTCGACGATGGTGTCGGAGGAGAGGTCCTGGGCCAGCAGCCGGCTGGCGCGCTGTACGGAGTCGCCGAGGCGTGTCACGTTCTGTCCTGGGGATAGAAGCGGATCAGGGTCGCCGACGAGTCTATTCGTGCCGGGCGGGCTGCCGGTGGCCGCCGTCCTTCCGGCAGTACGGCACCTCCCGGCAGTACGGCACCTTCCGGCACCGCGGCGCCTTCCGGCACCGCGGCACCTTCCGGCGGCCCCAGGTGACCGCGGGTATCTGTGGAGACCCCACAGGAGGCCGTCCGCCCCCCTGTCGCTGCCCCATTCCCTGAATCGGGCCGCGCGCATATAGCTTTCCTAGGGACAGACACCGGCCGCCTTCCTCGTCACGCACGCGGCAGCGCGGAGATCGCAGAAAGGGTGGTCCCTCTTGAGCCGCTCCGTACTGGTCACGGGAGGCAACCGCGGCATCGGCCTCGCCATAGCGCGGGCCTTCGCCGACGCGGGGGACGACGTCGCAGTCACCTACCGTACGGGCGAACCCCCGAAGGAGCTCACGGACCTCGGCTGCCTCGCGGTCAGGTGCGACATCACCGATCCCGAACAGGTGGAGGGGGCCTACAAGGAGATCGAGGAGAAGCAGGGCCCGGTGGAGGTGCTCGTCGCCAACGCCGGTGTCACCCGCGACCAGTTGCTGCTGCGGATGTCCGAAAAGGACTTCAGCACCGTGCTGGAGACCAACCTCACCGGCACCTTCCGCGTGGTCAAGCGGGCGACCAAGCGGATGCTGCGGGCCCGCACCGGCCGCATCGTGCTGATCTCCTCCGTCGTCGGGCTGCTCGGCTCTGCGGGGCAGGCCAACTACGCCGCCTCCAAGGCCGGTCTCATCGGGTTCGCCCGGTCGATCGCCCGTGAGCTGGGCTCCCGTAACATCACGTGCAATGTGATCGCGCCGGGCTTCGTCGACACCGACATGACGAAGGCACTCAGCGACGAGCAGCGCGCGAACATCGTCGAGCAGGTCCCGCTGGGGCGCTACGCCCAGCCGGAGGAGGTCGCCGCCTCCGTCCGTTTCCTCGCCTCCGACGAGGCCGCGTACATCACCGGAGCCGTCATTCCTGTCGACGGCGGATTGGGCATGGGGCACTGAGATGAGCGGAATCCTCGCAGGCAAGCGCATCCTCGTCACCGGAGTACTGACCGACGGGTCGATCGCCTTCCACGCGGCGAAGGTCGCACAGGAGGAGGGCGCGGAGGTCGTGCTCACCGGTTACGGCCGGATGTCCCTGGTGCAGCGGATCGCCAAGCGCCTCCCGAAGGAGGCGCCGGTCATCGAGCTGGACGTGACCGACCAGGAGCACCTGGACTCACTCGCGGAGAGGGTGACCGAACACGTCGACGGGCTCGACGGGATCGTCCACTCCATCGCCTTCGGCCCGCAGGGGGCGTTCAACTTCCTCGAGGCGAGCTGGGAGGACGTCGGCACGGCCGTCCACGTCTCCGCCTACTCGCTCAAGTCCCTTACGACGGCCTGTCTTCCGCTGATGCCGCGGGGCGGTTCGGTCGTGGGTCTGACCTTCGACGCGCAGATCGCATGGCCGAAGTACGACTGGATGGGCGTGGCCAAGGCGGCCCTCGAGTCCACCAACCGCTATCTGGCCCGCGACTTGGGCGCGCGGAACGTGCGCTGCAACCTCGTCTCCGCGGGCCCACTCAAGTCGATGGCGGCCAAGTCCATCCCGGGCTTCGAGGAGTTGGCGGACGTCTGGAACCACCGGGCCCCGATCGGCTGGGACTTGACCGACCCCGACCCGGCGGGCCGCGGCGTCGTCGGCCTGCTCTCGGACTTCTTCCCGAAGACGACGGGCGAGATCGTGCACGTCGACGGCGGCGTTCACATGATGGGTGCCTGACCCGGGGATCCGCGGAACCCGCAGGCGCACCACGGCAGTTCAGCACCACGGCAGTTCAGGAGTGCCGGGGCGGACTCCCCGTCCTTCCCCGGCCCTTCGTGCTCCGCCTGGCCTTCGTGCCTTGCGGGTCGCCCGAATTCCGCGAACCGCAGCGCCATTCCTGCGTGTGGGAGGCGGCCTCCCGGGCCGCCCCCTCCTCGTCGCCCGCGCGGATCGCCTCGATCAGACGGGCATGGTCCATGTGCGACTCGGGATGCAGCTCCTCACCGATGTCGAGGCGGAGGAAGTCGCGCATCACTTCGCCGAGGTCCGCGTAGAGCGCCGTCAGCACGTCGTTGTGCGAGGAGTTGAGCACGCCCAGGTGCAGCGAGGCGTCGGCCTCGACGAAGCGCTCCGCGTCGCCTGATTCCCATGCCGTCTCGCGCCGCTCCAGCAGCGCGTCCAGCTGCGCCATGTCCTGCTCGGTGCGCCGCAGCGCCGCCAGCCGTGCCCCCGAGGTCTCCAACGCGGCCCGCATCTCCGCGACATGGCGCGGATCGGCGTCGGCGAAGCGGCGGTGCATGACCCCGGCCAGCTCGCTCGTCGCGACGACGTACGTCCCTGAGCCCTGCCGGATGTCCAGCAGCCCGTTGTGCGCGAGTGCGCGTACCGCTTCACGGACGGTGTTGCGAGCCACCCCCAGCTCCTCCACCAGCTCGGGCTCCGTGGGGATCCGGGTGCCAACCGGCCACTCTCCCGAGGTGATCTGCGTGCGCAGCGCCGCGATCACCTGGTCGGCGAGGGCGGAACGCTGCGGTGAGGACAGGGTCATCTGAAACTCCCAGGGGCGGAGCCGGCGCTTCGTCGAGCCGGTTCGTCACGGCGGGTTCTCCGGTAGGAAGGGACGCGTTAGAGTCTATTCATCCCATGATTCTATGATGGGAGTCATGGTAATGACGGAAGACGGACTGAACCACGCCGACGGAAAGGCGAAGGCCGGGGCATCCCCGGCTTCTTCACGCGGCACTGGCCGCCCAGGACTCCCGGGCACGGCGGCCGCGAGCGCGCCGCGCTGGGCGGTGCGCGTGGTCGCCGTGGGTCTCGTCCTTGCCGCTCTCAATCTCCGTCCCGCCATATCCGCCCTCGGCCCGCTGCTGAAGGAAGTGCGCAGCGACCTGGGCATGAGCGGCACCGTGGCGGGGCTGCTGACGTCCGTGCCCGCGCTGTGCTTCGCCGTCTTCGGCAGCCTCGCGCCCCGCCTCGCCCGGCGCCGTGGCCCCGTCCCGGTCGTGCTCGCCGGCATGGTGGCGATCACCGCGGGGCTGGCGCTGCGGCCGCTGGCCGGCGGCACGGTGGCCTTCCTCGCGGCGAGCGCTCTCGCCCTCGCCGGCATCGCGGTGAGCAACGTGCTGATGCCTGTCGTCGTCAAGCGCTGGTTCCCCACCCGCATCGGTGCGATGACCGGCCTGTACTCGATGGGCCTGGCGCTCGGCACGGCCTGCGCGGCGGCCGTCACGGTGCCCATGACCGAGGCGCTGGGCGGCAGTTGGCGCGCCGGGCTCGGTGCGTGGGCGCTGCTCGGGGTACTCGCTGCCCTGCCGTGGCTGGTGGTGCTCAAGGACCCGGTCAGCCGGCGGGCGGAGCCGGCCGCGGACGCTGATCCCGGGGCCGACGAGGACGGTCCGGCGGGAGCGGAGTCCTCGTCACCGCGTCCCGCGCGCGAGAGCGCACGCATCCGCGTGGGCACTTCGCCCACCGCCTGGGCGCTCGGAATCTTCTTCGGGCTCCAGGCGACCGCCGCGTACATCATCATGGGCTGGCTGCCGCAGATCTTCCGTGACGCGGGCGTCTCCGCCTCGTCCGCGGGCCTGATGCTCGCCGTCACGATGGGCATGGGCGTACCGCTCGCCTTCGTGGTCCCGCGCCTGGCGACCCGCATGCGGCACCAGGGCCCGCTCGTGGTGGCCCTCGGCCTGTGCGGTCTCACCGGGTACGCGGGGCTGTGGCTCGCTCCTGCCGGGGGCGCCTGGCTGTGGGCGCTGCTGCTGGGGATCGCCAACTGCGCCTTCCCCGTTGCGCTTACGATGATCAGCCTCCGGTCGCGCTCCAGCGCCGGCGTGGTCAAGCTCTCCGCCTTCGCGCAGAGCACGGGATACCTGCTCTCGATCCCGGGCCCGCTGCTCGTCGGGGCACTCCACGACGCCTTCGGCGGCTGGCACGCACCGCTGCTGCTGATGACCGGGCTGCTGCTCGCGCAGACGGTGACTGGCGTACTGGCGGGACGGGACCGCGTGATCGAGGACGGCCGGTAGGTGCGAGACTGAACGCATGCCAGTGCTCGAACCCCATCCGGAGAACGGACAGAAGAAGCTGCTCCTGATTCTCGCCCTGATCTTCGGAATCATGATCCTCATCGGGATCGTCGCCTCCATCGCGGCACCCTGATCCCCACGGTCGCCCCCGGGGGTGGTGGGGCTGACCCCACCACCCCTAGGGGGGCCGAGTCAGGGAGAAGTGGGTGGGTCACCGGATGGGGCGCCCGCTCCCGCTTCCGTAGCGTCGTCTCACACAGTCGGCGATCCACGGAACCAGGAGGGCGAGCCCCATGACCACGGCCCGTGCCCGCAGCCACCGCTCCGCGTCACAGGCGCCGTCCGTGCGGCAGCACTCTCCGCCCGCGGCAGGCCGCACGCAGCTGCCGTGGTGGGCGGCCGTCCTGCCGGTACTCGCCTTCGCGTTGCTGCTCGCGCTGCTGCTCGGCGGCGGCGAGGCCGGTGCGGCGCAGCAGCAGCCGGAAGGTGCCGGGGGAGCGTTGATCGCAGCCGTCCTGGAGCGTGTGGCGCAGGTGCTGCTGGGCTGACGAACGGGAGACGTCAGCCCTCCGCGTGCTTCTGAGCACTGTCAACACCCTCCGCCCTGCACCACGTTTCGTGCGAAGCTGGGAAACATGAGCGTCGATGTGCCCCGCAGTATCGTCCTTGTCCGGCACGCCAAGGCCGACTGGCCTGAGGTGGCTGACCATGAGCGTCCCCTCGCGGACCGCGGCCGCAAGGACGCCCCGGTCGTCGGAGAGTGGCTCGCCTCGCACGGCATCGCCCCCGGACTGACCCTCTGCTCGACTGCCGTCCGCACCCGTGAGACCTGGAAACTTGCCGTCCACCACCTGCCGCAGCGTCCCAAGACCGTGTACGAGGAGCGCCTGTACGAGGCCTCGCCCGGCGAGATCATCGCGGTGCTCAACGATGTGTCCGAGGAGGTCCAGGACCTGCTCGTCGTCGGGCACAACCCCGGAATCCAGGGCGTCGCCGAGGCCCTGACGGGAGACGCCGAGGGCGACACCCTCGAGCGCATGACGCGTAACGGCTTCCCGACCTCGACGGTCGCGGTCCTCCGCTTCGACGGCTCCTGGAAGTCCCTCGAGCCCGGCGTCGCCACGCTCACCGACTACTGGGAGCCGCACGAGCCACCGGAGTAGTCCGCAGCTTCACGCGTAGAGAGGTGCCCCCGGCCGTCACGGCCGGGGGCACCGTCGCTGTGTCCATGTCCGCTTCGGCGTCGCGGTTGCCCGGGGCCAGCGAATTCGCCCCGCGCAGCCGGGCGTTGAGGCCGCCGCGGCGTCACGCGGCCGCGGATTCAGCCCTCGCCGGAGGGACGGCCCGCCTCCGCGCCCTCCCGCACCGGGCCGCCGTCCTCGGCGACCTCGTCCTCGCCGGTGCAGTCGGCGGCCTCGACCTCTTCCCGCGTCACCCCGAGCAGGTACAGGACGGTGTCCAGGAACGGCACGTTCACGGCGGTGTGGGCTGCCTCGCGCACCACGGGCTTGGCGTTGAAGGCGACGCCGAGCCCGGCCGCGTTGAGCATGCCGAGATCGTTGGCGCCGTCGCCGATCGCGACCGTCTGCGCGAGCGGCACGCCCGCCTCGGAGGCGAAACGGCGCAGCAGCCGCGCCTTGCCCTCGCGGTCCACGATGTCACCGGTGACGCGGCCGGTGAGCTTGCCCTCCACGACCTCCAGGGTGTTGGCGGCGGCGAAGTCGAGACCCAGCTCGTCCTGGAGCGCGTCGGTCACCTGCGTGAACCCGCCGGAGACGATGCCCACTTGGTAGCCGAGACGCTTGAGGGTGCGCACGAGGGTGCGCGCGCCGGGCGTGAGACGCACGTCCTTGCGCACCTTGTCGACGACGGAGACGTCCAGCCCTTCGAGCAGCGCCACACGCGCGTGCAGGGACTGCTCGAAGTCCAGCTCGCCGCGCATGGCGCGGGCGGTGACCTCCGCGACCTCGTCCTCGCAGCCGGCGTGTGCCGCGAAGAGTTCGATCACCTCGTCCTGGATCAGCGTGGAGTCGACGTCCATGACGACCAGCCGCTGCGCCCTGCGCTGCAGTCCGGAGGCGACCACGGCGATGTCGACGCCGTGCTTGGACGCCTCCAGCGCGAGCGCGGTGCGCAGCATCGGGGTCTCGGCGCCGGACACGTCGAACTCGACTGCCGTGACCGGGTACTTGGCGAGCCGGAAGATGCGGTCGATGTTCCCGCCTGTGGCAGTGATGCTCGCTGCGATGGTGGCCGTCGAACCGGCGGTGAGCGGCTGACCGAGCACCGTCACATGTGAACGGCCGGTCCCGCGCGGCTCGTTGTCGCCCCTGCCGGAGATGATCTCGGCCTCGAGGCCCATGGACTCGGCCCAGCCGTGGACGGTGGCCCTCAGTTCGCCCTCGCTCGCCGTGCCCTGCGCGGCGCCCGAGTCCTCGGCCGGTCCGGGGGCGGTTACCAGGGCGCACAGCGTGATGCGGCCACGGGTCACGAGCTGTTCGATGTCGACGACCTCCACGGCGAAGGCGGCGAGGGTCTCGAACAGACCGGCCGTGATGCCGGGCCGGTCCTTTCCGAAGATCTTCACCAGGAGGGTGGGGGTATCGGCGTACGAGGGCGGCGCGCCCGGCGATGTGGTCATGGTGCTTCAACCGTATCGCTGAGGGGCGCGGGAGACCCCCGGGGGGCTTGCGGTCGTGGGCGGGCTCTCCTCAGGGCTCCCCGTGCCCAGCGAGCGCCGTGAGCAGCTCTCTTTCCCGCCCGGTACAGGCCCGTCCCCGGCCCGTCACAGCTGACGTGGGGTTGTGACATGGGGCGACTTCCTGTCCAGGGCCCGGGCCTGAAATAGTTCCCAACGATGTTCGCCATCCCTAGGCTCCCCGCGCAGGGAGTCACTCGGGGGACAACTTTGTGGGGCATGGAGTGCCGGAACTCGTACTGGAATTGAACGGCAGGACCTGGACGCTCGAACCGTCCAGACCGTATCGCGTGGGGCGCGATCCGCAGGGGGACGTGGTGATCGACGACGCCAGGGTCTCCTGGCGGCACGCCACCATCAGATGGGGCGGTCACAGCTGGGTCATCGAGGACCAGGGGAGCACCAACGGCTCGTACGTACAAGGGCAGCGCATCCAGCAGACGGAGCTCCGCCCCGGCATGACCGTACGTCTGGGCAACGCCACCGACGGACCGAAGCTCGACCTCTCGGGAGGCGGAGCGGCGCAGGCTCCCGGCGGTGACGTCCAGGGAGCGCGGACGCCAGCGCCGGAGCCGCAGCGGCAGGGAGGCGGGCACCCCCAAGCATCGCCGGCCGGTGCCATGCAGGCACCACCTCAGCAGCACCAGCAGGCGCAGCAGCCCCAGCAGCAACCGCAGGCCTGGCAGCAGCAGCCACAGCCGCACCAGCCACCACAGCAACAGCCGCAGCAGAACCCGGGCTGGCAGCAGCCGCCCGCCCAGCAGCAGCCGTTCCAGCACCAGCAGGCCGCAGTGCCGCAGCAGGGCTACCAGGGCCAGCAGCCGATGCACCCCCACCCGCAGCAGGGACGCATACCGCAGCAGGGCGCACCCCGCCAGAGCCCGCCCCCCTCGGGGCAGGGCGGCGACCGCAGCCCCACCACCTTCCACCAGCTCTCCCTCGGCAGGGTGATGCGGATCGGCCGTGCCCTGGAGAACGAACTGGTCGTCTCCGACCTCCAGGTCTCCCGGCACCACGCCGAGTTCCGCGCCTCGCCCGACGGCCGCTTCGAGATCCACGACCTGGGCTCGCACAACGGCACGTACGTCAACGGCCAGCCACTGCCCAAGTCGGGCTCCACGGTGATCACTCCGCAGGACACCGTGGGCGTCGGCCACTCCACCTTCCGGCTGGTCGGCGACCGGCTCGAGGAGTTTGTGGACACCGGAGAGGTCACCTTCTCCGCCCGCCACCTCACCGTGAAGGTCGACAACGGGAAGGTGATCCTCGACAACGTCACCTTCGGCGTCCCCGAGAAGTCGCTCGTCGGCGTCATCGGCCCGTCCGGCTCCGGCAAGTCGACGCTGTTGCGCGCGCTGACCGGCTACCGCCCGGCCGACGTCGGCGAGGTCCTCTACGACGGCCGGAACCTCTACCAGCACTTCGCCGAGCTGCGACAGCGCATCGGCCTCGTGCCGCAGGACGACATCCTGCACAAGGAGCTGAGGGTCCGCACGGCGCTGCGCTACGCGGCCCGGCTGCGCTTCCCCGGCGACGTCGCGGAGGCCGAGCGCAACGCCCGCGTCGAGGAGGTGCTCGCCGAGCTGAAGCTCGACGTGCACGCGGACAAGAAGGTCACCTCGCTCTCCGGCGGCCAGCGCAAGCGCGTCTCCGTCGCCCTGGAACTGCTGACCAAGCCGTCGCTGATCTTCCTGGACGAACCCACCTCGGGGCTCGACCCGGGCATGGACCGCGACGTGATGCAGCTGCTGCGCGGCCTCGCCGATGACGGCCGCACGGTGCTCGTCGTCACCCACTCCGTGGCCGAACTGGGCCTGTGCGACAAGCTGCTGGTGATGGCCCCCGGTGGAGGCGTCGCCTACTTCGGGCCTCCCGAGGAGGCGCTGAACTTCTTCGGGTACGGCACGTGGGCGGACGTCTTCTCGGCGTTCGAGAACTACCGCGACTACGACTGGATGGGCCGCTGGCACGGCTCGCAGCACTACCAGATGTACGCGGCGGACCTCGACTCCGTCACCCCGCAGCAAGCCTCGCAGGTGCATGCGCCGCCGGCCCGGACGCAGAAACCCCAGAGCTGGGGCTCGCAGTTCTGGACGCTGGTGCGCCGCTACGTGTCGGTCATCGCCTCCGACAAGGGCTTCCTCGCGCTCACGGTGATCCTGCCCGTCGTCCTCGGCGGGGTCAGCACGCTGATCCCCAGCGACTTCGGCCTGGGTTACGGCCCGTTGAAGAACGGCCGGACGAACCGCGACGCCAGCACGATCATGCTCATCATCGCTGTCGGAATGTGCTTCTCCGGCGCCGCCAACTCCGTACGTGAGCTGATCAAGGAACGCGTCATCTACGAGCGCGAACGGGCAACCGGCCTCTCGCGGTCCGCGTATCTGATGAGCAAGGTCCTCGTGCTCGGGATCGTCACGGCCCTGCAGGGCGTGATCATCTCCGCCATCGGGTTCGCCCCGCGCGAGCTGCCCGCCGAAGGCGTCATCGGGGAGAACCTCCCCGCCCTCGAGATGACCCTCGCCGTGATCACTCTCGGCTTCACCTCGATGATGTTCGGCCTGATCATCTCCTCGCTGGTGAAGACGGCCGAGAAGACCATGCCGCTCCTGGTCATGTTCGCCATCGTCCAGGTGGTCTTCACCGGCGTGCTCTTCCAGCTCTTCGACACCCCGGGCGTGGGCCAGTTCTCCTGGCTGATGCCTTCGCGATGGGCCGTGGCCGCGATGGGCGCGACGGCCGACATGAACACGCTGCTGCCGTGGGAGAAGGGCAACCCGGACCCGCTGTGGGAGCACACGGCCGGCACGTACGTGCTGGACATGGCCGTCCTGCTGGGCCTGGGCATCGCCCTGGTCTTCGTCGTGGCGAGGCTGCTGCGCCGCCACGAGCCCGAGGTCATGCGCAAGTAGCGACCGGGGCCGGGCCCGGATCGATCCGGACGACGGGCTCCGGACCCCGCAACGCGCCAGGAGGCGGCGGCATCACAAGAGGATGCCGCCGCCTCCGGCGTGTGCGCCACTACGAGCGGAGCCGTTGCCGCGTGCCCGTGCGGCCGCTGCTCAGTACCAGTTGTTGGACTGCCAGAAGGACCACGCGCCGCAGGGGCTGCCGTAGCGGTCCTTCATGTAGTTCAGCCCCCACTTGACCTGCGTGGCGGCGTTGTTCCGCCAGTCCGGGCCGGCGGAGGCCATCTTGGAGCCGGGCAGAGCCTGCACGAGCCCGTACGCGCCGCTGGGGTTCTGCGCGTGCACGTTCCAGCCGCTCTCCTTCTCGACGATGTTCGAGAAGCACTGGAACTGGGTCTCGTCGCCGATGATCTGCCGGGCGATCTGCTGCGGCGAGCCCGAGGGGGACTTGACCTTGCTCCGCTCCGCGGAGCGGCTCGCTGCGAGCTCACGCTCCCGCTCGGCCTTCACGGCGGCCTCGTGCCGTGCCTTCGCGCGGGCTTCGGCCTTCTTGCGGGCCTCGGCCTTGGCGTGTGCGCGTGCGCGGTCGTTCGCGGCAGAGGTCTGAGCGTCGATGCTCGCCTTCTGCTCGGCCGGGCTGTCCGCGGCAGTCTGCAGTGCGACGGGCTTGGCCGCCATCTCCGGTCCGGCAGTCACGCTCCCGCTGCTCTTCTGACCTGGCACGACGGTGAAGGCGAAAGCCGTGACACCGACGGCTGCGGCTCCGGTCGCCGCAGAGATCTTGTGCAGACGGGACAGCCTGCCGTGGCGTTCGGGATTGGGAACGCTCATGGGAGGAAACCTCTTCCAGTTCGCGGACCGCAGCGACGGTGGCCGCTGCGGCGGCAGTCATTCTCAGCTGCCGTCAGTCACCGGGCAAAAATCACCATTACTAACCTTGGTAGTGGATTTGGAGCAGAGCGGATGCCTTGACGTGCAAGCGCTGCACGTCCGGTCAGTGGACAACGTCTACTAAGTACGTTCGTACGTGATCTGGGTCCTATGCGGCGACTCACACCGCACACCCGGTTACTTTTACGCAGTGTGTAGTTGCGATAAACGCAGGGTCACACTGCTGGTCCCAGGTCCTAGGACTCCGGACCCCCGTCCAGGTCCCGCCCCGGGCCGATCCGAAGGGCTCTGCGCGCGGGTACCGTGACGGCATGCTCCGCAGCTCCGGGCTCGCCGCGGTCAGCGCCGCGATCCTCTCCATGAACAGGCAACTCGAGGTCCGCGACGTCCTGCAGACGATCGTCTCCTCGGCCCGTGAGCTGCTGGACGCCGAGTACGCGGCCCTCGGCGTGCCCGACGACCACGGCGGCTTCGCGCAGTTCGTGGTGGACGGGGTGACGGACGAACAGTGGAAGTCCATCGGGCCGCTGCCCCGTCAGCACGGCATCCTCGCCGCGATGCTCCAGGAGGCCACGCCCCAGCGGCTCGCCGACGTACGCAACGACACGCGCTTCGGCGGCTGGCCCCGCGCGCACCCGGAACTCGCCGACTTCCTCGGGATGCCCGTCGCCGACGGCGAGGAGGTGCTCGGCGCACTCTTCCTCGCGAACAAGAGGTGCACGCCCGCCGCCGGCGCGGAGTCCCCGGCGCACGGACAGGAGGCCGACCGCGGCGAATCGGCGGCCGGTGGGGGAGCGGCGCCGGTGCGCGGCTGCGCCTTCACCGAGGAGGACGAGCAGCTGCTGCGCCTCCTCGCCCAGCACGCCGCCATCGCGCTCACCAACGCCAGCCTCTACGAGCGCAGCCGTGAACTGACCATCGCCGGGGAGCGCGCCCGTATCGGAACCGACCTGCACGACGCCGTCGCCCAGAAGCTCTTCTCCCTGCGCCTCACGGCACAGGCCGCCACCGCGCTGGTCGACCGGGACCCGGCAAGGGCCAAGAACGAACTGCACGAGATCGACCGTCTCGCCGCCGACGCCTCCGAGGAGCTCCGCGCCGCCGTCGTCGAACTGCGTCCCGCGGCCCTCGACGAGGACGGCCTCGTGGCCACGCTGCGCACCCAGACGCAGGTGCTCGACCGCGCGCACTCCGCCGAGGTCGGGTTCGTCGCCGAGGGCACGGTGCGGGCCTTGCCCGCCGCACAGGAGGAGGCCCTGCTGCGTGTCGCGCAGGAGGCCCTCCACAACGCGCTGCGCCACGCGTCCGCCTCGCGGGTCGGAGTCACCCTCACCTACGCGGCTGCGGGGGCGCGGCTGCGCGTGGCCGACGACGGCCGCGGCTTCGACCCGCAGGCCGTGCGCAGGGCCGGACGGCACCTGGGGCTGGTCTCGATGCGCGACAGGGCGAGCGGCGTCCGCGGAACCCTGACCGTCGACTCCGAGCCCGGCAAGGGAGCGGTCGTGGAGTTGGAGGTGCCCGGTGGCTGATCCGATCCGAGTCCTGATCGTCGACGATCACCAGGTCGTGCGGCGCGGACTGCGCACCTTCCTGGAGGTCCAGGACGACATCGAGGTGGTCGGCGAGGCCGCCGACGGCGACGAAGGCGTCGCACGCGCCGAGGAGTTGCGCCCCGACATCGTTCTCATGGACGTGAAGATGCCCGGCACCGACGGCATCGAGGCGTTGAAGGAGCTGCGCCGGCTGCAGAACCCCGCCAGGATCCTCGTCGTCACCAGCTTCACCGAGCAGCGCACGGTCGTGCCCGCGCTGCGCGCCGGAGCCGCAGGCTACGTCTACAAGGACGTCGACCCCGACGCACTGGCCGGTGCCATCCGCTCCGTACACGCCGGCCACGTGCTCCTCCAGCCGGAGGTCGCGGGAGCGCTGCTCTCGGACGAGGCGGGAAGCGGCGCAGGCGCCGGGCGGGGTTCCGTGCTCACCGAGCGGGAGCGCGAGGTGCTGGAGCTGATCGCTGACGGGCGTTCGAACCGGGAGATCGCCCGTGTGCTGGTGCTCTCGGAGAAGACGGTCAAGACGCACGTGTCGAACATCCTGATGAAGCTCGACCTCGCCGACCGCACGCAGGCGGCCCTGTGGGCGGTGCGCCACGGGCTGACGAGCTGATGGCCGGGCGGCGGGCGGGGTGACCAACCGTTGCGCCTGCCGCCTCACCCCATGGCGTTGTGGCCCTGCGGCCTCACGACTCCCACGACTTCCGTTCGAGCTCCTCCGCGTAGGCGTTGTACGCGGCGACCTGCGCACGCCTGGCGGTCCGTTCCACCGGCCGCAGAGCCTCCGCGCGTGCCGCGATCTGCGAGGCGCTCACCGCGCCGCCGTGTTCACGGCCGTCACCGCCCTCGCCGCCGCCTCCGCGGCGCCCGGTCCCGTCCTCCTCCCCGTAGGCGATGGCGACGAGCGCCCGCACACGCTGCGCCAGTTCCAGCACCCGCACCGCCCGCGGCGGATACCCGGGTGCCAGAAGCTGCCTCCCGGCCTCCATGCGCGCCCGGTAGGTCTCCAGCGCTGCGGCCGCCACCGGGCCGGAGCCCGCCACGTCCAGCTCCGTGAGCACCTCGGTCGCGTCGCGCATCGCCTCGGCCAGTTCGCGCTCGGCCTCGCTCAGCGACGGCACGTCGGCGGGCGGCGCCTCCCGTACGGACAGGCAGTGCCAGGTGACCTCCGAGTGCACATCCCCCTCGGGCCCGGCCTCGTACAGCTCGGGCACCAGCCCCACGCCCGCGCCCGCCGCGATCACGGCCTCACCGGCGTCCAGCGCCCGGGAGTTGAACTCCGGCGGCCCGCTCAGCCCCAGCGGATGCCCCGGCACCGGCAGCGCGACCCGCAGTCCCCGCGCCCCCATGGACCGCAGACGGCCGAGAGCGAGAGTCAGGCCGACAGGCTCCGGCTCGGAATCCGCGTACGGACCCGGCGAGGCGGGAAGCCCCACAACGCGGTGCACCACGTCGTCGCCGACGATCCGCTGCGCGGCATCGTCAGGGGAGACGAGTGCGGCGAACAGAGCGTTTCCCCAAGCGGCCAGGCGCCCCGAACGAGGTTCATCGAGCATGACCCCAGCCTAGGGAACGGACCCTCGAACGCGTGGCGTAGGTTTGGCTGGGGACTCTGCTCACAAGGCATGAGTAACGGCGACTGCATTGGGAGACAACGCGCTCATGAGCGAAGTACTGGAGCTGGTGGACGTATCAGTGGTCCGCGACGGCCACGCTCTGCTGGACGATGTCTCCTGGTCGGTCAAGGAAGGCGAGCGGTGGGTCATCCTCGGCCCCAACGGTGCCGGCAAGACCACCCTGCTCAACCTCGCCTCCAGCTACCTTTTCCCCAGCAAGGGCACTGCCACCGTCCTCGGCGACAGGCTCGGCGCCGTCGACGTCTTCGAACTCCGGCCCCGCATCGGCATGGCCGGCATCGCCATGGCGGACAAGCTGCCCCGCTCCCAGTCGGTGCTGCGGACGGTCCTCACGGCCGCGTACGGAATGACGGCGCACTGGCAGGAGCAGTACGAGGACGTGGACGAGGACCGCGCACGTGCCTTCCTCGACCGGCTCGGCATGACCGAGTACCTCGACCGCAAGTTCGGCACGCTCTCCGAGGGCGAACGCAAGCGCACCCTCATCGCGCGGGCCATGATGACCGACCCCGAGCTGCTCCTCCTGGACGAGCCCGCGGCCGGGCTCGACCTCGGCGGGCGCGAGGACCTGGTGCGCAGACTGGGCAGGCTGGCACGTGACCCCTACGCGCCGTCGATGCTGATGGTCACTCACCATGTCGAGGAGATCGCCCCGGGGTTCACGCACGTCCTGATGATCCGTCAGGGACAGGTGCTGGCCGCCGGACCGCTCGAGACGGAGCTGACCTCGCGTAATCTCTCACGCTGCTTCGGGCTGCCGCTCGTCGTCGAGAACCGCGGTGAGCGCTGGACCGCTCAGGGTCTGCCCCTCAGCTGATCGCGCGCCTAACATGGTCGTGTGGATGCATGGATCTGGTGGTTGATAGCCGCCGTTGGGCTGGGGATTCCACTCGTACTCACAGCGATGCCCGAATTCGGCATGCTCGCGGTGGGCGGCGTCGCCGGATCGATCACGGCCGGGCTCGGCGGCGGGATGGTGGCGCAGGTCCTCGTCTTCGCCGTGGTCTCGTCGGCCCTGATCGTCGTCGTACAGCCGATGGCACGCCGCTCGCGCAGGCAGCACCCGAAACTCAGCAGTGGCGTCGATGCGCTGCGGGGGCGTCAGGCGACCGTGCTGGAGCGCGTGGACGGGCAGGGCGGCAGGATAAAACTCGCCGGCGAGGTCTGGTCGGCACGGGCCCTGGACTCGGGGGAGGCCTACGAGCCGGGCTCACAGGTCGACGTGGTGGAGATCGACGGAGCCACGGCGGTCGTGATGGGATGATCGGCAGAAGCTAACCTCAACATCCGCGAGCGCACGGCGACTTGCGGTGGGACGATTGTTGTCGTCGGTCCTGGCGACGTCATATCAGAGACAAAGACGCAGGGGGGCGGATGGACGCCATCATCATTGTCCTGATCATCCTGGTGGTGCTGGTCTTCATCGCACTCATCAAGACGATCCAGGTCATTCCGCAGGCGAGCGCCGCCATCGTCGAGCGCTTCGGCCGCTACACCCGCACCCTCAACGCGGGCCTGAACATCGTGGTCCCCTTCATCGACACGGTCCGCAACAGGGTCGACCTGCGCGAACAGGTCGTGCCCTTCCCTCCGCAGCCCGTCATCACCCAGGACAACCTGGTCGTCAACATCGACACGGTCATCTATTACCAGGTCACCGACGCACGCGCGGCCACGTACGAGGTCGCCAGCTACATCCAGGCGATCGAGCAGCTCACGGTCACCACGCTGCGCAACATCATCGGCGGCATGGACCTGGAGCGGACCCTCACCTCCCGCGAGGAGATCAACGCCGCGCTGCGCGGTGTGCTCGACGAGGCCACCGGCAAGTGGGGCATCCGCGTCAACCGCGTCGAGCTGAAGGCCATCGAGCCCCCGACCTCCATCCAGGACTCGATGGAGAAGCAGATGCGCGCCGACCGTGACAAGCGCGCGGCGATCCTCCAGGCCGAAGGTGTGCGGCAGTCGGCGATCCTCACCGCCGAGGGCGAGAAGCAGTCCTCGATCCTGCGCGCGGAAGGTGAAGCCCGCTCGGCCGCGCTGCGCGCCGAAGGTGAGGCACAGGCCATCCGCACGGTCTTCGAGTCCATCCACGCCGGTGACCCGGACCAGAAGCTGCTCTCGTACCAGTACCTCCAGATGCTCCCGAAGATCGCCGAGGGCGACGCCAACAAGCTCTGGATCGTCCCGAGCGAGATCGGCGACGCCCTCAAGGGGCTCGGCGGTGCCCTTGACGGTTTCCGGCCCGGTGGCGGCAACGGCGGAGCCGCCAGCAGCGGCGGAGGCTCGGCCGCCGGCATGGTGAAGCCGCCGAGGGAGAGCCCGAAGCTCGACTGACCCCCGGAGACGCACGCTCCGAGCCCCTCCGGCATGATCGGTGTGTACGGCACTGATCTCGAAGGGGCTTCGCGTGACCATCTGGGAGGCGGTGGCGGTCTGCGCGGCGGGCATCGGGGCGGGCGCCCTCAACACCGTCGTGGGCACCGGCACCCTGATCACCTTCCCGGTGCTGCTCGCCGTCGGCCTCCCGCCCGTCACCGCCAACGTCTCGAACGCGCTCGGTCTCGTCCCCGGCTCTGTCAGCGGCGCGATCGGCTACAGACGCGAGCTGCGCGGGCAGCGGCGACGCGTGTTCCTGCTGGGCGGTGTCGCGTTCGTCGGTGCGATGACGGGGGCGGCCCTGCTGGTTGCTCTGCCCTCCAGCGCGTTCGACATGATCGTCCCCGTCCTCATCGGTGCGGCGCTGCTGATGGTGGCCGTACAGCCGTGGCTGACCCGTCTCGCACAGCGCCGCCGCGAGAAGCGAGGCAGGACTGCGCGCACCGACGGCGGCGTCCCGCTGTCGACGGGAATGCTCTTCGCCAGCGCATACGGCGGCTACTTCGGTGCCGCCCAGGGCATCATCTACCTCGCCCTGATGGGGATGTTCCTCGACGAGGACCTTCAGCGGATCAACGCCGTGAAGAACGTACTCGGCGCGCTCGTCAACGGCACCGCTGCCGCCTTCTTCCTGTTCGTCGCCGACTTCGACTGGACGGCAGTCCTGCTCATCGCCGGGGGCAGCGCGGTCGGCGGCCAGTTCGGCGCCCTCGTGGGGCGCAGACTTCCGCCGGCCGCGCTGCGGGTGATCGTCATCGCGATCGGCACGCTGGCGATCATTCAGCAACTGCTGCGCTGAGAACCGGAGTTCCGCGCCTCTTCCTCTTCTGCTCGCGGTCGTCTGCCGAGCGTCTCCGCCACCCTCCGACGGGGCTCCGCCGAGCCTGGCCGGTCAGGCCGTGGCGGGCAGCGCCGGCTCGGAGACGGACGCCCCGGGCACAGCGAGCCAGTCCGGAAGACCGTCCCCGTCCTTGAGGCCGAGGGCGAGCAGCAGCGCGTCGGCCGGGGTCGGCTCGAAGGGCTTCACCGCCAGAGCCATCCCGGCCTGTGCGGGCGTGCGGTCCGCCTTCCGGTGGTTGTCCGCCGCGCAGGCCGCGACCGTGTTGAGCCAGGTGTCGCCCCCGCCCTGCGAACGCGGCACCACGTGGTCCACCGTGGTCGCCCGGCGCCCGCAGTACGCACACCGGTGCCTGTCCCTTACGAGGACACCGCGCCGGGACCACGGCGCCCGTTGTCGGAACGGCACCCGCACGTATCTGCAGAGTCTGATCACCTGCGGCACAGGAAGATCGATGTTCGCCGCCCGCACACGGAGGCCGGGGTGGGCGTGTTCCACGACTGCCTTGTCCTGCATGACCAGCACCACGGCCCGGCGCAGCGACACCGTGGACAGCGGCTCGAAGCTGGCATTCAGGATGAGCGTCTCGCGCATCCCCTCCACCTCCCGTTTCCTCCCGCCCTTGCGGCGGTGGCCCCACTCTGCCGTCGTGGTCATCCCCGGACAACGCAATTTCCACCCGCCGTACGGGAGTCGACGACGAGCCTGCGGCGTGGTGAAAGGGAAAGGAATAATGCGGCGGGAAGAAATCCGGAGAGCGAGAAATGGGAAAGCGAGAAACGCGAGCGGCCGGGCGGAGCGGTCCTGCCGAGCCGGGTGAAGCCGAAGGGCAGCCGGCGCGGTCGCCGGCCCCGGGCCAGGCTCCGGCAGACGGCAGGCGCAGACACAAGCGCCCCGCCGTCCCCGCACTGCGGTGCCGACTGCCCGCCACCACTGTGCGATCCCGGAACGGCGGGACGCAAAGGATTTTCAGGCCCGAGACCCGGGCCCAATCCCTGGGATCAGCCCCCGACTTCCTCGTGCAGACCGATCAACTGGGCACGCCCGATCGCCTTGAAACGAAGGTTGAAACCGACGAAGGCGGGAGAGGCGTCACCGTCCGGGCCGAGCTTCTCGTCCTGGACGGCGTAGACCGTGAATACATAGCGGTGCGGTCCGTCCCCGGGCGGCGGCGCGGCCCCGCCGAAGTCCCGGGTGCTGAAGTCGTTCCGTACGTGAATCGCACCTTCGGGCATCCCCTTCATGTCACCGCTGCCGGCACCGGCGGGCAGCTCCGTCACGGAGACGGGGATGTCGAAGACGCACCAGTGCCAGAAGCCGCTGCCCGTCGGGGCGTCGGGGTCGAAGCACGTCACGGCGAAGCTCCGGGTCTCCGCGGGGAAGCCGTCCCAGCGCAGATGGGGCGAGGTGTTCCCCTCCGAATAGAGCTGGTCCGGCCGCAGCCGCCCGCCCTCCGACACGTCCTCACTCACCACCTCGAACGAGGCGACGGGCGGATGGAAGTCGTGCGGGAGCGGCGGTTGCTTCTGGTCGGTCACGTCGGTACCTCCTGATGGCGCGAATCGCTGCACCGGCCAGCCTAACCAGCCCCTGTCGTGGTCTTTGTCACCATGGACCCACGACGAGACCTCGAAGCGGTGGTGCGACGATGACCAGTCCCGTGGAACTGCCCGAACTTCCCGAACTGCCCGACGCAGGGCTGCCGGGGCTGTTCGAGGGCACCGTGCCCCCCGGCGTGTACCGCTGCGACTCCGTCGGCCCACACGTCCTGATGCAGGCGGACGCCGCGAACTGGACCGGAGCGGTGATCGATCTCAGCGACGTCACCGACAAGGCTGAATTCATGAACCGATGTGCCACCGGCCTCGAACTGCCCGGCTGGTTCGGGCACAACTGGGACGCGCTGGCCGACTCCCTCACCGACCTCTCCTGGTGGGGAGAGACCGGCGGATACGTGCTGATGACCGCCGGCTGGCCGGGCTTCGAACAGGCCGACCCCAAGGCCGCCGCCACCGCCGTGAACGTCTTCACGGCGGCGGTCGGCTACTGGTCGGTGCGGGACGCACCGCTGTCGGTGCTCCTCGGCTGACCCACGCTCGCACCGGCGCCCGGCGGCGGCAGCGGCCCCGGACTCACAGCCAGTTGCGGCGCCCCCCGACCTCCGTGAGCCACTGGTTGATGAAGGCCGTCCAGTCCGTCTGGTGGAAGTCGGTCAGATCCACCTGGAACGCGCGGTAGGAGTCGCTGCCGCTGGTGAAGAGGCCCGGCGTCTTGTCCATCTCCATGACGACGTCCATCTGACGGCCGTCCGCCACGAACGACAGCTCGACCTGCGACAGCCCCCGGTACTGCTGCGGCGCCAGGAACTCGATCTCCTGGTAGAAGGGCAGCTGCTGGCGCGTACCCCGGATCCGCCCCTTCTCCATGTCGGCCGTCTTGAAGCGGAAGCCGAGTGTCCCGAAGGAGTCCAGGATCGCCTGCTGCGCGGGGAGCGCGTGGACGTTCACGGGGTCGATGTCCGTGGAGTCGACGGCCTGGGCGATCGCGAGCTCCGTCGAGACCCCGATGTGCATCCCCGTGAGCTGCTGCCCCATGAACATCGTGATCGGCGTCTCCCACGGCACGTCCAGCCGGAACGGAACGGTGTGCCGGGCGCCTTCCTTCAGGTCCAGAGCACCCCCGAGCTGCTGCCTGCCGAACTCGATGTTCTGCTTCAGCTCACCGTCGTTGGTCTCCACCTCGACCTTCGCCATGAGCCCGACGGACAGGCCCTGGATCTGCTGGTCGACGGAGCCGGCCTCGATGTGCACCTCCCCCTGTACGACGCCGCCCGGCACCACGTTCGGCTCGTGCAGCACGGTGTCCACCGACGCACTCCCGACCCCCAAGCTTGCGAACAGCTTCTTGAAACCCATCTCTCAAGTCCCTCCCAGGTACTTCCTGTGCGTCTCTTCTGATCACTCGTGACGTGCTCGGCACTTCGCTACGAGGTACGCCCGGCGACGTCCGACGGTTCCAGCATCAGAGCAGGATGATCGACGACCGGCTTGAAGCACAGACCTCCGGCTCCGTTACCCTCTGTCGGCATGATCACCGGCGGAGACCGTACGCGAGGGAACGACGACAGCCACACACCGCTGCCCCGTTCGTTCTTCGACCGCCCTGTCCTCGAGGTCGCGCCCGAACTACTGGGCCGCTACCTCGTACGCACGGCACCCGACGGGCAGATCGTTCTGCGCCTCACGGAGGTGGAGGCGTACGCGGGAGAGGCCGACCCGGGTTCGCACGCCTACAAGGGCCGCACACAGCGCAACGCCACGATGTTCGGACCTCCCGGGCACGCGTACGTCTACTTCATCTACGGCATGTGGTTCAGCCTCAACCTCGTCTGCGGAGCCGAGGGCCATGCGAGCGGGGTGCTGCTGCGCGCCGGCGAGATCCTCACGGGCGGGGAGCATGCGCGGAAGCGACGCCCGAAGGCGCGGAAGGACACGGAACTGGCCAAGGGCCCGGCCCGGCTGGCCACGGCCCTGGACGTGGACCGAACGCTGAACGGCACGGATCTCTGCGGCACGGAAGAGCATGCACCGCTCCGCATACTGGCTGGTGAGGCCGCTGCCGGCACACAGCTGCGCAGCGGTCCCCGGACCGGTGTGGGGGGAGCGGGGGCGATGCATCCGTGGCGCTACTGGATCGACCAGGACCCCACGGTGAGTCCTTACCGGCCACATCAACCCCGGCGCCGCCAGAGGTCACTTGACTCTGAAGGTCGGAAGATCTAACGTTGACAGAGTCGCTGAAACCGATAGGTAGTAGCCACGGCCTCGAAGCCGAGGAAACTCATCGGATGCGATCAAACACTACCTACGATTTCCCCAACGGGGTTCGTTTTTGGTGCGCCAAAAACTGGCCTCAAGACTCCGATTAGGAGTCGGGCGAGGAAATCCGCTAACGTAGTGACACCGAGAGGGAAGCGCCCGGAGTGGCCTGTGACAGGGTTGTGATGGAAGCGTCCGTTCTTTGAGAACTCAACAGCGTGCCAAAAGTCAACGCCAGATATGTTGATACCCCGCATCCCCGGGTTTTTGGGGGTGTGGATTTCTTTGATGACAGCGAGGACGCTGTGCACGACTGGGATTATTCCTCCTGGTTGTGCCGCTCTTTGTGGTCTGTCTTTTGAGGCATTCACGGAGAGTTTGATCCTGGCTCAGGACGAACGCTGGCGGCGTGCTTAACACATGCAAGTCGAACGATGAAGCCTCTTCGGGGGTGGATTAGTGGCGAACGGGTGAGTAACACGTGGGCAATCTGCCCTGCACTTCGGGACAAGCCCTGGAAACGGGGTCTAATACCGGATACTACTTCCTTGGGCATCCTTGGGGGTGGAAAGCTTCGGCGGTGCAGGATGAGCCCGCGGCCTATCAGCTTGTTGGTGGGGTGATGGCCTACCAAGGCGACGACGGGTAGCCGGCCTGAGAGGGCGACCGGCCACACTGGGACTGAGACACGGCCCAGACTCCTACGGGAGGCAGCAGTGGGGAATATTGCACAATGGGCGGAAGCCTGATGCAGCGACGCCGCGTGAGGGATGACGGCCTTCGGGTTGTAAACCTCTTTCAGCAGGGAAGAAGCGCAAGTGACGGTACCTGCAGAAGAAGCACCGGCTAACTACGTGCCAGCAGCCGCGGTAATACGTAGGGTGCGAGCGTTGTCCGGAATTATTGGGCGTAAAGAGCTCGTAGGCGGCCTGTCACGTCGGATGTGAAAGCCCGGGGCTTAACCCTGGGTCTGCATTCGATACGGGCAGGCTGGAGTTCGGTAGGGGAGATCGGAATTCCTGGTGTAGCGGTGAAATGCGCAGATATCAGGAGGAACACCGGTGGCGAAGGCGGATCTCTGGGCCGATACTGACGCTGAGGAGCGAAAGCATGGGGAGCGAACAGGATTAGATACCCTGGTAGTCCATGCCGTAAACGTTGGGCACTAGGTGTGGGCGACATTCCACGTTGTCCGTGCCGCAGCTAACGCATTAAGTGCCCCGCCTGGGGAGTACGGCCGCAAGGCTAAAACTCAAAGGAATTGACGGGGGCCCGCACAAGCGGCGGAGCATGTGGCTTAATTCGACGCAACGCGAAGAACCTTACCAAGGCTTGACATACACCAGAAAGCTGTGGAGACACAGCCCCCCTTGTGGTTGGTGTACAGGTGGTGCATGGCTGTCGTCAGCTCGTGTCGTGAGATGTTGGGTTAAGTCCCGCAACGAGCGCAACCCTTGTCTCGTGTTGCCAGCAGGCCCTTGTGGTGCTGGGGACTCACGGGAGACTGCCGGGGTCAACTCGGAGGAAGGTGGGGACGACGTCAAGTCATCATGCCCCTTATGTCTTGGGCTGCACACGTGCTACAATGGCCGGTACAATGAGTTGCGATGCCGTGAGGTGGAGCGAATCTCAAAAAGCCGGTCTCAGTTCGGATTGGGGTCTGCAACTCGACCCCATGAAGTCGGAGTCGCTAGTAATCGCAGATCAGCATTGCTGCGGTGAATACGTTCCCGGGCCTTGTACACACCGCCCGTCACGTCACGAAAGTCGGTAACACCCGAAGCCGGTGGCCCAACCCCTCGTGGGAGGGAGCCGTCGAAGGTGGGACTGGCGATTGGGACGAAGTCGTAACAAGGTAGCCGTACCGGAAGGTGCGGCTGGATCACCTCCTTTCTAAGGAGCACCAAGACTCTTCCCTCCGCGGCCTCGTCGCGGGAGGAGAGTCCAGGAGCCACTTCGTCGGCGAGTGTCCGACGGTGGTCTGCTCATGGGTGGAACGTTGACTATTCGGCACCGTCCTGTGGGGCGGTTGTGAGTACTGCTTCGGCGTGGAAAGCAATCGGTCTGTGCGGGGTGGTGTTGGGCGCGCTGTTGGGTGTCTGAGAGTGCGGGCGCCGCCGCTGTTGTGTTGGTGGTGGTGTGTGTCTCTTGGTTGCCGGCCCTGGTGTACTCAGGCTTTGTGTCTGGGGTGGTGGGTGGCTGGTTGTTGTTTGAGAACTGCACAGTGGACGCGAGCATCTGTGGCCAAGTTTTTAAGGGCGCACGGTGGATGCCTTGGCACCAGGAACCGATGAAGGACGTGGGAGGCCGCGATAGGCCCCGGGGAGTTGTCAACCGAGCTGTGATCCGGGGGTGTCCGAATGGGGAAACCCGGCAGTCGTCATGGGCTGTCACCCGCATCTGAATGTATAGGGTGTGTGGAGGGAACGCGGGGAAGTGAAACATCTCAGTACCCGCAGGAAGAGAAAACAACGGTGATTCCGGGAGTAGTGGCGAGCGAAACTGGATGAGGCTAAACCGTATGTGTGTGAGACCCGGCAGGGGTTGCATGTACGGGGTTGTGGGAGTTCTCTTGATCGGTCTGCCGGCCGGTCGGCGAGTCAGAAATTGTTGATGTAGGCGAAGGGTATGCGAAAGGCCCGGCGTAGAGGGTAAGACCCCCGTAGCTGAAATGTCGGCAACTTGTTTGAGGACCACCCGAGTAGCATGGGGCCCGAGAAATCCTGTGTGAATCTGGCGGGACCACCCGTCAAGCCTAAATATTCCCTGGTGACCGATAGCGGATAGTACCGTGAGGGAATGGTGAAAAGTACCGCGGGAGCGGAGTGAAAGAGTACCTGAAACCGTGTGCCTACAAGCCGTGGGAGCGTCGCACAGGGAGTTTTCTTCCTGTGTCGTGACTGCGTGCCTTTTGAAGAATGAGCCTGCGAGTTTGCGGCATGTTGCGAGGTTAACCCGTGTGGGGGAGCCGTAGCGAAAGCGAGTCCGAAGAGGGCGTTTGAGTAGCGTGTTCAAGACCCGAAGCGGAGTGATCTAGCCATGGGCAGGGTGAAGCGGAGGTAAGACTTCGTGGAGGCCCGAACCCACCAGGGTTGAAAACCTGGGGGATGACCTGTGGTTAGGGGTGAAAGGCCAATCAAACTCCGTGATAGCTGGTTCTCCCCGAAATGCATTTAGGTGCAGCGTCGTGTGTTTCTTGCCGGAGGTAGAGCACTGGATAGGCGATGGGCCCTACCGGGTTACTGACCTTAGCCAAACTCCGAATGCCGGTAAGTGAGAGCGCGGCAGTGAGACTGTGGGGGATAAGCTCCATGGTCGAGAGGGAAACAGCCCAGAGCATCGACTAAGGCCCCTAAGCGTGTGCTAAGTGGGAAAGGATGTGGAGTCGCAGAGACAACCAGGAGGTTGGCTTAGAAGCAGCCATCCTTGAAAGAGTGCGTAATAGCTCACTGGTCAAGTGATTCCGCGCCGACAATGTAGCGGGGCTCAAGCACACCGCCGACGTCGTGTCACTCCAACATGAGGGCTAACGCCTGTTGGGGTGGGTAGGGGAGCGTCGTGTGCCGGGTGAAGCAGCCGTGGAAGCGAGTTGTGGACGGTATGCGAGTGAGAATGCAGGCATGAGTAGCGATACATACGTGAGAAACGTGTGCGCCGATTGACTAAGGGTTCCTGGGTCAAGCTGATCTGCCCAGGGTAAGTCGGGTCCTAAGGCGAGGCCGACAGGCGTAGTCGATGGATAACCGGTTGATATTCCGGTACCCGTGGCAGTGCGCCAACGCTGAATCAGGTGATGCTAAGCCCGTGAAGCCCCCAGTGGTGTCCTTCGGGATGCTGCTGGTGTGGTGGAGCCGGCGGACCGAGCTTGTAGTAGGTGAGTGATGGGGTGACGCAGGAAGGTAGTCCAGCCCGGGCGGTGGTTGTCCCGGGGTAAGGGTGTAGCTCGGGGAGTAGGCAAATCCGCTCCCTGTTGAGGGTGAGACCTGATGCCGAGCCGATTGTGGTGAAGTGGATGATCCTATGCTGTCGAGAAAAGCCTCTAGCGAGTGCTGTTGCGGCCCGTACCCGAAACCGACTCAGGTGGTCTGGTAGAGAATACCGAGGCGTTCGGGTGAACTATGGTTAAGGAACTCGGCAAAATGCCCCCGTAACTTCGGGAGAAGGGGGGCCACGGCTGGTGATCCCACGTGCTGGGGGAGCTGGTGGTGGCCGCAGAGACCAGCGAGAAGCGACTGTTTACTAAAAACACAGGTCCGTGCGAAGCCGTAAGGCGATGTATACGGACTGACGCCTGCCCGGTGCTGGAACGTTAAGGGGACCGGTTAGTCACATTTCGGTGTGGCGAAGCTGAGAACTTAAGCGCCAGTAAACGGCGGTGGTAACTATAACCATCCTAAGGTAGCGAAATTCCTTGTCGGGTAAGTTCCGACCTGCACGAATGGCGTAACGACTTCTTGACTGTCTCAACCATAGGCCCGGTGAAATTGCACTACGAGTAAAGATGCTCGTTTCGCGCAGCAGGACGGAAAGACCCCGGGACCTTTACTACAGCTTGATATTGGTGTTCGGTTCGGTTTGTGTAGGATAGGTGGGAGACTGTGAAGCATTCGCGCCAGCGGGTGTGGAGTCGTTGTTGAAATACCACTCTGATCGTGCTGGATGTCTAACCTGGGTCCGTGATCCGGATCAGGGACAGTGTCTGGTGGGTAGTTTAACTGGGGCGGTTGCCTCCTAAAATGTAACGGAGGCGCCCAAAGGTTCCCTCAGCCTGGTTGGTCATCAGGTGGTGAGTGTAAGTGCACAAGGGAGCTTGACTGTGAGACTGACGGGTCGAGCAGGGACGAAAGTCGGGACTAGTGATCCGGCGGTGGCTTGTGGAAGCGCCGTCGCTCAACGGATAAAAGGTACCCCGGGGATAACAGGCTGATCTTCCCCAAGAGTCCATATCGACGGGATGGTTTGGCACCTCGATGTCGGCTCGTCGCATCCTGGGGCTGGAGTCGGTCCCAAGGGTTGGGCTGTTCGCCCATTAAAGCGGTACGCGAGCTGGGTTTAGAACGTCGTGAGACAGTTCGGTCCCTATCCGCTGCGCGCGTAGGAGTCTTGAGAAGGGCTGTCCCTAGTACGAGAGGACCGGGACGGACGAACCTCTGGTGTGCCAGTTGTTCCGCCAGGAGCATGGCTGGTTGGCTACGTTCGGGAGGGATAACCGCTGAAAGCATCTAAGCGGGAAGCCTGCTTCGAGATGAGGACTCCCACCCCCGTGTGGGGTTAAGGCTCCCGGGAGATGACCGGGTTGATAGGCCGGATATGGAAGACCCGTGAGGGTTGGAGTTGACCGGTACTAATAAGCCGAGGGCTTGACCACAGATTTGCTCGCGTCCACTGTGCGGTATCTGAAACAACAACCCCATGTTGTTCAGCTGGTTTTAATTGAAGAGTGCGCTGACACACACATGAGTTTTCCCCGGCCGTTGTGCCGGGGGGTGTGTTTCGGTGGTCATAGCGTGAGGGAAACGCCCGGTTACTTTCCGAACCCGGAAGCTAAGCCTTACAGCGCCGATGGTACTGCATGCGGGAGCGTGTGGGAGAGTAGGTCACCGCCGAACTATTATTAAGGGCCCGTGGCCCACAGCGTGCATGCGCTGTGGGCCACGGGCTTTTTTTGTTTTCGATATTGCAAGTGTGCGGGCCTCGCAGAGAGGTCCCGTACCGCAGACAGGAGTCACGTCGATGTCCACCGATTCGCCAGACGATCGGCCTGAGCCCCGTCCTCGTCGGTCCGGTCCGGGGAGCGGCGAGGACCGTCCCCGTGGGGGAAAGCGCGATGGGCGCGCGGGAAGCGGCGAGAACCGTGGGCGGAGCGGCTACCGACGCGATGACGGACGTAGGGACGGCCGGCGTGACGAGGGGAAGGACCGCGACAGGCCGCGCGGGGGTGGCTTCCGTCCAGGTGGGCGGAGCGACGACAAGAAGGGTCAGCCCGAGAGGCGGGGCGAGAGCCGCGGTGGCGGGCCCCGGCCGGACAGGAGCCGCTCTGGCGGTCCTCGGCCGGACAAGGGCCGTTCTGGCGGGCCGCGCCAAGGCCGTCGGGACGACAGCCCGCGTGGCCCGCGCCGGGATGACGGACCGCGTGGGACCCGTCGGGATGAGGGCTCGCGGGGGCCCCGCCGGGATGATGAGCGCGGCACGAGTGGTGGTCGGCGTCCTTACGGTCAGGGCGGCGGCCGTGGTCGGGATGATGAGCGGGGCGGGAGTGGTCGGCGTCCTTATGGTCAAGGCGGGGGCCGTGGTCGGGACGATCGGGACCGGCGTGGTGGTTTCCGGGGGCGCGACGACCGCGGAGGGCCCTCTCGAGGCCCCGGCCGGGACGATCGCCGGGAAGGCCGCCGGGACGACAGGCGTCTGGACCGCGATGCGCCGAAGCGGCTGCCCATCGACGATGACGTGACCGGTGCCGAGATCGACAAGGACGTCCGGCAGGAGCTGATGAGTCTGCCGAAGACGCTCGCAGAGGACGTCGCGAAGAACCTCGTCATGGTTGCCAGGCTTCTGGACGAGGATCCGCAGGCGGCCTACGGCTATGCGCGCGTCGCTCTGCGGCTGGCTTCCCGTGTGCCGTCGGTGCGTGAGGCGGCCGGCTTCGCCGCGTACGCCGTGGAGAAGTACGCCGAGGCGCTGGCGGAGTTCCGTGCCGCACGGCGGATGACGGGGCTGCAGCACCTGTGGCCGGTGATGGCCGACTGCGAGCGCGGCATGGGCCGGCCCGAGAAGGCCCTCGCGATGGCCGGCGAGCCCGAGGTGCAGAAGCTGGACAAGGCCGGGCAGGTGGAGATGCGTCTCGTCGCGGCGGGGGCCCGTCGGGACATGGGCCAGGCCGAGGCTGCCGTGGTGACTCTGCAGAGCCCCGAGCTCGCGTCCGGTTCCCAGCAGCCGTGGACTGCCCGCCTGCGCTATGCGTATGCCGACGCTCTGCTGGAGGTCGGCCGCGAGGACGAGGCGCGGGAGTGGTTCGCCAAGGCGCTGGAGGCCGACCAGAGCGGGTCGACGGACGCGTCGGACAGACTGGCCGAGCTCGACGGAGTGGAGTTCATCGACGCCCTCGACCCGGATGCGGAGGAAGACGGCGTCGAGAATGACGCTCCCGAAGGTGAGGCTCCTGAGGAAGAGACCTCCGCGGACGGCGGCGGCACCACGTCCGAGTGAGCCGGGGGAGCAGCCGGAAGACATGAGGAGGCGGGAGCCCGCAGCGGGCTCCCGCCTCCTCTCGTGTCCAGGAAGGGACGGGGACTACGGGGCGAAGCGCGCCAGCGGGTTCTCGAGCTCGCCGACGAGCTGGAGTGCGCCCGCCGGATCCTGCAGGTCCACCATCTGCTGGTTGTTGCGCAGCTGAAGGCGGTTGAGGCAGGAGAGCGCGAAGGTGTCCGCGAAGAGGTCGTAGCGCTCGAAGCGTTCGGCCAGGTGCGGTGCGGACTTCTGGTAGTCGCGGACGCAGTCGGCGACCGCGGACCAGAACGCCTCCTCGTCCAGCGTTCCGTTGCCGGCGAGGATCCCGTTGAGGAAGCGCAGGAAGCAGTCGAAGACGTCGGTGAAGATGGAGAGGAGCTTCTTCTCCTCCGGTACGTCGGCGCGGATGCGTTCGACCTCCGGGGGGAGTTCGGCGTCCGCGCTCATGACCGCCACCTCTTCGGCGAGGTCCTTGAAGATCGCCCGTTTGGGGACGCCGTCCTCGTCGAGGACGAGGATGACGTTCTCGCCGTGCGGCATGAAGACCAGGTCGTACTCGTAGAAGCAGTGCAGAAGCGGCGTGAGATACGCATCGAGGTACCGGCGCAGCCAGGTCGCCGCGTCCAGGCCCGACTGCTCGATGAGCGAGGTGGCCAGGGAGGCGCCCTCGGCGTCGGTGTGGAGCAGGGACGCCATCGTCGCCGGCCGCTCACCCGGTGCGAGAAGCGGTACGGGGCTCTCGCGCCACAGGGCGGCGAGCATCTTCAGATACGGGGAGCCCTTGGCGGCGGCCGCTTCGTAGGGTGCGGGGTGGTAGCCGACGGCGGCGCACTCGCGGAGCACCGAGAGGCCCGTCTCGCGCAGCACGTCGTCCTCGGAGATGAGGCGGGCCAGCCAGTCGTTGATGGCGGGCGTGGCCTTCATGTACTCGGCCGAAAGGCCGCGCAGGAAGCCCATGTTGAGGACGGACAGGGCCGTCTTCACATAGTGCTTGACCGGGTTGGTGGCGTTGAAGAAGGTCCGGATGGACTGCTGGGCGAGGTGCTCGTCGTCCCCGTGGCCGAGGCAGACGAGATTGCGGCGTGCGACCTCGGCGGCGAAGGTGACGGACAGCTTGTTCCACCACTGCCATGGATGGACGGGGATGAGGAAGTAATCGTCCAGTTCGAGGCCTTCCTCCTTCATCGCGGCGGAGAAGCGGCGCAGCGTCTGCGCGGACAGCTCCGAGAGCAGCAGCTTGTCGTAGCTGAGGTCCGCGGCCGCGGTGAAGGTGGCGTGGTCGCGGTGGGCGGCGACCCAGATCAGCCGTACGGGGGCGCCGGCTTCGGGCGCGTAGGCCAGGTATTCGGCGATGTCGAAGCCGAGGCGGCCGTTGTTGGCGACGAAGCACGGGTGACCTTCGGTCATGCCCGCCTCGATCTCCTGGAAGCCGGAGCGGGCCAGCCGGTCGGCGCTTACGGGTGTACGGGCCAGCTTGAACGCCGTGCTGGAGAGGGTGGAGCTGATCTCTTCGAGATAGACGGGCAGGATCTCCGCACCCAGGCGCAGCGAGTCCCGCAGTTCGGTGATGAACGCGAGGGCGTCGAGGGGCAGTTGGCTGCCGTCGCGGTGGCGGGTGATGCTGCCGGCGTCGATCTGCCAGTGGTCGAGGGCGAACTGCCGTGCGGTGAACCGGTATTCGGTGGTGCCGTCGTCGCTGTTGACGGAGTACCGGTCCGTGGGCTGCCCGTCCTGCGACGGTATCGGCGCCGGCGTGAGAAGCCGTTCGTGGGTGAACTCGGCCAGCGCCTTGCGTACGAGCAACCGGTTGGCCAAGTCCCAGCGCTCGGGCGTGAGATGGGCGACTGCCTCGCGTGGGGAGAGGGATGTGGGGGTGGTCATCGGTTCTTCGTCTCTCCTGGGTTCTCGCGGGTACCGCCGGCCTCTCGGGTCTCAAGGGCCTTGCGTGCGTCCTCGAACTGCTCCCGGGTGCACATGCTCAGGTAGGCGTCCTTCTCGGGCTTGGCGATGGTGCGCTCGATGCGGAAGCCGACCGCTTCGTTGAGTGCGTGCACGGCGGTGTTGCGCACGTCCGGTTCGACGACGACCCGGCGGGTGTCCGGGTCGGCGAAGAGCATGTCCATCACGGTGGTGATCACGGCGAGGGTGAAGCCGTGGAGGGGGGTGTTGGTCGGAGCGCACAGGAAGTGCATGCCGACGTCGCCTGTCTGTGCCTCGTAGAGGCCCTTGAGCTCCACGTGTGCGGGGTCGTAGCGCTCCATGAGGAAGCGCGGCTCGCCCTCGTGCAGTCCGAGGTAGGCGTCGTGGTGCTCGGAGGCGGCGATGTTCATGAACTCCCGCTCCACGTCGGTGAGCGACGCCTCCTGCATCAGCCAGAAGGCCGACTTCGGGTCGGTGACCCAGGTGTGCAGCAGTTCGGCGTCGCCCGCCGGGTCGACGGGCCGCAGGGCGAAGCGGCCCAGGTGCGGGTCGGTGCGGGTGTGCACGGTGGCGGTGGCTCCGCCGGAGTTTGTACGGGCGCTGCTCATGGGTGCGGAACCTCCGTCCGGGTGGCGGGCGCCGGCGCCGCGTCGGGCACGGGGGCGCTGAAGTCCTGGAAGGCGATGGACTGTTCGATCGGGTAGTACTCGCGGCCGAGCAGTTCGCGGATGATGCACGAGTTGCGGTACGCGGCCATGCCGAGGTCCGGCGTGACGAAGCCATGGGTGTGCAGTTCGGCGTTCTGCACGTAGATCTCCCGGCCGGCGCTCATGCCGTTGTCGACGCGGTAGTTGCGCCGGACGTCGAAGCGGCCCTGCTCGTCCCATTCGACGCGGTCGGCGATGGGGGCGAGGAACTCGGGCGTGCGATAGCGGTATCCGGTGGCGAGGACGAGTCCCTCGGTGGTGAGGGTGAAGTCCTGCTTCTGCTCCTCCTGGCGCAGGCCGAGGGTGTACGAGCCGGCAGCGGCGTCGTAGGAGGCGTCCGTCAGCGAGGTGTTGGTCATCAGCCGCGTCGGGCAGGGACCGCCGATGCTCTTCTGGTAGAGCAGGTCGAAGATCCCGTCGATCAGCTCGGTGTTGATGCCCTTGTAGAGGTTCTTCTGCGAGGCGACGAGTTCGTCCCGCGTGGCCGGCGGGAGGCTGTAGAAGTAGTCCACGTACTCCGGGGAGGTCATCTCCAGCGTCAGCTTGGTGTATTCGAGCGGGAAGAAGCGCGGGGAGCGGGTGACCCAGGTGAGGTGGTAGTCGTGGCCGCCGATCTCCTGGAGCAGGTCGTAGTAGATCTCGGCGGCGCTCTGGCCGCTGCCGACGACCGTGATGGACTTCTTCTTCTGCAGCTGAGCCTTGTGCTCCAGATAGCGGGAGTTGTGTATGAAGTCCCCGCCGAGGCCGCGGCATGAGTCCGGGATGTGGGGCGGCGTGCCGGTGCCGAGCACGAGCTTCCTGCTCCGGTACGTGCGCTGCTCCCCGGCAGCGAGGTCGTCGGCGCGGACGACGTACACCTCTTCGCCCTCGTCGAACTCGACGCTGCTGACGCGGTTTCCGAACCGCACCGAATCCAGCTTCCCTGCGGCCCAGCGGCAGTAGTCGTTGTACTCGGCCCGCAGCGGATAGAAGCTCTCGCGTATGTAGAACGAGTAGAGGCGGCCGGACTCCTTCAGATAGTTGAGGAAGGAGAAAGGCGAGGTGGGATCGGCGAGGGTGACCAGATCGGACATGAACGGGGTCTGCAGCGTGGCGTCTTCGAGCAGCATGCCCGAGTGCCAGTCGAACTCGGGCTTGTCGTCGAGGAACAGGCCGTCAAGCTCGCCGACCGGTTCGGTCAGGCAGGCGAGGCCGAGATTGAAGGGGCCGAGGCCGATGGCTATGAAGTCGTGTACGTGGGTGGTGTCTTGTGGGGTGGACACAAAGGTCTCCGGGTCTCCGGGGGCAGGCGGTCAGCTGGCGCGGGGGTGGACCGGTTCCGGGTCCGGGAGCTGGGCTTCGAGGCCGCCACGCCGTTCCGTGAAGCGGCGGCCCGCGTGCTCGGCGATGAGGTCGAGGACGGTGGCGATGTCGTCGAGGGAGGTCTCGGGGTTGAGCAGTGTGAACTTCAGGTAGTGACGTCCGTCGACGACGGTGGACGCGATGACTGCCTCGCCGGAAGCCGAAAGAGCGTGCCGGGCATGGAGGTTGACGTCGTCCGTGAGGGACTGGCCGGCCGGTGAGGGCGGCAGGTAGCGGAAGACGAGGGTGCTCAGCTGAGGCCGGGTGACGACCTCGAAGCGGGGGTCGTCGCGCAGCATCCGCCATGCGTCGGCCGCCCGGTCCACCACCTCGTCGAAGAGCTCACCGATGCCGGCCGCGCCCATGATGCGCAGCGTCAGCCACAGTTTGAGGGCGTCGAAGCGGCGCGTGGTCTGGATGGACTTGTCGACCAGATTGGGGATGTCGTTCTCGGCCATCCGCGCCGGGTTGAGATAGTCCGCGTGGTACGTGACATGGCGCAGCGTGGCCTGGTCGCGTACGAGCACGGCGCTCGAACTGACCGGCTGGAAGAAGGACTTGTGGTAGTCCACGGTGACCGAGTCGGCGCGCTCGATGCCCTCCAGCAGAGCGCGGCGCCGGGATACCAGCAGACCGCAGCCGTAGGCCGCGTCCACGTGCAGCCACGTGCCGAACTGCTCGCACAGGTCGGCGATTTCGGGCAGCGGGTCGATGCTGCCGAAGTCAGTGGTGCCGCCGGTGGCCACGACGGCCATCACCACCAGGTCCTCGCGCTCGCACCTCTCGAGTTCGGCCGCGAGGGCGGAGGTGCGCATCTTGCGGTCCTCGTCGCACGGTACGGCGACGACGGCGTCGGCTCCCAGGCCGAGCAGCGTGGCGGCCTTCTCGATGCTGAAGTGGCTGCACTCGGAGGTGAGGATGCGAAGCCGCGGCAGTATCTCCGGCTTCCGGAGCGGGGTGGGGGAGTTCTTCTCCACCAGGCGGCAGGCTTCGTCCCTTGCCAGCAGCAGGGCCTGCAGATTGGACTGCGTACCGCCGCTGGTGAAGATGCCGTCGGCGGCGGTGCCGAGGCCGATGCGCTCGGCGGTCCACTTGATCAGATGACGCTCGATCAGCGTGCCGCCCGCGCTCTGGTCCCAGGTGTCCATCGAGGAGTTGACGGCCGAGATCACTGCTTCACCCAGGACCGCCGGGATGACCACCGGGCAGTTGAGGTGCGCGAGATAGCGCGGGTGGTGGAAGTAGACGGCGTCGCGGAGGTAGACGCTCTCCAGTTCGTCGAGGGCTGCGGCCGGGTCACCCAGGGGCTCTTCCAGGTCGATGCCGTGGACGGCCGGGCCGAGTTGGGACGGGGTGACTCCGGTGAAGGGGCGCTCGGTGCGGGCGATCCTGTCGGCCACGCGGTCGACGCCTTCGGTGACGGAGCGCCGGTAGTGCTCCGCCGTCCCGTCGTTGAGCAGGTGTGACCTGCTGCTCATGAACTGTCCTCCCTGACGCGGGCATCGTCTTCATGCACCGCACGGAGAGTGCGGTGAGGTAAGGCTACCCTAACTATGCCGTGGTAAGGGCGGAGCGGGGTGGGTCACGAGCGTCACAGGGAGCGGGAAATCCTCAGGCGTCGTCACCGAGGACGCGGAGCACCAGACCGGTCGCCGGTTTCGGGCCGAAGGAGGTCGACTTGCGGGGCATCATCACGCCCTGCTCGGCGAGTTCACGTACGACTTCTTCCCGCACGGGCCTCATCAGAACCGCCGTTCCGCCCGCCCGGGCAGCCTTGCCGACGGCTGCGGCGGCGTCGTGGATGTAGCTGATCTCCTCCGGCAGGTCGGGCACCCGCCACACCTCGTCGAGCAGCACGGAGTGCAGCACGGTCGCGTCCAGGCGGCGCCACGACTCGGGACGGCCGGGACCGAGGGCCTCCAGCAGACGGGGAGCGGGGTCCTGCAGCAGATGGAAGCCGCCGCCGTCGGTGAGCAGGAAGGCGTTGCCGGGGGTCTCGTCCAGGGTGCGCAGCGCCTGAGGCAGCGGCACGGTCCCCAGGGCCCGTACGCGGAAGGCGCCTTCGGACTCGGCGGTATGCAGGGCCTGTTCGAGCGGCAGCCTGGGAAGCACCCGGTGGATGGCCTGCACCCGCAGCGGGTGGCGGACCGTGTCGACGAGCAGGACGAGGCCGTGGTCCCAGGGTGAACCGCAGGGCGCGGAGAGGCCGTTGGCGGATCCGGTGTCCTCGCCGGGGCCGCCGTTCTCGCTGCCTTCGCCGGTCTCTTCGAGTTTCCGGTGTTCGCCGCGGAGCCGGAGATATGTCGCCCAGCGGTGGTGCCCGTCCGCGATGAGAGCCCGGTGCCGGGACAAGTCGGCCTCGATCTCGGCGAGTTCGGTTGGATCGGTCAGGGACCACAGGCGGTGTGAGAAGCCGTCCTCGGTCGTCGTGGAGAGCAACGGTGCGCGGAGCGCTGCCCGTTCGATGACGGCTGTCGCACCGGTCACCGTGCCGTCGCCACGGTAGGAGAGGAGCAGCGGCTCCAGATTGGCCCCGGTGGCGCGCATCAGCGCCGCACGGTCCTCCACGATCTCGGCTATGACGCCCTCGTGCGGGAGCACGACGCCCTCCTCGGGCGCGGAGAGCCGCAGCGCACCGATGAGTCCGCGCTGAAGAAGGTCGCCGCGGCGCTGCTCGTAGACGTAGAGCGCCGGTCGGTGGTCCAGCGCCAGTACGCCCTCGGCACGCCAGGAACGCAGCGTCGCCGCGGCCTTGGCCTGCCTGTCGGCCGCCTCGGTGGCCTGCGGCAGGATCAGCCGGACGATGTTGTACGGGTCCGCCGTCTCCAGGTGGCGCAGTTCGTCGGGGCGGACCACCACGTCGTACGGCGGCGAGGTCACCGCGGCGAGGGAGCCGACCTTCCCGGGTGCGTAGCGCAGGCCGCGAAAAGGAGTGAGCCGGAGGCCGTCGGTGGTCATTACCGCATGCTATGCCGGACTCCGTCCCGGGGGCGGAGCGGCCCTGGCGGTGCGGGGCTGCATCATCGGGGGAGTCGGGTGAGGAGAGATCCGTTGCGAGGAGAGCGAGAGACGATGGCGGGCACTGTGCGTACGAGCCCTTCCGGAAGCGGCCGGGCCCTGCGGGAGGCGTACGACACGGCGCTGCTGGACCTGGACGGCGTGGTCTACGTCGCGGGCGATGCGGTGCCGCACGCCGTGCGGTCGTTGGAGGAGGCGCGGGAGGCCGGCATGCGGCTGGCGTATGTGACGAACAACGCCTCACGCACGCCGGAGGCCGTCGCGGCGCACCTGTGCGACCTGGGCGTCCCGGCGGACGCGAGCGACGTGATCACCTCGGCGCAGGCGGTGGCACGTCTCATCGCCGATCAGCATCCGCAGGGAGCGCGGGTACTGGCCGTCGGCGGCGAAGGTCTCCGGCAGGCGCTGCGCGAGCAGGGGATGAGCCTCGTCGGATCGGCGGACGACGAACCGGCCGTCGTCGCGCAGGGCTACGGCGGCCCGCAGCTGGAGTGGGGACGGCTCGGCGAGGCGGCGCTCGCCGTCGGAAGGGGCGCCGCGTGGTTCGCCTCGAACGCCGACGTCACCGTCCCCGGGGACCGGGGCATACTGCCCGGCAATGGCGCGGCCGTCGAGGTCGTCCGCATGGCGACCCGGTGGATGTGCGACGCTCCGGAGCCGCAGATCGCGGGGAAGCCGCGGCCGCCGATGCACCGGGAGACCATTCTCCGTACGGGGGCCAGGCGGCCCCTGGTCGTCGGCGACCGCCTGGACACCGACATCGAGGGCGCGCACGTCGGCGGCGTCGACTCCCTGCTCGTGCTGACCGGGGTGACCGACGCGGCGCAGCTGCTCGCCGCCCGGCCCGAGCACCGCCCGGCATACGTCGCCCGGGATCTGCGCGGACTGGCGCAGCCGCACCCGGAGTTGGGCGGCGATGCCGGGACCGGCTTCGGGTGCGGCGGCTGGACCGCCACGGCGGGCTCGGAGGAGTTCGTGCTCGAGGGCGAGGGCGAAGTACTCGACGGGCTGCGGGCGTTGTGCGCGGCGGCGTGGACCGCCGCGGGCGAGGGCAGTTGCTCGCTGGAGGCGGACAAGGCCCTTGCGCGGCTGGGACTTTGAGGAGAGCGACGCGGCCGGGACCTTGAGGAAGGGAAAGGGGCGGGACACAGAGGGCGCCGCCAGGGGCCCTTCCCTCCTGAAGCCTGCAGGCCATCCCGGGCCTGGCGTGCTCCCGAGCCTGGAGGAAGTCGCCCCGGCGGCGCCCTGGTCCTTCTCCTCAGTCGCTTCCGGCGGTCGCGGCGCCGGCCACGGCCTCCTCGACGAGCTGCTCCTCGCTGGTGTCCATCCGCCAGTAGCCGGTGAACTTCACCCTCTTGCGGTCGAATCCGCGCTCGCCGACCAGATGACGGCGCAGTGCCTTGACGGTTCCGGCCTCGCCCGCGATCCACGCGTACGGGGTGCCCTCGGGAAGGCGGGCAGAGGCGATGGACGCGAGATGGAAGTCGGTGCGGTTCTCGGTGGTGTTGTCCCGTACGAGCCAGGTGATGTCGGCGTCCGCGGCCGTCGGGAGCTCCTGGATGTCCTCGGCGTTCGGCACCTCGATCCACACCTTGGCCGGGGTGCCCGGCGCCAGCCACTCGAGGATTCCCGCGATCGCGGGCAGCGCCGTCTCGTCACCGCTGATCAGTACCCAGTCGGTACCGGGCGCCGGCCGGAAGTCGACACCGCCGTTGTCGTCCACGGTGGGGCCGAGGAGGGTGACCCGGTCGCCGGGGCGCGCGGTGGCGGCCCACCGGGAGGCCGGTCCCGCCGGTACGAAGCCGGCCGAGGCCGCCTCGGACGGATCACCGACGCCGTGCAGGGCGAAGTCGATGTCCAGCTCGTCCTGCGGGAAACGGCGCTGCTCCCGCACGGTGTAGGAGCGCATGATGCCGCGCACGGACGGGTCCATGGAACGCCAGACGGTGAACCACGCGTCGCCCGCGTCGGTCGGGACGACCGGCGCGTCCTGGCCCGGGTGCGGCAGGAAGAGTTTGAAGCGCTGGTCGCGCCCGCCGGAGGTGAAGTGCCGCAGCGACTCGCCCCCGAAGGTGATGCGCAGCATCGTCGGGCCCAGCCGGCGAGTCCGTACGACGTAGGTGTCGAAGAACTCGAACGGGATGGTGCGGGCGGGGGCTTCGGGGGCTGCGGTGCTCATGCTGCGGCTCTCCTCCCGGGCTGGGCCGTGCCGTGCGTGGGTGCTTGGGCTAGGGGGCTACTCCGGCCGCGGACGCGGCGGGCCGTGGAGCGTGTGAAGTGCGCCGCGTGTGCGGCGGATCGAGGTCCGGAACGGGATCCGGAACGTCGGGAGCGCGGCCGGGCGGCGGACCTGCCGCCGCCCGTACCGCCGCTCAGGTGGTCTTCTTCGCGTCCTCGATCGCCTTGGCGAGCTGCTCGAGGATCGGGGCCGCGCCCGCGTAGGAGAAGCGGGGCTCGGCGTCCCACGTGGTGACCTGGCCGTCCTTGACCGCGGGCAGGTCCGACCAGGTGGGCTTGGACTTGAGGGCGGCGGGCTGGAGAGCCTGCGTCCGGTTGTCCAGCATGATCACGTCGGCCTTGTACTTGTCGGCGTTCTCCCAGCTCAGCTCCTCGAAGAAGCCCTGCTTGCTGAGCTTCTTCGGTACGACGATGTCGACGCCGAGCTCCTTGAAGTACCGCAGGTCGGCGTTCGCTGAGGGGTCGGAGACATACATGAGGTCCGGGGCGCCGGAGGCGGCCATCACCTTGAGGCCGCCGCTCGACTTCGCCGCCTTGCGCAGCCTCTCGGAGGCCTTCTCGAAGCGGTCCTTGGCGTCGGTGACGCGCTTGGCCTTGAGGTCGGCGCCGAGCGACTCGGCGAGTTCGGCGAAGCGCTTGATGGTGTCCAGCATGGACGTCTCGGCGGTCTTCAGCGCCAGGGACGGGGCGAGCTTGAGGATCTTCCCCTTGCTCTCCTCCGGCACGTACCAGAGCGCGTCCTTGACGTACATGTTCGTCACCAGCAGGTCGGGACGGACCTTCGCGTACTTCTCGATGTCGAACTCGCCGAAGGCGTTGCCGATGACCTCCAGCTTCTTCACGTTCAGGTCGCCGGCCAACACGTCCGGCTCGCCGTTCTTCTTCTTCGTCGGGCCGAACACGCCGACGATCGCGTCGCCGGCGCCGAAGTCGTGCAGGGCCGCGGCGGTGCCGACGTAAGCGACGATGCGCTTCGGTGCGGCGTCGAGGCTGATCTTCTTCTTGCGGTCGTCCGTGAAGGACCAGGCGCCTCCGCCCTTGCCGGAGCCGGATTTCGAACCGCCGTCGTTGCCGCAGGCGGTGAGCAGAGCACCGAGTCCCACGGCACCGCCTGCGGCCAGCAGACCGCGGCGGGAGAGACTGGGGGACGCGGACGAATGGGGCATGACAGAGCCTTCTCTTCCTCGGTGTCTTTCGGGCGGCTGTGGCCGGGATGCGAGTTAGGTTAACCTAACCAAAGTCGTTGTTGTCCAGTGGCCGGGTGTCCCACGCCCCCGTCCCCGACCGGAGCCCGTACGTGACTCTCATCAAGTCCCGCCAGACATCGGGAAGTTCGGCGGCCGCAGGTCCCGGACAGGACGAAAGCCCCCCGCAGGAGGGGGAGTCCGTACGGACGGGAAGCGCCCGCAAGGACGAGCCGGCGGAACGGAGGGGTGACCCCGCCAAGGGCGGCGGCCGCACCGCCGTCGTGCTCCGCGCCGCCGGACTGCTGGGCGCCGCGGGCCTGTTGGTGCTCGTCCTCGCCCTGAGCATCGCCGTCGGGGCGAAGCAGCTCTCACCTGCGGAGGTGCTGAACGGCCTGACGGACCCCGCATCGGCGTCCTATTCGGTCGTCCACGAGATGCGCCTGCCGCGCACCGTCCTCGGGTTGCTCGCCGGAGCGGCCCTCGGGCTTGCGGGCGGCGTGATGCAGGCGCTGACCCGCAACCCGCTCGCGGATCCCGGCCTGCTCGGCATCAACGGCGGCGCCGCGGCGGCCGTGGTCACAGCGATCTCCTTCTTCGGAGTCTCGGGCTACACCGGCTACATCGGCTTCGCGTTCGCCGGCGCCGCGGCCGTCTCGGTGGCCGTGTACGCGGTGGGCGGCGGCCGGGGGGCGACGCCCGCGCGGCTCGCCCTCGCCGGTACGGCGCTGAACGCGGCGCTCATCTCCTATGTCAACGCCGTGCAGTTGCTGGACACGGCCTCGCTGGACCGCATGCGCTTCTGGACGGTCGGCTCGCTGGCCCGCGCGCAGGACGACACCAACCTCAAGGCGCTGCCGTTCGTGCTGGCAGGTGTCCTGCTGGCATTGGCGCTGGCCCGTCCGCTCAACGCGCTCGCGCTGGGCGAGGACGCGGCGCGCGCCCTCGGCTCACGTCCCGAACTCACGCGCGCCACAGCCATCGTGGCCGTGACGCTGCTGTGCGGTGCGGCGACGGCGGCCTGCGGCCCCATCGTCTTCGTCGGCCTGATGGTGCCGCACATGGTGCGCTCCCTGACGGGCCCGGACCTGCGCTGGCTGCTGCCCTACTGCGCGCTGCTGGCGCCGGTGCTGATGCTCGGCGCGGACGTTCTGGGGCGTGTGCTCGGGCGGCCCGCGGAGTTGCAGGTCGGCATCCTGACCGTGGTACTCGGAGGGCCGTTCTTCCTCTACTTCGTGCGGCGCCGGAGGGTGGCACAAGCGTGAGCGTGATACGTACCGCGGGCGGTTACTCCGTCAGCTTCCGCCCGCGAGCGGTACTGGCGGGCACGGCCTGTGCGGTGCTGGCCCTCGTCGTGGGCGTCTTCGCCATCGGCAGCGGCGAGTACCCGATGTCGCCCGCGGACGTGCTCCGCACGCTGGCAGGGCAGGGCGCACCGTCGGACGCCTTCATCGTGGGCGAGTTGCGGCTGCCGCGCACGGTGACGGCTCTCACGGTGGGTGCCGCGCTGGCACTGTCCGGCGCGGTCTTCCAGGCGGTGGTGCGCAATCCGCTCGGAAGCCCCGACGTGCTGGGCTTCACCCACGGCGCCGCGACCGGTGCGCTGACCGCCATCGTGATCGTCGGCGGTGGCAGCGCCGCGCTCGCGGGCGGTGCGATGCTCGGCGGCGTCATCACCGGCATCGCCGTGTACGGGCTGGCCTGGCGGGGAGGGCTGCACGGCTACCGGCTGGTGCTCGTCGGCATCGGCGTCGCCGCGATGCTCACCGGAGTCAACGGCTATCTCCTCACCAAGGCCCAGATCACCGAGGCCGGGCGCGCGGTGCTGTGGATGACGGGCAGCCTGGACGGGCGCGGCTGGGACGACGCGATGCCGCTGCTCGGGGCCATGGCGGTGCTGGTCCCGGTCGTACTGCTCGGGTGCGAACGAGCCCTGCGCATGATGGAGATGGGCGACGACGCGGCCGGTGCGCTGGGCGTACGGGTGGAGTGGGTGCGGCTCGTGCTGCTCGCTGCCGCGGTACTCCTGGTGGCCCTCGCGGCGGCTGCCGCCGGGCCCGTCGCCTTCGTGGCGCTGACGGCGCCGCAGCTGGCGAGGCGTCTGACGAAGTCGCCCGGACCGAACCTGCTGCCGTCGATGTGCATGGGTGCCGCGCTGCTGATCACCGCGGACTTCGCCGCCCAACGGGTGTTCGGGGGACGCGAGTTGCCAGTCGGCGTGGTCACCGGTGTCCTGGGCGGCGGCTATCTGGTGTGGCTGCTGGCGACCGAGCGCAGGGCGGGACGGATATGAGCGGCGAGAACGCGGCGGACGCGATGACGGGTGCGACGACGGATGCGACGACCGGTAGAGGCAACAGTGCGAGGACGGCGAGCGTGACCAGGCAGCAGACCCCGGAGGCTCCGCAGGAGGCGAAGGCACCGAAGTCCCCGCGATCCGAGGGCACTTCGGCGAGCGGCGCCCCCCGGCTCACCGGCGAGGACCTCACCCTCGCCTACGACCGGCGCACCGTCTCCGAGGGACTCACCGTCGCCGTGCCGGACAAGTCCTTCACGGTGGTCGTCGGCCCCAACGCGTGCGGAAAGTCGACGCTGTTGCGCGCCCTCTCCCGCATGCTCAGGCCCGCCGCCGGATCCGTACTGCTGGACGGCGCCGACATCGGCGGGATGCCCGCGAAGAAGCTGGCACGCACCCTCGGGCTGCTGCCGCAGTCGTCCGTCGCGCCCGACGGGATCACCGTCGCGGACCTCGTGGCGCGCGGCCGCTACCCGCACCAGAGCCTGCTGCGCCAGTGGTCGCGTGAGGACGAGCGGGTCGTGCGGGAGTCGATGGAGGCGACCGGCGTTGAGGACCTGGAGAGCCGCTTCGTCGACGAGCTCTCGGGCGGCCAGCGGCAGCGCGTGTGGATCGCCATGGCGCTCGCGCAGCAGACGCCGCTGCTGCTCCTGGACGAGCCGACCACGTATCTCGACATCGCCCACCAGATCGAGGTCCTCGACCTGTGCGCCCGGCTGCACGAGGAGGAGGGCCGCACACTCGTGGCGGTGCTGCACGACCTCAACCACGCGGCGCGCTACGCCACACACCTCATCGCGATGTGCGGCGGCGAAGTCGTCGCGGAGGGCGCCCCGGGCGACGTCGTCACCGCGCGCCTCGTGGAGGAGGTCTTCGGCATGCCGTGCAGGGTGATCGAGGATCCCGAGTCGGGGACGCCGCTGGTCGTCCCGGCCGCGCGGTCGCGAGCGCGCGCGGCGCGGGGCACCTGAGCCCGCACGCACGGGCCGGACCCGCGGCGTGCGCCTGAAGCGGTAGCGTCAGGGGCATGAGCGAGTCGATGCCGGGCGCACTGCCGGCGCAGCAGGACGCGGACCCCGCAGAGGCGGCGGACGCCACGGGACCTGCGGAACAAGCGGAATCCGCCGGAGAAGAGACGCCCCACCCCCCGGGGGCCCTCGCGGCGGCGGAGTACGCGGACGCGGACGAGGCCGCGCAGCCCGGGGAAGCGGAGGAAGAGGACGACGGGCCGCGCCCGCTGGGGCTGCGCGTCGAGCCGACGGGGCACGCCCCCGTGGACGTCCAGCTGAGACGCCTGGAGGACGCCGACCGTCTCGCGGTCTCGGGCCACCTCGAGGTGTACGAGGACGTGCACCGCGGGCTGCGCGAGGCGCTGGCCGGGCTCGACCGGCACGCCGCCCCCTCACCCGCGTCCGGCCCTGCCTCCGCCCACGGTCCGGGCCGTCCCGTGCCGGGGCCTCAGTACCCCCGGAGCTGACAGTTGCCCCGACGCCGACTCGACGCGGAACTGGTGCGCCGCAATCTGGCCCGTTCGCGCGAGCACGCCAGCCAGCTGATCGCCGCGGGACGGGTCACCGTCGGCGGCAACATCGCCGCGAAGTCCGCCACGCAGGTGGAGACCAGCGCCGCCGTCGTCGTACGCGCCGACGACTCCGACCCTGAGTACGTCTCGCGCGGCGGCCACAAACTCGCGGGCGCACTCGAGGTGTTCGGGCCGCTCGGCCTGCGCACCAAGGACCGCCGCGCCCTGGACGCCGGCGCCTCGACGGGCGGCTTCACCGACGTACTGCTGCGCGCCGGCGTCGCCGAGGTCGTGGCCGTGGACGTCGGCTACGGGCAGCTCGCGTGGTCGTTGCAGAGCGACGAACGCGTCACCGTCAAGGACCGCACGAACGTACGGGAGTTGACGCTGGACGACGTGGACGGCACCCCGGTGGACCTCGTCGTGGGAGACCTGTCCTTCATCCCCCTCGGGCTGGTGCTCCCCGCCCTCGTGCGGTGCTCCGCGCCGGACGCCGACCTGGTGCTCATGGTCAAGCCGCAGTTCGAGGTCGGCAGGGAACGGCTGGGCAGCGGCGGCGTGGTGCGCGGCGCCGAGCTGCGCACGGAGGCCGTCCTCGGGGTCGCCGGCCACGCCGCACGGCTGGGCCTCGGCGCGCTGGGGGTGACGGCGAGTCCGCTGCCGGGGCCGTCCGGCAACGTCGAATACTTTCTTTGGCTGCGCGCCGGTGCACCCGGGATCGACGCGTCCGATGTCGAGCGAGCTGTGGCGGAGGGTCCGAAATGACGACAGCCGGTGACGCCCGTACGGTCTTCCTGCTCGCCCACACAGGCCGCGGAGCAGCCGTACGCAGCGCCGAACTGGTCGTACAGGGCCTGCTGCGCAAGGACATCGGCGTGCGGGTGCTGGAGGAGGAGGCCGGCGCCCTGCCGCTGCCCGATTCCGTGCGCACGGTGCCGTCCACGGAGGACGCGGTCGAGGGCTGCGAGCTGATCATCGTGCTCGGCGGCGACGGGACGCTGCTGCGCGGCGCCGAGTTCGCCCGCGCCTCCGGCGTGCCGATGCTGGGCGTCAACCTGGGACGGGTCGGGTTCCTCGCGGAGGCCGAGCGCGACGACCTGGAAGAGGTCGTGCACCGGGTCGTCACCCGGGGCTACGAGGTGGAGGAGCGCATGACGCTCGACGTCCTCGTGCGCACCGACGGACGGATCGTGCACCGCGACTGGGCCATCAACGAGGCGTCCGTGGAGAAGGCCTCCCGTGAGCGGATTCTGGAGGTCGTCACCGAGGTCGACAACCGTCCCGTCTCCCGGTTCGGCGGCGACGGTGTCGTGTGCGCCACACCCACCGGCTCCACGGCCTATGCCTTCTCCGCCGGCGGTCCCGTGGTCTGGCCCGAGGTCGAGGCGCTGCTGATGGTGCCGATCAGCGCGCACGCGCTCTTCGCCAAGCCGCTCGTGACGGCGCCGGAGTCGGTGCTCGCCGTGGAGGTGCAGCCGCAGACGCCGCACGGCGTGATGTGGTGCGACGGGAGACGCAGCGTCGAACTCCCCGCGGGTGCGCGCGTGGAGGTGCGCAGAGGATCCGTGCCGGTCAGGCTGGCACGTCTGCACCACGCGTCGTTCACGGACCGGCTCGTCGCCAAGTTCGCGCTGCCGGTGGCGGGTTGGCGCGGCGCGCCGCACTGACGCGCGCCGCCTCCCACGACCGGGCGACCACCCCTTCCGGGCCTGGGGTGGGGGTACCTCCGCGGACTGCGTATGGTCGTACCCGTGTTGGAGGAGATGCGGATCAGGTCCCTGGGCGTCATCGACGACGCTGTCGTCGAACTGTCCCCAGGCTTCACCGCGGTGACCGGTGAGACCGGAGCGGGCAAGACCATGGTCGTCACCAGCCTCGGGCTGCTGCTCGGCGGACGGGCGGACGCCGCCCTCGTACGGGCCGGAGCCAAGGCAGCGGTGGTCGAGGGGCGGATAGTCGTGCCGCCGGAGTCGTCCGCCGCGGTCCGCGCGAGCGAGGCCGGAGCCGAACTCGACGACGGGGCACTGCTCGTCAGCCGTACGCTCTCCGCCGAAGGGCGCTCACGTGCGCACGTCGGCGGCAGGTCCGTGCCCGTCGGGCTGCTGGCCGAGCTGAGCGACGACCTCGTCGCCGTGCACGGACAGACCGACCAGCAGGGGCTGTTGCGCCCCGCGCGCCAGCGGCAGGCCCTGGACCGCTTCGCCGGTGAGGCCGTCTCCGCACCGCTGGCCAGATGGACGACCGCGTACCAGCGGCTGCGCAGCGTGAGCGGCGAACTCGACGAGATCACCACCCTCGCGCGCGAACGCGCACAGGAGGCGGACATGCTCCGCTTCGGCCTGGAGGAGATCGCAGCCGTCGAGCCGCTCGCGGGGGAGGACACCGAACTCGCAGCCGAGGCCGAGCGCCTCGGCCACGCCGAAGCCCTCGCCTCCGCCGCCACCACCGCACACGGAGCCCTCGCGGGTGACCCCGAGGACCCCGGCCGCCCCGAGAACTCCGACGCGGCGGCGCTGGTCTCGGCCGCGCACCGCGCCCTGGAGGCACAGCGCGCGCACGACCCCGCGCTGGCCTCGCTGGCGGATCGGCTCGGCGAGGTCTCCATCCTGATGAGCGACGTCGCCGGCGAACTCGCCGGATACGCCGACAACCTGGACGCCGATCCTCTCCGGCTCGCCGCCGTGGAGGAGCGGCGCGCGGCACTGGCCCAGCTCACCCGCAAGTACGGCGAGGACATCGCCGCCGTCCTCAGCTGGTCGGAGGAGAGCGCCGCACGCCTCGCCGAACTCGAGGGGGACGACGAGCGGATCGGCGAACTGTCCGCCGAGCGCGACGCCCTCATCACCGAACTCACAAATCTCGCCCAGCAGTTGACCGACGCCCGTACGGACGCGGCGAAGCGCTTCGCGGACGCCGTCACCGAGGAGCTGTCCGAGCTGGCCATGCCGCACGCCAGGGTCTCCTTCGCGCTCGGGCGAAGCGACGCGGCCGCCGGCGCCATCGGGCTCGAACTGGACGGCCGCAGCGTCGCGTTCGGGCCGCATGGCACGGACGAGGTCGAGCTGCTGCTCGCGCCGCACCCCGGGGCGCAGCCGCGTCCCGTGGCCAAGGGCGCCTCCGGAGGTGAGCTCTCGCGCGTGATGCTCGCCGTGGAGGTCGTCTTCGCGGGTGCCGACCCGGTGCCCACGTATCTCTTCGACGAGGTCGACGCGGGGGTCGGAGGCAAGGCGGCGGTCGAGGTGGGACGACGGCTTGCACGGCTGGCGCGGTCGGCCCAGGTCGTCGTTGTCACGCACCTTCCGCAGGTCGCCGCGTTCGCCGACCGGCATCTGGTCGTGGAGAAGACCGACGATGGTTCCGTCACGCACAGCGGCGTCCAGGCGATGGAGGGAGAGTCCCGGGTGCGGGAGCTGTCCCGGATGCTCGCGGGCCAGGAGGACTCCGAGTTGGCCCGGGCCCACGCGGAGGAACTGCTCGAGGCGGCGCGCTCGGGTTCCTGACGGAGGGCGAGCGCCTGCGAGGACGCCCGCGCCGGAGCCTGGCGGCAAGCGCGTTCCGGGGTCCAACCACGGCCCGGAATGAGAAGAATGCGCGCGCCGGGCGTGGCTTCCCGGGGGATGTAACAGCCGCCGCACAGGTCTTGTGCCGCCCATGCGGCCGCCCTTGCGGTTCGAAGTCAACGGCTCCCGGGCCTCCCTCGCCTTCGACTTCGAGTCGATGAACGAGCTCCACTTCCACGACGCCACCGCGGCCGACACCGAAGCCGGCCTCCGGCGCCTCCTCGTCACCGAGCCCGCCCACCCCTACCTGGACGCATCGTGGCCGCCCGGTCACGGCCTGGGCTGTGACCACGCATTCGTCCACGAGATACACGACTTCGTGACGGCGGCGGCGGACCCGGAAGCGTCCTTGCATCCGTCCTTCGCGGACAGACTGCAGGTCCAGCGCGTCCTGGAGGCGGTGGAGCGCAGCGCAGCGGACGCGTCCCGCTGGGCCGGCGTGACGTAGCGGGCGCTGCGCAGTACCCCCCCCGGGTCCTGAAGGACTCCGGCAGACCGGAAGACGCTCCGAGCAGGGTGGCCTCGGCGAGCCTCTGCGCGGACTTCGTCAGCCGGCCGACCTCGTAGTACATGCGCCGTCACCTGGGTGAGTGATAGCGGTACGGTACTGGGCGCGATGTGCCGCACCGGTGACTCCGGTGCGGTGACGGGGCACCGGCCTCGACTGGCATGCTGGGCCAGTCCCGCACGGCCTGCCGTCCCGCACGCCGACGCCCTTCCTCCGACCGGACCACTTTGGAGCTCGACCTGCTGTGAGCCTTCCCCCCACGCCGCCCCCACCCTCAGCCGTCCGGGAGCCGCAGCACGCCGTCCAGGTCGTGGACGGTGCGAGTGCCGGCACCGGCGCCCATGTGCGCTCGCTCACGGAGGGACTCGTGGCGCGCGGCCTGCGGGTGACCGTCTGCGCGCCGTCGGGCGCCGAGGAGGTGTACGGATTCACCGGCGCCGGGGCCCGTTTCGCACCGCTCCCCGCGCGCAACGAGCCGGAGGCGGCGGCGGGGCTCCGCCGGCTGTGTGCGGACGCCGACCTCGTGCACGCGCACGGCGTGCGTGCCGGGCTCCTGGCACTCACCACCCTCGCTCTGTCGGGGCGCGCCGGGCGGGCCCCGCTCGTGGTGACCTGGCATCACCGCAGCAACGCCTCCGTTGCGCGGGCGCCGCTGCGGCGGCTGATGGAGCGTCGCGTCGCGTGCAGCGCGTCGGTCGTTCTCGCCGTCACCACAGACCTCGTCGACCGGGCCCGGCGGCGCGGCGCCCGCGACGCACGCCTCGCGCCCGTCGTCCTTCCCGGTCCGGCCCGCGACGAGGCCCCGCTGGAGCCGCGGGCCGCCGTGGAGAGCCGGGCGCAGCACAAGTCGCGCGCCGAAGTGGGGGCGGTGGGGCGTCCGTTGGTCTTCAGCGTGGGGCGTCTCGACGACCGTCACGGTTACGGCACCGCCCTGAGCGCCGCCCGTTCCTGGCGGCACCTGGATCCGCCGCCTCTGCTGGCCATCGCGGGCGAGGGGCCGCAACGCGCCCAGCTGCAACGGCGCATCGTCGAAGAGGAGTTGCCCGTACGGCTGCTGGGCCGGCGTGACGACGCCTTCGAGCTGCTGGCCGGCGCGGATGTGGCCCTTCTCAGCTCACGCTGGGAGGGCCGTCCGCTGCTGGCGCAGGAGGCGCTGCACGGAGGGGTTCCGCTGGTCGCCACCTCGGTCGGGGGTGTGCCGGAACTGGTCGGCGACGCCGCGGAGTTGGTCCCCTACGGAGACGCGCGTGCCATCGCGGCGGCCGTCGGCGGACTGCTGGCCGATCCCGAGCGCCGTGAGGGCCTCGTCGCGCGCGGCCTGGCCCGCGCGGCGGAGTGGCCCACGGAGGAGTCGACGGTGGCCCATGTCCTCAGCGTCTACGACGAGTTGACCGGAGCGCGTCCCTGAGCCCTGCTCGGCGGGACGGCCGTCCAAGGTCCCGCCCCGGGTCCCGCCCCCCGACCCGGTCCGTCTCCGTTGCCTACGATCCCTGAAGCACCGCCCGACTCCCGCCCCCGTCCTGCTCGTTGAGGGCTCTCAACTCGACTCGCGCACGACCAGCGTGGCCGGCGTGATGACAGGCGCGGGCGGCGCCGCGTCCGTACCGACGGCCAGCCCGATGCGGCGCAGCAGCAGTTCGGCCATCATCCCGCCCATGCCTTCCACGTCCTGACGCACCGTCGTCAGGGGCGGTGAGGCCCAGGCGGCGGGTTCCAGGTCGTCGTAGCCGACGACGGCCACGTCCTCGGGCACGCGGCGACCTCGGGCCCGCAGCGTTCGCAGCGCACCGGAGGCCATCAGGTCGTTCCCCGCGAAGACGGCGTCCAGCGAGGGGGCGGCGTCGAGCAGACGGGCCATGGCACGCTCGCCGCCCTCGGCGGTGAAGTCGCCCTGCGCGACGAGTGATCGGTTCGCCTCGTGGACGCCGACGCCCAAGGCGTCGCAGTAGCCGTGCAGCCGGTCCAGGGCGGAGGTCTGGTCGAGGGGCCCGTTGATGACGGCGATGGTGCGCCGCCCTCGCTCCTGCAAATGAGCAACGGCCTGCCGTGCGCCGTCCCGGTTGTCGGTGTCGACGTAGAGCAGATCCGCCTCCTCCTCGGCTCCCGGCCAACCGGGCCTGCCGCCGAAGACCGCCGGCAGACCCGACCGGCGTGCCATGGCGGGCAGGGGGTCGTCGCCGTGCAGGGAGAACATCAGGGCGCCGTCGACGTGACCGGCCGACAGATACCGTCCGATGCGCGCGTAGTCCTTCTGCCGCTCCAGCATCATCAGCAGCAACTGGGTGTCGTGATCGGCCAGTTCGCGGCTGATACCCCGCAACTGCTGAGCAAAGAACGGGTCGGCGAAGACGCGGCTCTCCGGCTCCGCGATGACGACGGCCACGGCACCGGTGCGCCGGGTGACGAGGGTGCGGGCGGCGTTGTTGGGCACGTAACCCAGCTCCTCGACGGAGTTCCGCACCTTCTCGCGGATCTCCTCGCGGACGCCGGGCCCCCCGTTGACCACCCGCGACACCGTCGCCCTTGAGACCCCGGCATGGGCCGCCACGGCCTCCAGTGTCGGGCGGGACTCGCGGAAAGTGTGCACGAACAACTCCCATTCTTTGCCTAGGTCTTGACCAATGCCGGGTTCGGTGGGCAGTGTGCTGTGCATGACGTGAGAGCGCTCTCACCCCCCACCAACGAGGAGCGTAAGTCATGCTCTTGAAGAGCGACAGACGGCGCTGGGCACTTGCCGGCATCGCGGCACTGGCCGCCATCGGGACCTGTGTGGCCCCGTACGCCCAGGCCGACGAGGGCGGCAACTCGGCGCAGAAGCAGAAGAAGGCGCCGGCGCTCGAGGAGGTCTGGCGCACGGACTTCGACGGCGCCGCCGGATCCGTTCCGTCCGGCGACGACTGGATCATCGACAAGGGGCACAACTACCCGGGCGGGCCCGCGAACTGGGGCACCGGCGAGATCCAGGAGTACACCGACAGCCCGGAGAACCTGCAGCTCGACGGCGATGGCCATCTGAAGATCACCGCGTTGAAGAACGGTGAGAACTGGACCTCCGCACGCATCGAGACCAAGCGCACCGACTTCGCCGCCCCCGAGGGCGGAAAGCTGCGCATCGAGGCGGGCCTCAAGCTGCCGAACGTCTCCGGAGACGAGGCGCTCGGCTACTGGCCGGCCTTCTGGACCCTGGGCGACGCCTACCGGGGCAACTATCAGAACTGGCCCGGTGTGGGCGAGTTCGACATCATGGAGAACGTCAACGGCCAGAACACCACGCACGGAGTGCTGCACTGCGGCACCAACCCGGGTGGGCCGTGCAACGAGACGACCGGCATCGGCAAGGCGCACGAGTGCGCCGGCGACTGCAAGGCGGACTTCCACGAGTACGCCATCGAACTCGACCGCAGCGGCGGGACCGAGGAACTGCGCTGGTACGTCGACGGCGAGCAGTTCCACTCCGTGAAGGAGTCGGACATCGATGCCGGGACGTGGTCGAAGGCCACGGACCACGGCCACTTCATCCTGCTCAACCTCGCCATGGGCGGCGCCTTCCCCGACGGTGTCGCGGGCTCGAAGACCCCCACCGCCGCCACCAAGTCCGGCGGCTCCCTGACAGTCGACTACGTGTCGGTCGAAAGCACCGGAGGTGCCTCCAAGTGATCAGCCGCAGGTCCCTCATCCGCGGTGCCGCCGCATCGGCGGTCGCCCTGCCGGCGGCCGGTCTCCTCGTGACGCAGGCAGGCGGTGTGACACGCAAGAAGGCCGGCAAGGCCGCCGGCCCCCTGTCGTTGAAGATCGTCAACAAGAGCGGCCAGTTCGACAACAAGTCGGTCCACGTCTACATCGTCGGCAACGACGGCACGAACCAGGTCCACGTCACCCCGGAGGGCGAGCTCAAGCCGGTCTCCGCGGGCGACAACGGCAGTGACGGCTTCACGGACTACGCCATCCCGCTCTCGGGCAGCGAGACGACGCTGAAGCTGCCGGAGATGTCCGGACGCATCTACTTCGCGCTCGGCGACAAGCTGAAGATCAAGGCGGTCGAGGGCGGCGACGGGAAGGCCGCGCTGGCCTACCCGGCGGGCTGGGTGGCGTCCGACCCCAACTTCGGAGTGCTGCACGACTGCGCGGAGTTCACGTACAAGAACGGCGCCATGTACTGCAACACCACCATGGTCGACATGTTCAGCGTGCCGCTGTCCATCCAGCTCAAGGGCGACAAGGACCAGACGACGGGCACCCTGAAGGAGGGCGGACGCGAGAAGATCTTCAAGGACGTCGCCGCCGCCGAGGGCTTCTCCGACCTGGTGATCGACGACAAGCGCGTCATCGCTCCCGGACACGGCCTGGGCGAGGGGAAGTTCGCCGAGAACTTCTTCGACGCCTACGTCGAAGAGGTGTGGAGCACCTACTCCGGCAAGGAACTCGTCGTCACGACCAACGCAGGCAAGTTCACCGGCAAGGTCAGCGGCGACAAGCTCTCCTTCACCGGGCCGGCCGAGGTCTCCTTCAACAAGCCCAGCACGAAGGACATCCTCTTCTGCGACGGTGCCCTCGCGGCACCGAACGACGGCACGACCGGTCCGGTGGCCGCCATCCTCGGCGCCGCGTTCAACCGGACCACGCTCGCCTCGACGGCGTCCCAGCCGACGACCGACCCGGCCGAGTTCTACAAGGGCAAGTTCGCCCACCAGTACTCGAAGGCCATGCACGCGGCCACAGAGGACGGCAAGGCCTACGGCTTCGCATTCGACGACGTCGCGAGCTTCGCCTCCTACATCGAAGACGGCGGGGCCGGCGAAATGACGTTGACGCTGACCCCGTTCTGAGGGAAACGGTCACGGGGCCCGCGCCCACCCGCCGGGTCCCCGGGGGTTCTGGCCCGGGGAGGCCCCGTTCCTGACGTTCCCTCAACTCCACGCCCGCTGCCGGTTGTCGCCGGGCAGCGGGCGTGGATCCGTTCGTGCGCCCTGTCCCCGTACGTATGCGGGGAGTTCCAGTCCGGTGGCCCGGGTCAGCCGCCGTACGCGCCGGAGGCGGTCAGCCGCAGCGCCGTGTCGATCAGGGGCACATGACTGAACGCCTGTGGGAAGTTGCCCACTTGACGCTGCAGACGCGAGTCCCACTCCTCCGCGAGGAGCCCCAGGTCGTTGCGGAGCGAGAGCAGCCGCTCGAAGAGCTTCCGCGCCTCCTCCACCCTGCCGATCATCGCCAGGTCGTCGGCGAGCCAGAAGGAACAGGCGAGGAACGCGCCCTCCTCACCGTGGAGTCCGTCGACGTTCTCGCCGTCGACCTGGGAGGTCGGGTAGCGCATCACGAAACCGTCCTCGGTGGACAGCTCCCGCTGGATCGCCTCGATCGTCCCGATGACACGCTTGTCGTCCGGGGGCAGGAAGCCCATCTGCGGGATCAGCAGCAGCGAGGCGTCCAGCTCGCGCGAACCGTAGGACTGGGTGAAGGTGTTGCGCTCCTTGTCGTAGCCCTTCTCGCACACGTCGCGGTGGATCTCGTCGCGCAGGTCGCGCCAGCGGTCCAGCGGGCCGTCCACGTCACCGGACTCGATGAGCTTGACCGTACGGTCGACCGCGACCCACGCCATCACCTTGGAGTGCACGAAGTGCCGCCGGGGGCCCCGCACTTCCCAGATGCCCTCGTCCGGCTCGTCCCAGTGGTCCTCCAGGTAGCTGATGAGCTTCAGCTGGAGGAGCGAGGCGTAGTCGTTGCGTGAGAGGCCGGTCATGTGCGCCAGGTGCAGGGCCTCGGTGACCTCCCCGTAGACGTCGAGCTGGAGCTGCCCGGCCGCCCCGTTGCCGATCCGCACCGGCGTCGAACCCTCGTATCCGGGCAGCCAGTTGAGCTCGGCCTCGCCCAGTTCCCGCTCACCCGCGATGCCGTACATGATCTGCAGGTTCTCCGGGTCGCCGGCGACCGCGCGCAGCAGCCACTCGCGCCAGGCCAGCGCCTCGTCGTGGTAGCCGGTGCGCAGCAGGGACGACAGCGTGATCGCCGCGTCGCGCAGCCACGTGAAGCGGTAGTCCCAGTTGCGCATGCCGCCGATGCACTCCGGCAGCGACGTGGTCGGAGCCGCGACGATGCCGCCGGTCGGCGCGTACGTGAGTGCCTTCAGCGTGATCAGGGACCGGACGACCGCCTCCCGGTAGGGACCGTGGTACGTACAGTGGTCGACCCACTCCCGCCAGAACTCCTGCGTCGCCTCCAGCGCGGATTCCGGATCCGGCTCCGCCGGTGGGCTCTTGTGCGAGGCCTGCCAGCTGATGGTGAACGCGACGCGTTCGCCGGGGGAGACGGTGAAGTCCGCGTACGTGGTCAGATCCTTGCCGTAGGTCTCGGCCTCGGTGTCCAGCCACACGGAGTCGGGCCCCGCGACCGCGACCGTGCGGCCGTCGATCTGCTGCACCCACGGCACGACCCATCCGTAGGAGAAGCGCATCCGCAGGGCGGAACGCATCGGCACCCGGCCGCTGACGCCCTCCACGATCCGCACCAGTTGCGGCGCGTGCTGTTCGCGGGGAGGCATGAAGTCGATGACGCGGACGGTGCCGCGAGGTGTGTCCCACTCGGACTCCAGGACGAGCGAGTCGCCGCGGTAGCGCCGGCGGTCCGCCTTCGGAGGCTCGGCGCCGTTGGCGGGGGCGGGGCCCACCTGCCAGCAGCCGTGCTCTCCCCTGCCGAGGAGACTGGCGAAGACCGCATGGGAATCGAAGCGCGGCAGGCACAGCCAGTCAGCCGAGCCGTTCCGGCCGATCAGGGCTGCTGTCTGCATGTCCCCGATGAGTGCGTAATCTTCGATGCGCCCAGCCACGTATATCTCCAGTCGAACTGTGGCTCGCCCCTTGGGACGTGCGATGACCTGCGGATTTCCGTCACACTCAATCATGCGTCCGATCGAGCGTCCGAGCAGGATACGACGGAGCGAAGAGCTCCGCCCCGCGCTCTAGCCACTATGGATGAGCTGAAGACCGAGCCTCTACCGAGCCGCTCACAAGGTGCGACCATGCCCTCACCGTAGGGGACGGCCGAGCGCTCGCCGAAGCCCCCTGAGCTGTGACGCCGGACGCAGTCGGGCACACGGCGGGACACAGCCGCGGAGGGTCGCTGATACCCTGGTGGCCCGTGGACCGGTGGGCGGGAGTTCCCGGATTCGTCCTCGAATCTCCGGCACGGAAGCCCCCCGAGCCGCAGCGACGGTACCCCTGAACATCCGCTGCGCACCGCTGCGGGCCCAGTACTTCTGCGGCCAGGGCGCCGGTGCGCACCTCACCTCGCTACCACGGGAGCACCTCTTGGCTTTGCCGCCCACGTCCAGGACGACCAAGCACCTCTTCGTCACGGGGGGTGTGGCCTCCTCACTCGGCAAGGGGCTCACCGCCTCCAGCCTGGGCGCGCTGCTCAAGGCGAGGGGCCTGCGCGTCACGATGCAGAAGCTCGACCCGTATCTGAACGTCGATCCGGGCACCATGAACCCCTTCCAGCACGGCGAGGTGTTCGTCACCAACGACGGAGCCGAGACCGACCTGGACATCGGGCACTACGAGCGCTTCCTCGACGTCGACCTCGACGGATCCGCGAACGTGACCACCGGGCAGATCTACTCCAGCGTCATCGCCAAGGAGCGCCGAGGCGACTACCTGGGCGACACGGTGCAGGTCATCCCGCACATCACCAACGAGATCAAGAACCGCATCCGCCGCCTGGCCACCGACGACGTGGACGTCGTCATCACCGAGGTCGGCGGCACGGTCGGCGACATCGAGTCCCTGCCCTTCCTCGAGGCCGTGCGCCAGGTGCGCCACGAGGTCGGCCGGGACAACGTCTTCGTGGTGCACATCTCGCTGCTTCCCTACATCGGCCCGGCCGGGGAGCTGAAGACCAAGCCGACCCAGCACTCCGTGGCCGCACTGCGCAGCATCGGCATCCAGCCCGACGGGATCGTGCTGCGCGCCGACCGGGACGTGCCCCGCTCCATCAAGCGCAAGATCTCGCTGATGTGCGACGTCGACGACTCCGCCGTCATCGCCTGCAAGGACGCCCCGTCCATCTACGACATCCCGAAGGTCGTGCACGCGGAGGGCCTCGACGCCTACGTCGTGCGCAAGCTGGACCTGCCCTTCCGCGACGTCGACTGGACGCAGTGGGACGACCTGCTGCGCCGCGTCCACGACCCGGACCACGAGGTGACGGTCGCGCTCGTCGGCAAGTACATCGACCTGCCCGACGCCTATCTGTCAGTGACGGAGGCGCTGCGCGCGGGCGGCTTCGCCAACAACGCCCGCGTGAAGGTCAAGTGGGTCACGTCCGAGGACTGCCGAACCCCGGAGGGCGCACGCAGGCAGCTCGGGGACTGCGACGCGATCTGCATTCCGGGCGGCTTCGGTGAGCGCGGAGTCGAGGGCAAGCTCTCGACCATCACCTACGCGCGCGAGAACCGGGTTCCTCTGCTGGGCCTCTGCCTCGGCCTGCAGTGCATCGTCATCGAGGCCGCGCGGAACCTGGCGGGCATCGAGGGCGCCGACTCCACGGAGTTCGAGCAGGGCACGGCACACCCGGTCGTCTCCACCATGGCCGAGCAGCTCGACATCGTCGCCGGCGACGGCGACATGGGCGGCACCATGCGGCTCGGCCTCTACCCCGCGAAGCTCGCGGAGGGCTCCATCGTGCGTGAGGTGTACGGCGGCGAGCCGTACGTCGAGGAACGCCACCGCCACCGTTACGAGGTCAACAACGCCTACCGCGGCGAACTGGAGAAAAAGGCCGGCCTGGTCTTCTCCGGCACCTCACCGGACAACAAGCTGGTGGAGTACCTGGAATACCCCCGCGAGGTGCACCCGTACCTGGTCGCCACGCAGGCCCACCCCGAGCTGCGTTCGCGGCCGACGCGCCCGCACCCGCTCTTCGCCGGACTGGTCGCGGCCGCCGTGGCACGGCAGCAGGGCGAGGGCTGAGACATGACGGAGGACACGCTGCCGGTGCAGTCCGGAAAGCAGATCGCAGACGCTCCCGAGGCATGGGAGGTCACCTCGACCGCGCTGCCCTTCGAGGGCAAGAAGACCGGCGTGCGCACCGACGACGTCGTCATGCCCGACGGCTCCGTCGTCCGCCGCGACTACCAGGTGCACCCCGGTTCCGTCGCCGTGCTCGCCCTCGACGACGAGGACCGGGTGCTGGTGCTGAGCCAGTACAGGCACCCGGTGCGGGAGAAGCTGTGGGAGATCCCGGCCGGGCTCCTCGACGTCCCCGGTGAGAACCCCCTGCACGCGGCACGGCGCGAGCTGTACGAGGAGGCGCACGTCAAGGCGGAGGACTGGCGGGTGCTTGCCGACGTCTACACGACCCCCGGCGGCTCCGACGAGGCCGTGCGCATCTTCCTCGCGCGTGAGATCGGCGCCGCCGACGGCGAACGCTACGAGGTCTCCGAGGAGGAGGCCGACATGGAGCTGGCGCGCGTGCCCGTGGCCGATCTCGTACGCGGCGTGCTGGCGGGGGAGTTGCACAACAACTGCCTCGTGGTCGGCGTTCTGGCGCTCACCGCCGCCCGTTCCGGTCCCGGCCTGGAATCGCTGCGCCCGGCCGACGCGCCGTGGCCCGCCCGCCCGTTCGAGAACTAGCGTCCGGCGGGGGCGGATCGGGCCCGGGGCACCGATCCTCCGGGTGGTCCTCCGCGTGCGGTCAACCGGCCCGGTCAACCGGCCGGGGGCCGGTACAGGAACAGGCGTTTGTTGGCGCGCGTGACGGCCACGTACAGATCACGCGTGCCGGTGGCGCGGCCGGTCTCCATCGCCGGCGGGTCGATGACCAGAACGGTGTCGAACTCCAGGCCGCGGACCTCCCGCGCCGGAACCACGCTCGCCCCCGTCCCTTCGAGTGCGGCTGCCAGCGCCGCCGTTCGCCCGTCGGCGCCGACGACCCCGATGAGTTCGTCCGGGAACTGCGCGGCCAGTTCGAGAACGTGACGCCGGACGGCGTCGGGGAGTTCGGCGTCGGCGACCTCGAAGGTCCGGGGCGGGTCTCCGTGGCGGATCGAACGTGACGGGTCCTGGTCCGGCGCGATCCGCTCGAGCAGCGGGGAAGCCACCGCGAGGATCTCGGCGGTGCTGCGGTAGTTGACGGTCAAGGTGTGCCGGGTGAAGCGCGTCCCGACGAAGGGGGCCAGCGCCGCCGACCAGGACGGGATCGTCGTGGCCGACCCGGCCTGGGCGAAGTCGCCCACCACCGTCATCGATCGCGACGGGCAGCGGCGCATGATCATCCGCCACTCCATCTCGGTCAGCTCCTGCCCCTCATCGACGACTATGTGGCCGAAGACCGCTTCCGGCGGCCCGTCGATGAGGCTGCGCGCCTCGTCGAGCAGCACGAGGTCGGCACGGGTGAGGCCGCTCTCCCGGCTGCGGGGCGCCGGCGGTGCCGCCTCCTCGGCGGTGGGGAAGCCGCCGGCCGCGGCACGTTCGGCGAGGAACTGCCGCAGGGCGTCCGTGGCGTGCAGCCGCGGCCACACGGTCTCGATCGCCGCGTCGAGCGCGGCGTCATCGAGGAGCGCGGCACGAACCCGGTCGGGGTCGAACCCGGGAGCACCCGCGGCGGCGGGGGAACCGTCGAGACCGAGGGCGCGCAGATCGTGGGCCACGGCCTTGTCGAGGTCGATGCCCAGAACGGACGCCACGTCCGCGTCGATGTCCTCGAGGCTCTGCTCCGTCTGCTTCTCCAGCAGCTCCACGAGCTCGTCGACGACGCTCTCCTTGAAGACCCCGCGGGCGCGGTTGTGCCCGGTGGCGCCCTGGAACGCCTCCCGCCGGGCGCGGTCGACCGTCTCCGGGCGCAGCGTGACGGTGTCGAGCCCGATCCGCACCGCCAGCGGGACGCCGTGCGGCTGCCGTTCGCGCACCCACCCGGCGAGCGCCGCCGCCATCTCTGCCCGGCCCTTCGTCCGCGCGGCCGCGTCGGGTTCGCCGGCGTCCGGTGCGAGCCCCACCAGGTCCGCCACGGTGGCGAGTTGAGCGTCGTTCTCGCCCAGCGAGGGCAGCACGTCGCAGATGTAGTCGAGGAACCGGCGGTTCGGACCGAACAGGAGAACACCCTGCTTCGCGACGCGGGGGTGCGCGTAGAGAACGTAGGCGGCACGGTGCAGTGCGACGATCGTCTTGCCGGTGCCGGGCCCGCCCTGCACAACGGTCACTCCCTGATGGGGCGAGCGCACGATGGTGTCCTGCTCGGCCTGGAGCGTTGCAACGGCCTCACGCATCCGGCCCGTTCGCGCCTGCCCGAGCGCTTCGAGAAGGGGGCCGTCCCCGATGACGTCGGCGTCGGTGGGCGTGGATCCGTCGAGGATCTCGTCGGTGACCGCGACGACTCGTCGGTCGTCCAGGCGCAGGTGACGGCGTCGGCGTACGCCCATCGGAGATGCGGCGGTCGCTGTGTAGAACGGGCGAGCGGCCTCCGCCCGCCAGTCGACCAGCAGCACTGCGCCGTCCTCCTCTCCGCGCAGGCCTTTGCGGCCGATGTACACCGAGTCGCCCCCGGACGCATCGACCCGGCCGAAGCAAAGCGCCCGCTCCCCGGCGCGCAACTCGGCGATGGCGCGGGTCAGTCGCGCGATCTCGACATCGCGGGCATACAGATCCTCCGCGCTCTCGGTCTCGGTAGCGAGCGCCTTCCGGCGCGCAGCGTGTGCCTGCGCGGCCAATTCGTCCAGGCGCTGGTACATCAGGTCGACAGCGCCGCGTTCGAGCGCGACCTGCCGTGCCACGTTGCCGTCCGTCCGCATTCGAGCCGTCCCTTCGCCGGCCACTCAGTATGCGGAGAAAACAAATTAAAGTAAGGCTTGACTTACTTGTTCGCATCAGCCCCGAGAGACGGTGGCCTTGGGGCGGCCTGACATCCGGCGCCTGCGGCGTGCGCACCGCATGCCGCAGCCTGCGGTGAACTACGCTCTGTGCGTTCCCGGTCGCTGCTGCGACGGGGCTCGTACGCGCAGACGCAGGTGGACGGGAGCGTGGCCGTGACGGATCAGGCGGTGCCGCCCGCAGGCACGGACGATGCATCCATCGGCGCCCCCCGCGACGGCTGCGGAGCGGCCGGGAGAGCCGCGGTCCCCGCACCCGCAGGCCACTTCACCGGACGCGACGACGAACTCGCGCAGATGCGGGCCGACATGGAGAAGGCGGGTCTGCACACGCTCTCCGGACGCCCCTCGCCGCACAGCCGTGTGCTGCTCGTCGCGGGCAGACCGGGCTCCGGCCGTACGGCGCTTGCGGAGGCCTTCGCACGGCAGGCGGCGGACACCTTCGGCGACGGGATCCTGCGGGCCCGTCTCACCGAGCCCGGCGGCACTCCCGTCCCCACGGAACGCACCGCGCGCGACCTGCTGGCCGCCCTCGGCCCTGACCCCGTCCCGGCCGGAGCCGACGAGGACGAGCTGACCGGGACGCTCCGGACGGAGCTGGGGCGCCGGAAGGTGCTGCTGCTCCTGGACGATGTGACCCTGCCCGAGCAGGTACTCGACCTGCTTCCCGACACCCGTGACTGCCTCGTCGTCGCCGTCGCCGCCGGGCCGCTGACCGGAGTGCCGGACGTGCGGCCCTGCACCGTCGGAGGGCTGGACCGCGACGCCGCCGTGTCGCTCCTCGCCTCACGGGCCGGCGCCCCGCACCGGACGACCGTCGATCCGCGCAGCGCCGAACTCGTCGCCGCGGCCTGCGGATACCTGCCCGCCGCCCTCGTCCTGGCGGGCGGATGGCTCGCCGCACGGCCGAAGCTCTCCGTGGCCGACGCCGCGAAACAGCTCGGCGAACTACCGCAGGCCGACCCGCTGGAGCGCGCCTTCCGGCTCGTCGCCGACTCCCTGCCCAGGACTCCGGCCCGGGTGCTGCGCATGCTGGCTCTGGCCCCGGAGGGCCTCGTCGACGCCCACACGGCCTCGTCGCTCTCGGGCTGTCCGGTGGCTGCCGCCCGCCAGATCCTCGAGGAGTTCCTGCGGCTCGGTCTGCTGCGCACCAGCGCCCTCGCGCCCGGCTGTTACGCGGTGCCGCGCTGCCTGGACCCGCTGCTGCGCGCCGAACTCGCGGAACACGAGGGCCCGGATGAGACGGTGTTCGCCCGCGCGCGGATGCTCGAGCGGACGGTACGGCAGCTGCGGGCCTGCCACGCCGTCACCGAGCCGGAGGGTTCCGAGGCCCGCAAGAGGCTCGCGTTCCTGCCGCGTACGGTCCGCTTCGCCACGCGCCGCGAGGCGCGCGAATGGCTGGAGGCCCGGCGTCCCGCGATACTCGCCGCCGCCCGGCTCGCCGTGGCGGAGGGCGGCGGCAGGCTCGACGGCCTCGCGCGGCGGCTGATCTCCGCACTGGCGCGCGCCTTCGACGCGCATCGCTCGCCCGAGGAGGCGGCCCCGGAGCTGTACCGGCTGCACGAGCTGGTGCTCGACGTCGCCGAACGTGCCGCCCTGCAGCGGGAGCGGGCCGCGGCGCTGCTCAACCTCGGAGACCTGGACGCCCGTACGGGCCGCCACTCCCGGGCCCTCCAGCGCTACAGGGCAGCACTGGAGGCGGCCCGCGACGGTGACGGGAACGAAGGCGGCGGCCGGGAGCGCACGGGCCGAGAGAGCGGCAGCGGCCGTGACGCACGCACACAGGACCATCCCGCGGCCGCACGTGCCCTGGAGTCCATCGGCTCCACCTACGAGGACATGGGCGATCTGGAGCGCGCGGCCGACTGGTACGGCCGCGCCCTCGTCCACCACCAGACCCGCGAAGCCCTTGCCGCAGCGGCCCGGATCCACGGACGCCTGGGCGCCGTGCACACCGCCGCAGGGCGCTTCGGGGAGGCAGTGCGCGAGTGGCGTGCGGCGGCGGCGAACTTCCGGAGGCTGGGCGACGCGGGCGCCCACGCCCGCGCGCTGGCGGAACTCGCGAGGGTCCACGAGCGTGCCGGACGTCCGCAGGAGACGGTGCGTGTGTGCCGTCAGGCCCTCCAGGTCGCGCAGGAGGCGGACGACGTGCGACTGCGGGCGGCCCTGCTGCTCAGGCTCGCCGACGCCTGCGACCGGACGGGAGACGTACGGACGGGCAGAAAGCACCGCCGCGCGGCCGATGAGCTGCTGGATTCGCACAACCTGACGGTCCACGTGGAGTAGACCTAAGAAACCAATAGCCAGAACTGAAAAGATTCCTTGTTTGTAAGGCTGGACAGCGCGCGATCCTTCATTAGACTGGCTGAGCCGTGGCCGTCCACGCGACAAGCCGGTATATACCTCCCACGTGCTGCCGTATCGGGATGTGCGCCACGGATGCTCCCGCGCCCACAGGTGCGGGCGCTTCCGAAACAACCCGAAGTCAAGGACCGTGATCGACGTGAAGGTCGGCATCCCCCGCGAGGTCAAGAACAACGAGTTCCGCGTGGCCATCACCCCGGCCGGGGCGCACGAACTCGTACGCAACGGACACCAGGTCACGGTGGAGCAAGGAGCCGGACTCGGTTCCTCCATCCCGGACGAGGAGTACGTCGCTGCCGGAGCCACCATCCTGGGCTCCGCCGACGAGGTCTGGGCCACCGCCGACATGCTGCTGAAGGTCAAGGAGCCGGTCGCCGAGGAGTACGGGCGGCTGCGCAAGGACCAGACGCTCTTCACCTATCTCCACCTCGCCGCCTCCAAGGAGTGCACCGACGCGCTCCTGGACTCCGGCACGACGGCCATCGCCTACGAGACGGTCGAGACGAGCAACCGCGCCCTGCCGCTGCTCGCCCCGATGTCCGAGGTCGCCGGCCGCATCGCCCCTCAGGTCGGCGCGTACCACCTGATGCGTTCCGCCGGCGGGCGCGGTGTGCTGCCCGGCGGCGTGCCGGGCGTGCAGGCCGGGCGTGCCGTCGTCATCGGCGGCGGTGTATCCGGCTGGAACGCCACGCAGATCGCCATCGGGCTGGGCTTCCATGTCACGCTCCTCGACAAGGACGTCAACAAGCTCCGCGAGGCCGACCGGATCTTCGGCACCAAGGTGCGCACGGTCGCCTCCAACGCATACGAGCTGGAGCGTGCCGTCCTCGAGGCGGACCTGGTCGTCGGCGCGGTGCTGATCCCGGGTGCGAAGGCGCCGAAGCTGGTGAGCAACGAGCTCGTCTCCCGCATGAAGCCGGGAAGTGTTCTTGTCGACATCGCGATCGACCAGGGTGGCTGCTTCGAGGACGCCCGGCCGACCACACACGCCGAACCGACCTTCCAGGTGCACGAGTCGGTCTTCTACTGCGTCGCGAACATGCCGGGCGCGGTGCCCAGCACGTCGACGTACGCGCTGACCAACGCGACGCTTCCCTACATCGTCGAGCTGGCCAACTGCGGCTGGCGGAACGCCCTTCGGCAGGACGCGACCCTGGCCAAGGGGCTCAACGTCCATGACGGGGAGGTCTTCTACGGACCCGTCGCCGAGGCGCACGGTCTCGGCAGCCGCGAACTCGGCACGCTGCTCGGCTGATTCGGCACGTCAACAGCGCAAGTCAATGCCGCCGACCTGCCATTGAGGGCATGTCACCGGATGTCACCGGCCCTGCTGCCGCCACCGCGACGGCAGGGCCGGTGACGGCTTTCCGGGGCTGTGACAACCGCTCAACCACGGGCCCGGACCGCCCCGTTCGCGGGTCTTCGGGCCGTCCCGCGGCCCGCCCGGACGGGCTCCGTGGGCCACATTGGCTCTTGACATCGAAGTGTTCGCAGCTCGACACATCGTGCCGTCTCCGGTGGATTGTGTTGCTGCGAACGGCCGACACGCCATAGAGTCGCCAATCATCGGCATGGTGTCACGCTGATCTGTCTAGAAGTTTCCTGGTCACCAAGGAGGTAGGACGACTTGTGAATGAGTCGACATTTTCTCCCGGGGGTGGTCAACCAGGAGCACCTGCGCGGGGCCAGGGGTCCTCGGGGTCCGAGGATGTCGGCTCCGTCGCTGTCCGCACCTTCGCCGCCCACCAGAACGCATCACCGACCACGACAGCCCAACAGAGCATGGACGGCCGCCAAGTGAACGCCATGGCCGGCAACTCGGCGGGCGACGAGTCCGCCGAACTCGCCGACTACAGTGACCCGCACCGCGTCCCCTACGGCGAGCTGCCCGAAGGGCACTTCTACGACCCGGACGCGGAATACGAACCCGACCCCGAGTACGCGGCCACGCTCGCGCCCGACGCCGCACGGCAGCGCCGCGAGCGGATCGGGCCGACCGGGCGCCCGCTTCCGTACTTCCCGATCCCCGGCCCGGTCAACGAACCGGGCCCGGCGAAGATCATCGCGATGTGCAACCAGAAGGGCGGCGTCGGCAAGACGACCTCCGCCATCAACCTGGGTGCGGCGCTCGCGGAGTACGGACGGCGCGTGCTGCTCGTCGACTTCGACCCTCAGGGTGCGCTGTCGGTGGGGCTCGGCGTGAATCCGATGGAGCTCGAACTCACGGTCTACAACCTCCTGATGGAGCGCGGCCTGGCTCCCGACGAGGTGCTGCTGAAGACGGCCGTGGCGGGAATGGACCTGCTGCCGAGTAACATCGACCTCTCGGCGGCCGAAGTTCAGCTCGTCAGCGAGGTCGCCCGCGAGTCGACGCTGCAGCGCGCCCTCCAACCCCTGATGAACGACTACGACTTCATCGTCATCGACTGCCAGCCCTCGCTCGGCCTGCTCACCGTGAACGCGCTCACGGCGGCGCACAAGGTGATCGTTCCGCTGGAGTGCGAGTTCTTCGCGCTGCGCGGTGTCGCCCTGCTCACCGAGACGATCGAGAAGGTGCAGGAGCGGCTCAACCCGGAGCTGGAACTCGACGGCATCCTGGCGACGATGTACGACTCGCGAACGGTGCACAGCCGCGAGGTTCTTGCGCGCGTCGTCGAGGCATTCGACGACAACGTCTACCACACGGTCATCGGCCGTACCGTCCGCTTCCCGGAGACGACCGTCGCGGGTGAACCGATCACGACGTACGCCTCCAACTCCGTCGGTGCAGCCGCGTATCGCCAGCTCGCCAGGGAGGTGCTCGCCCGGTGCCACGCCGAGTGAGTCTTCCTGCAGCTGACGAACTGTTCCGTACGACCGGGGGCTCAGCGGTCCAGCCGTCGTCCCCCGCGAACCAGAACCACGCCAACGGCGAGGAGCCGTCGGGCAAGAGCGCACCGTCCACCACCCGCGTTCCGGCACCGGCCGGCGAACAGGACTCCACGGGCACCGCTGAGGCCACGGCCGACGGTGACGCCGGCGCCCGTACCGAGGACGGCGGGCAGAGCGAGCACAGCGCCGCGGGGGAGGGTGACGACTCCGCCGGTGAGACCGGAGCGGGGCCGGGCGGTGGCCCGGCCACCGCGGGCGGCGGTGAGCATTCGGGCCGTGAGGGCGGCGAAGGCCAGGAGGGCCGGTCCGTACCGCGCCCGGCGGTGCCCGGCCAGGGCACGTCGCAGGCCGCCTCGGGCGGCGGCGGTCAGACGGGCTCGGAAGCCCAGATCCCGTCCCGGCGGACGGGGCAGACGGCTGCGGCCGGCAGCCCCGCGAAGTCACCGCAGCAGCCGAAGAGTCCGCGTGCCGCCGAGCCCAGGAGCCGTCAGCAGGCGGCCGGTTCGCCACGGCGCGGCGGGCGCGGAGCCAACAGGCGCCCGAGCGGCCGCGAGCGGCACGACGAGAAGATCACCGTCTATGTCTCCGCCGAGGAACTGATGGACCTGGAGCATGCACGCCTCGTGCTGCGCGGTGAACACGGCCTGGCCGTGGACCGCGGCCGCATCGTGCGCGAGGCCGTGGCCGTCGTCCTGGCCGATCTGGAATCCCGCGGGGACGCGAGCATCCTCGTACGGCGGCTGCGGGGGCGCTGAAACATTCCTGTGCGCCACCACATCCGAAAGCGCGGGCACATGAGTGAGCCGGAACGCCCTCACCGGCTCCTCCCCAGTACGCTGCCCCGCGATGCCCAGTCCTGACGACAACGCCCGCACGACGCCCCGCGCCGCCCGCCGCTCCCTCGGGCGTGGGCCCGGTACGACGTCGCCTTCGGGCGTGGGGCGCCCCGGGTGGGAGCCGGAGCCCGTCGAGGAGCGGCCGGCCGAGCGGGGACCTGAGCTCGCGGACGGGCCGGAGCCGGAGCCCGGGTCCGGCCCGGAGCCCGGGCCCGAACCGGCGCAGGAGCTTGTACGGGAGCCCGATCCCGTACCGGAAGCGGAAGCCGAGTCCGTACCGGAAGCCGATCCCGTACCGGAGCGGGCGCCCGTGCCCGAAGCGGCGCCCGCGCCAGACGCGGAACCGACGCCCGCGTCAGACGCGGAACCGACGCCCGCGCCTGACGCGGAACCGGTGCCGGATCCTGCGCCGGGTCCGGAGGCAGGAACCGAGTCCGATCCGGAGCCCGTGGAGGAGCAGCAGCAGGAGCCCGGCACGGACTCCGATGCCGCCACCCCCAGCGGCGAGGACCCGGCGCCGCTCGTCCCGGACGGACAGGAGAAGCAGGACGAGGAGCAGCCTGACGACGGGCGCTTCAAGGTCGTGCTGGACAACTTCGAGGGTCCCTTCGACCTCCTTCTGCAACTCATCTCCAAGCACAAGCTGGATGTCACGGAGGTCGCTCTCTCCAAGGTCACCGACGAGTTCATGACGTACATCCACGCCATGGGCCCCGACTGGGACCTCGACCAGACCACCGAATTCCTCGTCGTCGCCTCGACGTTGCTCGATCTGAAGGCCGCGAGGCTGCTGCCCACGGCCGAGGTCGAGGACGAGGCGGACCTCGCGCTCCTGGAGGCCCGCGACCTGCTCTTCGCGCGGCTGCTCCAGTACCGCGCGTACAAGGAGATCGCCGGGATCTTCGCCGGGCGGATGGCGCAGGAGGCGCACCGCCACCCCCGTACGGTCGGCCTCGAGCCGCATCACGCGGAGCTGCTGCCCGAAGTGGCCATCAGCATCGGCCCGGAGGGCTTCGCACGCCTCGCGGTGAAGGCGATGCAGCCGAAGCCGAAGCCGCAGGTGTACGTCGAGCACATCCACGCACCCCTGGTGAGCGTGCGCGAGCAGGCCGAGGTCGTGGTGGCCCTGCTGCGGGAGCTCGGCGAGGTCAGCTTCCAGCGGCTCACGCAGGACGCCCCGGACACACTGACCGTCGTCGCCCGCTTCCTCGCCCTGCTGGAACTCTTCCGCGAGCGGGCGGTGTCCCTCGAACAGGAGGAGGCGCTCGGGGTGCTCACCGTCCGCTGGAGCGGCGAGGAGGGCAAGGAACCCCTGGTGACGGACGAGTTCGACCAGGAACCCGGACAGCAGGACGAGGCGGGGAACTCCCGGAGGCAGCCGGCCTCCGAGGAGGAATCCGGACGGCAGGACGAAAAGCACGAGCCGCAGCGGGAGCCGGCGCCTGACAAGGAAGCCGAACGGCAGGACCAGGCGCAGGAGTCCGTGGCAGAGGAGGAGTCCGGACGCCAGGACGAGCAGGAGTCCCGACAGCACGACGAGCGGGAGCCCCGGCAGGAGTCCGCGTCCGAGGAGGAGATGCAGCCATGAGCGAGGAGACGTACGAGATCCAGGAGGCGGGGGCGGAAGCGGCGGACGAGCCGGTGCTCGCGGCGGAGGCTGCCGCGCAGGCGGGCAACAGCGAGACGCACGCGGATGCCGGCGGGCCGGACCCCGATGACCCCGACGCCGGCGATCCCGAGGACGTCGACGGAGTCGCCGCACTGGAGCTGAAGCCCGCCCTGGAAGCCGTCCTCATGGTCGTCGACGAGCCGGCCACCGAGGAGCACCTGGCGAAGGTGTTGCAGCGCCGGCGGCGCGAGATCTCGGACGCTCTGCGGGAACTGGCCGACGAATACGACCGCCAGCACCGGGGCTTCGAGCTGCGTCTGGTCGCGGAGGGGTGGCGCTTCTACACGCGGGCCGAATACTCCGAGGCCGTGGAGAGCTTCGTTCTCGACGGACAGCAGGCGCGGCTGACGCAGGCGGCGCTGGAGACGCTGGCCGTCGTCGCCTACCGCCAGCCCGTGAGCCGGTCCAGGGTCTCCGCCGTGCGCGGAGTCAACTGCGACGGCGTGATGCGCACCCTCCTTCAGCGGGGGCTGGTCGAGGAGTCGGGCGCGGAACCCGAGACAGGTGCGATCCTGTACACGACGACGCATTACTTCCTGGAGCGGCTGGGTCTTCGCGGCCTGGACGAGCTCCCGGAGCTGGCGCCCTTCCTTCCCGAGGCGGACGCCGTCGAGGGGGACTCACAGGAGGGCATGCCGTCGTTCGACGTAGATGACAGCGGCGACGAAGTCCACGACAGAACGCAGACGGAACACTGATGCGAAGCAGCGGCAACACCGGCGGCAATCGTAAGAACAGGGGCTCTGGCGGCAAGCAGTCCCCCCGGGCAGCCGGAGGGGGCGGAGGCAGGCAGAAGCGGACGGACCGTCCGCGCCCGGAGGAGCGCCGCTACGGCAAGGGGGAGCAGCGTGCCGCGGACGGCGGCGCCAAGCAGGGCGGGGGCAAGCCCGCCCGGAAGTCCGCGCAGGGCCCGTCCAGGAGCACGCCGAAGGCCGCCGGGAAGAAGGCGTCCGCGGCCGGCACCGGCAGCGGCGCGAAGAGTGGCGCGAAGGGCGGCCCCAAGAGCGCCACGGCCCGCGGAGCGGCGGCGAGGAGCGTCGCGGCGAAGAACGCCGCCAAGAGCGGCCCGCGCAAGGTCACCGGCAGCGGCGCTCCCAAGGCCCGCGCCCGCAACGCCTCAGCGCCCTCGCGCCCCCGCGAGTACGAGGCGCAGGTCGAGGAGCGCAACCGCGCCCGTCACACCGGACCCGCCCGGAAGCTCCCGAAGACCTTCGGCGAGCAGGAGGGCGAGCGGCTGCAGAAGGTACTGGCCCGTGCCGGCATGGGCTCGCGCCGCGCCTGCGAGGAGCTGATCGAGCGGGCCAGGGTCGAGGTCAACGGCAGCATCGTCGTCGAACAGGGCGTCCGCGTGGACCCCGACAAGGACGAGATCAAGGTCGACGGTCTGACCATCGCCTCCCAGTCACAGGTCTTCTTCGCGCTCAACAAGCCCTCGGGCGTGGTCGCGTCGATGGAGGACCCGGAGGGGCGCCAGTGCCTGGGGGACTACGTCCAGAACCGGGAGACCCGCCTCTTCCACGTCGGGCGTCTCGACACCGAGACCGAGGGCCTCATACTCCTCACCAACCACGGTGAGCTGGCCCACCGGCTCACCCACCCCCGCTACGGCGTGAAGAAGACCTATCTCGCCGCGATCCAGGGCCCTCTGCCGCGCGACCTCGGCAAGCGTCTGAAGGACGGCATCAAGCTGGACGACGGCTACGCGCGCGCCGACCACTTCCGGGTCGTGGAGAACACCGGCAAGAACTACCTCGTGGAGGTCTCCCTGCACGAGGGCCGCAAGCACATCGTGCGCCGCATGCTCGCCGAGGCGGGCTTCCCCGTCGAACGGCTCGTGCGCACGCGCTTCGGGCCCATCGCGCTGGGCGACCAGAAGTCCGGATGGCTGCGCCGCATGACGAACACCGAGGTCGGCATGCTGATGAAGGAGGTCGGTCTCTAGACCGCGGCCTTGGCGCTGCGCCGCGGGACCCGGCGTCTCAGTGTTCGGTCCGCCCGGACGCCGGTTCCCCGTGCCGATCTACGCTGGGCGGTCGGCACGGACATCCGGCCACAGAAGTCACCAAGCAGCACGGCGGCACGGAGCGGCAGGGAGCGGGGCAGGCGTGGCGGTACGAGCGGTACGGGGAGCCGTACAGCTGGAGAGGGACGAGTCGGGCCACATGCACGATCAGGTCTCCGCGCTGATGACCAGCGTCCTGGAGCGCAACGGCCTCACCGCGGACGACCTCATAAGTGTCTGGTTCACGGCCACCCCCGACCTGCACAGCGACTTTCCGGCGGCAGGCGCACGTAAGCTCGGAATCGTGGACGTGCCGCTGATCTGCGCACAGGAACTCGACATCGCCGGGGCCATGCCGCGTGTGGTGCGCGTGATGGCGCACGTGGAGTCGGATCTGCCCAAGTCGCAGATCAACCACGTCTACCTCGGGGCCGCAGCAGAACTCCGCAAGGACATCGCCCAGTAATGCGTACAGCTCTCGTCGTCGGCACAGGTCTCATCGGCACCTCCGCGGCGCTCGCCCTCACCGGACGCGGCGTGCGGGTGCACCTGAGCGACGTCGACCCGGAGCGCGTCCGTACGGCAACGGCCCTCGGTGCCGGTGTCGAGGACGAGCCGGAGGAGCCGGTCGACCTCGCGATCGTGGCCGTGCCGCCGGCGCACGTGGCCCGCGTCCTCGCCGACGTGCAGCGCCGCGGTCTCGCCCGCGGCTGCATCGACGTGGCCAGCGTCAAGGGCGGGCCCCGCCGTGAGGTCGTCGAACTGGGCGGTGACCTCGTCAGCTACCTGGGCAGCCACCCCATGTCGGGCCGGGAGCAGAACGGACCGCTCGCCGCCACCGCCGACCTCTTCGAGGGCCGGCCCTGGGTGCTCACACCCACGGGCGAGACCGACACCGAGGTGCTCAACCTCGCGCTGGAACTGATCGCCCTGTGCGGCGCGGTCCCCGTGGTCATGGACGCCGATGCGCACGACAGGGCCGTCGCGCTGGTCTCTCACACCCCGCAGCTGCTCTCCAGCATGATCGCGGCCCGTCTGGAGACCGCGGACGAGACGGCCGTGCGCCTGTGCGGTCAGGGCATCCGGGACGTCACCCGCATCGCCGCCTCCGACCCCGCGATGTGGGTGGAGATCCTCTCCGCCAACCCCGGCCCCGTGGCGGACATCCTCGCCGACGTGGCGAGCGATCTCGACGAGGCCGTGCGGTCGCTGCGCGCGCTCGGCTCGGCCGACGAGGAGAAGCGGGGCGGCGGAGTCACCGGCATCGAGAGCGTGCTGCGCCGCGGCAACTCCGGCCGTGCCCGGGTGCCGGGCAAGCACGGCCAGGCACCGGCCGCCTACCGGACGGTGGCGGTCCTCATCAGCGACCGGCCGGGAGAGCTGGCACGGATCTTCGCGGACGCAGGGGCTGTCGGCGTCAACATTGAGGACGTGCGCATCGAGCACGCGACGGGACAGCAGGCCGGTCATGTGCAGCTGATGGTCGAGCCCGGCGCCGCATCGGTGCTGGAAGCGGCGCTGCGCGAGCGGGGCTGGGCCCTCCGGCAGCAGTGAACGCGGCCGTCCGGCCGTGCGGGGACGGGCCGGGAGGGGCCGGGGCGGTGCGAGGGCGGCGGGAATGAGCCCGTCGCCGAGCCGGTAGCCTGGTGCCTGGGCCGGTACGGCACGGCCCTGCCCGCTCTGCCCGTGTTCGAGAAAGGTCCCCCACAGCGTGTCTGCAGTGATTGTCGCCATCGACGGCCCCTCCGGCACGGGCAAGTCCAGCACCTCCAAGGCGGTCGCGGCGGCGCTCGGTCTCAGTTACCTGGACACGGGCGCCCAGTACAGGGCGGTCACCTGGTGGATGCTGACCAACGGTGTGCCCGTGGACGACTCGGCGGCGGTCGCGGCAGCCGCCGAACGGCCCGTGATCGTCTCGGGTACCGACCCGGCCGCCCCCACCATCTCGGTCGACGGGACGGACGCATCAGGCCCGATCCGTACCAAGGAGGTCACCTCTGCGGTCAGCGCCGTCAGCGCCGTCCCCGAGGTGCGAGCCGTCATCACCGCGCTCCAGCGTTCCATCGCCGCCGAGGCGGTCGGCGGCATCGTCGTCGAGGGGCGGGACATCGGCACGACCGTCCTCCCCGACGCGGACCTCAAGATCTTCCTCACCGCCTCGCCCGAGGCCCGGGCGTCCCGCCGCAGCGGCGAGCTGAAGGGCAAGGAGGCCACGGATCTCTCGGCAACCCGCGAGGCACTGATCAAGCGGGACGCGGCCGACAGCGGCCGCAAGGCGTCCCCGCTGAAGATGGCGGACGACGCCGTCGAGGTGGACACCACCCCGCTCACGCTGGAGCAGGTCGTCGAGTGCGTCGTGACGCTGGTCGAGAAGGCCGTCTCCGCGAAGCAGGGCCGCGACGGCGAGAACGGCCGGAGCAGCGGTTCCGGCCGGGCCGCCGAGGGTGCCGATGAGAAGGCGGGGCAGATCTCCAAGTGACATCGACCGGCTCCGTGCCCGGTACGCGAGGGGCGGCGGTGGGGCGCCGGATCGGCCTGGGCGTGATGCACGGTCTGTGGCGTCCGCGCGTTCTGGGTGCGGCGCGCGTACCGCCGAGCGGGCCCGCGATCCTGGCCGTCAACCACTCGCACTTCATAGACGGCCCGATGCTGATGGGCACGGCTCCGCGCCCTGTGCACTTCCTCATCAAGCAGGAGATGTTCAAAGGGCCTCTCGGCTCGTTCCTCCACGGCATCTCACAGATCCCGGTCGACCGCGGCAGCACGGACCGTGCCGCGGTCCTCGGGGCTCTGGGTGTCCTGGAGCGCGGCGGGGTGATGGGCATCTTTCCCGAAGGCACCCGCGGCGAGGGGGACTTCGCCTCCCTGCGCTCGGGGCTGGCCTACTTCGCCGTACGCTCGGGTGCGCCCGTCGTCCCGGTCGCGGTGCTCGGCAGCAACGACCGCCCGGGCCGGCTCGTCAAGGCCCTCCCGGCACTGCGCAGCCGCATCGACGTCGTCTTCGGCGACCCGTTCGAGGCGGGCGACGGCAGCGGCAGGCGCACGCGGGCGGCGCTGGACGAGGCCACCGTGCGGATCCAGAGCCGGCTCACGGACCACCTGGCGGAAGCGAGGCGCCGCACGGAGCGCTGACGGCGCCCGGCGCCGGAAACGGGCTCCGCGCGCTGCCGTCCGTACGGGCACCTCGTACGGCACGGCATCCGGCGGCCGCGGCCCGGCAGACTTGCAGTAGCCGTTGTGCGGAGCGCCCCGCACAACGGCAGACCACCTGAACTTGAACGACGAGGACGAGACCGCATGGACGAGAAGGAACAGCACGGCGTTTACGAGCCCGGGCATGACCACGGTGAGCTCGGCGACGCCGAGTTCGACCGGTTCATGGAACTCGCGGCCGAAGAGGGCTTCGACGCCGAGGAGGTCGAGGGCGCACTCGAGGAGGCCTCGCACGGCCCTCTCCCGGTGCTGGCCGTCATCGGCCGCCCCAACGTCGGGAAGTCGACCCTGGTGAACCGGGTCCTCGGCAGGCGCGAAGCAGTCGTGGAGGACCGTCCCGGAGTGACCCGCGACCGCGTGACGTACGAGGCCGAGTGGGCCGGCCGCCGCTTCAAGATCGTCGACACCGGCGGCTGGGAGCAGGACGTGCTCGGCATGGAGGCCACGGTCGCCGCCCAGGCGGAGTTCGCCGTCGAGGCGGCGGACGCGGTGGTGCTCGTCGTGGACGCCCAGGTCGGCGCGACGGACACCGATGAGGCCGTCGTGCGGATGCTCCGCAAGGCCGGGAAGCCCGTGGTGCTCTGCGCGAACAAGGTCGACGGCCCGACCGGGGAGGCCGACGCGACCTTTCTGTGGGGGCTCGGCCTCGGCGAGCCGCACCCGGTCTCGGCGCTGCACGGACGCGGTACGGGCGACCTGCTCGACGAGGTGCTGGATGCTCTGCCGGAGGCGCCCGAGCAGACCTTCGGCGGCGTCGGGGCCGGCGGCCCGCGGCGGGTCGCGCTCATCGGCCGTCCGAACGTCGGCAAGTCCTCGCTGCTGAACAAGGTCGCCAAGGAGGACCGCGTCGTCGTCGACGCGACCGCCGGCACCACGCGCGACCCGGTGGACGAGCTGATCGAACTGGCCGGAAAGAACTGGATGTTCGTGGACACCGCCGGCATCCGCCGCCGTGTCCACCTCCAGGAGGGCGCCGACTACTACGCCTCGCTGCGCACCGCGGCCGCGCTGGAGAAGGCCGAGGTCGCGGTCGTACTGATCGATGTGACCGAGCCGATCAGCGTGCAGGACCTGCGCATCATCACCATGGCGGTGGAGGCGGGGCGCGCCCTCGTCATCGCGTACAACAAGTGGGACAACCTCGACGAGGAGCGCCGCTTCTATCTGGAGCGGGAGATCGAGCGGGACCTGGTCCAGGTCCGCTGGGCGCCGCGTGTGAACATCTCCGCCCGCACCGGGCGGCACATGGAGAAGCTGGTGCCCGCCATCGAGACGGCCCTTGGGGGCTGGGAGACGCGGGTGCCGACGGGGAAGCTGAACTCGTTCCTCGGCGAGATCGTCGCCTCCCACCCCCACCCGGTACGCGGCGGCAAGCAGCCCCGCATCCTCTTCGGGACGCAGGCCGGCACTCGTCCGCCGCGTTTCGTGCTGTTCGCCTCGGGCTTCCTGGAGGCGGGCTACCGCCGCTTCGTGGAGCGCCGGCTGCGCGAGGAGTTCGGGTTCGAAGGGACGCCGATCCACATCTCGGTGCGGGTGCGGGAGAAGCGCGGCAAGAGGAAGTAGCGGCCGGGAGCCGGGGCGTGGGACACGACCCACGGCCCGGTTCTCGGGCCGTGGCCGGGATCAGTACGCCTGACCGTCCCGCGGACCCGGTGGCAGGGCCGCCGGTACGCGGGTGCTGCGTCGCGGCAGTGAGTCGTGCTGCCAGCCTTCGTTGCCCCAGCTGCCGGTGCCGTGCACGGTGCCGAAGCCCTCGAAGCGAAGTTCCTCCTCGCCGGTCCGGTCGCCGGGCAGCGTACGGAAGAGCCTGCTGTACTCCGCGTACAGCGCGTCGTAAATGGGCGTGGCGGAGGCGCTGTTCGCTCTCGAATCGTGGCCGGTTCGCATGGCAGGGATGCCTGGGCCGGGGCCTCTGTAGGGACGGGGAGCTCGGGAAGGTTCGTAAGGTTGCACGTCTGGGCCAACGACGGCGCCGCCCCGCGGATGCGGGGCGGCGCGACGAATGACCTGTTCGCAGCGGTGGGCTGTGGTCCGTACGTGCGAAGCCGTACGGACCGAACGGGTCGCCCCGGGCTCCGTCAGGATCCGGCGAGCGGCATGGCCGCCGCGACGAGGACGCCCTGAGCCGCGGCCTGCACCAGTGCCTCGCGCAGCAGGTCCTCACGTGGCTGCTGGCCGATGGAGCCGACGGGAGCGGCGTAGACGAGAACCGAGTTGCTCTGGTTCGCGGCGGTGCGCCATCCGTCGGTGACCGGCAGCGCCTCGTGCGCCTGCCACCAGATGTTCTGCTGGAGGCTTGCTCCCGCGGGCGGCTGCAGGATCGCGTGCAGCTGGCCCATCGCGACGAGGACCGACCAGCCCGGCACCGGAGCCGGGGTCTGGGTGAGCCCCGTGACGGGCATGAAGCCCTGCTCGACCAGGAGCGGCAGGAAGTCGTCGCCGCGTCCGTCGGATCCGGGGCGGGCGACGCGGGCCGTCGGTTCGACGACGACGGCCGCGTGCAGGGTGTCGTTGATCAGGACCTGCCCGCAGGTGACGCCGAGCACGGCGCGCTCCGGGGCCGGGTGCCCCGTGCCGCCCGGGTGGACCGGGCCAGGCGCGGGAGCCTGGGCGTAGGACGGGCCGTACTGGGGCGTCTGCGGGGCGGCGTATGCGCCGGGTGCCGGCGGTGGCGGCGGTGGCGGCGGCGACACGGGCGCGGGCGCCGGTGCGGGTACGGACGGTGCCGGTGGCGCGGCATGCGAGGCGGCCGGCGGCGCGGCATGCGTGGCCGCCGCGGCGTCGGCGGTGATCGTGCGGACCGCGCCCTGTACCTCCTCCTCGGAGACCTTGACCACCTGCGACGGGACGCACGTGGCGTGCGCGAACGCGAGCACCGCGGTTTCCTCGCCCACGAACAGGACTGTGCTGGTGGGGACTTGGCCCGTGTCGCCCGGAGCGCGACACGAGGTGCAGTCGTAGCTGCCCGGGGCGTTGTCGCCCGTGAGCAGCCGGTTGGCTTCGTCATCGCCGATCTCGGCGCGTACGTCGTCGCTGACATCGAGCATGGGGGACACGGGGGGCTCCCTGGGCGTTCGGTTCTTGTCCGTATGAACAACGGGGGAGCCGTGGTCCCGGTCACGCGCGATCGGACGCGTAATCAAACCGCCGCCGACGAACCGGCCGAGAGCGGAGAACGCCGCAACTGCCGATGGGGTTCCAGGATCTTCTTCACGATGTCGGAACTCTTCTGGAACAAAACCCTATTGCGTCCAACCATCACGATCGCGTGCCCGTCTAGCAAGTGACCGAGGAGTAGTTGGGGGAACGAACGCTCTACATGTGTAGGAGTCGGGGCAATGCACATCTCGTTTTTGATCAACAGCGGGTACGGCATGGGGGGAACCATCCGCACCACGTTCAATCTGGCGCGGACGCTTGCCGAGCAGCACGACGTGGAGGTCGTCTCGGTCTTCCGGTACCGGGACAAGCCCTTCTTCGACCCGGGGCCGCGCGTGCGGCTGCGGTCCCTGGTCGACATGCGCCGGCACAGTCCCGGCTACGAGGGGGACGATCCCCAACACGCGCTGCCGTCGCGGAAGTTCCCGCGCGGCGACGGCCGGCATCCGCAGTACAGCGCGCTGACCGACCACCGGATCGGCGAGCACCTGGGGAACACCACGGCGGACGTCGTCGTCGGCACGCGGCCCGGGCTCAACGCGCAGATAGCCCGTCAGACCCGCCGCGGACCGGCTCGACTGGGACAGGAACACCTCACGCTCTCCACGCACTCGGCGCGTCTGAAGCTGATGCTCCGCGCCACCTATCCACGGCTGGACGCGGTCACCACGGTCACCGAGGCCGACGCCCGTGACTACCGCCGCATGATGCGGCTCCCCGGCGTACGGATCCAGGCCCTGCCCAACAGCGTGCCCGCGCCCGACGTCAGGCCCTCCGACGGCACGGGCAAGTGGGTCGTCGCCGCCGGACGGCTCGCCCCCGCCAAGCGTTACGACGTGCTGATACGGGCATTCGGCGAGGCCGTCGTCGAACGCCCGGACTGGGGGCTGCGCATATACGGCTCGGGGCGCGAGCGTGACCGGCTGCGCGAGCTGATCGACGAACTCGGCCTGTACAACCACGTGTTCCTGATGGGTCCGGCACATCCCATCGAGGCCGAGTGGGCCAAGGGCGCGATCGGAGCAGTGACTTCGAGCCTGGAGTCGTTCGGCATGACCATCGTCGAGGCCATGCGGTGCGGGCTGCCGGTCGTGGCCACCGACTGCCCCCACGGACCGGGCGAGATCATCCGCGACGGCGTCGACGGGTTCCTGGCCCCCGTGGGCGACGTGCCGTCGATCTCCCGCGCCCTGCTGCGACTCATGAACGACGACGCGCTGCGTCAGCGGATGGGGAGGGCGGCGCTCGACTCGTCCGCCCGCTTCGACCCGGCCCAAGTGGGTGAGCGCTACGAGGACTTGATGACCGCTCTCGTCAACCGCCGCGGCGGTGCGCTGCACAGGGCACGCGGAGTGCTGCTCGGCGGCGCCTACGCGGCCAAGGACGCCCTCAGGGGCGCGGGACTCGCACTGCAAGGAGGACGCGCATGACCACGTACGTCGCCGGCGAACCCGGAGCAATGGGAACCGCCGTCCCTGCCGCGGCTGTTGCGGGAGCCTCGGCTGGGGGCGCGCCGCCCGCTCCCGCGGGAAGAGCCACGAGGACGGGACGCAGAGCGCGCACAGGGCGGACAGGGCGTGCAGAGAAGGCACAGAGGTCCGGCAGCACACGCTCGGCGGACAGGAACGGCAGAGCTGCGGGGAACGGCCGCCACGACGCGTCCGCGCACTCCCCGGCGTCCGGCCCCAAGCCCGGGATCGTGCGTCCGCGCGCCGACTGCACCGCCGACAGCGCGGGAGGGCTCACCTTCGACGTACGGCTGACCGACGGACGGGCCACGGCCGCTGTCTCCGCGACCGGGGATGCCGCCCTGCTGCTCCGCCTGCGGGGCGGCGAACGACCCGAGGACACCGTCCGGTTGCCGCTGGGGCCGGCGGAGACCGAGGGCACCCTCCGTGCCGTGCTGCCCAGCATCATGAGCCTTTCCGAGGGGCGGTGGGACGCCTATGTCGCCCTCGACGGCGGGGCGCCGCGCAGGCTGCTGCCCGGCGTGCACGACCTGCGGTCGCTGATCGGCCGCGTACCGCGCCAGGGGCGCACCTGGCTGGGCGTCCGCATCCCGTACGCCACCAAGTACGGGAATCTCACGGTGCGTTCTTGGCTGCGCTGGCCGCACGCCGAGGCGGGTCCGCTGTGCGTTTCGGACGGCTGCGTGGTGCTGCAGGGGAGGCTGTACGGCGCCCGGCTCTCGGCCACCGCGCGTCTTGAGGCGCATCCCCGCGATGCGGTTCGGGATCCCGTGAGCGTTCCCCTTCTCCTTGACGGGGCGGAACCCGGTAAGCCGGATGGAGGGAGCGGCGACCGCGCGGACCACGCGGCCGGCTTCACGGCCCGACTGCCCCTGGCCGCCGTCTCGTCCGAGCACCGGGCGTGGGACCTGTGGATACGCCCCTCGACCGGTGAGGCGCCGGTCCGGCTCGCCCGGATTCTGGACGACGTGCCGGACAAGGGGCAGATCTTCAGCTATCCGCCGCAGCGTGTGACCGGCCAGGACGGTGAACCCCGCTCCGTCAGGCCCTACTACACGCCCGACAACGACCTGTCCGTACGGGTGAGTTGCGAAGGGGCCGTGTAAAACCCGTAAGGGGGGCACCCGTTGCGCCAGGAGGTGTTAAGCGAATGGTTCCGATTCTGCTCGTGCTGCTTCTGGCGTTGATACTTTTCGGCGCCGGCTTCGCACTCAAGGCTCTGTGGTGGATCGCAGTGGCGGTCCTGGTGATCTGGCTGCTCGGCTTCCTGCTGCGCAGCACCAATGCCGGGGGGACGAGGGCCCGCTGGTATCGCTGGTAGCGATCCGGACGCGGCCGCAAGCACGACCTCGTCCACGACTCATGGAGCACTCGCGAGTCTGTCACCTGTTGCGGACAGAAGGTGTCCGCAACAGGTGACAGACTCATTTGCATGGTCGAGACCTCCGCACGGCTGCTCCGCCTGCTGTCCCTGCTGCAGTCCCCGCGCGAATGGTCGGGCTCCGAGCTCGCCGAGCGCCTCGGAGTCACTCCCCGAACCGTCCGCCGCGACGTGGACCGGCTCCGCGGCCTGGGCTACCCCGTGCACTCGAGCACCGGGACAGCGGGTGGTTACCAACTGGGCGCCGGGGCCCAGCTGCCTCCGCTCCTGCTCGACGACGAGGAAGCCGTGGCCGTCGCTGTCGGTCTGCGGGGCGCCGCGGGCGGGGGAGTACAGGGCATCGAGGAGTCCTCCATGCGTGCGCTGGCCAAGCTCGAACAGGTGCTGCCGCACCGGCTGCGCCGCCGGGTGAACGCCCTGAACGCCTACACCGTCCCGATGACGCGGGCGTATCAGGGACCCGCCGCCGAACCGGCGGTGATCACCGAACTCGCCCACGCCTGCCGCGATCACCAGCAACTCCGGTTCTCGTACGAGACACATGAGGGCACCACCACCCGCCGCATCGTCGAACCGCACCGGCTGGTCAGCACCTACAGGCGCTGGTACCTGGTCGGCTGGGACACGGAGCGGCAGGACTGGCGCACCTTCCGGGTCGACCGCATCACGCTCACGCCTCCGCACGGCCCTCTCTTCGCTCCCCGCACCCCGCCGGCCGAGGACCTGGCGGCATGGGTGTCCGAAGGCGTGGCCGTCAGGGCCTACGCGGAGCAGGTGACGGTGCTGCTGCGGGTGCCGATCGATCGTGCGGCCGAGGTGGTGACGCTGTCGACGGGGACCCTGGAGGCGGTGGACGAGCACAGCTGTCTGCTCCGTACCGGCGGCCCGTCGCTGGAAGTGATCCTTCCGTACATCCTGATGCTCGGATTCGACTTCGAAGTACGCGCCCCAGAAGGGTTGTTCTCGCAGGTCAGACTGTTGCGGGACAGGCTGGACGGCGCTCTTGGCGGAAGCTGAGTGCTCTTCGACTTCTTCGCTCCGTTCCCCTTCCTTCTGACCCTTCCTCTTCTTCCTTCGGGACCGCGAGTCCATCGAGAGGAGCGGGGCGGGAAGGCTCGTTACGCCGGAATTGTGCAAGCGGTTGCGACGCACAAGTTCCGGACGCCTCCGGAGCGTTACCGGATCTCGGTCACAAGGCGAATTTGCGGAGCCTCACAATTCCTGACGGCGTGTCCGCCGTAGAATTCCCGTGGACGATTCCGAGTGCGGCGAAGAGCGGAATGCGGGTTGCCGAAGTGACCACCTACGAGTGACACGGTGAACGGTGAAGCGAACGGCGGCTCTTGTGACAAGAGTGTGACGAGCTGACGATACGGCCCGGACTTCCGGCGGTACGGTGGCGGCATGGCACCGGAATCCGCAGCCCAGGACAACCCGCAGGACGACCCCGAGAGCTACGTGGGACTCACGGCGGAGGCGGCCGAGGAGCAGGCGTACGCGCGCGGCTGGACCACCGTGCGTTCCCTGCCTCCGGACGCGATCATCACCATGGAGTACCTGAGCGGGCGGCTGAACTTCGCCGTCGAGAAGGACACCGGCAACGTCGTGCGCTGCTGGAAGGGCTGAGCCCCGCACGGACCGGACCGGCATCCGCCCGCCACGAAACGGTGCGGGGACCGGCCCGTCCGCGCCGGACGGTCGTCACACGGCGAGCGGCCCCGGCGCCCACCACAGGGCGCCGGGGCCGCTCGGCTTTCCGGCTACTGGCCCCGTGGACCCAGACGCGCTGTGCGCGGCTGTGAGCGGTCCGGGAAGGGGTGGACGGGGGGCTGCGGGCTGACCGGCGCCCGCTCCGCGCGCAGCGGGTGCTGACGGCTCGGCGCGTGGTAGAGCCTGGCCGCGCCGATGCCCGTCCCTGACGAGGACGAGGCGGGCGCGCGGCCGCCGATGACCGCCGTCTCGCCGTGGGCCTCGTCCTGCGCCGCCAGCTCATCGGCCGGCCTGGCCCTGCCCGAGGGCAGCAGCGACTGCCGGGTGACGGGGGAGAGCGGCGAAGGCACCAGGCGGCGGCCGGGGAGCGTGGCGCGCCCGCGGTCCCTCCAGGCCTGGATGCGGTCCTCGGCCCACGCGATGGCGGGCTCGGCCCACGGCAGCCCGAGCAGGATCAGCAGTCCGGCCACCCAGCCGAGCAGGACGTCGCTCACCCAGTGCGTACCGAGATAGACGGTGGTGGCGCCGACGCCGAGGGCGAAGTTCGCGGCAACGACGGACAGCACTCGGCGGGCCCGGGGGGTGGTGGCCAGATACGCCAGAATGCCCCAGGTCACAACGGCGTTGGCGGTGTGACCCGAGGGAAATATATCGCCGTCGGCGAAGAGTTCGGCGGATCCGACGGTGGTCGCGTAGTGCGGCCCGAGTCTGCCGAGGCCGATTTTCACGGCGCCGACAGTGGCGTTGAGGGCCAGGAGCGCGGCGCCGAGTACCAGCAGCGGACGCAGCGTGCGCTGCCGCCATGAGCGCCAGCCCAGCCACGCCGCGACGAGCACCGCGGTCGGGCCGCGCTGGCCCAGGACGACGAAGTAGTCGAGGAACTCGTGCACTTGCGGCCACTGCTTGTAGGGCCGGAAGAGCATCACCTGCCAGTCGAGCCGTACCAGATCTGCCCGGACCAGCACGGCGACGACAATCACCGCATAGAGCACCGAAGTAGCGCCGAACAACAGCTTGCGGGTTCGGCTCATCCGCGGGACTTCGCGGTTGCTCGGTCGCTCGGGCTCTTGTTCCAGCCGGGCGAGTAGTCGGTCGGTACGCACCTAGTCGACGTTACAACGGCTGTGAGAGGTGGCCGCACACGTGCCGGGGGTTCGTGATGACGATGTGATGTGGAGTGCGTCTCACCGAGTCCTTTGTAGTGGTGAATTCCCGCAGCTTATCCGGGGTTTAGGCTCCGCATTCCGGATGCCGTTGCGAGTGCTGACGGCCAACACGCCCCGGAATTTCTGTTCACCAGCGGTCGGTGAGGAATTCGGTTCCTCTTTTCCATCCGGATTCCCGTGCGGGGCCGCAGAGTTGACGCCCCGGGACCCGCGGCAGGGGGCGCGCCGCCCGGGGGTGGGGGGACGTGCGGGCCGACGTGCGGGTGCGGTGCAGGTCGGACCGTAGGTGAGATGCGCCACGCGGCCGTCCGGCAGACTCGCGTACCCTGACATGCCACTCGCCCTTCTGTTCCGGGCCGCCCTGTGTGTTCCGTCCCCTCCGGGGCAACCGTCCGCAGCAGGCCCGGTGATCCCCCACCCTCCGAAGGGCGAGCGCGAGAGGAGGTGCGCAGATGTCCCGGACGACCCCGGCCGGATCAACCGGCGAGGCGTCGGACGTTCCCGCGCACACTGCTGCCCGGCGCGTCCCGGGTGACGCACCGCACGCCAACCGGTGGACGGTTCTCGTCGTCCTCTGCGCCAGTCTGCTTCTGGTCGCCATCGACGCCACCGTGCTGCACGTGGCGGTGCCTGCCGTCTCCGAGCAGCTGCGGCCCGGCTCCGTCGAACTGCTGTGGATCGTGGACGCCTATCCACTGGTCTGCGCATCCCTGCTGATCATGTTCGGCACGCTCGGCGACCGGACCGGGCGGCGCCGGGTGCTGCTCTTCGGGTATGCCTTCTTCGCCGCGGCCTCGGCCCTGGCCGCCTACGCACAGACACCGGGCATGCTCATCGGGGCACGCGCCCTGCTGGGCGTCGGCGGCGCGATGATCATGCCCGCGACGCTCTCGATACTGCGCCACGTCTTCCCCGACCGCCGTGAGCGGGCCCTCGCGATCGGCATCTGGAGCGCCGTCGCCGCGGTCGGAGCCGCGGTCGGCCCCCTCGTCGGAGGGCTGCTGCTCGAACACTTCTGGTGGGGCTCGGTCTTCCTCATCAATCTTCCGCTGATGGCCGCGGGCCTCATCGTGGGGCGCTGGCTGCTGCCCGAGTCCACAGGTGACCGCAGGGGCCCCTGGGACGTCCTCGGCGCCGTCGTGGCCGCCGGCGGCCTCTTCGGTCTCATCCTCGGCGTCAAGCACGCGGGCGGCGGGCATCCCTTCTCGCCGGGCACGATCGTGCCGCTGACGGCGGGCCTGGTGCTGCTCGGGGTTTTCGTGCGCAGGCAGCGGCGGCGCACGTACCCGCTCATCGACGTCCGTACGGTCGCGCGCCGGGCCTTCGGCACGGCCGTGGGGTGCATCGTGCTCACGGTGCTCGCCCTCGTGGGCCTCGCGCTGATCGCCGCGCAGTACCTGCAGCTGGTGCTCGGCTTCTCGCCGCTGCAGACCGGTCTGCGGCTGCTGCCGCTCTCGCTGGCGGCCATCGCCGCCGGGCTCGTGGGCTCCCGGCTGCTGCGGCTGCTGGGCCCGCGGTGCATGGTCGGGCTGGGTTTCCTGCTCACCATCGTCGCCGTGATCTGCCTGACGGGCCTGGGCCAGGAGGACCGGCCGGTGCTGCTCGTCGGGGGGTTCGTGCTGCTGGGCTTCGGTCTGGAGACCACGCTCTTCGGCTGTTACGAGTCCATGCTCAACGAAGCGCCCGCCGCACGCTCGGGCGGTGCCGCCGCGGTCGGCGAGACGGCGTACCAGCTGGGGGCCGGCATGGGCATCGCCGTGCTCGGCAGCGTGATGAACGCGGCATACGCGCCCGGCGTCCGGGACGTGCCCGGCGTCTCCGCCGTCGCGAAGGGCGACGCGAGCCACTCGCTGGGGGAGGCGTACGGGGTCGCGGCCCAGGTGGGCGGCTCCGCCGGGGACGCGCTCCGCACGGCGGCGCGCGAGGCGTTCGTCCACGGCATGCACGTCACGCTGATCGCCAGTGCGGGGCTGCTGCTCCTCGGCGCCCTGGCGGCACTGCGTCTGCCGCGTTCCATGGACGACGGTGCCTCCGGAGGGGCGGACGAGCAGGACGCGGCCGACGGGACCACGGACGAGGAGCACGGGACCGCGAAGGACAGCGAGCGCGCCGGCCAGGACGGATGGGACGAGGAGCCCGCCGTGGCCGAGGGGGGCGGCGACCGTCGCGCCCCCGCCTCCGTGAGCGGTCGGCTGCCACGCCAGGCCGACAGGAGCCAGGAGCGGGCCGGTGCGGTTCCCCATGCGCCGTCGGCCGGTTCCGGCAACGGGAGCGGGAAGGGGTCCCCGAGCGGGAACGGGAACGGACGCGGCCATGGGCAGAAGCAGGGCGACGGCAGCGATCTTCTGCCGAGCGGGACCACACGGCCCTGAGGCGCGCGGACGGGCCGCGGGGCGCACTGAAGGTGCGGCCCTGCCGCCGTCGGCGTCAAATGCCGGGGGAGAGCGGTGACTTCACCGTCGGGCCGGATCAGCTCTGGTTGAAGAAGCCGCCCTCCGCGGCGCGGCGGTTCTCGCTGCCGACGATCTTGTAGTCGTCGGGAGTCAGCAGGAACACCCGCGTCGCCACACGTTCGATGGACCCGCGCAGCCCGAAGGTGAGCCCCGCGGCGAAGTCCACGACGCGCTTGGCGTCCGCGGACTCCATCATGGTCAGGTTGATGATGACGGGCACGCCGTCCCGGAACAGTTCGCCGATGCCACGCGCATCGCGGAAGCCGTCGGGTGTCACCGTCGCGATCCGGGTGCCCTGGTCCTGAGCGGCCTCCGCCGTCACCCGGATCCGCGGGTCCGTGACCCAGGACTCCTGGGCGGCGTCACCGGGTTCCGGCCCCTCGGCGTAGTCGTCGTCGTAGTAACGCATTTCGCTGTCGTCGACGAGGCCCAGCCAGGCACTCGCCTTGCGCACCGATCCCATGGACGCCTCCTCTCCTCTGCGCGGTCCGTCCGCAGTCACATCGAGCAGCTCCCCCCCCGGGAGTCCGCATCTCTATGGTCGTCCATGATGCGGATGTTGCGCCAAGTGGATACCTGCCCAGTACGGGTTTCGTGACGGTACTGGTGCAGAACCTATGGTGCCGGGTCAAGGAACCTGTGGGGCACGCGTGGTGACGGTGTGCAAGTTGTGCGCCTCCCACCGGGGTGCCGGCGGGGGGAAGACGGGTACGGGTCGCCCCGCACTCCATGGTGAACCGCCGCAAGTGTGATGCCGCCGTCCGACGCGCACGAAACACTGTGCGAGGGGTCAACAGGGAGACGGAGAAGGGGTGTTCGGACTCTCCGTCCAGGTGTCGCTCAAGGGCCGCGGATCATGTCGCGTGCGTTCGCGGCCTGTTGACGTGCGTGGGGCCCGACATCCGCGTGCCGGACCGCCGCAGCCGATCATCGATTGCGAGGCGTGCGCGGCCGAACGGCAAGTGGCCGGAATTCGCGGGGAACACGCGGAGCGGCGACCGGGAACGCGGCGCATGGAATTTCGGAATTGCTTCCCGCAGCTATTGCTGAGGCATTGATGAAATCCCGTACATCGAACGGGAATCGATGGACAGAACAGGACAAGTCCGCTTGTTGTGCCAGTTGAGGCCATCATCTGCCCTTGTCGCCCCCATGCGATCAATCAAGCTGTCGACGCGACGAGTTGCGCTGTGTACGGTCAACCTGCGACGGTCCGACTTTTCATGGGACGACGCTTACTCGGCCTTGTGCGGCAACAGAGGTTCTCGTAATACTCATGGGTACGAGTTGGCATGGACGCGACTTCCTTCGGTCGGCGAAGGGTGCGTCCGTACTTCCTCCGGGGCCGTACCCGGGAAATGCCAAGGGCGGCCTCAACCCCCCACTGGAGGTTCAGAGTTGAAGAAGATATCGAAGCGGCAGATGGTCATCGCGGGTGCGGGTGTCGCAGCCCTCGTGGCCGGATCGGTGACCCTGTCGACAGCGAACGCTGCGGAAGACTCCGCGCCGAGTCTCAAGACCCTGACCAGCGCGTCGGCTTCGAAGCTCGCCACGAAGCTCGTCTCGGACGTCAAGGGTGACGCCGGTTCGTACTACGACGCGAAGGCCAAGAAGCTGGTCGTCAACGTCACGGACCAGGACGCCAAGAAGCAGGTCGAGGCGGCGGGTGCCGAGGCGAAGATCGTCCAGCACACGATGTCCCAGCTGAAGTCGGTCAAGGACGCCTTCACCGCGAAGGACATCGCCGGCACCGCGCGGATGGTGGACGTCAAGTCCAACAAGGTCGTCATCACCGCCGACAGGACGGTCAAGGGCGCCAAGCTCGCTGAGCTGAAGAAGCAGGCCAAGGCCGAGGGCAGCAAGGTCGAACTGAACCGCACCGCCGGCAAGTACACCACCAAGATCGCAGGCGGCGACGCCATCCACGGTGACGGCGGCCGCTGCTCGCTGGGCTTCAACGTCACCCTCGACGGCCAGCCGGCCTTCCTCACCGCGGGCCACTGCACCACCGCGATCGCCAGCTGGTCGGACAGCGAAGGCGGCCAGGAGATCGCCAAGAGCGGCGACGGCGAGTTCCCGGGTGCCGACTACGGCATCGCCTCGTACACCGCCGAGGTCGACCACCCGAGCTCGGTCAACCTCTACGACGGTGGCACGCAGGAGATCACCGGCGCGGCCGAGGCCGAGGTCGGCCAGCAGGTCACCCGCAGCGGCAGCACCACGCAGGTGCACGAGGGCACGGTGAAGGCCGTGGACGCCTCCGTCACCTACCCCGAGGGCACCGTCAACGGCCTGATCCAGACCGACGTCTGCGCCGAGCCCGGCGACAGCGGCGGCTCCCTCTTCGCCGGTGACAAGGCTCTCGGCATGACCTCCGGCGGCAGCGGTGACTGCTCCTCCGGCGGCGAGACCTTCTTCCAGCCGGTGACGACGGCCCTCGAGGCCACGGGTGCCCAGCTTCCCTGACGCACCGCAGGCGCCCGGTGTGACCTCGCACCGGGCGCCGGCCCGGTGACGGGCACAGTCACGCACATGCGGAACCCCCGGGCGGCGCCCGGGGGTTCCGTCGTGATGTCCGCGGCCCTTCAGCGGAGTCTTCCGCGCAAAGGCCCGCGCCCGCCTCACTCGGCGGCGACCAGCTCCGCGATCTGCACGGCGTTCAGCGCCGCTCCCTTGCGGAGGTTGTCGTTGGCGAGGAAGAGCGCGAGGCCGTTCTCGGCGGTCTCGTCGGTGCGGATGCGTCCGACGTAGCTCGCGTCATTGCCCGCGGCCTGGAGCGGCGTGGGGATGTCGGAGAGCTCCACGCCCGGTGCCGCCGCCAGCAGCTCACGCGCGCGCTCCGGCGTGATCGCCCGCTCGAAGCGGGCGTTGACCTGGAGGGAGTGACCGGTGAAGACGGGCACGCGCACGCAGGTGCCCGACACCCGCAGGCCGGGGATGTCCAGGATCTTGCGGCTCTCGTTGCGGAGTTTCTGCTCCTCGTCCGTCTCGTCGAGGCCGTCGTCGACGATCGAGCCGGCCATCGGCAGCACGTTGAAGGCGATCGGACGCTCGTACTTGACCGGGTCGGGGAAGTCCACGGCGTCGCCGCCGAAGGTCAGCCGGGTCGCGTCGGCCTCGATGGCCTTGCTCGCCTGCTCGTTCAGCTCGGCGACGCCGGCCAGGCCGCTGCCGGAGACCGCCTGGTAGGTGGCGACGACCAGCCCTGTCAGCCCGGCCTCGTCGTGCAGCGGACGCAGCACGGGCATGGCGGCCATGGTGGTGCAGTTCGGGTTGGCGATGATGCCCTTCGGACGGCGCTTCGCCGCGTCGGGGTTCACCTCGGAGACGACGAGCGGGACTTCGGGGTCCAGCCGCCAGGCGGAGGAGTTGTCGATGACGACCGGCCCCTGCGAGGCGACCTTCTCGGCGATGGCCTTCGACGTCGAACCCCCGGCCGAGAACAGCGCGATGTCCAGCCCGGAGTAGTCGGCCGTGGCCGCGTCCTCGACGGTGACCTCGCCGCCCTGCCAGGGGAGTGTGCGCCCGGCGGAACGGGCGGAGGCGAACAGACGCAGCTGCTCGACGGGGAGTTTCCGCTCGGCCAGAATCTCCCGCATCACGCTGCCGACCTGGCCGGTCGCTCCGACGATCCCGATCCTCATGGGGCTCCTTCTGTGCATGTCCTGTGCGAGTGTGTCCGGGCCCTGTCCGTCCGCGGTGCGCGTACGGGCCGGGCGCCGACTCTTCTACCCTGCCCTGCTCCCGCTACGATCGGCCACTTCTTTGACATCGGTCACACGGGACGGCGAGCCACCGGGCGTGCCGGTCACCCGGCTCGGCCGTCGAGCGGTCCGAACGCGGTGAGCGCGTCCTCGGCGCTGTTGCGCGCGTGCGCGTACTCGTCCGCCCACTCCGCGGCGCCCTCGTACGCGGACTCGGCGGCGATGCGGGCGCAGGCGGCCGCGTAGTCGTACGTGGTACGCCGCAGGGTCACGGAGTCGCCGGGACCGAGCAGCGCCCAGTGCGCACCGGGGCGTCCGTACGGCATCCCCACGCTCCCGGGATTGACCACCAGCAGGCCCTGGACGACCCGGACGAACGGCATGTGGGTGTGGCCGCACACCACCGCCCGCACATCCGCGTCCACGCCTGCCAGCACCTCGGTCCAGCGCTCGGAGCGGGAATCGGCCAGTGCCACCTCGGTGTCGTTGCGAGGTGTGGCATGGCAGAAGAGCACGGGGCCCAGGCCGTCGACATCCAGGCGTGCCGTCGGTGGCAGCCCCGCCAGGAACCGGGCGTCCGTTTCGCTCAGCAGGCCCGCGGCCCACAGGTCGACGGCGAAGGGCGCGTCGTGCTGCTCGGCCCGCTCGCGCCGCTCCTCGTCCCCGCTGTCCCCGCCCGCGCTGCGTCCGGCTGCGTCGCGGAGTTCGGCCAGCTCCCGGTCGGCGTTGCCCCGCACCCACACCGCGCGGTCGCCCAGCGCGCGCAACAGCTCCAGGGTCTCGAGGGGCTGCGGGCCGGCGAGGAGGTCTCCCGTCAGGACGACGTGGTCGGCCGTCCGCACGTCCGGCTCGGCGAGCACCGCCTCCAGGGCGGGGAGGACGCCGTGGATGTCCGAGAGCACCGCCACGCGTCCGGCTTGTCGGGTCATGCGGCTCAGCATGGCCCGGGCATGGGACGGGCGAGGGGTGGTTCTCCCAGCGCGGAACCCCGGCGTGGCGGCGCCCGGGAGCGGCCGTTCGCACAACCCGCCCGTGCCGTGTCCGCGGGACCTGGCCGTGCGGCCGCGTACCGCCGGTGAGCTGCGGAGAGACGTCACACACCTTGTTCGAACACTGGTTCGACGGACTGGTCTATGGTGGTGGTGTACCCAGGGACGGGCAGAGGTGCGGATGCGGCAGGAGGTGCGTGCGATGCCGGGATTCGTGCACCTGCACGTCGCCTCCGGATTCTCCATGAGATACGGGGCCTCCCACCCCGAGACGCTGGCCGAACGCGCCGCCGAGCGCGGCATGGACGCGGTCGCGCTCACCGACCGGGACACCCTCGCCGGAGCGGTCCGCTTCGCCCGTGCGAGTGCCGGCGCCGGGGTGCGTCCCGTCTACGGGGTGGATCTGGCCGTGGCGGAGCGGCCGGAGAAGAAGAGCGCGGGGCGCCGCCGCCGTACCCCCGTCAGGGGTGGGGCCTTCATCGACGAATCGGCACAGCGGGTCGTCTTCCTCGCCGGGCAGGGTGCGGCGGGGTGGGAGCGCCTGTGCCGGCTGGTCACGGCTGCCCACGCCTCCGGCGCTGAGCGTCCCCGGCTGGAGTGGAAGGACCTGGCCGCGGTGGGAGGTGCGTCCGGCGCGGGAGGCTCCGGAGCGGAAGAGGGGGCGCTGACCGTGCTGCTCGGCCCCGACTCCGACGTCGGCCGGTCGCTCGCCGCCGGCCGGCCCGACCGCGCGGCACGGCAACTGGACGGCTGGCGGGAGATCTTCGGTACGCAGGCGCTGCGCCTGGAGGTCGGCGCGCACGTGCCGACGCGGGAGTCCGCGCGGATGCTGGGTCTCGCGGCAGGGGAGGGGATCAAGCCCGTACTGGCCAACGGGGTGCGCTACGCCGATCCGGGCCAGGGCCCGGTCGCGGACGTACTGGACGCCGCACGCCGCCTGGTCCCCGTCGACCCCCGGAAGGGACTGGACAGCGGCGAGCGGTGGCTCAAGGGCCCCGAGGCCATGGCCTCGGCCGCGGAGCGCATCGCTCTTGCCGCGGGCTACCGGAGCGACACCGCGAACCGGCTGCTGGCGGTGACCGAGGAGACCGCCGGGAGCTGCCGAGTCGACCCGGAGTACGACATCGGCATCGGCCGAGTGCACTTCCCCGAGCCGTGGCTGGTCGGTGCGGGCGGAGGCAGGAGCGCCGAGCGCGTGCTGCGGTCACGGTGTGCGGCCGGGATGGTCGCCCGGCGGTACGAGGGGCAGCGGGAGCGCTGGGAGAGACTCGAACACGAGCTGCGGATCATCGAAGGGCTGGGCTTCTCCTCCTACTTCCTCACCGTCGCGCAGGTCGTGGAGGACGCACGGGCGATGGGCGTGCGGGTCGCGGCGCGCGGCTCGGGCGCCGGATCGCTGGTCAATCATCTGCTGGGCATCGCGCACGCTGATCCCGTCGAACACGGCCTTCTCATGGAGCGGTTCCTCTCACCGAGCCGCGCCGCACTGCCGGACATCGACATCGACGTGGAATCGGCACGGAGGCTGGAGGTCTACCGCGCCATCTTCGACCGCTTCGGCGAGGAGCGCGTCGCGGCCGTCGCCATGCCGGAGACCTACCGGGTGCGGCACGCGATCCGCGACGTGGGTGCGGCGCTGAGCATCGACCCCGCCGAGACCGACCGGCTCGCGAAGTCGTTCCCGCACATACGGGCGCGCGACGCGCGTGCCGCTCTCGATGAGCTTCCCGAACTGCGCGGCGTGGACGCCGAGAAGTACGGGCCCCGCTTCTGGGACCTGGTCGAGTCGCTGGACGCACTGCCCCGCGGTATCGCCATGCACCCGTGCGGGGTGCTGCTCTCGGACTCCTCGCTCCGCGCCCGTACGCCCGTCGTTCCCACCAGCGGCGAGATTCCCTTCGGCCCCGCCGGTCCGGGGCCCGGGGGCACTTCCCCGGGGGAGGAGTCAGGGGGAGAGGCCAGGGGGAGCGCGCCCGTCGCGATGTCGCAGTTCGACAAGGACGACGTGGAGGAGCTGGGGCTGCTCAAGCTGGATGTGCTGGGGGTGCGGATGCAGTCCGCGATGGCGCACGCGGTCGCGGAGATCGAGCGGACCGGCGGCGGCCATGTCGCGCTGGACGAGGTGCCCGAGGACGATCCGCAGACGTACGAGCTGATCCGCTCCACCGAGACGCTCGGCTGCTTCCAGATCGAATCGCCGGGCCAGCGCGACCTGGTGGGACGGCTGCAGCCGGAGAGCTTCCACCATCTCGTCGTCGACATCTCGCTGTTCCGGCCGGGACCGGTCGTCGCCGACATGGTGCGGCCGTTCATCGAGGCGCGGCACGGCCGTCGGCCCGCCTCGTATCCGCACCCGGATCTGGAGCCGGCGCTGCGCGAGACGTTCGGTGTCGTTGTCTTCCACGAGCAGATCATCGAGATCCTGTCCGTCATGACCGGATGCGGCCGTGCCATGGCCGACGAGGCGCGGCGTGCCCTCTCGGACGACGAGCGGCAGGGGAGAGTGCGGGCCTGGTTCACGCAGGAGGCGTCCCGGCGCGGGTACGACGCCGAGGCCGTCGAACGCACCTGGGAGATCGTGGAGGCATTCGGCTCCTACGGCTTCTGCAAGGCGCACGCCGTCGCCTTCGCCGTTCCGACGTATCAGTCGGCGTGGCTGAAGGCCCATCATCCGGCGGCTTTCTACGCGGGGCTGCTGGAGCACGACCCGGGGATGTACCCCAAGAGGCTGCTGCTGGCGGACGCGCGCAGGCGCGGGGTGCCGGTGCTGCCGCTGGATGTGAACCGCTCGTCGGTCGGCTATCAGATCGAACTGGTGTCTGATTTCAGGGGTGTTGGAGACGGGACCGCGGACACCACGGGACCCTCCTCCGAACTCCCGGACCGTCAGGAACACGCGGGCTATGCGGAACATGCGGAACGGCGCCTGTGGGGGCTGCGTCTCGCCCTCTCCGAAGTGCAGGGCATCAGCGAGGCGGACGCGGAGCGCGTCGCCGCCGGGCAGCCCTACGACTCGCTGGCGGACCTCTGGCGGCGGGCACGGCCGCCGCGTCCCGTCGCCGAAAGGCTCGCGCGCGTCGGGGCGCTGGACGCCTTCACACCCGACGGCAACCGCCGCGATCTGCTGCTCCAGATCGCCGAACTCCACCGTCAGCAGCGCGGCAGATCCGGTGCCCGCGAGGGGCAGCTGGCACTGGACCATCTGGCGAAAGGTTCCGCCGCGCCCGAGCCGGCCGGGCTTCCCGACCTCGACGCGGACGAGCGGCTGGGAGCGGAACTCGGTGTCCTCGGCATGGACACCTCCCGGCACCTCATGGACGATCACACCGCCTTCCTGCGGGAGTTGGGCGCGTACACCGCACGTGCGCTGCGCGACGCACGGCACGGTGAGACGGTCCTGGTCGCGGGGGCCAAGGCAGCGACCCAGACCCCGCCGATCCGCTCCGGGCGGCGCGTCATCTTCAGCACCCTCGACGACGGCACGGGGCTGGTCGACCTCGCCTTCTTCGACGACAGCCACGCGGCCTGTGCGCACACCGTCTTCCACTCCTGGCTGCTGTTGGTGCGGGGAGTGGTGCAGCGGCGCGGGCCGCGCAGCCTCAGCGTGGTCGGGTCGGCGGCATGGGATCTGGCCGAGCTGGCCGAACTGCGCCGCGCCGGTGGCCTGGACGCGGTCACGGCCAGGCTGGCGGAGCCGCCCATGAGCCCCGAGCCGGATCAGGACGAGGGGAGCGGCGAGGACCAGAACCAGGGCGCGAGCACCGGTTCCGGGGGCCGAACCGTCGAGGTGGCCAAGGGTTACGAGATGCATCCCTGGGCCGATCTGCGTCCTCCCGGGGATGCCGCCGGTTCTCCGAACGCCCTGCGCAAGCTCTGGCACTCCAGCCCGGGGAGCGCGGGATGAGCGAATCCGGCGAGCACGGCGAGCACAGTGAACTCAGCGGGCCCGGCGAGCACAGTGAGCTCAGCGGACCCGGCGAGCATGACGGCGGGCCGGGCGGACAACTGCGCGTGCTGTACGTCCACTTCGGGGGCAGAGTCCGTCAAGTGGACGAGGACCGCCCGGAGTTCTCCGTGCTGCTCGGTCTCCTCGCCCGTTTCACCCCCGTCGTGCAGGCGCTGGCGCCCGATGCCGCGCTCGCCGACGTGCGTGGCGCGCTGCGGTACTTCGACCGTGACGCACCCGGGCTGGCCCGGCTCATCCGTCTCCGCGTGCTGGCCCTGTACGACACCGAGTGCACCGTCGGAGTCGCCGTCAATCCGCTGCTCGCGAGGATGGCCGCGCACTCCGGGCCCCCGGGTGCGGTGCGGGTCGTGCGTCTGGAGGAGACCGCCGGGTTCCTCGCCGGCAAGCCCGTCGCGGCACTGCACGGCGTCGGCCCGGTGACCGCTCGCACCCTGTGCTCGTACGGTCTGGACACCGTCGGCCGCGTCGCCGGCGCCCCGCCCGCCACCCTGCAGCGCATCCTCGGCGCGAAGACCGGCCGCCTCCTCCGGGAGCGCGCCCGCGGCATCGACCCGACACCGGTGGTTCCCGATGAACCGGCACGCTCGGAGAGCTCCGAATTCCGCTTCGGCCGGGACGAGATCGACCCGGCCGAGCGCCGCCGCGCGCTGCTCACCCTCGCCGACGAACTGGGCTTCCGTATGCGCACCGGCGGGCAGGTGGCCCGCGCGCTGACCCTCACCGTCCGCTATGCCGACCGCTCCGTCACCACGCGCACCCGCACGCTCGCCGAACCGACCGCGCACACCCCGGCGTTGACCGCCGCCGCCTATGCCATGCACGACGGGCTCGGGTTGCAGCGGGCCCGCGTGCGCGCGGTGACCCTGCGCGCGGAGGAGCTGATGCCGGCCGAACTCGCCTCCCTGCAGCTGTCCCTGGACCCCCGTGAGGAGAAGGCCAGGCGCGCCGAGGCGGCTGCCGACCGGGCCCGGCTGCGGTTCGGTGCGGCAGCGGCGCATCCCGCGGGACTGTTCGACGCGGCGTAGCCGTGGCCGGGCAGGCACTCAGCCGTCGAGGCAGCCGCTGTCCGTACGAGCGGGAGCGGCGGCCGACGAGAATGCCGCCCCCTTCGCAGCGCTCTCGTCCTCATACCTGCCGTCTGTGATCGACGTTTGCCCCGGTCCGCGCAGCACGATGAGCGCGATGACGAAGGCGGTGGCGAGCAGCCCCGCACCGATGGTGAAGGCCAGGTGATAGCCGCCGGTCAGCGCCTCGGCCCGGCTCCTGCCCTGTGCGAGCAGACCCTCGCTGCGTGAAGCCGCCATGGTGGAGAGCACCGCGACGCCCGCAGCCATGCCGATCTGCTGGGTGGTGTTGAAGAGTCCGGAGGCGAGCCCGGCATCGTCGTCCCCCGCACCGGACATCGCGAGGGAGGTCAGTGCGGGGAGGGCCAGCCCGAAGCCGGCAGCGAGAAGCATCACCGGGAGCAGGTCGGTCGCGTAGTGCGCCTGCACGGGGATTCGGGTGAGCAGTCCCAGGACCCCGATCAGGAGGACGAGCCCTGTCAGCAGGACGTTGCGCTCGCCGTAGCGGGCGATCAAGCGGGCCGAGACGCCCAGGGACACCACACCGATGACCGCTGCTGCCGGGAGCATGGCCAGGCCGGTGCTGGCGGCGCCGTATCCGAGCACCTTCTGCAGGTAGAGGGCGACGAGGACCTGGAACGAGAACAGCGCGGCCACCATAAGGACTTGCACCAGATTGGCCCCGCAGACGCTACGCGACCGGAGGATCCGCAGCGGCATGAGGGGTGTTGTGGCAGTGGCCTGGCGGAGTGTGAACGCGGCGAGCAGAGCTGCGGCGAGTGCTCCGCAGCCGAGCGTGGGTGCCGAAGTCCAGCCGTGCTCTTCGACGTTGACGACGGTGTAGATCCCCGTCATCAACCCCGTGGTGACGAGGAAGGCTCCGATCACATCGGCTCCGGCCCTGATGCCGAGCCCGCGGTCTGCGGGCAGGAAGGGTACGGCAGCCGCGAGAGCCGCGAGTCCGATCGGCAGGTTGATGAAGAAGATCCAGTGCCAGTTGAGTTCGTCGGTGAGAACTCCGCCGAGGACCTGGCCGATCGATGCACCGGCCGCGCCGGTGAAGCTGAACACGGCGATCGCCTTGGCCCGCTCATTGGGCGCGGTGAAGAGTGTCACGAGGATGCCCAGGCCGACGGCGGAGGCCATCGCGCAGCCGACCCCCTGCAGGAACCGGGCAGTGATCAGCACCGCGGGAGATCCGGCGGCACCCGCCAGGAGCGAGGCCGAGGTGAAGAGTCCGGTACCGGTCATGAACATGCGCTTGCGGCCGATCAGATCGCCGAGTCTTCCGGCGAGCAGCAGCAGGCTTCCGAAGGCGATCAGGTAGGCGTTGACGACCCAGCTCAGGCTTACGGAAGAGAATCCGAGATCGCTCTGGATGGCCGGCATGGCCACGGTCACGATGCTGCCGTCGAGGATGGTCATCAGCATCCCGGTGGTGACGACGGCGAGGGCGGGCCACCGAAAGCGCGGAGCGTCGGGGGGCGGGGCGGAGGTTGCGGACATGGGTCTCTCCTGTCGACTCAGCAGAAGGAAAGACCTTAGCAGATTGTTTTGTTGTAGATGATTTTCTTCGGGTCTACTTCTCCCGCTGGCGTGCTCGCCGCACCGGGTGCGGGTTCTCGGCGGCTGTGGCCAGATGTCCGGCGATCAAGTGCCTCAATGCCCTCAGAAAGGTCTGCCGGTCCTTCTCGGGAAGCGCCGCCAGTGCTTCCTCGTGGACGCGGTCGACGATCTTCTGACTCCGCTCGGCGACCCGGGAGCCTTCCTCGGTGACCGCGATGATCCGGGCCCGCCGGTCCCGGCTGGACGGGCGGCGCTCGGCGAGGCCGGCCTTCTCCAGTGCGTCCACCGTCACCACCATGGTGGTCTTGTCCATGTCGCCGATCTCGGCGAGCTGGATCTGGGTGCGCTCCTCCTCCAGTGCGTGCACCAGTACGCAGTGCATGCGTGCCGTCAGTCCGGCCTCGGCGAGCGCTGCGGACATCTGGCTCCGGAGCACGTGACTGGTGTGATCCAGCAGGTAGGACAGGTCGGGTTCGGTGCTGGTGGGTGTCATGGAGGTCATGTTCGCCAGCGTAGCAACCCGATCTGTGGCAGATTATCCGCAAAGGGTCATTCCTGTGCCCAGGCCTCGTTCCGAGACCTTCGAACCCGATCACTGCGGGGCGGCAGCAGTTGACCGGTCCGGCCGCCTCGAAGCAAGCGATCGGAGCGAGCGTCATGGCACAGGCGACGATCTTGAAGATCGCTTTGCCCGCCTCGGCGAGATCCAGCACGGGCGGGACCCACTGCGATTCCCGTATGCAGGATCGCCGCCACCGCACAACACGGCCGGCGGACCCGCCTGTCGCAGATCGTCCTCGTCGTACAGAACTCATCGTGGATCACACGTGACAGCGAGGGGAGCCCGGCTGGGCAGCCGGGCAGAGCGGACCAGTCGGGCCGGGCGGGCCTGCCGGTAGACCGCGGCGCGGGCCGCGTCAGCGACGGCCGGCGGCGATGCGCTGCCGTGAGACCTCGTACAGCACGGCGGTCGCGGCGCCGGCCGCGTTGAGCGAACTGGCCGATCCGCTCATCGGGATGCGCACCGTGAGATCGCACAGCTGGCGCCAGGCCGCGCTGAGCCCCGCGGTCTCGTTCCCGACGAGGAGCAGTACGGGGCCGGTCAGGTCGGAGTCGAAGAGGTCCGTGGCGCCGTCCTCGTCGGTGCCGACGATCGTGACGCGCCGTCCGAGCGCCCTGTGCCGCTCCAGCCATGCGATCACCTCACGCTGCGAGGGCACCCGCACCGCGGGCAGCGCGAAGAGCGAACCGGTGCTGGCCCGCACCGACTTGGGGTCGTAGACGTCGGCGGCGTGTCCGGTCACGATCACGCCGCCGGCGCCGAAGGCGTCCGCGGAGCGGATGACCGTGCCGATGTTCCCGGGGCCGGTGGGGCGGTCGAAGAGCACGCCGAGGAAGCCGTCGTCCACGCCGATGCGGGACAGATCGTCCTCCGGCATCTCGAGCACCGCGACGACCTCGGGCGCGCTCTCGTCCTTCCCGCCGAGCTCGGCGAGGAGTTCGGGTGCCATCGCGACCCGTTCGGTGTGGACGTCGCGCACCAGGTCCTCGGCCCAGCGCGAGAGCGGCCGCCGCGTGGAGTGGATCAACGCCCTCACCGGCCAGCCGTGTTCGACGGCGAGCGTGATGGGGCGCACTCCCTGGACGAGGAACTCCCGTGTGCGCTGCCGCTTGTTCCGGTTGGTCAGCAGCGACTGCCACTGCTGGAAGCGGGCGTTGCGGGAGGTGATCTTCTGAACCAGGGGACTTCCTCCCGCTCGTGACTTCGTGCCGCCGCGGCAGCCTACACAAGAGCCGGGCACTCACAGAATCTTCACAGCACGCTTATGGCCCTCCCAAGTTACCGCTGCGTTAATTGACGTGACTTCGACAAGTGTGGTCTGCCTCACTTCAGTTGCCCCCACCAGAGCCACCACCCCCCACGCAGCACCCCTGCACCACCCCCCACGAGGCGCCACAGGAAAAACGCCCCCTCACCCCCACGAGGAGACGGCAGTGAAACTGTCCTGGAAGCACCCCTACACCCCGGCAGTCGCTGCGGCGGCCGCGATCGTCATGACGGCGCTCCCACTCACGGCGTCCGGGGCCTCCGCTTCTGAGGCCCCCTCATCGGGCACGTCCACTCCGGACTCCAAGACGTCCTCGGACACCGACCCTGCCGGGCAGGCCCAGCTGGCCGACAAGCCCGCAGCCGAGGATCCGAAGGGATCGGCAGACAAGTCCGCAGCCGCAGACTCGGAGGGCGGCTGGAACGACTTCGACTGCAAGCCCTCGGAGGCACACCCCCGTCCCGTCGTGCTGGTGCACGGCACCGGAGGCAACAAGATCGACAACTGGCTCGGTCTCGCGCCCTACTTGAAGAAGCGCGGCTACTGCGTCTTCTCCCTCGACTACGGCCAGTACAACGGCATCCCGCTGCTGCACGGCCTCGGCCCCATCGAGGACTCCGCCGCCCAGCTCGACACCTTCGTCGACAAGGTCCTCGATTCGACGGCCAAGGGCAAGGTCGACATCGTCGGCCACTCGCAGGGCGGCATGATGCCCCGCTACTACATGAAGTTCCTCGGCGGAGCGGACAAGGTGAACGCCCTCGTCGGCATCGCACCGAGCAATCACGGCACCACGCTGAACGGGCTCACCAAGCTCGTGGACCTGATCCCCGGACTCGGCGACGCCGTCGACGGGCTCGCCCCGTCGCTGATGCAGCAGAAGCAGGGCTCGGACTTCATCAACCGCCTCAACGAGGGCGGTGACACCCTGCCCGGCGTGAAGTACACGGTGATCGCGACGAAGTACGACGAGGTCGTGACGCCCTACAAGTCGCAGTTCCTGGACGGACCGGACGTCAAGAACGTCACGCTGCAGGACCTGTGCCCGGCCGACATCTCCGAACACCTGGCGATTGGCCTCTTCGACAAGCTCGCGTTCCACGAGACGGCCAACGCCCTCGACCCGGCCAACGCCGAGCGCACGACCTGCTCCTCCTGACCGAGGGAGCCGGAACGGACAGTCGACGGGGCCCCGCTCTTGCGCGGGGCCCCGTCGACGTCACCACTCGTACAGCTTCTCCGCGTACGCCGGCCCGTAGTGCTTCTCGAGCAACTCGAGGGGGTCCTCCTGACGCTCCAGCGCCTTGGATATCCTCGCCCGCCCGGGCAGCGCCTCCGGCGCCCAGGTGGCGGGACTCCAGGCGGAGGAGCGCAGGAAGGCCTTCGAGCAGTGGTAGAAGATCTCCTCGACCTGCACCACCAGTGCGAGCACGGGGGTGTTCCGCCGGACCGTCATCTCCTCGAGGAACGGCGCCTCACGGACGATCCGCGCCCTGCCGTTGATCCGCAGCGTGTCGCCGCGCCCGGGCAGCAGGTGGATGAGCCCGACCTGAGGGTTCTGCAGGATGTTGCGGAACCCGTCGGCCCGCTTGTTGCCCGGCCGGTCGGGGATCGCGACCGTGCGATCGTCGAGCACCTTGACGAAGCCGGGCGGATCGCCCTTCGGCGACACGTCGCACGAACCGTCGCGGCCCGAGGTGGCGATCAGACACAGCGGCGAGTGTGCAAGCCACTCCCGGTCCAGCGCGTGCAGCGTGCTCCGGACCTTCCGCGCCGCGTGCGGGGCGGGCTCGCCGAGCAGTTCTCGCAGCTCGGCCTCCGAAGTGACTTCCCTCGTCGCCGACGGCGGTTCCATATGCTCCACCCCGCCTCACCTTCTCCGCAGGGCACGCAGGTTCCGTCCCTGGCCTGCTCGTAACCGCATCCTACGAGCATGTGTCAGCTTCCGCTGCGACGGCCGAGGTCACGGCGGCGTGCACCGAGGCACACGAGCGAGGCACCGACGACGAGGACTCCGGCGCCCGCGAGCGCGATGTCCGTCGTCGTGTCGTCACTGCCGGACTGGGCGAGCCGGCCGCCCTGCTCGGCGCTCTTCGTCTTCGGGGCGTTGTGGGAGGAGTGGCCGGCCCGGCTCTCGCCACTGCCGTGCGCGCTGTGCGTGCCGTGCTCGCCGGCCGACGGGTTGCCGTGGCCGCCGTGTTCCACGGTCGACTTGGCGGCGCCCGCCTCGATCTGCGAGTCGCTCGGCGCGGAGGGGCGGCCCTGCGAAGAGGTCCGCGACTCGGTGCCCGCGGCGGCCTGACCGCTCCCGAAGGTGACGTCGGAGCAGGTGTAGAACGCCTCGGGGCTGTCGGAGCGCTGCCAGACGCTGTAGATGAGGTGCCGGCCGGACCTCTTGGGCACGTCGCCCTTGAACTTGTACGCCCCGCCCGCGAGCCGCGGGTCCTTGACCTTCGCGAACGGCTCGGACTCCAGGTCCGACCACTTCAGCGGCTTCGACGGGTCGTAGCCCGGCTTCGTGATGTACAGCTCGAAGCTGCCCTTGTGAGGAGCCGTCGACTTGTAGGAGAAGGAGTGCTCACCGGCGGTCATCCTCGACGAGGGCCAGTCCTTGCGCGGCAGGTCCAGGCCCTTGTACTTGGCCCGTCCCGCGCTGCACAGCTTGCCGTCCGGAATGATCTGCTCGTGCCTGCCGGCCGCGTCCGGGATGTTGACCTCGTTCCAGTCGTAGAGCGCCTGGGTGCCGCCGGTCTTCACGGCCGCCTTGCACGCGGCGGACCGCGGGTTCTCCGGCCCCTCGGCGAAGCAGGCCGAGACGCGGCTCACCGGGTCCGTCATCGATCCGTGGGCTGCGGCGGGCGCCGCGCCTGCCATGGAGAGCGCGAGCGGCACGGCTCCGAGAGCGGCCATGCGTGCGACCGTGCGACGAGCGGACATCTTGGGGCTCCTGGTTGTGGGGGGCATACGTGTCGCCCGTGCCCCGCGCGCCCCGGTGGTGCCAGGCGGGCCGGACCGATGCGGTATGTACCAGCACGCTAGCCCCGCTCAGCTGCTGGTTCGATGCCCGGAAGCCCCAACTGCCCATCTTTATGGTGGCGTTAAGGCAGCGGTAAGAGGGGGCTCAGGCGCCGAGCCCGGGGGCGCATGGATGTGCACCGTGCGTGCCCTTTCCTCACTCGATTCCGTTAAATATGCCTCTGTACAACTCCAGCCCCTTTTCGAGTGTCTAGCCTCCTACCAGAGCAATGCGCCACAAGGGGGCCCCAATGCGACACACCAGACTGCTCATCATCGCCGTGCTCACCAGCGCGGGGCTCCTGGCCACTGCTTCGGCGGGCACGGCCGCCGGAGCCGAAGCCACGGCGTCGGTGTCGAACGCCTCGGCTGCCGCCACGAGTTGCGGCGTCACCTGGGGGAGCCTGCCGAAGACCGGCAGCGGCACGGGCACCCGCTCGCTCACCGACGTACGGACGGGGCGGCACGACTGCTACGACCGCATGGTCCTGGACATCCGTCCCGGAACGCCCGCCGCTTCCCCGACGTACCAGGTCCGCTACGTCGACAAGCTGTACCAGGACGGCTCCGGCCAGCTCATCAACGTGGGCGGCGGCGCGATTCTGGAGATCGTGGCGACGGCGCCCAGTTACGACCCGGAGACCTACGAGGCCACCTATCCGGGCAGGGGCGGCAAGCCGCTGCCGGGTGTGAACCTCGCGGGCTACAAGACCTTCCGTGACGCCCGCTTCGGTGCCAGCTACGAGGGAACGACCCAGCTGGGCCTCGGAGTCAGGGCACGGCTGCCGTTCCGAGTGCTGGAACTGGGCGACCGCCTCGTCATCGACGTCGCCCACACCTGGGCGGCATCCCGCTGAGACCCTGCGACTCCCGGGTGCCTGGCGGAACTGCCGCCCGGCACCCGGGACTTCGCGGCGGCCGCCGCAGTGCCGGGCGCCGTTGCGCCCTTCCTCAACCGCCGATCTGGACGGACCGCTTGGCCAGCCCGGCCCAGAAGCCGTCGATGACCGTGCGCTGTTCCGCCAGTTCCGTCTCGCCCGCGCCGAGGGTGACGAACAGCGGGGCGAAGTGCTCGCTGCGGGGGTGTGCGAGGCGCCCCGTCGGTGACTTGTGCGCGAAGTCGAGCAGCGCGTCCACGTCGCCGCGTTCCAGTGCCTCCCGCCCCCAGGCGTCGAACTCCTTCGACCAGGACGGTGCTTCGTCCACGCCGGCACCCCAGCGCAGCTCGCTCAGATTGTGGGTGAAGAAGCCGCTGCCGATGATCAGGTATCCCTCGTCCCGCAGCGGGGCGAGCCTGCGTCCCAGGCGCAGCAGATCCTCCGGTTCCAGGGTGGGCATGGACATCTGGAGCACGGGGACGTCGGCGTCCGGATACATCTCGACGAGCGGCACGTACGCCCCGTGGTCGAGGCCGCGCTCCGGTGCGTCGTGCACCTCCTCGCCGGGCCCCGAGAGCAGTTTCCGTACCCGCTCGGCGAGTTCGGGAGCGCCGGGCGCCGGATAGCGCACCCGGGAGTAGCGCTCGGGGAACCCCCAGAAGTCGTACACCAGTGGCACCGTGCGCGTCGCCGAGAGCGTCACCGGCGCCGATTCCCAGTGCGCCGAGACCATGAGGACGGCCTTCGGGTGCGGCAGCCGGGCGCTCCAGTCCGCCAGTTGGGAGGTCCACAGCTCGTCGTCGGCAAGCGGCGGCGCGCCGTGGCTGAGGTAGAGCACGGGCATGCGGGCGGGTGCTGCCGCCGCGTCCGCGGTGCCGCTGGTGGTGCCGGTGGTCATGATCGCTTCAGCCTCTCCGGGGCGTCCCCGAACACGCGGGCCCGTCGTGGGCGAATGTTGTTCAATTTCGAATCACTCGGTTCGACGGTAGTCGATGATTCGAATTCGAACAACCGCCTAGGATCGACCCATGGCAGACGCACAGTGGCTGGACGAGCGCGAGATGGCGGCCTGGCAGAGCTTCCTCCAGGCGAGCCACCGGGTCGGCCAGCACCTCGAGCAGCAGCTGCGGGAGGAGAGCGGTCTGTCCCATCCGCAGTACGAGATCCTCGTCCGCCTCGGCGATGCCCCGGACGGTGAGATCCGCATGACGGAACTGGCCAGGGGCCTGGTCACCTCCAAGAGCGGGCTGACCTACCAGATCGGCCGGCTGGAGAGGCGCGGCCTGGTGCGCCGGCGCTCGTGCGAGAGCGACGTCCGCGGTGTCTACGCGGTGCTGACCGATGAGGGCAGGCGGGCCCTCCGCGATGCCGCGCCGGGTCATGTCACGGCCGTGCGTGAGGCGCTGATAGACGTCCTCGACGACGCCGAGCTGGCGGTGCTGAGCGAGGGGCTCGGGCGGGTGGCCCGGCGGTTGGAGGGTCAGGGGCAGCAGGGTGGCGGAAGATGCGGAGAGTGAGTACCGCAGGCACGCAGACCGCGTGAAGCTATCGGGTGCAAAACGGTTGGAAAAGAATGAATGGATCGCGAGTCGTGCGTGATGCGGAACCAACCCTGCTCGGATTCGCGTGTGTTCTGCGACCGGGGGCAGATGCGGAGGGCGAGCGAGGCACAATCGGAGGACAGGGCCGCAACGTGAGCACGAAGAGTAACCCGAGTGGGGCGAGAAGGGGTGTGCGGTGAACCTGCTGGATGTGCTGTTGCTGCTCGCAGTGCTGGTCTTCTCCGTTTCCGGCTATCAACGCGGCCTCGTCGCGGGATTCGTCTCGCTCGCCGGCTTCGTCGGTGGTGCCGTCGTCGGTGTGTGGGCCCTGCCGTTCGTACTGGAGAGAGTGCATCCCGGCACCACCGAGGCCACCATCGTGGCGCTGCTGACCGTCCTCGTTCCGGCGGCACTGGGGCAGGCCGTGGCCGCGCCGCTGGGATGGCGGCTGCGTGACGCACTCAGCTGGACACCGGTGCGCTGGGCGGACGGCGCCGGGGGAGTGGCCGTCAACGCGATAGCGGTACTCGTCGTCGGCTGGGTCGCGGCGAGTGCCCTTTCCGTGTCGCCCTCACCCGTGCTGAACCAGACCATCCGCGGCTCCGTCGTGCTCGGCACCGTTCAGGACCGCATGCCCGACCAGGCCGCCACCTGGTTCAACGACGCGACGGGAGCGCTCACGACAGCGGGCTTCCCGCCGGTCTTCAACCCCTTCGAGCACGAACCCGGCACCTCCGTCGCGAAGCCCTCCGGCGACTCCGTCACCCCCGCCGCCACCCAGGCCGCCAAGCGCAGCACGGTGAAGGTCGAGGGCGTGGCCGACATCGAGGGGAGCCCCCGCGGGCAGGAAGGCAGCGGCTTCGTCTACACGAACCAGCGCGTGATGACCAACGCGCACGTCGTCGCCGGAGTCGACGAGCCGACGGTGCGGGTCGGCGGCGTCGGCCCGCGCTACCAGGCGAGGGTCGTCTGGTTCAGCCCGAAGACGGACGTCGCCGTCCTCGCCGTGCCCGGACTGAGGGCACCCGCCCTGGACTTCGCGGGCAACGCCGGACGCGGAACGCCCGGAGTGGTCGCCGGATACCCGGAGAACGGCAGCCTCGACCTGCGTGCGGCCGCCGTCTCCCAGCGGGTCAAGGCGCGGGGGCAGGACATCTACGGGGACGACCTCAGCACCCGCGACATCTACGCCATACGCTCCACCGTCCGGCCCGGCAACTCCGGCGGCCCGTTGCTGTCCAAGGACGGAAGGGTCCTCGGGGTGATCTTCGCCCGCTCCACGACCGACGCCGGTACCGGCTACGCGCTGACCGCGGAACAGGTGCAGCAGCACGCCCGCAGAGGCGCCGCCAACGACCGGGCCGTCGACACCGGCAACCGGTCGGCGCTCTGAGCCGCGCGCCGCGACGCAGGAATGCGACGCGGCGCGCAGCAGAGGGCCCACCCCGCTGCCTCCGAGTCCTGCCCGCTCACAGCCGCTTGGAGCAGCGCCATTCGGCGGCCGCCTGCTCATTCGAGCTTGGCCAGCCGCGCCAGGCTGCGCCCGCGGAACGCGCGCCGGGTGCCGGTCATCCCCGACCAGTAGCGCTCACGCCCGTCCGTCTGCGCCACGGAGTACGAGGCGACTTCGCCGCCGACGAGTACGACGGAGCTGAGGTGGTGGTCGATGTACGGCCGGTCCCGGTTCAGCCGCAGCCAGTCCTCGTACGGCACGAAACCGTGGCGCACATCGCCGGGTTCGTCCGCGGTGCTTCCCCTGGGCCTCCGGCCCGGGGAGGCCCCGACCAAGTCCGCCTCGTACAGCGGACGCAGGTCCCCCGAGAACCGTGCGGAGTTCGACGTCGGCGGGCAGCCGCTCCGGCGGGTCGGGAAGCCCGGCTCGTGCGGGGTCGAGACCGAGGAAGCAGGCGCGCCGCCCGCGCGTGCAACCGCGGCGCTCCGCGAAGCCGTTGGAGCGGCCGTCGTCGGAGACCCACGTCCAGACGCGCTCGGCCCCCATGCCGGACAGATGGCGTTCCGCCTCGGCCACCAGCGCCGCGCCCGCGCCCAGTCCGCGGCTGTCCGGGTGCACGGCCGTGTGCAGATAGCCCTGCCCGGGCTCGACGCTGCCGATGAGCAGCCCCGCGTCGGCGCAGCCCACCACCCTTCCGCCGGGTCTCTGGCGACCAGCCAGCGCGTGCGTCCTGCCGCGGGGGCGGACTCGGCCTTGCAGGCCACCGACTCGGCCCGTGCACACGAGATACGGGACGGCGGCACGCCTCACCTCGGCCACCGTCCCCGCGTCGTGCGGGCGGAAGGATTCGACGGTGACCTTCGGTGTCATGACCCGGCACGCTACGCGCCCGCCAGTGGCGCCGCTCCTGATTTCTCCGTCGCTGAGAGAGAATCGGCAGCGCATCCGAATGCGCCACCCTGACGGAAGAAACCGCGAACACACCGGAGATCACGTGCCGTTGCAGATCACCATCGACCCTGCCGCGCCGGACGCCCCGTACGAGCAGCTGCGCGCCCAGATCGCCGGGCAGGTGCGCGGCGGGGATCTGCCCACCGGATACAAGCTGCCGACCGTGCGCGGGCTGGCAGAGGAGCTGGGCCTTGCCGCGAACACCGTCGCCAAGGCCTACCGGGCGCTGGAGTCGGACGGAGTCATCGAGACCAGGGGGCGGCACGGCACGTTCGTGGCGGCGGCGGGCGATGCCGCGGCGAAGGAGGTGTCCGAGGCGGCGCTGTCGTACGCGCACCGGGCGCGGAGGCTGGGCCTGGACCGCGACGTGGCGCGTGCGGCGGTCGAGGACGCGCTGCGCGCCGTGTACGGCTGAGAGCCGGCTGCCGGGAGTCGCGCAGGGGGGCGGGCGGAGGGAGCACGGGTAGGTGCCCGCCGGAGCCCCAACAGGCCCCTGCGGCAAGGGAGTCGGGTCCGGTGGGACTGCTCCCCGGCTGGGCCGGGAGTGGCTACGTCAGCGTGCCGGTGCGTGTGAGCAGCCTCGTGCGGGCCTCCATCAGCGCGAACCCCAGCAGGTTCTCTCCGCGCCACTGCGAAGGGTCACGCACCCGCGCGTCGTCCGCGGCGAGGCCGACGCCCCAGACGCGGTCCAGTGGGCTCGCCTCCACCAGTACGCGGCTGTTGGTGCCGAGCAGGTATTCGCGCAGCTCGCCGTGCTGCCCGAACTTCCGCAGGCTGCCCTCGACCACGATGCCGAAGCGCTCGCGCTCCCACACGCTCGGGTCGAACCCCTGAACCGAGCGGCCCGCGGCCTTCGCCTGCCGGGGATGGCGGGCGGCCACCGCGCGCTGTTCCGCTTCCTCGTCCCCGAACAGCCGCGCCTTACGGGCCATCATCCAGTGCTCCGCGGTGGCGTATTCGACACCCTCCACCTCGAAGGGGGCAGGCCACCACTGGCTCAGGCAGCCCTTGCCGATGGCGCCGTCCCGCCGAGGCCGATGGCCATAAAAGTAGAGGTACTTGAAGCGCTCGCCGCGTGCGGCGCGTTCGGCGAGTTCAGCGACGTTGTCGACCATGGCGTGATTCTGGCAGCGCCGGGGTGCATTGCTCGACTGTTTATCAGGTGAGCCGGAGACCCCGGCGAATACCCTGCCGTGGAGCCCCCGGTCCGGCCCCGACTACAGGTACAGGCCGGAGCCCTCGCCGTCGTTCTGCACGGGAACCGAGGCCGGCGAGGTGCCCTTGCGGAGCGCGAACAGCTCGGCCAGCGTGGCGCCTTCGCGACCGATTCCCTCTTCCGTACCGAGCCAGTTGACGGCCTCCTTGCGGCTGAGGGCGCCGACCTCGATGCGTGCCAGACATCTGCCCGGCCTCACCACCGCGGGGTGCAGCCGCTCCAGGTCCTCGTTCGTGGTCACGCCGACCAGCACGTTGCGGCCCTGGCCCAGCAGACCGTCCGTCAGATTGAGCAGACGTGAGAGGGCCTGGCCCGCGGCGTGCTTGGCCTCACCGCGGATCAACTCGTCGCAGTCCTCCAGGAGAAGGAGCCGCCAGCGCTGCTCGTCGGAGTCGCTGTCGTCGGCGCCGATGGCGATGTCCATCAAATAGCCGATGTTGTTGAACAGATGCTCCGGGTCGAGGACGCAGTCCACCTGGCACCAGTCGCGCCACGAACGCGCGAGCGTGCGCAGCGCCGAGGTCTTGCCCGTGCCGGGCGGGCCGTGGAGCAGCAGCAGACGGCCCGAGACCTCGTCCGGCGTGACCTTCATCAGCCCGTCCATGGCATCGGCCACGCGCGCCGTGTAGTTGGGACGTACCTCCTGCCAAGTGCCCGCGGTGATGGCACGGGTGGTGCGGCGCGGGCCGCGCATCGGCGAGTGGTACCAGAAGCCCATGGAGACCTTGTCGGACTGCGGTTCCGGCTCGTCCTCCGCGCCGTTGACGGCCTCGTCGAGCCGCTTCTGGGCGAGTTCGCCGCTGACCGCCGTCACCGTGACGTCCGCTCCGTGCGTCCAGCGCGAGACCAGAACCGTCCAGCCCTCACCCTCCGCCAGAACCGTGCTGCGGCCGTCGGCCTGCGCCTCGCGCAGTACCTTCGCATCCGGAGGCAGCAGCGTGCGGCCCTTCTTGACGCGGTCGACGGAGTGACTGCGCGAGTAGGGCTGCTCCCCCTTGGTGAAGCGGCCCAGGAAGAGGGCGTCGATGACGTCGGACGGCGAGTCGGTGTCGTCGATGGTCAGGTACGGAGTGATCGCGTGCTCGGGCCTGGTCGGAGAAGTCAGGGTGTCACTCCTGTCGGTGGTGGACGACCGGCGGGGCTGTGCTGGCATGGCTGCCATGATCCGGCATCCCGGGCCCGGGCGCACGCACGTTTCCGCCCGTCCGGCCGGAAACAGGTGCGTATCACAAGGCGTCCCGTATGTTCGTCAACGCGCCTGTGGGGCAGGTGAATCCTGTGACCGGGATACACGGGTGGAGCAGTCGGGCGTTAGGGTTGCGGTGCCCGGGCCTCGTGCCCTCGTACGGGTGGGGAGTGTCATGGAACAGATAACAGTGAGCGGCAGGGCGCGAGTGCCCGCCATCAAATGCGGTACGGGTGCGACGAGTTCGCGCCTCGACCGGCATCTGGCTGTGCTCGCGGGCCCCGCCGTGCCGCAGGGTGAGACGGAAGAAGCGACTTCGCTCATGCGTGAGATCACCAAGCGTGACTCCGCGCGTAACCGGTCCGCAACCCGGAGCGGGCGTGTCTCGCTGTTCGCGCCGCTGCGCAAACTGCGCCGCACGCTCTTCGGCGGCCGCGGCTGAGCTTCCTTCCGCAGACCTTCCCCTGGGCCCTTCGGCCGGGGGAGACCCCGACCCTGCACCCTGGGGCGGTGGCCGACCGGCCACCGCCCCAGGGCCGTGTCGTCCCGTCGTGCGATCCCGGCGCCGGTCGTTGGACGCCGCGCCTGTCACATCCCGGACTCTCCCTACAGCAGCGCCAGTTGGCCGTTGGGCCCTTCCTCCGGCACGTCGAGTACGGACGCCGGGAGACGTGACGCCGGGGGCACCGGCAGAAGACCGGCCCCTTCGAGCGCGGCGCGTCCCGGCTCCCCTGCGGATTCCAGCGAGCGGGCCAAGTCCCGCTGTTCCTCGCGCAGTTCGGCCAGCAGCGTCAGGACCGTGATCAGCTCCAGCAGTTCCGACGTCCACGCCTGCGGCCAGCTTCCGGGACGCAGGGCATCGAGCCTCCCCGCGTCCACGGGGGCCACCGACCGCTGCGCGAACCACGCCTCGAGCACGCCTGCGCCTCCGGCCTCGTACTCCCAGGCCTCCGGTGCCACCGGCGCCACACGGCCCTCACCGACGTGCAGCGCGCGCTCCTCCGCGTCATGGACGAGCTCCTCGGCCGTCGGCGCCGCAGCGGGCAACGGGGCACGCACGTACGGGCGATGACCGCCGGGCAGCCGGGGCCGGCCCTCGTACTGCTCTCCGGCACACCGCGCGCCCCGTGTGTGCAGCCACACCACCCGGCGTCCCAGATCGACGCCGCGCCGCCAGAGGCCCGGGTCCGCGGTCAGCGGCACCATACGACCCTGCGGGCCCGGCCGGGCCGCGGCGGCGGTCCAGGCGAGGACGTCTTCGGCCGTGACCGGCACGCCGAGCCGCACGGCGAGATGGTCCAGCAGCCCGGGGAGAAGGTTGGGTTCACGGCCGCCGGGACGTCTGTACAGCGGACGGATGCGTCCCGAACGCCCCACGGGCGCCTGCCCGTCGGGCAACAGCGCGGTGAAGGTGAAGAGGGGGCCGGGATGCCGGTGGTCGTGGGCGGTCTCCACCAGGTGCGTCTGGTGTGCGTCGCTCACCCGCCACAGCTGCGGCCGTGCCGCGTCGATGAGCCGGTGGTCAGGAATGAGCCACTGCTGGTCGAAGGGCCCGTGCAGGATGCGCACCGGCTCCGGGCACCCGCCCCGTTCCTGCGCGAGCGGCCCGCCGTGCGCCGGCATCCCGGGCAGCGGTGCCACGGCGCTGTGCAGCGTGCGGGAGCGGCTCGGCCCGAACAGCGCGGCACGCTCCGCCTCGTCCTCCGAGCGGACCAGGGCGTTCCAACGGCCCCGCAGCGCCGCGGCGTCGGGCCCGGCCACCCACCCGCGGCCCAGGCGCGGAGGCGCGACGGACCAGGGCATCACCTCGTCGAGCAGGGGCGCGTCGAGCACAGGTGCGTCCTTGGTGCCGGGTCCGTCGTCGCTCACCGCTCGATGCTACGAGGGGGTGCGTGCCGCCGTCAGCGGTGCGTGGCGCCCGCCGCTTCGTCCCGCCGCAGGTCGTCCGCCGTGCTCAGTGCGCCTGGACGGTCACCGAGAAGGAGAACCGGTCCCCGCGGTAGTGGATCAGTGCCACGTCCACGACCTGCCCGTCCTCGTCGTACGTCACGCCCGTGTAGTGCAGGATCGGGCTGAGCAGCGGCACATCGAGCAGCTTCGCCGTCGCCGGGTCGGCCAGCCGGGCCTCCACGGTGTCGGTGATCCGGCTGATCCGCACACCGACCGCGTCCCTCAGCACCTTCGTCATGGGCCAGCCGCGCTCCAGGTCGGCGGGGTCGATGTGCGGCGCGACGCGGGGATGGATGTGGTTCTCCGCCCAGTTGGTCGCCTCGCCGCTCTCCGGGTCGCGGCGCAGCCGCCGGAAAACCGTCGTCTCCGCGACGCCCGGGAAGTGCTCGGCCAGTTCGGGCGGTACGGGGGCCGCGCCGTGGTCCAGCAACGTGGTCAGGTCGCCCGACTGCTGGGCCACGATCGTGTCGACCGAGCCCAGCAGCCGTACGGGCCTCGTCCTGCAGGCTTCGGGCTCGATGAACGTGCCGCGGCGCCGGTGCCGCGAGATCAGCCCCTCCGTCTCCAGCTCCTTCAGCGCCTGCCGCATGGTCAGCACGCTCACCCCGTAGTGCTGGGCCAGGCGCTCCTCCGTAGGCAGCCGCAGCGGCGACTGCGGCGTGCGGCCGAGTATCGAGGCCCGCAGGGACTGCGAGACCTGGTACCACAGCGGCAGCTTCCGGTTGAGCTCCAGCGAGTCAGGCGCGAAGACGGACACAGGTGCACTCCCTACGGGCGGAAATGGCGCTGGAGACCCTGCCACACGTCGTCGTAGCCGGACTGCAGATGGGCGGCCTCCAGCGCCTGCGAGGTGGGGATCACGGGCCAGCGCGTCTCGAACATGAAGGCCAGCCCGTCGTCGATCTTCTGCGGCTTCAGCTCGGCGGAGCTCGCCCGCTCGAACGTCTCCCGGTCGGGTCCGTGCGCGGACATCATGTTGTGGAGCGAGCCGCCGCCCGGGACGAAGCCTTCCGCCTTCGCGTCGTAGGCGCCCTCGATCAGGCCCATGTACTCGCTCATCACGTTCCGGTGGAAGTAGGGCGGGCGGAAGGTGTCCTCGCCCACCAGCCAGCGCGGCGCGAAGACCACGAAGTCCACGCCGGCCAGCCCCGGTGTGTCCGACGGCGAGGTGAGGACCGTGAAGATGGACGGGTCCGGGTGGTCGTAGCTGATGGTGCCCATCACGTTGAAGCGGCGCAGGTCGTAGACGTACGGGACGTGGTTGCCGTGCCAGGCGACGACGTCCAGCGGAGAGTGGTCGTATCTGGCGGCCCACAGGTTCCCGCAGAACTTGTTGACCACCTCGACCGGCCGCTCCGTCCCGCCGTCCTCCTCGTACGCGGCGACCGGCGCCAGGAAGTCCCTCGGATTCGCAAGGCCGTTGGCGCCGATCGGCCCCAACTCGGGCAGCTCGAAAGGCTGTCCGTAGTTCTCGCAGACGTAGCCGCGTGCCGTCGCGTCCAGCAGTACGGCACGGAAGCGCACCCCGCGAGGGATCAGCGCGATGTGCCCCGGCTCCGCGCGCAGCAGCCCGAACTCGGTGTGCAGAAGCAGCCCTCCGCGCTCCGGGACGATCAGCAGCTCGCCGTCCGAGTCGCAGAAGACCCGGTCCGTCATGGAGGTGTCGGCGGCGTAGAGGTGCACGGCCATGCCGGAGCGCTGCGCCGCGTCGCCGTTGCCGCCGAGCGTCCACAGGCCGGTGACGAAGTCCGTCCCCTGCGGCGGATCCGGCAGCGGGTTCCAGCGCAGCCGGTTCGGGTCGGGTTCGGTCTCGTCGAAGGGCGCGCTGCGCAGGCCGCCGTTGCCGGTGCGCCGGAAGCGCGGATGTGCGGCCGAGGGGCGGATGCGGTAGAGCCAGGAGCGGCGGTTGCGGGCGCGCGGCTCGGTGAAGGCCGTGCCGCTCAACTGCTCCGCGTACAGACCGAGCGGGGCGCGCTGCGGCGCGTTGCGGCCCACGGGCAGAGCTCCGGGCACTGCTTCGCTGCTGTGCTCGTTGCCGAAGCCGGAAAGGTGGACGAGCCCTTCCGCCGTCTTACGTGCCTGCTCCTGGCCTGCCGTACCGCCGTTGGCGCCGGTGCCGAGGGTCATCGGATGCTCCTGCCGCTCATGTATCCCCCTGAATTCCTGTACATGACCATAGGAATGCCGGTGGTCCGCGTCAATGAGGTATGAGCAGCGGTGAGTCCGGCAACGAGCCGGGGTGAGTCCCGTGGACGCCGCCGGCCGCACCGCCTGCGCGGTGCCGTAACCCCTGTCACGTTCACCCACCTCCCGGGCGAATTCCCGCTCTCAGGGCCTACAGTTCGTGGCACGGAGTGACAACAGCACGGTCCGAGGGAGCGCGATGACCGCTACCGGTACGCCCGAGACGTCCGCCGAAGCCACCGACGCCGCAGCCGGCACCCACGAGGAGACCGGGACCGGGCTCCGCATCTGTCCGCTGTGCGAGGCCACCTGCGGCCTGACCGTCACCCTCGAGAACGGGCACATCACCGGGGCACGGGGTGACCGCGACGACGTCTTCAGTCATGGTTTCGTCTGCCCGAAGGGCGCCTCGTTCGGTGAACTCGACTCGGACCCGGACCGGTTGACACGTCCGCTCGTGCGCGACGGAAGCGGTGAGCTGAGGGAGACCGGCTGGGACGAGGCGTTCGCGGCCGTCGCCGCCGGCCTCGGCCCCGTGCTCGCGGGCGGGGAGGCCGACGCCGTCGCCGTCTACCTCGGCAACCCCAACGTGCACACCATGGCGGGCGCCCTCTACCCGCCGCAGCTCCTCGGGGTGCTGCGCACCCGGAACCTCTACACCGCCAGCACCCTCGACCAGATGCCCAAGCATGTCTCCTGCGGCCTGCTCTACGGCGATCCGCAGGCCATACCCGTCCCCGACGTCGACCGCACCGATCACCTGCTGATCCTTGGTGCCAACCCCGTCGAGTCCAACGGATCCCTCGCCACCGTCCCGGACTTCCCCGGCAGGCTGAAGCAGCTGCGCAGGCGCGGGGGACGCCTCACCGTGGTCGATCCGCGCCGCACGCGTACGGCGAAACTCGCCGACCGGCACGTGCCGATCCGTCCCGGCAGCGACGCGCTGCTGCTGATGGCGATGGTGCAGGTGCTCTTCGACGAAGGGCTCACCGACACCGGCGAGCTCGGTCCGCACCTGAGCGGGGTCGACGAAGTACGGGAGCTGGCCCGGGAGTTCACACCCGAAGCCGTCGAGGACGCCTGCGACGTACCGGCGGACGACATCCGGGCTCTCGCGCGCGAGCTGGCGGCCGCCCCGAGCGCCGCCGTGTACGGGCGCGTCGGCTCCTCCACGGTCGAGTTCGGCACCCTCACCAACTGGCTGGTGGACGTCCTCAGCGCGCTGACCGGCAACCTCGACCGGCCCGGCGGCTCCATGTTCCCGCTCTCCGCCACCGCACGGCCTCCGCGCCCGGCAGGCACACCCGGCAAGGGCTTCGCGCTGGGCCGCTGGCACAGCAGGGTCGCCTCGCACCCGGAGGCCAAGTCGGAGCTTCCCGTCGTCGCACTCGCCGAGGAGATCACCACGCCGGGCGAGGGCCGAGTACGGGCTCTGATCACCCTCGCCGGCAACCCGGTGCTCTCCGCACCCGACGGCGAAGGGCTCGAAAAGGCCCTGGCGGAGCTGGACTTCATGGTCAGCCTCGACCCCTACCTCAACGAGACCACCCGCCACGCCGACGTCGTGCTGCCTCCCGCCAGGCCCAGCCGCACCGCGCACTTCGACTTCGCCTTCAACGCGCTGCCCGTACGCAACCAGGTCCGCTACACCCGCGCCGTCGTCCAGCCCGGCAAGGACGAGCTGGGAGAGGCGGAGATCATGGCGCGGCTGCTGCTCTGCCTCGCCGGAAAGGCCGACGCTCCCGCCGCCGCGGTCGACGACGCCGTCATCTCCCGCGCCCTCGGCAGGGCCGTCGCCGACCAGCACTCGCCCGTGCACGGCGAGGACCCCGAGAGTCTCGCGCAGCAGCTGACCGGGCGGGACGGCGTGGAGCGGCGCCTGGACATGATGCTGCGGCTCGGCCCGTACGGAGACGGCTTCGGCGCGGACCCCGAGGGGCTCAGCCTGGACAAGCTCCTTGCACACCCGCACGGCATCGACCTGGGACCGCTGCGTCCGCGGCTCCCTGAGCTGCTGCGTACCCGCTCGGGCACGGTGGAACTGTGCCCCGAGCCGGTCCGTGCGGACGTGCCGCGGCTGCGGGCAGCGCTGCAGCGGCGCACCTCCGGCGAGGCCCTCGTGCTCGTCGGACGGCGGCATCTGAGGTCCAACAACAGCTGGATGCACAACGTGCCGGCCCTTCGCGGCGGCACGAACCGCTGCACCCTCCAGATCCACCCCGAGGACGCCGCACGTCTCGGTCTCGCGGACGGTGCGGACGCCCGGGTCACCGGCGACGGGGGAGAGGTGACTGCACCGGTCGAGGTGACCGACGCCGTGCGCACGGGCGTTGTCAGCCTGCCGCACGGCTGGGGCCACGACCGCCCCGGTACGCGCATGCGGGTCGCCGCCGACGACCCGGGGGTCAACGTCAACCAGCTCCTGGACGGCACTTTGCTGGACCCGCTCTCCGGCACCGCGGTCCTCAACGGCTTCCCGGTGCGGGTGGCGCCGGCCGCGCCCGCCGCATCCGCGGCAGCCGCCGCGACGGCCGCCGTTCCGGATGCCGGGTGACCTCGGGAGTCCCGTCGCCGTCGCCGTCGTTGTCAAAAGCCGGAGGCGGGGCCGAGGCGCCGCGCCGATGGCTGCTGCGTCTTGTCGTCTCCTTCGTCTTCTCGCAGGGCGCGGTGAGCATGGCGAGGCCCGCCATCTCCTACCACGCGCTGGAACTCGGCGCCGGTGCCCGTGCCGTCGGCGTCGTCACCGCCGCATTCGCGCTGCTGCCGCTGGCGGTCGCCGTACCGCTCGGCAGGCGCACCGACCGGCAGCGGTGCGGGCCGCTGCTGCCGGCCGGCGTCGGTCTCGTCGCCGCGGGCAGCGCACTGGCCGCCACGGCGCCCTCGCTCGTACTGCTCGCCGCCTGGAGCGCGCTGCTGGGACTCGGGCACCTGGTGTTCGTGATCGGTGCGCAGTCGCTGGTGGCGCGGCAGAGCGGCCCCGACGAACACGACCGCAACTTCGGCCACTTCACCATCGGCGGCTCGGCGGGCCAGCTGATCGGGCCCGTGCTCTCGGGCTGGCTCGTGGGCGGTGCGGCCGGCGGACCGCCCGGGACGGGTGAACACAGCAGTGCCGTCGCCCTGTTCGCCTCCGGTGTGCTGGCGCTCTGCTCGTACGCGACGCTGTGGCGCATCGAGGGCCGTGCGGTGCCGCGGCGGCCGGGAGGGGGCGGCGCCGCGGGCGGTCCGCCGTCCCTGCCGGTCCCGGTGGCGCGCATTCTGCGCTCGCGCGGGGTGCCCGCGGGCATCCTCGCCTCCCTCGCGGTGCTCTCCACGACGGACGTGCTCACGGCCTACCTGCCGGTCGTCGGCGAGGAGCGGGGCATCGCACCGGGCGTGGTGGGCCTGCTGCTGAGCCTGCGCGCCGCGGCGTCCGTGCTCTCGCGCGCCGGGCTGACGAGGATGACGGCCCGGCTCGGCCGGCAGCCGCTGCTCGTCGTCAGCTGCCTCGTCGCGGGTGTGCTGTGCGTGCTGCTGGCCGTGCACCTGCCGGTGTGGGCGCTGGCCCTCTCGCTCGTGGTGCTCGGGTTCTGCCTCGGCGTCGGCCAGCCGCTGACCATGACGACGGTCGTGCAGGCGGCGCCCGACAGCGCACGGTCGACGGCGCTGGCGCTGCGGCTCACGGGCAACAGGCTGGGCCAGGTCGCCGCGCCCGCGGGCGCCGGGCTGGTCGCGGGCGCGGCAGGAGCGGCGGCACCGTTCGTGCTGCTCGGTGTGCTGCTGCTGGGTGCGTCGGCCACGGCTGCGCGTTCGCGCCCGAACCGGCCCAGCACCGCGGAGACATCCGACGGCTCCGACGGCGCGGGAGGTTCGGAAGGCGCCGGGAGTTCGGAACCCGCGGGAAACACCGAGGACGCCGGGACGGCGGCGAGTGGCGGGGGCCCGGCAGGAGCGGCCGGAGCATCGAGCACGGCAAGCCGGGGGAATTCGAGCCGACGGTAGCCGCGTACGGGCCGCAGGAGTCGAGGGGAAGTCCCGGGCGCGGGTGACTCATGGCACCCGCCGCCGTGCTGACACCCCAAACTAGCGGCGCTAGTTTGGGTCCATGCAGGCACACGACGGTATGTACATCGACGGCGCGTGGCGCCCCGCAGCATCCTCGGAGAAGCTCGAGGTCATCAACCCCGCGGACGGCAGTGTGATCGCAACGGTGCCGGCGGGCGGCGAGGAGGACGTGGCCGCCGCGGTACGCGCGGCCCGCGCCGCGTTCCCCGGCTGGGCCGCCACCCCGCCCGCGGAACGCGCGGCGCTGCTGGGCGCGTTGCACGAGGCTCTGGAGGCCCGGCGCGAGGAGATAGCCGAGACCGTCACGGCGGAGCTGGGATCGCCGCTGGCCTTCTCCAAGGCGGTGCACGCCGCCGTGCCGGTCGCGGTCTGCGGCAGCTACGCGAAGCTGGCGGCCGAGTACCCCTTCGAGGAGGAGATCGGCAACTCCCGTGTCTTCCACGAGCCGGTGGGCGTCGTCGGCGCCATCACGCCGTGGAACTATCCGCTGCACCAGATCGTCGCCAAGGTCGCTCCCGCCTTCGCGGCGGGGTGCACCGTCGTGCTCAAGCCCGCGGAGGACACGCCGCTGGTGGCCCAGCTGTTCGCGGAGGCCGTGCACGAAGTGGGGCTGCCCGCAGGGGTGTTCAACCTCGTGACGGGCCTCGGCCCCGTCGCGGGACAGGCGCTCGCCGGGCACGAGGACGTCGATCTGGTGTCCTTCACCGGCTCGACCGCCGTGGGCCGGCAGATCGGCGCCGCCGCGGGCGGTTCGGTCAAGCGCGTCGCTCTGGAGCTGGGCGGCAAGTCCGCCAACGTCATCCTGCCGGGCGCGGATCTGGCCAAGGCCGTCAAGAAGGGTGTCGCCAACGTCATGGCCAACTCCGGCCAGACCTGCAGCGCCTGGACGCGCATGCTCGTCGACTCCGAGCACTACGACGAGGCCGTGCGGATGGCTGCCGAAGCCGTCGGCAAGTATCTGCCGGGCGATCCGAAGGACGAGACGACGCGCATCGGGCCCGTCGTCAACGCCAAGCAGCACGCACGCGTCACCGGCTTCATCGCCAAGGGCGTCGAGGAGGGCGCCACCCTTGCTGCGGGCGGCCCCGGCGCTCCCGAGGGGTACGAGGACGGCTGCTACGTGCGCCCGACCATCCTGTCCGACGTGACCCCGGAGATGACCGTCGCCCAGGAGGAGATCTTCGGGCCGGTCCTGTCGATCCTGAAGTACGAGGACGTCGAGGACGCCGTCCGCATCGCCAACGACAGCGTCTACGGGCTCGCAGGCGCCGTGTGGGCCAAGGACGAGGACGAGGCCGTCGCCTTCGCCCGCAGGCTGGAGACCGGACAGGTCGACATCAACGGCGGGCGCTTCAACCCCCTGGCGCCGTTCGGGGGTTACAAGCAGTCCGGTGTCGGCAGGGAGCTGGGCCGGCACGGGCTGGGCGAGTACCTGCACACCAAGTCCCTGCAGTTCTAGGGGTTTTCGCGGACCGGTCCCGGCCGGTGGCGCCTCCGGGCGTCCCGGCACGGGCCCGCGCGATTCCCCACCCGAGCCCGCGCACGAACCGTGCGATCCCACCGACCCCGCCAGGAGCCCGACATGGTCCGCGCCGCCGTACTCTCCGCCGTCGGAACGCCGCTCGAAGTCACCGACATCGACCTGCCCGAGCCGGGCCCGGGACAGGTCAGGGTGCGCCTGGCCGCGGCCGGCGTCTGCCACTCCGACCTGTCGCTCTCCAACGGCACGCTGCGACAGCCCGTACCGGCCGTGCTCGGCCACGAGGGCGCGGGCACGGTCGTCTCCGTCGGCGAGGGCGTGGAAGGGCACGCGCCCGGTGACCCCGTCGTCCTCAACTGGGCGCCCTCCTGCGGCGAATGCCACTTCTGCGGGACGCTCGAAGAGCCATGGCTGTGCGTGAACGCCAACGCCGGCACGACCGTCCCATACGCACGCACCGGGGCGGGGGAGGAGCTCTACCCCGGGCTCAGCTCCGCCGTCTTCGCGGAGGAGACCGTCGTCTCCTCCCGCTCGCTGCTGCCGCTGCCCGCGGGGGTGCCGCTCGACGAGGCCGCGCTGCTGGGCTGCGCCGCCCTGACGGGGTACGGCGCGGTGCACCACAGCGCCCGGGTCCGCTCCGGCGAGTCGGTGGCCGTCTTCGGGGTCGGCGGCGTCGGGCTCGCCGCGACCCAGTCGGCGCGGCTGGCCGGGGCGGGAGCCGTGATCGCGGTCGATGTCTCCCCGGAGAAGGAGGAGTTGGCGCGGGCGGCCGGCGCGAGCGAGTTCGTCGTCGCCTCGGAGACGACCGCCAAGGAGATCCGCAAACTCACCGGAGGCCACGGAGCGGACGTGGCCATCGAGTGCGTCGGGCGGGCGGAGACCATCCGCACCGCCTGGAACTCCACGCGGCGCGGCGGCCGTACGAGCGTGGTCGGCATCGGAGGCAAGGAAGAGCAGGTGCAGTTCTCGGCGTTGGAGATCTTCCACTTCGCCCGCACCCTCACCGGCTGCGTCTACGGCAACTGCGACCCGGCCCGGGATCTGCCCACGCTGGCGGAGCACATACGTCAAGGGCGCCTGGATCTGGGCGCGTTGGTGACGGAGCGGATCGGCCTGGAGGGCATTCCAGCGGCCTTCGAGGCGATGCTCGCCGGACGCGGCGGGCGCGCGCTGGTGGTCTTCGACGGTCAGTCCGTCGCGTCCTGACCGTCCGGAGTGACCGCCCTGGAAGGCTCGGTGGAGGCGGCGTCACGCAGATGTCCGGCCAGCGCGGTGGTGGCTGCCGACGCGGCGTCGTCGATGACGCCCCATGCCAGCAGGTGACGGCGGCGGGCCCAGGAGTCCCGCAGCTCGCACACGTCCAGTCGCCGGTCCGGGTCGAGGGCGCGGCGCGGTACGACGGCGAGGCCCGCACCGGCGGCGGCGAGAGCGACGACAACGCTGAGGTCGGCGACCGTGGTGCGGTAGCGCGCCACCGAAGCGTGCGGCCCGGCGTGCTTCTCGATCCAGCGGCGCAGTGAGGAGTCGGCGTCGAGTCCGACGAGAGGGTGCTCGGTGACCTCGCTGTAGCTGAGCGCGTTCCGCCCGGCGAGGATCCCTCCGGCCTGGCCGATCACGACGAGGGAGTCGTCGCCGAGCGGCTCCACGCGCAGGCCGCAGTCGCGGGCCTCGTCGTCGAGGACGACCCCGAGATGCGCCTCGCCGTCCGCGAGCATCCGCACGGTCTCCGGAGTGCGGCTCTCCGACACCTTGACGTCGACGTCCGGGTGGGCACGGAGGAAGGAGACCAGGGCACGCGGTACGAGCCGGTGCATCGCGGACCCGCCGCCCAGCAGGGTCAGGGGAGCGGACCGGGGCCGGGCGTAGCTGGCGACGGCGCTCTCGAGCCGCGCGGTCCGCGTGAGCACATCGCGCGCATGACGGGCCAGGGTCGCCCCGGCCGGTGTGGGCCGGACTCCGCGCCGGCCCCGTATCAGCAGCGCCACACCGGTCTGACGCTCCAGCGAGCGCACCCTGGCGCCGGCCGAGGGCAGGCTCAGATGCATCCGGTGCGCACCCGCGGTGATCGACCCCTCCGTCACGATGTGGAGAAACAGCCGCAGATCGTCCAAGTCGTAGCGCACCGCCTCAGCCTAAGGAGCAGCCTTAGGCCGGGTACAGCGATTACGCATTGTGAAATGGCTGGTCACGGCCTCATGCTCGACGGGTGTTCGAGATATTGCTCGCCCTGCTCGCCGGTATCGCCGCCGGAGCGCTGAACGCCGTCGGCGGCGGTGGCACCTTCGTGGCGCTGCCCGCACTCGTCGCCCTGGGCCTGACGCCGGTGACGGCGAACGCGTTGTCGCGGATCGCCCTCGTGCCCGGAGCCCTGGCCGGCGCCTGGGTGTGCCGGCGCGAGATCGGCCCGGTCGGACCGACCTCCATGAGGGAGCTGACGGCGGTCAGCGTGGTCGGCGGCGGGGTGGGTGCAGGTCTGCTGCTGGTGCTGCCGGCATCGTCGTTCGACGCCGCCGCGCCGTGGCTGCTCGCCTTCGCCACCGTGGTCCTCGCCTTCGGCCGGCGCGTGTCGCAGGCGCTGAGCGACCGGCTGGGCCGCTCGGTCGCCCTCAGTTCCCGGGCCCTTCTGACCGGGCAGTTCTTCATCGCCGTGTACGGGGGCTACTTCGGCGGGGCCGTCGGCGTGATGATGCTGGCCCTGTGGGGCATCGGCCTCGGCCTCGACTCGGCGGCCGGCAATCCGATGCGCATCGCACAGCTCGCGGCCATCTTCGCCAGCGCGACGGTGCTCTTCCTCGTTGCCTCCGACGCGCTGAGCGCCCCGCTGCTGCTCGGTGCCATGCTGGTCGGTGCCGTGGCCGGTGGCTACGGAGGCGCCCATCTCGCCCGCCGCCTCCCCGCCCCGCTGCTGCGGGGCGTACTTCTGACCACCGCGGTGACGACGACCGTCCTGTACTTCCTGCGCGGCTGACCGCCGCGTCCCGCTCCGACGATTCGGAACGCGCGCCCCCACAGGGCTGCGCGCCGGCCGCCTCCCGCCCCGTCCGGTCTCGGCCGGGGAACGTCTCGGCCGGGGAACGTCTCAGTCGGGGAAACGTCTCAGCCGGGGAAACCCGCGGCCAGCCCGTCGACGATCGCGCGCAGCCCCGTCTCGAACGCCCCGTCGTCGACCTGCTGTTGATGCCTGGCGAGCAGGTGGGCCTGGTCCAGGTGCGGGTAGTCGCCCTCGTACAAGGACGCGTCGCCGACGAAGCCGCGGGCGAACGAACCGAGCGCCGACCCGGCCACGAAGTAACGCATGAGGGCGCCGATGTGGGTGGCCTGCGCGTTGGTCCAGCCCGCCGCGGTCATCGCGCCGAAGACCGCGTCGGCCATCCGCAGCTGGCTCGGGCGCCGGCCCGGGCCCTGCGCCAGGAACGGCACGATGTTCGGGTGCGCGTTGAGGGCCGCGCGGTAGGAGCGTGCCCACTGCACCAGCGCCTCCCGCCAGTCCGTGCCGTCGGCGAACATCGACACCTCGACCTGCGCGCACACCGTGTCGGCGGCGGCGTCGAGGATCTCGTCCTTGTTGCGGAAGTGGTTGTACAACGACGGTCCGCTCACGCCGAGTTCGGCAGCGAGACGGCGCGTGGAGACGGCCTGGAGCCCTTCCGCGTCCACGAGCGCCAGCGCGCACGCGACGATCCTCTCGCGGTTCAGCAGCGGCTTGGGCGGTCTGGCCATGCGGTGAATGGTAGAGCGGCCGGAACGGGGAACCGGCGCCGGTCACTTCCCCGCCACCGTCACGCCGGGGCGGGGCGTTCTGCGCGCGGAGCCCTGCCGGGCGGACGGCGCGGGCGCCTCGCCCGCGCTTCCGCCGCCGTACGGCCCCGCCACCGGCCGCAACGCCCGCGGCTAAGCATCTGCTCAGTCGCCGATGTATGGTGTTCGACCGGTCGACGGGAAGGGCACAGGCAATGGCATCGGAGGCGGAACCCCGGGTCGCGGCTGCCGACGAATCCTTCGAGGGCGTGACCCCGGATGCCGCGCGGCGGCTGCTGCTGGGTGCGGTGGACGCGTTCGCGGAGCGCGGTTTCCACGCCACGACCACCCGCGACATCGCCGGCCGCGCGGGGATGAGCCCTGCCGCGCTCTACATCCACTACAAGACCAAGGAAGAACTCCTCTTCCAGATCAGCAAGGTCGGACACGAGCGTTCCGTGAGCGTGCTGGCCGAGGCCGCCGAAGGCGGCGGCAGCGACTCCGGCCGGCTGGCCCGTGCCGTGCGCCACTTCGTCCGCTGGCACGCCGAGCACCACACGACGGCACGCGTAGTGCAGTACGAACTGGCGGCGCTCGGCGAGGGGCACTACGAGGAGATCGTCGAACTGCGCCGCCGCAGCGAGGAGATCCTGCGCGGCGTGCTGGAGAGCGGAGACGCCTCGGGCGAGTTCGAGATCGCCGACATCCGCGGCACGACGCTCGCGGTGATGTCCCTCTGCATCGACGTGGCCCGCTGGTACAGCCCGTCCGGCCGCAGGACACCGGACGAGATCGGCACGCTCTACGCCGACCTCGTCCTGCGCATGGTCGCCCCGCAAGGTGACGCCCGGGGTCCCGGGCCGGGGGCCGGCGCCGGCCCCCGGTGATCTACCAGAAGTAGCGGCTGAGGGTCTCGGCCACGCACACCGGCTTGTCGCCGCCCTCGCGCTCTACCGTCACCTTGGCCGCGACCTGCACGCCGCCGCCGGCCTCGCTGACGTCGACGAGTTCCGCCCGTGCGCGCAGCCGTGAGCCGACCGGCACCGGCGCGGGGAATCGGACCTTGTTCACGCCGTAGTTGACGCCCATCCGGACCCCCTCCACGCGCATGATCTGCGGTACGAGGTCGGGCAGCAGGGAGAGGGTCAGATATCCGTGCGCGATGGTCGTGCCGAAGGGGCCGTCCTTCGCGCGTGCCGGGTCGACGTGGATCCACTGGTGGTCGCCCGTCGCGTCCGCGAACAGGTCGATCCGCTTCTGGTCGATCTCCAGCCAGTCGCTGAAGCCGAGTTCCTGGCCGACCGCGGCCACCAGTTCGTCGGTCGAGGTGAAGACCCGGGGCTCCGCCATCCGTACAACCTCCCGCATGCGTGTCGCGCGCCGCCGGATGCTAAGCGCTCGCTCAGCATGCTGCGGTGCTGTCGCGCGTGTCAACGTCCGCAGGAAGCGGGAGGCGCGTGCGGTGTCGTCAGCTCCGGGAAGCGGCCATCGAACCCAGTCCGGTGCGCAGTCGGCGTCCCCGGCCGGCAAGGCGGATGACGTCCTTGCCGACGTCCTTGTCCATGGCGGTGATCATCCGGCGCAGCACGTCCGCGAGTCGGGGCGTGGGCGGAGTCGAGGGGTCACAGGGGAGCAGCGACCTGCCGCCCCACGTCAGTCGGTGCCATTCGTCGTGCTGCGCCGGCTGTCTGATTCCGTGGCGCTTCTCGGCTCTGCGCCGGACGGCGACCTGCGACTCGTACTCCAGCCACACCGTCCGCGCCTCTTCGAGTTCCTCCAGGGCGGCGACGAGCAGCTCCGGGTCGGGGTCACGGTCGTCCGGGCCGAAACCGGCGCGGGCGCACAGGTGTTGCCATGTCGCGCGATGCCCGTACGGGGCGAATCGCTCAAGGCACTTACGCAGCGCCTGGCGACGCTGTGAGGGTGCTCTTTCAGGGTCGCGGACCTGCTCTGCGAGGGCTCTGAAACCGGCCAATCATCCCACCTCCGACGGACTGGACCCGACTCGTCGGCGTTATGACGTAAGTGCCGCGCAATCGGATCCCCCCGTTGCGAAGTCATTTTCCTCTGGTTGTCCGGGCCTTCCGTACTCCGGCCTTCCCGGGCTCGTGGGCTACCCCCGCAACGCCTGAACACTCTCCCCTGAAGGGAATTCTCACCTCGTTCTCATGACTTCTCACAGAACACTCATCAGTAGTGAAGACATCGCAACGAGTGGTTCCGCATATGGCCCTGCTGTGCACGGCGCGGACGGAGCGTGCGCCCGCCGTCTCGTGCGCCGGCAGTTCTATGCGCGTCAACTCCGCCCGGAACACATGTAATTGGCCGCGCGGGCCCTTGGCGCTGTTTCTCTTTCCCGCGCCCGGGGCATGAAGGCCCGCCGTAGGGTGGAGACGGGAATCCACCTGGCAGACGGGAAGACGATCACCATGGCCGACGAGAAGTCCGAGCCGGACCTCCCGCCGAAGATCGACACATCTGTGCCCCATTCGGCGCGGATCTGGAACTACTGGCTGGGCGGCAAGGACAACTATCCGGTGGACGCCGAGGCCGGTGACGAGTTCGCGAAGACATTTCCCGGAATCGTCGACGCGGCCCGCGGATCCAGGTACTTCCTCGCCCGTGCCGTGCGTCATCTCGCGGGCCGGGCCGGCATCCGCCAGTTCCTCGACGTGGGCACCGGACTGCCCACGGTGGACAACACCCACGAGATCGCCCAGTCCGTCGCGCCGAGTTCACGCATCGTGTACGTGGACAACGACCCGCTGGTGCTCGTGCACGCGCAGGCGCTGCTGACCTCCACACCCGAGGGCGCCACCGACTACATCGACGCCGACGTGCGCGAGCCGGACACGATCCTCGAGGCCGCCTCGAGGACGCTGGACTTCGAGCGGCCCGTCGGTCTGATGATGCTCGGGATCATGGGCCACATCGCCGACGACGAACTCGCACGGTCGCTCGTGCGGCGGCTGCTGGACGCCCTGCCCGCCGACAGCTATCTCACGCTGAGCGACGGCACCGACATCAGCGCGGCGCGCCAGGCGGCCCATGAGAAGTACAACAGCAGCGGTGCCGTCCCCTACCACCTGCGCAGCCCCGAGGAGTTGGGCCACTTCTTCGACGGACTCGAACTGCTGGAGCCTGGGCTCGTTCCCGTCACGCAGTGGCGGCCCGACCACACCCCGTTTCCGGTGACTCCCGTCACCACCTACGGAGGGGTCGGCCGAAAGACCTGACCGGCCGCCCGGCCAAGGCCGCTGGTCAGGGCCGCGCCCGGACGTCGCCTGCCGGTGGTCCCCGCGTCCTCGTCCCCGTGCCTTCTGGCGTCCGCGTCCGGATCCTCCTCTTCCCCCCGGCATACCGACTGGTTAGTCTGCCGCCGCGGGGAGAGCCGCCGAGAGTGTGAAGGGGAGTTGCGGGGATGGAGTCTTTGCGCGACAGCACAGTGGTCGTCACCGGCGGGGGCGGCGGAATCGGGGCGGCACTGGCCCGCCGATTCGCCGCGGAGGGAGCCCGCGTTGCGGTCAACGATCTCGACGCCGCCAGGGCCGCGGCGGTCGCGGACGAGATCGGCGGTGTCGCCGTTCCCGGTGACGCTTCCTCGATCGTGCCGGTCGCCCGCGAAGCGCTCGGCGGCACCATCGACACCTTCTGCGCCAACGCCGGCGTTGCGACCCGCGGTGGCCAGGAGGCGGGCGAGGAGCTGTGGGAGCACGCCTGGGACGTGAACGTGATGGCACACGTGCGGGCCGCGCGTGAGCTGGTGCCCGGCTGGCTGGAGCAGGGCCGGGGCCGGTTCGTCGCGACCGTCTCGGCGGCCGGGCTGCTCACGATGCTCGGCTCGGCGCCCTACAGCGTGACCAAGCACGCCGCGCTCGCCTTCGCGGAGTGGCTGTCGGTCACCTACAGGCACCGCGGCATCGACGTGCATGCCGTGTGCCCGCAGGGCGTGCGCACCGACATGCTGGCCAATACCGGCGCCGCGGGCGACCTGGTGCTCGCGGAGACCGCCATCGAGCCGGAGGCCGTCGCCGACTCCCTCTTCGAGGCGATGCAGGCGGGGCGCTTCCTCGTACTGCCGCACCCCGAGACCGCGGGCTTCTACGAGGCCCGGGCCGGGCACCCCGATCACTGGCTGGGCGGCATGAACAAGATGCAGCGCAAGCTGGAGGAACTCCTCGACAAGGAGGCGCAGGAGGCGCAGCCGGCCGGGGGAGCGGCAGGAACCAACGGCGCCGACGGCTCGCAGGGGGCGGCACGTTGACCATCACGTACGAGGACAAGCCGTGGCTGAAGCAGCTCAACGAGGTTCAGCGTGCCCCGGTGCAGCCTCCGGAGACGATGCTGCACGCCTTCCGCGACGCGGTGCGCGCCGTCCCCGACCGCACCGCCCTCGCCTACTTCGACGGACGTGTCAGCTACCGCGAGGCCGACGAGCTCTCCGACGGCATAGCCGCGCACCTCGCGGCACGCGGCTTCGAACGCGGTCACCGCCTGGCGCTGATGCTGCAGAACAGCCCGCACTTCGTGCTCGCGCTGCTGGGCGCGTGGAAGGCCGGAGCGGTGGTGGTGCCGGTCAACCCCATGTACAAGGCCGGCGAGGTCGCGCACGTACTCCACGACGCCGAGGTGACGGCGCTGGTGTGCGACGAGAGGGCATGGGAGCCGTATCTGCGGGCCACGGCCGCCGACTCGCCCGTACGCATCGCGCTGACCGCCTGCGAACTCGACCTGCAGTCACGGGACGATCCCCGCGTGCTGGGCTTCGAGCGTGCGGCGCCCGCGGAGGACGCCGAGGACCTGCTCACGGTCGCGCGCTCCGGCGGCGCGGCCCCGCCCGGACGCGAACTGACGGGCTCCGACATCGCGCTCATCAGCTACACCTCGGGAACGAGCGGCGCTCCCAAGGGCGCCATGAACACCCACGCCAACATCGCCTACAACGCCGAGCGTCAGCACACTGGTCTCCAACTGCCCGACGCCTCCTGCATCTTCGTCCTCGCACCGCTCTTCCACATCACCGGCATGGTCTGCGAGCTGTCGGCCTGCCTGGCGGGCCGCGGGACCCTCGCCCTCGCCTACCGGTTCGAAGCGGGCGTCGTGCTGGACGCGTTCCTGGAGCACCGGCCGGCCTTCACCGTCGGCCCGTCCACCGCCTACATGGCGCTGGCGGCCCACCCGCAGGCCACGCGGGAGCACTTCTCCTCGTTCCAGGTGCTCTCCTCGGGCGGCGCGCCCCTGCCGCCCGCGCTCGTGGAGAAGCTCGGCGCGGCCTTCGGCCCGTACCTGCGCAACGGCTACGGGCTCACCGAGTGCACCGCGCCATGCGCCTCCGTGCCGCCGGGCCGTGAGGCGCCCGTCGACCCGGCCTCCGGCACGCTCGCGGTGGGCGTGCCCGGGCCGGACACGGTGGTGAGCATCCTCGACGACGACGGCAGGCCCGTACCGCTGGGCGAGCAGGGCGAGATAGCCGTCCGCGGACCCCAGGTGGTGCCGGGCTACTGGCGCAGGCCCAAGGAGTCGGCCGAGGCGATACCCGACGGCCAACTGCGCACCGGGGACATCGGGTTCATGGACTCCGACGGCTGGCTCTACGTCGTCGACCGGAAGAAGGACATGATCAACGCCTCCGGGTTCAAGGTCTGGCCCCGGGAGGTGGAGGACGTCCTCTACGGTCATGCCGCGGTGCGGGAGGCAGCGGTCGTCGGCGTGAGTGACGAGTACCGCGGCGAATCGGTGAAGGCGTATGTGAGCCTGCGCCCGGGAACCCCGGCCGGGCCCGATGAACTGATCGACCACTGCAAGGAACGGCTGGCGGCGTACAAGTACCCGCGGGAGATCGAGATCCTGGCCGACCTGCCCAAGACGACCAGTGGGAAGATCCTGAGGCGGGAACTGCGTTCCCGCGGTGACAGCGGCAAATGAGACAGCGGCGGCGGTCGTCGCGGTGTTCGCGGTGAGCGGGCGCACGAGGAAAGGCAGGTGAGGGCGCATGGCCACACCTAGAACGGCGCCCCGCACCGGCGCCCACAAGAGCGGTCAGGCCGGTACGGCCGCCGCGCCCGTACCGCAGCGCCTGATGGCCGCCGCGACGCGTCTGTTCTCCGAGCGCGGCTACGACCGCACGTCCGTCCAGGAGATAGTCGAGGCGGCAGGGGTGACGAAGGGCGCCCTCTACCACTACTTCGGCTCCAAGGACGATCTGCTGCACGAGATCTACGGACGGCTGCTCCGCCTCCAGCAGGACCGCCTGGACGCCTACGCGGACGCGGATCAGCCCGTCGAGGACCGTCTGCGCAGGGCCGCGGCCGACGTCGTCGTGACCACCATCGACAACCTCGACGACGCGCGGATCTTCTTCCGCTCCATGCACCAGCTCAGCCCCGAGAAGCAGAAGCAGGTGCGCGCGGAGCGGCGCCGCTACCACGAGCGCTTCCGGGACCTGGTCGCGGAGGGCCAGCGCGACGGTGTCTTCAACGCGGCGACGCCGCCGGACCTGGTCGTGGACTACCACTTCGGCTCGGTCCACCACCTGAGCGCCTGGTACCGGCCCGATGGTCGGCTCGCTCCGCAGGAGGTCGCGGACCACCTCGCTGACCTGCTGCTGCGGGCGCTGCGGCCATAGGACGTACGTCCGCGGGCACAGACTCGGACACGGACCGGACACGGACCGGACACGGACACCGATACAGGCAGCGGGCCCGCAGCCCCCATGCACCGGTACACGGCCGGGCAGGCACACGCATACGGGCCCTCGCGCGGCGGGCGGCGCCACGGGCGGCGGGCGCCGCGCGACAACACGAGCGAAGAGCAGCAACTACGTTCCGGAGGTAGCACCGGTGAAGGCATGGCGCGTCCACATGAACGGCGAGCCGCGTGAGGTGATGCGGCTGGAGGACATCCCCGACCCCGAACCCGGCGCGGGCGAGGTGCTCGTACGGGTGCGCGCCGCAGGCGTCAACTTCCCCGACGCGCTCCTGTGCAGGGGGGAATACCAGGTCAAGCCGCCGTTCCCGTTCACTCCCGGCGTGGAACTGTGCGGCGAGGTGCTGGCGGTCGGCGAGGGCACCCCGGAGGGCGACGCACCCGAGGTGGGCTCGCGCGTCATAGCCCAGCCGGCGCTCCCCATGGGCGGATTCGCACAGAGCACGCTGGTCAGCGCGGCGAGCGTCCGCAAGGCACCCGAGGCGCTGGACGACGCCGAGGCGGCGGCGCTCCACATCGGCTACCAGACCGGCTGGTTCGGCCTGCACCGCAGGGCCCGGCTGCAGCCCGGCGAGACGCTGCTCGTGCACGCGGCGGCCGGCGGCGTCGGCAGCGCGGCAGTACAGCTCGGCAAGGCGGCCGGGGCGCGCGTGATCGGTGTGGTGGGCGGCAAGGCCAAGGCCGAGGCGGCGCGCGAGCTGGGCTGCGACGTGGTCGTCGACCGCCGCGAGGACGACATCGTGGCGTCGGTGAAGGAGGCCACGGGCGGCCGGGGTGCGGACGTCGTCTACGACCCGGTCGGCGGCGACGCCTACGCCAAGTCGGTCAAGTGCATCGCCTTCGAAGGCCGCATCGTCGTCGTCGGCTTCGCGAGCGGCGCGGTGCCGACGCCCGGCCTCAACCACTCGCTGATCAAGAACTATTCGATCCTCGGTCTGCACTGGGGCCTCTACAACACCAAGGACCCGGCCGCCGTCCAGGCCTGCCACGAGGAGCTGACCGCGCTCGCCGCGGAGGGCTCGGTCAAGCCGCTCATCAGCGAACGCGTTCCGCTGGAGGAGGGCGCGAGTGCGGTGCAGCGCGTCTTCGACGGCATCACGACGGGGCGTGTGGTCATCCAGCCCTGAGCGGTGCGGACTTGGGAGGCGGGTGTGCCGGAGCGGTAGAGGTGCACCCGCCGGACGCGCGGTGCCGGACGGTCGCCACGGCGGCGACCGTCAGCCGGACTGTGTGCGCGCCGGTGTGCGCCTGGGTTCGTCTCGGGTGGCGGGCGCGTGCCGCGTCGCTGGGGTTTCCCGGGGTTCGCTATCGGTCCGTGCGTGGTGGCGGGGGCGTGCCGCTCCGGGGGGCATGTCCGGGCGGCATGATTTACGGCCGACCACTGGGAACCAGATCGCGAGGTTCGCATCGGCCACAAATCACGTTTAAGCCCGGACACGGCCCCCCTGCGCGTCCCGCCCCCTCCCGCCGGTCCAGCGGCATTCCGCCGGTGGACACAGAGGACTGCGATTTCGTCTCCGCCCTCGGGCCCGCCAACGTCGTCGCCCCTGAACCAACCCTCACAGCAGACGAGTTGAACCACCCGAAGCCGCAGATGGCGGCAGACGCGAGACGGCAGGAGGGTGTGGGTCGTGAAGGGGGATGGTTCCGGGGCCATTGGGGTCTCCCCAGCGAGGCGTGGGGAAGTGATTTGTGCCGATGCAAAGCTCGCCGAACTGGTTCCGTTGGTCGGCCGTAAATCATGCCGCCCCGGGGCCGCCCCCGGAACGGCCCGCACCCGTCACCACGCACGAACCCGAGGCGCACACCGGCAACCCCCGCCCCCAACTGGCACGCCCCGGCCGCCCGTTCGTCCCGCGGCGCGCCGACAGCCAGCGCAGGCAGGCCAGTCCGAGCCGCGTCATCATGCGCACCAGGTGCGGGTCCGCCGCCGGGCCCGCCGTGCAGGACGACGCCAGAAGGAAACCCGCCTGCGCCGAGATGAGCACGTCGACGGCTTCGGGCTCGACGCCGCTCGTCAACGGAGCACGCGCGACGAACGGTTCGGGATCGATGCCGCTGAGGGCCACGCTGCTCAGCAGCGTGACGAGGTCCGCGTGGGCCGGGCCCACCCGGGCGTGCGGCCAGTCCACGAAGACGGCACGCTCGCCGGTGAGCAGGACGTTGAACGGGTACAGGTCCCCGTGCGTGAGCGTCTCGCCCGCCGTGGCCTCATCGAGGTCTGCCTCCAGCCTCAGGTGCAGATCGAGGTCCAGCGCGGCGCCGGGAGCGAGTTCCGCGAGCCTCGTCATTGCCCGGTGGTCACCGGCCAGACGTGCCCAGCCGCCCAATCGCGGTGCGCCGGGGGCCACTTCGAGCGCTGGCGCCGGTGTCAGCCGCTCCGCGAGCCCCGTGAGGGCGTCGAGCACCCGCTCCAGTTCCGCCTCGCGCCAGGGCTGTGCGGGAAGCGTCCCGTCGACATGCTCGAAGACCAGGGCCACCCACCCGCCGTCCTCGAACGAACCGAGCAGCCGGGGCGACGGCGTTCCGGGCGGCAACGCGCGCACCGTCGCGATCTCACGCCGGTGGAAGGCCCCCACCGCGGGTGCTGCTGTCGCGTCGACGGCCTTGGCGAAAGCCTTGCGGCCGTCGGCCGACTCCAGCCGTGCGGCGAGTCCTTCGGAGAAGCCGCCCGGCAGGCTCGTGGCCACGGCCGCCTTCCTCCCGAAGACGTCCTCGATCCCCGACCTCACGGACTGCGGCAGGCCGCCCCACGGCAGACGTCTGCTGCCCGTCTGTTCGGGCGGCGATTCACACACCACGCATTCCTTTCGCGGGGAGAGGGAGCTTCGCGTGAGAGGGGCGATCGGGAGCGGACCCGGGCGGGATAATGCGGTCACGCTGATCCGGGGGAGTCCTCTTCCCCCGGATCAGCGCTCGGCTCAGGCCGAGGCCAGGCTGAACCGCTGTTTCTCGGGATCGATCTCGAGGATGCGGACCGAGACGCGGGTGCCTACGGGCCAGGACTCCTGATACGCGAGACCGGTGACCCCTTCGGATTCGACGAACGAACCGAACGGCACTTCAGCGGTGACCACGCCTTCGATGACGTCACCTGCCTGGTGACGGGCGAGGAATTCCTGCCAGCTCATGAATTCACCTCCTTCCGCTACGAGTGGCTGTGCGCACTTCTCGTAGCGGGGGCGGGCCTCTCGCCCGCGCGGTGATCAAACGCCGGCCGGGTATCCGTTCTGTGTGCGGCCCACGGCCGACCCGGCAGTCATGTGAATGATCCTAGCGGACCCGGAACTTGAGGAGGAATACGAGAGCGGCCATTGCGCAGCGAGTAATCGGTCCACGTAGGCCGCTCCCGGGAAGAATCCGGTCCATCGCGTCGGGCGACCCCGGTATTTCCACGACGGAGACTCCTCGTGCCGGTGCCACACCCGCCCACCGAGCACAGGTTCAGGACCTGCCCGGCCGGATCGCAGAGGGCGAGCCGGAGCGTCCCCGAACGGATATCCCGTGGCGGCCGCGCGGCACTCTCCCGCACGCTGACGGCATGGACGGACATGCCCGCTCCGGTGAACTGCTCGGATTCCCGCCCGATGCCCGCGTGCTCCTGGTCAACTGCGACGACCTCGGGATGTACGAAGGCGTCAACGCCGCCGTCGTGGAGTCGGTGGAGCGCGGAATCGCCGGCTCGTGCAGCCTGATGCCGCCCTGCCCAGCCGCCCCGCACGCGATGCGACTGCTGGGCGAGCGGCCGCACATCCCCTTCGGAATACACCTCACGTTGGTCTGCGACACGGCCGCGAACCGGTGGGGGCCGCTGTCCCCGAAGAGCAACGTCCCCTCGCTTCTTGACGATTCGGGCGGACTCCACGAGCCCGGAGCCGTCGGCGAACTGCTCTCGAAGGCCCGGATCGAGGAGGTGGAACGCGAGTTCAGAGCGCAGATCACGTCCGTCGCCGACGCGGGGCTCGGACCCACGCACCTGGACTGGCACTGCCTCGCCGACGGCGGGCGTGACGACATCTTCGACCTCACGCTGTCCCTGGCGGCCGAGCACGGACTCGCCGTCCGGGTGTGGCTCGGCCGCGGGCGCCGGAAGCTGCGCCCGCTCGGGTTCCCCGTCACGGACAACGACTTCGTCGACAGCTTCCGCCTCGGCACCGAAGGCAAGTCGGAACGGTACGCGCAGCTCATGCGGGAGCTCCCTGCCGGGCTGAGCGAGTGGGCCGTCCATCCCGGCCTCGGCGACGAGGAGTCACGCGCCCTCGACCCCGGCGGATGGCTCGTGCGGCGCACCGACCACGAGTTCCTCACCTCACCCGAGGCTCGTGAACTCCTCCGCGACGAGGGCATATTCGTCACCGACTACGCGGCGGTGCGGGAGGTGTGGCGCCGCGCCGCCTCGTCCCCGTGAACAGAGTGGGACGGCCGCGGCGCGCCCGGTCCCGCCCTCCCCGCCGTTGGCAGGGAAGCGGGACCGAGACATCGGCGCGCGGCTACTCGGCGGCGGCGTGCCGCTTCAACTCACGCTTGGCGAGCGAGCGTTGGTGCACCTCGTCCGGACCGTCGGCGAGCTGGAGGGTACGGGCGGCCGCCCACAGCTCCGCCAGGGGGAAGTCCTGGCTGACCCCGCCGGCGCCGTGCAGCTGCACCGCACGGTCGAGGATGTCGACGACGGCACGCGGCGTCGCGATCTTGATGGCCTGGATCTCCGTGTGCGCGCCCCTGTTGCCCACCGTGTCCATCAGCCACGCCGTCTTGAGCACCAGCAGGCGCAGCTGCTCGATCTGCACCCGCGCGTCGGCGATCCACTCCCGCACCTGTCCCTGCTCCGCGAGCTGCCGCCCGAAGGCCGAACGACCCTGCGCCCGGCGGCACATGAGCTCGACAGCCCGCTCCGCCATGCCGATCAGGCGCATGCAGTGGTGGATGCGGCCGGGGCCGAGCCGGGCCTGGGCGATGGCGAATCCGCCGCCCTCCTCGCCGACGAGGTTGCTCCTGGGTACCCGGGCGTTGTCGAAGACGATCTCCGCGTGGCCGCCGTGGTAGTGGTCCTCGTAGCCGTAGACCTGCATGGCGCGACGCACTTCGAGACCGGGGGTGTCCCGGGGGACCAGCACCATCGACTGCTGGCGGCGGATGTCGGGGGCGTCCGGGTCGGTCTTTCCCATGACGATGAAGATCTTGCAGTCGGGGTTCATCGCCCCGGAGATGAACCACTTGCGGCCGGTGATGACGTAGTCGTCGCCGTCCCGCCTGATGCGGGTCTCGATGTTCGTCGCGTCGGACGAGGCGACGTCCGGCTCGGTCATCGCGAAGCCGGAGCGGATCTCGCCACTCAGCAGCGGCTCCAGCCAGGTCCTGCGCTGCTCCGCGTTGCCGAACTCCGTGAGCACCTCCATGTTCCCGGTGTCCGGGGCGGCGCAGTTGACGGCCGTCGGCGCCAGCCGGGGGCTGCGTCCGAGGATCTCGGCGAGGGGCGCGTACTGCAGGTTCGTCAGCCCCGCCCCGTAGGTGCGGTCGGGAAGGAAGAGGTTCCACAGCCCGTGCTTGCGCGCCGTCCTCTTCAGCTCCTCCACGATGGGGGGCGTGTCCCAGGGCGACTCCTGCGCGTCGCGCTGCTCGTCGGCGACTGCCTCGGCCGGATAGACGTGCTCGTCCATGAAGCTCTGCAGCTTCCTGCGCAGTTCCTCCGTACGGGCGTCGTATGCGAAGTCCACTGACTTCATCCCTTCCGCAGCGTGGTGAGTCCGTTGTCGATGAAGACCGGGACGAGGCCGCCTATCCGGTCGAAGCCGGGCCCGACTGTCTGGCCCAGCGTGTAGCGGTAGTGGATGCCCTCCAGGATCACGGCGAGCTTGAACCAGGCGAAGGCTGTGTACCAGTTGATGCGGGAGACGTCCCGGCCCGAACCGGCGGCGTACCGCTCGATCAGCTCCTGGGGCGAGGGATGCCCCGGGGCCTCCGCCGTCGAACTGACCGGCGCGTCGGGGACGTTCAGCGGCTCGCTGTACATCACCAGCAGGCCCAGGTCGGTCAGCGGATCGCCGAGGGTGGACATCTCCCAGTCGAGTACGGAGGCGATCCGGTCGTCCTCGCCCGCGAGCACGTTGTCGAGCCTGAAGTCCCCGTGCACGACGGAGGGTTGGGGCGACTCGGGCAGCTGCTGCCCCAGCGACGCGCGCAGTTCGTCGATCCCCTGCAGCTCCCGGCTGCGCGAGGCTTCGAGTTGCTTGCCCCAGCGGCGCAACTGCCGCTCCAGGAAACCCTCCGGGCGCCCGAAGTCGGCGAGGCCCACCTCCGCCGGGTCCACGGAGTGCAGCGCGACGAGCGTGTCGGGCAGCGCCAGCCCCAGCGCGCGGGTGCGTTCCGGGCCGAGCGCGGCCAGTTGACCGGCCGTGCGGTACGGGGTGCCCTCGACCTGCTCCATGACGTAGAACGGCGAGCCGATCACGTCCTCGTCCTCGCACAGCAGCACCGTCCCGGGCACCGGCACGTCCGTGCCCCGAAGGGCAGTGATCACGCGGTATTCGCGCGCCATGTCGTGTGCCGTGGCCAGCACATGCCCCAGGGGAGGGCGCCGCACGACCCAGCGGCTGACGCCGTCGGTCACGCGGTACGTGAGGTTCGACCGGCCGCCCTGGATCACCTCGGCCTCCAGCGGCCCCCGCACCAGGCCCGGCCGCTCCCGGTCCAGATACGCGGCGAGCCGCTCCGGATCGAGGCCGGGCGGATTCTCCTTGCTCATGCGTGAGCGCTCCTTTGCGAGGTCGGGGTGGGGGACAGGGAGTGGGCGGCAGGGGGAGTCGGAGGTCGGGGGAGGGGTGTGAGCGGGCTGACGGACGACCGTGGGACGGCGGTTGGCACGATCATGCCGACTAGTCGGTATGGCGTCTAGGGGGACAGGGCCACGGACCCCGCTCAACGGCCCGCATGTGACGAGACACACCCGCGGACCGGCACCGGACCCGGTGGTCGCGGCGCCGTAGCGGGCGGCGGCTCAGGCGTGGCACGCGACCGGCCTGCCGCCGTTCATCTGCTCCGTGTCCGCCCACACGGAGGGGATGTCGAGCGGTTCTCCCGGAGGGCATCCGTCCAGTTCGGCGTACGCGCGGTGCACGTTCGCCACCAGCCGCTCGCTCTCGGCCAGTTCGGCGAACTCGCCCGGCCCGGCCCCACGCGCCGCCTCCAGAGGCGTGAGACCGCGCCCGTGCGCAGAGCGGGCCAGTTCCTCGACGTACCGCAGACAGCGCTCCGCCGTGTCGTACGCCTCCGGCCCGGCGAGCGGCTCGTGGCCCGGGACGACGGTGCGCGCCCCCAGCGCCCGCAGCCGCTCCAGGGCACGCAGCCGCTCCCGGGCACGCAGCGAACCGCTGAGTGAACCCATGGGGAAGAAGGGGGTGCCGTGGTGGTGGGTGTTCGCGGGTGCGGGCGCGCCACTGCCCGGAAGGCTCTCGCGCAGTGCCCTGGCTCTGCGTTCCGTGGCGGCGGTGTCCACCAGCAGGGTCGCCCCGCGGTCGCTGATCCAGCCCGCGTTGCTCAGGCACCAGCCCCCGTCCGGCTGGATGTAGGCGTGCACGCTTTCGGCGATCTTCTCCGTGTACGGCTCACCCGGCGCCGGCACGCTCCCGCCCGCCTCCGCCGCTGACGCAGACGTCATGCGCTGCTCTCTCCCTCGTTCTCCCGCCGCCCGCCGGGCGCCGAACTCGCCCGCGAAGGGGCCGCCCGTTCGGGCCGGTGGGCTCCGGCGCCACAACGCCCAAAGCTTCTCAGTGCGTTCGGCGCCGCGGCTACGGCGCGAGCGCGGCGAGTGCTCTTTCGGTGACGTCCTGAGGCGTCCCCCCGATGGCGACCGCAGCGCCCCGCTCGTCCGCCTCCAGCGGCTCCAGCGTCGCGAACTGCGAGCGGAGCAGCGTGCGCGGCATGAAGTGACCCTTGCGGCCGCCCAGTCGCTCCGCGATCAGTTCCTCCGAGCCGTCCAGGTGCAGGAAGAACATCGGCGCGCCGCTCGCGCGCAGCCGGTCGCGGTAACGGCGGCGGAGCGCCGAGCAGCTGACGACGCCGCCACCGTCCGCGTGCTCCGAGAGCCAGCCCGCGATGGCGTCGAGCCAGGGACGCCGGTCCTCGTCGTCCAGCGGCGTGCCGGCGGACATCTTCCGTATGTTCGCGGGCGGATGGAAGGAGTCGGCCTCCGCGTACGGCACTCCCAGCCGGTCTGCCAGCAGCTCGCCCACCGTGGACTTGCCCGACCCGGACACCCCCATCACCACGACCAGGGGCGCCTGCCGGCCGTCGGCCGGCCGGTGTCCGCCGGCCCCTTCCGGCCGCTCCGCGCGCCCGCTTTCGTCGTTCACCACAGCAGCACCACTCCAACCGTCGCCATGGCCAGTGTGCACAGCACCGCCGCCCGTACGGTCGCGGGCCCCATCCCCGACGGGCGGTCCGCCTCCATGGCCCTGATGCGCCGGTGTGCCAGCACGAGGAACAGCAGCCACGCCAGCACGCCGAACGCGGCGGCCGACGCCTCGGCAGCCGAGACGCCGCCGCCCCCGTACACCGCCTCCCGCACGCCGAGTGCGACGGCGACGGCGAAGGTGAGCGTGGTGCGCCGCCATGCGAAACGCGTGCGTTCCGGCTGCGCCGCCGGGTCGCCGGTGCGCGCGTTGGGCCCGCCACCTGCGTTCACCTGCCGCGCCCCAGCACCACGGCGACGAGCACCAGAACGGCGGCCAGCGCGGTCGCCGTCGCCAGCAGCACCGGGAAGCGGGAGACCGGAAGGTCCTCACCGAGCCGCATCGCCCGCTCGCAGCGCATCCAGTGGCTGACCGCCCGGAACGCGCACAGCGCCCCGCACGCCAGTACCGCCACCGAGATCGCCGTGCGTACGCCCCAGCTCAGCCCCGTGAGGAACTGATCGACGGCGATGCCTCCCGCGACGAGTGCCAGCGCGGTGCGGATCCAGGCGAGGAAGGTGCGCTCGTTGGCGAGCGAGAAGCGGTAGTCGGGCGTGCTGCCCTCAGCGCGCAGGCGCTGAGGTGCGAACCACAGCCGGAGTGTCGCCATGAGCCGGTCGATCATGCGGACGAGCCTACGGGCCTTCGCTCCGGGGGCCGATACGCCCGACGCCGCATGCTGGACCTTCCGCTCTTCACGCCCCGGGAAGCGGACCGCGTACGGGGGCGGGCGGCGCCCCGTGACGTCTCGGGGGAGCAGACTCGTGAAGCACCGGTAGCAGCACCGGGCCAGGGGGACCGCCTGCGGCACGTCGACGGCGCGGCCCCCGCGCGCTGGGTCGAGGAGAGCGCCAGGGACCTCTCGACGGCCATCCCGACGCCGGTGCCTGCCGGATTCGAGGCGTACGCACGGGTGTTGCACCCCGCCGGGGCGGCCGGTGGCGGCTTTGTGACCGGGGGGGGGACCTCGCCGCGGGGGCCGCCGGCGTCCCGTCGGCATGGCACGCGGCGCGCAGCGGCGCAGGCGCAGTTCAGCCGCCGTCGCTCAGTCCGTGCCAGGCACGCAGCCGCCGGTGGCACTCGAGTCCGTCCGGGACGACCCGCCACTGCGGCAGCGTCAGCCGGCGCTCCAGCTCGTCCTCCGGGAGGAAGTCCCACCAGTCGATCTCCTCCCGCTGAGGCTCCACGGGCAGCTCGCACACCAGCTCGTAGACCCGGAGGAACCAGGTGTGCTCCGGCGACTCGTACAGGAACGTGAAGCGCGGCTCGGGCGCGGGCAGACCCCGCACGCCCAGCTCTTCCTCCGCCTCGCGCAGTGCGCAGTCGTCGTAGGACTCGCCGGCCCCCACGACGCCGCCGACCACCACGTCGTACATCGACGGGAAGACCAACTTCCGCGGTGTGCGGCGGTGTACGAAGATCCGGCCCAGCGGATCGCGCACCTGGACGGACGTGGACCGGTGCCGCAGCCTCCGCGCCATCGCCTCGCCCCGCGGCGCCTGCCCGACGACGCGGTCCTCCTCGTCGACGATGTCGAGCAACTCGTCCGCCGAGAGCGGCTGCTGGGTCATCCGGCTCCTTGTGCTCCGCGCCCGGAGGCGCCTGGTCCACCGACAAAGAGTCTCGCAGAACGCCCCGGCCGTTCCGGCGGGGCGGCGGGTGAAGTGCACGGGTGGCGCGGTGCCGTCCGGCCAGTGACCGGACGGCACCGACGACTCGTCCGTGCCTGCGGAGCGGGCCCCGCCTCGGCTCGGCCCCTGCAGGCGGAGCGTTTGAGGCAGGGCGAGGCGCACGGCGGCGGGACCGTGCAGACAGCAGGTCCCTGACGCGCTGGGTGCGCCCGGTGCGCGGCAGTCCGCGAATGGACGGCCACTGACCGTGCGCCCCTGGGGTGCCGCGCGCGACCGCGGGGGCATACTCTCCCGTCACCAGATCTTCAGGGCGGACAATCGGGCGCGGAACAGGTGGGACGCATGGCGTACGACGCCGATGTCATCGTGATCGGAGCGGGGCTCGCGGGGCTCGCGGCGACGGCGGAACTGGCCGACGCGGGACGCAAGGTGATCCTGCTGGACCAGGAGCCGGAGCAGTCACTCGGAGGGCAGGCCCACTGGTCCTTCGGAGGCCTCTTCTTCGTCGACTCCCCGGAACAGCGCCGCATGCGCATCCGTGACAGCCACGAGCTGGCCTGGCAGGACTGGCTCGGCACGGCGGGCTTCGACCGCGAGGAGGACCACTGGCCGAGGCGCTGGGCCGAGGCGTACGTCGACTTCGCGGCCGGTGAGAAGCGGTCGTGGCTGCGCGCCCAGGGCCTGAAGATCTTCCCCGTCGTCGGCTGGGCCGAGCGGGGCGGCTACGGCGCGACGGGGCACGGCAACTCGGTTCCCCGCTTCCACATCACGTGGGGTACGGGCCCCGGCCTGGTCGAGCCCTTCGAGCGCCGCGTGCGGGCCGGCGTCGAACGCGGCAACGTCGAACTGCGCTTCCGGCACCGTGTGACGGGCCTCTCCCGCAGCTCCGGCACGGTCGACACCGTCACCGGCGAGGTGCTGGAGCCCAGCGACGCCGAGCGGGGCACGGCGAGCAGCCGCGACGTTGCCGGCACGTTCGAGCTGCGTGCCCAGGCAGTCGTCGTCACCTCCGGCGGCATCGGCGGCAACCACGAGCTCGTGCGCGCCAACTGGCCACAGCGGCTGGGCACTCCGCCCGCCCGCATGCTCTCCGGCGTCCCCGCACACGTCGACGGTCTGATGCTCGGCATCACCGAGGAGGCGGGCGGCCGCATCATCAACCGCGACCGGATGTGGCACTACACCGAGGGCATCGAGAACTGGAGCCCCATCTGGAACATGCACGGCATCCGCATCCTGCCCGGACCGTCGTCACTGTGGCTCGACGCCACGGGAAAGCGGCTGCCCGTGCCGCTCTTCCCGGGTTTCGACACGCTCGGCACGCTCGAACACATCATGCACACGGGGCACGACTACACCTGGTTCGTGCTCAGTCAGAAGATCATCGAGAAGGAGTTCACGCTCTCCGGCTCCGAGCAGAACCCGGACCTGACCGGACGGGACCTGCGGCTGCTGCTGGCGCGCGTCGGCTCCGGCGCGCCCGGCCCCGTGCAGGCGTTCATGGACAACGGGGCCGACTTCGTCATCGAACGTGAACTGGGCGCTCTCGTACGGCGGATGAACGAGCTGACCGGCGAGAAGCTCATCGACGAGGCCGGGCTGCGGCGCGAGATCGAGGCCCGTGACCGGGAGATCACCAACCCCTTCACCAAGGACTCCCAGGTGACGGCGATCCACGGTGCCCGCAAGTACCTGGGCGACAAGCTGATCCGCGTCGCGGCTCCGCACCGGCTCCTCGACCCGAAGGCCGGGCCGCTCATCGCCGTCCGGCTCAACATCCTCACGCGCAAGACTCTCGGGGGTCTTGAGACCGACCTGGACGCGCGGGTGCTGAGCCAGGGCGGCGAGCCGCTGCCCGGCGTGTACGCGGCAGGCGAGGCCGCCGGGTTCGGCGGAGGCGGCGTGCACGGATACCGCTCGCTGGAGGGCACGTTCCTCGGCGGCTGCATCTTCTCCGGGCGCACGGCGGGCAGGGCGGCGGCCAAGGCCGTGGGATAGCGGCCCAGTTGCTCCGCCGCCGGCCGCGGCCGGGACGGCGCTGCCGCTACCTCGCGGACAGCCGTGCCAGCAGGTCGCGGCTGGCGGCGGAGATCGCCGGGTCGATGCCGAGCTCGCCGAGCATCTCCGTCGCGGCGGCCATCTCGGCCGTACGGCGGACCGCGTGACGGTGTGTGCCCTCGACCAGGCGCTCGACCGTCGAGCCATCGGCGCGGGTGAGCTCGGCGGCGATGTTCTCGCGGAGCCACTCCTCGCAGCCCGCGGCGCGGCCCGCGGCGAGTGCTTCGACCACGGCGGCGGCCAGGCCCTTGAAGAACACGCTGCGCAGCAGCTTGCGTTCGGCGGCCGTGCCGGGCTCTCCCTCGATGAGGTCGACGAACGCCCCCAAGGGGCCGAGGAGTTCAGCGGTTCGTCCGGCGCCCGGTCCGCACGCCAGCATCGGTACGCGCAGTCCCCGGCCCGGAACCGGCGCCATGATCGCGACATCCGCGAACGTCACGCCGTGGCCGTCCGCGGTGGCGGCGAGGGCCCGTTTCGCCCCGGGGGAGGCGGTGTTGAGGTCGGCCCAGACCGCTCCGGGCGGCGCCGCGCGCATCCCGGCGCGGAGTGCGTCGTGCGCGGCCGAGGCGCTGTTGACGCTGAGGACCAGGTGAGCGTCCGTCGCCGCTTCCGCTTCGCTGTCCGCCTCCCGCACGCCGTCGGGAACCGGCACCGGGGCGGGGTCGTAGCCCCGTACGATCGCACCGGCCCGAGCCAGATCGCGGGAGAGCGCGCTGCCCGCCTCGCCCAGGCCGAGGACGGCGACGACGGTTAGAGAGGTCGCGACGGAAGACATCCCTGTACACTAAACTCGCACAATATTGTTGACAATATCGGTGTGCATCTGCGGACGGAGAGGAGCCGGAGCGGACGTGGCAGAGGACGGGGCGCGGAGCGGGCCCGGAGTGCCCCTGGTGGAGGCCATCCGCGAAGCGATCATCCGCGGCGAGTTCGTGCCGAACCAGCGGCTCGTCGAGGCCGATCTGTCCACGCAGTTCGAGGCCAGCCGGGCCAGCGTGCGGTCGGCGCTGCTGGAGCTGACCAACGAGGGGCTCGTCGAGCGCATACAGAACCGCGGAGCCCGCGTGCGTGCCGTCTCCCTGGACGAGGCCGTCGAGATCTCCGAGGTCCGGATGGTGCTGGAGGGGCTCTGCGCGGCCAAGGCCGCCACGGCCGTGACCGGCGAGGAGATCCGCGAACTGCGCTCGATCGGCAGCTCCATGCGTGAAGCGGTCGCCGACGGCGACCTGCTCGGATACTCCTCCCTCAATCAGCAACTCCACCGCCGCGTACGGGAGATCGGCGGCCAGCGGACGGCGTCGCGGATGCTGGAGCGGCTGCGCGGGCAGAACGTGCGCCACCAGTTCCGGCTGGCCATGCACCCCGGGCGCCCCACCGTGTCCCTGCCGGAGCACCTCGCGATCATCGACGCCATCTGCACACACGACGCGGAAGCCGCGGAGGCGGCGGCCCGCACCCACCTGCGCAGCGTCATCAAGGCGCTCAAGGAGGTCGACAGATCGGGGGCGGGGCCGGCTCACTGAGCCCCACCCGGGGATCGGCGCGCGCTCGGCGCCTTCGCGCTCACGGCGTCCTCCCGTCGCCGGTGCGTCACGGCGTTCTCCGGTCGCCGGTGCGTCACGGCGTTCTCCCGTTGCCCGTTGCCGGTACCTCATGGGTTCGCCGACCGCCATGGCCGTTGCCCGTCCGTGATCGCCGGTTGCCGGTTGCCGGTGGCCGGGCGCCGTGGTCCGTCCGCGCCCGCCACTTGCCGGTCCGACCTGCTCGCCGCTCACCCTCGCCGCCCTCCGCCTCGGACTCCGTCCCCCGCTTCGTCGGGTTCCGGTTCGCCGTGCCGGCGACGCCCGCCTGCCTCCCCGCTCACCGCCCGGCCCGTTCGGGCCGGGCTTTCTCTTCTGCGCACCCCTTGACCCCTGTAGCCAAGATTGTTAACAATCTGAGCGGAGATTATGGCTGCAAAGGGTCGAAGGAGAGAGATGACGGAGCACCCCCAGCCGTCCGAGCGGGCGAGAGAGCTGGTGCGTGGCGCGTACGACGTGCACATCCACGTGGCGCCGGACGTGATGCGCCGCCGCATCGACGACGTGACCCTCGCCGAGCGCTTCGCCGCCGTCGGCCTCGCGGGCTTCGTGCTCAAGTCGCACTACGCGCCCACCGCCGAACGTGCCGCCGTCGTCCGCCGGGCCGAGCCCGCCGCCACGGCCCTCGGCGCGATCACACTCAACGCGTCCGTCGGCGGCCTCAACCCGATCGCCGTGGAGATCGCCGGACGCGGCGGCGCGAAGTTCGTCTGGCTGCCCACCGTCGACAGTGCCAACCAGCGCCAGTGCCATGCCCGCGAGCCGGAAGGCGCCACGCCTCCCATGTGGGCCAAGCTCCAGGACGACCTGCGCGCCGACGGCATGGCCGCCGATCCCGTCGACGTCCTCACACCCGACGGCGACGTCGTACACGCTGCACGTCAGGTCTTCCGTCTGATCGCCCGCCACGACATGGTGCTCGCCACAGGCCACCTCCACGCCGACGAGATAGCCGCCGTCGTCGAGGCCGCCGCCGAGGAGGGCGTCCAGCGGATGGTCGTCACACACCCGGAGTTCACCTCGCAGCGCGTGGCCATCGACCGCCAGCGTGAACTGGCCGCCCGCGGGGCCCTGTTGGAGCGCTGCTTCACCACGCCGTACACCGGCAAGGTCTCCTGGGAGACCTGGTTCCGGGCCATCAGGGAAGCCGGACCCGAGAACTCGGTGATCTCCAGCGACCTCGGCCAGCCGTTCAACCCGCCCGTCGAGGACGGCCTCGCCATCTGTGCCGACCGGCTGCTGGAGGAAGGTCTCTCCGAGGCCGACGTCCGCATCATGACCGTCCACAACAGCCGCTGGCTCGTCGGCGCCGAGCCCTTCGAGGACGCACCCTCCCGCCACCGGAAGGAGAGCCTCGTATGAGCGAGCAGCCATCGAGCGAGCGGCGCCTGCTGGTCGTCGGCGCGCACAGTGCCGACTTCGTCTGGCGCTCCGCCGGCGCGGTCGCGGCGCACACGGCCGCCGGAGGCGAGGCCCTCGTCGTGGCGCTCACGTACGGGGAGCGCGGCGAGTCCGGAGTGCTGTGGAAGGAGGAGGGCCAGACCGAGGAGAACGTGAAGCGGATACGCCACGAGGAGGCGACCAAGGCCGCAGCCGCCGTCGGCGCCGGCTTCCGCGCGTTCGACCTCGGCGACTACCCGCTCCACGTCTCACAGGAGTCCGTCGGCGAACTCGCGGAACTCATGCGGGACTTCGCCCCGCACGTGGTGCTCACCCACCCGGAGAAGGACCCGTTCAACCCGGACCACCCGGTCGCGCACGAGGCGGTGGCCCGTGCCCGGCTCCTCACCTCGGGAGCCGGCGTCGCCAGCGGATTCCGCACGGCACCCCCGTCGGAGTTCCTGGCCTTCGAACCGCACCAGCCGGAGCTGTGCGGCTTCACACCGACCGTCTACGTGGACATCACGCCCGTATTCAAACGGAAGGTCGAGGCCATGAGCTGCATGGCTGCCCAGCGGTACCTCCAGGAGTACTACGCGCAACGCGCCGACCAGCGCGGCAACCACGCCCGCAAGGTCACCGGCAACCAGGACATCCGGCAGGCGGAGGCGTTCCACCGGCTGCTGCCCAACGTGGTGGGTGCCCTGTGAGCGGGGCGGTCACGGCCTCCGCCGTCGACGAACTCGCCGCGGCGGGCGTGGCCACGGTCTACGAGGCGTACGGCCGCCGCGGGCTGCTCGACGTGGAGTGGACGCCGCTGCAGCCGGGACGCAGCATCGCCGGACCCGCCCGGATCGCCCGCTGCGGACAGGGCGACAACCGTGCGGTGCACGAGGTGATGACGCATCTGCGCCCCGGTGAGGTTCTCGTACTGACCATGCCCGAGCCCGAGCCCGTCGCCCTCTTCGGCGACCTGCTCGCCACCCAGGCCGCGGCCTGTGGAGCGGCGGCCGTGCTCGTCGACGCGTCCGTGCGCGACAGCGCCGAACTGGAACGGCTCGACTACGGGGTGTGGACCCGCTGGCGCCGCGCTCGCGGAGCCACCAAGAACGAACGCGGCAGCGTGAACGTGCCGGTGGAGATCGGCGGTACGACGGTCGCCCCCGGTGATGTGCTCGTACTCGACGACGACGGCGTCACCGCCGTGGAGGCCGCCGACGTCGACTCCGCAGTCGAAGCGGTCCGCGAACGCATCGCCAAGGAGGAGGGGCTGCGCAGGCGCTGGGCGGCCGGCGAGTTCAGCTACGACGCCTACGGGATGCGCGAGGCCGACGAGAACTCGCCCGAGGGGGCGGTGACATGACCGCGGTGCTCAGCGCGGAAGGGCTCACCAAGCAGTTCGCCAAGGACGACAGCGCGATCGTGGCGCTGCGCGACTTCGCCCTCACCGTCGAGGAAGGCAGCTTCGTCACCGTCCTCGGACGCAGCGGCTGCGGCAAGTCCACGATGCTCAATCTCCTCGCCGGGCTCACCGAACCCTCCGAGGGAGTCGTGTCTCACCGGGGCACGAAGCTGACCGGCCCGGACGTCGACATCGGGTACCTCACCCAGTCCGACACCCTCATGCCGTGGCGGGACGTGCAGCGCAACGTCGAGATGCCGCTGGAGATCCGCGGCGTTCGCGGCGACGAGCGCCGCAGGACCGCCGCCGAACTGCTCCGGCGCGTCGGCCTCGAAGGCTTCGAGAGGCACTATCCGCGCGAACTCTCCGGCGGCATGCGGCGCCGCGCTTCCCTGGCACGCATGCTCGCCGGGACTCCCCGCACGCTGCTGATGGACGAGCCGTTCGGAGCGCTCGACGCGCAACTGCGCACCGAACTCCAGGAAGAACTCCTGAAGTTGTGGCACGGCAGCGGGCAGACGGTCGTGTTCGTCACGCACGACATCGAGGAGGCGCTGCTGCTGGGCGACCGCATCGTCGTGCTCGGCGGGCTCGGCCGCATCGTCGCCGACGAGGAGATCACCCTGGCCCGGCCCCGCTCCGTGGACGCGCTGCGCGTGGACCCGGAGTTCGTGAGGCTGCACACCGCGATGGCCGCCGCGCTGAAGGAGGGGTCGTCATGACCGAGCGGACCGTGACGCCGTCACCCGAGGGCAAGTCCGCCCCGGCACAGGCCGGGACCGAGGCCGCGCCGGTTGAGGGAACCGCGCAGGGCCCGGCGGGAACGGGTGCCCCCTCCGGACCGGTGCGCATACCCGTCGAGCGCACCTGGTGGCAGCGCAACGGGCGCACCGTGACCGTGTGGGGCGTCCGGCTGCTCCTCGTCGTCGTGCTGCTCGCCGGCTGGGAGGCCACCGCCGGAAGCCTCTTCGACATCACCTTCACCAGCAAGCCCAGCGCCATCGCGCAGCGTCTCGGCGAATGGTCGGGCGACGGCACGCTGTGGACGCACAGCTGGGTGACGATCCAGGAGATCATCTACGGCTTCGCGCTCGGAGCGCTGGCGGGGGCGATCGCCGGATTCGTGCTGGCATCCCTCCAGTTGGCGTACCGCGTGCTGGATCCGTTCATGATGGCGCTCTACTCGATCCCGAAGGTCGCGCTGGCGCCGCTGTTCATCGTCTGGTTCGGCATCGGGATGCACATGAAGGTGCTGCTCGCCGCGGCGACCGTCTTCTTCCTGGTGTTCCTCAACACCGCCGCGGGAGTACGGGAGGTGGACCGCGGGCTCATCGACGCCGTGCGGCTGATGGGCGGCAGCCGCCGGGACATCGCCTTCAAGGTCGTGCTGCCCGCGTCGATGACGGGTGTGCTCACCGGGCTCAAGGTCGCCATTCCGTACGCGCTCATCGGCGCCGTCATCGGCGAGTTGGTGGCCTCCAACCAGGGTCTCGGCTATCTGATCAACGACGCGGCGGCGCAGTTCGACACCGCCGGCGTGTTCGCGACGCTCGTCGTACTGAGCGTCATCGCGGGGCTGTTGAACGTGCTCGTCGGACTCATCGACCGCCGCGTCAACCGGTGGAAACCCGTCGAGTCACAGGCCTGATGACCTCCGCCGGTGCGGTTCTGCGTCCCACAGCCCCGACCGTCCCCGTATCCGCCCTCTGATCCGCCGCCCCCGATCCCGCCGTCCCCGATCCCGCCGTTCCACTTTCCCGTCCTCCACCTCCTCTCCGAACGGAGCTGGAACTCATGCGACTGGAGCTTGAACCATGGGCAAGCACATCGAGCGCCGGGCGCTGCTGAAGTCGTTCGCAGCCGCCCCCGTACTTCTGTCCCCACTGGCCGCCGGATGCGCGAAGCACGGCTCCACCACCAAGGCCGGCACGCTCAACATCGGCCAGATCAGCAACTCCGTCGCCTTCTTCCCGCTCTTCGTGGCCGAGGAGAAGGGCTACTTCAAGGACGAGGGCATCAAGCTCGGCGACCGCCCCCGGCTCGGCACCGGCGCGAAGGTGGCCGCCGCGCTGAAGTCCGGCTCCATCGACCTGGGGGCCGGGGTGCTCACGGACGCCTTCAACCTCGCGGAGTCCTCCGAACCCGGTGAGACGCGGGTCCTCTCCAGCCTCGTGACCGAGTACTACGTGGACATCGTCGTGGGGAAGTCCTTCACCGGGCCCGGGGACAGGGCCAGCCTGGAGGAGCGCACTCGGGCGCTGGTGGGCAAGAAGATCGGCATCACCGGCCCGGGAAGCGGCACCGAGGCTCTGGTGAGTCACCTCTTCGACCGCATCGGCAAGAAGGCGAAGACCGACGCGACTCTCGTCAACCTGGGAAGTGCGGCCACGTCGGCCATCGGAGCGCTCAAGTCCGGCCGGGTCGACGCGCTTTCCTTCTTCCAGCCGATCGGCCAGCAGGCCGAGGCCGACGGCTCGGGCCGGATTCTCATATCCCCGGCCAGGGGCGATGTGAAGGACATGGCGGGCGCGCTGCACGGGGTCGTCTTCTCCACGCAGAAGCTGCTGAAGAAGAAGTCCAAGGAGGTCAAGGGCTTCCAGAGCGCGATCAAGCGCGCCCAGCAGGACGTGCAGGGCGACCCCGGCAAGGTGCGGGAGCTCCTGGAGAAGTACCTCAAGGACTCCGATCCGAAGGCCCTGGACGCGCTGGTGCCGATCCTGCGCAGGGAGATGCCGCAGTCACCGGAGCTGAAGAAGGAGCCGTACGAGGTGGCGCGGCAGTTCCATGAGGACAGCGGACTGGTGAAGAAGACACCGGAGTTCGGGGAGATCAAGGCGTAGGCGGCGGCCGCGGTTCGCCGTCTGTCGCCCGCCTCCGCGACGTACGGAGCCGGCGCCGGCCGTTCGGCGAACCCCGGCCCGCCCGCGTGGTCAGCCGGCCGTCTCGGTCCGCAGCCAGGCCAGATACTCGTTGCTTCCGGCGGTGATCGGGGTGGCGATGATCTCGGGTGTGTCGTACGAGTGCAGGGACTTGATGAGCGCTTCGAGCTCGTCGTAACGGGCCGCCGTGCTCTTGAGGAGCACGCGCCACTCCGTGTCGGTCTCGACCTTCTCCTGCCACTGGTACACGCTCCTGATCGGCCCGTCGACCTGCCCGCACGCGGCGAGCCGCCCCGCGACCGCGGACGCGGCAAGCACCTGGGCGGCCTCTTCGCTGTCCGTCGTGGTGAGCACGGCGAGGAACTCTGCGTCGGCCACGGTTTCTCCTCTCGGTTCGATGCCGGGGGCCGACCGTACCCCGCGTTGAAGCCGGTTCCTGCCGGGACTCCGGTCAGGTGGTCGCGTCAAGAAGCGATGTCGAGTCCGTAGCTCCGTACCAGTGTGCCGAGACCGTGGTCGTAGCCTTGCCTCGGTCATGCGCCCTCACCCCGGCGTGCTGATTCCGTCGCGGTCGGCCTATGTCGGCGCGTGGTCGTTGGGCCGTGGAATCCCAGCCTCTGGGGCATTTGCGGGCGGGCGCTTCATCTGGCGCCATTCCGGGCGCAGTCCCGTCAGGTTCGTGGTGAGGAAGTACGCGACGCCGGCGGCGGCCAACGCGGGGACGAGGCCCGCGGAGGACACCACGGCTCCTGCCACCAGGCCGCCGAGCGGAATGCCCATCCAGGCGAGTGAGGTGCCCAGCCCCCGGACACGGCCGAGCAGTTGGCGCGGAATGCGTTCGTAGAGGATCGCTCCCAGGATGGGGTTGAGGAAGCCCGCTCCGAAGCCGCTGGCGACGAAGACGGCGATCACGACCCACATCGGTACGTCGGCGGCGAGGATCAGGAAGCGCGGAGCGCCGGCGAGCGTGAAGCCCGCGAAGAAGACGAGGCGGCGGTTCAGCCGGTGTGCCAGACCTGCCGCGGTGAGGCTGGCTGCGACCGCCGAGAGCCCCCAGGCGGTGCCGGTGAGCCCGATCGCGGCCGGGCCGTTGCCCGACTCCTTGGCCCACACCGGGAGGAGGACCGTGGAGAAGGCGGTGTCCAGCAGGTTGGTGACCGCGATCATCGCCGTGATGGTGAGCAGTAGCGGGTCCCGGCGAAGGAAGCGCATGCCCTCGCCGAGGCGTTGCCAGTAGCCGGGGGCATCCGGGCCATGACCCGGCACCTCGGCGGTGCGGCCGATGCTCCGCGGAACAACCAGCGAGATGACGACCGAACCCAGTCCGAAACAGAGGGCGTTGACCACCAGCGCCGTCATCGGTCCGAGGAACGCGACGAGCGACCCGCCGGCGGCAGGACCGAGGGTGAAGGCGAGCCGTTCCATGACGCCGCTGAGCCCGGTGGCCCGCTCCAGCGGGACACTGCCGCGGTCCGCGGCTTCCGGAACCATGACCTCCTTCGCCAGATCGCCGGGAGCGCGGGCGGCGCCGATGACGGCGACGAGGAGCATCAGCAGCCAGAAGGAGAGCAGATCCGCGGCGTGCAGAACGGGGATCGTCATGGCTGCCGTCGCACTCACCAGGTCCGTGGACCAGGAGACGACGCGAGGGCCGCTTCGGTCCACCAACGGCCCGATGAACGCCTTGACCAGCACGTACGGGCCCATTTCGCAGAAGGCCACGAGGCCGGTCTGCGTCGCGCTGCCCGTCGTGACGAGCACGAACCAGGGCAGGGCGATGACCGAGATGCGGGTGCCGGTGAGCGACAGTCCGGTCGCGGCGAGCACGCCGGCCAGGGGTCGCAGCGACCGTCTTCCGGAGGGGAGTTGATTCATGCCTGCCTCCCATGGTCGTCCAGTTCGGGGAGGATGTGCGTGATCAGCGTGACGCGTTCCGCGTCCTCCGGGGCTTCGGCTCCGGGCCCGTCCCGACGGTAGCGGTCGCTGACCGGGACCAACTCCTCGTGGAGGGAACGGCTTTCGTCCGGGGTGAGCCGCAGGGGCCAGTCACTCATGTCGGTGGGGTCGCGCCATTCGCTGGGGAGCTTCCAGAACTCGCTGACCGCCCGCCGGGCCCGCAGGCCGTGAGTCTCTGCCATACCGTGAACTCTAGAAGGCAAAGGGTTCCTTGCAAAGACTCCTTCGCGAAGGACTCTTTGCAATCCAGGCGGCGTTGGGGTGATCAGGCGTCCCGGGGCCGAGCGCCGTTCGTCCCCGGCTCCCGACGGGACGCCGTGGGAACCAGCGACGACGGACGGTGCAGAAGGCCGGTCGGTCAACTCCCTTGCGCAGCACCCGCATCCGCGCCGACCACGCCCAACGCACGCTCTCCCCGCACACAGTTGTCACGCAGCTCCGCGAGAACCCGCACGGGCAGGCGCAGCGCCGAGCCGCGCCGGCCCGTGCCGTCGAGGATCTCGTCGCCCTCCTCCAGCCACTCCGCAAAGGGCTGGACCCCGATGAAGTCGGCAAGCCGGGCCAGCTCCTGACGGGGTGCGTCGAGGAGGCGTTCGTACGAGAGCGTCGTGACCTGCTCCCGCGGGACGGCGGCGAGGTACTCCACGCCTTCGCAGATCAGGTCCGACCACAGCGTGCCGAAGTCCGGCACCGGCATCTCGCGGTCGAGGACGAGGGCGGGGTCGAACTGCGGGCCGAGCAACGGGGCCAGGTCGTCCGGGAGTTGCTTGATGTGGTCGTCGGTCAGGTCCGAGGCCGACTCCACGCCCGAGCGGCGGATGATCTCGCGGAGCAGCGAGATCATGCGGTAGCCGTTGTGGCGGCTCATGGATAGGGCGCAGTCGGGGCCGTCGCGGAAGAGGTGCACGAAGCGGGCCTCGGGGAAGAGTTCGTGAAGCAGACCGACGCGGTGCAGCGAGTACCCGGAGCGTTCGACGGCGGCCTCGCGCCCGCCGATCCGGGAGGCCAGCGCGCCGAAGAGGGCGTGCCACTGCTGCGGGGCGGGGCGCTCGGGCCAGGAGCGGACCTCCGGCTCCAGGGCATCGAGGAGCGCGTCCGGATCGTCGCTCAGATGAGGCAGCGGCATCATGCTGATCGCGGGGATGCCCGTGGTCTCGGCCGAGTAGCGCCATTCGGGGTGCCGGTTGTAGAGGAACTCCGGGAGCGGCGTGCCGCTGCGGACCATGGCGTCGAAGACCGGCATCGGTTCGCGCAGACATCGCCAGAACTCCGGGCCCGTCAGCGGCTGTCGGGACAGCGCCGGGGGGCCGTCGATGCACGAGTAGAGCTCGTTGAGGCTGAGCACGTCGGGGTGCAGCCGCAGCACCTGGGACAGCGCCGTCGAGCCGCTGCGCCCGGTGCCGACGACGAAGGTCAGGGTCTTGATGCCCGTCCGCACGGTTGTCTCCTCCCCCATGGCCTGGCCGCTCGGCAGGCCGTTCGGCTTCCGATCGCCCCCAGTCCTACCCCTGCGCCCGTCGATCGACCCGGAGGACGGGACAGTCGGCGGAAGGTGTCACCCAAAGAGATGTCACCCAAAGAACTGTCAGCCCATGAGAGAGGCGATCTCCTCCGCGCAGGCGCGCAACGCCGGTACGTGGCCGTGGAGTTCGTCCCACGTGGTGAGCACGACGGTGGCGCCGAGCGAGATCGCCAGACGGGGACGCAGCCCCCCGTCGAGATCCGGCACGACGGTGGCGACGGAGCGGACGCCGACCTCGTTCTCCTCGTCGACCTCGGCCCATCCGCGCTCCCGTACACGTGCGACTTCCTCACGCAGCACCGCCGGGTCGGTGACGGTGTGCGCGGTGGGGGAGGGCAGGTCGGCAGCGAGGAGTGCCGCCAGCTCCTCGTCGGGGAGCACCGAGGCGAGCGCCTGACCCATGGAGGTGGCGTGCCACGGGTTGCGCGTGCCCTCGGCGCTGCGCAGCTGGAGATGCTGCGTGCCCTGCGCGCTGAGCACGATGAGCACCTCGCTGCCGTCGAGGATCCCCGCGATCGCGGGAAGTCCCGTACGGGCGGCGAGGCGGCGCATCGGTGCGGCCGCGGCCGAATAGCCGGCGGGGGAGCGCTGGAAGCCCCGCGAGAACTCCAGGACGCGCACGCCGAGGGCGTACCGGCGGGTGTCCTCGTCGTAGGCGACGAAGCGTTCGGCGGCCAGCCGCCCGAGAAGCCGGTGCGCGCTGCTGACGGGAAGACCGGCCGTGCGTGCCGCCGCACTGACGCCCAGCCCTGACGGGTTGTCGGCCAGTACGGTCATCAGCCGCAGGCCCCGGCTGAGCATGTCGTCGCCGGGCGGTGCGGTCACCGTCGGTGCTCCCTCGAAGATCGTGCGCGGCAAGGTCAGTCGCGTCCGCCACTGCTCCGTGCCGTACCGGCGGTCGCGTGCGGATCCCCGCTCACCGTACCGGTATCACCCGGGGTGACCCGCGGTTCCCGGACTCCGAACATCAGCGCCGCGGAGATCATCGTGCACACCGCCATGAAGCCGAAGGCACCGGCATCACCCAGCGGAGTACCGCGCACCCAGCCCACGAGATACGTGCCCGCGAACGACCCGAGCGCACCGAAGGAGTTGACGGCGGCGACGGCCGCGCCCGCGACACCGGCCGGCGCCAGCTCGGAGACGAAGGCGAAGTACGGGCCGTAGGGCGCGTACATGCACAGGCCCGCGACGGTGAGCAGCGTAAGGGCGAGCGGGAAGTTCGAACCGGCGAAGTAGGAGCCCAGCAGCGCCAGCGCCCCCGTGCCCAGCCACGGCCACACGGCGATGCGGCGGCGTCCGTTGCGGTCGGACAGTCGGGAGTTGAGCATCATCGCCACGACCGCGAACGCATAAGGGATCGCGGAGATCAGACCGGTCGCGCCGATGCCTTCGCCCGAGGCCTGCTTCACGATCGACGGCAGCCAGAAGATGAAGCCGTACATGCCGAACGACCAGAAGAAGTACTGGGCGGCGAGCACGACCACGGCGCGGGAGCGCAGCACCTTCTTGTAGTCCGCGGCGGTGGCGCGCGGCGCGTCGGCGGTGGTGGCGTGAGCGCCGGGGTCCGACCCGGCTGCGGGTGAGTCGGGGGTGCCCGCGCTGACCTCGGTGGCTGTCACGGCAGAACCCGGCGCCTCGGCTGCGGCGCGCTGCTCGTCGGCGAGGTCCTTGCGCAGCTGGTCGTGCTCCGCCCGGGGCAGCCACTTGGCCTCGGCCGGGCGGTCCTTGATGAAGCGGATGCACAGCACGCCCCAGATGATCGAGGGCACGCCCTCGACGATGAACATCATCCGCCAGTCGGAGATCTCGATGAGCCATCCGGAGAGCACGGACAGCCACATCACGGTGATCGGATTGCCCAGGATCAGCAGGGAGTTGGCGCGGCCGCGCTCACGCTTGGTGAACCAGCGGCTCAGCAGCACCACCAGCGCCGGCAGGACCGCCCCCTCGACGACGCCGAGCGCGAAGCGCACCGGGATCAGCTGGCCCGGGCTGCTGAGCAGGCCCTGCGCCGTCGCGAGCACGCCCCACGCGATCGTCGAACCGGCGACCATCCGTCGCACGCTGCGCTGCTCGGCGTAGATCGTCCCGGGGATCTGGAAGAAGAAGTAGCCGAGGAAGAACGAGGCCGCGATGAGGGAGTCGGTCCCGGCGGAGAGGTTCAGCTCATCGGCCATGCCGCCCGCCGAGGCGATCGCGTAGTTGGACCTGTCGAGGTAGGCGAGCGAGTACGTGATGAACGCGATCGGCATCAGGTACCGGGCGCGGGTGGATGACCAGAAGCCGCCGCTGGCGGTGCGGGAGGAAGACGCTGCCGTCATTCCCGAACACCCCTTTTTCCGTCGGGTGGAAAGTGTTTCACTGAGCGGGAAGGACGTTACGAGCGTGTGCGGGCCGGGTCAATGGCCATGACGAGTCCGGGCCCGCATGCCGCCGGACTTCCGGGACGCCCGCCGGTCCGCCGGTCCCGGTCCGCCGGTCCGTTCGTTCCGTCCGTCCGTCCGTCCGACCGTCACCGCCGCCGCGACGAGGAGAGGCACACGCCGATGCCCGAGACCACCGATCCCGCAGTCCACGTGCTCCTGCCCTGGAACGGACTCGACGAGCGTCACGGACCGTGGCCCTCGAACGTCCGCGTGCACGTATGGGACGGGCACACGCCCGAGGACGAACTGCCCGCGGACGCGCTGGAGTCGACGGGGCTGTGGGTGATGCCGTACGCGGTGCCGGGCGCCGAGCGGCTGCTCCCGCGGCTCCCGGCCGTACGGGCCGTGCAGTCGCTCAGCGCCGGCGTCGAGAAGCTGCTGCCGGTGATGCCCGAGGGCGCGAAGCTGTACAACGGCCGGGGCCTGCACGACGCCAGCACCGCCGAGCACGCGCTCGGCCTGATCCTCGCAGCGCAGCGTGATCTTCCGCGCTGGGTCGCGGACCAGCAGGCCGGACGCTGGGAACCGCACTTCACACGCTCGCTCGCCGGGTCGCGCGTCGCCGTCATCGGCTACGGATCGATCGGGGAGGCGCTGGAGCGGAGGCTGCTGGCGTGCGAGGCGGAGGTCGTGCGCGTGGCCCGGCGGTCCAGGCCCGAGGAGGACGTGCACCCGGTGACCGCCCTGCCGGACCTGCTGCCGGAGGTGGACATCGTGGTGCTCGTGCTGCCCGAAACCCCAGCCACGTCAGGCATGTTCGGGGCGGACGAGCTCGCCGCGCTGCCCGACGGAGCGCTCGTCGTCAACGTGGGACGAGGCCGCACGCTGGAGACCGGCGCGCTGCTCGAAGAGGTCCGGCGTGGACGGCTGCGCGCGGCCCTCGACGTCACCGACCCCGAGCCGCTGCCGGGCGACCATCCGCTGCGGGGTCAGCCCGGGGTGCTGATCACGCCGCACGTGGCGGGCGGCTCCGCCACGTTCCGGCCGCGCGCCGAGCGGCTCGTCGTGGAGCAGGTCCGCCGCTATGCCGCGGGAGAGCCCCTCGTCAACGCCTTCCCGCGCCCCTGAACCGCGTTGTTGTACCGGGGCCCTGATCCGCACGCACCTGAACCCCGCCGGGACGCGGAAGCGGCCGACGGGCTCTGCCCTGCCGTGTGGTCAAAGGGCCCCGGCGGGCGGCTTGTCGGTTCCCTGTGACCCCCGTGACCCGGGTGAATCCTTCAGCCCGGGGCACCATCCCGAGCGGGTCACGCTCGTCCGGCTGCCCTGCCCGGGCGGGGGGAGGTGACCGTGGAGCACCCACCCGTCCTCGCTCCGTGCCCAGTGGAGGACCTCTTCCTCCCAGGGGCGGTTGAGAAGATTGATCCGTTCCCAGATTTCGATCTGCTCCGCGTTGAAAGCGCGGAATCTTCGCCAGAGATCCTTGAGCACCATGGGAATCACCGCCGGCCGAGATCTTCGCAGGTATTCGCTGCCGGGCGTGCACGCGAGGCTGCTTCTGTGCGTCAAAACTACGGCCACCGCAGCACCAGGTCCACGTTTCCGCCGCCGTTCGCCTGCGGTCGGGTGAAAGAGGCCGCTCCACCGGATTCATGGGCGGCCCACGGCCTGATCCCCGGATCGGGATTGGACGCCGGAGGAAAGGAGTGCACGCCGGAGGAAAAGGGCTTCAGCGACCCCGTGACACCATTGTTCGGTGCCCTTCGACCACAACGACCACTATCACCGGCTGCTGTCGCGTCACATTCCGCGAAACGGCGGTACGGCACTGGACGTGGGCTGCGGAACGGGCCGGTTCGCACGGCGGCTCGCCCGGCTCGGGATGGAGGTCGACGCGATCGACCCCTCCGAAGAGGTGATCGCGAAGGCCCGTGCCCCGTGCCCGCCGAACGGGGCCGTACGCAGCCCGCGCTATCGGCGGGCGGACATCATGGCTCTCGAATTGCCCCGCGGGCACTACGACTTCATCTCTTGCCTCGCCAGCATCCACCATGTGCCGTTCGGCACGGTCTCCGCGCTGCGGGACGCGCTCGCACCCGGCGGTGTTTTGCTCATCCTCGGCTGCTACCGGGAGGAGACATGGCTCGACCTTCTCTGGAGCCTGGCCGCCGTCCCGGTCAACGCCGTTGCCAGGCTTGCGGTTTGGGCAGGGGACAGGCTGCGTCCCGCCTCCGCGCCCGCGGGCCGGGGCCGGATGAAGCCCCCGGTGAAGCAGCCTGGGATGCCGCTGTCCCAGGTCCGGTCGGAAGCGGCCGTCCTGCTGACCGGCTGCCGCATCCGCAGGCTGCTCTTCTGGCGCTATCTGCTCGTCTTCCGCAACGGCGGATGAGAGATGGTCTCATTTGGTTCGAGTGCATCGTTGGCTTGCGGCCGTCGGGATCGTGGAGCGCATGGTGCCCCCGTATGTTCTTGGGCGCTGTAATGAGCCCCTGGGGACCTGTGATGGCGCTGATGTGCTGTTCACGACGATCACGACGACGTCTCTGAGCTCCCGGTGACAACGACCTCGCCGGGCGTGCCAGGTGTTCGTGACGCGTCGGCTCGATCGGGGCTGTCGGTCGTCCGGTCGAACGCGTTGGTGTAGTCCACGTTGTGGCCGAGTGCGATCTGCCAACGGCTGCCGCTGCGTACCGTGGTCAGCGAGAGAAGCCCGACGCGTTCGCCGACCGCGCGGCCGTCGCCGCCACGTCCGCCGCGGGTTCGCCAGGCCAGGTCCACCACTGCGACATCGGGGTGGACGACGGTGTCGGTTCGCTTCTCGACGGTCAGGACGGCCTCGGCGAGCGGGCCACCGAAGGGGAACCGGTGGCCGGCTTCGATGCCCTGGCGTCCCGCCATTCGCCGGCCGAGGACGTCCACGAAGGATGCGGATTCGGTGAAGCCGGCGGCGAAGCCGCGCGCTTCATGTCGGTTGAATGCGGCAACCAGGCTCTCGACGAGCGTGTCGATGGCATCGCGGTCGGTCGAATTCATGGTGTCTCCTGCTCTTGGTGCCGTGTTCCGGGGTTGGTTGGGTTGAAGCAGGCCCCGAGGCACCTGGTCAGAGAACCTCCACGCCCGGTCACCGCGATGAACGTGGGACGCTCCGGTGCACGAGACCACGGCGTGAGTGGCAGCGAGTGGTTCACCGACGATGAGTCCGCCCGTCCGCCCGATCGCTTGCTCCGAACACCGCTACGCGGCATCAGGACTCTGCCGGCTCGCTGAGGCTTCGCCACCAGGCGGCGCGGGAGGTCACCGGGTGGCGGCCGGTGTCACGGCGCGGTAGACCTGCCATGAACTCCCGGCGAGCGAGACCACACCGTCGAGATCGGCGAATGCCGACCGCAGGTCCTGCGATGCCGGGTCCTCGGCGAACGCGTCGAACGCGTCCTTGCTCGCCCACTGGGCGTAATTCATGATCTCGGTGCCATCGAGGGACAAGTGGTAGGTCGCCGAGACGAAGCCGGGACGGCGCGCGACCGTCTGTTCGACCCGGTCGACGATGGTGGCCGCGATCTCCTGCTGGTGGGCCGGTTCGACGGTGAACGTCACCAACTGGACCATCCCGACGGACGGATCGGTGATGTCGATCATTGGTTGCCTCTTCTCTCCTCGCGCAGGTCAGTCGATCTGCGCAGCCGCTGATGCGAATCCGACGCCGCACGCGAGTATGGGTTCGACGCGGTTGAGCGAGACCGGCGGCAGACAGCCGTCGACCCACCCGCGGATCTCCGCCCCCCGTGGGCCTGGCCGCAGTGGATCAATCGGAGGCAACGGGGCTGAACACGGGCTCCGACCGCTGCGTCGAGCACGCACGACGCCAGCGGCGGGATCATCGATCAACACGAGCCACGCCCGCACCGACGACTCGGCCAGCAGTACAGCGCCGCGAACGGATACGACGAGCGGCAGTCCTCGCAAAGCGGCCCGTCGCACGTCAAGGGCTCTTGCAACATGCTGCTAGGCTAACAGCATGTTGCAAGAACCGTCCAAGGGTGAGCCTTTCGACGTTCGTCCCGACGAGCACTTGACCTACCTGATGGCCAAAGTCGAGCACCTGCTCGAGCGCCAAATCGACAAGGCCGTCGGCCAGGTCGGGCTGACCCTGCGCCAGTTCAGCGCCCTGGCCCACATCGCGCGCCGACCCTCGCTGAGCAGCAGCGACCTCGCCCGAGCCCTGCTCATCACCCCGCAAGCGGTGAACACCCTCGTAACGCGACTTCTCGCCGCAGATCTGATCGACAAGGCACCCACCCCGCCGCGTCAGCCTCTCGTTCTGACACTGACCGACGCCGGTCTCGACGCCTTGCGACGTGCGGAGCCGCTGGCCACCGCTGCCGAAGCCGCGGCACTCGAATGCCTCGAACCGGAGGAGGTCGCGACCACCGGCGCTGTCCTGCTCCGGCTGCTCGAGCGCCTCAGCGACAGCAACGACGAAGGCTCGCGATGAATCACCGTGCGCCACACGCCGAACTGTCTCCGACTGACATCTTGTCGAGGAGGTCGGATGAAGCGACTCACGGTCCGTTCAAACGAGTCCGGGGCGTGAACCCGAGCGAGTTCAGGCGTATCGCGACCACTGCCTCCCCAGCCACCGCGCGGCCGGTGCCGGCCCCGCACCACCGCGGCCTACTCGAATGCCGGGAGGAGAGGTGAGCCGACCTCAGAAGCCGCCCGCCGCGTCGAGGATCCGCTCGGCGACCCGTACCGAATCCACCAGCGGATGCAGCGCCACCGCCCGCAGCGCCGCAGCACGTGAGCCGCTTTCCGCCGCCTCGATCGCCGATCGTTCCACCGCCTTGAGCTGGAGCATCAGGCCCAGTTGATCCGGCGCGACGGGCCCCGCCGAGAGGGGCCGTGCGCCGCCGGCGTCGACCAGACACGGCACCTCCACGACGGCCTCCGCGTCCAGTCCCGGAACGGCCGTGCGGTTGGGCACGTTGAGGATCAGCGTGGTGCGTTCGTTGCGGGAGACCGCACGCATCAGGGCGAGGGCGACGCGGTCGTAGCCGCCGCCCTCGAGGTCGCAGCTGTCACGCTCCCAGCCGCCGGTCGCCTCACGGCTCTCGGCCATGTAGGTCTCCTCGCGCTCCCGGCGCGTACGGTCCCAGGCCTCGTACGCCTCGGCCGGCCCGGCGGCACGCCCGGGGCACGACTCCTCGTAGAAGCGGGACTGCTGCTCGCGCAGGAACTCCCCGCGGGTGGCCCGCGAACCCTTGATCGAGGCGACGGCCTCGCGGTTGAAGTAGTAGTAGTGCAGATACTCGTTGGGCAGCGCGCCCAGGGCCTGCAGCCATCCGGCGCCGAAGAGCTTCCCCTCCTCGAAGGACTCCAGCAGCGCCTCGTCCGCGAGGAGCCCGGGCAGGCGGTCCTTCCCGTCCACGACGACGCGGCGGAGCCAGCCGAGGTGGTTGAGACCCACGTAGTCGTAGTCCGCGCGGTCGGGGTCCGCTCCCATGGCGCGGGCAGCCCGGCGGCACAGGCCGACAGGGGAGTCGCAGATGCCGATCACCCGCTCGCCCAGGCCCCGTTCGCGGAAGACACGGCTCATGGCCTCGGTGACCATGCCGGCGGGGTTCGTGAAGTTGATGACCCAGGCGCCGGGGGCGAGTTCGGCGACGCGTTCGGCGATGCGCACGGCGACGGGCAGCGTTCGCAGTCCGTACAGGACGCCGCCGGCGCCCACCGTCTCCTGTCCCAGCACTCCCTCGGCGAGCGGTGTGCGTTCGTCGAGTGCGCGGCCCTCCAGGCCGCCGACGCGGATGGCGGAGAAGACGAAGTCGGCGCCGCGCAGCGCCTCGTCGAGGTCCGTGGTGGCGCGCACGGCGGGCGCCGGGCCCCGTCCGCGCGCATCCCACTCCGGCTGCTGCCGCGCCTGTTCCGCCTGGTGGGAGAGGACGGTCGTGATCGCGCCCAAGCGGTCCGAGTCGGTGTCGTGGAGCACGAGTTCGGTGATGCGTCCCGCGTCGTCGCCCTCGTCCTCCAGCAGCGCCCGGTGCACCAGCGGCACCCGGAATCCGCCGCCGCCCAGCACCGTCAGCCTCATCGGCCCTCCGTCTCCGCGTCCATGGCTGTCTCCACCTTCACCCCGGCCTCGCGGAAGACGGCGAGGGTGCCGGGGTCCGACGCCGGATTGGTGATCAGCACGTCGATGTCCTTCGGCCCGCAGACGCGGGCCGTGCCCGTACCCGGGAACTTCCGTGCGGCGGCGAGCAGCACCACGTGGCGTGCAGAGGCCAACATGGCCTGTTTGACGGGCACTTCGACGTCGGTGGTGTCCAGCACGCGTCCGTCGGGCAGCACCCCGCTGGTACCGAGGAAGAGCCGGTCGGCGTAGAGGTGGCTCAGGCTCGACTCGGTCAAGTGCCCCACCAGGGAGCGGTAGTTGCGGCGCACCTGGCCGCCGAGCAGCACGAGCGCGACCTCGGTGTCGTCCTTCAGCTCCTCGTAGACCGCGAGGTTGCTGGTCGCCACGGTAATGTTCCGGCCGTGGAGCCTGCGCGCCAGCTGCAGCGTCGTGGTGCCGATGTCGAGCAGCACCACCTCTCCGTCCTCGACCATGGCGGCGGCGCTGCGCGCGATGGCGTCCTTGTCGGCGCGGTCGTCGCCCTCCTCCTCCGCGAAGGGACGCTCGACGGGGCCCCGCGCCACGGCACCGCCGTACACCCGCGTCAGCCGGCCCGCGTTCGCCAGGTCGTTCAGGTCGCGTCGCGCGGTGGCCTCGCTGACGCCGAGGCGCTGTGCGATCTGCCCGACGGGCAGTACACCCTCCTCGCGGAGCAGCTTCAGCAGCCGCTCATGACGGGTCTCGCGCAACATGCAGGCAATGTAGCGTGCCTGAGCGTCTTTGCGCGAGTGTGACCGGGGTCTTGCACTCATCGCCGCTGACGTGCAAGGTATCGCTCAAAGAATCGAGGATCCTCCGGCGATTCTCCGGGTGCTCGGCCATCGAGGACCGTGCCCTGCAGAGCACGACGCCGCCGGCGCACCGGTGGACGGGGCCTTCACAGGCCGCAGAAGGGGCGGGACGAGCAGTGAGTACGACGGGGAGCGCGCAGCCGGCGCCGACTTCGGCGGCCCTGGACCCGCTGTCGGCCCTGCGCGATGACGGCGGCCCGGAGCAGGACGTGTTCCTGACCGGCACCGTCTTCCTCGACATCATCTTCACCGGGCTCGACCACGCTCCCGTGCGCGGCACCGAGTCGTGGGCGCGCGGCATGGGTTCGTCACCCGGCGGCGTCGCCAACATGGCCACCGCCCTGCGCCGCCTCGGTCTGCGCACCTCTCTCGCCGCCGCGTTCGGGGACGACGTGTACGGCGACTACTGCTGGGAGTCGCTCGCCGACAGCGAAGGCATCGACCTCGGGCCGTCCCATCGCGCCAAGGGCTGGCACTCGCCCGTCACCGTCTCCATGGCCTACGAGGGCGAGCGGACGATGGTCTCCCACGGGCACGAGGCCCCCGCCCCGTGCGTGCGGTCGGCCGGACGCCCGCGCTCCCGCGCCTGCTTCACCGACCTGGCCCCCGGCCGGCTGGAGAGCTGGGTGCGCGAGGCCCACGACGAAGGCAGCAAGATCTTCGCCGACGTCGGCTGGGACGACACCGGCGCCTGGGACCCGGACACGCTGGCCGACCTCTCCTACTGCCACGCCTTCCTGCCCAACGCCGCCGAGGCGCAGCACTACACGCGCACCGGAAGTCCCGAGGAAGCGGTGCGGGCGCTGGCCGAACTCGTACCGATCGCCGTCGTCACCAAGGGTTCCGGCGGGGCCGTCGCCGTCGACTCGCTGACCGGCGAGAGCGCCGATCTTCCCGCACTGCCCGTCGAGGCGCTGGACCCGACCGGGGCGGGTGACGTCTTCGTCGCCGGCTTCATCACCGGCACGCTCGCCGGCTGGCCGCTCACCGACCGGCTCGCCTTCGCCAACCTCACCGCGGCACTGTCCGTACAGCACTTCGGCGGTTCGCTGTCCGCGCCGGGCTGGCCCGAGGTCGCCGCCTGGTGGCAGTACGCGACCCGCTGCGGCGGACAGAGCGAGGACGTGATGCGGCGGTACGCCTTCCTGTCCGACCTGCTGCCCGGGGCCAACCGGGGCTCGGCGCTGCGCCGTGCCACGCCCACCATCGGATTCCGTGCGACCTGAGCGGTGCCGAGGTACGGAGGCGGCCCGCCCCGCCCGTGCCACGGCAACCGCGGCAGGGGCGCCGAGAGGAGACTCCCATGCGCGCTGAGCGACCGACAGGTGCGGGCCCGGTGCGCCGCGTGCCGCCCCGCCCGCAACCGCCCCGTCAACACCCGTTCCGGCACAGTCCCTTCAGCGGCGCGGGACGGATCCGGCGGCGTCGTACGGCAGCGCTCGTGCTGGCCGTGGGCGGAGCGCTGCTTGCCGCGGCCTGCGTTCCGGGAACCGACGGCTCCGGCGCGGTGGGGGCGGGAGTGCCCGGCTCGGCCGCCACCTCCAAGCCCGACCCCGCAAAGGCGGGCAAGGCCACGCTGACCGTCTGGGACCAGGAGGTACGCGGCGGCCAGAACGACGAACTGGAGCGGCTCAACGCCGAGTTCGAGAAGAAGTACCCGCACATCCGGATCAAGCGAACCGCCCGCAGCTTCTCCGACCTCAAGACGACGCTGAAGCTGGCCATTTCGGGGAACAAGCCCCCTGACGTCATCCAGGCCAACCAGGGCTACTCCGACATGGTGGCCTTCGTGAAGGCCGGGCTGCTCACCCCGCTCGACAACTATGCGGGCATCTACGCCTGGAACACCCGCTACCCCTCGACGCTGCTCAACCTCAACCGCGTCTCGGTCGACGGCCGCGACTTCGGCACCGGGCGCCTCTACGGCATCTCCCAGACCGGCGAGTACATCGGCGTCTACTACAACAAGGACGTCCTGGAGAAGGCGGACGTGAAGCCCCCGAAGACCTGGGGCGAGCTGACGGACGCACTGCCCCGGATCAAGGACAAGGGTGAACTGCCCGTCCAGTTTGGCAACTTGGACAAGTACCCGGCGATCCACACCTTCGGCGTGCTGCAGAACCAGGCCGGCGGTGCGCAGGAGACGCGCGAGAGCGTCTTCGGCCGCGGCAAGGGGTTCGACAACGGGCCGACGAAGGAAGCCGCCCGCACGCTCGCCGACTGGAAGAAGAACGGCTACGTGCCCAAGGGCGCCAACGGCACCGGATACGACGACGCCGCGAAGAAGTTCGCCGGCGGCGAGGGCGCCTTCCTCATCACCGGCACCTGGCAGCTGCCGGATCTGAAGAAGACCATGGGCGACAGCCTGGGGTTCATGCCGCCACCGCCCGCGAAGAAGGACGCGGCACCCGTCACCACCGGTGGTCAGGGCCTGGCGTGGTCCGTGACGTCGAAGTCCCGCCACCCCGAAGTCGCTGCCGCCTACCTGGACTTCATCACCAGCCGACACGCGGCTGACGTGATGACCGAGGAGGGCGTGCTGCCCGCCCTGCCCGGCAAGGCCGCCCGCGACATCCCCGAGGGCAGCGTCGACGCGCAGATGGTGGAGGGCTGGGAGCGGCTCAACGCGGACGACGGGCTCGTGCCCTACCTCGACTACACCACGCCCGACTTCTACGACTCGCTCTCCGCGGACCTGCAGGGCGTCATCGACGGATCGGTCTCCCCGGACGAGCTGTCGTCGAAGATGCAGCGCTCCTACACGGACTTCCAGGACAAGAAGCGAGCCGAAGGGAAGGCGAAGCAGTGAGCTCCGCCCCCGCGGCGCCGGCCGCCGAACCCCGGGACGAGGCCCCCCGGCCTCCGGCAGCGGACAACGGCCCGCGCGGCCGGCTGCTGCGTCACGCCGCGGGCCGCTACCGCCGCCGGGCTCCCGGGCAGCCACGGGCGGTCGGCTACCTCTACGTGCTACCGGCCCTCGCCCTGTACGGCGTCTTCCTGCTCTTCCCGCTCGGGCAGACCGTGTGGCTCTCGCTGCTGCACTGGGACGGACTGACCGTCGCCACCTGGGCCGGGACGGACAACTACCAGGCCCTGCTGACGGATCCGTCGCTGCGCGGCCCCTTCCTGCACGCCCTCGCCCTGCTGTTCTTCTACGCCGCCCTGCCCGTCGCGCTGGGTCTGCTGTTGGCCTCCGCGCTCTCCCGCTTCCGGGTGCGCGGGATGACGTTCTTCCGCACGGTGTTCTTCCTGCCGCAGGTCCTTGCGATGGTCGTCGTCGGCGTCACCTGGCGCTCCATCCTCGGCCCGGACGGGCTGCTCAACGACTCGCTCCGCGCGGTCGGTCTCGGCTCCCTCGCCCGCTCATGGCTCGGCGACTACACGTGGGCGCTGCCGGCGGTCGGCACGATCGGCACCTGGGTGGAGACGGGGCTGTGCGTCGTGCTCTTCCTGGCCGGCATCCAGCGGATCCCGCGGGAGCTGTACGAGGCCGCACGCATGGACGGAGCGGGCCCCCTGCGGGAGTTCTTCGCCGTCACCCTCCCCGCGCTGCGCGCCGAGACCGCAGTCGCGCTGACCCTGACCATCGTCGCCGGGCTGCGCAACTTCGACTTGATCTACATCACCACGGGCGGCGGCCCGGGCAACGCCACCTCCGTGCCCGCGTACGAGGTCTACCACCGCGCGTTCGAGACGAACGAGGTCGGATCCGCGGCCGCGATGGGCGTCGGACTGACCGTGCTGATCTTCGTGCTGACGGTCTCCGTCGCACGGCTCGTAGAAGGACGGAACCGATGACCGGCCGCCTGGAACGCAGCGCCACTTACGGCATCCTCGCCCTGTTCGCCGTCATCAGCCTCACGCCCGTGATCGGCATCCTCTCCACGGCGTTCGGTCGTCCCTCCTCGCAGGCGGCGGGCTTCTCGCTGCCGGACGGACTCAACTGGGCCAATTTCGCCGAGGCATGGACCCGCGGGCACTTCGGCTCGTATCTGACGAACTCCGTGCTGGTCGCGGCCGTCGTCGTCACGGCCACCGCCGTGCTGGCCGTGCTCGCCGCCTATGCCTTCGGCGTGATGCACTTCCCCGGCTCGAGCGTGCTCTTCTACCTCTTCGTCATCGGGCTGACGCTGCCCCAGGAAGCACTCGTCGTACCCCTGTACTTCGATCTCCGGTACTGGCAACTCACCGACACCTACTGGGCGTTGATCCTGCCCCAGACCGCACAGTCACTCGCGTTCGGCGTCTTCTGGATGCGCACGTACTTCCGCAACAGCCCGCGGTCGGTGATCGAGGCCGCCCGGATCGACGGGGCGTCCAGCTGGACCACGCTGTGGCGCGTACTCGTCCCGATGGGGCGTCCGGCCCTGTCCACGATGGTCGTCATCGTCTTCATGTGGACGTGGAACGAGTTCCTGATGGCACTGGTCATGGTCAGCGACGAGGCGCACCGCACCGTCCCGCTCGGGCTGGCCTTCTTCCAGGGGCAGCACAGTTCCGACACGGCGCTGCTCGCTGCCGCCTCGGTGCTCATCGCCCTGCCGGTCGTCGTGGTGTACGTGGCGCTGCAGCGGCGCTTCATCGAGGGCATGCTCACCGGCGCCGTGAAGGAGTGACCGACGGGCCGCGTCGCCTGACGCGACCCGTCGGCCACGGGTTTTCCGTCAGGCGTTCGTCGGCACCTCGGAGGTGCTCTTCGCGCCCGCGGGACCGCGCAAAGCCTGTTCGATCTCCTCCAGCGTGCGCCCGCGAGTTTCCGGGACCCGGCGCAGCACGAAGATCCAGCAGGCCGCGTTCATCAACGCGTAGACGAGGAACGTCACGGTACGGCCGAAGGTGTCGACGGCGGTGAGCGCGGTCATCGCGATGACGAGGTCGAAACCCCACACCGCCGTGGTGGCCAGGCTCATGGCCGGGCCGCGTACGGCCAGCGGCAGTACTTCGGGGCCGATGAGCCAGACGACGGCCTGCATGCTCGCGCCGTTGAGGAAGATGTACGCGAAGAGCGACAGGATGACGGTCCACTTCTGCGCCTGTGATCCCGACGTGCCCAGGAACGCCAGGGCGAGCACCGCCATGGCGAGTCCCGAACCGGGCAGCAGCCACAGCAGCAGCCGACGCCGTCCCGTCCGGTCGACGAGGAGGGTGCCCGCGATTCCCGCGAGCACGAGCATCACGCCGATCCCGACGCCGGTCAGCAGGGCTGTGGAGTCACCGAACCCGGCGTCGGTGAGCAGCTTCGGCGCGTAGTAGACCATCGCGTTGATGCCCGTCAGCTGCGAGAACGCGGCTATCCCCAGCGCGACCATCAGCGCCGGGCGCACCCAGCTTCCGCGCAGGGCCCGCCAGCCCGTACCGCGTTCCTTGGTGCGCACCGCCTTGATGTCGGCGATCTCCTCGTCGATGTCCGAACCGGGTCGGCGCAGCTTCATGAGAACGGCGCGGGCCTCCTCCGTCCGCCGCTGCCCGACCAGCCAGCGCGGGCTCTCGGGGAGCGGCATCATGCCGACGGCGAGCACCACGGCGGGGATGGCGGCCAGGGCGAACATCCAGCGCCAGCCACCCGGCCCGGCCAGGGCGTATCCCACGAGGTAGGAGATCAGCTGGCCGATGGCCACCATGAGCTGGAAGAGCACCATGAGCCGGCCCCGGACGGCCGCGGGAGCCGTCTCGGCGATGTAGACCGGGACGGTGTTCGACGCGGCCCCGACCGCGAGTCCGAGAACGAAGCGGGCGCCGATGAGAGCGGCCGTCCCCGGAGCCACGGCAGCCGCGACGGCGCCCACGGCGAAGAAGACGGCGACACCGGTCACCACAGGTTTGCGGCCGTAGCGAGCCACGAGCGTGCCCGAGACGGGCGCGCCGACCATGGCGCCGACGAGGATGGCGCTGACCACGATCTCCTGTGCACGGGAGGAGAGTTCGAGGTCGCGCCCCAGGTCCACCAGGGCGCTGGCGATGATGCCGGTGTCGTAGCCGAAGAGCAGACCCCCGAGAGCGGAGATCGCGGCGACGGCGTGGAGCAGCGGTGGTTGCCGTACGGGTGCAGGGGAATCGGCCGTGTCCGGCGGAGCAGGGGTGGTCACGGTGAGGGCCTTTCTGTGTTTCTTCACTTCGCCATGGCGTGTCAGCCGCCGTCGGCGTCTTCTTGCACGACAGCGGCCATGCCACCGGTGGGGGAGTCGGGCTCCGCGTCGCCCATGACCAGGCCCTCGATGGTGTGCTTCTGCACGATCGGGGTGAGCGAGTCGACGACGGGGCAGTGCATGTGAGCGCGCAGGCGCTCCGGCAGCGTTTCCCAGTAGTCGCCCGTGACGGCCATGTCGTGATGGCCGTCGTTGCCCGCTCCGGGGGCGTCCACGCCGAGTACGAGCACCGGCCGCGACAGCTCGGACCGGTTGGCGGTGCCGCGGTGGATGGTGAGTGCGGAGCGTACGGAGACGTCGCCGCGCTGCGGGTACTTGCGGACGCCGAGCTCCTGGTAGCGGGCGTAGTCCTCACGTGGCGGGAACATGCCGTGCTCGAAGCCGCTGTCCTCGTCCCACTGCGTGCCGGGCGCGATCTCGAAGGGGCCCATCTCGTCGGTGGTGTCGACGGCCGTGAGATTGAAGGCGAGTGAGTTCAGATGGCGCCGGGCCCGCGTGGTCTCGGGCATGGGGAAGTCGCGGTGCCAGGGCTGGTGAACGGCGCCCGCGAAGGGGATGTCGAACCCGAGCTCGACGATCGAGTACTGCGGGCCGAGAACCGCCTCGCAGACCGCCCGTACCCATGGATGCTCGACGAGGTCGACGAAGCCCCGCATCTGCTGGGGATGAATCTCGACGTAATAGCGGTTCGGGCCGCGTCCCACGGCGCCACCGGGACGCTGCCGAGCCTCCTCGAAGGCGCTCTCGATGTCCTCGCGCATGCGGTCGGCCCACTCGGGCGTGAAGGCGCCGCGGCATGCGCTGATGCCGTCGGTGTACAGGTCGCGCACCACGTTGCCGATGGCCGACAGGCTGACCGGCGCAGCATCGCCGACCGGCGCGGTGCTCATCGTGGACACAAGCTGGCTCCTTCTCTGACGGTTGGCGTGACGGGTCACTTTGCAACGTTGCATGCAGCGTGGCAATACACTGAGAGAAGATTTTTCAGCCGGGAAGTCCGGCGTGGGAGGATCGAGTCGCCGGAACGAGTGAACGGCGGGGTGGACCGGGCCGGAAGGGACGGGCGCAGGTGGCGGCGAAGCTGAAGGATGTGGCAGCCCGGGCCGGCGTTTCCGTCCGTACGGTCTCCAACGTGGTGAACAACGCTCCCGCGGTGGCTCCCGCCACGCGCGAGCGGGTGCTGCGCGCCATCGACGAGCTGCAGTACCGCCCCAACCTGGCGGCGCGCAATCTCCGCCAGGGCCGCACCGGGCTGATCGGGCTCGCCGTCCCCGAAGTCAGCTCCCCGTACTTCGGAGAGATCGCGGAGTTGCTCATCGACGCCGCTCAGGACCGCGGCTGGACGGTGCTCATCGACCGCACCGACGGCACAGCCGAACGGGAGCGCCGCCTGCTGGAGGGTTCCGAACGGCACACCGTGGACGGGATGATCATGAGTCCCTGGTCGCTCACTCCGGGGGAGCTGGGCCGCCACAGCGCCACAATGCCGCTGGTCGTGCTCGGCGAGCAGGAGACCGGTGGGACGGCGGACCACGTGGCCATCGACAATGTCGCCGCCGCGCGTGAGGCCACGGCGCACCTCGCCTCACTCGGCCGCCGCCGCATCGCCGCGATCGGCCTGCAGCCTCAACTCTCAAACGGCACGGCGGAACAGCGCGCACAGGGCTACCGCGAGGCTCTCGCCTTCGCGGAGTTGCCCTTCGGGGAGTCCTTGACGCGGGAGGTCGCCACGCTGCACCGCGAGGAGGGCCTTCGTGCGATGCGTGAGCTGCTGGACTCGCCGCAGGCGCCGGATGCGGCCTTCTGCTTCAGCGACGAACTCGCCCTCGGCGCGCTCCGAGCCGCTCATGAGGCGGGCCTGCGGGTGCCGGAGGACCTTGCGCTGGTCGGGTTCGACGACATCGAGGACGGAAGGTACTCGGTTCCCTCGCTGGCCACTGTCTCCCCGGACAAGGAGCAGATCGCCGAGCGGGCCCTGCAGTGCCTCGCGGACCGTGTGTACGGGCGCCTCGGTCATCTGCCCGCGCGTCAGGTCACAGTCCCTCACCGGCTGGTCGTGCGTGAGACCGCAGCCGCATGAATTGAGCCACCATCTCCCCGCTCTCACAAGGCAGTTGACGTCCCAGATGTGATCGACACGTAAACCCCGACGCATAGGTCTTCACAGTCGGGGCACCCAACACACCCTCCGCAGGTTCGAGCGGTGAGACCTGGAACACAGGACTGCAACCCGGCCTCAGGGAAAGGGGTGAGAGCATGGCGACATCGGGTGACAAAGACAGCAAAGAGAGCAAAACGCAGCAGGCGAGCCGACGGCAGCCAAGTCGGCAGCAGGCGAACGCAGATCAGAAGCAGGAACGGGGCGGCAGCGCCGACCGGAGCGAGCGGCAGAGCAGCAACGCCGAGCAGAAGCAGGGGCGTTACGGCAGCAGCCCGAACGGACGGGTTCCGATAGCGGAGGCCATGCGTCTCGCGGCCGGGCAGCTCGCCGAACTCCTTCAGTGCGAACCCGCTTCCGTCTCTTCGGTCAAGGCCACGGACGGAGGCTGGAGGGCCGACGTCGAGGTGGTCGAGGTGGAACGCATCCCCGAGACCACCAGCGTGATGGGTTCCTACCGCGTCGAGCTGGACGGCCAGGGAAATCTGCTCGGTTACGAGCGCACCCGCCGCTACGCGCGCGGTCAGATCGATCAGCGGAAGTGATCCCGGCGCGATCCTTGGCAACTGATTGCGGACCGGCGGTCCCCGCCTGCAATGCCATCCCGAAAGGATGATTGAACGTGACGGTAGTTGCGCAGACGACTCAATCCCAGCCGAACACCGGTTCCGGCGGGGGAAATCTCTACGACATCCTCGAACTGATCCTGGACCGCGGTCTCGTCATCGACGCGTTCGTACGGGTCTCTCTCGTCGGCATCGAGATACTCAAGATCGATGTCCGTGTCGTCGTCGCCAGCGTGGACACCTACCTGCGCTTCGCCGAGGCCTGCAACAGGCTGGACCTCGAGGCCGGGCGCAAGGCCCCCACCCAGCTCACCGAGATCGTGGGCGACGCCACGGAGAGCGGCGCGAAGGGCAAGTCCAAGGGTGCGCTGACCGGTGCAGTCGAGGCATTCAGCGAGTCCTTCCAGAGGGGACGCGACGGCGACGAGGAAGAGCGTGAGCGGGAGCCGAGGAAGGCCAGCGCCTCGTCCGGCAGCCGTCGCACCACCCGTCGCAAGGAGGACTGAGGCCGGTGTCGACCTACATCTACGCGATCACGTCCGCCGACCATCCGCAGAACCTGCAGGGGCTCAGCGGCGTCGGGTCTCCGGCAGGATCGCTGCGTACGGTCAAGTCGAATGCCCTGAGCGCCGTGGTCAGCGACGCTCCCGGAGACCTGCGTGCCAAGCGCCGTGATCTCGCCGCGCACCAGGCCGTCCTGGAGCAGCTGATGGCGGACGGTGCGACGCTGCCGATGCGCTTCGGTCTCGTCGGTCCCGACGACGGGGCCGTGGAGACCGTGCTGGAGGAGAACCAGGACAGTTACGCGGAGCGGCTCTCGGAGCTCGACGGCTGCGTGGAGTACAACCTCAAGGCGGCCCGCGAGGAGGACGACCTGCTGCGCGAGATCGTCGCCGGATCCGAGGAGATCCAGCGTCTGCGCGAGGTCACCAAGGACCACCCGGAGGCCCAGGGCGAGAAGATGCGGCTCGGCGAGCTGGTCTCGGGCGAGGTTCAGGCCCGTCACGAGGCCGAGGGCACGGACCTGTTGGAGCGGTTGTCCGGCGGCGCCCAGCGCCACGCGGTCGCCGAGCCCACGGAGGCGCACTTCCTCAACGCCTCGTTCCTGGTGCGGCGGGAGGACGCGGCTGCCTTCGCACAGGCCGTTCACGAGGAGGCCGAGCGCAGGGGCGACGCCTACTCCCTCAACCTCCACGGCCCACTGCCCCCGTACAGCTTCGTCTGACACGTGACCGGAGGGCCTGAGCATGGGCCTCATCACACAACTGCTGACCCTGCCGCTCGCCCCGGTGCGCGGAGCGCTGTGGGTCATGGACCAGGTCGTTCTCACCGCTGAGCGGCAGTACTACGACCCGGAACCCGTGCGCCGGCAGCTCGCCGAGCTGGAGCAGGAACTGCTCGACGGCCGCATCACGGAGGAGGAGTTCGACCGGGTCGAGGACGAGCTCCTGGACGAGCTGGAGTGGCGTAAGGCCTGGCAGCGACAACATCAGGAGCGCTCATGACTGCTCCGAGACCCCCGTCGGGATCGACGGGGAGACGGAAGGTGACCGGAAGATGATGAACAACAGCAAGATAGGACTGGCGCTCGTGGGGGGTTACCTCCTTGGGCGCACCAGGAAGGCCAAAATGGCCATCGGCCTGGGCATGTTCCTGGCCGGCAAGAAGCTCAACATCAACCCGCAGCAGCTGGTCAAGATGGTGGCGGACTCGCCCGTCGTCGGTCAGCTGAGCGACCAGGTCCGCAAGGATCTGGTCGACAACACCAAGTCCGCACTGACCTCGGCGGTCACCCAGCGGGCCGGCAGCATCGCCGACACCCTCCACGAGCGCACGCTCGACATGAACGATCCTTCGCGGCGCGCGAAGCGGTCCGAGGGTGCCGAGGGCTCCGAGGACGGCGAGGAGCGCGCCGAGGAAAGCCGCGACGAGCGCGATGAGCGTGATGAACGCGACGAGCGTGAGGAGCGCGAGGAGCGGCCCAGGGCACGCAAGACCGCTGCCGCGAGCGGCAGGACCGCGAAGACCGCAAGGACCGCCAGGTCCACCGGGAGCTCCGCTTCCGCCAGCGGCAAGCCGGCGCCCGCCCGCCGCAGCAGCGGCTCGGGAGGCGGTGCCCGCAAGACGGCCTCCTCCGGCACGCGCAAGGCCACCGGCGGCACGCGCAAGACCGCCGCGAAGACCGCGTCGGGTGGCGCGCGAAAGGTGACCAGCCGAGGAGGCGGCAATGGCTGACTCTGCTCTGAGCAAGTTCAAGGACGATCTGGCGAACGACCCGGCCACCGACCGCCTCAAGCAGGAGCTGCAGTCCTATCTGCAGGCCCGCGCCGTCAAGGCCGTGTCGGGACTGGGCAGCAAGCTGGGCGAGGGCGTCGGCAAGCTGGCCGACCCCGGCGCGGGTCCGAGCGCCCTCATGGGCAGCCTCGCCAAGGGCGGCCAGGCGCTGAGCGAGGGCAAGTCCCCCGCGCAGGCCGCCATGACGGCGGGCACCTCGCACATGAAGGAAATGGTCAAGGACAAGGTCAAGGGTTTGTTCGGCAAGGGCAAGGGCAAGAGCGGCGGCGGCAAGTCCAAGAGCGTGACGATCGTCGAGGACATCGACGTGGGCGTGCCGGTTCGCGAGGCGTACGACCAGTGGACGCAGTTCCAGGAGTTCAGCAGCTTCGCCAAGGGTGTCGTCAGCGTCGAGAAGTCCGACGACACCAGCAGCAACTGGAAGGTGAAGGTCGCCAAGTCCACGCGGAGCCTCAAGGCCAACGTCACGGAGCAGATCCCTGACGAGCGCATCAGCTGGACGACCGACGGGGCCAAGGGCACTGTCAAGGGTGTCGTGACCTTCCACAAGATCACCGACAACCTGACGCGTGTGCTGCTGGTCCTGGAGTACTTCCCCGGCGGCTTCTTCGAGAAGACCGGCAACATCTGGCGGGCACAGGGCCGCCGGGCACGGCTGGACCTGAAGCTGTACCGCAAGTTCATCATGATGCGGGGCGAGGCCACCGACGGCTGGCGTGGTGAGATCCGGGACGGAGAGGTCGTCGTCGAGCACGAGGACGCCGTCGAGGAGGAAGAGCGCGCCGAGGCCGAGTCGGAGAACTCGGAGGACCCCGAGGCCGAGGCGGAGGCCGACGACGAGGACCGTCCCTCCGGCGAGGTGGACGAGGACGAAGAGGCCGAGGGCGAGTACGACGAGGACGAGGAGCCCGAAGCCGAGTACGAGGGAGAAGAGGAAGACGCGGAGGTGGACCCCGAGGGCGAGTACGAGGAGGAGCTCGAACCCGAGGAGGAATACGAGGAGGAAGAGGCGGAAGACGCCGAGGAAGACGAGCGTGGCCGCCGAACCGTCTCCGCCGGCCGCTGACTGCCCGAAGCAACACTCCGACTGAGCAGGCAAGGCTGATTCCACGTGTCCGATTCACTGGCCGGCCGTATGGGACCGACCCCCAGCAGGGCGGTCCCGTACGGCCAGCAAGGTTCCTCCTCCGCCAACCTGGCGGACATCCTCGAGCGGGTGCTCGACAAGGGCGTCGTCATCGCCGGCGACATCCAGATCAACCTGCTCGACATCGAGCTGCTGACGATCAAGCTGCGGCTGCTCGTGGTCTCCGTCGACAAGGCGAAGGAGATGGGGATCGACTGGTGGGAGAACGATCCGTCGCTCTCCTCACGTGCCGCCGTGCGGTCGCAGCAGTCCGACGCCGCTCTCAACGGCGGCGAGAACCACAATGCCCTGGCCGAGGAGAATGACCGGCTGCGCCGGGAGATCGAACGGCTGCGCTCGTCCGCGGAACTCCCGGCCGGTGAGGGGACCGGCGAGAGCGGCTCCGCCGGCAAGGGGAGCGCCCGGAAGGGGACCGCCGCACGGCAGAGCGGCGGCGACGGCACGCGCAAGCGCGGAAGGTGACCGGACTGATGCCGATCCCGGAAGGAGAGCCCGGAGTGCCGCAGCACGAGCAGGACGGTGAACGGGCCCGGGTCCGTTACGTCTTCGCGGTCGGCCGGAGCGGCGAACAGCTCGTGGCCGCGGCCGACGGGCTGGCCGGTCCGTCCGGTTCGCCGGTGCGCACCGTGGACGCCGGGGAGCTGAGCGCGCTCGTCTCGGATGTCCCGGCGGGCCTGTACGACGAGGCCGGGCTGAAGGCCCAACTGGAGGACATGGAGCGGCTGGAGGCGATGGCCCGCTCCCACCACGCGGTGGTCGCCACGGCGTACGAGCACACCACGGTGCTGCCCATGCGCCTGGCGACGGTGTACCTCGACGACGGACGGGTCGCGGAGATGCTGACCGAGCGGGAAGGCGAGTTCGTCGCCCTGCTCTCCCGGCTGGAGGGCCATGTCGAGTGGGGCGTGAAGGTCTACGCCGACCCCCGCGAGGCAGCGTCCGGCGCCGCCGCTTCGTCCGACTCCGGTACGGCGGCGCAGGCGTCCGGCAGCCCCGGGCGCGCATACCTCCAGCGGCGCAGGCAGCAGCGCAGCACGCACCGCGACACCTACCGGGCCGCCGGGGCGGTGGGCGAACGCGTGACGGCGCTCGCGGACGGCATCGCCACGGCCAAGGTCGCGCACCGGCCGCAGCAGGGCGAACTGGCCTCCGGGCCGGGAGAGAACATCGCCAACGACGCCTATCTGGTTCCGGCGGCGCGCAGCGACGACTTCAGGGCCGCGATCGGCGGTCTCGCAGAGGACGTCCCGGGTGTCCGTGTCGTGCTGACGGGGCCGTGGGCGCCGTACTCGTTCGCGACGCCGCCCTCAACGGCCTCGGCACAGCGGCCTCAGCACGCGGGAACCGCCGACGATGGAACCTGAACTGCCCGGCAGCGGCTTCGCCGACGCTGTCGCAGCGGGCACCCGCTCGGCCTCGGACGGCTTCGGCGAGGGCATGGCCGAGGAGAACGGACTGGCCGGCCGCCAGGTCGCCCTCATCGACCTGCTGGACCGGCTGCTGTCGGGCGGCGCCGTGCTGACCGGTGACCTCGTGCTGTCCATCGCGGACGTCGACCTGGTGCGCATCAACCTGCGCGCCGTCATCCACTCGGTCACCCCCGACGACCCGGCGCCGTGGTGAGCGCGGACGCGCCGGGCGCCGGTGGGGGACGGCACGGACCGGCGGACCGGACCGACAGGACGGACGGACAGCCAGGCATGACGAGCGAGCCCGGGCCCGCGAGCGGGCCCCAGCACGAACCCCGGCCCAAGCCGGAGCCCGAGGCCGAACGCGGGCCCGCGCGGCCGGAGTCGGGCAAGCCACCGGCGGGGCTGCCGGACGGCGTCGCACTGGACGACGTGGCGCGCTCGGCGGCCCGCGCGTTCGAGTTGCTGCCCGCCGGACCGGACGAACACAGCCCCCGCGGCGACGGCAGACTGGCCCAGCGGCTGCGCACGGACCCGGACTCGGTCGAGCGCGACCTGATGAAACTCGTGCTGACGATCGTGGAGTTGCTGCGTCAGCTCATGGAACGCACCGCCCTGAACAGGGTCGACCAGGGTGACCTGAGCGAGGACCAGGAGGAGCGGATCGGCATGACGCTGATGATCCTCCATGAGCGCATGACCGAGTTGTGCGAGCGCTACGGGCTGACGATGGAGGACCTCAACCTCGATCTGGGGCCGCTCGGTTCGCTCCTGCCGCGCCAGGACGGATAGTCGCCGCGCTTCCGCTGCACCCGTGAACTGCTGTGCGCGCTCGGTCGCGTCGGCAGAGCGGCGTTCGCCCGGCAAGGACGCGCACAGTATCCACACCGAATGTTTCAAGCCGCCACACACGGCAACTCGATGGCCATGACTGAGAACGGCAAGACCTCAAGCAACGCAGGAAGGGCCGCAGCCAGCACCAAGAAGCCCGCTGCCGCAGGGGAGAAGGCGGACCGTGGCATCACCAAGGCCGCGGAGAAGACAAGTTCGGCCACCCACTCGGTGGGGAACGCCGTCGAGGGCGGTGGCCGCAGCTTCGGCGATGCCACCAGGCGTGCGGGCCATGTCGCGAGCAGGAGTGCCGAGGCCGGGCGCCAGAAGCTGGTCTCCGCATCCAGCACCGCCGCGACAGCGGCGTCCGCGACGTGGACCGTGGTGAAGAACCGCAAGGCCGTCGCGGCCGGTGTCGGCACCGGGGCGATCACGGCTGTCGCCGCGTCCTTCGCGGCCGGCCGCTACTCGGCCAAGCGCAGGACGGGCCCGTTCACGAGGCTCACCGGCGGACGGCTGTAGAACTCGCCGTGCGGCTGAGCGTCAGCTCACCCGGCAGGCGCCTGGCAGGGCAGGCGGGCGCCTGCCGGGTGCACCAGATCCACCGTCAGCACGGCCGGGCCTGACCGGGCGCTCTCAGGTGGCGGTCAGGTATCCCGCCAAGTCCCGTGCGGGCTGGGGGATTTCACCGAAGTCCTCGTCGTCGTCCAGCACGGGAAGCCGGTGGATGACGGCCTCCAGCGCGCTCGGCAGGCGGGGATGTCCGCCCTCGTGGCACACGCTCAGCAGCCCGTGCCGCACCCCGTCCGGCAGGAGGGGGCGCGCGGACCGCCGCTGCGGTGCCCCCGGCCCCGGCGCGTCGGCCGTGCGTGCGCGCTGCGCCAGGCGGGCCGACTGGGCGCGCCAGTACCCGGCGTCGCGGAACTCCCCGTGCTTCCGGTGGTGGAGGCACAGACAGAAGGCGGCGGTCCTGGAACCGCCGCCGGCGGCGAACTGCCACCAGAACTGGGCCGCTTCGCGGTAGCGCGCCAGATGCAGCAGACACGCGAACACCAGCGCACCCTCCGGTGCGATGGACTCCTGGTCGTCGACCAGACGCGTCAGACTTGCCGCCGCCTCCGGGGCGTTGATGACGAGGCTGACCGCCAAGTCCAGGTCGTGGGCGGCCTGTTCGCACTCGGTCGGGTAATGACGCGCAGGTACCGCCGCCGGGTCCGCGGGGGGCGCGGCGGCCTCCGCGGCAGTGCCAAAAGCCGCGGGAGCCGGTGAATCTCCGGCTCCCGTTCCCGCGATGCCCGCGAGCACCCGCTCGCGCACCGCGGCCACATCGCCCTCGTCGTAGTCGTCGGCGAGCACCTCCGCGCCGCTCAACAGCGCGTCGATGGTGCGGTGTTCGTACCTCCCCCGCATCAGCCTTCCCCCGTGCCGGGCCCCGGTGCCGTGCGCAGCTCCCGGGCGAGCCTCCGTTTCGCATAGCGTATGTGGGAGCGCACCGTGGCTGTCTCGAAACCGAGATAGCCGGCCACTTCTTCCTCCGAGCAGCCCAGGACGTACCGCAGCACGACCACGTCGTACTGCCGCTCAGGGAGTCGCCCGATCGCCGCGTACAGCCCGATCTCGCCTTCCAGCACCGCGAATTCGTCGCGCAGTTCGTGCAGGAGCGCCTTGCGCACCGCCGTGTGGAAGGCCGCGGTCTCGGCGAGCTGCGGCCGCAGCCCGCGCTCACCGAGCCAGTGCGCGACGTGCTCCTTGAGCACCGTCCAGGCATACTCGGTGAGCGACTGCTGCCGCAGTGCGTGTTCCCAGTGGGCGAGCAGATGACGGCAGGCGTCTTCCACGATGCGCTCCGCTGCCTCTCGGCTGCCGGCCTGCGTATGCGCGTAGCGCAGCCAGAGGCGGTGGTGGGAGGCGTCGAACGCGTCGAAGGAGAGCATCAGCCGCCGGCGGTCGCCGTCGTGGCGTGCCTCGTCCGTCGCTGCGGTCGCTGCCGTCGCCCGGGCGGCGGGACCGCGGGGCCTGTCGGCCTCGGCCGTCATGGAGTGGCCCTCTCATGGGGAGAACGTCAATCGGAAAGCGTCTGTCAGAAGGCGCGAACAGCTGGAAACGCGCGTGTCCGCGAAAGTCCGGCCAAAATACTACACAGAGTGAAAGCGCTGCTACCGCGCCGGTTCGCGGGTGCTGCTTTCACGCCACTTTCGTGCCACTGGGCGACCGGTCCCGGCCGCCGACTCCCATGTGCCTTGGGCAAGTTCACCGGAGTGGCGCACGATAGCGGCCACAACTGCCGTATGTGATGCGGAAATCGAGAAAGGCGGAAAGCTGTGGCCGTTGACGGAGGCGCGGTGGACCTGGAGCTGGACCGGGCGCACTCGGCGAGGATGTACGACTACTTCCTCGGCGGCACGACGAACTTCCCCGCCGACCGCGAGAACGCCGGCAAGGCCATGGCCGCCTTCCCCGGGGTGCTCGTCGCCGCCCGTGCCAACCGGCAGTTCATGCACCGCTCGGTGCGGCACCTGACTCAGATGGGAATGCGCCAGTTCCTGGACGTCGGCACCGGCATACCCACATCGCCCAACCTGCACGAGATCGCCCAGGGGGTCGCCCCTGACGCACGCGTCGTCTACACCGACAACGACCCCATCGTCCTCACCCACGCGCAGGCCCTGCTGCGCAGCAGCTCCGAGGGCCGAACCGCCTACGCCCAGTGCGACGCCCGCGACCCCGAGGCCGTGCTGAAGTCCACGGAGGTGCTCGAGACCCTCGACCTGAGCCGCCCCGTCGCCCTGAGCCTCATCGCGCTGCTCCACTTCGTTCCGGGGGAGCGCACCGCCCACGAGATCGTCGAGTACTTCCGCGAGGCCCTGCCTTCGGGCAGCACTCTCACGATCAGCCACGTCACCCCCGACTTCGATCCGGAGCCCATCACACGCGCCCTCGGGGCCTATGCGGCGGCGGGAACTCCCGTACAGGCCCGCACGCGTCAGGAGGTCACCCGGTTCTTCGACGGCTGGGAGCTGCTCGACCCGGGCCTCACCGTCACCCACCGCTGGCGTCCCGATGCCGAGCACGACCTGTCCCAGGTCACCGACGCGGAAGCGACGTGCTACGCCGCGGTGGCCCGCAAGCCCTGAGCGCTCCGGACGTGGGACGGCCCTGCCGCACCCGTTGCGGATTCAACCTCACCTGTGGCGGTGACCACCGGTCCCGTTTCGCGCACACTTGTTAGCAATCGTGGCGGACGGGTACCGGGGCACTGGTCCGAACGTGAGACAGGAGGCGCCATGCCTGCAGGGTCGAACGCCAAGCGTGAGCGGCAGTACGAGCACATCAAGGAGGGCGCTGAGAAGCGCGGAGCCTCCAAGGGCCGGGCCAAGGAGATCGCCTCCCGGACGGTCAACAAGGAGCGGGCCCGCACGGGCGAGGCGAAGCGCGCCAGCCGGACCTCCACGAAGGGCAGCTCCGCCTCCGCGCGCGGAGGTGCGCGCTCGGGCAGGGGCATGGGCCCCAAGGCCGGTCCCACCAGGGACCAGCTCTACAACGAGGCCAGGCAGCGCGGGATCGAGGGCCGCTCCTCGATGAACAAGCGCCAGCTCCAGAAGGCGCTGGGACGCTGATCGGCTACGCGGGAGCCGCGAGGAGAGCCGGGATGGCCTCCGAGGTCTCACCTGTGTACGGAGCGCCGTGCTGGGTGAGCCTGGCGACGGGTGACCTGGAGAGCGCCCAGCGCTTCTACGGCGAGGTGCTGGGCTGGTCCTTCCGGCGCGGCAGCCTCGGCGAGGAGTTCAGCGTCGCCTACTCCGAGGACGTGCCGGTCGTGGGCCTGGGCGCCATCGCCCGCACGATGGGCGTGGCCGTGCAGTGGACGCCCTTCTTCGCGGTCCCCGACGCGAACACCACGGCCTCACGCGTGCGTGAGCGGAGCGCCACGGTCGCGGTCGGCCCCATCCGCATGGGCGAGGGACGCACGGCACTGGCGGCCGATCTCGCCGGCGCCACGTTCGGCTTCTGGGAGGGCGCGGTGCTCTCCAGCTGGGACGCGGCGCGGCGCGATCTGCCGGCCCGTCTGGAGCTGCGCACCCGGGACGCCTTCGCCGCCGCCATCTTCTACGCCGAGGTCTTCGACTGGGCCTCCGATGGGGGACGCTGCGAGGTCGACTACCAGTACGAGGCGGTGGTCGTACGGGTCGACGGCCGCGCCGTGGCCACGTTGCGGGGAGGAGCGATCGAGTCGGCACCCGACCCGCACATCCGCCCGCGCTGGCACGTCTCCTTCACGGTGGACGACGTCGACGACGCGGCGAAGACCACCGTCGCTGCCGGCGGCGCCATCGCGACGAGCCCGAGCGACAACCCCTTCGGGCGTTCGGCCGGGCTCGTCGACCCCGAGGGCGGCCTGTTCACCGTGCACTCCCGCGAGAGGTGACCAGCCGCCCCCGGCCGCGGCGCCCGGCCTCGCGCCGGGGGCTGCTCGCGCCTACATCGACTTCATCTTCATGTAGCGCACGATCCCCGGTGCGCTGATCGCGGTCATCGCGGCCACCGCCACCACGGCGGTGCCCACGGCGACGCGTACGGCGACCGCCGGAATGAAGATCCCTTTCCTCATGTCCTTCACCTCCCAACTGCCGGTCTGCTCAGGTCGGCCTGCGGATCGCGCAGCAGTTCGCCGGTGAGCGACTCCAGCATGTCCGCGGCCACGGTCACCGCCGCCCGCACCGGTTCGCTCAGCCCCACCACCACGTCGGGCTCGTCGCCCCGCATCCGCACGGCCGGTTCGCACCCCAGGACGAGCACGCGGGGTAGTTCCTCCGTCCCGTCCGCCAGCTGCCGCGCCAGTGCCAGCACCTGTACGGGGTCCATGCCGTGCGCCTGCGGCACGGCGCGCTCGGCGGCGTCCGGCAGCGCGCCGAGCGGCCCGGGATCGATCACGTGGACCGTGCCCGGCTCCTTGCCGCGGGGCGCCGCGTCGACGAGTACGGCGACGTCGTAGCCGTCCAGCAGCCGGTAGGCCAGGTCCATGCCGCGGATGCCGAAGTCCGCGATGTGCACGCCCTCCGGGAGGGTCCGTCCGCGCATGGCGCCCACGACCTCCGGCCCGAAGGCGTCGTCGGCCATGAACATGTTGCCGATGCCCGCGATGAGGATCCGCGGGCCCGCGGGGGCGTCCTCGACGGGCTCCACCTCTTCCGGGGTGAAGAAGAAGCGGTGGCCCAGGCCGGTGCGGAAGTCCCGTCCGTCGTCGCCGTCCAGCGTCACGACGACGTGGATGCGGCCCTCCAGGTCCTCCTCGACGGCATCGACCTCCGCAGTGCGTCCCGTGAGCGCCAGATCGAGCACGTCCGCGGACTGGCGGGGCCGCAGCCGCACGCGGCTTCCGCGGCCCAGCCGTACGTCCCCGACCTGGACCGTGCGTCCCGAAGCCGTCGTCATCGCTTCTCCAGTACCGGCCGGAAGGCGCGGATCGTGCCGTGCAGTGCTGCCAGCTCCTCGGGTTCCAGGGCGGCACAGCGGTCCAGGATCTCCCTGGCACGCGGATCGGTGGCCCGCGCCTCGTCCTGCTCGCGCGGTGTGAGGCTGAGGACGCTGAGGATGAGCAGCTGGTCGATCTCGCCCCCGTCGAAGAGGTCACCGGGACTCTCCGGCGCGACGGCCGGGTAGTCGTACAGGGTGATGGGCGAGGAGAGCACTTCCGACGAGTAGTGCGGGCTGTGCTGGGCCGCCTGCGGGTCCTCCGACACCAGTACGGGCCACACGCCGACGTTCTCGCAGGCCGCCGCGGCCTCGAGCAGTTCCGCCGGCGGATCGGTCAGCGAGACGAACTCACCGGAGTCGGTGTTGAGCACGGTGTGCGTGGAGACGAAGGCGTACGGCGCCATCGCGTCCCGCGCCCCGCGGGCACCGGCGGTGGGGAGCGGGCACGGTGAGGTGTTCTCGATGTCCACCGTCACGCGCATCACCGTGTCCGTGACGGGCACGGAGGAGAGACGGACGCTTCCGGTCAGCCGCTGCCAGTTCCGTACGAGCGTGCCCGCGACGCTGCCGGACTCGGCGCGCAGCGCCTCGCGGTCCGAACCCGCCGCGATGTCGACCGTGCTGGTGCGCGGGCCGCGACGCGGTGACCACGGCGGGCACACCCAGCGCCGCTCGGTCGCCTCCTGCCACGTCAGATGGCTGTGCCCCTCCACGCGCAGCTCGTCGACGGGGACCGGCCCCGTCGGTGCGTTGCGGTACACCTGACGGTCGATGACCTGCAGAAACCGCACGTGCACCGTGAGCTTCGCGGCCGGGCTCCCGCGCAGCAGCACCTCCGTGCGCATGCGCGACTGTTCACCGATCAGCCCACCGCAGCGCCGCGGGTAGACCCCTCCGAAGGTCCAGCGCTGGGCGTTCTTCAGCGCGCCCCTGCGGTACGGCCACAGCAGGTACCCCTCGTAGAGACAGGCGCGGGCGATCTTCTCTACGGCGTCCAAGCCGTACCTCCTGCGGTGTTCCGTGCGCGGGCGAGCAGGTCGGAGACCGTCTCGTCCCATCCCGTGAGTGCGTGGCGGTCCCGGTGGGCCGTGATTTCGCGATAGGCGCCGGGGGAGAGCGGCAGCCAGCTCGTGCCGCCGTCGTAGCGGCCGGTCACCTCGTGCCAGAGGGCGGCGGGCACCCGGCACGTGGCGTCCTTGGCCCAGGAGATCTGCGCGGTGCGCAGCCGGCCGTCGGGGCCGTCGTGGAAGACGGTCCCGCTGAAGAGGAAGTCCAGCGGGACCTCACCGTCGCGGACTCCGTGGAAGTAGGACGTGACGGCGAGCTCCATGTCCCGGCTGCAGGGCACCGCCAGGTCGGTCTCGGTGCGCTCGTCGAAGGGCGGGACGACGGTGCTGATCCTGGCCCAGGTCAGCGGGCGCATGCTGGTGGCCCACTGCTCCGGCTGACCGAAGATCCTGGCCATGACCAGCCGGTCGACCCCGTCGGAGCCGCGCCGGTCCACCGCGATCCGTACGTCCGCGTTGAGGGATACGGAGCGGACCCTGCCGCCGCCGGCGCGGCTGAGCGCGAGCCGGAAGAGCAGCGTCGGCACGGCCGCGTCCGCCATGGCGCGTGCGCCCGTGACGGCGAAGTCCAGGTCGGGCAGGTCCGTGCGCCGCGCGGTGCCGGCACCGGGCGGCGCTTCGGTCGCGCTCGGGGCGGTGTTCGCCTTCACGCGGGGGAGAGGTTCGGCATGCCGGGCAGAATCGGGTCCTGCGCCTTGGCGTTGACGCCCGTGGACCTGCGCGCCGTGGAGGTGTCGTCGGGCAGGTGTCCCGGCTGGCGCTTGTAGAGGCCCTCGTGGTTGCCCTGACGCACGCCGGGGACGTGCGCCGCCTTGTCGGGCCGTGCGTGCGGCTTGCCGACCTTGATCTCAGCCATGCTGACTCCTCGGTTCGTCTGCTGTGCTCGGCAGCACAGCGGCTCAGCTGGTGCGGGACCGCGGGGACGGCCCGGCCAGTCCCGCGAAGAACGCCTCGATGTGCTCGCGCACCTCGGGGCCGCCGGACAGCCCCCGCCAATGGGTGCGGACGAGAGCCGCGAGCCGGTAGCAGTCGTCGAGCGGGACGATCCAGTGCTCGTCCGCGCCGTCCGAGCGGTGCACCAGCAGCGCCTCCACGTCGTCCGCGAGTTCTGCCAGCTCCGGGTACCCCCGTGCGAGCTCTTCCCAGTCCTCCGGGCCGACGGCCGAACGGGTCACGCCCAGCGGGCTCGGATACCCCACGCCGACCTCGCCGGACGCGCCGTCGCGTACGAAGAAGGCCAGGCCGACGGGCACGCGGAGCCTGGCCCAGAGCATCCCGTCGATACGGAAGCCCTCCAGCGAGGTCCTGCGTTCGGGCAGCAGTTTGTAGTGCCTGCCGCCCGCCGTGCTCTGCCCGAAGAGGAGGGAGCACGGCCCGCAGGTGCACAGCACCGAGCTCTGCTGGACGTCCAGCATGTGCCGGTGCCCCTCCGGCACCGGCTCGGCACACAGGTCGCACCGCTCGTCCTCGGCTGATTCCGCGGCTGCGGGGGTCCCCGAGGTGCCAGTGGCCGGCCGCTCCAGCAGGGCCCGGAGCCGGCCGCCCGGTACGTCGGCCACGCCCGGTGCCGCACCGGTCACCGGTTGCACCGGCGTCGCGGGACCCACGCCGCTCACCGGTTCCCGGCGGGCTGTGCGGCGGTGCCCCGGAAGAGGGAGTCCACCGGGATCAGCGCCGACTCGGGCGCGGCGTCCTCGGTCTCCACCCGGCCGACCTCCGGCGCGGCCCAGGCGACCGTGTCCCGTACCGTCTGCGCCAGCTGCTCCGGCGACGGGGCTCCGCACCCCTGCGGGGCGATCCGCACGCGGACCTCCGCCTCGTCGGCGGCCACCACCGTGACGCCTCGCAGTTCCTCCAGGGCACGGCGGACGCGCTGCCCGGCCGCCTCCGGGTGGAGCCCGTGCACGAGCAGCAGATGGCTCACCAGTTCGTCGTCCGCCATCGCCGATCTCGTCGCGTCGTCGGCGCCGCTCATCACCCGGGCGAGGCACTCGCCGTACATCTCCGCCAGGGCGTGCAGCGCGTCGAGGGCCTGCTCGCGGACGGCGGTGTCGGCGACGGTGTCCAGTCCGGAGAGCAACTTCTCGGTGCGGGCCACGTGTTCACGCGCCTCGCGCTCGTTCCACGTCATTTCCGCGGCCTCACGCGAGGGCGCCGAACGTGGGCGAGTGGGTCTCCCGCACTGTCTGCCCGCCGCCGAGGTACATGTGCACGCCGCAGGGCAGACAGGGGTCGAAGCTGCGGACCGTGCGCATGATGTCGATGCCCTTGAAGTTCTCCTTGCTGTTCTCCTCGAAGATCGGCATGCCCTGCACGGCGTCCTCGTAGGGGCCCGGCGTGCCGTAGTGGTCGCGCGGGCTCGCGTTCCACGGGGTCGGGGGGTAGGGGTGATAGTTGGCGATCTTGCGGTCGCGGATGACGAGGTGGTGGGAGAGCACCCCGCGCACCGCTTCGTGGAAGCCGACGCCGATGGCCTCCTCCGGGACCTTGAAGTCTTCGAAGACCTTCGTGCGTCCTGCGCGCACCTCCGCGAGCGCCTGGTCGACGAAGTGGAGCGCCATGCCCGCGGCGTACGCGACGAAGTACATCCGGGCGCGGTTGCGCTCCAGGGTGTTGGGGAAGCCCGGCGGCTTCCACTCCAGCCGCGTCTCCGGCGACATCGGCGTCTTCGGCAGGTCGATCTGGACGCTGCGCCCGGTGGAGCGCACGTAGGGGGTGTTGACCTTGCCGGCGAGGGAGGTCGCCCACAGCCGCGCGATCGGACCGCCGCCGGTGTCGAGCGCCAGATGGTCGCCCGTGCGCTTGTCGTACCAGCGCGGGCTCATCACCCAGCTGTACTTGCCGCCGTCCAGGTCGCGCTTCTGCGGCTGCGGCAGCGTGGTCTGGTTCCAGGGGTGGCGCCGGTCCACGGGGTTGCCCAGCGGATCCCGGTCGACGTATGTCTCCTCGGAGGTCCAGTCCTCGTAGTAGCTGCTGCCGAGCAGGATGCGCATGCCGAGGTTGATGTCGACGAGGTCGGTGGTGACCAGCTTGTTGTCGACGACGATCCCGGGGGTGACGAACATGGAATTGCCCCAGGTGTTCATCGTCCGGTAGTCGTAGTCGACGACCTCGGGGTCCTGGAAGCTGCCCCAGCACCCGAGCATCGTGCGTCGGCGGCCGACCTCTTCGTAGCCGGGCAGCGCCTCGTAGAAGAAGTCGAAGACGTCGTCGTTCATCGCCACCGCGCGCTTGACGAAGTCCATGCAGCGCATCAGCCGCACCAGGTAGTCGGTGAAGAGCTGCGGCGTCGCCACCGTCCCGACGCCGCCCGGGTAGAGCGTCGACGGGTGGACGTGGCGGCCCTCCATCAGACAGCACATCTCGCGGGTCAGCCGGCTCATGACCAGCGCGTGCTTGTACGTCTCGCCCTCGAACGGGTTGAAGGAGCGCATGATGTCGGCGATGGTGCGGTAGCCGTGGGCCTCGGCGCGGGGGGCGGCGGTCCGCTCGGCGCGCTCCAGCACACCGGGGTTGGTCTCCTTGACCATGCGTTCGCAGTAGTCGACGAAGACCATGTTGTCCTGGAAGATCGTGTGGTCGAACATGAACTCGGCCGCCTCGCCGAGGTTGATGATCCAGTCGGCGAGGGGCGGCGGCTTCACTCCGTACGCCATGTTCTGGGCGTAGACGGAGCACGTGGCGTGGTTGTCGCCGCAGATGCCGCAGATCCGGCTGGTGATGAAGTGCGAGTCCCGCGGGTCCTTGCCCTTCATGAAGACGCTGTAGCCGCGGAAGATGGACGAGGTGCTCCGGCACTCGACCACCTCCTTGCCCGGGAAGTTGATCTTCGTGTAGATGCCGAGGTTGCCGACGATCCGGGTGATGGGATCGAAGGCCACCTCGGTCAGTTCGCGCTCACCTTTGCCGGGGGCCTTGGTGGTCTGCTGGGCGGTCGCCACTTCTCGTTCCTCTCGCAGGTCGCTACACGGATTGGTTGCGGCCGGTCCAGCGGGGCTGGTAGCCGGATGTCAGCGCGGGCTCGTCGTGCCGCCACTTGGGTTCGCGGTTCGCCGACCGGTTGGTGATCGACCGGAGGCTGCGAATGAACGGCCCGTAGAGCCCCATCAGCGACGAGGAGAGCGAGCCGCCGGGCGGCTCGTCCATGAACGGCATGAACTTGTCCGGGAACCCGGGCATGGTGCAGCCGATGCAGATGCCGCCCACGTTGGGGCAGCCGCCGACGCCGTCCATCCAGCCGCGCTTGGTGACGTTGCAGTTGACGACCGGTCCCCAGCAGCCCAGCTTCACCTGGCACTTGGGGGAGTTGTAGTCCTTGGCGAAGTCGCCCTGCTCGTAGTACGAGCCGCGGTCGCATCCCTCGTGGACGGTCTTGCCGAACAGCCAGGTCGGCCGCAGGTTCTCATCGAGCGGAATGGTGGGGGCGAGCCCGGAGGCCATGTGGAGGACCCACAGCAGCGTCTCCATGAAGTTGTCCGGCTGCACGGGGCAGCCCGGGACGTTGACGATCGGCAGACCCGCCTTGGAGCGGTAGTCCCAGCCGAGATAGTCGGCCAGCCCCATGCAGCCGGTCGGATTGCCCGCCATCGCGTGGATGCCGCCGTACGTGGCGCAGGTGCCGATCGCGACGACGGCCCAGGCCTGCGGGGCGAGACGGTCCAGCCAGGTGTTGAGCGTGATCGGCTCCCCGGTGTCCGGGTCGTTGCCCATCGAGGTCCAGTAGCCGTCACCGTTGATGTTCTCGTTCGGGATCGACCCTTCGACGACGAGGATGAACGGGCCCAGCTCGCCGCTAGCTCCCTTGCGGAACGCCGTCAGGAAGTCCTCGCCGGTCTCGTACGCCAGGACCTTGTTGTGCAGATGGACCTTGGGGAGACCGGGGACGGCGCCGAGCACCACGTCCTCCAGGCTGGGCAACGTCGCCGCGGTCACCGAGACCGTGTCGCCGTCGCAGCTCATGCCCTCCGAGGTCCAGAGGATGTGGATCTCGTCGAGCGCCGTCTCCGGTGCCGTCGCTGTCGCTGTCGCCTCGTCGCCCATGGGACCGATCCCTTCGCACCGTCGCCGACCGCTCGTACAGCTCTCAGAGCAATGCCAGTTCAAAAATCTGACATATCGGTAGATATGTCACAACGTAAGCGCGCCGGGGCACGTGAGCCGAACGGCTCACCTTGCCCCCCGGGGGCGGCGTGTCAGGGGAGTGCCCTGCTCGGCCCGGCCTGTAATGAACCGCGAAGCGGAGGGATGAGATGCACGAGATGTCCATCGCCGTGGCGATGGTGGAGCAGGTGACCGAGAGCCCCGCCGCTGACGGGTACGGAACGGTGTCCGCCGTGCGGCTGCGGCTCGGCGAACTGGCAGGTGTGGTGGCCGACTCCCTGCGCTTCTGCTTCTCGCTCGCGTGCGCCGGGACCGTGCTCGACGGCGCCGAACTCCTCATCGATCACGTACCGGGCAGAGCGCGGTGCGGCCCCTGCGGGGCGGAGTGGGCCACCGGAATGCCGCCCCAGCTGTGCTGCCCGCAGTGCGACGGCGGCAGGGCCGAGCTGGTGCAGGGTCGTGAACTGCAGATCGTCGGCCTCCGCCACACCCGCAGCGACACCGCTGACGGCGCCGCCCATCCCGCATCCGTACAGGTCAAGGAGAGCTGAGACGCATGTGCCGAGTCGTCGATCTGCAGCAGGCGGTGCTCGTGAAGAACGACGAGCGCGCCGGCACGCTGCGCACGGAACTGGCCGCCCGCGGAACGACGGTCGTCAATCTCCTCTCCAGCCCCGGCAGCGGCAAGACGGCGCTGCTCGAAGCGGAACTCGCGCTCGCCGCCTCGCGCGGGGTGCCCGTCGCGGCACTGACGGCGGACCTGGCCACCGAGCACGACGCGGAGCGCCTCTCCCGGGCGGGTGTTCCCGTCAAGCAGGTGCTCACCGACGGGCTCTGCCACTTGGAGGCCGACATGCTCCGGGCACAGCTCGATGGCTGGCTGCCCGACGAGACCCGGCTGCTGTTCGTGGAGAACGTGGGCAACCTCGTCTGCCCGGCCTCCTACGACCTGGGGGAGTCGCTGCGCGTCGTCCTCGCGTCGGTGACGGAGGGCGAGGACAAGCCGCTGAAGTACCCCACGGCGTTCGGCCTGGCGCAGCTCGTCGTCGTCACCAAGGACGACATCGCCGAGGCGGTGGGCTTCGACGAGGATGCGTTCAGGGCCAACGTCCGCCAGGTCAACCCGGGTGTCGAGGTGGTGCTGACCTCGGCGCGGCGGGGGACGGGCGTCGGCATGGTGCTGGAACGGGCGCTAGCCGTCGCCGGAGGCGAGCGGGCGCACCGGCCGGTGATGGCGCGCACCGGCTCCGCCTCAGGGGACGTCACCGGGTTCGGGCACACGCACGCACACCCGCATGCGCAGGACCTCGGTCACGAGCACCTGCACGGTCATGGGCACGAAGACCTCCACCTGCACACACCTGTCGCCGGCGTGCCGGCCAGAAGCCACTCGTGAACCCGCAGCACGGCACCGCCACAGCGGCACGCACCGGTACGGAGGGATCTGGCGGCGCCCTCGGGGCGGAGCAGGCCGAGGGGGCGCAGCGCCGCAAGGTCACCGTTCGGGGAGTGGTCCAGGGCGTCGGCTTCCGGCCCTTCGTCTACGCGCTCGCCGGTGAACTCGGGCTCTCGGGGCACGTCGCCAACACCGGGGACGGAGTCGTCGCCGAGGTCGAGGGCGGACCGGACGCGCTCTCCGCCTTCTGCGGCCGCATCAGTTCCGACGCACCGCCGCTGGCCGTCGTCCAGTCGGTGACGCACGAGCCCATGGACCCGGCCGGCGGCCACGGATTCAGCATCGGGAAGTCGCGCGGAAGCGGCGGCACCGTACGCACTCTCGTCGCGCCGGACACCGCGACCTGCGCCGGCTGTCTCGCCGAGATGAGCGATCCGGGCGACCGGCGCTACCGGCACCCCTTCATCACGTGCACGCACTGCGGGCCGCGCTTCACGATCGTCACCGGCCTTCCGTACGACCGTGCCCACACCACGATGGAACGCTTCCCGATGTGCGAGCGGTGCGCCCACGAGTACGGGGACCCCGGCGACCGCCGCTTCCACGCGCAGCCCGTCGCGTGCCACGACTGCGGTCCACGGCTGCGGCTGCACGTGCCGGGGGCGGACGGCGCAGCGAGCGCGGAGAGCGGTGAACCGGTCGCTGCCGCACGGAAGTTGCTCGCCGAGGGCGCCGTCGTGGCGGTCAAGGGCCTCGGGGGCTACCACCTCGCGTGCGACGCGTCCGACGCCGAGGCCGTGCGCCTGCTGCGCCGCCGCAAGGCGCGCGGTGACAAGCCGTTCGCCCTCATGGTCCGTGACCTGGAGGAGGCTGAACGGCTTGTGCATCTCGACGCCGTGGCGCGCGGTCTCCTCAGCGGGGGCCGCCGGCCCATCGTGCTGCTGCGCAGGCGTACGGACGAGCCGGGACGCCCGGACGCACCACGAGTGGCGGACGAAGTGGCGCCGCGCAGCGCCGACTTGGGGATCATGCTGCCGTACACGCCGCTGCACCACCTGCTCCTCGGACTCCCCGGCGACCCGCCCGGACCACGGCTGCTGGTGATGACCAGCGGCAACCTCGGCGGGGAACCCATCGTCACCTCGGATGAGGAGGCGCTCGACCGGCTCGCCCCGCTCGCCGACGCCTGGCTGATGCACGACCGGCCGATCCAAGTGCCCTGCGACGACTCCGTCGTGAGGGTCGTGGCAGGGGAGCAGCTGCCGGTGCGCCGCTCGCGCGGATACGCGCCGTTCCCCGTCAATCTGCCGAGGCCCGTGACCGCCGCGCTCGCTGTGGGCGCCGACCTGAAGAACACCTTCTGCGTCGGCGAGGGCCACCACGCCTGGCTCTCCGCGCACATCGGCGACATGGACGACCTCGCCACACTCACCGCCTTCGACGGCGCGGAGCGGCAGTTGGAGAAGATCACCGGGGTGCGCCCGGCGCTGCTGGCCGCGGACCGGCACCCCGGCTACCGCTCCACCGGCTGGGCCGAGCGCAACGCCGGGGGACGACCGGTGCACCGCGTCCAGCACCACCACGCCCACATCGCGTCCGTCATGGCCGAACACGGACTGGACGGCACGTGTCCCGTCATCGGTGTCGCCTTCGACGGCACCGGATACGGCGACGACGCGACCGTGTGGGGCGGCGAATTCCTCCTTGCCGACTACGACGGATACAGACGGCTGGCGCATCTGAGCTCCGTGCCCATGCCCGGCGGCGAGGCGGCCGTGCGGCGCCCCTACCGGATGGCGCTGGCCCATCTGTACGCGGCCGGCCTGCGCTGGGACGCCGACCTGCCGTGCACGGCCGCCTGCCCGGAGGACGAACTCAAGGCCCTCGCCGTCCAGTTGGAGCGGGGGCTGGGATGCGTGCCGACCTCCAGCATGGGACGGCTCTTCGACGCGGCGGCCTCCCTCGCGGGCGTGTGCCACCACGCCGGATACGAGGCCCAGGCCGCCATGGAACTCGAGGCGGTGGCCGTCGGCCACGAGGACGAACAGGACGGCCGCGAGTGGGCGTTCACGCTCCGCACGACGGCCGCGGAGACCCTCGCCTGCGATCCGTCACCGGTACTCGCGGGGATCATCGCTGACGTACGGGCGGGTGTGCCCTCCGCGGCGACGGCTGCGCGCTTCCACCGGTCGGTCGCGGCGCTGGTCCTGCGCGTCTGCCGTGCGGCCCGCGACCGGCACCGGCTCACGACGGTCGCCCTCAGCGGCGGAGTCTTCGCCAACTCCCTGCTGTCCGCGGCCTGTGCGCGGCTGCTGAGCGAGGACGGTTTCACCGTGCTCCGCCATCGCCTCGTGCCGCCCAACGACGGGGGCCTCGCCCTGGGCCAGTTGATGATCGCGGCACGCACGGATGCGTCCGGGCCGCCGGACGCATCGCGGACGGAGGAGGCACCGGCCGCGGACGGCGCACGAGGCACGATGCCCGGCCACACGGCGGCGGTCCGCTAGCGGGCACACCCCGACCCCCTGCAGAGCCACAGCCCGAAGCCCCACAGAGCAAGGAGAGAGCCATGTGCCTGGCGGTACCCGGCAAGGTGCTGGAGATCAAGGAGCGGGACGGCACCCGCATGGCCACGGTCGATTTCGGCGGGATGGCGAAGGAAGTGTGCTGCGAATACCTGCCGGACCTGCAGCCCGGCGAGTACGCCATCGTCCACGTCGGCTTCGCGCTGCAGCGGCTGGACGAGGAGTCGGCGCGGCAGACGCTCGCGCTGTTCGAGGAACTCGGGTTGCTGGAGGAGGAGTTCGGCGACCCCTGGGAGCTGGCTGCTCAGGAGGCGGCGAAATGAAGTACATCGACGAGTTCCAGGACCCCGAGCTCGCACGCAAGTTGGTGGAGGACATCCACGCGACCGTCACCCGGCCCTGGGCGCTGATGGAGGTCTGCGGCGGCCAGACGCACTCCATCATCCGGCACGGGATCGACCAACTGCTGCCCGACGAGGTCGAGTTGATCCACGGCCCGGGCTGCCCGGTGTGTGTCACGCCGCTGGAGGTCATCGACAAGGCGCTGGAGATCGCCTCCCGGCCCGAGGTGATCTTCTGCAGCTACGGCGACATGCTGCGCGTGCCGGGCACGGGACGTGACCTCTTCCAGGTCCGCGGTGAGGGCGGCGACGTCCGTGTCGTCTATTCGCCGCTGGACGCGCTGCGCATCGCGCAGCAGAACCCCGGACGGGAGGTCGTCTTCTTCGGCATCGGCTTCGAGACGACCGCGCCTCCCAACGCCATGACGGTCCATCAGGCACGCAAGCTGGGCATCCGCAACTTCAGCATGCTCGTCTCGCACGTCCGCGTGCCACCGGCCATCGAGGCGATCATGCAGTCGGAGTCGTGCCGGGTGCAGGGCTTTCTCGCCGCCGGGCACGTGTGCAGCGTCATGGGCACCGGTGAATATCCCGCCCTGGCCGAGCGGTTCCGGGTGCCGATCGTGGTGACGGGCTTCGAGCCGCTCGACGTGCTCGAGGGCGTGCGCCGCACGGTGCGGCAGCTGGAGCGCGGCGAGCACACCGTCGAGAACGCGTACGCGCGCGTGGTGCCGCCGGAGGGCAACCCCGCGGCGAAGGCGATGCTCGCCGACATCTTCGAGGTCACCGACCGCGCCTGGCGGGGCATCGGCGTGATCCCGGACAGCGGCTGGCGACTGGCCGCCCGCCACCGGGAGTTCGACGCCGAACACCGCTTCTCGGTGGCGGACATCGACACCCGCGAACCCGAGGCGTGCCGCGCGGGCGAAGTGCTGCAGGGGCTCCTCAAGCCGCACGAGTGCGAGGCGTTCGGAACCGCGTGCACTCCGCGTACGCCGCTCGGGGCGACGATGGTCTCCAGCGAGGGCGCCTGCGCCGCGTACTACCTGTACCGCCGGCTGGAGACTTCGGGCACGGGCGCGAAGCAGCCCGCGCAGGCGACCGCGCCGGCCGCCGTCAACGCCCCCCGCACCCCGGACGGAACGAGCACCGCACCCGCATCCGCACCGCTGGAGGGAAGCCCCGTTGTCTGAGACCACCGGCCTCGCCGAACCGAACACCCAGGCCGACGCACCGGACTTCTCCGGCTGGACGTGCCCCGCGCCGCTGCGCGACCAGCCGCGCGTGGTCATGGGCCACGGCGGCGGCGGAGCTCTTTCCTCCGAACTCGTCCAGCACATCTTCGCGCCTGCCTTCGGCGGGGACCTGCTCGCTGGGCTCGCCGACTCGGCGGCCCTCACGCTCGGGGGAACGCGACTGGCCTTCTCCACCGACTCCTTCGTCGTACGGCCGCTGTTCTTCCCCGGCGGCAGCATCGGCGACCTCGCTGTCAACGGCACCGTCAACGACCTGGCGATGAGCGGGGCACGGGCCGCGTACCTCTCCTGCGGTTTCATCCTGGAGGAAGGGGTCGAGGTGCCGCTCGTCTCGCGGGTCGCCGAGGCGCTGGGAGCCGCGGCCCGCGCCGCCGGCGTCGAGGTCGCGACCGGCGACACCAAGGTGGTCGAGGCCGGACGCGGCGACGGCATCTACCTCAACACCGCGGGTATCGGACTCATCCCCGAGGGCGTGGACATCCGCCCGCAGCGCGCCGTGCCGGGTGACGTCGTCATCGTCAGCGGAGCGATCGGCGTGCACGGCGTCGCCGTGATGAGCGTGCGCGACGGCCTGGAGTTCGGCGTGGAGGTCGAGAGCGACTGCGCCGCACTCGGCGGTCTCGTCGAGGCGATGCTCGCCGTCACGCCCGATCTCCACGTGCTGCGCGACCCCACGCGCGGCGGCCTCGCGGCGGCGCTCAACGAGATCGCCGTCGCAGCGACCGTCGGTGTAGTCCTGCGGGAGAAGGCGGTGCCGGTGCCCCCGCCGGTGGCCAACGCGTGCGCCGTGCTCGGACTCGACCCGATGTACGTGGCGAACGAGGGCAAGCTCGTCGCGTTCGTCCCCCGCGCGCACGCGGACGCGGTGCTGGCGGCCATGCGGGAGCACCCGCTGGGTGCGGAGGCGGCGATCATCGGGGAGTGTGTCGAGACGCACCCCGGGATGGTCGTCGCCCGTACGGGACTGGGCGGCACCCGCGTGGTGGACCTGCCCGTGGGGGAGCAGCTGCCGCGCATCTGCTGACACCACCTCAGCCGGCGGTGCGCATCGGAGCGGTGTGCATCGTGGTGCGCACCGGAGCGGAGGGCCGGGGGCAGGACGTCACGTGGAGCGCAGGCCGTGTTCGGCCAGCGGACCCACCGTCAGTCCCTCGGCCCTGCACCGCATCACCAGGTGCGGCAGCGCATCCAGAGCCGAGTGCCACGCGTGCGGGGCGCAGGCGTGGTCGGAGTCGTGCAGAAGTACGGTCGCCCCGCCGCACATCCGCTTCGCCAGCTCCGCGAGGACGCTGTCCGCATCGGCCTTCGCCGTCCAGTCGCGACCCCACGCCGTCCACAGCACCGGGCGCAGTCCCACGCGTCGCGCCGCCGCCAGCCGGCTGGTGGTGAGGACGCCGTAGGGCGGGCGGTACCAGAGTGGCCGCGAACCGGCCGCGCGGTGCACCGAATTCGTGGCGCGCGCCAGGTCACGCACGTCGCCGCGTGGCCGCGGATGCCAGAACCTCTCGTGCTGCCAGCCGTGCACGGCCAGTTCGTGGCCCTCCGCCACGATGCGCCGCCCCAACTGCGAGTACCGCTCCAGCCGGCTGCCGAGGACGAAGAAGGTGGCCCGGGCCGAGAGCCGCGACAGCTCCTCCAGGAAGTACGGCGTGCTGAGCGGATCGGGACCGTCGTCGAAGGTGAGCGCAACGTGGCCCGGGTCGCCGCGGCCGTCCAGAGCCGGACTGACCGCTCTGCGCACGCCCGGCAGCCAGCTCGCGGCCGGTCCCAGATGCCAGGCCGCGGCGGTCAGCGCGGTCGCGCCCGCCCACACGGCTGTGTCCCGGGCGGTCCGGGCGGTCCGGACGGCAGGGAAGGGCCGGGTGCTCCGTTGGCCACGGCTCGAAGCGACTGCGCTCACCACACTTCTCCCTTGTGGTCGCCCGAGACCTCAGGAGTCCTCGCCAGCTGGAAGCTGCCGAGGCCCACCAGCGCCAGCGCCGCCAGCTCAGGGAAGACGAGCACCCCGAGCCGCAGGTGCTCCTCGAAGAGCACCGCACCGAGCACGAGACTCATCAGCGAGTCCCCCAGTGTCAGCGCGGGCTGGGACGCGACCAGCGTTCCCGCGCGCAGCGTCATCTGGAGTAGCAGGAAGCTCGCCAGCCCGATCACGGCGACGCCGTAGGTCTGCCATGCCGTCAGCAGCGCCACCAGGCCGTCGGACAGCCGGGCGACCGCGTCCTTCATCAGCGCCGCGGTGCTGGAGAATCCGAAGGCCGTGGCCGTACCGAGAACCGTCGCGCGGGGCGAGGACGGCAGCCGCGTGGCGAGCAGGAGCAGCAGCAGGACCAGGGCCAGCAGCACCGCTCCCGTCGCCACCCACCGCCCCACCGGCACCCGTGTCGTACCCGTGGAGGGGTCGATGAGGACGAGGAAGACGCCCAGCCCCGTCACCATCGACAGGAACGCCCACCAGGCGCGCTTGTCCGGCCGGCGGTGGAAGAAGAAGCTGCCCACGACCAGCGTGAAGAGCAGTTCCGTCGCCATCACCGGCTGCACCACCGCCAGCGGGCCCGTGGCCAGAGCGCCCGCCTGGAAGATTCCGGAGAAGACGAGCATCCCCGTGCCCCACATCCACACGGGCCGGTGAAGGAGGTGCGTGAGCCAGGAGAAGCGCCTGCCGCTGGAGGTGATCCGCTCCGTCGCCGCGGCACGCCGCTGCAGTACGGACGCCGCCGCGTTGGCCAGGGCAGCCAGCAGCGCGAGGAAGACACTTACCGCCGTGAGCAACACGTCGCATTGACTCCTAGCCGAAGCGCTGGGCGAGGGAGCGGAAGACACCGGGCGCGGCGCCGTGCAGCCGGGCAGGCATGCCGAGCCAGCCGGGGACGTACGCGTCGGGCCTTCCGTGTACCAGCGCCCTGCGCACGGCGTCCGCCACCTGTGCGGGCGGCACCGGCCGGGGCCTCGTCCGGTGGTAAGGGGCACCGCGGCGCCCGAAGAAGGGGGTGTCCACTGCTCCCGGCAGCACGATGGAGACGCGTACACCGGTCGAGGAGAGCTCGTATCGCAGGCTGTCGGCGAACGCGATCAGGCCGCCCTTCGTCGCTGCGTACACCGCTTCGTCCCGTACGCCGACGGTGCCGGCCATGGAGCCGATGAGGACGATGCGGCCCCTGCGGCGGGCGACCATGCCGGGCAGCAGCAGCCGTACCAGGTGCATGACGGCGGAGAGATTGACCGACAGCAGCCGGTCGATGGATTCCACGGGCTGCGCGGTGAACGGCCCTGCCCAGCCGATTCCCGCCGCGGCGACCAGCGCGTCGACCCGGCCGCCGTGCGCCAGTGCCTCGCGGGCCAGGCGTGCGCGCGACTGCGGATCGGTGACGTCGGCGGCCAGAGCCGTGCCCCGGGTGCGTACCGCGACGTCGCCCAGCCGCTCCTCGTCACGCCCGTTCAGCAGCAGGCGCCAGCTGCCCTCCGCCGCGAGCTTCTCGGCGACCGCCGTGCCGATGCCCGACGAGGCACCGGTGATGAGCGCCACCGGCCGCTGCGTGCCGCGCGTCACGAGCTGGCCAGAACCCTCGAACATGACACCCTCCGGGTGATCAGGAGCAGGACTCCCAGAATGCTGGCTATCTGCCGCAGCCGCCTGTGGGGCCTTGATCGCACGGCAGCCCGAATCACCCGATCGGGCCCGGTTCGCCTCAGCCGTAACGCGGCACCCAAGAGGTCCGTACGGGCGACGGACCGCGCGTCCGGAGCCGATCACCGGACCTGGGGGAGCGCTGTGCGGCAACGGTTTCTGCTCCTGAGCGCCAGCATGGGCGCGGGCCACGACGCGGTCGCCGGCGAGATCGCCGAGCGTCTGCGGGCACGTGGCCACTCGGCCCGCATCCAGGATGTGCTGGCACTGCTCCCCTCGGGGGTAGGGCCCGCGCTCCGCTCGGGCTACCGGGGGTCGGTCCGTCACGTTCCGCAGCTCTACGCGTGGATCTACGCCGCGTTCCTCGCGCCGGTCGGACGGGGCGGGGCGTCGGTGCCGAGGCCGGGCAGCGCGCCTCTGGCGGCGCTCGCGGAGCGGCCGCTGATGAACGTCGTCGAGGGCTGGCAGCCCGATGCGGTGATTTCCACCTTCCATCTGTCGGCCCAGGTGACGGGGCGGCTGCGCCGACGTGGAGCTCTGCGCGTTCCCAGCGTGGTGACGGTCGTCGACTTCGCCGTGCACCGCGGATGGCTCCATCCGGGCAACGACGTGTACCTGTGCGTCACCGAGTCCGCGGCGCGCACCGCGGCGGCCGTCACGGGCAGCCCGGCGGAGGCGACCGGCCCGGTTGTACCCGAACGGTTCGGCGGAGGGAGCGGCGTCCGGGGCAGAGGGGTGGATTCCCCGTACTGGCGGGGCGAGTTCGAACGGCTCGCTCACGGCAGGCCGGTGGTCCTGCTCTCCGCGGGAGCCTGGGGTGTCGGGTCCGGACTGACGGAGACGGCAAGGGAGTTGGCGGCCCGCGGATTCTTCCCCGTGCTGCTGTGCGGACGGGACGAGAAGCTGCGCCGGCGAGCGGCGACGCTGCCCGGGGCACTCGCGCTGGGCTGGGTCGAGGACATGGCCGGGCTGATGGCCTCCGCGGACGCGCTCGTCGACAACGCGGCGGGGCAGACCGCCGCTCAGGCGCTCGCCGCCGGGGTCCCGGTGATCGGATACCGGCCGCTCCCCGGGCACGGCGCCGAGGGCATACGGGAGATGGCCGAGGCCGGTCTGACCGAATTGACCACCGGACATGAGGAGTTGGCGGCCGCGCTGGAGAGCGTCGTCCGGCCGGGCGCGGCGCGTGAGAGGCGCATATACCGTGGCCGTGAACTCTTCCGTGCGGACGCCGCGCAGCGGATCACGGACCTCACCCTGGCAGGGGTGCGGGCGGCCTGACGTCCGGAACTCCGGCCTGCTGACCGCCGGGGCTCCCGGCGGACCGCCACCGTTCCGGATCCGGCCGTCCGCACACCGTGTCCCGTACTGCGTTCTGCCCGTTTTGTCCGACCGTGGACGGGAACCTGGAGCCGATGAGCGAACACGAGCGATCCCGTACCGTGGCGGCGCCCCCGGAGGACGTATTCGCGCAGGCCGGCGACCTCGGCCAGATCGACGCGTGGCTTCCCCGGGACCTGCACGTGCGCCGCGAGGACCCGCCGGCCGTCACCGTGCACGACGACAGCACCGGCAGGGACGCCCCCGCACTGCTGAAGGCCAGGCCGGACCAGCTCCGCCTGGAGTGGAGCACACGGGACGGCGGAAGCTACGCGGGCTGGCTCCAGGTGGAGGGCATCGACGGGGGCGCCAGCTCGGTCACCGTCCACCTGTCCTTCCTGGACGAGGGGCATGCGCCCCCGGACAACGAGGTGACCGTCGCGCTCGACGAGAGCCTGGACCGGCTCGCCGAGCAGGTACGGGTGCGGGCCGACAGGTCGGGACGGTAGGGGAGCCCCCGAACGGGCGGGCGTCAGCTCGCCGTCCGTCACGGCCGCAGGGTGGTCGCGACGGGCCGTCAGCCCGCCGCGGCGCCGCTCTCGTCGGCGATCAACGCGACCCATCCGTAAGGCAGTTCCTCGCCGTCGACGGTGATCGCCTCGACGGTGCGGGTCCGGGGGTCGACGTCGGCCTCCACGCCTTCGCCCGCGTAGCGCGGATAGCCGCTCTCACCGATGGCCCCCGTCGCGTGCACCGTGATCACCCGCAGCACGGGGCCGTGGTCCGGGTGGCCTTCGAGGTCGGCGGTCTGCGGCTGGAGGAGGATGTCGTAGCTGGCTTCACCAGGGCGCATGTCTTCGACGATAGGCGCGTGTGCGGCCGGGCGCCTCCCGCGGGGCGGGAGCGCGGGACCAGTCGGGACGAGGTCGTGGCCGCCGCGCGGGCAGCCGGTGGTCGAGGGCTTCAGACGACGCCGTCGGCCCGCAGCGCCTCGACGGCGTCGGCGGAGTGGCCGAGCTCGCCGAGGATGTCCGCGGTGTGCTCGCCGGGCGCGGGGACCGGATCCATGCGGGCGCTCGTACCGGCGATGTCGACCGGCGGGAGCAGGGCACGCACCGATGCGCCGGGGACGCCCACGTCGCGCCAGCGGTCGCGGCCGCTGAGCACCGGGTGTGCGAGGAACTCGGCGACCGAGTTGACGCCAGCGCAGGCGACACCGATCCGGTCGAGGGTGCCGATGATGTCCTCGGACCCGGACCGGGCGAAGCGTTCGGCGACGACGGCGTTGAGTTCCGCCCTGTGCTGCACGCGGGCGGAGGACGTGGCGAAGCGAGGGTCGTCCGTCAGGGCAGGGTCCTCGAGGAACTCCGCGCACAGGGCGGCCCATTCGCGCTCGTTCTGGATGGAGAAGAGCACCTCCTTGCCGTCGGCCGCGGTGTAGGCGCCGTACGGGGCGATGGTGGGGTGCTGCGTGCCCAGACGCGGCGGCTGCGTTCCCGCGTGGGCGGTGTAATAGGCGGGCTGGCCCATCCACTCGGCCAGAGCCTCGAACAGGGAGACCTCGACGGGGCGGGCCACGCCGGTGGTCGCCCGGGTGAACAGGGCCGTCAGGACCCCGCTGTAGGCGTACATGCCCGCAGCGATGTCCGCGACGGAGACCCCTGCCCTCGCCGACTCGTCGTCGGTGCCGGTGAGCGAGACGAGACCGGTCTGGCACTGCACGAGAAGGTCGTACGCCTTCCGGTCCGACCACGGGCCGCTCGTGCCGTACCCGGAGATGGTGCAGGGGATCAGACGCGGGTGCGCGGCGGTGACCTCCTCGGGGGAGAGGCCCAGCCTCGCCGCGGCCCCCGGTGCGAGATTGCTGACGAACACATCGGCCTGGCCGAGGAGTTGACCCAGCACGGCACGCCCGCGCTCGTCCTTCACATCCAGGCTCAGGGACTCCTTGGAGCGGTTGAGCCAGACGAAATAGCTGGAGTGCCCGTGCACCGTCGTGTCGTAGCGCCGGGCGAAGTCACCGCCGCCGGGGCGCTCGATCTTGATAACGCGGGCGCCGAGGTCGGCGAGCTGACGGGTGGCGAACGGGGCTGCCACGGCCTGTTCGAGGCTGACGACGGTGATGCCGTCCAGCGGCCGGACGTCGGTCATGGACGCTCTCCGTTCGTCTCCGCGTGCTCCGTCGGACCCTCGTCAAGCCCGGGGTACCGGGACGATTTGTACGGCCAATTCGCTCGGGATGTCAATGCCGCTGTGAACTGCTAGAACTCTTCCCGGCCTTGACCAAAGGGCCGCCCACTCCACAGAATTCCCCTGTTTTGTACGTACCGGGACAGCGCACGGTGCGCCCTCGGGCGGGAGCGTGAGAGCGAGGGGATACCCGTGTCCGAGTCCGGCTCCGGCGGCTCCGGCGGATCAGGCGGATCCGAAGGCCGCGGCGGCGCAGACGTCCTCAGGGAGGTCGCCGATACGTGGCGGCCCGGTCCCGAACACAGCGCCGACGCCCTCGACCCGGGGCCGTCCGCCGCGCTGTCGGCGGTGCTCGGTCTGCCGGCGCCCGCCGCCGAGGCCGGACAGCCGCTTCCCCCGCTGTGGCAGTGGCTGCACTTCCTGCGCTGGCCACCCCAGCACCGCCTCGGCGCCGACGGGCACCCGCGCGACGGGCACTTTCTGCCGCCGCTGCCCCAACGGCGGCGGATGTTCGCCGGCGGACGCCTCGAGGTGCGCGCACCGCTCACGCTGGGCCGGCCCGCCGAACTGACCAGCTCCGTCACCGGCGTTGAGGTCAAGGAGGGACGCAGCGGCGCGCTGCTGTTCGTGACCGTACGCGGCGAGTACCGGCAGGAAGGCACGCTGTGCCTGACGGAGGAACAGGACCTGGTCTACCGGAGCGGCGGGGGAGCCCCCGTCCCCGAGGGCCTCGTTCCTGACACGGAGACGGCGCCGGAGGCGGGTGCGCCCTGGCAGTCGCCGTGGAGCACCGACCCCACCCTGCTCTTCCGCTTCAGCGCCCTCACCGCCAACGCCCACCGCATCCACTACGACGCCCCCTACACCACGGGCACCGAGGGGTATCCGGGGCTGGTCGTGCACGGGCCGCTGCTGGTCCTGTCGATGCTGGAGCTCGTCAGGCGCGAGGCACCGGACCGTACGGTGCGCACCCTGTCGTACAGGCTCCGCAAGCCGGTCTTCTGCGGTGAACGGCTGCTGACGTGCGGCGAGGACGAGAAGCCGCACTCCGGGAACAACGTCGGCGGCGGCAACGTGCGTCTGTGGGTGGCCAGTTGCCGCGAGGACGCGCACGCCACCGCGGAGGTGACCCTCGCGTGACGGGCAGCGGCAACGGCACCGGAACGGGTTCCGGCAGAGCTGCGGGCGCCGCCGCCTCCGCGACACCGGGGGTCCCGGGCCGCGCCCGCACCGCCTACCGCGGACTCGCCGACGATCTGCGCGCGGGGCTCCTCTCACGCAGCTACCCGGAGGGCACGCGGCTGCCCACGGAGGCGGAGCTGGCCCGCACGTACCGGGTCAGCCGGCAGACCGTTCGCCGTGCCTTCCAGGACCTCGTCGCCGAAGGGCTGGTGCACCGCGTGCCCGGTCGCGGAACGTTCGCGGCGCCACGCGGCGGCCCCTATCTGCGCCAGTTCGGTTCGGTGGACGACCTGATGAGCCTTGCCGTCGATACGACCATGCGGCTGTCGGCGCCGCTCCGCCGTCAGGTCGACGTCGACGCAGCGGGCAGGCTGGGCCTGGAGAGCGACGTCGTGCACACCGCGGGCTTCCTGCGGCTCCACGAGGACGTTCCGTTCTGCCACACCGCCGTATGGTTGCCGCCCCACGTCGCCGGGGCGGTGCAGTCCGTGCCCGAACTCACCGACGAGGGAAGCGTCAGCACCGTCACCGTCATCGGACTGCTGGACGAGCGGCTGCCCGCGCCCATCACGGACGCGGAACAGAGCATCACGGTGGCGGCCGCGCCGGAGCAGGTGGCGGCGGAGCTGCGCTGCGAGCCGCACCATCCCGTGCTGAGGATCGACCGGCTGTACGCAACGGCCACGGGCGAGCGCGTCGAGCTGGCGGTGAGTCACTTCCTGCCGGAGCAGTACTCCTACAGGGTGCGGCTGCGACGCGGGCCGCTCTGACGCGGGGCCGTACGACGGCCGACGGCCGACGGGCCGGGGCCGAGGGCGTGGCCGGGGCTCAGGGCGTGGGCACCCCTGCCGGCCGCGCCGGGCGCGAGAAGCGCACGGGCACACCCGGCGAATACAGCACGCTCAACGGGTCGCCCCGGGGCGCAGGCAGACCGGCCGTCGTGACCAAGTCCTCGTCGCACTCGGTCAGTTCGGCGCGGTGCAGCGGCCAGCGCGGGTGGTCGTTGGGCAGGTACACGGCCCTGTCGAAGAAGGTGTAGTGCATGCCCCAGCGGGCCGTCAGAAAGTGCTCGAGCTCCGTGGGCTCCTCGACCGGCTCACCGGTCCTTATGGTCATCCGGCAGCGCGCGCCCCGCGGTCCGGGCCAGCGGCGCCTGCTGGCGTAGGTGATGCTCCTGCCCTGCCGCCGCACCGACATCCGCGCCCACCGGTAGGGCATGCGGAACGCGGTCAGCGCGACCGTCACCGGTATCAGCCGCGAGGCGTCGAGGGAGCGGAAGACCACGCCTCGCCGCCCGTGTTCGTCCACCGAGTACAGGCGGACATTCGTCTCGGGAAAGCTGCCCAGATACGGGATGCCCGGCAGCCGGAACCAGCCCACACGGTGCATGCGGAAGGCGACGAGGCCGATGTAGGTCCTGCCGTGCAGCACGTCCGGGACGGTGCCCGGCGGCAGCAGCGGCGCCACGTCCGAGGGGTCCGCCGCCCAGTGCACGAAGGCCAGGTCGAGCCAGGACTGCGTGAGCAGCGGCCGCGACGTGGAGCCTGGCGGCTCGGGCGTGACGGGCTGGGGTTCCCGGGCTGTGTGGGGCACCGGGTCAGCATCGCAGACCACTGGCGGCGCGTCGCCGGTGGAGGAAGAAGCGCGAGGGATGCGGCCGGGGAGAGCGACCCGGCCGCATCCCTCGCGTCAGGGCTGCTGCGTCAGGACAGCAGCCGTTTCCAGTCGGTCTCTGTGAGCCGCCCGTCGGAAGGGAGCTCGATGCGGCGCCGGCTGCTGCGCATGAGCGTGGTGACGGCGTCGTCCGCCTCGTGGCCACCCTCCGCGCGGGACGACGGGGTGATCAGCGGCCAGATGTCGGAGCCGAGGTAGCCGGTCTCGTCGGTGTCGCAGTGGTACGTGGCCGAGCACGTGTGGCGCTTGATGCCGCTCCGGTCGGCCAGTTCGGCCACGGCGCGCCTGGTGTCCTTGCCGAAGACGCCGTCCGCGGGCACCTTGAACCCCTTGCTCCGCAGAAGATGCTGCGCGGCCCGTACGTCACTGCCGGCGGCTCCGGGCTTCAGGAGCGGCCAGGCCAGCACGTCGTCGGAGGACGGGCGGGAGACGCCGAGGACGCTGCCGACGGCGTCGCGCAGTTCCTGGAGGCGGCCGTAGAGGACGTCGCCGGGGCACTCGGTCGAGTTGAAGTCCCGGTGGCCCTGGATGTTCTTCAGATCCGTGCCGTACTGGGACGCGATCCACGCGACGAGCTGGACCAGGGAGTCCCACAGGGCGACGGGTACGTCCACGTCCGTGTAGAGACCCTCGTTCTCGATCCCGATGACCTCGCTGTTGTGGCCACCGACGTTGGCGCCCTGCACGTGCTGGGTGCCGCCGCGGACGACGGACAGGCTCTTGTGGCGCCCCTCCAGGCGGAATCCCCCGCGGGAGTTGGTGAACTGCTGGCCGGTGTCGGCCCAGCCGTTGCCGTCCATGTGGTGGTTCTGGATGTCCCTGCAGATCTGCTTCGCGTGCTCCAGCGAGTAGTCCTCGCTGTTGCCGGGCTCCGCGGTGTGGTGGACGACGATGAAGGTCGGCTTGTGGTCTTCGACGACGATCTCACTGGACGCGGGTCGCGCGCCCCACTCCTCGGTGCTGTAGATGCGCGGTTCGGCGGCGGCCTTGGCGCGGGCCTTCTTGTGGGGGCGTGGCGATGCGGCGGCGTGCGCGGTCCCGGTGGTGGTCAGGCCGATCGCGCCGACGGCCGTGGCCGCCACCCCGCCGCGCAGCAGGGCACGTCGGTCGAAGCCTGGCTGTGCTGCCATCTCGGTCTCCTTCGGGAGTGGGAAGGAAGTGGGGACTCCCGCGCTCGGAGTTCGGTCACCGATGCGTGGAAGCGACCCGTGCGGGGAGAAGGCAGAACGCCGCTCCCCGCACGGGCTGAAATCGGATTCCGCGCTTCGCCAGTAAAGGCATTGCGCCATGAACGCGACAACCCCGTGGGGGCAACGCGTTGCGACTTTCTCGGAGTTCTGAAAGAAACGCGGGCCACGAATCACCTGTAGCAGAGCGAACCGGGCTCCGCCTCCCGTGGTTCGCCCACTGAAGACGGCAGGTTGCCGGGCGCCGTCAGCTGACGCCCCGGCAGATCCCTTGCGAGCCGAGCGGTTCGGTCCGCGCTCGCTCCCCACTTCATGGGACGGCGCCGGGACTGCCGGTCCGTGTCCGATACCGGACGGTCCGTCAGACGAAGCGCATCCACCCTCACTGCGCCATCCGTGTCCCGCGACCGCTGGGACCGCGGCTCGTCCCGCTCCCTGATGAGCCTCGAGTCCGGGCCGTTCCGGAGGGGCAGGGCGGCCGGAAGGGGCAGACGGACGAGGATGCCGCGGCCGGACGCGAGCCCGGGCCGACCGCGAGCCGGATGCCGGAGCAGGGACCGGTACGGAGAAGGGCGCCGGAGCAGCGACCGCGAGCCGGATGCCGGAGCAGGGACCGGTACGGAGAAGGGCGCCGGAACAGGGACCGGAACCGGAGCCGGAGCAGGGACCGGAACCGGAGGCGGAGCCGCGAGCCCGGGCAGCCCGGAGGAAGCAGCCACGGAGTCCCGATGAGCACCGCCCCGGCCGTCGTGATCGTCGCCGACGATCTGTCAGGTGTCGCCGACAGCGCCGCCGCGCTCGCCCCGCATGCCACCACGGCAGTGGCGCTGCGGGCGGAGGAGGACCGGCCGGACGCGGACGTCGTCGCCGTCGACACGGACAGCCGCCGTCTGCCCGCGTCCGACGCCGCGGCCGTGTGCGCCGCCGTCGCTCGGAGGGCGGCGCCGGTCCTCGAGCGGCCCTGGACCCTCATCACCGACGCGGTCGCGAGCCGGGAGCAGCTGGCGCCGTTCCAGGAGGACCCGCTGTGCACGGTCCAGGTGGCCCCGGGACGGGGAGCTGACCTCGGGCGCCACCCTCCCGGTCACGGACGGACGCGGCGGCGACTCGGGCCACGCACCTGGGACAGCCGGAACTCCGGCGCTCAGGACCCGTCGTTCCCCGCGAACGCGTCGAGACCGGTCAGTTCGGCCGAGAGCGCCCACAGCCGGGACGCCTCCTTCGGGTCCGTCGCGTACTCCCGGACGCCCGAGGCCGAGCCGGGGGCCGTGACCGACGTCTGGTCGGAAGGGGCGTACGGGGCGATGTCGCAGTCCTCGCAGTAGACGCCGCCCATTCCCTCCAGTTGGGCGGACGTGGCGGCCCACACCTGCGTCGCCGCGCCCTGCTCGGGGCTCTTGAACGACGTCAGCAGCGGGTTGCCCTCCTCGTCGATCCACCCGTTGGCGACCATCTCCTCGGTGGGCAGGTGGCGTTGGAGCGGGGTGAGGATGCCGCCGGGGTGCAGCGAGAAGGCGCGCACGCCCGAATCGCGGCCCAGCCTGTCGAGTTCGACCGCGAACAGGGCGTTCGCCGTCTTCGCCTGCCCGTACGCCTGCCACTTGTCGTAGCCGTGCTCGAAGTGGACGTCGTCCCAGCGGATCGGGGAGCGGTGGTGGCCCCTGGAGGAGACGGAGACCACCCGCGCGCCACCGTCCCGAGTGAGGGCGGGCCAGAGCCGGTTCACCAGTGCGTAGTGGCCGAGGTGGTTGGTCGCGAACTGCGCCTCCCAGCCCGGGCCCACGCGGGTCTCCGGACAGGCCATCACAGCGGCGCTGTTGATCAGGATGTCGATGCCGCGGCCGGCGGCCAGGAAGCCGTCGGCGAACGAGCTCACGCTGTCGAGATCGGCGAGGTCCAGCGTGCCGATCTCGGTGCCGGGGACGCCTTCGAGTGCTTCCCGCGCAGCCTCGGGCCGCCGGGCGGGCACCACGACGTGGGCGCCCGCCGCGGCGAGAGCGCGCGTCGTCTCCAGACCGAGACCGGAGTAGCCGCCGGTGACGACGGCGAGCTTCCCGGACAGGTCGACGCCGCTCAGGACTTCGGACGCGGTGGAGCCGGCTCCGAAGCCCGAGCCGATTCTCTGCTGAGGTGTGGGTGTGCTCATGGAGTGCACGCTACGAATTCGAGTGCGCTCCAACGCAAGGCACCGGGCTGCGGGCACTTCTCCTCCCGCAGCCCGGCTGCCGCTTCCGTGTGCGCCTCCCGTCTCCTCCTAAGGGGCGCCGCTGGGCACGCCCGTTCATGCGGTGAGGAAGTCGGCCGCTCCGGCCTTGGCTCCCTCGATGAAGGCAGTGATCTCCTCAGGGGTGTAGAGCAGGACGGGCCCCTCGGGATCGGTCGACTGGCGAAGCGCCACCCGGCCGTCCGGGAGCTTCTTCGCCTCCACGCAGGCGCCGCCGTTCTGCCCGCTCCAGGGCTTGTGCCAGCCTTCGGTTCCCAGTTCACGTGCGGGCATCCCGTTGCGGAGGCGGCCGGCAGGGCCGGTTGCAGCAGCAGGGTTCATCGTCCGAACTCCTTACGCAGGTGGATCGGGTACGTGCGCGGTCGGAGCACGTACCTGTGGTGCGGCCGGCAACGAGACACATGTGAGCGCTTCCAGACGAACAGACACACCGGGCCGCCGATCCGGACAGACCGCACTAAGCAGCTGTGTGAGCGTCAGCACAAGCGTTTTCCTTGCGACTTGTTTGAAATTATCAGAACGATGCTTGCGGCTTGAAGCCCACAACGACATAGTGTCAACGTGATGCTGAACACCGGGTGCCCGGAGTTCAGCCCCTCAACCTGCCGGGGCAGGGCCGAGCTTGGGGGGTGCGATGTCGTTCTGCGGGGGAGCTCGATGTCGTCCAAGCGCAATTCGGCCCGCGAAGGGGCGTCGCTCCCGGATCTGTTTCGCTGCGGCCTGCGAAGCGGTCCGGGAGCGGCAGCCCGTCGTCCGCTCGGGGCATGACCCCGTACGACCGTGCCGGTTCCTCGGCCACCGATCCGTGGCGCGCCGACTTCCAACCGCGGCGTCGCGGCAACGCCGCGCGCTGCGGCCTGACTTCCGCGGCCCGTCGACCGGCGCTGGCTCAACTCGTTCCTCCGGCGCAGCCCCGCGCCGGGCCTCTCACTTCCCGGGTGCGAGCCTCTTGGCCTCCGCACTCGTGAGTGCCTTGGGGAACGCCCGTACGTCCTTGATGGTCCCTTCGAAGCCGCGGATGAACTGGTCGCCCAACCTGGCCCGGCCGATGGCGAAGGCCCCCTCCGAGCTCCGGTCGCCCTCCCTGGAGACGGAGTCCTGGAGCTTCCCGTCGACGTACAGGCGGATCTCGCCCTCGGCCGCGTCATGGACACCGACGAGAGAGGTCCAACGGCCGGCACGCGGGGCGGCGTCGGATTCCGCCTCGTCCGCTCGCGAGGTCTGCGTGTCCTCCCGGTGCATCCGCATCTCGAAGCGGTCCTCCACCGGGTCGAACTGGAGCTGGAAGGAGCTGACTTCGGCTCCGTCCTGGCTGGCGACGGTCTGGTACTCGTCCAGGTTCCGGAGCTTCACCCGGGCCGAGACCGAGAAGCTGCGGTCGGTGTCGAGCACCGCGTCCTTCGAGCTCACGGACTGTTGCCCGAAGAACGCCAGCCCGCCGTCCTTGACCTGTTCCGGCGGCGGATCGCCGACGAGTGTCCCGTCGCGGTCGTTGTCCGTACCGTCGCGGGTCACGCCCTCTTCGACGTCGTCGAAGAGCCACTCCAAGGCCGCGCCCTTCACCGCTGGGCCGGCGGCGCGTCCGTCGCCGTCGCCGGGAGGCTTCCGGGGGGATCTGTTCGCCGGTCCGCTCGGTGACGGGGAGCCGGGGGCCGATGCCGAAGGTCCGGGTGCACGGGACTGCGACTGTGACGGTTCGGTCGGAACCTTCTTCGCCGGTGGCGCCCCACTGCTCACGGGCAGCGACGAGCTGAGGCCCGGCACATAGACGGCCGCCGCCACCAGGGAACATGCGCCCAGGACCCCGACGGCCAGCCCGAGACGTCCGGCGCGGACCCGGAACCCGCCGTTCTTCCGCTCGGCCAACCCTGTCCTCCCCAGCACATCCCAGGTGGCCCTGCCGAGCGCACCCCGGTGGTCATCGGCAGGCGGGGAAGCCTCCGTTGCGGCAAGCCCCCAGACAGGAGCCGCGGCTCCTTCCGCGGCGACGGCGACGGTCGCGGAAGTCCGTTCCTCCTGCCGGGAGGCGGCGTAGTGGGCTCCTCCCCAGGGCAGCACCGCTTCGACCAGGAGCCCGCCGAGGTCCGTGTACATGCGCTGAAGGTCGGCGACCGCGCGGGAGCAGTAGTGGCACTGCTGAAGGTGCGGGACCACGTCCGCGGTGTTGCCGCCCCTGTGGTCGGCATAGGCCATGACCATCCGGTGGAAACGGCGGCAGTCGTCCGTCAGGCCGTCATGGTGAAGTTGCTCGTAGGCGTAGTAGAAGTCCCTGTACGCGCGCCTGAGCAGCGACGAAATCTCCTGGGAGTCAGGGGAGTCCGAGCCGACGAGCCGCCCGATCGAGCTGCCGTCGGCGTGCTCCACCAAGTGATGCCACAGCACCGTCTGCAGATTGGCCGGCAGAGTGCTGAACGCCCCCGTGATCGTCGATCCACCGCGGAGCGATGCGACGTCATGCACCCAGGAGCCCTGTTCCGGATGGCTCATGGGAACACCCAGCCACCAGGCCAAGTCGGCGTCGATCGCGGCGTGTTGACCTGAACTTGCGATCTCGGCCGCCGCCTGCAGCACCGACGCCAGCGCGTGGGGGCGCAAGGCACCGGGCCCGCCCGGGCTGTGCTGCCACAGGGCCAGCTGCCAGGCGCGCTCCGCCAGGTGATCCGCTGCCGCTCCGTTGCTCACGCACAAAGCAGCAAATGTGCGGACAGCGCCGAAATGGCGGCCCGCCAGTTCGATCAGGGCCCCATGGGCCGACTCCCCGCCGACACGTGCGAGTTCGACCAGTTCGATGTCGGACAGCCGCTCGGGTTCCATCCCGTCCAACCCCCATCGGTCAAGGCGTGGCATGAAGAGCGGAAGCCCACGGACCGGCCGGCGAATGGTCAGTTGCGGCGGCCGCTGCGGGTTGGCCCCGCACGACGCCCAGGGGTGCGAGGGCCGCTTTCCGCGATTCAGCTAGTCGTCTCTGCTGAGGTGGTACCCCGCCTGGACTGCGGTTGGCATGTCCTCACGCTCTCTCTCACCGTATCCAGCGCCGCGGAGGGTATGACTCCTCGCAGTGAATTTGGCACAGATCGACAAGGCGAGCTGCTCGATCAGCCGGCCCGGCCCACGCTGCGCGCAACGCTCACCGGCTGGGCCGAGAGCGGCTTCAGCCTGGTGCGGGCGGCAGAACAACTGCCCGTGCACCGCAACACCCTGATATACCGGCTCGAGAAGATCAGCAGGCTGTCCGGTGCCGATGTACGGGACCCGAAGCGGGCGTTGGCGACGTATCTCGCGTGTGTGACCGATCTGGTGGACCTTCCGGAGCGAGGGGCGACCGGCTGCCGCTTCCCGGATGCGGAGGGCGGGCAGCGGGTACCGTTCACCCGGGCGGTACGGTCTGCACGGCCATGAGCGGTGCCGGAGCGTCCCGTGCGTGATGACGACTCGTTGACGGGCCGCGGCAGCCGGCGCACCGACCAGCGAATGAGGGCTTCGAAGATGCGGATCCTGATCATCGGTGGCGGCATCGCCGGGACCGCCGCGGCGCTGGCGCTGGACAAGGCCGGCTTCGAGGTCACCGTCCACGAGGCGCACCCGGACAGCGGTGCGGACATCGGTGCCTTCCTCACGCTCGCGAGCAACGGGATGCTCGCGCTGGCGCAGTTCGGCGCCGCGCGGGCGGTGGCGGGCGTGGGCTTCGAACTGACGACGATGCGCCTCACCGGCGACACCGGGACCGTGGTCTCCACCGTTCCGCTGGGCGAGACGGACGATCCGCTCACGCGCTTCAGGTGCCTGCGCCGCGCGGAACTCTGTGCCGTACTGCGCGAGGAGGCGGTGCGGCGCGGAATCTCCGTCCGGCACGGCGAGCGCTTCGTGACGGCCACCGAGGACGAGTCCGGTGTCACCGCCGAGTTCGCCGACGGCAGCACCGCGCGGGGTGATCTGCTGCTCGGCGCCGACGGAATCCGCTCCGTCGTGAGGCCGTTCACCGATCCCGAGGCCGCTGGGCCGCGCTACGCGGGCCAGCGGGTCTTCTACGGATACACGACCGAGGCGGCACCGCCGGGCGAACCCGGGCGGATCGACATGCTGCGAGGAAGCGGCGCCGCCATGGGCTATACGGTCTCCCCGAGCGGGGAGACCTTCTGGTTCGCACGGGTGTCGGCGAAGGAGCTGAGTGACGCCGAGATCGCGGAGACCACGCCCGCACAGTGGCGGGAGCGTCTCCTGCCGCTGCTGCGTCCCGACGCGACACCCGCCGCCGACATCGTCGCGGCGACCGGCAGCAAGCTCATGGTGACCAACGCCCATGATCTGTCGACCGTCACCCGCTGGCGCACCCCGCGCATGCTCCTCATCGGTGACGCCGCCCACGCGGCCTCACCCGCGACGGGACAGGGGGCGTCGATGGCGCTGGAGGACGCGGTGGTGCTCGCCAAGTCCCTGCGGGACGCCCCCGATACGCGCACCGCGCTGGAGGGTTACGAGACGCTCCGCAGGCCGCGCGTCGAGCGCAACATCGTCAACAGCGCCCGGCTGACGGCCCGCCGCCCCGCCCCGGGACGGCTGCAGAAGAGGCTCAACGACTACCGGGCGAAGTGGAAGAGCCGCACCGGCGACTCCGCCTCCGCGTCTTCCTCGGCCGCGGACGAGGAACTGGCGCGGCATCTGGACTGGGACACGCCCCTGCCTCTCGACTCGCCCGCCGTGCAGGGCAGTTGACGCGACGAGCCCTCGCAGGCCCCCTGCGGGGTCAGGCGGGGGCCGCTGCCGGCGCCTGCGCCGGTGTGCGCCGCGTGAGGTGCAGCCTGAGAGCGCGCGGCATGAGGGTGAGCCGTTCGTCGACCCGCAGCCGGTAGTCCGGATCCGAGGTGAAGTCGTAGCGGCGGATCAGCAGCCCCAGGACCAGCGTCGCCTCGTGCAGCGCGAACTGCCGTCCGATGCAGGCGCGGGCGCCCGTGCCGAACGGCTTGAAGACATGCGCCGGCCGTGCGCGCACCGCCTTCGGCTCGAAGCGGTCCGGGTCGAAGACCTCCGCGTGCTCGCCCCAGGCGGCCGGGTCGCGGTGCAGCAGCATGATCAGCACCAGCGCCCAGGCGCCCTGGCGCAGCGGGTGGACGCCGCCGAGCGTCGTGTCCTGGAGCGCCTCGCGGGAGAAGGCGGGGGCCGTCGGCCACAGCCGCAGCGACTCGTCCAGCACGCGCCGCAGGTACCGCAGCCTCGCCACCTGCTCGTACGCCGGCTCCTCGCTCCCGCCCCAGACCTCGTCCACCTCGGCCTGCGCCCGCGCCAGCACGTCCGGGTTGCGGGAGAGGTAGTGCAGGGCGAACGAGAGCGCCCCGGAGGTGGTCTCGTGCCCCGCGACGAGGAAGGTGATGACCTGCCGGCGGATGTTGTCCGGCGAGAGCCGCTCGCCCGTCTCGGGGTGTGCGGTCTCCAGCATGCGGTCCAGCAGGTCGCCGCGGGCGCCGCTGCCGTCGGAGCCGCGGCGGGCCTCGACGACCTGGTCGACCGTGGAGTTGAGGTATTCGCGGTCGGCGACGTTGCGCTTCGCGGCGCCGCGCTGCAGCAGCGGGCCGACGAGCGGAGGGGCGGCGTTGCGGCGCTGCGCGTACGAGAGCGCCCCGACCATGGCGTCCACGAACGGGTGCGGACGGGAGCGTTCGAAGGAGCCGAAGTCGTGTCCGAAGCCCGTGCGCGCGATGGTCTCCAGGGTCAGCTTGGTCATGTCGCCCGGCACGTCGACGGCGTCGCCCGCGCCGCTGCGCTCGTCCCAGTGCGCGGTGAGCTGCCGGGCCACGTCGAGCATCAGCGGGTGGTAGCCCTCCATGGCCGCCCGGCTGAATCCCGGCGCCAGTATGTCGTGCGCGAGCTGCCAGTTGGGCTCGTGGTTGTAGGCGGTGAAGAGGCCGTCGCCGGCGAGGGGACGCAGGTTGGCCACACCGAGGCCGACGTGCTTGGCGAAGCGGGACTCGTCGGCGAGTTCGGCCGCGAGGTCCGCGCCCCAGACGAAGACGATCTCCCTGTTGAACGCCTTGCGCCGGAAGATCGGGCCGAGTTCGCGCCCGATGCGCATCGAGTCCTGCACGGGCGACTGCACGCTGGAGCCGATCACGTCACCCAGCAGGGGCACTCGGCGCGGGGGATGCGGAATGCGGTGCAGTTCGGGCCAGTCGAGACGGGCACTTCGGAACCCCTTGCGCCTGGCACCGCGCTCCGACGCCTGTGCCTGAGCCATCCGCCTCAACTCCCCGTGCTGTACGCCCGTCCGGCTTGTTGTACATCGGTTCAATAGGGCTTCCAGTCTGAGCACGGCCTCCTGCGGGCGTCAAGTAAAGTGACGGGCCATGGGCGAGAAGCACGGGGAGCGTACGCGCCGCCGGCTGAGCACCGAGGAGCGTCGCGAGGAGCTTCTGGCCGTGGGAGCGCGGCTGTTCGCCGCCAGCCCCCACGAGGACGTCTCGATCGATCGGGTCGCCGAGATCGCGGGTGTCTCGCGCGGGCTCCTCTACCACTACTTCCCGACCAAGAACGAGTTCTTCGCCGCCGTGGTCGAGCGGGAGAGCCGCCGGATGCTGCAGCTGACGGCCGCGGTTCCGGGCGTGCCCGTACGGGAGCAGCTGACCACCGGTCTGGAGTCCTTTCTCGAATACGTGGAGAGCCACGCCCAGGGCTTCCGCGCCTTCCACCGGGCGGAGGCGGCGGGCGACCCGGTCGTGCGGAGGGTCTACCGGGAGGGCCTTGCCGCGCAGGAGCGGCAGATCCTCGACGCGCTCGCCGCCGACCCCGAGGCCGCCAGCATGGCCGCCGACCTTCCCACGCTCCGCATCGCCGTGCGCGGATGGCTCTCCTTCATGGTGACGGTGTGCCTGGAGTGGCTGGAGGAGGAGCCCCGGATGCCGCGCGACCAGGTACGGGACCTGTGTGCACGGGCGTTGCTGGGCGCGATCACGCCTCCGTGAACCGCCGCGGATCGGCGGTGGCAGCCGAGGACCACCACAAACGCCGACGGCCTGAATGGCCCGAGCGGCCGGACATCAGAGACGGAGACATCCCGTGCCCGAGCTGAAGGCACTCGTACGCCCGCCCTCCTCGCGACTCGCCGAGGGTCTGGTCACCCATGTGGAGCGGGTGCCGGTGGACCGCGACCTCGCCGTGCGCCAATGGGAGGGCTACGTACGGGCGTTGCGGGACAACGGCTGGCGGACCCTGGAGGTGCCGGCCGAAGAGACGTGCCCCGACAGCGTGTTCGTGGAGGACGCCGTGGTCGTCCTGCGCGGGACCGCGCTGATCTGCCGCTCCGGAGCGCTCTCGCGGCGCTCCGAGACCGCCGCGGTGGAGGAGTCGGTGCGGGTGCTGGGCTACACGGTCCGCCGCGTCGAGGCCCCGGCGACGATCGACGGCGGAGACGTGCTCAAGAGCGGCGAGACCGTGTACGTCGGCGTCGGGGGACGCACCAACGAGGAAGGCGTGCGCCAACTGCGCGCCGCCTTCGAGCCGTTGGGCGCGCGCGTCGTGCCCGTACCCGTCACGAGGGTGCTGCACCTGAAGTCCGCCGTCACCGCACTGCCCGACGGCACGGTCATCGGCCACCCGCCCCTCGTCGACGACCCGTCGCATTTCCCCGCCTTCCGCGCCGTACCGGAGGAGGCCGGCGCCCACGTCGTCCTGCTCGGCGGGAACCGGCTGCTCATGGCCGCGAGCGCCCCGCGGAGCGCGGAACTGCTGTCGGGGCTGGGGTACGAGCCGGTCCTCGTGGACATCGGCGAGTTCGAGAAGCTGGAAGGCTGCGTGACCTGCCTGTCGGTACGGCTGCGCGACCTGCCCGAGCCCGCGTGGCCGTAGGGGTCGCCGCGGATCGCCACGAAGGGCCCTGTCTGCAGGCCTTCTTCCGGTGAACGGAAACGCCTCTGGTCCGTCTCCGCCGGCCGGGCGCACGGTGGTGCCTCCCATACCTCTCCTACGGCCTGTGACGGGCAGGAGGCACCATGACATCTTTTGTCCGTAATCAATGGTATGTAGCGGCCTATGGCAGTGAGATCGGCCGCACGCTGTTCTCCCGTACGGTCTGCAGCGAGCCGCTGCTGCTCTGGCGCACAGAGGCCGGTGCGGTGACCGCCATGGCGGACCGCTGCGTGCACCGCCGCTTCCCGCTGTCGCAGCAGCCGAGCCGACTGGACGGCGACCAAGTGGTCTGCGGATACCACGGGTTCACCTACGGCGCGGACGGAGCGTGCGTCTCGGTACCGGGTCAGCAGCGGATTCCGCGCACGGCGCGTCTGGCGACGTACCCGGTCGTCGAGCAGGATTCCTTCGTCTGGGTCTGGATCGGAGAGCCCGAGGGGGCCGATGCCGAGCTGATTCCGCGCGCACCGTGGCTGGACCGTCCGGGCTGGAGCGTCGTGAGCGGGATGGAGCCGCTGGCGGCCCGCTACGGCCTGCTCGTGGACAACCTGCTCGACCTCTCCCACGAGACCTATCTGCACGGCGGCTACATCGGCACACCCGAGGTCGCGGAGACCCCCATCACCACGGAGGTCGACGAGGCCGCCGGGATCGTGCGGGTCAGCCGTCACATGGAGGACGCCGCCTGCCCTCCCTTCTACGCCGAGTCGACCGGCATCGAAGGACGCATCACGCGCTGGCAGGACATCGAATACCACGCCCCCTGCCTGTACTTGCTGCACAGCCGCATCGCTCCCGTGGGCACACCACCGCCCCGCTCCGACGGCAGCGATCCCGGCGCCTTCCACGTGGAGGTCGTCTACGCCATCACGCCGGAGACCGACGGGAGCACCCACGACTTCTGGGCCGTCGCACGGGACTTCGCGCTCGAGGACGAGAAGGTCACCGATTTCCTGCGGGAGAACAACCGCACGGTGGTTCTGCAGGACGTCGTCGCCCTCGAGGTCCTGGAGAAGGCGGTGGCGTCGGAGCCACCCGGGCGGCAGGAGCTCAGCATCAACATCGACACGGGCGGTCTCGCCGCGCGGCGCATCCTCGGCCGCCTGCGCGAGGAGGGCGAGCGCCGCCCCGAGCCGGCCACGCGGTGAGTGTGATGGTCCCGCACACCACGCCCGCCCCGTCCGGGGCGGAAGTCCGGCGCATCCACTGGATCCCCGGCTCCGATCTGCTTCTCGCGCGCTGCTTCTGCGGCCGCGAGCGGGAGTTCGACGACCCGGTGCAGATGTGGGACTGGCTTCTCGGCCACCCGGAAGAAGACGGACGCTCCGCGCACGACCGCCTCGTGCCGCGGCGAAGTGAGAGAGAGCACCCGTGAACAGCAACGTTGCGGACACCGCCCTGCTGAGCGTCCCGGAACTGCGCGCAGCGACGACGACCGGCGAGCAGGTCCTGACCCTCACCGTGACGCGCAGGGAAGTCCTCGCCGACGCCGTCGTGCGCCTGACTCTCGCCCTGCCCGACGGGAGGCCCCTGCCCGCCTGGACGCCCGGCGCCCATCTGGACCTGCTGCTCGGCGCCGGGCTCGAGCGGCAGTACTCGCTGTGCGGCGACCCGGGGGAGACCTCCGCGTACCAGGTGGCCGTTCTGCGCACGGACGACGGCCGCGGCGGGTCGCGGCATGTGCACGACGAACTCGCCGAAGGCGCGACGGTCCGCGTCCGCGGACCGCGCAACAACTTCGAACTTGCCGACGCCCCCGCCTATCTCTTCATCGCCGGCGGGATCGGCATCACTCCGATCGTTCCGATGCTCGCCGAGGCCGACCGCCGCGGCGCCGACTGGAAGCTCGTCTACGGCGGACGCACGCTCTCCTCCATGGCGTTCGCCGGCCCACTGGCCGAACGCTGGCCCACGCGCGTCCAGTTGTGTCCGCAGGACCGCAGCGGCCTGCTCGACCTGGACGGGCTGCTCGCGTCTCCGAGCCCGCGCACCGCCGTCTACTGCTGCGGCCCCGCTCCGCTCCTCGACGCGGTCGAGCAGCGGTGCGCCGAGTGGCCGCCGGGCGCGCTGCACACCGAACGCTTCACCCCGCGCGTCCGGGAGGTCGAGGAGCCGGACGCCTCCTTCGAGCTCGAACTCGCCCGTTCCGGGCGGCAGCTGACCGTACCGGCTGACCGTTCGGTGCTCGAGACGGTCGAGGAAGCCGGGATCGAGGTGCTCTCGTCGTGCCGGGAAGGCACCTGCGGCACGTGCGAGACGGGAGTGCTGGACGGTGAGCCCGAGCACAGGGATTCGCTGCTCACGCCGGACGAACGCGCCGCCGGAGACGTGATGTTCGTCTGCGTGTCACGGTGTCGTGGCGATCGGCTCGTGCTGGATCTGTGAGCGCTGGATCCGGCCCCCCGGGCCCCGCTCACGGGAGCCGCGGACGGTGACCTTCCGCTGCCCGGACTCCCCGCGGGGGCCCGTCCGGCACCGGCTCAGCGCCGCGCGGAGCCGCGGACCGCACCGAGCGGCAGGGACGCGGGGGAGCCGGGCGGCGTCGCACCAAGGGCACGCGAGATCCCGGACGCGGCGACCTGCACCAGGGGCACCAGGCTGTGGCCCTGTACGGAGTCGATGTGCGCCACGACCGACACGGCGGCGACGACCTCGTTCCCTTCCCCGTGCACGGGTGCGGCCACCGACACGCTGTCCATCGTCACCTGCCGCTCGCACACGGCGACTCCCGTGTGCCGCACCTCGGCCAGGGCCTGACGCAGCCGTACGGGATCGCATTCGGTGCGTTCGGTGTAGCGGACGGGGCGCTGAGCGAGGGCGACTTCCTGAACGTCCGGCGGTGCGTAGGCGAGCAGGACGCGCCCCACGCTCGTCGGCGTCAGCGCGAACCGGCCACCGACCCGTGTGAGCACCGGGACCGAACGGCGCCCCGCGAGCCGCTCCACGTACACGACCGACATCTCCTCGCGCACGGCCAGCTGCACGTTCTCGCCCGTGACACGGGCGAGGTCCGACAGGTGGGGGAGGGCGATCTCGCGCAGTCCGAGTCCGCGCGGGGCGAGGGCCGCGATCTCCCACAGCCGCAGGCCGATGCGGTAGCCGCCGCCCGGGTCCCGCTCCAGCGCTCCCCAGTCGGCCAGTTCATTCACGAGACGGTGGGCGGTGGTGAGCGGAAGGGCGGTACGCCGGGAGATCTCCGTGAGGGTGAGCACCGGGGCCGAGGGCGAGAACGCCTCGAGCACCCGCAGCGCCCTGCCGGTGACCGACCCGGTGCTCCTCGCCTGATTCCCTGCGCGCATGCTGCTCTCCCTCGGACGGAGAGGACCCGCCGCCCTGGCGAAAGCTAGACAGACTCATCTCGTCCGTCAACGCGTCCGTCCGGAACCGCGGTGTCCGCAGAGGGCTCGACAGGTCCGGAATGGAGTGCCTTCTTCCGTTTTCCACCGCCGGGGCCTTGCCGCCCGCAGGGGGCACCGCGCAGGCTGCCCGCATGGCCACCCCGCCCGAGCGCACGCCCGCACACCTCGCCAATCTCGACCTGAACCTCCTGGTCACGCTGCGCGAGCTGTTCCGGGAGCGCAACGTGACGCGGGCGGCCCGGCGGCTCGGGGTCTCCCAGCCCGCCGTCAGCGCCTCGCTCTCCCGGCTGCGCCGCCACTTCGGGGACGAACTGCTGCTGCGCTCCGGCGGCGTGTACGTCCTCACACCGCTGGCCACGCAGCTGACCGACCAGGTGGAGACGGTGTGCGCTGCTACCGAACGGCTCTTCGCCACCGGCAGCGCCTTCGAGCCGGCCGGCTCCCGGCGCGAGTTCACGCTGCTGATGTCCGACTACCCCGCGACCGTCCTCGGCGACCGGCTCTCGCGGCTGCTGGCGCGTGAGGCACCGCGAGCGGCCCTGCACATGCGGCTCGTACGGGAGACGATCGGCGGCGACATCGTCGAGACCATCAGGCTCGTCGACGGCATGGTCTCCCCGCGTCTGGGCCACTTCCGTACGCCGGTCAGCTCGCAGCCGCTGTTCAAGGACCGCTGGATGTGCCTGCTCTCCGCGGACCATCCGCTGTGCGAGGCGGACTCCTTCGGGCTGGAGGACCTCACGCCGCTGCCCTGGGTGGTGCCGTACCACCGCGACGCCGGCTACCCCTCCGCCTCCCCGGCGACCCGGCAGCTGACGGCGCTGGGCATACGCCCGCGGATCGCCGTACGCGTGGAAAGCTACCGGGCCGTCCCGGACTTCATCGCCGGAACCCGAAGGGTTGCCCTTTACCCGGCCAGGCTCGCGGCGCGGCTGCCCGCCGAGCGCGGAGTGCGGGCCCTGGAGTGGCCGGTCCCGATCGACGAGATCGACGAGCTGCTGTGGTGGGACACCGTCTACGACAAGGATCCCGCGAACGTCTGGCTCCGCGGCCTGGTGGCCAGGGCGGCGGCCGACGCAGACGCGTGACGGTCCGCCCCGTACGGCTCTGACCTGCTGCTGAGCGGCCTTCATAAATGCCGTTGATGACCACCAGCCGAAGACCCTATTGAACCGGACGTTCCATTTCCGGATGTGGCTTCCCTAACCTGCCCGCGACGCCGTGTTCCGCCCGGATTCACCCCGGGACCACGGCGCCCCCGCAACTCACCAGGGAGGCCGCATGCCCCACGCGCTGACCGAGCTCACGCTGCACACCGTCACCAAGGCGCCGGACCCAGTGGCTCACGCCCTGGACGCGGACGTGTGCATCGTGGGGGCCGGCGTCTCCGGGCTGTCCGCCGCGATCGAGTCGGCGCAGCTGGGACGGGACGTCGTCGTGGTCGACAGCCTGCCCGTGCTGGGCGGGCAGATGGTCAACTCCCTCATCGGCCTCTTCTGCGGTGTCTTCGGCAACGCACCGGACTACCGGCAGCTGACCCACGGCATGTTCGACGACATCTTCGCCCGCCTCGGGGCGAGCGACGACATCCACTTCAACAAGGGACACACCATCACCGTCAGTTATGACGAGGTGGCCCTCGGCCGGTGGGTGGAGCGCAGGATCCGCGAACTGGGCATCCGAGTCGTCCTGGGCGCCTCGATCACGGGCGTCGAGCGCGACGGACGCCGCATCGGGGCCGTCACCTTCGCGACGCGCTTCGGCGACGTACGGGTCCAGGCCCGCGGCTTCGTCGACGCCAGCGGCGACGCCGCCCTCGCCTGGGAGGCGGGTCTGCCGTGCCGGGTCCCCGAGCGGACCATCTACGGCTCGCAGCAGATCGTGCTGGAGCACCTGGACGAGACCCATCAGCCCGGGCGCGAGGAACTCGCCGAGCACGTCGCCCGCAAGGCCGAGGAGTACGGGCTCCTGCGCCGCGACGGACTCGCGTTCTTCTTCCCCGGCAGGAACACGGCCGTGATGAACATGACCCACATCGAGGCGCCGCTGGACCCGGTGCGGGCCGCGAGCGCCCAGCTCGAAGGGCGCGAACAGGCCGACCTGGTCGTGGAGTTCCTGCGCGCCGAATACCCCAAGGCGTTCGGGCAGGCACGGGTGCGCTCCTACGGGCTGCCCGGCCGCCGCCAGACCCGCTGGATCAAGGGAGTTCACGCGCTGAGCCTCGACGAAGTGCGGGAAGGCACCCGCTTCCACGACTCCGTGGCCCGCACGGCGTGGCCGATCGAACTCCACGACCGTGCCGAGGGCTACGTGTGGGAGATGTTCGACGCCGACCACGTGCACTACGTGCCGCTGCGCTCGATGCTCTCGCCGCAGGCGGACAACCTCGTCGCGGCGGGCCGCTGCGCCGACGGTGACGCCGCCGCCCTCTCCAGCGTCCGCGTCATGGGCCCCTGCGCCGCGATGGGCGCCGCCGCCGCCCACGCCCTCGACCTCGCGGGAGGTGACGGCAGCGTGCACGACATCGACATCCCCGTACTGCGTGAACGGCTCGCGGCCAACCTCGACGACTGACGCGATGCGGGAGCGCGAGGACCGGCGGCCCCGGACGGCCGGCCGCGAGGGACGAGAGAAGCCGACACGAGCGACCGAGCGGACCGGGATCAGGAAGAGGAGGAGACCATGACCGAACTGCGCAGCAACTACCGGCCCGGCACATCTCCCTGGGCCGTGCGCCGCGCACAGTGGCGCGCCCTCGGGCTCACCGACGAGGACATGGCCAAGCCGAAGATCGCGATCGTCAACTCCTCGTCCTCACTTGCCACTTGCTACAGCCACCTGGACGGCATCGCACAGGCCGCCAGGGAGGCGGTCGCGGAGGCGGGCGGCCTCGGCTTCGAGATCCGTACCGTCGCACCCAGCGACTTCATCCACAGCGCGGGAGGCCGCGGCGGCTACATCCTCTCCGCCCGCGACCTGATCAGCCACGACATCGAGGCAGCCGTGGAGGGGGCGCAGCTGGACGGGATGGTCTGCCTGGCCTCGTGCGACAAGACCGCTCCCGGCCAGCTGATGGCCGCCGCCCGGATCAACCTGCCGACGGTCATGGTGGGTTGCGGCTACCAGGCGTGCGGCACCTTCCAGGGCAAGCACTGCGACATCGAGGACGTCTTTCTCGGCGCCGGCCACCACGCTCAGGGGCGGCTCTCCCTCGAGGATCTCACCGGCATGAGCGAGAACGCCGTGGCGGGCCCCGGCGTGTGCGCGGGCATGGGCACCGCCAACTCGATGCACATGGCGTGCGAAGCCCTCGGCATGGCTCTGCCCGGATCCACGCCCGTCCTCGCCGACAGTCCGAAGATGTTCGAAGACGTACGGGCCGCCGCACGCCGTGCCGTCTCGCTCGTCCACGAGGACCTGCGCCCCCGAGATCTGCTCACACCGCACGCGTTCGAGAACGCCGTGACGCTGATGCTCTCGCTCAGCGCGTCGATCAACTCGGTGAAGCATCTCCAGGCAATTGCCGAGGAGGCCGAGTCCGGAGTCGACGTGTACGGCCTGTACGAGCAACTCGCCGACGAGGTACCGCTGCTGGCGGCCGTACGCCCCAACGGACCCGATTCCATCGAGGAGTTCGACGCCGCAGGGGGTGCGGCGACCGTGATGCGGAGCCTCGGCGGGCAGCTGCACACCGATGCGAGGACGGTCACCGGCCGCACCGTCGGCGAGAACCTGGAGGCGGCGGTCCCGGCCGACGGACGGGTCATACGCGCTGCCGACAGGCCGCTCGGGCGGCACCCCACCATCGTCCTCGTGCGCGGCAGCCTGGCCCCGGCGACCGGCATCGTCAAACTCTCCGTCGACGAGCAGCGCCAGACGTCGTTCACCGGTCCAGCCAAGGTCTACGAGGACCCGTACTCGGCCCTCGACGGTCTGCGCGGCGGCGAGGTCCAGGCAGGGGACGTGCTCGTACTGCGCGGACTCGGCCCCAAGGGCACGCCCGGCATGGGCATGGCCTCCCGGCCCGTCTTCGCCCTCGACGGCGCGGGGCTTACCGGGCAGGTGGCCGTGGTCACCGACGGGCAGCTGTCCGGCCTCGTCAACAAGGGAGTCGTCGTCGGCGAGGTGTCACCGGAGGCCGCCGACGGCGGGCCGCTGGCGCTCGTACAGGACGGCGACACCATCGCGATCGACCTCACCTCGCGCCGCGCCGACCTCCTCGTACCGGACGGTGAACTCGACCGGCGCAGGCAGGAGTTGGCCGGATCACCGGAACCCGGGACGTCCGGTACCCCCGACGGTCACGCGTCCCGGGGCTGGCTCTCGGTCTACCGGCGCACCGTCCGTCCGCTCCAGGAGGGGGCCGTCCTCTCACCCCGCGCGCAAGGAGACCGCCGCTGATGCTGCTCACCGACTCCGACAAGGCGATGCTCGACGGCGCCGAGGGCCCGGCCACCGCGGCGGCCATGGACCTCCTCGTCCGCTACGGCCGCGCCCTCGACGCCGAGAGGCTGTGCGACGTGCGCAACGTCGCCGGGACGATGACCCAGCCCTCGCCCGTCAAGGCGCAGTTGGTGCGCGAGGGGGGCTGGGACAAGGCGTACTCCGTGATCAACCTGGACAGCGACGAGGATCTGGAGATCCCGGCGATGCGCGTCCCCACCTGTCAGCTCCAGCAGTCCTTCGGCCCGGACTCCGAGGGCATCGCCCCGTACCCGAAGGAAATGATCGAGCTGCAGAGCGACGCCGAGTCCTTCTACGGCCGCAAGGGCGTCAACATCCTTGCCACGTGCACGCCTTACCAGGTCGGCAACATCCCCGTACGCGGAGAGCACGTCGCGTGGATGGAGTCCTCCGCCGTGGTGTACGCCAACTCCGTGCTCGGCGCCCGCACGAACTGCGAGGGCACCGCCTCCACCGGAGCGGCGTCGCTCACCGGCCGGATTCCCTGCTGGGGCAACCACCACGAGGCCAACCGCCGCGGCACCCATCTCATCGAGGCCCGCACGCCCGTGCACGGGCCGCTGGAGTGGGGCATGCTCGGCTACTTCGCGGGCGGCCTCGTCCAGGACGAACGCCCGGTCGTCACGGGAGAGTTGAAGCAGCCCGACCTGCTCGACCTGAAGCACTTCGGCGCGGCCGCGGCCTCGTCCGGGGGAGTGGAGATCTACCACCTGCCCGGCATCACACCCGAAGCACCCACCGTGCAGGCCGCGTTCGGCGCGGACCCGCCCGAGGCGGTGCCGTACGGGGAGCGCGAACGCCGAGGCGTCTATGAGGACCTCAACTCCCAAGGCGACCGCACCGACGTCGACTTCGTCCTGCTCGGCTGCCCGCACGCCTCCCTGGACCAGGTGCGCGAGACGGCACACCTTCTCGAAGGGCGCCATCTGCACTCCGGGACGCAGCTGTGGCTGATGGTGCCCCGTGCGCTGCGCACCACCGCCGACCGCAACGGATGGACGCAGACCATCGAACGGGCAGGCGGACGCGTGCTCACCGACTCCTGCCCCGCGATGTCCCGCTCGGCACCGCCCGGTACCAGGGTCTTCGCCACCGACTCTGCCAAGCAGGCGCACTACCTGCCCGCGATCCTCGGCATCGAGGCCTGGTTCGGCACGCTCCAGGACTGCATCTCGGCCGCGGTCACCGGCCGTTGGAAGGGAGAACTGCGATGAATCCCCGTCATGCCTCCGCCCTCTCGGCGTCCCTGGCCTCCTTGAGCCCGGACCCGCACGAGAACGGGACCGTCACCGCGCACGCGACGGCGGGCGGCGAGCCCCGCGTACCGCTGGAGCTGCGCGGCAGGACGGTCGTCCCCGGCACGGCCGAGGGAGAGGCACTCGTCTCACCGGAGACGATCTCCGGATGGGGCGGGATCGACCCCGCCCGCGGCGTGATCACCGAACGCCGCCACCCCCTGCACGGCCAGTCCTTCGCGGGCAAGGTGCTCGTCTTCCCCGGTGCCAAGGGCTCCTCCGGCTGGGCCGGCTTCTTCCAGTCCACGCGGCTGCTCGGCACCGCACCGCTCGCGATGATCTACGTCACCACCACAACAAAGGCCGCCCTCGGGGCGGTTGTCACCCGGGTCCCCACCGTCACCGGGCTGGACCAGGACCCGCTCACCGTGATCCGCACCGGTGACCGCGTCCGGGTCGACGCCGACAACGGCTTGATCTGCGTGTATCCCGCGCCCCCTCAATGACGAGGAGATTCCCATGTCATCCGCACAGCCGTCCCCGGACGGGACAGCGTCACCACCCGTCGTCGAACTCGCCCCGCTCATCGAGAAGCAGCAGGGCCGAAGGGCCTGGTACCGGGTCTTCGCCGTCTGCTGTCTGATCACCTTCCTCGACGGCTTCGACTTCCAGATCCTCTCCTTCACCGCCACGTACCTGAAGGGCGACTTCGGCCTCACCGACACCCAGTTGGGCACGCTCGGCACGGTCGGTCTCTTCGGAACGCTCGTGGGTGGCCTGTGCATGGGCTACCTGGGCGACCGCTTGGGGCGCAAACCCTCGATCGTGGCGTGCGTCGCCGGCTTCGGCGTCTTCATGATGGCCTTCGCCCTCGCGGAGACGTACGAGCACCTGTTCGTGCTGCGCTTCGTCTCGGGCTTCTTCCTCGGCGGAGTGCTGCCGCTGTCCTGGGCGCTGACCGCGGAGTACGCACCGAAGAGGTTCCGTGTCACGGCGATCTCCGTGATCATGGTGGGCTACACGCTGGGCGGGGCGGCAGGCGGGCCCATCTCGAACCTGCTGGTGCCCGACTACGGCTGGACCTCGGTCTTCGTCGCGGGCGGTGTCTGCTCGCTGCTCGCCCTCGCGCCGGTGATGATCTTCCTGCCCGAGTCCGTGAAGTTCCTTGCCCAGCGCGGGTGTCCGGGCGCTGACCGACGCATCGCCGCGATCCTCACCCGGCTGTGGCCCGGCCACACCGTCGCCCCCGGCACGCACTTCGTGGCCGGCGACCCCCAACCGCCCGCCGCCGGGAAGAAGTTCACTCCCGTGACGCTGTTCAAGGGCTCGCTCGCACGCATCACGCCGCTGCTGTGGATCGTGTACATGTGCTCGTCGGCGCTGATCTACTTCATGGTGTTCTGGACGCCGATGATCAACGAGCGGATGGGCTTCAGCGTCAGCTCCGCTGCCCTCATCGCCGCCGCGGCGAGCGTCGCCGGTGCCTGCGCCCAGCTCGCGATCAGCCGGTTCGTGGACAAGAAGGGCGTGGGCAGCATCCTGTGGATGCCGCTGATGGCGACGGCCGCGATGCTGATGCTGGGGCTCGGGGCACCGGGTCCGGTGCTGTACATCTGCGTGATCATCTCCGCGAAGATGTTCATCAACGGCGGCCACGGCGGCATCACCAGCATCGCCGGCACCTTCTATCCCACGGCGATCCGCGCCAACGGCGCCGCCTGGGCGTCCTCGGTCGCCAAGGTCGGGGCCATGGTCGGGCCCTGGCTCGGCGGGGTGCTGCTCGACGCGGGCCTGGGCACGTCCGGCGCGTTCACCACGTTCGCGCTGTGCCCCGCCATCATGATCGTCGTGCTCTTCGCCATGGGTCGCGCCCAGAAGTCGCTTTCCCCGGACACGGAGGGCGCGCTGGCATCCACTGCCCCCGAGGACGTCGTGGACGTGGCAGACCCTGCCGCGCCGCGCCCCGACACCGGGGTGGCCGCATCCGTTCTGACGGGCGGCCAGGGGCAGGCGGTCCCCGGAGCCCAGAAGCGGGAGCCCCAGCCCTGACGCAGCCCTGACAGCCCCTCATCCGCCGTGTCCGTCCGAAGGCGCACGCCCGCCCCTTGTCACACGCGGGCCTGCCCGGGCGGGTGCGGCGGCTGCGGGAGCCCCGGTGCCCCCGGAGGCAGGGAGCGTCGCTCCACCTCGCGGATCCTGGCGTCGAGGGCGGCGGCCGGATCGCCGGAGAAGCGGTGCAGCGCGACCGCGGCGGTCAGGATGACGTCGCACAGCTCGGTGGCCACGTCCTCGGAGGTGTGCGTGCGTCCCTTGCGCGGGTTCTGGCCCGTCGTGCCGATGTACGCCTGCATCACCTCGCCGGACTCCTCGGCGAGCTTCATCAGCCGCATCGCGGTCTCCTGCTCGCCTTCGCCGTTGGCGGAGTCGAGCCACTCCACGAGCCGCCGGATCGTCGCCCACTGATCAGGCGTCATCGGTCGCTCCTTCCGTGCGCAGTGCCCCGTGCCGCCCGGAGATGTGCGGCGTCGCCCCCGGCAGCGTACGGGTGCGGCGCGGGGCCCCTGCCCCAAGCCGCACCCGTCGAGCCGGCGGTCACTGTCTGCCCGCGTCCTCCAGCGCCTGCACATCGAGCTTCCTCATCCCGAACATGGCCTTCATGACCCGCGCCGACGTGGCCGGATCGGGATCTCTCAGCAGCTCGGTCAGAACCCGCGGAACGATCTGCCAGGACAGGCCGTACTTGTCCTTGAGCCAGCCGCACGGGCCCTCCTCACCTCCCTCGCCGAGCTTCTCCCAGTACATGTCGACCTCGGCCTGGTCGGCGCAGTCCACGTAGAGCGACATGGCCTCGTTGAAGGTGAACTCGGGGCCGCCGTTGAGCGCGGTGAAGCGCTGGCCTGCGAGCTCGAAGGCGATCGTCATGACGGTCCCCGGCTCGCCCGGCCCCGCCTCCCCGTACCGCTGGACGTCGATCACCCGGGAGTCGGGGAAGACCGAGGTGTAGTGGTCCACGGCCTCTTCGGCCTTGTCGTCGAACCAGAGGAAAGTGGTGATCTTCTGCATGGCTGTTCCGTCCTCCTCGGCCACAGTGGGCGCGATTGCCGTTGCATGGACCGACCGTCCGCGGAATCCGGAGTCATCGCATCGGAGCCGGTCACGTTCTGACGGTGTGTGATGGGTAGGCACGTCGGTGTCTGAGGGCAGCGCCCAGCGCGCCGAGCGGAGCCGGTTCAGCCCCACACGTCGGGGCCGCCTCCGCGCCATTCGATGAGGTTCGGGTCGTCGAGCTGGATCTCGTCCTCGCTCAGACCCGCGTGACGCAGGAACTCGGTGACGTCCTCCTGGCGGAAGGCGACACCCAGCTGTTCTGCGTGCGCGGTGACCCGGCGGCCGCCTGCGGCGGCGGGCGGATGAACGACGATCGGCGGCGTCATACGGTCTTCTCCAGCCAGTCGAAGACGACTTCGCAGTATCGCTGCGGAGCCATCGGGGAGCAGTGCAGTTGTGCGCCGTCCGCCCGGGACATCTTGACGTAGTCCTTGGGGGAGCGCAGCAGGTCGTACATCCGGCGCGGCTGCCCGGGGACGAACTGCTCGTCGTCGAAGTCGACGACGAGCGAGGGGGCGGTGATGCGCGGCACGACCTCGGTGACGTCCATACCTGCGAGCGTGCGGGCCGGGGTCCAGAAGTCGGTGAACGTCTTCCCTATGCGTGCGGCGCGCATCACGGCCGCGTCGCAGGGCTCGAAGCGCTTGGAGAGGGCGAAGCGTTCGCTCGCGGTCAGGTCCGGGACGATGTCGTCGTTCCAGGTCTTGTTGGTGCCGGCCTTGGTGGACGTGAGGACCGCACGGGTCGCGGCGGGCAGCGACAGCCAGGGGGAGAGGACACCCGGGCCCGCGACGAGGGCGGCGAGGCGCCGCTCGAAGGCCGCGGCCCGCGCGGCGAGCACGCCTCCCAGGCCGACCCCGACGAGCGCGATGCGCCGCGGGTCGACGTCCCTGCGCAGCATCAGACGGTCGACGAGCGGCGCGACCACCCGCTCCCAGCGCGTGGTGAGGGGCACCTGTCCCACGAAGAGCATCTGCCCCTGGCCGGGACCGTTGTAGATCAGGGCGTTCCAGCCGCGCTCCAGCGCGGCCGCCACGCCGTACGTCCACATCGTCGCGTCCTGGGTGTCGAAGCCATTGGTGAGGATCACGGTGGGACGACGCCGCTGCGAGGTGTCCGGACGGAAGAACCAGATCGGCATCCGGTCCTTGCCGTGGAGCACGCCGCCGAACTCCGCGGCGGGCGTGCACAGTCGGGCGAAGGTGTCCCACTGGCGGCGGCACGCCCGGTAGACGCTCTCCTCGTCCTCCGGCTTGTCGCCACCCAGGACGTGGAAGAGGGCCTGCTCGTAGTACGTGGCGGAGCGCAGCGCCCGGAAGCGCCGGGTCTGCTTGCGCCCCGCGCGGCCGGCCTCGGTGGCCTGGGCCTCCAGCCGTTCGCCCCAGGAACGGAACGTGGCGCTGTAGGTCTGGTAGCCGACCCCGGCGCTGTTGACGGCGTTGACGGCCGTGAGGACCTCGCCGGGCTCCGCGGCCGACCGCTGCGCGGCGCCGAGCGCGGAGAGCGCCCTGTAGTTGAACGAGGAATCCGCGAAGAGCTGCATCGCACCCGGTGCCGGGCCGTCGGCCCGCGGCCCGGTGCGGCCGGGGGACGCGGGCGGGGACGGTGCGGCGACGGCCTTTCCGGAGCAACCCGATGTCGCCGAAGCAGCCAGCACGCCGGCCCCCGCCGCGAGGCCGGTGACCGCCTTGCGTCTGGGCAGCAGGCCGGGCTCCGGCGTTCGCAGGGGATCAGTCATCTGCGGCTCCGATCCGTGGACTGGGCGCGGCCCTTCCGGCCCTCCACGACGAACGGTAGGAACGCCCGACCCGGCCGGGCCGCGCCACTCGCCGCCTTCGACCGAATGCACCGCAGGTGCGCACCACCGGCCCCGCCCTTGCCCTGTTGACCAGCAGCGCGGGGCCCGACAAGACTGCCCGGCATGATGATCACAGGACGTTCGACCCGGCACAGAATCCGAAGAGCGGTGTCACAGGCGGCCGCGCGAGCCACTCGCCCCGACGGGAACGGCCGCGGCGCGCTCGTCGCCTTCGGCGCGCTGGCCGCCGCGGACCTGGCCGCCGTCGCCGGGGACCGCACGCGGGGGCTGAGCCGTGCGGCCAAGCCGCTGCTGATGCCCGCCCTCGCCTCGTACGTCCTGCGCCGCCGCCCCGACGCGAGCACACCCGCGCCCGCCCCCCTCGTCACCGGTCTCGCCTTCGCCGCCGCCGGGGACACCGCGCTCCTCTTCGACGAGCGCGAGCCGGCCTTCCTCCTGGGCATGGCGGCCTTCCTCGGCACCCAGGTCAGCTACACCACGGGCTACGCACGCATGGGCGCCCTGCGTTCGATGCGGAGCAGGCCCTGGCGGACAGCGGGTTGCCTCGCGGGCTGGGCCGCCGTGAACGCCGTGCTCGCGCCCTCGCTGGAGAAGCATCTGCGGCTTCCCGTCGCGGGCTACAGCCTCGCTCTGACGCTGATGGGCGTCGCCGGGCTCGGAGTCAGTGGCCGGGTGGGCGCCGGCGCTGCGGCCTTCGTCGGATCGGACCTGCTGATCGGGCTGCAGGCCGCAGGCCGGAAGGTGCCTTCGCAGGAACTGCTGATCATGGCCGGCTACATCCTCGGGCAGTACCTCATCACCACCGGCTGGCTCGACCACCTGGACTCGGACGAGGCGCCCGGACAGACCGCACTGCCCGCATGAGTGCCGGTCCAACCGATTCCGTATGTGCTTGCCCCTTCAACGGCCGAGTGGCCTCCTGATATTTTCAACTCGACGGCATCGAGGTGAAGTTCACAAGGTCAACAAGGAACGCGCCGTCCAACTGAGGTGTATCCGCACATAGTTCTCACCCAGTGGGGAGGTCCGGCGTGAGCAGCCCGCTGCCGAGCGGTCAGAGTGCGCCGACGGTGCTCCGTATCGTCCTGGGGCGGCGGCTGCGCGAACTGCGCGAGGAACGCAGGCTCGGCCTGTCCGACGCGGCACGCGCGCTGGACGTCAATCAGCTGACGGTGCGCCGCCTGGAGAGCGGCCAGGTGGGCTTCAAATTGCCGTACGTCAGAACGCTGCTGGACCTGTACGAGGTCTCCTCGGCAGAGGCGGACGAGTTCGCGGTCATGACCGAGCAGGCCAACCGCCCCGGATGGTGGCACTCCTTCCGTGAGGCCCTGCCGGACTGGTTCCGCGCCTACGTCAGCCTGGAGACCTCCGCGCAGGTGCTGCGTGTGTACGAACCGCACTACGTCACCGGGCTGTTGCAGACCCGCGACTACGCGCGCGCTGTCATACGTGCCGGCTTCCCCGACGCGCCGGAGGAGGCCCTCGAACAGCGCGTCGACCTCAGGCTGCGGCGGCAGGCCCTTCTCGATTCCCCGGACGTCCCGGCACTGTGGGTCGTGATGGAGGAGATGGCGCTGCGCCGGCTGGTCGGCGGCCCCGTGGTGATGCGGGCTCAGATCGGAAGGCTCCTGGAGGCCCTGGACCACCCCCGGATCACCCTGCGGATCCTGCCGCTCGCCGCCGGAGCGCACTCCGGCGCCGGCAGCCACTTCACGTACTTCCGCTTCCAGGAACGCGAGTTGCAGGACATCGTCTACACGGAGGTGGGACTGACGAGCGCGCTCTACTACGACCAGCGGCGGGATGTCGTGCCGCACCTGGAGACGCACACCCGCATCTCCCAGCTGGCCGCGAAGTACATCCCCGACCCCCGCACCTACCTGACCGGCCTCCGCGAGGAGTACAGCAGGTGACTCCCCGCCTCAACTCCCATACACGCAAGGCCCGATGACCACTGGCCCAATGTCCGCTGGGGCCGCATGGAGATCGACACCAGCAAGCCACTCGGCCCCGGGCGTACGACTACCACCCCGTCACCTGGGTTTGCGCGCGACGCCACCGCAGGCCGGTGCTGCCCGTTCGCCGGACTCGGGCTGAGCGTGCGTCGACGGTCGATCCCGCCGGCGACATCGGACCGGGCCTGGGAGGGGGCGATCACCCGGGCCTTTCCGTGACCGGCTTCAACCGCTCGTAGTAGGCCGTCTCGAGATGGTTCCGCATGGCCGCCTCGGCGGCCTCGGGGTCCCCTGCCAGGACGGCGTCGGTGATCAACCGGTGTTCCTCCAGCGTCCGTTGCCCTATCCCGCGGTCGTAGTAGAGCCGGAAAATGTGCAGATGGCAGTGCGTGCGCTCGAACGCCAGCCGCACTTGTGCGCTCCCGGCGAGCTCCGCGACGAGCACGTGGAAGCGGGTGTCGTGTGCCGTCAACGCCTTGTATGCGTCGTACGTCGCCTCGCTGGGGGCGTCGCACGCGGCCATCTCGGTCCTCAGCCTTTCGCGGCCCCGCTCGTCCGCGTTCTCGGCCGCGCGTGCCGCCGCCCACGGCTCGATGAGCAGCCGGAACCGGTAGAGATCCGCGAGCTGTTCCCGGTCGAGGAGGGGAGTGGTCCGGTAGCCGCGCAGCGGTTCCTTCACCACGAGTTCCGCCGTCTCCAGGCGGGCGAGTGCCTCGCGCACCGGAGTCGGGGAGACGCCGAGCTGGCGGGCCAGGCCGTCGATGGAAACCCGTGCACCCGGAGCGATGGCGTGATCCATGATCAGGCCCTTGATCGCTTCATGGACGTCGTCCGTGAGCATCTGACGGCGCGGCAGCGGTGCCGCAGAGGCAGCTCCGGGCGCCGTTCTCGCAGGTGGCCGATCCATCGTGTCCCCCTGGACTTCCTGAGGCGGGTCCTGCCGTGGCGGAAACGAGAGCGGTCCACTCCCTTGACGCCGCACTGACCCGCTCGAATAATCGTCCGGACTTCCGAACGTATCCTATAGGATATACGAGCCGATCGTCTGGACTGATATGGCCACAGAAGAAATCGGTCGCAACGCGGACTCAGCACTGCGCCTCCCGGAACCGCCGACGGAGCTGCGACGGGGACGCTTCAGCGTCGCCACGGTCCTCAAGTTCTTCGGCCCGGGCGCGATCATCGCCTCGCTCACCATCGGAACCGGCGAATCCATCCTCGCCTCACGCGAGGGTGCGGTCTTCGGCTACACCGTCATATGGGCGGTGCTCATCGGGGCGGTCGCCAAGGGCGCGCTCGTCTACGCCTCCAACCGGCACATCACGCTCACCGGCGAACACCCCATGATGCGCTTCGCCAAGGTGCTGCCCGGGCCGCGCGGCTGGTTCCCGGTGCTGCTCGCGCTGATCTGTCTGGCGTCGTTCCCGGGTTGGGCGAGCGGTGTCGCGGTCGCCCTCGGCGATTTCCTCGCATCCCAGGGGGCGGGCAACGCCACCGCCTACGCCGTCGGGATTCTGGTCTTCGCGGCCGTCCTGTCGTGGGTCGGGGGGTACGCACTCCTGGAACGGGTGCAGATCGTCATCGCGGGCCTGATGGTCGTTCTCGTCCTCGTCGCTGTCTTCGTCGCACAGCCCGAGTGGCTCGGCGTGCTGCGCGGTCTGATACCCGGCAGCTTCGACTACGAGCCCTTCGTCGCGCAGAAGTACCCCGACATCGCCACCACTTCGGTGTGGGTCGAACTCGTGGTCTTCATGGGCGGTCTCGGCGGCGGCATGTACGACTACATCGGCTACACAGGCATGCTCCGCGAGAAGAAGTGGGGGATGCTCGGCCACGAGGAGGTCGACGCGATCGGCCGGAGGCTTGCCGTCATGAAGGCGCGCGATCCGATCCCGCTGGCAACCGGTCCCGACGACGTGGCGAAGGCTCGTGCGTGGAGCCGCGCTCCGCTCTTCGACATGATCGCGGCATTCCTCGCCCTGGCGATCATCGCCGCGGCGTTCATGATCAACGGCGCTGCGATACTCGGGGAGAAGCAACTGGTGCCCGAGGGCAACGACGTGCTGACATACCAGTCGCAGTTCCTCGCCTCGATCGCCCAGACATTCGAGTACTTCTACATCGTCGCCATCGTGATGGTCCTCTTCGGCACGGTCTACGCCCTGTGGGAGGCGTACTCGTGGACGACGTACGAGAGCCTGTCGGCCGTCTCGGAGAAGGTGCGCCTCAGGGGTCAGCGCGGCATCAGGCCGTTCGTCTACGCCTGGACCGGAATCGGCGCCCTGCTGATGATCGCCACCGGGGCGAGCTTCCTCGCGCTGATCACGCCCGCGTCGATCGTGGGCGGTGTCTTCGCATGCGGCATCTACGGTGCGGGACTGCTCTACGTCGACAAGATCAACCTGCCGAAGGAATACCGGATGAGCCCGCTGGTGCGAACGCTGGTCGCCCTCGGCTCGGCGTTCCTCACGGTGTGCGGCGTCGTCGCGATGCTCTCGTACGCGGAGGTGATCTGATGAACCGCCCGCTGAAATGGCGCTACGTGGTCATCGGCCTCGGGTTCCTCGGACTCGCGGGGGTCAGAGCGACACAGGACGCAGCGGTATGGGCCGCGGTGTTCGCGGTGGCGGCGGCCGTGAACTTCTGGCTGGGCGTGCACGAAGGGGCGAGGTCCGGCTCCGCGGGTGTCTCTTCCAGTCAGGCAGGTCCGCCGACGGTGCGTGACCCCGACAGGGCCGAGGTGGAGCGTTCGCTGGCGGGGTACCGCACATCGGCTCGGCAGTGGCAGATCCTCGGCGCCGTCGGTGTCGTCGTCGGCGGCGGACTGCTGATGGTCGAGCCCGCGCTCGCCCTGTTCGCCGGCGCCGCCGCGCTCTTCTCGCTCCATCGGGCCCACCGTGCGGGACGTGCGGCCTCGACGCTGCTGACGGCCGGCCTCGCACAGCGCTGATCCCGCGCGCAGCGGGGCGGTACTGCGGTTCCCGGGTCTTCGAGGCCCGGGAACCCGAAGGCTCTGGCCCTCCATGCCCGTTCACACATCCGGCGGCGCCCAGGTGACTGCCGCGGGCTGCCGGCGGGACGCACGGGGTAGTCCAAGGGCGGTACTGCCTCCGGCGGGAAGGACCGCGGATGCGCATCGTGATCGTCGGCGCGGGAATCATCGGCGCAGCCATCGCTGCCCGGCTGGGTGAGGGAGCCGCGCACATCTGCCTCGTGGACGCCGGCCCGCCCGGCAGCGGAACCTCGAAGTCGTCGATGGCGTGGATCAACGCCCACAACAAGAAGCCCCGCTCCTACTTCGACTTCGCCCGGGCCGGCATGCGCGCGCACGCCGCTTTCGCGGAGCGGTCCGGAGGCTCGTGGTACCGGCCGGCACGCACCCTCCAGTGGGCGGAGGACGATGCGGGAGGCCGGGACCTCCGGGAGACCGTCGACCGGCTCGCGGAGTGGGGCTGCCCGGCGGAGTGGATCAGCGCATCGGCGGCGGCAGGGGAGGAGCCCTCGCTGAGGCTCCCCGCACACGTCGGGAGCGTGGCCTGCTTCCCGGACGAGGCGCTCGTCGACACCGAGCCGCTCGTCGCTGCGCTGATCGACAGTGCCGAGGCGTCGGGAGTCCGCGTGCTCACCGGTCCGCACGCGCGGGTCGTGGAGCTCACCACCGCGGGCACGCGGATCAGCGGCGTCGCGCTGGCGGGCGGAGACCACCTGCCCGCAGACGTGGTGATCTGCTGCGCGGGTTGGCACACGCCACGGGTCGCGGCCACGGCCGGAGCCCGCGTCGTGCTGGTCCCCGGCGACGCGCCGGGCTCGGAGGCACCCACGCTGCTCGCCCACGTCCAACAGGGCCCGCACGACCGGCCGTTGGACCGGCTGATCCTGGCACCCGGCCTGCATGCCCGCCCGCTGCCGGGGCGGCGGCTCTACCTGGAAGCGCTCGACCTCAACGACCTGGTTGACGCCCACACTCCGCAGCACCGGATCGGCGAACTCTCCCGCGAACTCCTCGACCGTGCCCGGGACATCCTTCCCGGAGCCGCCGGTGGCGCCGTCCTCACCGAGGGGCGCGTGTGCATCCGTCCCCTTCCTCCGGACGACCACCCTGTCGTCGGCTGGCACGACGAAGTCGACGGTCTCTACACGGCGGTCACGCACAGCGGCATCACCCTCAGCCTCCATCTGGCCGGACTGATCGCAGAAGAGGTACTGCACGGCCGGCGGGCCGAGGCGCTCGCCGGGTACCGACCGGGCCGCTTCGCCTGAGCCCGGGTCCCGGGCCGGGGTCTTCAACTCCCGGCCCGATGTCGTCTCCTGGACGCGGACGAGCCCCCGTCCCTGCCGTACGGGCTCAGCCGCCGGGCCGCAGGAACCCACGCGCATACGCCTTGGCGAGCCGCTGCGGCACGAGACGGGTGGAACCGTCGACGGTGACCGGTACGAGCTGCGGCGTGGAGGCCTTCCACTGGGCGCGCCGGTGGCGGGTGTTGCTGCGGGACATCTTCCGCTTGGGGACAGCCATGGTGTCCTCCTCAGGTTGGTGAGCGGGCTGTACGAAAGCTGGGCGCATTGACGGTGGGGGGCGGACGGCCCGCCGCCGGTCCGGCCTGACGCGCGGTCGGCGTGCGGACGGGCAGCGGGCCGCCCTGCTCAAGTCCGTGGTCACCAGGAGGACTTGGTCACTCCCGGCAGGTATCCCTGGTGCGCGAGCTGGCGCATGCGCACGCGTGACAGCCCGAACGTCCGCAAGTGCCCACGGGGGCGCCCGTCGACAGCGTCGCGGTTGCGCACGCGTGTGGCACTGGCATCGCGGGGCTGACGCCGCAACTCACGCAGCGCGGCTGCCTTTTCCGTCTCCGTCGACGAGGGGCGGCGAAGGACGTCCTTCAACTCGGCCCGTCGGGCTGCGTAGCGCGCCACCACGGCCTTCCGTTCCTCGTTCTTGGTGATCTTGCTCTTCTTCGCCGTCAGACCTTCCCTCCGCGGGCTCGGATTCTGGCAACGGCTGCCTCGATGCCGACTGCGTCGACCGTCCTGATCCCCTTCGCGCTGAGGGTGAGCCGCACATGACGGCCTTCACTCGGCAACCAGTAGCGCCTGCGCTGGATGTTGGGGTCGAAGCGCCGGCGGGAGCGGCGGTGCGAGTGGGAGACGGTGTTGCCGAAGCCGGGCTCGGCACCGGTCAGTTGGCAGCGGGCGGACACGAGTGACCTGCCTCTCGAAGATCGGGGATCGTTTTGTTAATGGGAACCATTTTCATATAGTAGCAGTCATGGCTCGCAACGACTTCCGCCCGATCGTCAAGCTCCGGTCCACGGCCGGCACCGGCTACACCTACGTGACCCGCAAGAACCGCCGGAACGACCCGGATCGCCTGACCCTGCGCAAGTACGACCCGGTCGCCCGCCGCCACGTCGACTTCCGCGAGACCCGCTGACCCTCAACGCAAAGGACACCGCCATGCAGCCGGGCATACACCCCGCCTACGGTCCCTTCGTCTTCCGGGACAAGGCCGCGGGATTCGCCTTCCTCACCCGTTCGACCGCGACGAGCGACACGACGATCGACTGGGAGGACGGCAGCAGCTACCCCGTCATCGATGTCGAGATCTCCTCCAGGAGCCACCCCTTTTACACCGGCACAGCCCGCGTCCTGGACACAGCCGGGCGGGTGGAGCGCTTCGAGCGCCGCTACGGCCGTCGTGAGGCCCGCTGATGGAGGGCAGGCCGAAGCTTCCCGCCGTCATCGTGTGCGGGCTGAACTCCGAGGCTCGGACCGAGGTCGTACAGCGCCTGCTGCGGGCCGTGCCCGGCAGCGTCGCACTGCACCACGATCATTCGACGGCCTCGGAGGGAACGGTGCGGCGGACCGTACGGAGCGCCTCCGGTGAACTGAGCGCCGGAGACGCACCGTTGGTGAACGACTGTGCCTGCTGCGCCCTGCGTGAGGACCTGATCCCCGAGCTGGAGAGGCTTGCCGCGGACGGGCTGACCCGGCTCGCCGTCGTGGAACTGTGGGATTCGGTGGAGCCCAGGGCGATGGCCGAAGTCGTGGCCGCACACGGCGAAGACGTAGTCCTCACCGGTGTGTTCACGGCCGTCGACCCGGCGCTGCTCCTGCCCTGCCTCGGCAACGGCGACGACCTGGCCGACGCGGGACTCGCGGCGGCTCCCAGCGACCAGAGGACCGTCGCCGACACCTTCGCGCGCCAGTTGGAGTACGCCTCCGTGCTCGCTCTCGTCGACAGTCAGGACGCGGACGAGGAGGACGCCGCGCTGCTGAATCAACTGCACCCAACGGCACACCACGTGCACGCGGCATCCGGCGAGCTGGCCACCGCAGCCTTTGCCGGATTCGACGTACGGGCTGCCGCCGCGGCCCAGGATCCCGGCTGTGCTCTGCTCCCGCAGGAGGCGGACGAATGCGGAGTGAGCACCTACGTCTGGCACCGCGACCGCCCCTTCCACCCGGAACGTCTCTACCAGGCGCTGGAGGACCTGACGTGCGCCGCTGCCCGCAGTCGGGGACGCTTCTGGCTCGCCGACCGCCCCGACACCCTGCTGGCATGGGACGCCGCCGGTGGCGCACTCGGCGTCGAGAGCGCAGGCCCATGGCTGGCCGCGCTCCCGGACGCCGCCTGGGAGATGGTGATGCCGGAGCGCAGAGCCGCCGCAGCGGTCGACTGGCATCCCGAGCACGGCGACCGCTGCCAGCACCTGGTCTTCACATCACCGGCCCTCGACCGGGACGGACTCGAGGAAGTGCTGGAGTCCTGCCTGCTGACCGACGCCGAATACGCCGAAGGCCCCGATGCGTGGCGGCAGTTGTCGTCCGCCTTCGCTCCGCTTCTCGATCACGCGACCTGACCCCACCGTGGCCACCCGGCCCCCGACCGTACCCATGGAGATCCCGTGCCCCGTCACCACGCCTCCCGCAAGCCCCTCAAGTCCCGCCGCAACCCCCTGGACCAGGCCGGCATCACCTACATCGACTACAAAGACACCGACCTTCTGCGGAAGTTCATCTCCGACAGGGGCAAGATCCGCAGCCGTCGCGTCACGCGGGTGTCCGCCCAGCAACAGCGGCAACTGGCACGGGCGATCAAGAACGCGCGCGAGATGGCCCTGTTGCCCTACGGCACCCGCTGAACGCACCTCCGCCGCCGGACGGACCGGCAGTCCTCTGAGCGATCGCGTTCTCCCGCCGTCAACTCCCCCCCCGTACGCGGGAGGACGCGATCGCCAGCGCGACCAGGCCGGAAGCCGCTGCCCTCGCGCCTCCAACTGCCCTTCCGCGCCACGGGGTTAGCCTCAATTGTGATCAGACTTGCTTGGGTGACAGCTCTCGCGGTCACGTCCCTCGCAGCGACCGCGTCGGCGGTGCTCGTCTCTGGTGCAGCGGAGACACTCGGCGCTCGGCACGGGCTACTTCGGGTGCCGGACCGCGAACGGCGGCTTCGATCCGGCTCAGTTCGCGGAGAAGGCCGCCCTCGATCAGGTCAGGTGCGTCTCGTTGAAACTCTCGCAGTGAGCCAAGCCCGGCATCGGCGGAGTGCTGCCGGGGGAGAAGGTCAACGCCGAGATCGCCCACGTGCGGGGCGTGCCCGCCGGCGAGACGGTCGTCTCCCCGCCCTACCACCAGGTGTTCTCGACGCCGCGTGAGCTGGTCCTCTTCGTCGCGCGCATGCGGGAGTCGGCCGGCGGGAAGCCGACCGGTCTCAAGCTGTGCGTCGGCTCCCGGCGCGAGGTGCTTGCCGTGTGCAAGGCCATGCTGGCGGAGGACGTCACGCCCGACTTCATCGTCATCGACGGCTCGGAAGGGGGCACGGGGGCCGCACCGCTGGAGTTCGCGGACCACCTCGGTCACCCGCTGACCGAAGGTCTGCTGACGGTGCACAACGCTCTGGTCGGCACCGGGCTGAGGGAGCGCGTACGTCTCGGCGCGAGCGGCAAGATCGCCACCGGCTCCGACATCGTCAAGCGGATGATCCAGGGCGCCGACTACACCAACTCCGCCCGGGCCATGATGTTCGCCGTGGGGTGCATACAGGCGCAGCGCTGCCACCAACACCTGCCCCACCGGCGTCACCACCCACGACCCGCGCCGTGCGAAGGCTCTCGACGTCGGCGACAAGGCGCCGCGTGTGCATCGTTTCCAGCGGGCCACCGTGGAGAGCGCGATGAAGATCATGGCCGCGATGGGGGTCGACGGCCCGGAAGGGCTGCGGCCGCACATGCTGCGGCACCGGCTCAACCCCGCCACATCCGCACCAATGAAGAGTTCTACGAACGGCTGGTTCCGGGAGAGCTGCTGGAGAGCCCTCCGCGGGAGTGGGCGGCCGACTGGAAGTCCGCCGACCCCGACCACTTCACCCCTTGAGGCTCCTCGAACGACGGGCGAATCACACCCGGCGCCGCGCCCCTGCGCACGGGGGACCGAGGGCGCACCCATGATGGTGAGGGCGCGACAACACCCTGTGCCCGGCCCATGAAAACGGGCCCCGGCCAGTGATGACGCCACTGGCCGGGGCCCGTTCCGCCGATGTCTCACGGCGATTCTGTGTCGGGAGGGGGACTTGAACCCCCACGCCCTGTAAAGGGCACTAGCACCTCAAGCTAGCGCGTCTGCCATTCCGCCACCCCGACAAGGTGTGCCGCCCGCCATAGGCGTGCGGCCAGAGGCAACTTTAACACTGGATCCGGAGGCTCCGATCACCGCGCCTCCTGCTCCCCGCCCTTGGGGAGGGGCACCGTAAGCGGGAGTATGGGGGCGGACCCCGCGGCGATACGAGGAGGCAGCGTGAACCAGTCGACCCCTGCACCGGCCGGTGGCGGAACGAGCGCCGAGAGTGAGGTCGTCGACCTCTGCCGTGACCTCATCAGGATCGACACCAGCAATTACGGCGGCAACGAGGGCCCCGGGGAGCGGGCGGCCGCCGAGTACGTCGCGGAGAAGCTCGCGGAGGTGGGTCTGGAACCGGAGATCTTCGAGTCCCGGCCCGGACGCGCCTCCACGGTGGCCCGTATCGCCGGTGAGGACTCCTCCCGGCCCGCTCTGCTCATCCATGGACACACGGACGTCGTGCCCGCCAACGCGGAGGACTGGACGCACGACCCCTTCTCCGGGGAGATCGCCGACGGCTGCGTGTGGGGGCGCGGCGCCGTCGATATGAAGGACATGGACGCCATGACCCTCGCCGTCGTGCGGGAGCGGCTGCGCAGCGGTCGCAGGCCCCCGCGCGACGTAGTGCTCGCCTTCCTCGCGGACGAGGAGGCCGGCGGCATCTACGGGGCACGGCACCTCGTCGACAATCACCGCGACCTGTTCGACGGCGTGACCGAGGCGATCGGCGAGGTCGGCGGCTTCTCCTTCACCGTGAACGAGAACCTGCGCCTCTACCTGGTGGAGACGGCCCAGAAGGGCATGCACTGGATGCGGCTCACGGTCGACGGCACCGCCGGGCACGGCTCGATGACGAACAACGACAACGCCATCACCGAACTGTGCGAAGCCGTGGGCCGGTTGGGACGGCACAAGTTCCCCGTGCGCGTGACCAAGACCGTGCGTTCCTTCCTGGACGAACTCTCCGACGCCCTCGGCACCGAACTCGACCCCGAGGACATGGAGGAGACGCTCGCCAAGCTCGGCGGCATCGCGAAGATCATCGGTGCCACCCTGCAGAACACCGCGGCACCCACCCAGCTCGGCGCGGGCTACAAGGTCAACGTCATCCCGGGACAGGCCACCGCCCACGTCGACGGCCGCTTCCTGCCCGGACACGAGGAGGAGTTCCTCGCCGACCTGGATGCGGTCCTCGGGCCGCGCGTGCAGCGCGAGGACGTCCACTCCGACAAGGCGCTGGAGACCAGCTTCGACGGTGCGCTGGTGGACGCGATGCAGGCGTCCCTGAAGGCCGAGGACCCCGCTGCGAGGGCGGTCCCGTACATGCTCTCCGGCGGCACGGACGCCAAGTCCTTCGACGACCTGGGAATCCGCTGCTTCGGCTTCGCACCGCTGAAGCTGCCGCCGGAGCTCGACTTCGCGGGGATGTTCCACGGCGTCGACGAGCGGGTGCCGGTGGAGGGACTGAAGTTCGGTGTGCGCGTGCTCGACCGTTTCCTCGACCAGTGCTGAACCGACCGTTGCTGGTCCGATGCTGAGCTGAACCATCGCCATGGGCGGGGGAGACCGCAGCCTTCGGGAGCTGCGTACTCTCTCCCGCCCGCCCCTGCCGCAATTGAATTCGGCCTCCTGTGCGGGCGCGCCCGGAAAGGGTGAATGCCCGCGTCGGCTCGTACCCCGATTCCCCCATCTTCGTTACAGGTGGTGCGGTTCGAGGTTTGAACTGCATGCCAACGAGGAGGAATTCATGATCAAGAAGGTTGCCGCTGTCGCGGCTGCCGCAGGCGGTCTGGTGCTCGCGGGTGCGGGCATCGCCGCCGCCGACCAGGGCTTGCAGGGGGCCGCCGGGAACTCGCCCGGTCTGGTCTCCGGGAACAACATCCAGCTCCCGGTCGATGTCTCCGCGAACGCCTGCGGCAACACGGTCTCCGTGATCGGGTACATGAACCCGGCCGACGGCACCACCTGCACCGACTGAGGTCATCCCTCAACAGCATGAGGAAGTGAAGCCCGGACGGCGAGGCGCGTCGTATGCGCAGCCTGCGTCCCGTCCGGCCTTTCCGGGGGGCGGATGCGAGAGATCAACGAATCCACTCCCCCTTTGTGTGCCCTTGTAACACCCACTGGCAGAAAGCAAGGCAGGGGAATCAGAACCATGCGACAGGTCACAAGAAAAGGCCTGATCACCGTGGCCGCGGCGGGCGGCGTGCTCGCCACGTTCTCGGGAGGTACGGCGTTCGCGGACTCGGCGGTTCAAGGAAACGCCGGGAACTCGCCCGGAGCGGTTTCGGGCAACAACGTCCAGGCGCCCGTCAACGTGCCGGTCAACGTGTGCGGCAACACCGTGAGCGTCATCGGGGCGCTCAACCCGGCGTCGGGCACCAGCTGCGGCGACAGCGGGTCGACACGGGTCAGCGGCAGCAGCGGGCGTTCGCAGGGCATCGGCTCCGGGAACAACATCCAGGCCCCGGTCGACGTCCCGGTCAACGTGTGCGGCAACGGCATCAGCGCGATCAGTGCGCTCAGCTACGCATCGGCTGACTGCGGTGGCGCCTCCGACACGACGCCGCCCGGCGACGACGAGCCGGAGAACCCGGGCGACCCCGGGCCGGACAACCCGGGCGACGATGGCCCTGGCAACCCGGGCGATGACGGTCCCGGCAACCCCGGTGACGGCTCCGGGGGCTCTGACGGCGTCGATCAGACCTCAGACGTGCGGACCCAGTCCGAGCCGGGCGAGCTGGCGCACACCGGCGCCGGCGAGATGGTCGGCATCGGCCTGCCGGTCAGCGCGGGTCTGCTGGTCGGCGGTTTCGTCCTCTACCGTCGTGCCGCGCGGCTTGCGCGGCGCTGAGTAGAGACAGCCTGAAAGGCGGCGGAGCGGGCACCACACGGGTGGGGCCCGTTCCGCCGCCCAGTCCCGTTGCCTCCCCCGGTCAGGAGGCTCACCAGGTCGCGTGCAGCTGGCGGATGATCCGGCGGCGCAGCCGCACTCTGCGGCTGCCGTCTGGATAAAGCCGTGTGCGGGCCAACTCCCAGTGCCCGTACTCGGCATGGTCGGTCAGAAGTCGGGTCGCGGCCTTGCGGGACACCCCGCGAGGTACGTACACATCGCGAAATTCGTATTCCGGCATCTCATCTATTGTGCGGGCAGAGGACCGATCCGGATAGCGTCTGCACTATGTCTGATGCTGAGCAGCCCACCGCTGCCGACGTACGCGCCGCCGCCGAAGCGGTGAAAGACGCGCTGGACCGGCACCTCGAAGCGGTCGAGCGAAGGGCGGAGGGCGCCGGGAAAGACGCCGGGAACGGCGCCGCCGACAGCGCCGTCTACGCCGCGTTCGACGAACTGGCCGCGGCGGGCGAGGCCTACGACGAGCTGCTCTACGAAACCTACGACGAGGTCACTCCATTCGAGATCCCCGGCGGCGATTCGATGCCCGCCTACACGGGTCCGGAGATCCCCAGCGCGCTGACAGTGCTGATCCGGCGCGACTACACCGTCCTGGAACCGCAGCGGCTGCTCGCCCAGGCCCAGCGCGTCACCGACCTCGACCCGGACTCGGCGGACGAGGACAGCCCCGCGGCAGCATCGGCGGGCAGCAGCGTGCCCGCCGCGCTCGGCGTCCTCTTCGGGGAGTACGAGGCCGACGAGATCGCCACCCGGCACAAGGAGTTCGGCCTCGAGGAGGGCGACTCGACGCTGTGGGTGGCGGCAGCCGAGGAACCGGCTGAACCGGGGGAGTGGCTGACCGCGCCGTTCGAGCAGGCCGACCCCGAACGGGTGATCTGCCGCTTCGACGTCAGCGCCGTCTTCGACGAGGCCGACATCGAGCTGGACGACGAAGAGTGACCGCAGGGGCGGCGCCGCGGTGAAGAGGCCCCGCAAGGGTTGCCGCCACCGCTGCGTCCGCTCGTGCTGTGACGGCCCGTTCTACGCCGGGCCGTCCTGCGCCTGATCCTCCTGGCCACTGGACCCGGCCGGCTCCGCCGCGGCGGTCCGGGCGGCCTCCGCCGCGCGGGCGGACTGCGTCAGCAGGGCCCGCAGCCGCGTCGTGCGGGCCGGCGCCGTCACCGAGGCGACAGCCTTCGGGAGCGCGTCCTCCACGCCGTGGACGACGGACAGATGCCGCTCACCCCGCCCGAAGGCGGTGTAGACCCACTCCCGGGAGAGATCCGAGGCCGCGTCGCCCGGCAGTACCGCAACGACGGCGGGCCAGCTCATGCCGACCGCCTGATGGGCCGTGACCGCCCAGCCGTGCCGGACCTCCTCCGTGACACGCTCACGCGCGACGACGACGCTCTCTCCCGTGGCCGTGTGCTCCAGCCGCAGCCCGTCCTCCTCGCCGGAGACGACCACCGCCGGTGTCACCCGGCCGCGTGAGGGCGTGTGGACGACGCGGTCTCCGGGGTCGAAGCCGTCGAAGCGCCCGGGGCCGGGATGGAGCCGCTCCTTGAGGGCGGCGTTCAGCGCCCGGGTGCCCGCGGATCCGCCGTGCCCGGTGGTGATCACCTGGGTGTCGCCGGAGGGGACACCGATCGCCCGGGGCACCGAGTCGGCGACCAGCTGGACGGTGCGGTGCACGGCCTCACCCGCGTCACGCACCGGAACGATGACGACCTCCTTGCCGGGGGCGTCGACCTGGTTCAGCTCGCCGATGCCGATGCCGGAGACGAGTTCGCCGACGGGGCCCGGGTCCGGCGTGCGCGAGGCGATGCGCGGACAGGCGCCGGAGGAGAGGACGTCGGCGAAGACCTGGCCCGGTCCGGCGGAGCCGAGGACGTTCGGATCCCCGCTCAGCACCAGCCGTGCCCCGTCCGGCAGGGACTCCACCAGAGCCGCGGCGGTCTCCGCGTCGAGCTGCGGGGCGTCGCAGACGATCAGGAGATCGAGCGCCCAGGCTCCCTCCTCGTCCCGGCCCGGCCCTTCGCGGCCGTCGAGCAGCCCGGGGACCGTGACGACCGCCGGGCGCGCCTGTTCGCTTCCGCTCCCGTCCGTGTCGCCGGAGCCCGGCAGCAGGCGCCGGAGCCGGTCTCGTCCGCTCGTGCTGTGCGTCGCGGCGCAGGCGCGGAGCCCCAACTGCCCGGCGGCGGCGAGCAGAGCGGCCGGTTCGGCGCGGGCGGCCTCGCCGCCGGTGTGCGCGACCAGGCCGTGTCCGGCCACCGCGCGGATCAGTTCCGCGGCGGACGGCGAGGGCGCAGCCGCGGCGACGGCCTCCCAAGCCTCGGGTCCCGCAGCGGACTCCTCGTCCGATGTGCTCTGCTGGGCGGCGGCGCTGATCACCCGCCCGAGCCCGTCCGCAAGGCTCTCCTCCGCCAGCGCATAGCGGTCCAGGCCCAGCAGAAGCCGTACGGGCCGTTCCTCCGGCTCGTCCTGGCCCGGTGCCGGAACCCCGCCCTGTGGCATGGCGTCCAGTGCGTCCTCGAAGACGAGAACGGCACCCGCGTCGACGGCCGAACGCACCGCCTCGTCCGGCTCCGGAACCGCGTATCCGGAGAGGCCCTTGGAGAGGGCGGCGGGCTCCAGGGCCGTGTGCCCCGCCAGCGCCGCACGCTCCAGCAGCCACAACACCAGCGCCTGGGTGCGCCGTTCGTCCCCGGGGCCGCCCGCCTCGCCGAGCAGTGCGCGGGCGAATCCGTCAGCCTGCTCGGGCCGCACGCCCGGAACGGCCAGCAGCTGCCACGGGTCGGAGCGCAGCAGTTCGGCTGCCTGTTCGCCGAGAACCTCGGCCACGCGCGGGGCCAGCGCATCCGGTGCGCCGCCCTCTGCCAGCACCTCGGGCAGCTCGTCGGGGACGGTGACGGGGCCGCGCCGGGCAACGGCGCCCGGCGGTGCCGGCCTTGGAGCGGTGGGTGCTGCGGGGCGGGGTGCGGCCTGCGGCTGAGCGGACTCGGTGAAGAAGGACGCGGCGGAGCGCTCGCCGCTCTCCACCGCCCTTACCGCCGCGAGGAGTTCGGCTGCCTTGTCGTCCGTCACAGCTCGCTCCAGTCCTGGTCGGGGTAACGGTGCACCGGCGCCGAGACATCGTCCAGCGCGCGGCAGATCTCATCAGGAAGAGTAAGGGCCTCCACTGACAGTGCCTGGGTGAGCTGTGCGGCCGTGCGCGCACCGATGATCGGTGCCGTGACTCCCGGCCGGTCCCGTACCCAGGCCAGAGCGACCTGCAGCGGTGAGACGGCCAGGCCGTCGGCCGCCGTGGAGACGGCGTCGACGATCAGGCCGGCGGTTTCGTCGAGGTAGGGCGCGACGAACGGTGCCAGGTGCTCGGAGGCTCCGCGCGAGTCCTCCGGCGGTTCGGAGCGGCGGTACTTGCCGGTGAGCACGCCCCTTCCCAGCGGTGAGGAGGGCAGCAGCCCGAGGCCCAAGTCGAGGGCGGCGGGCAGCAGTTCACGCTCAACGCCACGCTGGAGCAGCGAGTATTCCATCTGGGTGCTCGCCAGCCGGGCGCGCACACCGGGGGCGGCGAGCTGCCAGGTCGCGGCCTTGGCGAGCTGCCAGCCGCTGAAGTTGGAGACACCCACGTAGCGCGCGCGGCCGGTGCTGACCGCGATGTCCAGGGCCTGGAGCGTCTCGTCCAGCGGTGTCGCCGGGTCGAACGCGTGCACCTGCCACAGGTCGACGTAGTCGGTGCGCAGCCTCTCCAACGACGCGTCGAGTGCGGCGAGGAGGTGCCCGCGCGAGCAGTCGAAGCGGCGGTCGGGGTCGGGAACGCTTCCCGCCTTGGTGGCGATCACGATGTCCCGCCGCGGCACGAGCCCTTCCAGCAGCCTGCCCAGGAGGTACTCGGCACCGCCGTCCCCGTAGACGTCGGCCGTGTCGACGAGCGTGCCGCCGGCCTCCCAGAACGTCTTGAGCTGATCTGCCGCGTCCCTCTCGCCGGTGTCCCGGGCCCATGTGAGGGTGCCGAGGCCGATTCGGGATACGCGCAGGCCGGTACGGCCGAGGTGCCTTGCCTCCATGGGCGTTGAGGTTACTTGCGGGCGCGCGCTAGAGTCCCCGGGACAGCGACGTTACTGATCAGTAAGGGGGCCCGTATGAGGCTCGGTATCAACCTCGGCTACTGGGGTGCGGGGATGGACGCGGACAACCTCGCCGTCGCCCAGGAAGCGGACCGTCTGGGCTACTCGGTCTGCTGGGCGGCCGAAGCCTACGGCTCCGACGCCCCCACCGTCCTGTCCTGGGTCGCCGCGCAGACCGAGCGCATCGACGTCGGGTCCGGCATCTTCCAGATCCCCGCCCGTACACCCGCGATGACCGCCATGACGGCGGCCACGCTCGACTCCCTCTCCGGGGGGCGCTTCCGGCTGGGCCTCGGCGTCTCCGGCCCGCAGGTCTCGGAGGGCTGGTACGGCGTGAAGTTCGACAAGCCGCTCTCCCGGACCCGCGAGTACGCCGAGATCATCCGCAAGGCCATGTCCCGCGAGCGCCTCAGCCACCAGGGCCAGCACTGGACCCTGCCGCTGCCCGACGGACCGGGCAAGCCCATCAAGCTCACCGTGCACCCGGTGCGCGAGGAGATCCCGCTCTACATAGCCGCGATCGGCCCCAAGAACCTGGAGCAGACCGGCGAGATCGCGGACGGCGCGCTGCTGATCTTCTTCTCGCCCGAGCACGCCGAGGACACCACGCTGCGGCATCTGCGCGCCGGGCGTGAGAAGGCCGGCAAGGGCACCGCCGAGGGCGGAGGGCTCGCGGGCTTCGACGTCTGCCCGACCGTCCCCATGGCGGTGGGGGAGGACATCCACGCGCTGGCCGACACGTTCCGCCCGTACACGGCGCTGTACGTCGGCGGCATGGGCAGCCGAAAGCAGAACTTCTACAACCGGCTGGCGCAGCGCATGGGTTACGAGCGGGAGGCCGCCGAGATCCAGGACAAGTACCTGGCGGGCGAGAAGGACGCGGCGGCCGCGGCGGTGCCGCACGAACTCATCGACTCCACCACGCTCCTCGGTCCCGTCGGCCGCATCGCCGACAGGATGCGCGCCTACGCCGAGGCCGGAGTGACCACTCTCTCCCTCGCCCCCGCGGGCTTCTCGCTCGACGAGCGCATCGCCGGACTGCGGGCGGGAGTCGAAGCGCTGGAGAAGGCCGGAGTGGCCTCGTAGCAAAGGCCCCTGCGGGCATGCCGACGGCCGTGGAGGGGGCTCGGGGGTCTTCCCCGCCACGGCCGCTACGCATCTCAACGCGCCACCTGCGCAAGGGTTACGCACCCATGCGCCGTCCTGCCCGCGAGTCGTCCACGGCGCGGCCGTCCGCCGGTGTCGCGGACGCGCCGTCACAGCCAGCCGCGGCGCTTGAAGACGCGGAAGAGCAGCAGACATGCCGTCACGATGACGGCCAGCACGGCCGGATAGGCCCACACCCAGTGCAGCTCCGGCATGTGCTCGAAGTTCATCCCGTAGATCCCGGCGATGGCCGTCGGGACCGCGAACATGGCGGCCCACGCCGAGATCTTCCGCATGTTGTCGTTCTGCCGGACGCTCATCTGCGCCAGGTTCGCGTTGAGGATGTCCGACAGCAGCCGGTCGAGCCCGTCCACCTGCTCGTTGACGCGGGTCAGGTGGTCGCTCACGTCGCGGAAGAAGGGGCTCGCCTCCTCGTGGACGAAGGGGAGCCCCGGACGCATCAGCCGCTCCAGCGGTTCGGAGAGCGGCCCCGTCGCCCTGCGGAAGCCAAGGACCTGCCGCTTGAAGTTGTAGATGCGGCCGGCGGTGTCCCGTGCGGCCTGGGCCTCGGGTGAGAAGACGTCCTCCTCCAGCCCGTCGAGGCTGACGTGGAGATCGGCGGCCACCTCCATGTACTGGTCCACGATGGCGTCGCTGATCGCGTACATCACGGCAGTTGGGCCGTGCTTCAGGACCTCCGGTTCGAGCTCCAGCCGCTCGCGCACCGCACCGAGCGGATTGGCCTCCCCGTGGCGCACCGTGACGACGAAGGAGTCGCCGACGAACAGCATCAGCTCACCGGCGGAGAGGGTGGCGGTGTCCTGGTCGTAGGAGACGGGCTTCAGAACGAGGAACAGCGAGTCCGCGTAGACCTCGAGCTTGGGGCGCTGATGCGCGTGGAGTGCGTCCTCGACGGCGAGCGGGTGCAGCCCGAACTCGCTGGTCACCAGATTGAATTCGGCCTCGGTCGGCTCGTGCAGGCCGATCCACAGAAAGGCGGCGTCCCCCGTCGCCCTGGCCTCGTCGAGGGCGTCGGAGTAGTCGGACGGCCGCTCCATGCGGCGTCCGTCCCGGTAGATGGCGCAGTCCACGATCACGACTGGTCATTGTGCCCCGATGCCGCACTTGCAACCACCGCCCGGGGCCGGGGAACCCTCGCCTACGCTGGCAGGCATGCCCACGCTCATCCTCGTACGGCACGGCCGTTCCACCGCCAACACCTCGGGACTGCTCGCGGGCCGCACGCCGGGAGTGGCCCTGGACGAGCACGGCCGCGCCCAGGCCGGAGCCCTGCCCGGGCGGCTGGAGGCCCTCCCGCTGGCCGCCGTCGTCAGCAGCCCCCTGCTCAGGTGCCAGGAGACCGTCGAGCCCCTTGCCGAGGCCCGTCCCGGCCTCACCGTGCACACCGAGGAGCGCATCTCCGAGTGCGACTACGGCGACTGGAGCGGCCGCAAACTGGCCGAGCTCTCCGAGGAGCCGCTGATGACGACCGTGCAGCAGCATCCCTCGGCGGCGGCTTTTCCCGGCGGTGAGTCGATGCGGGGCATGCAGGCGCGGGCCGTTGAGGCCGTACGCGAGTGGAACGTACGCATCGAGGCCGAGCACGGGGCCGACGCGCTGTACGCGATGTGCTCGCACGGAGACATCATCAAGTCGGTCGTCGCGGACGCCCTCGGCATGCATCTCGACCTCTTCCAGCGCATCGCCGTCGGCCCCTGTTCGCTCACGGTCATCCGCTACACGCCGCTGAGGCCGTTCCTGCTGCGGCTGGGCGAGACCGGCGAACTCGGCTCTCTCGTACCGCCGGAGCCGTCCGCGGACGAGGACCGTGAGGACGATTCACCGGACGGCCGCGCAGGTACGCAGGACACGGGGCCGGGCCACAGCAGCGACGCCACCGTCGGGGGCGGAGCCTGAGCAGGAAGATCGGCGCGGGCAGTAGGGTGCCTTAGACCGAACAGACGTCGACGACAACGGAGCAGGACGTGTCCCGTCAGGTGTTCCTCTACGACCCGCCGGACCGATTCATCGCCGGTACCGTCGGGCTGCCAGGACGGCGCACCTTCTATCTCCAGGCGTCGGCCTCGGGCCGCACCACGAGTGTCGCTCTGGAGAAGGCACAGGTTGAGGCACTGGCCGAACGGATCGACGAACTGCTGGACGAGGTGGTGCGCCGTTCCGGCGGCAACGCACCCGTGCCGGCCGTCGCGCCTGCCGAACTCGACGACACGGAGCCCCTGGAGACGCCCGTCGAGGAGGAGTTCCGCGTCGGCACCATGGCGCTCGCGTGGGACGGCGACGGCGAACGGATGGTCGTCGAGGCACAGGCCGTCGTCGAACTGGAGGCCGACTCCGACGAGGATCTCGCCGACGCCGAGGAACGGCTGCTCCAGGACGACGAGAACGGGCCGCCGATGCTGCGCGTACGGCTGGAGGGCACCATGGCCCGGTCGTTCGCCAAGCGCGCGCTCGAGGTCGTCAACGCAGGCCGCCCGCCGTGCCCGCTGTGCAGCCTCCCGCTCGACCCGGAAGGCCATGTGTGCCCGCGTCAGAACGGATACCGGCGCGGCGAATGAACCAGGCAGCCGATTCCGTTCATCAGCCGCCTCCGGAGGTACCGGCCGCCCCTCCCGCGGCCGAGGAGACACGCACTCTTCTCGCGCTCGGCACGCTGTCCGTACTAGGGCAGATCCGGCAGGCGTCCAACGCAGTCCTCTTCGGTGAGGTCGAACACGAGGGCCGGCGAATGCCGTGCGTCTACAAGCCGGTGGCGGGTGAACGCCCGCTGTGGGACTTCCCCGACGGCACGCTCGCACAGCGCGAGGTCGCCGCGTACGAGATCTCCCGCGCCACCGGATGGGACCTGATCCCGGCGACCGTGCTGCGGGACGGACCGTACGGCGAGGGCATGTGCCAGGCGTGGGTCGGGCCGCTGCCGGGGACCGAACCGGCCGACGGGGACGGGGACGAGGACGACCGGGAGAACGGTGAGGACGCCGAAGTCGGCGCCGGCGCCGCCGAAGCCGCCGGCACGGGCGAGCCGAGCGGCAGCCGCGCCGACGAGGAGGCCGGAGACCACGGCGGCGAGGAACTGCTCGCCATCGTGGAGGGCGAGGAGCCGGGGGAGGGCTGGAAGCCCGTCGGGCACGTGGACACCGGAAGCGCCCGGCCCGCGCTCCTCGTGCACGCCGACGACGACCGGCTGCGACGGCTGGCCGTCATCGACGCGGTCATCAACAACGGGGACCGCAAGGGCGGTCATCTGCTGACCCTCCCCGGCGGCGCCCTGTACGCCATCGACCACGGGGTCTCCTTCCACGTGGACGACAAGCTGCGCACCCTGCTGTGGGGCTGGGCGGGTGAGGAACTGACGGCGGAGGCGACGGCCACGCTGCGCGGGCTCGCCACGGCGCTCGCGGAGGGCGCGCCTCTCGCCGTCCGCCTGGCGGAGCTGATCACCGCGGCCGAACTCGAAGCTCTGCGCAAGCGGGTCGACGGACTGATCAGCTCCGGCCGCCACCCGCTGCCCAGCGGTGACTGGCCGGCGATCCCGTGGCCGCCCGTGTGAGGCGAAGGCGCGCGCCCGTGGCCGGTCAACAGGGCGTATCCGGCCGTTGCCGCAGGCCGGGGACGGCGTGAGCCCGTCCCGTCCGAATGGCGGATTCCTGTCCGGGTTAGGCTCAAGGAATGCATGCCTGGCCCGCTTCCGAGGTCCCCGCCCTGCCTGGTCAGGGTCGCGACCTCGAGATCCACGACACCGAGACGGGCGGCCGCACCACTCTGGCCCCCGGTCCCGTCGCCCGCATATACGTCTGCGGGATCACCCCGTACGACGCCACCCATCTTGGGCACGCGGCCACCTACAACGCCTTCGACCTGGTACAGCGTGTGTGGCTCGACACCAAGCGGCAGGTTCACTACATCCAGAACGTCACCGACATCGACGATCCCCTTCTGGAACGGGCCGATGCCACCGGCGAGGAGTGGGCGGCTCTGGCGGAGCGTGAGACCGCGCTCTTCCGCGAGGACATGACGGCTCTGCGGATTCTGCCCCCGCGTCAGTTCATCGGTGCTGTCGAATCGATTCCGCGCGTCGTCCCGCTGGTCGAGCGGCTGCGGGAGCAGGGTGCCGCGTACGAACTGGAGGGGGACATCTACTTCTCCGTCGACGCGGACACCCACTTCGGCGAGGTCTCCCGACTCGACGCGCAGACCATGCGGATCCTCTCCGCCGAGCGCGGCGGGGACCCGGAGCGCCCCGGCAAGAAGAGCCCGCTCGACCCGATGCTGTGGCGCGCCGCGCGTGACGGTGAGCCGCAGTGGGACGGCGCCTCTCTCGGTCCCGGCCGCCCCGGCTGGCACATCGAGTGTGTGGCGATCGCCCTCGAGTACCTGGGCATGGGCTTCGACGTACAGGGCGGCGGCTCCGATCTCGCATTCCCCCACCACGAGATGGGCGCCTCGCACGCGCAGGCGCTGACCGGCGAATACCCCTTCGCGCAGACCTACGTGCACGCCGGGATGGTCGGCCTTGACGGCGAGAAGATGTCGAAGTCCAAGGGGAATCTCGTCTTCGTCTCACAGCTGCGCCGTGAGGACGTGGACCCGGCCGCGATCCGGCTGACGCTGCTCGCCCACCACTACCGGTCGGACTGGGAGTACACGACGGCCACGCTCGACGAGGCCCGTGCGAGGCTCACGCGCTGGCGTGCCGCCGTCTCGCGTCCGGACGGTCCACCCGCCGACGCCGTCCTGGAGGAGATCCGCGCCGCGCTCGCGGACGATCTCGACTCGCCGGCCGCGCTCGCCGCCGTCGACCGCTGGGCCGCGGCGCAGGAAGCCGGCGGCGGCACGGACGAGGGTGCGCCCGGCATGGTCTCGCGTGCGGTGGACGCCCTCCTGGGGGTCGCGCTGTAGACGCGGTGACCGCCGGGCGCGGCGGATGAGCGCGCTCGTCGTGCGAGGCCGGCGCATCTGCCTCGCCCATCACACGGAAGGGCCGCCCTGCCTGATGTGCGGGACGGCCCTTCCGGTGCATCACGGCTCTTACTCCTCGTCGGCGTCCTTGCTGTTGCTCTGCCCGCCGCTCTTGCCGTCCCTGCCGTCCCTGCCGTTCTTGGCGTCCTTGCCGCCCTTGCTTCCGTCGCCGCTCTCGTCCTGGTCCTTGCCGGAGGACGGCTTCGCCTTCCCGTTCTTCGCGCTCCCGCCCTGATCCTCGCCCTTGCCGTCGTCCTCGGCGGGCTTGCGGGTGCCGCTGCCCCGGCCGGTGCTCCGGGTGCCCTTCGTGCCGCTGCTGCTGCCGCCGCTCCTGCGGGTTCCGCCGGTGCTGCCGGTGCGGGTGCCTGTGCTGCGGGTGCGCCTGGCGGGCTTGACCGGCTTGTCGGGCTCGGCGGCGGCGCCGTCCTCTGCGTCCTTGCCGGTGCGTGCGTCCTTGCCCGTGCCTGCGTCCTTGCCTGTCTCCGCGGTGCGGCCTTCTTCGCCCTGCTTCTCCGGCTCCGGCTCCGGCTCGTCCCGCTTACCGCGCGTGCCCTGCTCGCCGCCCGGGCCGTCGTCGTCCTCGGTCTCGGCGTCGTCCTTCCGGCCGTCCGTCGCACCGTCCTTGGCAGACGGCTTCGAGGGACGGGAGCGTCCTCCGCCCGGACCGCGCTTCGGGGTGTCGCCTCCGAACGCGGGGGAGGAACTCGTCCCGGATTCGCGGGCGTTGCCGCCCAGCCCGGCTCCCGGGCCGCCGTCCCGCCGCCGCAGATACCGCTCGAACTCCTTCGCGATGGCCTCTCCCGAAGCCTCCGGAAGCTCGGCCGTGTCCCGGGCCTCCTCCAGGGACTGCACGTACTCGGCGACCTCGCTGTCCTCGGCGGCCAGCTGGTCCACGCCCAGCTGCCAGGCACGCGCGTCCTCCTGGAGTTCGCCCAGGGGCACGTTCAGTTCGAGCAGATCCTCCAGCCGGTTGATCAGGGCCAGGGTGGCCTTCGGGTTCGGCGGCTGGGAGACGTAGTGCGGCACCGACGCCCACAGGCTCACCGCCGGAACGCCCGCGTGGGTGCACGCCTCCTGGAGAATGCCGACGATGCCCGTCGGTCCCTCGTACCGCGACTCCTCGAGATTCATGGTGCGGGCCAGGTCCGGATCGGACGTCACACCCGTCACCGGGACCGGCCTGGTGTGCGGGGTGTCGCCGAGCAGCGCTCCCAGCACCACCACCATCTCGACGCCCAACTCGTGTGCGAAGCCCAGGATCTCGTTGCAGAAGGAGCGCCAGCGCATGCTCGGCTCGATGCCGCGCACCAGTACCAGGTCGCGTGGTCTTCCCTTGCCGCCCGCGTGGTCGAGGCGTACGACGGAAAGCCGGGTCGTGGGCCATGTGATCTTGCGTGAGCCGCCGTCCAGCCACACCTGCGGCCGGTTGACCTGGAAGTCGTAGTAGTCCTCCGCGTCCAGCGCCGCGAAGACCTCGCCCTTCCACTCCCGCTCCATGTGCCCGACCGCGGTGGAGGCGGCGTCGCCGGCGTCGTTCCAGCCTTCGAACGCGGCCACCATGACCGGGTCGACCAGCTCGGGAACTCCCTCGAGCTCGATCACCCAGCGCCTCCTTCCGGCCGGGTGGTGTGCGATGACGCGCACCCGGCTGCCGTTCCGTTCCGTGCGGCAACCAGCCTACGGCGTGAGCCCGCGCACGCCGCAGCCATGGCCGCACCCGTACGCGCGGGTCAGCAACGCCGGCCTCGGTGCCGTCCGTCTCCTTGACCTGCACCGTATTCCTCACGAGGCTCGGACGCGGCAACCTGTTCCGGCGGACGGCGCCGGTGTACGTACAGTGCCTGTCGGCGTCGCCCGTGTCTTTACGGACGAGCGGGCCGCCGACTGCGCCACTTCGTGAGAGGACACCGTGACAGCCCGCACGCCCAGGCAGCCCATGGAAACAACCGAAGACTGGTGGCGTGAGGCCGTCGTCTACCAGGTCTACGTGCCCAGCTTCGCCGACTCCGACGGTGACGGCATGGGCGACCTGCGCGGTGTCGCCGACCGTCTCGGTCACCTCGCGGCGCTCGGCGTCGACGCGATCTGGCTGACGCCCTTCTATCCCTCGCCATGGGCGGACGGAGGCTACGACGTCTCCGACTACCGCGGCGTCGACCCGCGCCACGGAACCCTCGACGACTTCCGCGACCTGCTCTCACGCGCCCACGGGAACGGCCTGAAGATCATCATCGACATCGTCCCGAACCACTGCTCCGACCAGCACCCGTGGTTCGTCGAGGCGCTGGCGTCCCCGGCCGGTTCACCCGCCCGCGACCGATTCCACTTCCGTGACGGTGACGAGCCGCCGGCGGACTGGCAGTCGAAGTTCGGCGGCGCCGCCTGGACCAGGACCCCCGACGGGCAGTGGTACATGCACATATTCGCCGCCGAGCAGCCGGACCTGAACTGGGAGAACCCCGAGGTCGCCGCCGAGTTCGAGCGCACGTTGCGCTTCTGGCTGGACCTCGGCGTCGACGGCTTCCGCGTCGACGTGGCGCACGGTCTGCGAAAGGACCTCGAACCGCCCCTGCGCAACACCTTCGGGAACGACGCGGCGCCGCTCAACTCACCGCCGCAGGGCGACGATCACCCCTTCTGGGACCGCGACGAGGTCCACGAGGTCTACCGCTCCTGGCGGAAGATCCTCGACTCCTACGAGCCGCCCCGCATCGCCGTCGCCGAGGCGGGCGTGAGCGCCGCCCGGCTGCCGCTCTACACCCGGCCCGACGAACTCCACCAGGCCTTCAACTTCTTCCATCTGCGCTGCCCCTGGGACGCGGAGTCCTTCCGCGGCGTCATCGACGAGTCCCTCCGGAGCGCACGGTCCGTCGGCACCCTGCCGACCTGGGTGCTCTCCAACCACGACGTGGTGCGGCACGCCACCCGCTACGGCCTCCCCGAGGGCACGGACCTTGCCGAGTGGCTGGTCCGTGACGGTCGCGAGCCCGCTCCCGATCACGAACTCGGCCGGCGCCGCGCCCGCGCGGCCGCGCTGCTCACCCTGGCGCTGCCCGGGACCGCATACCTCTACCAGGGCGAGGAGTTGGGCCTGCCCGAGGTCGCCGACCTGCCCGCCGATGCGCTGCGCGACCCGATGTGGGAACGCACCGGCCGCACGCAGAAGGGCCGGGACGGCTGCCGCGTGCCGCTGCCGTGGCGGTACGAGGGGCCCTCGTACGGTTTCGGCCCCGGCGGAAGCTGGCTCCCGCAACCGGAAGGGTGGGGGGCCCACAGTGCGGAGGCACAGCGCGGCGTGAAGGGCTCCTTCCTGGAGCTGTACCGCAGCGCGCTGGAACTGCGGCGCCGCTTCCGCGGCAGGCCGGGCGGTGACCGCCTGGAGTGGCTGGACGCCGCGGAGGGCGAACTCGCCTTCCGCAGGGGCGGATTCCTGGAGTGCCGGGTCAATCTCTCCGGTGGGCCCGTTCCGCTGCCGGGCGGCGCCGTGCCGTTGCTCGTGAGCGACGGTTCCACGGTCGGCCCTGGTGGTGCGCGCACGGGCGTACTCGGGCCCGACGCCGCGGTGTGGTTCGCACCGGGCGGTGGCAAGGGCTGATCTTGCCCCGTCGGGTGCTGGCGGGCCGTATGTGATCGGGCGAGGGGAGACGAACGCCGCTGCAGCGTCGGCGAGTTGGCGCGTGCCACGGGGCATGACCGTACTTGGGCGCTGCCGGACGGCGCCGTGCCGTTGCTCGTGAGCGACGGTTCCACGGTCGGCCCTGGTGGTGCGCGCACGGGCGTACTCGGGCCCGACGCCGCGGTGTGGTTCGCACCGGGCGGTGGCAAGGGCTGATCTTGCCCCGTCGGGTGCTGGCGGGCCGTATGTGATCGGGCGAGGGGAGACGAACGCCGCTGCAGCGTCGGCGAGTTGGCGCGTGCCACGGGCACGACCGTGCTTGGGCGCGTTCACGGCGGAGCAGCGGGAGCAACTGGCGAGGCGCAGCGCGGAACTCGGCCCGGAGCCCGTCGAGGCGGCCGAGGAGGAGCGTCGGGGGGCCCGGCCCAAAGCCGCCGGCGGGGAGACGGCGGGCGGGCCCGCCCTCGGGCTCGGCCCGCCCGCCTGCGTTCCCCGTGCGGTCCCGTCACGGCCGCACGAGGACGCGTTCCCCGCCCCCCGCTCCCCGGCGTTTCAGCTGCTGCGCTCCGCGAGCACCTTCGCGACGCGCTCACGCACCTCTTCGGTGTCCAGACCGCGGATGGTGAGGGTGGTGCGCCGCCGCAGCACATCGTCGACGGTCTCCGCCCATTCGCGGTCCCGCGCGTGCACGACCTGGGCCCAGATCTCCGGCCCGTCCGGATGGATGCGCTCGCCGAGCGACGGGTCCTCGTTGACCCGCCGTGCGATGTCGAAGGAGAGCGAGCCGTAGTGGGTCGCCAGATGGCGTGCCGTCAACGGGTCCATGCGCGGGCCCGGTTCGCGCTCGCGGTCGACGAGCAGCCTGTGGGCGACGGCGTTCGGGTTGGAGATGCCGGGAAGGGGAGTGCGGCGCACGAGTTCCCCCACCGGCTCCATGTCCTGCCCGATCGAACCTCCGGGCAGCTTCGCCAGTTTGTCCATGACGGCACGGCCGATGTGACGGTACGTCGTCCACTTGCCGCCCGCGACCGAGAGCATCCCTCCGATGCCCTCGCTGACGACCGTCTCCCGCTTCGCAGCCGTCACGCCGCCGGGGCCACCCGGCAGCACGCGCAGTCCCGCGAACGCGTAGCTGATCAGGTCGCGTGAGAGGTGCTCGTCGCGAACGGAGAAGGCCGCCTCGTCGAGGATCTGCTGGATGTCGGCCTCGGTTGCGCGGACGTCGCCCGGGTCGCCCTCGTACGCCTCGTCGGTGGTGCCCAGCAGCAGCTGGTCCTCCCACGGGAGCGCGAAGGTGATGCGGTACTTGTCGATCGGCGTCGCCATCGCCGCCCGCCAGGGCGACTTGCGGCGCAGCACCAGGTGCGCGCCCTTGGAGAGCCGGACGCTGGGCGCGGCGCCCTTGTCCTCCAGCTTGCGCAGGTGGTCCACCCACGGCCCGGTCGCGTTGAGGACGAGGCGGGCGTCGACGCCGAACTCGCTGCCGTCGCTGCGATCGCGCAGCTCGGCGCCGGTCACACGGCCGCAGGTGCGGCGCAGACCCGTCACCTCCGCGTGGTTGAGCACCACGGCACCCGAGTCGACGGCGGCACGCACGGTCATGACGGCCATGCGTGAGTCGTTCATCTGGTGGTCGCCGTAGACCGCGACGGCCCTCAGGTTGTCCGTGCGCAGGCCGGGGTTGTCGGCCGCCGCACGTGACGGCGAGACCAGGCGTCCGACGCCGTCGCCGAACGCGGAGAGCGCGCTGTAGGCGAAGACGCCGGCACCCAGCTTCGCCGCGCCGTGCGGGCCGCCCTTGTAAACGGGCAGATAGAACTTGAGCGGATTGACCAGGTGCGGGGCCACGTCCTTGGCCAGTACCCGCCGCTCGTGGTGGTTCTCCGCCACCAGCTTCACCGCGCCGGTCTGCAGATAGCGCAGCCCGCCGTGCACCAGCTTGGAGGAGGCGGAGGAGGTGGCGCCGGCGAAGTCGCCGGCGTCCACCATCGCCACCCGCAGTCCCGACTGCGCGGCGTGCCAGGCCACCGAGGTTCCCAGGATGCCGCCGCCGATCACGAGCAGGTCGTACGTCGCTCCCGCGAGCAGCTCCCTGGTCTCGGCACGGCTCGGGTTGCCGCCGGCAGCCGGATGCGTCCCGAGGGTCGGAACGCTCTGCAGGGTGTTCATCTCGTTCAGTTCTCCTCTTCGATCCAGCCCATGGTCCGCTGGACGGCCTTGAGCCAGTTCTTGTACTCGCGGTCGCGATCGGCCGCGTCCATGTCGGGCGTCCACTCCGCCGCCCGCTTCCAGTTGGCGCGCAGCTCGTCGACGTCGGACCAGAACCCGACGGCGAGCCCTGCCGCGTAAGCCGCGCCGAGGCAGGTGGTCTCCGCGACCATCGGCCGTACGACCGGTGCGTCGAGGAAGTCCGACATCGTCTGCATCAGCAGGTTGTTGGAGGTCATGCCGCCGTCGACCTTGAGGGCCGTCAGCTCGACGCCGGAGTCCTTCTGCATCGCGTCGACGATCTCGCGGGTCTGCCAGGCGGTCGCCTCCAGGACCGCGCGGGCGAGGTGCGCCTTGGTCACGTACCGGGTGAGGCCGGCTATGACGCCGCGTGCGTCGTCGCGCCAGTACGGTGCGAACAGGCCGGAGAAGGCCGGTACGAAGTAGGCGCCGCCGTTGTCCTCGACGGAGCTGGCGAGGGTCTCGATCTCGGCCGCGGTGCTGATGAGGCCCATCTGGTCACGCATCCACTGCACCAGCGAGCCGGTGACGGCGATGGCGCCTTCCAGCGCGTAGACGGGCTGCTCGTCGCCGATGCGGTAACCGACGGTCGTCAGCAGGCCGTTGTACGAGTTGACGGCCTCGTGGCCGGTGTTGAGCAGGAGGAACGTTCCCGTGCCGTAGGTGGACTTCGCCTCGCCCTCGGAGAAGCAGGTCTGGCCGAACAGCGCCGCCTGCTGGTCACCCAGCGCCGAGGCCACCGGCACACCGGCGAGCTCGCCCTTCGCCTCCCCGTACACCTCGGCGGAGGAACGGATTTCGGGCAGCAACGACATGGGCACGCCCATGGACTGGCAGATCTTCTCGTCCCAGCTCATCGAGTGCAGGTTCATGAGCATGGTGCGGGAGGCGTTGGTCACGTCGGTGACATGGCGTCCGCCGTCGGGACCGCCGGTGAGGTTCCAGATGACCCAGGAATCCATGGTGCCGAAGAGGAGTTCGCCGCGCTCGGCGCGCTCACGCAGTCCGTCGACGTTGTCGAGCAGCCAGCGGATCTTCGGGCCCGAGAAGTACGAGGCGAGCGGCAGGCCGGTCTCGCGGCGGAAGCGGTCCTGGCCGACGTTGCGGCCCAGTTCGCGGCAGAGCGTGTCGGTGCGGGTGTCCTGCCAGACGAGCGCGTTGTGCACGGGCTCGCCGGTGGCCTTGTCCCACAGCAGCGTCGTCTCACGCTGGTTGGTGATGCCGAGGGCCTTCACATCGGCCTTCGTGATGCCGGCCTGCTCGAGGGCGCCCGCCACCACCTGCTGGACGTTGGTCCAGATCTCGGCGGCGTCGTGCTCGACCCAGCCCGGCTTGGGGAAGATCTGCTCGTGTTCCTTCTGGTCGACGGCGACGATGCGGCCGTCCTTGTCGAAGACGATGCAGCGGCTGGAGGTCGTGCCCTGGTCGATGGCGGCGATGAAGGGGCCCTCGCCGTGCGTGGAAGCGCCCGCGGACTGGTTCTCGGTCTCGCTCATGTCCTGCTCCAAGGGGTTCTGGGTGGGATAGGGCTCTCGGCCGCCGGGGGCGGCCCGGGCGCGTCCCGGGCCGTACCCGCAGGCTGCCGGGCCTCGCGGCCCGGCAGCAACGGGCTCAGGCGAATGCGACCTGGTGCAGGCCGGCGGCCAGCGCTGCGCCGAGCAGCGGGGCCACGACCGGGATCCATGAGTAGGCCCAGCCGGAGCCGCCCTTGTTGGGCAGCGGCAGCAGGGCGTGCACGATACGGGGACCGAGGTCACGGGCCGGGTTGATGGCGTATCCCGTCGGGCCACCGAGCGAGAGGCCGATGCCCACGACGACCAGCGCCACGATCAGGACGCCGGTGCCGCTGACCCCGACTCCCTTGGTCAGCCCGAGGTTGAGGATCGCGATGACGAGGGCGAACGTGGCGATCGTCTCGGTGACGACGTTCTGCCAGGTGTTGCGGATCTCGGGGGACGTGAAGAAGACGCCGTGCACCGGGCCGGGGTTCTCGCCCCTGCGCTCGGCCATCTCCGGGTCCTTGAGGTCCGCGTGGAACTGGCCGTAGTACACGAGCCACACCAGCACCGCGCCGATCATCGCGCCGAGCATTTCGCTGACCCAGTAGATCGGTACGTCGCCCCACGGGGTCGTTCCCTCGATCGCGAGGGCCAGCGTGACCGCCGGGTTGAGGTGGGCGCCGGATATCTGGGCCACGTAGCCGCCGGTCAGGACGCCGAAGCCCCAGCCGAAGGCGATGGCGACCCAGCCGGCGTTGAACGCCTTGGAGCGCTTGAAGGTCACGGCGGCGCAGACGCCGCCGCCTAGCAGGATCAGCAGAGCGGTACCTGTGACTTCGCTGAAGAAGATGTCGGAGCTGGACACCCGCGACTCCTTTGTCTTGTCCAGATGGGGAGGGCGGGTCGGTTCCGTCCATCGTTCGACAATGCCGACCGCCGACTCGGCAGTTTTGTCCCTGGTCGTCGTCCCGTCAAGGGGTGTGACTCAGGACTCCCGAAGTCCTTATACGCAGGGGAGATCATCTCCGGGCAGGGGGCATCGACGGTGCCGCACAGGGGCTGCGCGTAACACCGGGCGGGCCGTGCGTCGTTGCACGGGAACGACCGTTCTCAGAAGCGGCGGGCGCCCAGATCCCTCGAGACGGCGCGAGCGCAGTCCCGTACGGCGGCGACGAGCATCGGCCGCAGCTCGGGCTCGCCGGCGGTCCCGCCCGCTCCGTTGGCGCCGACGGGGGAAGCGGTGGCGCCGACGCCGACCGCCCCGGCGGTGGCCTCCTCGCAGACCCGCTCCACCGCGCCCGTGACTCCGACCGCGCCCACCGGCATGCGGCGTCGGTCGAGGATCGGCGCCGCGATCGACGCCAGCCCTTCCCACGTCTCCTCGACGTCGGCGGCCCAGCCGCGTGCCCGCGTCATCTCCAGCACGTCCTCGAACTCCTCGTGGGAGGTGACCGTGCGCTCCGTGAAGCGCCGGCGCTCGCCGTCGACCGCCTCGCTGTGCGCCACGGGGTCGAAGGCGGAGAGCACCTTGCCCAGTGCCGTGCTGTGCAGCGGCTGCATCGCGCCGACCTCCAGCACCTGACGGCTGTTGTCCGGCCGGAAGACGTGATGCACGATCAGCACGCCCTGCAGATGGAGAACGCCGAGGTAGACGCTCTCCCCGCTGGACCGTGCCAGGTCGTCCGCCCAGACCAGGGCCCGTGAACGCAGCTCGTGCACGTCCAGGTAGCTGGTGCCGAGCCGCAGGAGCTCCGCGCCCAGCTGGTACTTGCCCGTGGCCTCGTCCTGCTCGACGAAGCCCTCCTGCTGCAGGGTGCGCAGCAGACCGTGTGCGGTGCCCTTGGGAAGATCCATGGACGAGGCGATGTCGGACAGGCCGAGCCTGCGTTCACCGCCCGCCAGGAGGCGCAGCACGGCTGCAGCGCGCTCGAGGGACTGGATGGACCGGGCCACCGGGCACCTCCCTGACCTGCTTGCAACGGGCAGCTCTGAATCGGGTTCGACAATGCCGAACGGTATCGCTTGATGTCGACGGACGGTAGCCCGGTCCCACGCCCGGGTGAGCGCACCGGCTCGTCCTCGCGCCCCTGCGAGGCAGCTCAGGGCCAGGTGACGGGGTGCGACGCCGCGCTTCCGCACACCTCCGTCATGTCCGCTGCGTGGAATGCCCGGCTGCGCTCTTGTGCTCGCCCGATACCCTGATCAGGTGCGCCGTCCTCAGCGGAGTGATGGGACCGCGCATAGCCGACAGCCGTCGCACTTTAGGGAGAACCCTTCATGGCCTCGCCGAGCAGTACGCCCGATTCCGCCTTCCCGCGCGGAGCAGCTCTCCGCAAGGCGCTCACGGAGCGCGTGATCGTCGCGGACGGCGCGATGGGCACAATGATTCAGGCGCAGGACCCGTCCCTCGACGACTTCCAGCAGCTCGAAGGCTGCAACGAGATCCTCAACGTGACCCGTCCCGACATCGTGCGGTCGGTCCACACCGAGTACTTCCAGGCCGGCGTGGACTGTGTCGAGACCAACACCTTCGGCGCCAACCACGCCGCACTGGGCGAGTACGACATCACAGACCGCGTCTTCGAGCTCTCCGAGAAGGGCACCCGCATCGCCCGCGACGTGGCGGACGAGTTCGAGGCCGACGGACGCCCCCGCTGGGTGCTGGGCTCCATGGGGCCGGGCACCAAGCTGCCGACGCTGGGTCACGCCCCGTACACCACGCTGCGCGACGCCTACCAGCAGAACGCCGAGGGCATGATCGCCGGCGGTGCCGACGCACTCCTCGTGGAGACCACGCAGGACCTGCTGCAGACCAAGGCTGCCGTCATCGGCGCCCGCCGCGCCATGGACGCCACCGGCGCCCACGACCTGCCGCTGATCTGCTCCGTGACCGTCGAGACGACCGGCACGATGCTGCTGGGCTCCGAGATCGGTGCCGCCCTCACGGCCCTGGAGCCGCTGGGCATCGACATGATCGGCCTCAACTGCGCCACCGGCCCCGCCGAGATGAGCGAGCACCTGCGCTACCTCGCACAGCACTCGCAGGTGCCGATCTCCTGCATGCCCAACGCGGGTCTGCCCGTACTGGGCAAGGACGGCGCCCACTACCCGCTCACGCCCGAGGAGCTGTGCGACGCCCACGAGAACTTCGTCCGCGACTACGGGCTCTCCCTCGTCGGAGGCTGCTGCGGTACGACGCCGGAGCACCTGCGCCAGCTGGTCGAGCGCGTGCGAGGCAAGGAGCCGGCCGCGCGCACGCCTCAGCCCGAGGCGGGCGCGGCGTCGCTGTACCAGATGATCCCCTTCCGCCAGGACACCTCGTACCTGGCGATCGGCGAGCGCACGAACGCCAACGGTTCGAAGAAGTTCCGCGAGGCGATGCTCGACGGCCGCTGGGACGACTGCGTGGAGATGGCCAGGGACCAGATCCGCGAGGGCGCCCACATGCTCGACCTGTGCGTCGACTACGTGGGCCGCGACGGCGTCGCCGACATGCGGGAACTCGCCGGGCGCTTCGCGACGTCCTCCACCCTGCCGCTCGTGCTCGACTCCACCGAAGTCCCGGTGATCCAGGCGGGGTTGGAGAAGCTGGGCGGCCGCGCCGTCATCAACTCCGTCAACTACGAGGACGGGGACGGCCCCGAGTCCCGCTTCGCCCGCGTCGCCAGCCTCGCCCGTGAGCACGGCGCCGCCCTGATGGCGCTGACCATCGACGAGGAGGGCCAGGCCCGCACGGCCGAGAACAAGGTCGCCATCGCCGAGCGCATCATCGACGACCTGACCACCAACTACGGGATCGACGAGTCGAGCATCCTCATCGACTGCCTGACGTTCACGATCTGCACCGGCCAGGAGGAGTCCCGCAAGGACGGCATCAACACGATCGAGGCGATCCGGCAGCTGAAGGAGCGCCGCCCGAACGTGCAGACCACTCTCGGTCTGTCCAACATCTCCTTCGGGCTCAACCCGGCCGCGCGCATCGTCCTCAACTCCGTCTTCCTCGACGAGTGCGTCAAGGCGGGCCTGGACTCGGCGATCGTGCACGCCAGCAAGATCCTGCCGATCGCCCGCCTGGAAGAGGAGCAGGTCACCACCGCCCTCGACCTGATCTACGACAGGCGGAGCGAGGGCTACGACCCGCTGCAGCGGCTGCTGGAGCTGTTCGAGGGCGTCGACACCAAGGCGATGAAGGCCGGCAAGGCCGAGGAGCTGGCCGCGCTGCCGCTGGAGGAGCGCCTTCAGCGGCGCATCATCGACGGCGAACGCAACGGTCTGGAAGCCGACTTGGACGCCGCGCTGGAGGAGCGTCCCGCGCTCGACATCGTCAACGAGACGCTGCTCGCGGGAATGAAGGTCGTCGGTGAACTCTTCGGCTCGGGGCAGATGCAGCTGCCGTTCGTGCTGCAGTCGGCAGAGGTGATGAAGACCGCGGTGGCCTACCTGGAACCGCACATGGAGAAGTCCGACAACGAGGGCAAGGGCACCATCGTCCTGGCCACGGTCCGCGGCGACGTGCACGACATCGGCAAGAACCTCGTCGACATCATCCTGTCCAACAACGGCTACAACGTGGTGAATCTGGGCATCAAGCAGCCCGTCGGCGCCATCCTGGACGCGGCCGAGGAGAACAAGGCCGACGTCATCGGAATGTCCGGCCTGCTGGTGAAGTCCACGGTGATCATGAAGGAGAACCTGGAGGAGCTCAACCAGCGCCAGATGGCCGCGGACTTCCCGGTCATCCTCGGCGGCGCGGCGCTCACGCGCGCGTACGTCGAGCAGGACCTCCACGAGATCTACGAGGGCGAGGTCCGCTACGCCCGCGACGCCTTCGAGGGCCTGCGCCTCATGGACGCGCTCATCGGCGTCAAGCGCGGCGTCCCCGGGGCGGAGCTGCCGCCGCTGAAGCAGCGCCGCGTGCCCAAGCGCCCCTCGTCCGCCGCCGGTGAGGTGCCGGAGGAGGAGATCAACGACGGGTCGGTGCGCTCCGACGTCGCAACCGACAACCCGGTGCCGACGCCGCCCTTCTGGGGCAGCCGCGTGGTCAAGGGCATCGGCCTGAAGGACTACGCCTCATGGATCGACGAGGGCGCGCTCTTCAAGGGCCAGTGGGGCCTGAAGGAGTCCCGCACGGGCGAGGGCCCCGGCTACGACGAACTGGTGGAGACCGACGGACGTCCCCGGCTGCGCGGCCTGCTGGACCGGCTGCACACGGACAACATGCTGGAAGCGGCCGTCGTCTACGGCTACTACCCGTGCGTGTCCAAGGGCGACGACCTGATCCTGCTCAACGAGGACGGCAGCGAGCGCACCCGCTTCACCTTCCCGCGGCAGCGCCGGGGCCGGCGGCTGTGCCTCGCGGACTTCTTCCGTCCGGAGGAGTCCGGCGAGCAGGACGTCGTCGGGCTGCAGGTCGTCACCGTCGGTTCCAAGATCGGTGAGGCCACGGCCGAGCTCTTCGCGAACGACGCCTACCGGGACTACCTGGAGCTGCACGGCCTGTCCGTCCAGCTCGCGGAGGCCCTCGCCGAGTACTGGCACGCCCGGGTCCGTGCCGAACTGGACATCTCCGCGGAGGACCCCACCGCGATGGCGGACATGTTCGCCCTGAAGTACCGCGGAGCCCGCTTCAGCCTCGGCTACGGCGCCTGCCCCAACCTGGAGGACCGGGCGAAGATCGCGGATCTGCTGCAGCCCGAGCGCATCGGAGTGGAGCTTTCGGAGGAGTTCCAGCTGCACCCCGAGCAGTCCACGGACGCCATCGTGATCCACCATCCGGAGGCCAAGTACTTCAACGCCCGATAACGGGTCCCACCGGACCGTCGTAGAATGGTCGATCCGGTACAGGCCGGTCGTTCGCTCCTGTGGGGCGGGTGGCCGGCCTTGTTGTCCCTCACGGAGGTGTACGCGGATGACCAGCTCCATCCCCGCGCTCGGCACTCTGACGGCCGAAGGCTCGTCGCTGCAGGCGGTGCTCCTCGACATGGACGGCACCCTGGTCGACACGGAAGGCTTCTGGTGGGACGCCGAGAGCGAGGCATTCGCGGAGCTCGGTCACGTACTGAAGGACGAATGGCGCGAGGTCGTCGTGGGCGGCCCGATGACCCGCAGCGCGGGCTTCCTGATCGAGGCGACGGAGGCAGACATCACGGTCGAGGAGCTGACCGTCCTGCTGAACCAGAAGTTCATCGAGCGGCTGCGGCGCGGCGTGCAGCTGGTGCCGGGTGCCCGGCGGCTGCTCGCCGAGCTGTCTCTGCACGGTGTGCCCACCGCGCTGGTCTCCGCGTCGCACCGCGAGGTGGTGGACGAGATGCTCGTCTCCCTCGGCCGGGAGTACTTCGACCTGACCGTCGCGGGGGACGAGCTGACCCGCACCAAGCCGCACCCCGACCCCTATCTGACCGCCGCGGCCCGCCTGGGCGCGGACCCGGCGCGCTGCGCCGTCATCGAGGACACCGTGACCGGAGTCGCCTCGGCGGAGGCGGCCGGGTGCCGGGTGGTGGCGGTGCCCTCCGTCGCCCCGATCGAGGCCGCCGAGGGGCGCACCGTCGTGGAATCGCTCGAAGAAGTGAATCTCGCCTTCCTGCGTTCCATGGTCCTCATGGCCCACCAGAGCGTCTCCTGACGCCTCGCCGACGCCTACCGGCCCCGAGGGACGCCGGACTCCTCCGCGGCGCTCAGCGGGGCTCCTGCCGCCGCAGTAACGGATGTGACGGCGGGGCCAGTTGGTGAATACGTGGCTCCGCCCTCTTGACGCGGCGTGACCGGCGCTGTGACATTCACGACGCACTTCGCGTCGGTGCCGGCCCATCGGCCTCTGCGTACGCGGCGGGTTCCGCCGGTGTGCCGTGGCTGCCGCTGTCTCCGCCTCCCCTGGCAATCCGTGCCCGGGTCCTCGGCGCCGCGCGGTCCGTACGGCAAACACCGGAGGTGATCCTCATAGGGCTCCGAGTCCGTTGTGAGGAGGGCACGTTCAGGAACGGCCGGCTGCGTCCGTTAACGGTCCGTCAGGCCCTCCGTAGCGTGACCGTTCCGGGCGGACGAGAGGACCGTGCCCGATGAAGTGCAAACCCCAGGCGATGACCGCTGTCGCCGGGCTGCTGGCGTCCATGCTCACCGCGTGCGGACAGGTGACCGGGGACGACGCCCCGGCCGTCGTCGTCGGCACCACGGACACCTTCGCGGTCTCGAAGGCCTCGCCCGCGCCGTTCGACCCGGCGGCCGCGTACGACGTCAGTTCCTGGAACGTCATGCGCAACGCCTTCCAGACCCTGCTGCGCATGCCCCGCTCAGGCACTCGCCCCGTCCGGGACGCGGCGGAGAGCTGCGGCTTCACCGACGCGCGGAACGAGCAGTACCGCTGCACCCTGCGCAAGGGCCTGACCTTCTCCAACGGCCACAAGCTCGACGCGCGGGACGTCGAGTACTCCATATCCCGGATCCTGGGTATCCGCTTCGCCAATGGACCCGCGTCGCTGCTCAGCGGGATATCCAAGGTCGAGGCCACCAGCGACCGCGAGATCGTCTTCCAGCTGCGCAAGCCGGACGCCACCTTCCCGTACAAGATCGCCACTCCGGCCGCCTCGATCGTCGACCAGGAGAGCTATCCCAAGGACGGCTTCCTGAAGGGCTTCAAGACGGTGGGCTCCGGCCCGTACACGCTCGAAGTCGACGCCGACGCCGGCAAGACCGTCTTCACCCGTAACGCCGACTACAAGGGCGGACTCAGGATCCACAGCGAGAAGGTCGAACTGCGCTCCTTCCGCGACTCCGCCGCCATGGAGAAGGCGCTGCGCGCCGGCGACATCGACCTGATGAACCGCACGATCTCCCCGAAGCAGATCGAGAGGCTGGAGTCCGCACCCGAGGACAACATCGACCTCGTGCAGCAGCCGGGCCAGGAGATCCGCTACCTCGTCTTCAACACCGACGACGCGACAGCGGGCCGCCTCGCCGTGCGGAAAGCCATGGCGAAGGTCATCGACCGCGAGTCACTCGTACGCGACGTCTACGAACGCACCGCCGACCCGCTGTACTCCTTGGTGCCCTCGGGCGTGCCCGGGCACCGCAACTCCTTCTTCAACAAGTACGGCGAGTCGGGCATCGAATCCGCGCGCCGCACCCTGCGCACCGCGGGCCTGATCCCCCCGGTGGAGGTCGAACTCGCCTTCACGACCGACCACTACGGCAGCGTCACGTCCAAGGAGTTCAAGCAGCTGAAGAAGCAGCTGGAGGACACCGGCCTGTTCGCCGTCGAGATGAAGGGCCTGCCGTGGGACACCTACCGGACCGACGCCCTCAAGGGGAAGTACCAGGTCTACGGCTACGGCTGGTTCCCCGACTTCCCTGACGCCGACAACTACATCGCCCCCTTCTTCGAGAAGAACAACTTCCTCAACACCCCGTACATCAGCTCCGAGATACGGAATCAGGTGATCCCGCAGACCCGGCAGAAGACCGACCGGGTCCGCACCGAGGCCGGCTTCGCCCGCGCGCAGGACATCGTGGCCGACGAGGTGCCGGTGCTGCCGCTGTGGCAGGGCAAGCAGTTCATCGCGGCGCGTGACGACATCACGGGCGCGGAGTGGGCGCTGAACTCCTCGTCGGTGCTGCAGCTGTGGGAGCTGGGCCGCAGCACCGAGAGCTGACGGCCGAGGGGACCGCTCGCAGCCGAGGGCCGGGCGGAACGCGGGTGCGCCCCGCTCGTGGGGTGCCCTGCCGGGGCATCACGTGCCGGGGTATCACGTGCCGGGCCGTACCAGCCCGCTCTCGTACGCGTAGACCGCGGCCTGCACGCGGTCGCGCAGCCCCAGCTTGGTCAGCACGTGCCCGACGTGCGTCTTCACCGTCGTCTCGCTGACGAAGAGGTCGGCGGCGATCTCCGAGTTCGACAGGCCGCGCGCCACCAGCTTCAGAACCTCCACCTCACGCTCCGTCAGCTGGTGAAGGGTGTCCGGCACGGGCTCCTCGCCCGAGGGGAGCTTCCCCGCGTACTTGTCGAGCAGACGGCGCGTGATGCTAGGAGCCAGCATGGCCTCGCCGGCGGCGACCACGCGGATCGCCTGCACGAGCTCGGCCGCCGGCGCGTCCTTGAGCAGGAAGCCGCTGGCGCCCGCGCGCAGCGCCTCCACCACGTACTCGTCGAGGTCGAACGTGGTCAGCACGAGCACCTTCGCGGGCCCGTCCTTCGTCGGCCCGGTGATGCGGCGCGTGGCCTCCACCCCGTCCATCCGCGGCATGCGGATGTCCATCAGCACCACGTCGGGCTGCAACGCCCGCACCTGGTCCAGCGCCTGAAGTCCGTCACCCGCCTCGCCGACGACGGCGAGGTCCTGCTCCGCCTCCAGGATCATGCGGAAGCCGGTGCGCAGCAGTGGCTGGTCATCGACCAACAGGACGCGGATGGCCACGGGATCTCCTCGGGCGGGCGGCACGGGACGGGCACCATTGTTGCCTAAGCGCGGGCCGGTGATTCCTGTGCCCCGTCCTCGCGTGGCTCGGGCAGCCGTGGCTGCACCGTCAGCGGATACGGCGGGGGAGAGCCGCCGAACTCCGGGCAGTGTGCCTGGTGGTCGCACCAGTCGCAGAGCCTGCCGGGGCTCGGCCGCCAGTCGCCCGTCTCCGTCGCCCGTTTGATGGCCTCCCACAGCGCCAGCAGCTTGCGCTCGACGCGGCGCAGATCCTCCTCGTCCGGGTCGTACGTCAGCACATCTCCGCTGCCCAGGAAGACCAGTTGGAGACGGCGGGGCACGACCCCGCGCAGCTGCCACACCACCAGCGCGTAGAACTTCATCTGGAAGAGCGGTCCGTCGGAGAACTGCGGAGGCGGTGCCTTGCCCGTCTTGTAGTCGACGATCCGCACCTCGCCGGTCGGGGCGACGTCGACGCGGTCGATGATGCCGCGCAGCCGCAGCCCCGATTCCAGCTTGGCCTCGACCAGCAACTCCCGCTCCGCGGGCTCCAGCCGGGTCGGGTCCTCCAGAGAGAACCATCGCTCGACGAGCGACTCCGCCTCCGCGAGCCAGGACGCGAGCCGGCCGGCGTCGACCTCCTCCTGCCCGTCCTCCGCGAACAGCTCCTTCAGCTCCGGCCTCTTGGCGAGCAGACGCGCCCACTCACGGGTGACGAGAGATCGCGCACGCGGCAGACTGCGTTGCTCCGCGGGGGAGTCGAAGAGCCGCTCGAGGACGGCGTGCACGACAGTTCCCCGTGTGGCGGCCGCCGAAGGTTTCTCCGGCAGTTTGTCGATCACCCGGAAGCGGTAGAGCAGCGGGCACTGCATGAAGTCGCTGGCGCGGGACGGCGATAGGGAGTTCGGCGGCGAGGCGACGCGGGTGGTCATGACGTACGACCCTAGGGCCCCGCACTGACAACGGACGCATACCATCGAGGACGGCGCACCCGCCCTGCACACCCGAAGGGGAAACGGCAGCACAGCGGAGTGCGAGGAAGCGGCAGAGGGGAACCCGTGGCGGAGACGGAAAACGGCGGCAGGCCGCGTTCGGGCGGCTCCGGCGGCTCCGGGGATTCCGGAACGGCGGGGGAGGGCACGGCGTCCCTCCCGGACCGTCCGGACGCCACGCTGTACCCGGACGGTCCTCCGGCCGCCGCCGCGGCCCCGGAGGAAACGGGAGAAAAGACGGACAGCACGGCAGAGGACACGACGGACACCGCACAGCAACGCGAGCCCGCCGCACCGGCCTCGCCGGACCCCCGGCCCGCAACCGGCCCTGACGCGGCACCCGCCGACCCCTCAGGACCGGGCACTGGGAACGACGCGACGGCGGAGCCGGAGCCGAGCCCCGTACCCGCGTCCGGCACCGCCCCCGGCGGCGCCCCGGCCTCCGACGCCGACACCGGTCAGGGCCGCCCGCGCCCCGGCACCCCCGGTCCCGGACCGCGGGCCCTGGGCCCCGACAAGCCCCGGCGTGCCCGTCCCTTCGGAGGCGGCATCCTGATGGGCCGGCCGTTCGGCGTGCCCGTCTACGTGGCACCCAGCTGGTTCCTCGTCGCCGCCCTCATCACCTGGGTCTTCGGCGGTCAGCTCGACCGCGTCCTGCCTCATCTCGGCACGGTGCGCTACCTGATCGCGCTCTTCTTCGCCGTGGCCTTCTACGCCTCGGTCCTCGTGCACGAACTCGCCCACACCGTCGCCGCGCTGCGCTTCAAGCTGCCGGTGCGCCGCATCCAGCTCCAGTTCTTCGGCGGCGTCTCCGAGATCGAGAAGGAAGCCGAGACCCCCGGCCGCGAATTCATCCTCGCCTTCGTCGGGCCGCTGCTCTCCCTCGTGCTCGCCGGCGTCTTCTACGCGGGGATGCAGGCCGTGCGGCCCGGTACCGTTCCCGGCGTGCTGCTGGCCGGCCTGATGATCTCCAACCTGATCGTGGCCGCGTTCAACCTTCTCCCCGGACTGCCCCTGGACGGCGGCCGGATGCTGCGTGCTCTGGTGTGGAAGCTGAGCGGCCGTCCGATGACCGGCACCGTCTTCGCCGCCTGGATCGGCCGGGCCCTGGCGCTCGCGGTGCTGATCGGGCTGCCGCTCGCCACTCACGCCGGCGGATTCACGCAGGAGACCATCGGCGGCGTCGACTCGATCATGGACGCGCTGCTCGCCGCCATCCTGGCCGCCATCATCTGGACCGGCGCCGGGAACAGCCTCCGCATGGCCCGGCTGCGCGAACATCTCCCGGAACTGCGGGCGCGCAACCTCACCAGGCGTGCCGTCCCCGTACCCACCGACACCCCGCTCTCCGAGGCGCTACGCCGCGCCAACGACGCCGGAGCCCGCGCCCTGGTCGTGGTGGACGGCGCGGGCGGCCCCGTCTCGCTCGTGCGCGAGGCCGCCATCGCCGGGGTCCCCTCGCACCGCCGCCCCTGGGTCGCGGTCTCCAGCCTCGCCCAGGAGCTGAAGGACGGCATGCGCGTCCCCGCGGAGCTGGCCGGCGAGGAGCTGCTGGAGCATCTGCGTGCCACCCCGGCGACCGAGTACCTGGTGGTCGAGGAGACAGGCGAGATCTACGGAGTGCTCTCCACGGGCGACGTCGAGCGCGCCTTCGTCGCAGCCATGGCCAAGCCCTCGGCGTGAGGCCCTGACCAGACCCGTTAGTCTGTGCGCATGTCCGAACCGACCGGTGCCGCCCGCCGTCGCGGGCCCTTCAAGGTCGGGGACCAGGTCCAGCTCACCGATCCCAAGGGACGCCACTACACGTTCACGCTCGAAGAGGGAAAGAGCTTCCACACCCACAAGGGAGCCTTCCCCCACGACGAGCTGATCGGTGCTCCCGAGGGCAGTGTCGTCCGTACCACCGGAAACGTCGCCTACCTCGCGCTGCGCCCCCTGCTCCCCGACTACGTCCTGTCCATGCCGCGCGGCGCCGCCGTCGTCTATCCCAAGGACGCGGGCCAAGTCCTCGCCATGGCCGACATCTTCCCGGGTGCGCGCGTCGTGGAGGCGGGCGTCGGGTCCGGCTCGCTGAGCACGTTCCTGCTGCGCGCCATCGGCGACATGGGCATGCTGCACAGCTACGAGCGGCGCGCGGACTTCGCGGACATCGCCCGGCAGAACGTCGAGCGCTACTTCGGCGAACCGCACCCCGCCTGGACGCTCACCGTCGGAGACCTCCAGGACCAGCTCTCGGACAGCGACATCGACCGGGTCATCCTCGACATGCTCGCCCCCTGGGAGTGCCTCGAGGCCGTTTCCAAGGCGCTCGTGCCCGGCGGCATCCTGTGCAGCTACGTGGCCACCACGACGCAACTGGCCCGCATGGTCGAGTCGATCCGCGAGCACGGCACGTTCAACGAGCCGCAGGCGTGGGAGACCATGGTGCGCAACTGGCACGTGGAGGGCCTGGCCGTACGCCCCGACCACCGCATGATCGGGCACACAGGCTTCCTGCTCACCGCGCGCCGCCTCGCGGACGGTGTCGAACCGCCGCTGCGCCGGCGACGTCCCGCCAAGGGCGCCTACGGGGAGGACTACACGGGCCCCGGCAGCACGTCGGGCCGTTCCTGAACTGCCCGTTGGGACGGCCCGTCGGGCCGCGGGCGCTGCGCGGCGCCCGGCCCGAGCACTGGGCGAGTCTCCCCTTCCCGCCCGTACGACGCCCCAACTCGATGACGGAACACGCCTGTTGAGGCGCCGAAGCTGACGGAGCGTCAGAAACCCTGCACATAACCGCGGTCCCGCCCGTTCCGGCGCGGTGTGACCTGTGGCACGATGCTGTGCACCCCAAAGCACACCTCTCACAGGAGTCACCCGGCGTGACGGAACCGGAACTCGAACTGGAACTGCCGCACACCCGTACCCGCATGGTGCACTGGATGAGCACCGCCGTGGCCCTCGCCGCAGTCGTGGGGGTCTCGGCCCTCGTCCAGCCCGCGGACGCCAGCGCACAGCCCACGCTCACCACGGCTTCCTCGGGCCCCGCACCGGATCCGAAGAAGGCCGACTTCCCCGTCGATTGCGGCAGCCCGTCCGTCCCGATAGACGTCGTCGACAAGGGCTCCGCGGACTTCGACGGCGACGGACGCAAGGAAACCGTCGCGTCCGTGCGCTGCCACTCCGGTACGGGATCGCCGCCCAACGCGCTTTTCGTCCTGGCCGCCGCGGCCCGCCCCGGCCAGCCGCCCCGCGTGGTCGCGACCATGCTGCGCACCAAGGAACGGATGACCGTCCAGGACCTCCGCGTCAGCGGCCGTACGGTCTCGGCCAAGCTGCTGGGCTATTCCTCACCTTCGGTGCCGAGCTGCTGCCCGGACAAGCAGCGGAAGGTGAAGTGGGAGTGGAAGGACGGCAAGTTCGCGCTCGAGGCCGCCCCGACCGCCGGCAGCCCGAAGAGCATCTGAGCCGTAACAGGCCGTGTCACGCCCGCCTTTTCGGGCACTCACCGTGAGCGTCCGTCACTCCACGCGCTAATCGGCGTCGGGGCCGTACACTTCAACACTGTCCGAAACACGGCGGACATGGATGCAGTCGCCGGGGCATTCCTTGGCGGAGTCCACGACGTCGTCGAGAAGTGGAAGCGGTACGGGGGTCGTCGCGCCCTTGTCCTGGAGGAGCTCGTCGTCGCCGCTTTTCACATAGGCCAAGCCGTCGATGTCCAGCTCGAACACCTCGGGTGCGTACTGCGCGCAGATGCCGTCGCCGGTGCACAGATCCTGGTCGATCCAGACCTCGAGTGCCTCGTCCCCGGTGCTCATCCTGTCGCCTGCCGTTCCTGCGTTCGTGATGGAAAGCTGCTGTCCATGTGGGGTGTTGACGGTTCCGACCCTACAACCGGCCGCTTTCGGATGGTCATGGGTGGGTATTCCCCTGGCGTGAGGGAGCGCGCAAGGGTGAAGATCAGACACACCGTGTCCGTCTTTGTGATCTAGGGTTTCAACCTGTACCCGCCCAGGTAGGGTCAGGAAGCGTCCAGCTCCCCCTGGAGGAGGTGAGGACCGTGGCAGCCCACGACGACGACATCAACCGCGGCATCCGGCCCGGTCGGGGTTCCGAAGACCCGTCCGGCCAGGTGGCGTATCTGGAGCAGGAGATCGCCGTCCTGCGCCGCAAGCTCGCCGACTCTCCGCGGCACACTCGGATTCTTGAAGAGCGGATCGTCGAGCTTCAGACGAATCTGGCCGGGGTCTCAGCACAGAACGAAAGGCTCTCCAACACTCTCCGTGAGGCGCGCGATCAGATCGTGGCCCTCAAGGAAGAGGTCGACCGCCTCGCGCAGCCGCCGGCCGGCTTCGGAGTCTTCCTGAAGTCGAATGAGGACGGCACAGCCGACATCTTCACCGGCGGACGCAAGCTCCGTGTGAACGTCAGCCCCAGCGTCGAACTCGAGGAGCTCCGGCGCGGCCAGGAGCTGATGCTCAACGAAGCGCTCAACGTGGTCGAGGCCATGGAGTTCGAGACCGCCGGCGACATCGTGATGCTCAAGGAGGTCCTCGAGGACGGTGAGCGCGCCCTGGTCGTCGGTCACACCGACGAAGAGCGGGTCGTGCGTCTCGCCGAGCCCCTGTTGGAGACGACGCTCCGTGCGGGCGACGCCCTGCTGCTGGAGCCGCGCTCCGGTTACGTCTTCGAGGTCGTGCCCAAGAGCGAGGTCGAGGAGCTCGTCCTCGAAGAGGTGCCCGACATCGACTACCAGAAGATCGGTGGTCTGCGCGGTCAGATCGAGCAGATCCGCGACGCGGTGGAACTGCCGTACCTGCACCCGGATCTCTTCAAGGAGCACGAACTGCGGCCGCCGAAGGGCGTCCTGCTCTACGGGCCTCCCGGCTGCGGCAAGACCTTGATCGCCAAGGCCGTCGCCAACTCGCTGGCCAAGAAGGTGGCGGAAGTCACGGGCAAGCCCCAGGGCAAGAGCTACTTCCTCAACATCAAGGGCCCGGAGCTGCTCAACAAGTACGTGGGCGAGACCGAGCGGCACATCCGCCTCGTCTTCCAGCGGGCCAGGGAGAAGGCGAGCGAGGGCACGCCCGTCATCGTCTTCTTCGACGAGATGGACTCCCTCTTCCGCACCCGCGGCTCGGGTGTCAGCTCGGACGTGGAGAACACGATCGTTCCGCAGCTGCTCTCCGAGATCGACGGTGTGGAGGGCCTGGAGAACGTCATCGTCATCGGTGCCTCCAACCGTGAGGACATGATCGACCCGGCGATCCTCCGCCCCGGCCGTCTCGACGTGAAGATCAAGATCGAGCGCCCGGACGCCGAGGCCGCCAAGGACATCTTCTCGAAGTACCTCACCGCGAACCTCCCGCTGCACTCGGACGACGTCGCGGAGCACGGCGGCAACGCCAATGCCGCATGCGACGCCATGATCCAGTCCGTCGTGGAGCAGATGTACGCCGAGTCCGAGGAGAACCGCTTCCTGGAGGTCACCTACGCCAACGGTGACAAGGAAGTGCTCTACTTCAAGGACTTCAACTCCGGCGCCATGATCGAGAACATCGTGGGCCGGGCGAAGAAGATGGCGATCAAGGCCTACCTGGACCAGAACCAGAAGGGTCTGCGCGTCTCCCACCTGCTCGCCGCCTGCGTGGACGAGTTCAAGGAGAACGAGGACCTGCCGAACACGACCAACCCCGACGACTGGGCCCGCATCTCCGGCAAGAAGGGCGAGCGGATCGTCTACATCCGCACGCTGGTCACCGGAAAGCAGGGCGCGGACACGGGCCGTTCCATCGACACCGTGGCCAACACCGGTCAGTACCTGTAAGCAGACAGCGATCCGGCTGCGGACGCCCCTGGTGGACCCCCGCCGAAGGCAGGGGAGGGGGCGTTCCGTGGCCGGATCCTTTTTGAGTAGTCCTAGGAAGTCCGCTGAGTGATCTCCCGACTTCAGGCCGTGCGTTCTAGGCTCGTCCGTAGTGCCGCTACGCGCAGTGCTGAGGGAAGGACCGCAGACGGGGCGGATGCGCAGCGGGACTTGAGTGGCGGCCCACAGCCGGGCCACCACCGGGCAAGGAGGGCCGCATGACCGTACGGCGAGTGATGGGCATCGAGACGGAGTACGGCATCTCCGTACCCGGTCACCCCAACGCCAATGCGATGCTCACCTCATCCCAGATCGTCAACGCCTACGCCGCGGCGATGCACAGGGCACGCCGTGCCCGCTGGGACTTCGAGGAGGAGAACCCGCTGCGGGACGCCCGCGGCTTCGATCTGGCACGCGAGTCCGCCGACGCGAGCCAGCTCACGGACGAGGACATCGGCCTGGCCAACGTCATCCTCACCAACGGCGCCCGTCTCTACGTCGACCACGCCCACCCCGAGTACAGCGCGCCCGAGGTGACCAACCCCATGGACGCCGTCCTGTGGGACAAGGCCGGTGAGCGGATCATGGCGGAGGCCGCCGACCGCGCCGCCGAGGTCCCCGGCACGCAGGCGATCCACCTCTACAAGAACAACACCGACAACAAGGGCGCCTCCTACGGCACGCACGAGAACTATCTGATGAAGCGGGAGACGCCGTTCTCGGACATCGTGCGGCATCTGACGCCCTTCTTCGTCTCCCGCCAGGTCGTCTGCGGCGCCGGCCGCGTGGGCCTGGGCCAGGACGGCAGCGAGCACGGGTTCCAGCTCTCCCAGAGAGCCGACTACTTCGAGGTCGAGGTCGGCCTCGAGACGACGCTGAAGCGGCCGATCATCAACACCCGGGACGAGCCGCACGCCGACGCCGAGAAGTACCGCCGTCTGCACGTGATCATCGGCGACGCGAACCTCTCGGAGATCTCCACCTACCTCAAGCTCGGCACCACGGCGCTCGTGCTGTCGATGATCGAGGACAACTTCATCGCGGTGGACCTCGCCGTGGACCAGCCCGTCCGCACCCTGCACCAGGTCTCGCACGATCCGACGCTGGGGCGGCTGATCACGCTGCGCAGCGGCCGCACGCTCACGGGTGTGCAACTCCAGATGGAGTACTGCGAACTCGCGCGCAAGTACGTCGAGGAGCGCTGGGGCGCCGACGCGGACAAGCAGACCCAGGACGTCCTCACCCGATGGGAGGACGTGCTGACGAGGCTGGAGCAGGACCCGATGAGCCTCTCCGGGGAGCTGGACTGGGTCGCCAAGCGCGAGCTCATGGAGGGCTACCGCCGCCGTGACCAGCTCGGCTGGGACGCGGCACGGCTGCACCTGGTGGACCTGCAGTACGCGGACGTACGCCCCGACAAGGGCCTCTACAACCGCCTGGCCAACCGGGGCAACATCCAGCGGCTGCTCGAGGAGGAGGCCATCCAGCGGGCCGTCGGCAAGCCGCCGGAGGACACCCGCGCCTACTTCCGCGGCCGCTGCCTGGAGCAGTACGCGGACGACGTGGCCGCCGCGTCCTGGGACTCCGTCATCTTCGACCTGCCGGGTCGTGACTCTCTGCAACGAGTTCCCACGCTGGAGCCGCTGCGCGGCACCCGGGACCACGTCAAGGAACTTCTGGACCGCTGCCGCACCGCGGAGGACCTGGTGAGGGTGCTTTCCGGAGGCTGAGATACGGCTATTCCGTGCCGCATGCGGGAATCACCGGGGTGGTACTCCGACGTTGGAGAAGTGAAGGGCCGATGTCAGTCCCTGCTTGTAGGGTCTGATCTTGTACGTCACGCGTACACCGAACCGAGCGGGGTGAGGATATGGCGACCAAGGACACCGGCGGCGGGCAGCAGAAGGCCACGCGCCAGACCGAGGAAACCGAGGAACAGACTGACGAGACGCAGGTCTCCGAGGACCTCAAGGAGCGCCAGGAAGCACTCTCGGACGATGTGGACTCCGTCCTGGACGAGATCGATGACGTCCTTGAGGAGAACGCCGAGGACTTCGTGCGGTCCTTCGTTCAGAAGGGCGGAGAGTAGTCGCGTGATCACCGTCCTGCGTCCCCGGCAGCGGGGGCGCAGGACGGATGACTTCCGGGCCTGCGGGTATGGTCCGTGAAGCAATTCCAAGATCTCTTCTGAACCGACTTCCGATCTGTGGAAGGAAACGTGTGGAAGCCAACACTCGTGACACAGGGCGTCTGCCGGCTGCCTTCCTGACGCCCGGCTCGTCCTCGTTCATGGACTTCCTGTCCGAGCACGCTCCTGCGGTGCTGCCCGGCAGCCGGCCCCTGCCTGCCGTCGAGGGCGCCGTGCAGGCTCCGCACGGGACGACCATCGTCGCTGCGACGTACTCGGGCGGCGTGGTGCTCGCGGGCGACCGCCGTGCCACGATGGGCAACGTCATCGCCCAGCGTGACATCGAGAAGGTCTTCCCGGCCGACGAGTACTCGGCCGTCGGCATCGCCGGCACGGCGGGTCTCGCGGTGGAGATGGTGAAGCTCTTCCAGCTGGAGCTGGAGCACTTCGAGAAGGTCGAGGGCTCGACGCTGTCGCTGGAGGGCAAGGCCAACCGCCTGTCCACCATGATCCGCAGCAACCTCGGCATGGCCCTGCAGGGCCTCGCCGTCGTCCCGGTCTTCGCGGGCTACGACGTGCAGCACGAAAAGGGGCGCATCTTCTCCTACGACGTGACGGGCGGCCGCTCCGAGGAGGTCGGCTTCACCGCCGTCGGTTCCGGATCGGTCTTCGCCCGCGGCTCCTTGAAGAAGCTGCACCGGAGCGACCTGACGGAGGAGCAGGTCTGCACGGTGGCGCTGCAGGCGCTCTACGATGCGGCCGACGACGACTCGGCGACGGGCGGCCCCGACATGACACGCAAGATCTACCCCACGCTCACGGTCATCTCCGACGAGGGCTGCCGGAAGCTGTCCGAGGAGGAAGTCTCCGCGCTCGTACGCACCATGCACGAGGGCCGGCTGCAGCATCCCAACGGGCCGCAGGCCCCGCTCACCTGACGAAGGCCACGGGGCCTTCAGCGCCCTCTGACAGGAGAAGGAAGGGACGGATAGCCGGTGTCGACGCCGTTCTACGTCTCACCACAGCAGGCCATGGCGGACCGCGCCGAGTACGCCCGCAAGGGCATCGCTCGGGGCCGCAGCGTGGTCGTGCTGCAGTACACCGATGGCATCGTGTTCGTCGCGGAGAATCCCTCGCGGTCGCTCCACAAGATCAGCGAGATCTATGACCGCATCGCGTTCGCGGCGGTGGGCAAGTACAACGAGTTCGAGAATCTGCGCATCGGCGGCGTCCGTTACGCGGATCTTCGTGGATTCACCTACGACCGCGCCGATGTGACGGGCCGTGGCCTCGCGAACGTCTACGCCCAGACGCTGGGGACGATCTTCTCCAGCGCCGCCGAGAAGCCGTACGAGGTGGAGCTGATCGTCGCCGAGGTCGGTGCCGCCCCCGAGGACGACCAGATCTACCGGCTGCCGCACGACGGCTCCATCGTGGACGAGCACGGTTCGCTCGCGGTCGGCGGCAACTCGGACCAGATCAACAGCTATCTCGAACAGCGCCACCGTGACGACATGACGCTGGCGGAGGCGGTCAAGCTCGGCAAGGAGTCCCTGGCGCGCGACAACAACGGCGGCGAGCGTGAAGTGACCGCCGATCAGCTGGAGGTCGCGCTCCTCGACCGCACCCGCGTCCAGCAGCGAAAGTTCAAGCGGGTACTGGGCACTCAGCTGCAGCGCCTGCTGGGAGAGGACGAGAGCACGGGCGGCTCGAGTTCCTCGTCCTCCTCGGGCGGCGACGACACGGAGGAGTCCTCCGAGGGCGGTTCGGAAGAGTAGCGACCCTCACCGTCGGTTCATCCGCGTGCCCCGCAGGGCCAACACCCTGCGGGGCACGCGCTGTTGAGCGCCGGTTGAGATCTTCGGCCGGGTGCCGGCCCCCGCTGGAGAGTGCCCGGTCCCGCTCAGGACTCCGAGGGCGGTTCAGCCGTGGAACCGCGGCGCACTAGCTGGACGGGGAGCACGGGTGCATTCGCCTCCCGGCCCGCCAGGACGTCCAGCAGCGCGCGCATGCCGGCCGCGCCGACCGCCTCCGCGGGGAGGCGCACGGTCGTCAACTCCGGCTCCAGCGCGGTCGCCAGGCTCAGATCGTCGAAGCCCGTCACGGACACGTCCTCCGGCACACGCAGTCCGAGCCGCCGCGCCGCCTTGCAAGCCCCGGCCGCCAGCAGGTCGTCGTCACAGATCACGGCCGTGGGCCGCGGATCGGCCGTCAGGGCACGCGTGGCTCCGCGCAGCGCGTCCTCGACGCTGAGGTCGCTGGGCTCGGTCCGCAGTTCCGCTCCGGGCTCCAGGGCCACCGCCTGCGCCAGCGAGTGGGCTCGCACGCCGAAGGTCCAGGTGTCCACTGCCGCCGCGAGATGGGCCAGACGCCGGTGGCCGAGGCCGAGGAGATGCCCGGCCACCTGCCGCATGCCGTCGGCGATGTCGAGATTGACGGTGGCCACTGCCCGGTCGCCCTCGGGGTCGGTGTCCAGCATCACCAGTGGCAGTCCGCCCTCGCGCAGCGCAGCCAGCGCGTCGGGAGCCATCGAGGAGGCGATCACGCCGTCCAGCGCGGCGCGGGCCGAGCCGAACGGGTCGACGGCCGGTCCGATGCCCTCGGGCGAGGGATAGAGGACCACGCCGAAGTCGTGCTCGGCCGCGATCCGTGAGGCACCGGCGTGGACCCGCGCGAAGTAGTCGTGGGTGAGGGCGGGCACGACGAGGAGGGCGGTGCGGGTGCGTCCGAGCCGCAGGCTCCGGGCGGACAGATTGGGGCGGTAGCCGAGTGCCTGTGCGGCGTCCCTCACGGTTTCCGCCGTGCGGGGAGAGACCCGTCCCTCCCACTTGCCGCCCAGCACGAGAGAGACCGTCGCCTGCGAGACGCTGGCCCGCCGCGCGACGTCACGGCTGGTGGGACGCCCGCTGGAGGTCCCCGTGCGCGGCTGCTCCGCAGTGCCGGGCCGCCGGTTGCTCGCCATCCGTTTCCGCTCCTTCGCCGCCCGTGGCCGGTGCCCGGGGTGGACCGTGGGGTCAGCGACATGGTACGTATGACGGCGTTAGTTATACGTACAACGTGCTTGCCTGGAACGCTGGGCGCCGGAAGGAGAGTGGGAGCCGTGGCGATGGGTTACGCCGAACTGCTGCGTGCCAGGCACGCGATGCGGCTGCTCGCGGGCACGCTGACGGGCAGGCTTCCCAACGCCACAGGTCCACTGGCGATCGTGCTCTTCACCCGTGCCGAGGGCGGGAGTTACACGCTCGCCGGCGTCCTCTCCGCCGTGTACGGACTCGCGACCGCCGTCGGTCAGCCGATGCTCGGGCGTCTCGTCGACCTCCACGGACAACCGCGCGTGATGTTCCCCGCGGCCGTGCTCTCGGCGCTGGGCATGCTGCTGCTGACAGCCGTCGGCACCGACCCGGTGTGGGTGGCCACCGCGGGCGTGTTCGTCGCCGGAGTGTGCACCCCGCCGCTGGAGGGCGGCCTGCGTGCTCTGTGGCCCAGCGTGCTCAAGGGTCCGGAGAAGGTGCACCGGGCGTACGCGCTGGATGCCGTGGCCCAGGAAGTGATGTTCGCCGTCGGGCCGCTGCTGGTGACCGTGTTCGTGGCCCTCTGGAGCGAGGCCGCGGCACTGCTGGTTATCAACGCGATGGGTGTCCTCGGCGCACTGTGGGTCGTCGTCTCGCCGCCCTCGCGAGCGTGGCGCTCCGAGCCGCGGGAGCCGCACTGGCTGGGCGCGCTCCGCTCCGCGGGACTGCTGGCCCTGCTCGCCACCTTTTTCTTCGTCGGGCTCGCGCTGGGCGCCGTCGCCGTCGCGTCCGTGAGCTACGCGGACGAGCACGGTGAGGCCCTGATCTCCAGCCATCTGCTCTCGGCGCTGGGCTTCGGCGCCCTGGCGGGCGGTGTCGTCTACGGAGCGCGGCACTGGGCGGGCGTCCCGGAACGCAGGCTGGTGTGGCTTGTTCTCGCCCTTGCCGTGGGCTATATGCCGCTGGTCCTCGTCCCCGGTGTGATCGCGATGACGGCCCTTGCCGGACTGTCAGGGGTGTTCCTGGCGCCGGCGCTCGCCTGTGCGTTCGTGGTCGTGGACCGTCACGCACCGTCCGGGACGGTCACCGAGGCATTCTCCTGGCTGGTCACGACGTTCGGCGTCGGAGCGGCAGCCGGGACGGGAGTCGTGGGCCCCGTCATCGAGTGGGGCGGCGCCGCCGCGGGCTTCGCCGTCGTGGGCGGGGGAGGACTGGCGGCGTTCGTCGTGCTGCTGCTGACCGGCCGGGCCTTTTCAGTCGCCTCCGCGACCTCCCGCAGCGCTCCCGTCGCGGGCCCGGCATCGGGCCAGGGACATGCGTCGCCCCCGGTCACGGAGGCGGAAAATGATCGCAATGGTGCCCCCGAACCCGGTTTCAGAACAGGCCGTCAGGCGTAATGTTCAGTCATGGACCGCCGAATCTTCGGGCTTGAGAACGAGTACGGCGTCACGTGTACGTTCCGGGGTCAGCGCCGCCTGTCCCCCGACGAAGTGGCGCGGTATCTCTTCCGCCGTGTCGTGTCATGGGGCCGCAGCAGCAATGTTTTTCTGCGCAACGGCGCCCGCCTCTATCTGGACGTTGGCTCCCACCCCGAATACGCGACTCCCGAGTGCGACAACGTGACCGAGCTGGTCACCCACGACAAGTCCGGCGAGCGCATCCTCGAGGGTCTCCTCGTCGATGCCGAACGTCGCCTGCACGAGGAAGGAATCGCAGGCGACGTCTTTCTCTTCAAGAACAACACCGACTCGGCGGGCAACTCCTACGGCTGCCACGAGAATTATCTCGTCGCGCGGCACGGGGAGTTCTCGCGTCTCGCCGATGTACTCATCCCGTTCCTCGTCACGCGTCAGCTCGTGTGCGGTGCCGGCAAGGTGCTGCAGACGCCCCGAGGGGCCGTCTACTGCGTCAGCCAGCGTGCCGAGCACATCTGGGAGGGCGTCAGCTCCGCGACCACCCGGTCCCGTCCGATCATCAACACCCGTGACGAGCCGCACGCGGACGCGGAGCGCTACCGCCGCCTGCACGTCATCGTGGGCGACTCCAACATGTCCGAGACGACCATGCTGCTCAAGGTCGGGGCCACCGATCTCGTGCTGCGCATGATCGAGGCGGGCACGGTGATGCGGGACCTGACCCTGGAGAACCCGATCCGGGCCATCCGGGAGGTCAGCCACGACATCACGGGGCAGCGCAAGGTGCGCCTGGCCAGCGGCCGTGAGGCCTCGGCGCTGGAGGTGCAGCAGGAGTACTTCGAGAAGGCGCTGGACTTCTGCGACCGGCGCGGCATCCGCACGGGCCGCGTGGAGCGGGTGCTGGAGCTGTGGGGCCGGGCCCTCGAAGCCATCCGCGCCCAGGAGCTGGACAAGATCAACACGGAGATCGACTGGGTCATGAAGTACCAGCTGATCGAGCGGTACCGGGCCAAGAACAACATCACGATGTCGCACCCGCGCATCGCGCAGATAGACCTCGCGTACCACGACATCCACCGTCGCCGTGGCCTCTACTACCTGCTGGAGCGCAACAACCAGGCCGCCCGCATCTGCAACGATCTGAAGATCTTCGAGGGCAAGTCGGTGCCGCCGCAGACGACCCGTGCGCGGCTCCGCGGCGACTTCATCAGGCGGGCCCAGGAGCAGCGGCGGGACTTCACCGTCGACTGGGTCCACCTCAAGCTCAACGACCAGGCGCAGCGGACCGTCCTGTGCAAGGACCCCTTCCGGTCGGTCGACGAGCGCGTGGAGAAGCTCATCGCCGGAATGTGAGAAGTGTCGACCGGGGACGGGATGTCCGGGCGGGGCCGTAGGGTTGGCCCGACCGTCCGGACATCCCTATACCGCGAGTTGGACACAATGCTGCAGACCCCCCGGGGAACGACCCCCCACCCCAGGAAGACCTCCCTGCGCCGCTTCGTCGCGGCTCTCGCCGTGCCGGCACTGATCGTCTCCGTCGCCGCCTGCGGCAGCGAGGAGGACCAGAACGGGCAGCCTCCTCAGGTCACCGGTGCCGCGGACAAGAAGCCGAAGGTGGCCAAGGGGAAGGGCAAGCCCCCCAAGGACCTGAAGGTCAAGGTCCTCAAGGAGGGCAAGGGTCAGAAGGTCAAGAAGGGCGACTCGCTCAACGCGAACTACCACGGTCAGCTGTGGAACGGTAAGGAGTTCGACAGCAGCTGGAAGCGGGGCCAGCCGGCCACGTTCCAGATCGGTACCGGCAAGGTCATCAAGGGCTGGGACGAGGCCCTGGTGGGCAAGAAGCTCGGCAGCCGCGTCGAGATGGTGGTGCCGCCGTCGAAGGGCTACGGCAAGCAGGGCCAGCCCCCGACGATCCCCAAGAACTCCACGCTGGTCTTCGTCGTGGACCTCAAGAAGATCATGCCGAACAAGATCGACGGCGAGGTGGCGAAGCTCGACCACAACCCCGAGCTGCCCGAGGTGAGCACCAAGGTCGAGAAGGACAAGGCGCCCAAGATCACCATGCCCAAGGGCAAGGACAAGGCTCCGGACGAGCTGCTCGACGAGACGATCATCAAGGGCGACGGGAAGACGGTCACGGAGAAGAGCACCGTCCTGAGCCAGTTCACGGCCAAGCTGTGGAAGGGCGGCAAGCAGCTCGACGACACCTGGGCCCAGGGCGGGCCGCAGGAGATCCCCGTCGCCAAGATCCCCGGCTGGGCCGAGGCGCTCAAGGGCAAGAAGGCCGGCAGCCGAGTCGTGATCTCCGTGCCGAAGGGCGAGTTCCCCAAGCAGCAGCAGAAGCAGTTCTCCTCGGGCGTGGTCTTCTCGGTGGACGTGCTCGACGTCAACTGAGTCCGTGTGCCGTGAAAGACTGGCGCGGTTGTCCGAATGATTCGTTGCTAGGAGCCATTTCGTGAGCATCGACAAGCCCGAGGTCGACTTCCCCGAGGGCGCGCCGCCTGCCGATCTGGAGATCGTGGATCTCTGGGAGGGCGACGGGCCCGAGGCCAAGGCCGGCGACAACGTCTCCGTCCACTACGTGGGCGTCTCCTTCTCCAGCGGCGAGGAGTTCGACGCCAGCTGGAACCGCGGCAAGCCGCTGCAGTTCCAGCTCGGCGCCGGCCAGGTCATCCCCGGCTGGGACCGCGGTGTGCAGGGCATGAAGGTCGGCGGGCGCCGCCGGCTGACCATCCCCGCGCACCTCGCCTACGGGGAGCAGGGCGCGGGCGGCGGCCGTATCAAGCCGAACGAGACCCTGATCTTCGTCTGCGACCTCGTCTCCGTCTGAGCCGGGCCGCGACGCGGCTTCTTCCGGGGGTCCCGCCTGCGGGCGGGGCCCTCGGTCTTTGCTTTTGCGGGGAACCCCGCTAGCGGTACGGTCAATTGCCGAGAAGAGCACAGAGCAGTACGAGAAGTACGGGAGCACGAGGGAGCCCATGGCGATTGCCAAGGCCGAGCGGCTGATGAATCTGGCGCTGTGCCTGCTCGGGACCCGGCGCCCGCTGACGAAACGCGAGCTGCGTACCTCGATCGAGGCATACATGGAGGCCGGCAGCGACGAGGCCTTCAACAGGATGTTCGAGCGCGACAAGGACGACCTGCGCGAGCTCGGCCTGGTCATCGACACCGTGGAGAGCCTGGACGGTGACATCGGCTACCGCGCACAGCGCGACAGCAACCGGCTCCCGCCCGTCGCCCTCGACGCCGAGGAGGCCACCGCCCTCGGCCTGGCCGCCCGCGTCTGGCAGCAGGCGCGCCTCGCGGGAGCAGCGAGCGGCGCCCTCCAGAAGCTGCGAGCGGCCGGCGGCATGCCGCAGCACGAGGACGGGGGCGAGGCCGAACCGGCCGTCGCGCACAGCACGCTGGAGCCCTACATCCCCGTCCGCGAGGCCGCCTTCGAGCCGCTGATGCTCGCCTGCCGGGACCGCCGTCCCGTCGTCTTCGACTACCGCAAGTCCAATGCGGCCCGCCCCGAGCGCCGTCAGGTCGAGCCCTGGACGCTGGAGTGCTGGCGCGGCCACTGGTATCTCGCCGGCTTCGACCGCGAGCGGCAGGCCGAGCGCGTCTTCCGCCTCTCCCGGATCACCGGGCCCGTACGGTCGCGGGCCACCGCGTTCACCGCCGTCGTGCCCGATCAGGTGACCGTACGGGAGACGGTCGAGCGCTGGGCCGGGGAGAGCGCGTCGCGCACGGCGCGCATCCGGCTGCGCGCGGGGGCCGGGTACCCGCTGCGGGCCCGCGCCACGGAGGTGCGGGAACTGCCCGGCGGCTGGGAGGAGTTGGAGATCCCGTACGGACACGGGCTGGACGCCTGGCTGGTGGAGTTCGGGCCCGACGTGATCGTGCTGGAGCCGGCCGAACTGCGGGCCGAAGTGGTCGACCGGCTGCGCGCCGTCGCCAAGGGCTGAGGGGGAGCACAGACCGTGGCACCGAACGCCATCGACCAGACCCGCCGGATGCTGTCCCTGGTCACCTATCTCAGGGACCGGCCGGGCGCGCGCATCGACGACGTCGCCCGCGCCTTCGGCATCACCGCCGACGAGTTGATCTCCGATCTCGACGTCCTGCCGATGTGCGGCACCAGCTTCCGCGGCGGCGACCTTCTGGAGATCGACACCGACGGCGAGCGCATCTGGTGGCGCAACGCGGACGCTCTCGGCAGCGACACCGCGCAGCCGCTGCGCCTGGCTTCCGACGAGGCGACGGCGCTGCTCGTCGCGGCCCGCGCCGTGGCCACCTTGCCGGGGCTGCGCGAGAGCGACCGGGACGCGCTGCGGCGTGCCACCGCCAAGCTGGAGGAGGCGGCGGGGGAGAACGCGGGCGCCAGCTCGCGGCTGTCGGTCACCTTCGAGTCGGAGGGCGGGGTCTTCGCGGATGTGGACCGCGCCATCGCCGAGCGGCGCAGGCTGTGGCTGCGCTACTACTCGCCGGCGCGCGACGAACTCACCGAGCGCGAGGTCGACCCCATCCGGCTCTTCGCCGTCGGGCACACCTACCTCGAGGCCTGGTGCCGCCTCTCGGAGGCCCGGCGTACGTTCCGGCTGGACAGGGTCGCCGAGATCCGCTTGCTGGATGAGCCGGCGGACCCGCCGCCGGTCGAGCTGCGGGACCTGAGCGAAGGACTCGTCCAGCCCTCCGCGGAGGACCCCGAGGTCGTCGTCGAGGTCGGCCCCGGCGGCCGCTGGGTCGCCGAGTACTACCCGTACGACAGCGCCGAGGAACTGCCCGACGGCGGGCTGCGGGTCACCCTGCGCACGCCCGACCCGGCCTCGCTGAAGCGGCTGGCGCTGCGGCTCGGACGCGACGGCAGGATCGTGGCACCGCGCGAACTCGCCGACAGCGCACGAGAGGCGGCGCGCACGGCGCTCGCGGCCTACGGCGAGTGAGAGTGCGTGCGGAGCCTCCCCGCTGTTCCCACTAGGCTCGCCCCATGCTCTGGCCCATGTTCTTTCTCGCGCTCGCTTTCTGCGGAATCGCCGTGCTCGGTGTGCTGACCGTCCGGGTCGGGCTGGAGGTCCGCCGGTTCTCCCGTGCCGTGGGCGACAGCTCGGAACGCATCACCCGGGCCGCCGAGGACCTGGAGCGTGCCGCTGTACCGCTGGCCGGCCATGCGGGTTCCGCGCGTGACGCACACGCAGACCTGCGAGGCGAAGCCCGGGGCGACGGCAGCGGTGACGCACGGGGCGACGGGCAGGCGGACGCGGCGCAGCCGGGCCGTGGGCGGCCGTGATGTGCGCCGGGGCCAGACGCGCCCTGCCTGGCCCGTACCTTTGAGCGGTAGGCTGCACAGAGCCGCGTCATGACGGTCGAAGAGCGCAACCTCGTGTAAGTACGGGCATTGCCCGTCGTTCACGGCTCAGGGTTACGATCGCTGAGAGCACTCGCTTGACGCAGCCCGTCCGATTCATACGGCAGGCAAGGACACACGCCGGCCCCGGCGAGAAGGTAGTGGCACATGATCGGCAACCTTAGGCCCATGGAGATCGTTCTGATCGTCCTGGTCATCCTGCTGCTGTTCGGCGCCAAGAAGCTTCCGGACATGGCCCGTTCGCTCGGCAAATCTGCCCGCATCCTCAAGAGCGAGGCGAAGCAGATGAAGAAGGACGGCGGCGACGACAGCGACGCCGGCACCCCCGACACCCAGCAGGCGCCGAAGACCATCCAGGCCGCTCCCGGGGATGTCGCCAGCTCCCGGCCCGTCACCGAGCCGGCCAAGAACCAGCAGCAGAGCCAGTCCTGACCGCTGAGTGACTCCGCCGTGCGCCGGCAGCACGGCAATCCCGGCATTTCCGACACTTCAGACAACGAGGACCTGGGTTGCTCAAGTCAGCCCGTAGACAGGGCAAAAGCGAGAAGGACCCCGAGGGGCGGATGCCCCTCGCGGAGCACTTGCGGGAGCTGCGCAACCGGCTGATGAAGTCGGTGCTGGCGATCCTCGTCGTCACCGTCGTGGCGATGATCTACTACAAGCCGGTCGCCGACTTCCTCACCGACCCGGTGCGCGACTCCGTCGGCTGCACGCAGGGCTTCGGGCGCGCCGCCGAGGACGGCGAGACATGTGCCGAGATCACCATCAACGGCCTGATCGCACCCTTCACGATCATGCTCAAGGTCGCGCTGATGGTCGGCGTGGTCGCCGCCTCCCCGATCTGGCTCCACCAGCTGTGGGCCTTCCTCGCCCCCGGTCTGCACAAGCACGAGAAGAAGTACGCGCGCGCCTTCGTGGGCGCCGGCGTCCCGCTCTTCGTCGGCGGCGCCTACCTCGCGTACCTGATCCTGCCCCAGGCTGCCGCGGCGCTCCTCGACTTCACCCCGGAGGGCACCGGCAACCTGATCCCGCTGGACGACTTCATCGACATCGTCACGCGGCTGGTGATCGTCTTCGGTCTTGCCTTCGAACTTCCGCTGCTGCTGGTGATGCTCAATCTCACCGGCATCCTCAGCGGGCGCCAGCTGCTGGGCTGGTGGCGGGTCATGGTGCTCTGCATCACGATCTTCTCCGCCATCGCCACACCCACGGGCGACCCGCTGACGATGGGAGCCCTGGCGGCACCCATCGTGCTGCTCTACTTCGGGGCCGTGGGCATCTGCCTCCTGAACGACCGCCGCCGCAGGCGGAGCGATCCGTACGCGGAGCTGGACGACGACGAGGCCTCGCAGATCGACACCCCTGACGCCCTCGAGGAGGGTGAGAGCGTCCCCGCGCCGCGCGCGCTCCCGGAGGCGGAGTCCGGCGGCCCGGGCGCGAACGGAAGCGGTCCGCAGGGACGGGACGGTTACGGCGACGCGACCTGAGCGGGTAAGGTCCGCGCGTGACCAGCGAGATCACTCTTTTCGTCAATCCCACAGCGGGCCGTGGCCGTGGCGCCGGCGCCGCACAGCCCGCCGCTGACGCCCTGCGCCAGGCCGGATTCGCCGTACGCACCGTCGTCGGCAACGACGCCGACGACGCGCTGGTGAGAGCGCGCGAGGCGGTGCAGGCGGGCACCGGGGCGCTGGTGGCCGTGGGCGGTGACGGCATGTCCTCCCTGGGACTCCAGGCGGTCGCCGGTACGGACACCCCCCTCGGCGTCGTCGCCGTGGGCACCGGCAACGACTTCGCCCGCGCCACCGGCCTGCCCGTGAGGGAGCCCGCCGAGGCCGGGCGCCTCATCGCGGAGGCCCTCAAGGCCGGGCACGAGCGCCGCATCGACCTGGGCAGAGCGGGGGAGCGCTGGTTCGGGTCCGTGCTCGCCTCGGGCTTCGACTCCCGCGTGAACGACCGCGGCAACCGGATGCGCTGGCCCGCCGGCAAGATCAAGTACGACCTCGCGATCCTCGCCGAACTGGCGGCCTTCAAGACCATTCCGTACCGGATCACGCTCGACGACGGCGAGCCGATGGAGACCGAGGCCACGCTCGTGGCGGTCGGCAACGGACCCTCGTACGGGGGCGGCATGCGCATCTGCCACGGCGCCGAGATGGACGACGGGCTCTTCGACGTGACGGTCGTGGGCGAGTGCAGCCGTGCGACGCTGCTGCGCGTCTTTCCCCGTGTCTACAAGGGCACCCATCTGTCCCATCCCGTCGTCACGACGTACCGCGCGCGCAGCGTGCGCCTGGAGGCGCCGGACGTGACGGGATACGCGGACGGTGAGCCGCTCGGGCCGCTGCCGCTGACGGCGCGGGTGGTCCCGAGGGCCGTCCGGCTGCTCGTGGGGGAGTAATGATCGTGAGCGGTGTCGGAGGCGGCCGGTAGGCTCGTAGTCACGATGACCGAGGATCTGTCCCCCGCAGAGCGATATGCACTGGCGCGGCTGCGCGCCGCCGAGCAGGCCACCGCTCTCGCCCCGTTCCGTGACCTGTACGACTTCGATCTCGACGAGTTCCAGATCGAGGCGTGCCGAGCCCTCGAAGCCGGAAAGGGAGTGCTGGTCGCGGCGCCGACCGGCTCCGGCAAGACGATCGTCGGCGAGTTCGCCGTGCATCTCGCCCTCACGCAGGGGCGCAAGTGCTTCTACACGACGCCGATCAAGGCTCTGTCGAACCAGAAGTACAACGACCTGGCCAAGCGCCACGGCGCGGACCGGGTCGGCCTGCTGACCGGGGACAACAGCGTCAACGCCGATGCTCCCGTCATCGTCATGACGACCGAGGTCCTGCGGAACATGCTCTACGCGGGCTCGCAGGCGCTCGTCGGGCTCGGATACGTGGTCATGGACGAGGTGCACTACCTCTCCGACCGGTTCCGGGGTGCGGTCTGGGAAGAGGTGATCATTCACCTGCCCGAGTCGGTCACGCTGGTATCCCTCTCGGCGACGGTGTCCAACGCCGAGGAGTTCGGGGACTGGCTGGACACCGTCCGCGGCGACACCGAGGTGATCGTCTCCGAGCACCGCCCCGTACCCCTGTGGCAGCACGTGCTGGGCGGCCGCCGCATGTACGACCTGTTCGAGGAGAAGGGCGACAAGCGCGAGGTCAACCCCGACCTGGTGCGCATGGCCCGCATGGAGAACAGCCGCCTGTCCGGCCCGCGCGACCGCCGCCGGGGAAGCCCTCGCAGGGAGGCGGACCGGGAACGTGAGCGGCGCAGGCGCTCCCGCGTCTGGACGCCGAGCCGCCCGGAGGTCATCGACAGGCTGGATTCGGAAGGGCTGCTGCCCGCCATCACCTTCATCTTCAGCCGCGCGGGCTGCGAGGCCGCCGTGCAGCAGTGCCTCCACGCGGGGCTGCGGCTGAACGACAGCTCCGCGCGGGCGCGGGTCCGCGAGATCGTCGAGCAGCGCACTGCGGACATCCCTGACACCGACCTCCACGTCCTGGGCTACTTCGAATGGCTGGAGGGGCTGGAGAGGGGCATCGCCGCGCACCACGCGGGCATGCTGCCCACCTTCAAGGAGGTCGTCGAGGAGCTGTTCGTACGAGGCCTGGTCAAGGCCGTGTTCGCGACGGAGACCCTCGCCCTCGGGATCAACATGCCGGCGCGGTCGGTGGTGCTGGAGAAGCTCGTCAAGTGGAACGGCGAGCAGCACGCGGACATCACGCCCGGCGAGTTCACGCAGCTGACGGGCCGTGCCGGGCGCCGCGGCATCGACATCGAGGGCCACGCGGTCGTGCTGTGGCAGCGAGGCATGGATCCGGCCGCGCTCGCCGGCCTGGCCGGTACGCGCACGTATCCGCTGCGCTCCTCGTTCAAGCCCTCGTACAACATGGCGGTCAACCTCGTCGGGCAGTTCGGGCGGCACACCTCGCGTGAGCTCCTGGAGACGTCCTTCGCCCAGTTCCAGGCCGACCGCTCCGTGGTGGGCATCTCCCGGCAGGTCCAGCGCAACGAGGAGGGCCTGGAGGGCTACCGGGAGTCGATGACGTGCCACCTCGGCGACTTCGAGGAGTATTCGCGGCTGCGCCGGCGCCTGAAGGACCGTGAGACGGAACTCGCCAAGCAGGGCGCGATGCAGCGCAGGGCACAGGCCGCCGCGGCGCTGGAGAAGCTGAAGCCCGGGGACGTCATCCATGTGCCGACGGGCAAGTTCGCCGGGCTGGCGCTCGTCCTCGACCCGGGAACGGGTGCGGGCGGCCGGGGTCCCGTCGAGCGCCGGGGCTGGCACCAGCAGGACGGGCCGCGTCCGCTGGTGCTGACGGCGCAACGGCAGGTGAAGCGGCTGGGCTCCATCGACTTCCCCGTTCCCGTGGAGCCGCTGGAGCGGATGCGTATCCCGAGGTCGTTCAACGCCCGCAGCCCCCAGTCCCGTCGGGACCTCGCGTCCGCGCTGCGCACGAAGGCCGGTCACCACGCGCCTCCGCGGCACCGCAAGCAGCGAGCGGACGCAGCCGACGACGACGAGATCGCACAGCTGCGCGCCGACATCCGCCGCCACCCGTGCCACGGCTGCGACGAGCGGGAGGACCACGCCCGCTGGGCCGAGCGGTACCACCGGCTCAAGCGGGACACGCGTCAGCTGGAGCGCAAGATCGAGGGCCGCACGAACACCATCGCCCGCACCTTCGACCGTGTCTCCGCGCTGCTGACGGAGCTGGGCTACCTCCGCGGCGACGAGGTGACGGAGGACGGGCGGCGGCTGGCGAGGCTCTACGGCGAGCTGGACCTGCTGGCGAGCGAATGCCTGCGTGACGGCGTCTGGGAGGGCCTGCCGCCTTCCGAGCTGGCCGCCTGCGTCTCGGCGTTGGTGTACGAGTCGCGCGCCGCCGACGACGCGCTGCCCCCGAAGCTGCCGAGCGGAGGGGCGCGTGGCGCCCTGCAGGAGATGGTGCGCATCTGGGGCCGTCTGGACGCCCTGGAGGAGGAGCACCGCATCAGCCAGACCGAAGGCGTAGGCCAGCGCGAGCCGGACCTGGGCTTCGCGTGGGCCGCCTACCGGTGGGCCGAGGGCCACGGCTTGGACTCGGTGCTGCGTGACGCCGACATGCCCGCCGGCGACTTCGTGCGCTGGTGCAAGCAGTGCATCGACGTGCTGGGGCAGATCGCGGTCGCCGCGCCGGAAGGCGGAGATGTGGCGAAGAACGCGCACAGGGCGCTGGAATCGATGCGGCGCGGGGTCGTGGCGTACACGAGCGTGGGCTGACCGCCGCGGCAGGGGAGCCGGCCCGCGCCCGCGTCAACGGCCGTGCTGTGCGGGAGTGTTGGCTCCGTGCGCCGCGTGGGCATGTACATCGCGCCCGAAGTTCTCGTGCCCGCGGGAGGTCGATGTGCGCACCACGTCCGGATCCGCTTCCAGACCCCGTCCCCGCTCCGCGTTCCCGTCCGGATCCAGAGGCCGCCGATGGGCCGCGTCCGTCGCCGCCCTGGCCGCGGCCGTCGCTCTCTCGTCGGCGGCGCCCGCCCCGCAGCCCGCGAAGACGCGGTCCGCGGCGGACGGATTGCGTGTCACGCAGATCCAGGCGATGGCGACCCACAACAGCTACCACCGTGAAGCGCCGTTCGCCGAGCAGCAGTTGATGGCACAGCACGATCCCGACTTCCGTACGCTGCTCTACAGTCACGCGTCGCTGCCCGTTCAGTTCTCCCGGCAGCAGGCCCGCGGCATCGAACTGGACGTCTTTCCCGACCCGGACGGCGGTCTCTACGCCGACCCGCTGATCCGCAAGGGCGCCGGCCTGCCGCCGCAGGACGATCCTGATCTGAGCGAGCCCGGCTTCAAGGTGATGCACTGGGCGGACTTCGACTACCACAGCAGCTGCGTCACCCTCAGGCGCTGCCTGACGCAGGTGAAGAAGTGGTCCGAGCGGCGCCCCGGCCATGTGCCCGTGCCCGTGCTCCTCGAACTCAAGGAGACGGACCCGGAGATGGAGGCCCGCGGCGGCGCGAAGAGCCCGCCCTGGGACACCGGGATGCTGGACGCGCTGGACGCGGAGATCCGCACCGTCTTCCCCGACGAGGCCACCGTCACCGCCGACGACATCCGCCGCCCCGGCGAAACGCTGGAGGAATCGGTGCGCAAGCACGGCTGGCCGCGGCTGTCCGCCGCCCGCGGAAAGGTGATGTTTCTGATGGACAACGACGACCAGAAGCTTCAGGACGCCTACCGGGCGGGAGGCCGGGAGAGCCTGCAAGGCAGGGTCCTGTTCACCGATTCCGAACCGGGCCGCCCGGACGCCGCGTTCATGAAGGTCAACGACCCGACCGGGCCCAACAAGGCCGTCATCCAGGACCTTGCGCGGCAGGGGTACTTCGTACGGACACGCTCCGACGTGCCCCTCGACCAGGCCGCCGGCGGCGACACGGGCATGCTCCGCGACGCTCTGGTCTCGGGGGCGCAGATGGTCTCGACGGACTTCCCCGTACCGGGCCTCGCCGCCCGCTACGGCTCCGACTACGTGGCCGAACTCCCGCGCGGCAGCGGCCCGGTGAGATGCAATCCGGTCACCGCGCCGGGGCGGGAATGCCCGGGCGGCCGGATGGAGCGCTGACGTCCGACGGGAGGCGTGGAGCAACGAGCGGAGGGGGCGGGGGCGGGGTCACGGCTGCTGACCGGCGCCCGCCTCCTGCTCGGCCTCGACCTGCGCCTTCCAGTCCTTCTTCGACGCCTGCCAGCCGTCCTCGTCGTGGCCGAGCCGCCAGTAGCCGGAGATGGACAACTGGTCGCGCTCCAGGCCGCGTTCGAGACGCAGGTGGCGGCGGAGTTCCTTGACGAAGCCGGCCTCGCCGTGCACGAACGCCTGCGGCGTTCCCGGGGGGAACTCCATCGCCCGCACGGCCTCGATGAGCTTCTGTCCCACCCGGACCGTTCCACGGTGCAGCCACGTCACGCCGGCCGTGTCCGGCACGCTCAGCTTCTGCTCCTCCTGCGGGCCCTCGACCTCGATCAGGGCCCGCACCGTGGCGTCCGCGGGCATGCTCTCGAGCGCGGCGGCGACGGCGGGCAGGGCGCTCTCGTCGCCGGCGAGCAGGTGCCAGTCGGCCTCCGGAGCGGGGGCGTAGGCGCCGCCCGGGCCGAGGAAGCGGATCTCGTCGCCCGGCCGGGCGCTCCGCGCCCACGGCCCGGCCAGCCCCTCGTCCCCGTGCACGACGAAGTCGAGCGTCAGCTCGCGCGCCGAGGGCGCCCAGGAGCGCACCGTGTACGTGCGGGTGACGGGCCACTGGTCGCGAGGGAAATCCGCGCGGATGGCGCCGATGTCGAACGGCTCGGGATACTCCACGCCCGGGACCGGGAAGAGCAGCTTGACGTAGTGGTCCGTGTACTCGCCGGCCTCGAATTCCGCCAGACCGGGCCCGCCCAGCACGACGCGCACCATGTGAGGGGTCAGCTGCTCGGTGCGGACCACGTGCGCGTGGTGGACCTTGTTCTTGCTGCGGGCCGGGCGGTCTGCCACGTGGGACTCCAGGATTGGGCGGAAGCAGAGGGGCGGCGTGGTTAGGGTTGCCTAAGTTCTCAACGTACCACTTCGGCCGGTGCAAGGCGCCGCTCGCCCCGCTCGTCCGCTCGCCAGTCCTTCCCCGGGCCCCGCCTCCGGTGCCGCCGCTGTCAGCGCTCCCGCTCCGCCAGCACGTTCAGCAGCCGCTCCAAGGAGCCGCCGAGGCCCCAGCGCTCCGCGAGCGCGTCGAGGGCCTTCGGGTCGCGCGGGCGGGACGGCAGAGAGGCGTCGAATTCCGGCAGGGCCACGTCGCTCGCGACCCGCACCACCTTCGGCGCCACCGCCAGATACGGACCGGCCTCGGCCAGACGCTTGCGCTGTGCCGGTGTGATCGCCGACCCGGGATCCTCGGCGGCGGCGATGATTCCCGCCAGGTCGCCGTAGCGCTCCAGCAGCTTCGCGGCGGTCTTCTCGCCGATGCCCTGTACGCCGGGGAGCCCGTCGCTCGGGTCGCCGCGCAGCAGTGCCAGATCGGCGTAACCCCCGCCGTCCACGCCGTACTTGGAGCGGAGAGCGGCACCGTCGTAGACGTCGAGCGTGCCGACACCCTTGACCGGATACAGCACCCGCACGCCCCGGTCGTCGTCGATCAGCTGGAACAGGTCGCGGTCGCCCGTGACGATGTCGACGGGCGAGTCCGCACGGGCCGTGAGCGTGCCGATGATGTCGTCCGCCTCGAAGCCGGCCGCGCCGACGCGGGCGATGCCGACCGCGTCGAGCACGTCGTCGATGACCGGCACCTGCGGGCTCAGCGTGTCCGGGATCTCCTCGGCGTCGGGGCCGGAGGCCACCTCCTCGGCGACGCGGTGCGCCTTGTAGGAGGGGATGAGTTCGACGCGCCACTGGGGACGCCAGTCGAAGTCCATGCAGGCCACGAGCGAGTCCGGATGACGGTTGCTCACCAGGCGTGCGATGAAGTCGAGCAGGCCGCGCACCGCATTGACCGGGGTGCCGTCGGGCGCCTTCACCGAGTCCGGCACGCCGAAGTACGCACGGAAGTAGAGGGACGAGGTGTCCAGGAGCATCAGGCGTCGTGCCGTCGTCGTAGTCACGCCACGATGATGCCGTACGCCTCCGACAGCGGACGCGGAAGAGGCACCGGGCGGACCGGACGCACGGCCCCGCAACCGTGACCGACCCCGGAGGACCGGGACGCACGGCTCCGCCGCCGCTGCCGAGGCGCTGCGCGACCCGCAGTCCATGTGCGCGGGTGGCGCAAATTGGCCTGCCTCATCGGCCGAGACCGGTCTACTCTCTTCTCCGTACGAGGAACGCGCCTCCGGCCCGTCGGCGACCCCCGGCGGACGACCACCGGTGGCGGGGCCGCCGTACGGGGCTGCGGCACCTTGAGCCGCACGGGGGGCGTACGGTGCCGGTATGGCGCACAGACGTACCGGCACCGTGCGACGCGTCGTCTCCCTCGTCCCCTCCCTGACCGAGGCTCTGGCGGTGACGGCACCCGAACTCCTCATCGGCGCCACCGACTGGTGCAGCCACCCGCCCGGGCTGGATGTGACCCGCGTGCGGGGCACCAAGAATCCGGACGTCGAGCGGATCGTCTCCCTCGCGCCCGACCTCGTCGTCGCGAACGAGGAGGAGAACCGCGAGGTCGATCTCGCCGCGCTGCGCTCCGCCGGTCTGGACGTCCTCGTCACCGAAGTGCGCACGCTGCCGCAGGCGTTCGCCGAACTGGACCGGGTACTGACCGTGGGCTGCGGGCTCGCCCGTCCCGTCTGGCTCGACGAGGCGGAGACCGCCTGGCGGGAGGTGCGCGCGGAGTTCGACGCGCGGGCCGTGGTGCCGGTGTGGCGCAAGCCGTGGATGGTTCTCGGCCGTGACACCTTCGCGGGCGCGCTGCTGGCGCATCTCGGGGTTCACAACATCTACGAGCGGCACGGCGAGCGCTATCCGCGGATGCCGATCGAGGAGCTGAACGGGCACGGCCGCGCCGATCTCGTCGTGCTGCCGGACGAGCCCTATCTCTTCACCGGCGAGGACGGCCCGGAGGCGTTTCCCGGCCTGCCCGCCGCGCTCGTCAGCGGGCGTTTCCTGACCTGGTACGGGCCCTCGCTCACCGAGGCGCCGGCGGCACTGGCGGGAGCACTGCGCACCGCGCTCGGATGACGGGACGTCCGCAAGGCCTCCCGGAACAGCCGGGTGTCCCGGGAGGTCCGCCTCATCCTGCTGCTGGAGCCGTCCGTTCCGCCGGCGCCGCCTGTGCCGCCTCCACCAGGGCGCGCATCACACGCACGTCCTGGCCCTCCTCGGGGTGCCACTGGACGGACAGGACGAACGGATGCTCGCTGCCCGGCAGTTCGAGCGCCTCGACCGTGCCGTCCTCGGCGTGAGCGCCCGGCACGAGGCCCTCACCCAACCTCGCCACCGCCTGGTGGTGGTACGTCGGCACGGACACCGGCTCGGGCAGTACCTGCGCGAGCCGCGTGCCGGCCACGGGCCGGACCGTGTGCTCGGCGAAGACGCCCGGGCGGCCGCGATGACCCTCCATGTGCTGGACGAGGGTGCCGCCCAGCAGGACGTTGAGGATCTGCATCCCCCGGCAGATCCCCAGCAACGGCACGCGCTGCTCCAGGGCGGCCCGGGCCAGGGCGAGTTCCCAGGCGTCGCGCTCGGGGTCGGACGGGCCGCAGTCGGGCCCTCGCTCCGCCCCGTACCTGGACGGTTCGACGTCAGGGCCTCCGGAGACGACCAGGCCGTCGAGCCTGCTCACGATCCGGTCTGCGTGCTCGTCGACGTCCGGCGGCAGCAGCAGCGCGCATCCGCCCGCTCGTTGAACGAGGCGGTGGTACCCGGCGGGCAGCACCGCGGCCTGGTGCTGCCAGACGCCCCAGCGGACGTCGGTCTCCATGTACGTGCTGACGCCGATCAGCGGGCTTTGCATGGCGTAAGGCCTCCGGCTGCGGATCTCGTCGTCTCCGGGCGTTCCGTCGGGCACGGTGCCCGGTCCTCATCTCCAGGGACCCGGTCCCGTCCGGTGCTCCAGCGTACGGGCGTGACGTGCCCCGGGCCGCCGCGCGTACGCCCGCATGCCCGCCCGGCGCGCGAGGTGGCGGCCGGGCGGGCACTGGCCGGACGGAGCCGGCCGGCGGTCAACGAGGACGGGCGGGACGGTGTCTAGGAGCGTGCGTGCGGGGCGGGAGCGGGGTCGTCGCCGTCGGAGTCCCGCTCGAGCTCCGCCTCGGCGGCCGCGAGCGCCGCGAACTCCTCCTCGGGGGCAGCGGCCACCAGGTGGTGCCGGCTGTAGAGGGCGAAGTAGGCGACGGCCACGACGTACAGGACCAGGGCGATCCCGGCCGCGGTCGGGTCCACCAGGAACGTGGCGACGACGGCCGAGCAGGCGAGAACGAAGGCGACCGACGAAGTGACCAGCCCGCCGGGCGTGCGGTAGGGCCGGGGCAGCTCCGGCTCGCGGCGGCGCAGCACGATGTGCGAGAGGGACATCAGCACGTAGCTGATGGCCGCGCCGAAGACGGCGATGTTCAGCATCCGCGCACCGTCGCCCGTGTACGCCGCCAGCCCGAAGCCGATCACGCCGGGTACCAGCAGACCGAGGTAGGGGGCCTTGCGACGGCTCGTCAGGGAGAGGAACCGGGGCAGGTATCCGGCGCGTGAGAGGGCGAACAGCTGCCGGGACCCGGCGTAGATGAGGGAGAAGAAGGACGCCACCAGGCCTGCCAGGCCCGCGTAGTTGACGACCCTGCTCAGCATCGTGGGCTCGCCGCCGGTCGCCGTCTGCAGAGCAGCGACGAGCGGGTTGTCGGCGTCCTTGATGGCGTCCGAACCGGCCGCTCCGGCAGCGGGGATCAGCGTCAGGAGGGCCAGGAGCACCAGGATGCCGATCGACCACGCGAGAGCCTTCGGCATGGCCCGGACCGGGTCGCGGGCCTCCTCCGCGGCGAGCGGAACGCCTTCGACGCCGAGGAAGAACCACATGCCGAAGGGGAACGCCGCCCAGATGCCCAGCAGTCCGAGCGGCAGCCACGCGCTGGAACCGAAGGCGGAGCCGTCGACGGCGACGTCGTTGAGCGAGGCGTCGCCGAAGTGCGTGAACGCGCCGATGCAGAAGACCAGCAGGGCCGCGACCGCGATGCCGGTGACGATGAAGCTGAAGCGCAGCGCCTCACCGACGCCCCACAGGTGGATGCCGATGAAGAGCGCGAAGCACACCAGATAGACCGGCCAGCCCGCCTCGATGCCGAAGAGGCCGAGCGACTCGACGTAGCCGCCGATGAAGACGGCGATGGCCGCCGGGGCGAGGATGTACTCGATGAGGATGGCCGTACCGGTCAGGAAGCCGCCCCAAGTCCCCAGCGCCCGGCGGGCGAAGCCGTAGCCGCCGCCGGCGGTCGGCAGGATCGAGGAGAGTTCCGCGAGGGAGAAGACCAGGCAGGTGTACATCGTACCCATGAGCACGGTGGCTATCGCCAGACCCCCGAAACCGCCTTCGGCGAGGCCGAAGTTCCAGCCCGCGTAGTCGCCCGAGACGACGTATGCGACGCCCAGACCGGTCAGCAGCAGCCACCCCGCGCTGCCCCGCCGCAGCGACCGCGCCTGGAGATAGGCCTCCGCGCTTTCCGGGCCGGTATCGGGGGACGACTGCGAGGACTTGGTTCCATCGGCCATGACCGCTCCTACCCTCGGCATATTGGTGTGGCTACATACCTTTGCGCCGAGGTGGGGCGCAGCGCAACCCCTGGTGCGTCACGCGGGGATTTCGTGTGTGTGCCGCCGTCACGCCGGACGGTCATGCGAGGAACCCCCGCAGCAGTGCGGCCGTACCCGCGCAGTGCTCGCGGCTGACGGTGCGCGCCCGCTCCGGGTCGCCGGCCAGGACGGCCTCGACGAGTTCCGCGTGCTGGCGCTGCGCGTGCTCCAGGTTGCGCACCAGCAGCGGGATGCGGCCCAGCAGGTCGTTGACCTTGGCCCGCACGGCCGCGTACTGGGCCGTGAGTGTGGGGGACCCGGCCAGTTCGACGAGGGTGAGGTGGAAGAGGGTGTCGCCGCGGCGGTAGTCGGCGAGGGCTGCGTTCCGGGTGGCGTCCAAGGCCGCGCGCAGCTGTGCGGCCTCGGACTTCTCCAGCCCGCGGGAGGCGCACAGTTCGGCCGCGCCCGTCTCGAGCACCTCGCGGAAGCGCAGGGTGTCCCGCACGTCCACGCCCTCGGGCGCCGCGACGACGCCGGGCGGATTCTCCGGTGTGTCCGCGTCGGGTGCGGGAGGCTGCGGGTGCTGCACGAAGGTGCCTCCGTAGCGGCCGCGCCGGCTGATCACCAGGCCCTGTTCGGCGAGTACCTTGAGCACTTCGCGGAGCATCACGCGGCTGATGCCGAGGCGTTCGGCGAGTTCGCGTTCGGCGGGGAGCCGTTCGCCGTCGGGGACCAGGCCCAGCCGGACGATCTGGAGTATCTGCTCCAGAGCCTCCTCGAAGCCGTTGCCGGCCCGCACCGGGCGCAGCACGGCGGCGAGCCGGTCGTTCCCGGGCCGCCCGCCGGTGGTCCCCGGTGCGGCTGTGTGATCGGCTCTCACTGCCCCTCCCTCATCGAACCCCTTCCGAACCAATGGTCTCTGGGACTACCTTATGACTTCCGGTGGACCGACAGGAGGCCAGACGTGGCAGAACGCACACCATTGCTCTCCGTCGACGAGCTGCGGGTGCTCGTCGAACGGGAGGAGATCGATACCGTCGCCCTGGCCTTCACCGATATGCAAGGGCGGCTGCAGGGCAAAAGGTTCGCGGCCCGCCACTTCCTGGACGAGGTCCTGGAGCACGGCACCGAGGGCTGCAACTACCTGCTCGCCGTGGACGTCGACCTGAACACCGTCGACGGCTACAGCATGTCCTCCTGGGAGCGCGGTTACGGCGACTTCGCCATGCACGGCGACACCAGCACCATGCGCCTCGTCCCCTGGAACCCGGGCACGGCGATGCTGACCGCCGATCTGGCGTGGCACGACGGCTCTCCCGTCGTCGCCTCCCCGCGGCAGATCCTCCGCCGCCAGCTCGACCGCCTCGCCGAGCGCGGCTGGAGCGCGTACACCGGCACCGAGCTGGAGTTCATGGTCTTCCAGAACACCTACGAGCAGGCGTGGGACAGCGCGTACCGGGACCTGACCCCGGCGAACCAGTACAACGTCGACTACTCGATGCTCGGCACCGGCCGCGTCGAGCCGCTGCTGCGCCGCATCCGAAACGAGATGGGTGCGGCCGGGATGAAGGTGGAGTCCGCGAAGGGCGAGTGCAACCTGGGCCAGCACGAGATCGCCTTCCGCTACGACGAGGCGCTCACGACCTGCGACCAGCACGTCGTCTACAAGACGGGCGCCAAGGAGATCGCCGCCCAGTCGGGCCAGGCGCTCACCTTCATGGCCAAGTTCAACGAGCGCGAGGGCAATTCCTGCCACATCCATCTCTCGCTGCGCGACGAGAACGGTGCCCCTGTCCTCGCCGACGACGACGGCCCGTACGGGATGTCCGCCACGATGCGGCACTTCCTGGCCGGACAGCTCGCGGCCATGCGGGAGTTCACGCTGCTCTACGCCCCGAACATCAACTCCTACAAGCGTTTCCAGCCGGGTTCCTTCGCGCCCACGGCCGTCGCCTGGGGCCCGGACAACCGCACGTGCGCGCTGCGCATCGTCGGGCACGGACACAGCCACCGCTTGGAGAACCGTGTGCCCGGCGGCGACGTGAATCCGTACCTGGCCACCGCCGGGATGATCGCGGCGGGCCTCCACGGCGTGGACCAGAAGCTGGAGCTCGAGGAGGCCTGTACCGGCAACGCCTACACGGGCGACGCCACGCACGTGCCCTCCACGCTGCGCGAGGCGGCAGAACTGTGGGAGCAGAGCGCCATCGCGCGCGAGGCGTTCGGCGAGGAAGTCGTCACTCATTACCTGAACATGGCGCACGTCGAGCAGAAGGCGTACGACACGGCCGTCACGGACTGGGAGCGCTTCCGCTCCTTCGAGCGCATGTGAGGAACGAGTTTTGCAGGACGAGCACCACGTGAACGAACTCCCGGTCATCAACCCCTCGACCGAGGAACTGATCACCACCGTTACCGCCGCCGGCCCGGCGGAGGTCGACGCGGCCGTGCGGCGGGCGGTGAGCGCGCAGAGCGTGTGGGCGGCGCTCGCTCCGGGCGAACGCGCCCGGCTGCTGCGCCGGTTCGCCGTCGTCGTCGACGAACACCTCGAGGAACTGGCCGGGTTGGAGGTCCAGGAGGCCGGACACCCCCTCGGCAACGCCCGGTTCGAGGCGGGCAACGTCCGCGATCTCCTCGACTACGCCGCCGGGGGAGTGGAGCGGCTCAGCGGACGTCAGATCCCGGTCGAGGGAGGCATCGACGTCACCTTCGCCGAACCGCTCGGCGTCGTCGCCGTCATCGCGCCCTGGAACTTCCCCATGCCGGTGGCCGCCTGGGGCACGGCGCCCGCGCTGGCGGCCGGCAACGCGGTCGTGCTCAAGCCCGCGGAGACCACGCCGCTGACGGCGCTGCGCCTGAGTGAACTCGCCCTGGAGGTGGGGCTTCCCGAGGGCCTCTTCCAAGTGCTGCCCGGCGAGGGACCGGTGGCGGGCACCGCGCTGGTGGAGCATCCGCGGGTGGCCAAGGTCGTCTTCACGGGTTCGACCGCCGTCGGCAGGGACATCATGGCCCGGTGCGCGGCGAGCGTGAAGCCGGTGACGCTCGAACTCGGCGGCAAGAGCCCCAACATCGTCTTCGCCGACGCCGACCTCGAACTGGCCGCCACCGCCGCCCCCGGCTCGTTCCTGGACAACACAGGCCAGGACTGCTGCGCCCGCAGCCGCATCCTCGTGCAACGCGAGGTCTACGACCGCTTCCTGGAGCTGCTGGAGCCGGCGGTGAAGGCCTTCACGGCCGGCGATCCCGCTGACCCGGCGACACAGATGGGCCCGCTCATCTCGGAGCGCCAGCGCGAGCGCGTGCGCGGCTACGTCCCCGAGGACGAGCCCGCCCTGATCCGGGGAGACGCCCCCGGCGGCAAGGGCTTCTGGTATCCGGCCACCGTTCTGGAGGGGCGGCCCGGCGACCGGCGCAGCGCAGAGGAGATCTTCGGACCGGTGGCCGTGGCCATCCCCTTCGCGGACGAGGCGGAGGCCGTCCGCATCGCCAACGACTCCGACTACGGCCTGTCGGGCTCGATCTGGACCCGCGACGTGGGCCGTGCGCTGCGCGTCTCGCGCGCCGTCCAGGCAGGCAACCTGTCGGTCAATTCCCACAGCGCCGTGCGCTACACGACTCCCTTCGGCGGCTACAAGCAGTCGGGGCTCGGCCGTGAACTCGGCCCCGACGCGCTGTCCGCCTTCACCGAGACCAAGAACGTCTTCATCAGTACGGAGGTACAGCCGTGACCGAATCGCTCACCGGCCCCGAGGGGGCAACGCCCCAGTGCCGGCGCCTGACCGGCCGCACCGCCGTGGTGACCGGTGCGGGCAGCGGCATCGGCCTCGCGTCCGCGCGGCGCCTCGCCTCGGAGGGCGCCAAGGTGGTCTGCGCCGACGTCGACGGCGAGCGCGGCAAGAAGGCGGCCGAGGAGACCGGCGGTCTGTACGTGGAGACGGACGTCACCGACTCCGAGCAGGTCGAGGCGCTCTTCCGCACTGCGCACGAGACCTACGGCTCGGTCGACATCGCCTTCAACAACGCCGGCATCTCGCCTCCGGACGACGACTCGATCCTCACCACCGGCATCGACGCGTGGCAGCGCGTGCAGCAGGTCAACCTCACCTCGGTCTACCTGTGCTGCAAGCACGCCATCCCGTACATGCAGCGGCAGGGACGCGGCTCGATCATCAACACCGCCTCCTTCGTCGCCGTGCTCGGCGCGGCCACCTCCCAGATCAGCTACACGGCCTCCAAGGGCGGCGTGCTCGCGATGTCCCGGGAGCTGGGCGTGCAGTTCGCCCGGGAGGGCATCAGGGTCAACGCGATCTGCCCCGGGCCCGTCAACACCCCGCTGCTGAAGGAGCTGTTCGCGAAGGACCCGGAGCGTGCGCAGCGCCGGCTCGTGCACGTGCCGCCGGGCCGCTTCGCCGAGCCGGAGGAGATCGCTGCCGCCGTGGCCTTCCTGGCCAGCGACGACGCCTCGTTCGTCAACGCGACGGACTTCATGGTGGACGGCGGTATCTCCGGGGCGTACGTGACGCCCGTCTGACCATGCCCTGCGGGGACGCCTCCGGCCGGGCGGTGACTGTGTGATTCGCACACACGTTGCCCTACAGTGCGATGCGTGAGCATGACGACGCCGCCCGGCTGGTACCCCGATCCCGACCCCGCGCAGAGAGCCAACTCGCCCTCCGCGGAACGCTGGTGGGACGGCACCTCCTGGACCGGGCAGACCCGCACCAAGGCTGCCGTGCGCGGCCCTCTCGTGGCGGGCATCGTCGGTGCGGTGGTCCTCGTAGCCGCCCTCGTCGTCAGCGTGGTTCTGGCCTTCGGCACCGGCCCCGGTTCCGGTCTTACGCGCGACGAGGCCGGAGCGGGCGAGCCCGAGACCCCCGAAGAGGACCCCGGTGCGCCGGAGGAGGACCCGGAGGCGCCCGGCGGGCCTGAGGGCGACGTCCCCGCGTCGGGAGTCGACCTGCCGGTTCTGAAGGGCTGGGACCACGACCCGTTCGGGCCGATGGTCACGACCGGGGAGTACAAGTGCCCCGGGAGCAAGGAGGAGAGCTGCCTGCGCGGCTCGTCCGTCATCGTCGTGGCGCCCGCAGGCAAGAGCAGCGCCGAGGACACCGCTAAGAAGGACATCGGGCGGTTCGCGCAACTCGCCTACAGCAAGGGCACTTACGGCGGCATCACCTCGCACAGGGCGGTGGCCTCCGAGAAGACCTCGGTGGCCGGCCAGGACGCGTACCGGGTGCGCTGGAAGATCGTCAACCGCACCAAGCCGGACGCCTACGTCGAGTCCGTGGCCTTCACACACCCGGACGGGTCGGGGGAGATGCTGCTGCTGCGCACCGGCTTCGACATCGCGAAGTCAGCTCCGCCGCTGAGCGACATGGACAAGCTCGCCGCAGGAGTCACCGAGCGCGAATCGGATCAGGACAGCCCGAGCGAAGACGTCTGAGAGCGGACGGCGTGACCGCCCCGGGGGCAGGGGTGCCGGCGGTGCGCGCCATGTCGTGGACCGTGGTGCGGGTAGGTCCGGGGACCCGCCGCACGATCCTCAGAGGAATGTGTGACCCTCGCCCCGGTATGTCGGGAACGTGCCGGTGACGCGGTCGCCCTCGATCACGTGCAGCGTGTCGAACCGCTCGCACAGCTCCCCGGCCTTGGCGTGCCGGAACCAGACCCGGTCTCCCACGAGGAGGTCGTCGGCGGGCGGCCCGAGCAGCGGCGTCTGCACCTCGCCCGCCCCCTCCTGCTTGTCGTAGCGAAGCCCCTCGGGAAGGTAGGGCTGCGGCAGACGGTCCGGACCGGGCGCTCCGGAAGCCGGATAGCCCCCGCCCAGGACCGTCACCACGCCCACGCCCGGTCTGCGTACGACCGGCAGGGCGAAGAGCGCGGCCGGGCGCCCGGTGAACGACGTGTAGTGGTCGAACAGGCGCGGCACGAACAGGCCGGAGCCCGCCGCGATCTCCGTGACCGCCTCCTCGGCGGCCGTGTGCTGCACGCTCCCCGTGCCGCCCCCGTTGACGAGCTCCAGGCCGGGAGCGACGCGGCGCACCGCCCGCACGGCCGCCGCCCTGCGCGCGGCCAGCTCCCGCTTGGCCGCCGCCTGCATGAGCCGTACGCCGCGCGAGCGTGCCCAGTTGCCGGGCGCTGCGTCGCCGACCCCGGCGATGTGACCTTCGTAGGCCATCAGTCCCGTCAGGCGGAAGCCCTCGCGGCGGGTGACAGAGCGGGCGAGCTCCGCGAGCCGGGTGGGGGAGTGCACCGGTGAACGGCGCGCACCGATGCGGACACGGCCGCCCAACAGCCGCAGGGAGGTGTCGAGTTCGAGGCAGACCCGGATCTCCTGCGTGCCGCCCTCCCTCGCGGCGTCGATGAGGTCCAGCTGGTCGGTGTCGTCGACCATCACGGTCACGCTCCGGGCGAGCTTCGGGTCCGAGGCGAGCTCGGCGTACCCGGAACGGTCCGCGGACGGATAGGCCAGCAGCACGTCGTCGATTCCGGAGCGCGCCAGCCACAGCGACTCGGCGAGCGTGAAGGAGAGCACACCGGCGAAACCGTCACGGGAGAGCACCCGCTCCAGCAGCGCCCTGCAGCGCACCGACTTGCTGGCCACGCGGATCGGCTTGCCGCCCGCGCGGCGCACCAGGTCGGAGGCGTTGGCGTCGAACGCGTCCAGGTCGACGACGGCCAGCGGCGGGTCCAGATGCGCCGTCGCCCGGTCGTAGCGGCTGCGGTCGGCTGCGAGGTCTGAAGAGGCGTCGGGCACGCGGGCAGCTTGCCAGAGCGAAGGCGTGCGGGACAGTCCTCCCATCTGCTCGACCGGGTTGCCGTGACCACCAGTTCGCCCCGTAGAGTGACGGCCGCACGCTGCCATGAGTCTGGACCAGCGGCGTGCTGTCCGATTAGAACCGGCATGCCCCGAAAGGGATCGTGTGGGGTGGCACTGCGCGCGGGAGGGGTGCAGATGAGCACTGATGCCGACCGCACACACTCCCAGGACCCTTCCCCGGGCTCATATCCCGGACGTCCCCAGGTCCCGCCACGCCCCGCCTTTCCCCCGCGCCCGTCTGCGCCTCCGCGCCAGGGCGGGCCCGTGGAGCATGCACAGAGAGACGAGCCCACCGCACACATGCCGCACGACACGGAATCGGACGCATCCAGGCCCTCCGAACCGGAGTCCTCGTCCGCCCCGTCAGACCCTTCTGCCGATCCCGGCCGGCCCGGCGCGTCGTCCCCGTCAGGCGGGCCGCAGCTTCCCCGGGTCGCCGCGATTCCCCAGCCTCCGCCGCCCACAGGTGAGCCGCTGACGTCCTGGCCACCGCGCCGCAGCCCGCCTCACCCCGACGACACCGGGCGGGCCCGTGATGCCGGCCCGGCCGGGGACAGATACACCCGAGGCACCGGTCCCGGCGCACCGCTTCCGCCTGCGAGCACCGTCCCGCCCCAGCGTCCGTTGGGACCTGCGGGACCGGCCGGGAATCCCCTTCCGTCGCGGCAGCCCGACTATCCCGACCCCGGACCTCCCACGTGGCAGTTGCGGCCCATCAGTGACGAGCCCGCCCACCACCGGCCGGCGCCCCGTACCGTCGCCGCCGCCGTCTGTCTCGTCCTTGGAGTGGGTCTGCTGGGCGGGGCGGCCGCGGGTACGTTCCTCACCGACGATCCGGGCCAACAGGCCGCCACCGAGGGTTCGTTCGACGACATGCGTGCCGCGTGGCACAACAGCTCGGTCGACGCCCTCTTCCCCCGCGTCCTCGAGGGGAAGGGCGCCGGCCCGGGCGGAGCCGACCGCCGCTGGCTCCGCGTCGCGGTCGCGCCGGACAGCAACTGCCGTGAGGCGTTCGACCCGTTGCTCGCCAAGGCCCTCCTGCCCGTCGGTTGCAGCCGTCTCGTGCGGGCCACGTACGCCGACGAGACGACCAGTTCCGTGACGACCGTCGGACTGCTCTTCACCCGCTCCGAAGGTGCGGGCATGCGCGCGCTCCGCAAGCGGTTCGCGGTCGAAAACCTCAGCGAGCGCACCGATCTGATGCCCCGTCCGTACGGATCACGCGGCACGGTCTCGGCCGACTTCGGCGATGCGCAGCGTGCCAGTTGGACGATGCGGGTGCTCTCCGACGCACCCGTCGTCGTCTACGCCGTGAGCGGCTTCGCGGACGGACGGATCGTCAGCGACCCGCAGGCCGCAGCGGAGGCCACCGAGAAGGGCGAGACCTCGGCGGCCGCGCAGGCCGGTCTCGGCCACGACGCACAGGGCATCGCGGACCGCATCGAGCGCCGGCTGCGCAATGCGGCGGGGGAAGAGGGCGACCAGTGACGCATACAAGTCCCATGGGAGGTCCGGCCCGGCACATCGGGCCGCGGCGCGTGGCCGTCGTGGCACTGGCGGCGGCGCTTGGACTGCTCCCGGCAGCCGGGAGCGCACAGGCGGCCGAGGGAGAGGGCGTCCAGCGCCAGCAGTGGGGCCTGAAGGCCATCCAGGTGGCGGACGCATGGAAGACCACCAAGGGCAAGGGCATCACCGTCGCCGTGCTGGACACCGGGGTCGACTCCGGCCATCCGGACCTGAAGGGGAGCGTCCGCGAGGGCCGCGACTTCATCCGCATCGGCGCCAAGAAGGGCGACCGCGCGTGGGCCCGGCACGGCACCGCCATGGCGGGGATCATCGCCGGCCACGGTCATGGCAAGGGCGACAAGCTCGGCGTCATGGGCGTCGCACCCGAGGCGAAGATCCTTCCCGTGCGGGTCCTCCTCGAGGACAGCGACCCCAAGCGCAAGGAGGCCCGCAACTCCCGCGCCACCGCCCTCGCCGACGGCATCCGCTGGGCCGCCGACAAGGGCGCGGACGTCATCAACCTCTCCCTCGGGGACGACAGCAGCTCGGCTCACCCCGAGCCCGGCGAGGACGCCGCCGTCCGCTACGCGCAGCGCCGGGGCTCCGTCGTCGTGGCCTCCGCCGGCAACGGCGGCGAGGAGGGCGACCACGTCTCCTACCCGGCGGCCTATCCCGGCGTCATGGCGGTCACCGCCGTCGACCGCCGCGGTGCACGGGCCTCCTTCTCCACCCGGCGCTGGTACGCGACCGTCGCCGCCCCCGGCAAGGGGGTGCTGATCGCCGACCCTGACCGGCACTACTACGAGGGCTGGGGCACCAGCGCCGCCTCGGCGTTCGCCTCCGGGGCGGTCGCGCTCGTACGGGCCGCCCACCCGGACCTCAGCCCCGCGCAGATCAAGGACCTCATCTCCGACACGGCACGCCACACCCCGGAGGGCGGACGCAGCGACGCCCTGGGCACGGGCGTCGTCGACCCCGCGGCAGCCATCGAGATGGGCTCGAACATCAAGCCCCGCAAACAGGAGCCCAGTCATCCGCCGTACCGGAGCGAGTTCTTCGGCACCGGCCCGGACGACGGACCCAGCGCGGGCTGGCTGGCGACCATCGCCGCCGTGCTCGGGCTGCTGCTCGTCGGCGGCGCGGTGGCCGTGCACAAGGGCGTGAACCTGGAGACGTTGCGCGGCCTGGGCTCGGGGTCACGTGAGCGCTGACGGGCGGAGCTCCGTGGCTCCCGCCGTGAGGGACGCGACGGGACGGTCGGGGTGCGCCGAGCGCCGGGGCCCGGCCGCGCCCCGGCGTCGGAGACCGCCACGGCTCGGAACTAAGCTGCCGTCCGTGGCGCCGCTCAAGAACATCCCCGACCCCGGCTTCGCAGCCGACACCGGCTCGGCCGACCCCGCTCTCGCCGGGGCGCTCGCCGCCTGGCAGGCCGCCCCCGGGGAACCTGGCGCCGAGCAGTGTGTGCTCGAAGCCCTCGCCGGGGCGCGGTTGCTGGTCCCCGTCGTCGCGGTCCTGGGCGAGGCCGAGACCGACGAGTCGGGGCTGCGCCGCGACAAGACGAGCGACATGGCCGTGCCGACGCTCACCTCTCCAGGAGGGCGCCGGGCACTCCCCGCGTTCACGAGCACCGAGACCCTCGCCCGCTGGAACGCGGAGGCACGGCCGGTGGCCGTGGCGCTGGGCCAGGCGCTGCGGGCGCTCGCCCAGGAGAAGGCCGACACCCTCGTCCTGGACCTCGCCGGGCCCGTGACGTATCAGCTCACCGGCGCCGCACTGCGTGCGCTCGCCGAGGGCCGCACCAGTGCCGACCCTGCCGCCGATCCCCACGTCACGGCCGCGTTGCGAGCCCTGCTGGAGGCCGAGCCAGATGTGGCAGGCGCACATCTGGCGCTCGGCGGTCCCACGGCCGACGCTACCCTCGCCATAACGCTCACCCCGGACGCCGCCGCCGATGCCGCGGCAGCCACCGCGACCGTGCGGCGGCTGGCCGGCGCGCTCGCGTCCGACGAGACGCTGCGCTCACGTCTCGTCCGGGGCCTCGAACTGGCGCTGCTCCCGCCCGGCAGCACCCTGCCCGAGAACGCTCTCCACCGGCGCTGACTGTCTTCTGTCCGGGGCTTGCTGACCGGGCGGGCCCACCCGCCGCGCGGCGGCCCACGGTGGCCCGGCCGCGGTGGAAGCAGGGTGGTCAAGCGCATCGTCGCTGGTGGAAGGCCTGTTCCCACTCGACATGCGAGCCCGGTGCAGGCGGCGGAGGATGGTGGACGACCATTCCCGACGTGTCAGGAGTGCCATGTCGACCGAGACGGAGCTGCAGACCACTGCGGCGGAATTCCTGGGAACCCTGGTCCTCGTGTTCTTCGCGGTGGGCGCCACGGTGCTGTCGGGTGAGTACATCGGGACGCTCGGTATCGCCCTCGCGTTCGGGTTCACGCTGCTCGCGCTGGCCTACGTCTTCGGACCGGTCTCCGGCGCCCACGTGAATCCCGCGGTCACCCTCGGGATGGTGGCGGCCAAGCGCATGGACCTGCCGACGGCGATCAGGTACTGGGTCGCGCAGATCGCCGGCGCCATCGCGGGTGCCGCACTGCTCTTCCTGCTCGCCAAGCAGGTCCCCGGACTGCAGACCAGCGAGAGCTTCGGCAGCAACGGCTTCGGTGACCGCTCCGCGGTGCAGATCAACCTGGGCGGCGCGTTCCTGGCGGAGCTGATGATGACCGCGCTGCTCGTCTACGTCTACCTGTGCATGACCCACAAGGTGACCATCGCGGGCTTCGGCGGTATCCCCATCGGCCTCACGCTGGCCGTGGTCAATCTGATCGGCATCCCGCTGACGGGCGCCTCGGTCAATCCGGCCCGCAGCCTGGGTCCGGCCATCTTCGCCGGCGGTGCCGCACTGACCCAGTTCTGGCTCTTCCTGGTGGCCCCGCTCGTGGGGGGCCTGCTCGCGGCGGCGGTGCACCGCGTCACGCACCCGCCGGCCGGCGCGGAACTGCACCGGAACCTTCAGCCCTCGGGGTCGCCCCGCTGAACGGACGGAACGGGCCGGGCCGGAACATCTCCGGTCCGGCCACCGTGTGCTCAGCTGAATACGGGGCCCGTGAACTTCTCGCCGGGGCCCTGCCCGGGTTCGTCCGGCACGGCCGACGCCTCGCGGAAGGCCAGCTGCAGGGACTTCAGACCGTCGCGGAGCGGCGCCGCGTGGTACGTGCCGATCTCCGTGGCACTCGCGGTGACGAGGCCGGCCAGGGAGTGGATGAGCTTCCGCGCCTCGTCCAGGTCACGGTGCTGCTCGCCGTCCTCGGAGAGGCCCAGGTTGACCGCGGCCGAGCTCATCAGATGCACAGCGACCGTGGTGATCACCTCGACCGCCGGGACGTCCGCGATGTCGCGGGTCAAGCTGTCGAAGTCGGGAGCACCGGGGCCCTGGCCGCCGGCCCCCGCGGGGCGATTCGATTCGGTGTCGCTCATGCGTGCCACCCTAGGCCCCCGAGCCGTGAGGGCTCCCGCCCAGGTGACCCCGGTGGGGACCTTCGGTGACCCCTGGTATGCTGGGATATCGACCGGCTGGAGAGTAAGTGCTTCAGCCCGCAAGTGGAGGCTCCGAACTCCCACCTGACGGCCCCGCCGGGCCGCGGGTCAACGGTCAGGCTGCGCCCCGCGGATCGCGCGACGGTGCTCCAGGTCTTTGAGGAGCCACCGCCTGTGTCCGTCAGGGGCGTTTTTTGCGTCTCCGGCGCGGTGGTCACTAAGACGACATCACTTGCGCGGCCGTCCGCCAGACCGCCGCGTCGTGTACCCGAGGAGGCCCCATCAGCGCCGAGCCCCGCATCAACGACCGGATTCGCGTCCCTGAGGTGCGACTCGTCGGTCCCAGTGGCGAGCAGGTCGGCATCGTGCCGCTTGCCAAGGCCCTGGAGCTCGCACAGGAATACGACCTCGACCTCGTCGAGGTGGCCGCGACAGCCCGTCCGCCGGTGTGCAAGCTCATGGACTACGGAAAGTTCAAGTACGAGTCGGCCATGAAGGCCCGTGAGGCGCGCAAGAACCAGGCGCACACGGTCATCAAGGAGATGAAGCTCCGGCCGAAGATCGATCCGCACGACTACGACACCAAGAAGGGTCACGTCGTCCGGTTCCTCAAGCAGGGTGACAAGGTCAAGATCACGATCATGTTCCGCGGACGCGAGCAGTCCCGCCCCGAGCTGGGCTTCCGGCTGCTCCAGCGGCTCGCGGACGACGTCGCCGACCTGGGCTTCGTGGAATCCAACCCGAAGCAGGACGGCCGTAACATGATCATGGTCCTCGGTCCGCACAAGAAGAAGACCGAGGCCATGGCCGAAGCCCGCGAGGCTCAGGCCGCCCGCAAGGCCGGCCGCCAGCAGGAGAGCAGCCCCGCCGAGGAGCCCGCTGAGGCGTGAGCCCTCAAGGGGCCCCGGCCTCGGGACCCCCTGGACAACCCGTAAGCGACAGACGGCGCCTCCGCCGCCGGCCCCCGGCCGAGCGCGAGGCGCCACCGACGAGGAGTGAACGGCGACATGCCGAAGAACAAGACGCACAGTGGTGCCCGCAAGCGCTTCAAGATCACAGGCTCGGGCAAGGTGATGCGCCAGCGTGCCGGTCGCCGCCACTATCTCGAGCACAAGCCGTCCACGTTGACGCGCCGCCTCGCCGGCAGCACCGAGGCGTCCTCGGCCGACGCCAAGAAGGCCAAGAAGCTTCTCGGCAAGTAAGTCCGGCCCGGCCGGGACCCAATCGATTCGGGCTGGGTGGTCGTCCCACCAGACCGGCCCCGTGTACCAAGGAGTTATCAAGTGGCACGCGTCAAGCGGTCAGTCAACGCACACAAGAAGCGCCGGGCGATCCTCGAGCAGGCCAGCGGTTACCGCGGCCAGCGCTCGCGTCTGTACAGGAAGGCGAAGGAGCAGGTCACTCACTCCTACGTCTACAACTACAACGACCGCAAGCGGCGCAAGGGCGACTTCCGCCAGCTGTGGATCCAGCGCATCAATGCCGCTGCCCGCGCCAACGGCATCACCTACAACCGCTTCATCCAGGGTCTGAAGGCCGCCAACATCGAGGTGGACCGCAAGATCCTGGCCGACCTCGCGGTCAACGACGCGGGCGCGTTCACCGCTCTCGTCGAGGTGGCGCAGAAGGCCCTGCCGAGCGACGTCAACGCCCCGAAGGCAGCCTGAAGCACGCAGGACGTATGACGCACTGCAGCGGACCCGCGGGCATCGCGCCCGCGGGTCCGCTGCTGTCGCGTGCCGCACGGTCACGAACTGGGAAGTGAGCCGCCGCCCATGGGCACCCCCGACCTGATCTCGCCACGCTCCGCACGCGTCGCCGCGGCGCGGCGCCTGGTGCGGCGCAACTTCCGCGCCAAGGACCGCCGTTTCCTCGCCGAGGGACCGCAGGCCGTGCGGGAGGCCGTGGCACACCGGCCCTCCCACACCGAGGCGGGCGGAGGAGACGCAGGCGCGGGGGCGGAAGCCGGTCCCGCCCTGGTCGAGCTGTTCGCGACGCCCGAGGCCGCTGACCGTCACCCCGGGATCCTGCGCGAGGCGCGGGATTCGGGCGCCCGGGTCCATCTCGCCGATCCGCAGACGCTCGACGGCATCGCCCAGACGGTCAGCCCGCAGGGACTGATCGGGGTCTGCCGTTTCGTCGACTCCCCGCTGGAGGCCGTCCTCTCCGCCCGGCCTCGCCTCGTTGCCGTCCTCGCGCACGTACGGGATCCCGGGAACGCCGGCACCGTGCTGCGATGCGCCGACGCCGCGGGGGCCGACGCCGTCGTCCTGACCGACGCGTCCGTCGACCTCTACAACCCCAAGACCGTACGGGCGTCCGCGGGTTCGCTCTTCCATCTGCCCGTCGCCGTCGGCGTTCCCGCCGGGAAGGCCGCCGAGGGACTGCGCGCCGCCGGTGTACGCCTGCTCGCCGCCGACGGAAGCGGCGAGCGGGACCTGGACGCCGAACTCGACGCCGGCACCATGAGCGGCCCCACCGGCTGGATCTTCGGGAACGAGGCATGGGGCCTGCCCGAGGAGACCCGTGCCCTCGCGGACGAGGTGGTGCGGGTGCCGATCCACGGCCGGGCGGAGAGCCTCAATCTGGCGACGGCGGCGGCAGTCTGCCTGTATGCCTCGGCCCGTGCACAGCGCAGCGTCGCAGGGCGCGGCGGGGCCGCGAACGGCGACGGCGCGTAAGGCCCGCCCGGGGCCGCACGCCCCGGAACGGGCGCCACCCGGGACGGGGCGAGGGAATCCTCCGGCGGGCGCGCGGAAGTGGACCGGCAACATGTGCCCGCTCGGCCCGTGTTCACGGCACGTCCCCCGCCGGCGCGTGCGGCTCCGCCCCACGTCGCGGGGAGGGACATCGTGGACGCCGCACTAGTAGGGTGGCCGGGCCCGGGGCGGAGCCAGTCGAGCCAGTTGGGGCCGGTGGACCAGTGAGGCCAGACGAGGGGGGTGCAGCGGAAATGGAGGTGCGGACGCAGCGCACTCAGCCGCGCGGCGCCCCTTCCCCGTCATCCGGTGCCTCCGCCGGACCGGCCGCAACCAACAGCTCCGACGAGCAGCACGCCCAGGACTCCGAGGGCGGCATCCCGAACTCCGGCCCGGCCCCCCGCGCAGCGGCCACCGGACCCGGCGTACACCCCGACGATCTGCCCGACGGCCTCGTCGTCGCCGACTCTGCCGGCCGGGTCGTCTGCTTCAACGCCGCCGCGGCCCGCATCACGGGGCTCAGCGCCGCCGACGTCCTCGGCGGCCCCCTCCAGCAGGCGCTGCCTCTGGAGGACATGGACGGCCGCCGATGGTGGCAGCTGACCGACCCCTACGGCGGCCTCGCCACCCGCACCGGCCAGCCCGAACGGAACCTGCTCCTGCCCGGCGGCCGCGAAGTCATGGTCGCCGCACGCTACGTGCGGGCCCGCCCGAAGGGCCCCGTGCAGCGGCTCGTGGTGACCGTACGCGGGACCGAGGCGCGCAGGCGTGCCGAGCGCAGCCATGCCGAGCTGATAGCGACGGTCGCGCACGAACTGCGCTCGCCGCTCACCTCCGTGAAGGGCTTCACCGCGACGCTGCTGGCGAAGTGGGAACGCTTCACCGACGACCAGAAGCGGCTGATGCTGGAGACCGTGGACTCCGACGCCAACCGCGTCACCAGGCTCATCGCCGAACTGCTCGACATATCTCGCATCGACTCCGGACGCCTCGAGGTGCGGCGCCAGCCGGTGGACATGGCCGCGGCCGTGCGCCGTCACGTCGAGGCACACATCGCGGCCGGACGCACCGCGGACCGCTTCGTCACACGCATCAGCGAGCCCCTGCCCGGCCTGTGGGCGGACCCGGACAAGATCGACCAGGTGCTGGGCAACCTGCTGGAAAACGCGGTGCGGCACGGCGAGGGCACTGTCACCATTGAAGTGGCACCCGCACCCTCCCGCAGCGACGAAGAAGGAACGGCAGTCACCGTGAGCGACGAAGGCCCCGGCATCCCCGAGGAGTCGATGAGCCGCGTCTTCACCCGCTTCTGGCGGGGCAGCAAGCGCGGCGGCACGGGCCTGGGCCTGTACATCGTCAAGGGCATCGTCGAGGCGCACGGCGGGACGATCACCGTGGACCGGGCGGTCGCCGGCGGTGCCCGGTTCCGATTTACCCTGCCCGTGGGCGCCCCGGCCTTCATGGCCTGAGTGGCGCGCACGGGCTTCTCCGCGGCCCGCGGGAGCGTGGCCCCTCCGCGTGATCGGCCGATCACGGCCGTGTGCGGGGCAGCACGCCCCTCCATCTAGACTCGGCTGCTGGCACCCTTGCGCAGCCGGATCCAATCGGAAGTACGGGAAAAGATGTCCGCACCCAATAAGTCCTACGACCCCGTCGAGGTCGAGGCACTCAAACCGGAAGTCGTCGACCGCGCGAAGGACGAGGCGCTCGCCGCCATCGCCGCGGCCGGTGATCTCGAAGCGCTGCGAGAGGTGAAGGCCGCACACGCAGGCGACCGCTCCCCGCTGGCTCTCGCCAACCGCGAGATCGGCGCCCTCCCGCCGCACGCCAAGGCCGAGGCCGGCAAGCGCGTCGGCCAGGCACGCGGCGCTGTCGGCCAGGCGCTGAAGAACCGGCAGGAGGAGCTGGAGCGCGAACGCGACGAGCGAGTCCTCGTCGAGGAGGCCGTCGACGTCACGCTGCCCTACGACCGTCTGCCCGAAGGCGCCCGCCATCCGCTGACGACGTTCAGCGAGCGCGTCGAGGACATCTTCGTCGCCATGGGGTACGAGGTCGCCGAAGGCCCCGAGGCCGAGGCGGAGTGGTTCAACTTCGACGCCCTCAACATCGCGCCCGACCACCCGGCGCGCACGATGCAGGACACCTTCTTCGTACGCCCCGGCAAGGAGAGCGTGGCGGAAGGGAAGGACGGCGAGGACAGCGGCGTCGTCCTGCGCACGCACACCTCGCCCGTGCAGATCCGTACGATGCTCGACCGCGAGCCCCCCGTTTACGTCATCTGCCCCGGCCGGGTCTTCCGCACCGACGAGCTGGACGCGACGCACACGCCTGTCTTCACACAGGTCGAGCTGCTGGCCGTCGACGAGGGCCTGACCATGGCCGACCTGAAGGGCACGCTCGACCACATGGTGCGGGAGCTGTTCGGCGAGGGCGTGCACACCCGTCTGCGTCCCAACTACTTCCCCTTCACCGAGCCGTCCGCCGAGATGGACATGGTCTGCTACCGCTGCCACGGCGAGTCCGTCGGCGACCCGGACCGCCCGTGCCGCACCTGCTCCAGCGAGGGCTGGATCGAGCTGGGCGGCTGCGGCATGGTCAACCCGCGTGTGCTGACCGCCTGCGGCGTGGACCCGGAGAAGTACAGCGGATTCGCCTTCGGGTTCGGGATCGAGCGGATGCTGATGTTCCGCCACAACGTCGAGGACATGCGAGACATGGTCGAGGGTGACGTGCGCTTCACCAGGCCGTTCGGGATGGAGATCTGATGCGCGCCCCGCTTTCGTGGCTGCGAGAGTACGTCGACCTGCCGGCGGGCGAGACCGGCCGTGACGTCGCGGCGAAACTGATCGCGGCCGGTCTGGAGGTCGAGACCGTCGACCGTCTCGGTTCCGGCCTCAAGGGTCCGCTCGTCGTCGGCAAGGTGCTCGCCATCGAGGAGCTGACGGAGTTCAAGAAGCCGATCCGCTACTGCCAGGTCGATGTCGGCCAGGCCAACGGAACCGGCGAGCCGCAGAACATCGTGTGCGGCGCGAGCAACTTCGTCGTCGGCGACAAGGTCGTCGTCGTGCTGCCGGGCGCGGTGCTGCCCGGCGACTTCGCCATCAGCGCCCGCAAGACCTACGGCAAGGTCTCCGAGGGCATGATCTGCTCGGCCGCCGAGCTGGACATGGGTGACGACCACTCGGGGATCATCGTCCTGCCGCCGGAGTACGAGCCGGGCACCGACGCGATCGAGCTGCTCGAACTCGTCGACGAGGTGCTGGACATCGCGGTCACGCCCGACCGCGGCTACTGCCTGTCCATGCGGGGCATCGCCCGCGAGACGGCGACGGCCTACGGGCTCCAGCTGCGCGACCCCGCGCTGCTGGACGTGCCCACACCCAACGCGGACGGCTTCCAGGTCAACGTCTCCGACCCGAAGGGCTGCGACCGCTTCGCCGCCCGCACGGTCACGGGGCTGCGGCCGGAGGCCACGTCCCCGCTGTGGCTCCAGCGGCGGCTGCAGAAGTCGGGCATGCGGCCCGTCTCCCTGCCCGTGGACATCACCAACTACGTGATGCTGGAGCTGGGTTCGCCGCTGCACGCCTATGACCGCTCCCGGCTGGAGGGCCCGATCACGGTCCGCCGGGCCACCCCGGGCGAGCTGCTGACCACCCTCGACGGGACGAAGCGGAAGCTGGACGCAGAAGACCTCGTCATCGCCGATGACGCCGGGCCCATCGGCCTCGCCGGTGTGATGGGCGGCATCCACAGCGAAATCGCCGACCCCGAGCAGGACCCGGAGAGCGGCGAGTGGCGCGGGACGACCGAAGTCGTCGTGGAAGCAGCCCACTTCGACCCGGTCACCGTGGCGCGTTCCAGCAGGCGGCACAGGATCTCCTCGGAGGCTTCGCGGCGGTTCGAACGAGGCGTCGACCCCGAGGCCGCCGCGGCCGCGGCGCAGCGCACCGTGGACCTGCTGGTGCTGCTCGCCGGAGGCAGGGCGGAGGCCGGAGTGACCCAGTTCGTCACACCGCACGGGCCTCACACGATCAAGATCCCCGTCACCCACCCGGGCCGGGTCGCGGGCGTCGAATACGACCGCGAGACGGTCGTGCACCGCCTGCTCCAGGTGGGATGCGACGTGTACGGGCAGGACGAGCTCACCGTCACCGTGCCGTCCTGGCGTTCCGACCTGACCGACCCCAACGACCTGGCGGAGGAGGTCATCCGGCTGGAGGGCTACGAGAACCTGCCCTCCACCCTGCCCAGGCCGCCCGCCGGCCGGGGCCTGACCGAACGGCAGCGCCTGCACCGCAGGGTCGGACGTGCGCTGGCGGGCGCCGGCTATGTCGAAGCGCTCAACTACCCCTTCGTCGGGCCGGATTCCTTCGACCAGCTCGGCCTCGCCGAGGACGACACGCGCCGCCGTACGGTGACGCTGGTCAACCCGCTCTCCGACGAGGAGCCGTCGCTGCGCACGACGCTGCTGCCGGGCCTTCTCGCGGCGCTGCGCCGCAACGAGGGCCGTGGCAGCCAGGGCAGCCACGGCGGCCTGGCCCTCTTCGAGACGGGCCTGGTCTTCCTGCCGACAGGGGACGAGTCCCGTGCGGAACGGCTGCGCGTGGACGCCCGGCCCGGGGACGAGGAGATCGCCTCGCTGGACTCGGCGCTGCCGCGCCAGCCCCGGTACGCGGCGGCCGTCCTCGCCGGCCCCCGTGAACGGCCCGGCTGGTGGGGCGAGGGCCACCCCGCGGTTTGGGCCGACGCCGTGGAGGCCGCCCGCTGTGTGGCGGGCGCCGCGCGGGTGGAACTCACCGTCCGCAGCGCCCAGTTCGAGCCCTGGCACCCGGGCCGGTGCGCGGCACTGTTCGTCGGCGACGGCGAGGGTGGCGAGACGCTCGTGGGGCACGCGGGCGAACTGCACCCGCGGGTCGTCAAGGCGCTCGGCCTGCCGCCGCGGTCCTGCGCGATGGAGCTCGACCTCGACGCCGTAGAGGAGGCGGGCGGATCGGTCGTGCCCGCCCCGCGGATCTCCGGCTTCCCGGTGGCGACGCGGGACGTCGCGCTGGTCGTGGACGAGTCCGTTCCGGCGGCGCGGGTGGAGAAGGCGCTGCGCGAGGGTGCCGGTGAACTCCTCGAATCGGTGCGCCTGTTCGACGTCTTCACGGGCGAACAGCTCGGCAGCGGCAAGAAGTCCCTGGCGTACGCGCTGCGCTTCCGTGCGCGCGACCGCACGCTGACCGCAGAGGAGGCCTCGGCGGCACGCGATGCCGCGGTCGCCTCGGCCGTCGAACGCACGGGCGCGACCCTGCGTGGGGCGGAGTCCCCGGCAGGGGCCTGACGCTCACGGAGGCCCGGTCCCGGAATCGCCCGGGGCCGGGCCTCCGTGCGTCCTGGAACATTCGGGGCCACCGAGTAGGCGCATGCGCCGGAGCGGGCCGCACAGCCACGCGTCGACTCACTCAATCGTGTGAGTAATGCGGGACCTGGGTCGTTCCGGCCGCCGCTTCGGACACCATCGTGCTGGTCGCAGGGGGATGGCACGGGGTGCACGGTTCCGGTGGAGCCGGAGGGAGGGGGGCAGGACAGCAGCACGTGAGGGGCGGGGGACCGCCCGGAGGCCGGAGGGACCGATCGGCATGACCGCAGACCAGCGAACGCGCGTCGGCGTGAGCAGCTCCGGCCCGGCGGGAGCGGACACTGCCGACCGCGGAACGAGGGCCACTCACGATTCGCGGAACTGGAGCGTGCGAAGAGCGGTGGGCTTCGCCGTGCCCGCCCTGTGGGCGGCGGGCGTGGTCGTGTGGGAGCTGCTGCTGCCCGTGAACACCCACGCTCTCGCGCTGCTGGCCGCCACGCCCGCGCTGGCCTGCGCCGGCACGGGGGCACGCAGCGGTGTGTGGCTCGGCGGCGGATGCGCGCTCCTCGCGCTGTACCCGGTGGGGAGCGTCCCCGTCTACGAGGAGATCGGCAGCAGAGCCGGGATGTGCGGGGCGATCATCTCCGTCGCGATGGCCAGCTGCTTCACGATGCGGCGGCGCGTGCGCCTGACCGACGAGCTCGCGCGTATCCGGGAGGTCGCAACCGCCGCGCAGCAGGCGCTGATACGGCCACTGCCGCCGCACATCGAGGGGCTCACCGTCGCGGCCGGCTATCTCTCGTCGGCCCGTGGTGCCGCGGTGGGCGGTGACCTGTACGACGCGGTCGCCACCGCGCACGGCGTGCGCATCGTGATCGGCGACGTACGCGGGCACGGGCTCGGCGCCGTCGGCACGGTGGCCGCCGTGCTCGGCAGCTTCCGCGAGGCCGCACACGACGAACCGCGGCTGGAGCGGGTGCCGTACCGCCTGGAGCGGGCGCTGGAGCGGCACCTGGACGACCGCCGCCACGCACCGTCCGGCTCGCCGGAGAGCGGGGCAGCGGCGGAATCCGTCGAGGTGGACGAGGAGTTCGTGACGGTGCTCCTGCTGGAGGTGCGTGCGGACGGCGAGGTCACGGCCGTCAACTGCGGCCACCCCTGGCCCTACCGCCTGACCATCGGTCAGGACGGCCCGTGCCGCAGCGAACCGGTCACCACCGCCGAACCGCTGCCTCCTCTTGGCATGTTGCCGCTGCCGTCCGGCGGCCCGTCACCCCGGCGCATGCAACTGCCGCCGGGAGAAGGGCTGTTCCTGTACACCGACGGAGCGGAGGACGCCCGCGACGCCGACGGACGCTCCTTCCCGCTGCCCGACGTCCTCACGGCAGCCCTCTTCGCCCAGCGGGGAAAGGGACGCGGCGAGACCGATGCGGCAGGTGTGGTGGAGCCGGCGGACATCGTGGACTCTGTGCGCCGGGCCTTGCTGCGCCACGCGGGCGGGCGGCTGCCCGACGACGTCGCGCTGCTCGCCCTTCGCAACGACCGCTGCCGCGTGCACGGGCAGACGCGGGAGCCGCCGTCGCAACTGGCGGCGCCGGATGCGTCGTTGCTGTGCTCATGCCCGTAGCGCCACGGTCCCCGCGCCCCGGGCCGGACGGCTTCTCGCAGCCTCCCTGTGAGGTGGTGAGCAGCCGTCAGTAGGCGTAGAAGCCCGCGCCCGCCTTGCGCCCGAGGCGTCCCGCGTCCACCATCCGCTGCAGCAGCGGGGGAGCGGCGTACAGGGGCTCCTTGAACTCCGAGTACATCGAGTCGGCGACCGAGGCGACCGTGTCGAGACCGATGAGATCCGTGAGCTTGAGCGGCCCCATCGGGTGCGCACAGCCCAGCTCCATGCCGTTGTCGATGTCCTCACGGCTCGCGATGCCCGACTCGAACATCCTGACGGCGGAGAGCAGATACGGAATCAGCAGCGCGTTGACGACAAAACCGGAACGGTCCTGGGCCCGGATCGTGTGCTTGTCGAGCAGACCGGAAACGGCGGTCTCCGCACGCTTGATGGTCTCCTCGCTGGTGGTCAGCGCGGGGATGAGCTCGACGAGCTTCTGCACCGGTGCCGGGTTGAAGAAGTGGATGCCGATGACCTGATCGGGGCGGGACGTCGCCACCGCGAGCTTGACCAGGGGGATCGACGAGGTGTTGGACGCGAGGATGGCGTCGGTCCTGGTGACGACCTGGTCGAGGACCTGGAAGATCTCCGTCTTGACCTGCTCGTTCTCGATGACCGCTTCGACGACGAGGTCACGGTCCGCGAAGTCGCCCAGGTCCGTGGTGAAGGTGAGCCGGCCGAGCGTGGCGTCCCGCTCCTGCTCGGTGATCTTGCCGCGTTCCGCGGCCTTCCCGAGGGAGTTCGCCAGCCGTGTGCGGCCCAGCTCCAGCGCCTCGCCGGTGGTCTCGGCGACCATGACCTCCAGCCCGGCCCGTGCACACACCTCGGCGATGCCCGAGCCCATCTGGCCGCAGCCCACCACTCCGACGCGTTCGATGTCCGTCACCTCGTGCCTTTCGCTGATCCTTTGGTCTCAGGCGTGACGGGCGGGGATCCCCGGAGGAACGGCCCGCAGAGGAACGGCCCCCGGAGGAACAGCCCTGTTCCTCCCTCCCCCGGAGTGAGTACCGGGGGTGCTCCCACGCCGCCCACGACGTTACCCCCGAGCGCGCACACCTTGGGGGCCGGGGGCGAAAGCGCGCGCGGGGACTTGTACGGGCGCCACGGACGCGGCAACATCGGCGAATTGGTCTCCACCACCCTCGCTCCACGGGCCGGGAAGACCGCGATCGGCCCCGTCGGGGGGACCATGAAGGTAGGCCGGGAGAGGGCGGCCACGAACCGCCCTCATGAACCGGTGACCACGAAGGGGGAAGGGGAGACGATGCGGCGGGTCACACGCAGAAGCTTCGCGGCAGGTTCGGTGGGAGCACTGACCGGTGTTGCCGGTTCCTCGAATCAGGCCGCCGCCGCGCAGGAGCGGCAGCTCGCCCGGGACCGCAGCGGCCCGGGCCGGAGCGGCGCCCACCGGGAGATGCGCGGCATGTGGCTCGCCACGGTCGACAACCGCGACTGGCCAAGCGCTCCCGGCCTGAGCCCGCAGAAGCAGCAGACCGAGCTGCTCGCTCACCTTGACGCCGCTCGCCGCCGGCGGCTCAACACGGTCTGGTTCCAGGCGAGACCGACGGCGGACGCGCTGTGGCCGTCCCGGTACGAGCCCTGGTCGCAGTGGCTCACAGGCGTCCAGGGCAAGGACCCAGGCTGGGACCCTCTGGGCTTCGTGGTCCGCGAGGCGCACCGTCGCGGCTTGGCCGTCGAGGCGTGGTTCAACCCGTACCGGATCGCGCTGCACGACGACCCGGGCCGCCTCGTCCCCTCCCATCCGGCGCGGCGTCACCCCGACTGGGTCGTCACCTACGGCGGCAAGCTCTACTACAACCCGGGGCTGCCGCAGGTACGGCGCTTCGTCCAGGACGCCATGCTCGATGCGGTCCGCCGCTACGACATCGACGGAGTCCACTGGGACGACTACTTCTACCCCTACCCGGTCGACGGCGAGACGTTCGACGACGACGCCGCGTACGAGGAGTACGGCAAGGGATTCCCCGACCGTGCCGCCTGGCGCCGCAACAACATCGACCTGCTCGTCGCGGAGGCCGGGCAGCGCATCCGCCGGATCAAGCCCGGACTGTCCTTCGGGATCAGTCCCTTCGGCGTGTGGCGCAACAAGTCCAGTGACCCGGCGGGTTCGGACAGCGCCGCGGGAGTGGAGACCTACGACGACCTGTACGCGGACACCCGCAAATGGGTGCGCGAGGGCCGCCTCGACTACGTCATCCCGCAGATCTACTGGCACATGGGCTTCGAGGTCGCGGACTACGCGAAGCTGGCGCCGTGGTGGGCCGAGACGGTACGCGGCACCCGCACACGCCTCTACATCGGAGAGGCTCTCTACAAGGCGGGCGACCCCGCCCAGCCCGCTCCGTGGCAGGACCCCGCGGAACTCTCCCGCCACCTCACGTACTGCGAGGCGCTGCCGGAGGTGCGGGGGCACGCGTTCTTCTCCGCCAAGGAGGTCTCGGAGGACATCATCGGCGCCATGGACCGCGTCGTCGCCGACCACTATCCGCCGCGGCGGTAGCGGTCGGCGAGTTCGGGAAAACGGTGATCATGGGCCGACGCCGACGGCGGCGGCCCGTCAGGCCCGGCCCTGTCAGGCCCGGCCTTGTCAGGCGGGGCGCTTGCTCTTCTTGCGTTCCTGCACGACGGAGTCGGGGCCCGGTGAGACAACTGCCTCGTGCCCGTCGTCGAAGCGCACCCGGAACGGCGGTTCGCCGTTGTGGCCGAGCACCTCGACGATCTCCGCTTCGCGGTCGTGTTCACCCACGACCCGGCCGTGCATCAGCAGACGGTCGCCCGTGTTCGCTCGCATCAGGAGAGCCCTCCTGTTCGCAGGGATGCAGCGGAAAGTCGGTACAGTCCGCACTGTCCTGTCCGTACCGATAAGTCTAAGCCGGATGGCTCATCCGTGCCTCCGTCCGGTACGGCTCGGGGTGCGGAATCCAGGGGCGGGAACTACGTGCGGGCTCTCTGCACGACCACGATGCATGCCAGAACGGCGAGGGCGGTCGCCGGAGCGGCGGGCGGCAGATGCTCCCCGAGCAGCAGCACCGACCAGACGAGGGTGAGCAGCGGCTGGGCGAGTTGCGTCTGACTGGCCCTGGCCACTCCCGCGACGGCCATGCCCCGATACCACAGAAGCAGTCCCAGCAACTGGGAGCCCGTCGCCACCCACACCAGACCGGTCACCGCGTGGACGGTGAGGTGTGCGGGCTCCGCCAGCAGGGCCGCCACGGCGCCGGTCACGCCGAGCGGCAGACAGCCCGCCATCGCCCAGCAGACCACCTGGCGCCCGGACAGCTCGCGGGCCAGCCGCCCGCCCTCGCCGTACCCCGCCGCGCAGAGGACCAGAGCTGCGGCGAGGAAGAGGTCGCCCGCGGCGGGGGCACCTCCGCTCTCGTGCAGGGTGAAGGCCACGACGGCGGCGGCGCCCGTGAGCGCCGCGCCCCAGAAGACGGGGGAGGGCCGGGAGCCGGTGCGCAGCGAGGAGTAGAGCGCCGTCGTCAGCGGCAGGAGTCCGACGATCACCGCTGCGTGCGCGGTGGTGGAGGTCTGCAGCGCAAGGGTCGTCAGGAGCGGAAAGCCGATCATGACCCCGGAGGCGGAGAGGGCCAGAGCGGGCCAGTGCCGCCGCGGTGGAGGGGGGATCCGGAGCACGGCGATCAGCAGGCATGCGCCGAGCCCGGCGAGGACGACCCGCAGTGACGTGGCCGACCAGGGGCCGAAGCCCTCCAGCGACCATGCCGTCGCGGGGAACGTGAGCGAGAAGCAGGTGACGCCGAGGGCGGCGAGGACGAGACCGCGGCCGCCCGGGTGTCCAAGCCGGGCGGAGGACGAGGCCGTGCCGGTGCCCGCGCGGACGGGAGCCCCGTCGGGAACCGCTATCGAACCACTGTCGATAGCGCTATTGTTGGCTTCCATGTACGAGCGTAGCAGTGTGGCTGAACTGGCAGGAAGACTCCGTCAGGAAGTGGACCGCTACTCTCCCGGTGAGAAGCTGCCGTCGAGTCGGGACCTGGTCGAGACGCACCGCGTCAGCCCCGTCACCGTCTCCCGCGCGCTCGCTCAGCTCGCCGTGGAGGGGCTGGTCGTCACCAGACCCGGCGCCGGCGCCTACCGGGCGGCTCCGCGAACCGCCCCGGCCGCACCCGGCGACACCTCCTGGCAGGAGGTCGCGCTGAGCGCCGACGCCTCCGCGGACCAGGTGCCCCGCAGCGTCGACGCCGGCGGTGTACTCGCCACGCTGACCGCGCCGCCGCCGGGCGTCATCGAACTCAGCGGCGGCTACCTGCCGCCGAACCTGCGCCCCGAGAAGGCCCTCTCCGCCGCGCTGGCCCGGGCGGGACGACGTCCCGGCGCCTGGGAGCGCCCCCCGACGGAAGGGGTGGAGGAGCTGCGCGGCTGGTTCGCCCGCGAGATCGGCGGTCACGGGGGAAGCGTCTCCGCCGCGGACGTACTGATCACCGCCGGCGGCCAGAGCGCCATCACCACCGCGCTGCGCGCCCTCGCCGCACCCGGTGCCGCCGTCCTCGTGGAGTCGCCGACCTATCCCGGCCTGCTCGCCGCCGCACGCGCGTCGGGCCTGCGTCCCGTGCCCGTGCCCGTCGACACCGACGGGGTGCGGCCGGCCCTCCTCGAGGGCGCCTTCCGCGCCAGCGGCGCACGCGTCTTCATCTGCCAGCCGCTCTTCCAGAACCCGTCGGGCGCGGTGCTCAGTAAGGAGCGCCGAACGGCGGTGCTGGACGCGGCCCGGCAGGCAGGCGCGTTCGTCGTCGAGGACGACTTCGCGCGGCAGCTCGTGCACGAGGACGCGGGGCCGCTGCCGGACACGCTCCGCTCGGCGGATCCCGACGGCAGGGTGGTACACCTGCGCTCCCTCACGAAGGTCACCTCGCCCAGCCTGCGCGTGGGAGCGCTCGCGGCGCACGGACCGGTCCTGGAGCGCCTGCGCGCCGTGCAGACGGTGGACAGCTTCTTCGTCTCCCGCCCGCTGCAGGAGGCGGCACTGGAACTCGTCGGAGCCCCGGCCTGGCCGCGTCATCTGCGCGCCGTGGCCGCCCGGTTGAGGGAGCGTCGCGAAGTGATGCTCACCGCGCTGGCGCGGGAGGTGCCCGCGCTGTGCGTGACGCACGCACCGCGCGGAGGTCACAACCTGTGGCTCCGCCTGCCGGACGGAACGGACGAGGACGCGCTCGCCGGAGCGGCATTGCGCGCCGGGGTCTCCGTCGCCCCGGGACGGCCGTACTTCGCCGCCGAACCCGCCGCCCGTCATCTGCGTCTGAGCTTCGCCCCAGCGGCGGGGGACAGCGAGATCGCGGAAGGGGTACGGCGCCTGCGGACGGCTTGCGACGAGGTGCTCGCCTGAGTCCACCCGGTTCGTTCGATACGGGGATCGGGGCGCCGGGACCGGGGCCGGGGAGGGCGAGCGATGCGCGGGAGCACGGACGCCCGCAGCAGCATGGCCCGCACACACCTGGGTACCTGCCACGCCCGAGCCGGGAGGAGCGGAGCGATGAGCACACTGCTGGAAGGGCTGCCCGCCGAGTACCGCGACGGGCTCCGGGACGCGCCCTCCGGTGCCGATCTGGCCGCCCGTCCCATGCTGGCCACGCTCAGCGACCGGCGCGACTTCCCCGCGGACAGCTGGATCTTCGAGCGCAAGCTTGACGGCGTCCGCCTCCTCGCCGTCCGCGAAGGCGGCCGTGTCCGGCTCCTCTCCCGCACCGGACAGCCCCTCAACGGCACCTATCCCGAGGTCGCCGACTCCCTCGCCGCCCAGGAGTGCTCCGACTTCACCATCGACGGAGAGATCGTCGCGTTCAGCGCCGGCCGAACCGACTTCTCACGACTCCAGCAGCGCCTCCAGCTGACCGACCCGGCCAAAGCGCGCGCCAGCGGCGTCGCCGTCTTCTATTACGTCTTCGACGTGCTGCGGCTGGACGGCAAGGACGTGCGGCCGCTGCCGCTGCGCACCCGCAAGTCACTGCTGCGCCGCGCCCTGAAGTTCGACGGGCCCCTGCGCTTCACGACCCACCGCAACGAGGGCGGGCAGCTGCTGCTGGACGAGGCGTGCCGTCGCGGGTGGGAGGGGCTGATCGCCAAGCTGGCCGACGGGCGGTATGTGACCCGCCGGTCCACGGACTGGCTGAAGCTCAAGTGCGCGAAGGGACAGGAGTTCGTCATCGGCGGATTCACCGAACCGTCCGGCAGCAGAGCGGGATTCGGCGCGCTGCTCCTGGGCTACTACGAGGACGGATGCCTGCGGTACGCGGGAAAGGCCGGCACCGGCTACGACCAGGCCACGCTGCTCGACCTGCGGCGCAGGCTGGACGAACTGGCCGCGCAGCGTTCCCCTTTCGCCGAGCCCGTGCGGGAGAAGGGCGCCCACTGGTCCTCGCCCGAACTCGTCGCGGAGATCGGCTTCACGGAGTGGACGCGGGAGGGGAAGCTGCGGCATCCGCGCTTCCTCGGGCTGCGGGAGGACAAGAATCCGCGAGAGGTGGTCCGCGAACGACCGCAAACGGCGTGACGGCAGCGACGGCGTGGACAGGACGGCACCGACGCGTGCTGATCCCCTGTGGCAGGCCAGCGGCCCCGGCGACCCATGGGCCGGAACCGGCCGCACGGGACGGCAGTGGCCAAGGATCAGCGCCTCGTGGCCGGCGCATCGGCCCTCCGGCGCGCGCGTTCCTCAGCCGCCTCGGCGTCTTCGGCCCGCCGGCGTGCCTCCCGCTCGCTCCGCTCGGCTTCCTTCTCGCGACTGCGTGAGTGTTTGCGGGCCTCCTCCGCCTCCCGGACCTCCGCACGCAGCCTGCCGAGTCGCTCCTCGGCCTCCTCCCGTGCGGCACGCGCGGCAGCCTTCTCCTTGGACGCCTGGTCCGCCTCCCGCCGCCGGCGCCGTGCCTGATCGGCGGCTTCCCGGGCGGCCCGCGCCGCCTTCCGGGCGTCCTCGGCCTGCTTCGCCTTCGCCGCCTTGTCCGCCTTCTGGTCTCTCCGGGTCCTCTGGCCCTTCCCGGCCTTCTCGGTCTGCTTCCGAGGCCGCGCGTCCGTGCCCTTCCGGGCCGTACCCGGTCGGGTGCCCGCCGCGGCCTTCGTTTCTCTGCGTGCCGTCGGCGTCGCGGCCGCTTCGCGTGCCGCCGCCTCGAACCCCGGGGTGGCGGTCAACGGCTTCGCCAGGCGCCCGGCCGCCCACTCCTGCGCGGCATCCGGATCGGCCAGCACCGCATGGAGCGTCTGCGCCACTTCGTGCCGCGCCTGAGGACTCAGCGGCTGCCCGGCGTCCGCGGCGAGCCGCCCGGCCTGCTCGGTGAGGGCGTTCACCAACTGGTGCTGCTGGTGCGAGAGGGTGCGCAGCTGAGCTCCGTCCAGATTCCGGTGCGCGCCGCGCAGTTCCTCACCGAGACGCAGCAGCGGGGCGACCTGCTGGCCCTGTTCCCGGACCAGAAGATTGCTCGCCCAGGCGGCCAGCGTGGGCCGGTGCAGGGCGCGGATGCTCGCCGCCAGTTCCCGCTGTCCGCCGGCGCGGGCGCGCCGGGCCCGGTCGTCGCGGGCGGCGGTGAACTCCTGCGGCCGCAGCCCGTACAACTCGTCCGCCACGTCGTCCAGTTCCACGACCCGCACTCTCCCGTGCCCGCTGATGCCCGGTGCGGTTTCATCCACTGTGACCGCAATGACCGGTTGGTGACGTGCGCTTTCATTCCACCGCTCTCGGGCAGAGGTGTCCATCCGAAAGGGGCCCTGTGCAGGGACGGGAATGACGAAAGTCCTATCCAAGACCGGCACCGGTCGCTTTACGATCGCCGAATGGCCCTTCGCCTCACCCTGCTCGCATCAAGCCGCAGCTCGTCCGTACTCGACGTCCGGTTTGCGGACAGCCGATCGCTCGACGCCGCGGGCTGGGACGAGGTGAAGCGGGCGGGGCCGTCCCTCTCCCACCTTGCCGCCGCCGAGTTGCGCTACTGCTCGCCGTCGGTGCGCTGCCGGGAGACCGCCCACGCCCTGAGCCTCACCCCGGTGGCACAGCCGGCGCTGCGCGACTGCGACATGGGCCGCTGGAGCGGCTACACCCTCCGCGAGATCGCGGCCCGCGAGCCGCAGGCCGTGCAGGCATGGCTCGCGGATCCGCGCTCGGCACCGCACGGCGGCGAGTCCCTGATGACCTTCATCCAGCGCATCGGAGGGTGGCTCGACACCCGGCCGGTCAACGACGGCAGCTGGATCGTCGCGGTCACGGAGCCCGGAGTGATGAAGGCCGCGGTGTGCTACGTGCTGAAGGCGCCGCCGAAGGCGTACTGGCAGATCGACGCACAGCCGCTCTCCGTCGTGACGTTCTCGGGACGGGTGGGGGACTGGAGTCTGAGCCTGGAGAACTGACCCCCCACGCGGCGGCCACGTGGCCGGGGGCGAGGACCGGCGGCGAGGCGGCGTCCGGCGGCGGCGGGATCTCGGCGATGGGCGGCTCCACGTCCTCCGTGCAACCCGTCCGGCCGCATTCGCGGGGGAAGGCACGCACGGTGGCACCCGAGTCCGGCGGCGCCCAGGGGGGCGAAGAACTGCTCGTGCTGGGAGATGACGGCCCGGGCGCCGTACCGGAGCAGTGCCCGGCGCTCACCGGCGGTGGACGCCAACGGGCGCCGGGCGGCCCACCGGAACCGCACCGGCGGACGGGGCGTCGCGGCCGCCCGGGAAGGAATCTCCGGAAATCTCCGGCGAGGATGTCGATCCCGGCGTCTCCCGATCGACGTGAGGGTGAGAGGCGGGGGACAGCCCCGCCGCAGACCGAGGAGTCACCATGCCGCGCTATCTGACGATGATCCGCATCGACGAGCAGAACGCACCCACCGACGACCCCGGGCCCGAGTTCCAGGAGCGCATGAACGCGCTGCTGGAGGAGATCACCAAGGCGGGAGTCATGCTGGACACCGCTGGGCTCACCCCGACCTCCGAGTCCACCCGGCTCACCTGGTCCGGCGGACGGGTCAGCTACACGGACGGGCCCTTCACGGAGAGCAAGGAGGTCGTCGGCGGCTACTCCCTCATCCAGGCCAAGGACAAGGCCGAAGCCATGGAGTGGGCGAGGCGGTTCCTCGAGATCCACCCGGCCCACTGGGAGGTCACGGCCGAGGTCCGGGAGATCGAAGAGGGCTGACCCCGTCACCGCTTGTCCTGCGCGGCCGCGGCTGCTGTGATGGGTGGCCGTGACGGCAGGAAGTGTGACAGAGACGGTCGAAGCGGCATTCAGGATCGAATCCCCGCGAATCATCGCCGCCGTCACCCGCGTCGTGCGGGACGTCGGCATCGCCGAGGAGATCGCGCAGGACGCTCTGGTCGCCGCACTCGAGCAGTGGCCGGAGTCGGGCGTCCCGGACAGGCCGGGCGCCTGGCTCACGGCCACGGCCAGGCACCGCGCGGTGGATCTCGTACGCCGCAAGGAGACCTACGCGCGCAAGCTCGCGGAGGTCGGGCGGGCGATGGAGGACGTGCGGCCCGCCGGCGCCGCGGACCCGGCCGACGTCCTCGACGCCGCCGACGCCGAGGGCGGCATCGACGACGACCTGCTGCGGCTGATCTTCACCGCGTGCCATCCCGTGCTGCCGACGCAGGCACGGATCGCTCTCACGCTGCGGCTGCTGGGCGGCCTGACGACCCCCGAGATCGCCCGCGCCTTCCTGACCTCCGAACCGGCCGTCGCCCAGCGGATCGTACGGGCGAAGCGGTCACTCGCCACGGCGGGTGTGCCCTTCGAGGTGCCTCGCGCCCCCGAACGCGACGAGCGGCTCTCCTCCGTGCTCGAAGTGATCTACCTGATCTTCAACGAGGGTTACTCGGCGACTTCCGGCGACGACTGGGTGCGCCCCGGACTGTGCGAGGACGCGCTGAGGCTTGCGCGCGTCCTCGAAAGCCTCATGCCCGGCGAGGGCGAGGTGCACGGCCTCGCCGCGCTCCTGGAGTTCCAGGCCTCCCGCATCCCCGCCAGGACCGGGCCCTCCGGCGAGGCGGTGCTGCTCGCCGACCAGAACCGCGCCAAGTGGAACCGCATGCTGATGCGGCGTGGCGTGGACGCCCTGCACCGCGCGGGCCGCGGGCCGTACTCCCTCCAGGCGGCGATCGCCGCCTGCCACGCGCAGGCCGCCCGTTACGAGGAGACGGACTGGGCGGCGATCGCGGCGCTGTACGGGCGCCTCGTCGAGCTGACGCGCTCGCCGGTGGTGGAGCTGAACCGGGCGGTCGCCGTCTCCATGGCGCACGGCCCCGCCGAGGGCCTCGAGATCGTGGACGGCCTCGCGGACGAACCCGCCCTGAAGAGCTACCACTTGCTGCCGAGCGTCCGCGGGGACCTCCTGGAGCGTCTGGGGCGGACGGACGAGGCGCGCGCCGAGTTCGAGCGCGCCGCGTCCCTGGCCGGCAACGCCCGGGAAAAGGAGCTGCTGCTGGCCCGAGCCGCGGGCTCCGCTCCCGGAGGAGCGTGACGCGGCAGCGCCTGGCCGGCAGGAGGATCAGTTCCGGCGGACGTACGTCACGTCGAAGTCCGGCGCCCAGTCCGCGCCGTCGGCCGAGTGCTCCCAGCCGCCGGTCATCACGCCGCCGTCGTGTTCCACGGTGGCCGTGAAGCGCTGATGGAAACCCGGAGCGGCGCGCCGCATCGTCCACACGCCGTCGTTCACGGCCGTTCCGTAGACGCGGGCGACGCCACGCCCGTCGGCGTACAGGGTCGTGAACCCGCCCGCCGAGTCGTCGTAGCCGGTCATCGTGACGGTCGGGAAGGGGAGATGCCCCTCCCAGTCGGCCGGAACAACGGTCTCCGGGACCACATCGGTGCGCTGGACCAGGAAGGCACCGCCTTCCGCCCAGGTGAACGAGCCCCGGACCGGGCCGGTTCGGCGGCCAAGGGCCCACATGTCCCAATCGCCCACGAGGACTTCGAGCTGCCGCGCAGCATGATGGGGGACCGGTTCTCGCATCGCTTCTCCTCGGTGCCGGAACGGAATTCCTGCCCCTGTGACGACTCGCACCGTGGGTGCGAGTGAGCGGTGCGGCAGACTCGATTCGCCGGGAATCCGGCTTCCCGCACCGGGCGAGAGCGCCCACCGGCCTCCGCATCAAGTGGCCGCGTGTGCTGTTACGTTGCCGGTTCGTGGACCGCACGCACGGCAACAGGGGGACCGGAGCATGGACTTGACCGTCACGCTGCGACGCGCTGCAGATCCTTACAGGGGCGGGCCATCAGGGAGGAAGGGCCGCCGCCGGGGGCGGAAAGCGGCGCCGGAAGCCGAGGATGGCCGGGCCCGGTACGAACTCCTGGGGGCGCCCCTGGAGGCTGCCGGGCAGGTGATCCACCTCGACCGTGAACTGCCGCGCGGCGGAGCCCAGGAGTACAACGCGGCGCGCAAGAAGGGCGTGCGTTCCTTCGCGATGTGGACCGATGCGCACCGGCGGCACCTTTGGGCCCGCGTCGTCACCGCCCCGGCGGGTGACGGGAAGCCCATGCGGTACGAGGTGTACGGCGGCATGGGGGAGTTCGTGGGGAGCGCCACCCGCGAGCCCGGCTTCACCCGCGGGCACGTGCGCACCCGCTGGACCGTGGAGCAGGCGGGCGGGCCCACCGCCGTGGGGTACAAGGGCCGGTGGTTCTGGTGGTGCGTGTGGTGGCTGATCTTCCCCGTGCAGTGCGTGCTCGGGGTGGCCGCCGTCCTGGCCTTCGACGGTGACGTGTTCCGGATGCCCCGGCGGATCGGCTACCGCAGCGGCGGAACCCGGGTGCTGGACTACGGCAGCGGTATGCAGGACCACTTCCACCTGACCGCGAAGACGGCGGACTGGGACCCGCGGATGCTCGCCGCGCTCACTGCACTCCACTGCAGCCACGATGGGATCATGGGCGAACCGTGGGACAAGGGCGCCCAGGACAAGGCCGAATCCGCGATGACGGACACGCCATCCGTCGAGCAGGCGTAGGGCGATCCGGTCCCACGGAGGGCTCCGGCCGGCAGGCTTGCACGATTTCGCCCCGGTGCCTTGGCGCCGTCCCCGCAGCGCGGACAATGACGAGATGGAGCGGTGGATACCTGGCATGTCTTCGGTCCGGGAGCGGCTGGGCAGCAGCCTCTTCCAACGCGTGGCCGGCCCGTCCGGGGGCGAGAACCGGGCACGGATCCACGGGACGCCCGGGCCGAGATGGTTCGGCGAGGACAGGCCCGTCCGCATCGTGCACGGTGACGCCTCGATGTTCATAGGGGGCCTGAGCGCGCTGCTGCTGCAGTCGCTGCACCCGCTGGCCATGACCGCTGTCGCGGCGCACTCCGGATACAAGGGCGATCCGTGGGGGCGCCTCCAGCGGACCAGTCTCTTCCTCGCCACGACGACGTACGGCACGGCGGACGATGCGCAGCGCGCCGTGGACAGGGTGAAAGGCGTTCACCAGCGTGTGCGGGGACGGACCGTCACGGGAGCCGAGTACCACGCGGCGGATCCGCACCTCCTTGCCTGGGTACATGTCGCAGAGGTCGACAGCTTCTGGCGGGCCCACCGTCTCTACGGAGCGAATCCGCTGACGCCGGCCGACTACGACGGCTACGTGGCCGACATGGCGCGCGTCGGCACTGCCCTCGGCGTCGTCGATCCACCGCGCGACCGCGGGGAGTTGGCCGAGCGGATCAAGACGTACCGCTCCGAACTGCGGGCCACGCCGGAGGCCGAGGAGGCAGCGCGCTTCCTGCTCCGGCATCCCCCGGTTCCGCTGGCCGCCCGCCTTCCCTACGCCGCGATCGCCGCGGGCGCGGTCTCGCTGCTGCCTGCGTGGGCCCGAGGACCGCTGGGTCTTCCGTACCTCCCGGTGGTGGAGAAGACGGGTGTGCGCTGGGCCGGTTCAGGGATCACGTCCGTGATCCGCTGGGCCATGGCGCGCCGTCCCCCTGAATCGCCACCCACCGGCACTTCCACTCCGGGGAGCGCAAGCAGCAGGGCATGAACGTGCCGATCATCTCTGCCCCGTTCGGCGATCTGCTGTGGACCTCGCAAGCGCTGCCAGGAGCCGTCAAGACCGTCCGGCGTCGGGAAGAGCTTCGGTGGCGCTCAGCTGGAGGGAGTTCACCGAAGCGCGCTGGATGAGCAGGGGGTCCTCAGCGGCCGCTGCAATCCGCTCTCGAACCACGGCCGGCACTTGGCCCGTACGAACTCCGCCGCCGCCAGAGCGTCGGGAGCGGCGGGCGATACTGGTCCGCGACCGAGCAGATGTACCAGGAACCGGAGTTGCCGTGGACGGCGCGGAGACCGCAGGCGAGGACACCGCGCGGGCGGAGAGCAGACGGGCCGGGCCGGACGTGCCGGCAGCACGGGACGCACCGGTCAAGGGCCCGCTGCCGCACACCGGTTGGCGGCGGCTGATGATGGACACCCGCCCGCTGCGCCACCTGCCCTTCCGCCGGCTGTGGTCCTCCACGGCAGTCACCGCCGTCGGCAGCCAGCTGACCGCCGTTGCCGTGCCCAAGCAGGTGTACGACATCACCGGCTCCTCGGCCTGGGTCGGCTACGCCAGCTTCGCCGGACTGATCCCGCTCGTACTCTTCGCGCTCTGGGGCGGCGCGATCGCCGACACCGTGGACCGGCGCAAGCTGCTGCTCGTCACCAACACCGGCATCGCCGTCACCTCGCTGCTGTTCTGGGTGCAGGCGGCCACCGGCGCCGAGTCGGTCCTGGTGCTGATGGTGCTGCTGGCGTCGCAGCAGGCGTTCTTCGGCATGAACCAGACCACGCGCGGTGCCTCCGTCGCCCGGCTCGTGCCCATGGAGGAACTGCCCGCCGCGAACGCGCTGATGTCGACCGTGGGGTCCGTCGGCATGGTCTTCGGCCCCCTGCTGGCAGGCGCACTCATCCCGGTCATCGGGCTGCCGGAGCTGTATCTCATCGATGCGGTGGGACTGTGCGCGGCGATGTGGGCGGTATGGCGGCTGCCCGCCCTGCCGCCGCTGCCCCGGACCGGGACGGAGACCGCGGCCGCTGCCCCGCGCCTCGCGGGCTGGCGTGAAGTGGCGGCCGGATTGCGGTACATCACCGCCAGCCGGGTGCTGCTGCTCTCCTTCGTGGCCGACATCGTCGCCATGGTCTTCGGCATGCCCCGCGCTCTCTTTCCGCAACTCGCCGCCACGACCTACTCGCCGTGGGGCGAAGGGCTCGCCCTGGGTCTGCTGTTCGCGGCGATCCCGATCGGAGCGGTCGCGGGCGGGCTGTTCTCCGGGACCTTCTCCCGGGCGCGCAACCACGGCGTCATGGTCATCGCCGGCGTGGTCGCCTGGGGGGTCGCCGTCGTGGGCAGCGGCCTGAGTTCGAACCTCTGGTGGGCGGCCGGCTTCCTCGTGGCGGGCGGCGTCGCCGACATGGTCGCCATGGTCTTCCGCGGCGCCATCCTCCAGTCCGTGGCCACCGACGACATGCGGGGCCGCATGCAGGGGGTGTTCCTGGTCGTGGTGGCGGGCGGCCCGCGAGTGGCCGACCTGGTGCACGGCATGGCCGGCGCCGCCCTTGGCACGCGTACGGCCGTCACCGTCGGCGGCCTTCTGGTCGTCGTCACCATGCTGGCCCTGGCGGTCACGATGCCGGCGCTTCGCCGATACCGGGCCTGAGCCGGGCGGGAACAGTGACTGCATCGCCTGGTGATCAGCCGCTCGAACCCACCGTCCGGAAGCACGGAGAACCAGCACGCGTGAGGCGTACGTGCCGGCTGCGCCGAACTGAACGCTCTCCCGGGCCCCGCATCGGCGTCCGGTTGACCGGCGGCGCGCCTTGCCTTCGCGGTGTACAGCAGTAGCGTCGCCGGCAGGACTGTGTTCGTGACGGGCAGACAGAAGAGGATCGCGCAATGTTCCGCAAGGTGTTGGTCGCCAACCGTGGTGAGATTGCCATTCGCGCGTTCCGTGCGGGCTACGAACTGGGCATGCGTACCGTCGCGGTCTTCCCGCACGAGGACCGCAATTCGCTGCACCGGCTGAAAGCCGACGAGGCCCATGAGATCGGCGAGCCCGGACACCCGGTGCGGGCCTATCTCTCCATCGAGGCCATCGTCCAGGCGGCGCGCACGGCGGGTGCGGATGCGATCTACCCGGGCTACGGGTTCCTGTCCGAGAATCCCGACCTCGCCCGTGCGTGCGAGGAGGCTGGTGTCACGTTCGTCGGCCCCAGCGCCGAGATCCTGGAGCTGACCGGTAACAAGGCCCGAGCAGTGGCCGCGGCCCGCGCGGCAGGGGTGCCGGTGCTCGATTCCTCCGAACCTTCCACGGACGTGAACGAACTGGTACGTGCGGGGCAGGGTCTCGGCTTCCCCCTCTTCGTCAAAGCTGTCGCCGGAGGCGGAGGGCGCGGCATGAGGAGGGTCGAAGACCCCGGAATGCTGCGCGAGTCCATCGAGACGGCAGCCCGCGAGGCCGAATCCGCGTTCGGGGACCCGACGGTTTTCCTGGAGAAGGCCGTGGTCCAGCCCCGGCACATCGAGGTGCAGATCCTCGCCGACGGTCAGGGCGACGTCATCCATCTGTTCGAGCGTGACTGCTCAGTGCAGCGCCGCCACCAGAAGGTGGTCGAGCTGGCACCCGCCCCACACCTCGACCCCCAGGTGCGCGAGCAGATCTGCAAGGACGCGGTGGCCTTCGCGCGGCAGATCGGTTACCGCAACGCGGGGACCGTGGAATTCCTGCTCGACCGCAACGGCCGGCACGTGTTCATCGAGATGAACCCGCGCATCCAGGTCGAGCACACGGTGACCGAGGAAGTCACCGATATCGATCTCGTACAGGCCCAGTTGCGCATCGCCGCCGGCGAGACACTGGCCGACCTCGGACTGTCGCAGGAGACCGTCCAACTGCGCGGTGCCGCGCTGCAGTGCCGCATCACCACCGAGGACCCGGCCAACGACTTCCGCCCCGACACCGGCACGATCAGCGCCTACCGCTCGCCGGGCGGCTCCGGCATCCGGCTCGACGGCGGCACCACCCACGCCGGTACGGCGATCAGTGCGCACTTCGACTCGATGCTGGTCAAACTCACCTGCCGAGGCCGGGACCTCACCACCGCGATCGGCCGCGCCCGGCGCGCCGCGGCCGAGTTCCGCATCCGCGGGGTGGCCACCAACATCCCGTTCCTGCAGGCGCTGCTCGACGATCCGGACTTCCGAGCCGGGCAGATCACCACATCCTTCATCGAGCAACGCCCGTACCTGCTCACCGCGCGCCCCTCCGCCGACCGGGGCTCGAAGCTGCTCACCTACCTCGCCGACATCACGGTCAACAAGCCCAACGGCGAACGGCCGCGGCTGATCGACCCGGCCACCAAACTGCCGCAACTGCCCGAGGGCGAGCCGCCGGCCGGCACCAAGCAGAAGCTCGTGGAACTCGGCCCGGAGGGATTCGCCCGATGGCTGCGCGAGAAGCCCACCGTCGGCGTCACCGACACCACCTTCCGGGACGCACACCAGTCGTTGCTCGCCACCCGCGTGCGCACGAAGGACATCCTTGCCGTGGCCCCGGTGCTCGCACGCACCATGCCGCAGTTGCTGTCCCTGGAGTGCTGGGGCGGCGCCACATACGACGTCGCGCTGCGCTTCCTCGCCGAGGACCCGTGGGAGCGCCTGGCCCAGCTGCGCGAAGCCGTGCCCAACATCTGCCTGCAAATGCTCCTGCGCGGCCGCAACACCGTGGGCTACACGCCGTATCCGACAGAAGTGACCAGCGCATTCGTGAAGGAGGCGGCAGCCACCGGCGTCGACATCTTCCGGATCTTCGACGCGCTCAACGACATCGGGCAGATGAGGCCCGCCATCGAGGCCGTCCGCGAGACCGGTTCCGCGATCGCCGAGGTCGCGCTGTGCTACACCTCGGACCTCAATGATCCCGCGGAGAAGCTGTACACCCTGGACTACTACCTCAAGCTGGCAGCAAAGGCCGTGGACGCGGGCGCACAGGTGCTGGCGGTCAAGGACATGGCCGGCCTGCTGCGCGCCCCGGCCGCCACGCGTCTCGTTTCCGCGCTGCGCAGGGGATTCGACCTGCCGGTCCACATCCACACCCACGACACCGCAGGTGGCCAGCTCGCCACATATCTCGCCGCGATCCAGGCGGGTGCCGACGCGGTGGACGGGGCGGTGGCCTCCATGGCGGGGACCACGTCCCAGCCGTCGTTGTCGTCGATCGTCGCGGCAACTGATCATTCCGACCGGCCGACAGGGCTGGACCTGCGGGCGGTCGGTGATCTGGAGCCGTACTGGGAGAGCGTCCGGAAGATCTACGCGCCCTTCGAGGCCGGACTGACGTCACCCACCGGACGGGTCTACCACCACGAGATCCCCGGGGGGCAGTTGTCCAACCTGCGTACGCAGGCGATCGCACTCGGTCTGGGCCAGCGTTTCGAGGAGGTCGAGGCGATGTACGAAGCCGCTGACAGGATCCTCGGACGGCTCGTGAAGGTCACGCCCTCGTCGAAGGTGGTGGGCGATCTCGCGCTGCACCTGGTCGGAGCAGGCGTTTCGCCGCAGGCATTCGAGGCCGAGCCGCACACATTCGACATCCCGGACTCGGTCATCAGCTTCCTGCGCGGCGAACTGGGCGACCCGCCGGGCGGATGGCCGGAGCCGTTCCGCACCAAGGCGCTGCAAGGCCGCGCCGATCCCAAGCCGGTACAGCAGCTGTCCGCAGAGGACCGCAAGGAATTGAAGGAGGACCCGCGAGCGGCGCTGAACCGGCTGCTGTTCCCCGGCCCGACGAAGAGCTTCGAAGCGCACCGCGAGGCGTACGGCGACACGAGCGTGCTGGAGAGCCGGGACTTCTTCTACGGCCTGCACCCGGGGAAGGAGTATGCGGTTGACCTTGAGCCCGGGGTCCGGCTGCTCATCGAGCTGGAAGCGGTGGGCGACGCCGACGAACGGGGCATGCGCACCGTGATGTCGACCCTGAACGGTCAACTGCGGCCGATCCAGGTGCGGGACACCTCCGCGGCATCCGACGTCCCGCCGACGGAGAAGGCCGACAAGTCCAACCCGGGCCACGTCGCCGCGCCATTCGCCGGCGTGGTCACGCTCGCGGTCGCCGAGGGCGACACGGTCGAGGCCGGGGCCACCGTGGCCACCATCGAAGCGATGAAGATGGAAGCCGCCATCACCGCCCCGATGGGCGGGACGGTCTCACGCCTGGCCAGCAACGCCATCCAGCAGGTGGAAGGCGGAGACCTGCTCGTCGAGCTCACCTGAAGCCGCCGGGCACTCGCGCTCGGCCGGCATCGGGGTCCTCGCCGCCGCGTGGTGGTCCGGGCCACGCTGAGCCACGCCACTCGACGGGCCGCAGAGCCCCGTGATCCCGATGTCCCGCATGCACCCGGGCATCGCTATCCATCTCTTTGCATAAAAGTGCCGTGCCACGTATAGTCATGCTATCGACGAGGAGGGATCGATGGCAGTACGAGCAGCGGTCGCGGGGGCGAGCGGATACGCGGGCGGCGAGATCCTGCGTCTGCTGGCCGCACATCCCGAGATCGAGGTGGGGGCGCTCACCGGCAATTCCAACGCTGGCAGCCGGCTCGGCACGCTTCAGCCGCACCTGACGCCGTACGCGGACCGGGTGCTGGAGAAGACCACGGTCTCGGCCCTGTCGGGCCACGACGTCGTCTTCCTCGCGCTGCCGCACGGACAGTCCGCCGAGATCGCGAACGAGCTGGGAGAGGACGTGCTCGTCGTGGACTGCGGCGCCGACTTCCGCCTCTCCGACGCACAGGCGTGGCAGCGCTTCTACGGCACACCTCACGCCGGCACCTGGCCGTACGGCCTTCCTGAGCTGCCCGGGGCCCGAGCCGCGCTGGTGGGGTCCAAGCGCGTCGCGGTCCCGGGCTGTTATCCGACCGCCGTCTCCCTGGCGCTCGTCCCCGCCTACGCGGCAGGGCTGGCGGAGCCGGAGGCCGTCGTGGTCGCGGCGACCGGCACCTCGGGTGCCGGCAAGTCGCTCAAGCCGCACCTTCTCGGCAGCGAGGTGATGGGTTCGATGAGCCCGTACGGCGTCGGCGGCGTACACCGGCACACGCCGGAGATGGTGCAGAACCTCTCGGCGGCGGCCGGGGAACGCGTCAGCGTCTCCTTCACACCGACGCTCGCCCCCATGTCACGCGGCATCCTCGCCACGTGCAGCGCACGGGCCAAGCCGGGCACCGGGCCGGAGGAGCTGCGTGCCGCGTATGAAAAGGCCTACCAGGACGAGCAGTTCGTCACGCTGCTCCCGGAGGGGGAGTGGCCGTCGACGGGGTCCGTATACGGCTCGAACACCGTCCTGATGCAGCTCGCCCTCGACGAGGACGCGGGCCGCGTCCTCGTCGTCAGCGCCGTCGACAACCTCACCAAGGGCACGGCGGGCGGCGCCGTGCAGAGCATGAACATCGCCCTCGGGCTGCCCGAGGGGCTGGGGCTGCCCGCGGCAGGGATCGCGCCGTGAGCGAGGTCCGCGGTACGTCACGCCGGCAGCGCGACGGAAGCGACGGCACCGGCCCGCAGCCCGGCGGAAGCGAAGCGAACGGAGAAGCAGAGTGAGCGTGACAGCGGCGAAGGGGTTCACGGCTGCGGGCATCGCGGCCGGTATCAAGGACAGCGGGGGAGAGGACCTGGCGCTGGTCGTCAACAACGGGCCGTGCCGTGCGGCCGCCGGCGTGTTCACCGAGAACAGGGTCAAGGCCGCGCCGGTGCTCTGGTCGCAGCAGGTGCTCAAGGGCGGCCGCGTCTCGGCCGTCGTGCTCAACTCCGGTGGCGCCAACGCCTGTACGGGCCCGCTCGGCTTCCAGGACACGCATGCCACGGCGGAGCAGGCCGCCGCCGCCCTCGGCCACAGCGCGGCCGAGGTGGCCGTCTGCTCGACGGGTCTCATCGGCACGCGGCTGCCGATGGACAAGCTCCTGCCGGGAGTCGACGCCGCCGCGGGCCGGCTCTCCGAGCACGGCGGGGAGAAGGCCGCCCTGGCGATCAAGACCACCGACACGGTGCACAAGACGGCCGTGGCGCAGGGCTCCAGCGGGTGGACGGTCGGCGGGATGGCCAAGGGAGCGGGCATGCTCGCACCGTCCCTGGCCACCATGCTGGTGGTGCTGACCACCGATGCCGACCTGGACTCCGCCGCTCTCGACGAGGCGCTGCGCGAGGCCACCCGCACCACGTTCGACCGCATCGACTCCGACGGCTGCCTCTCCACCAACGACACGGTGCTGCTGCTCGCCTCCGGCGCCGCCGAAGTCGTCCCCGACCGGGGGGAGTTCGCCGAGGCCCTGCGGTCCGTCTGCGACGACCTGGCCCAGCAGCTCATCCGCGACGCCGAGGGTGCCTCGAAGGACATCCGCGTCGAGGTCAGGGGAGCGGCGAGCGAGGCCGACGCCGTCGAGGTCGGACGCTCCATCGCACGGAACAATCTGCTCAAGTGCGCCGTGCACGGGGAGGACCCCAACTGGGGCCGCGTGCTCTCCGCGATCGGCACGACCGGCGCGACCTTCGAACCGGACCGGATCGACGTCGCCGTCAACGGCGTGTGGGTGTGCCAGAACGGTTCCGTCGGAGAGGACCGCGACAAGGTCGACATGCGCTACCGCGAGGTGCGCATCACCGCCGACCTCGCCGCCGGTTCCCAGTCCGCCGTCATCTGGACCAACGACCTGACGGCCGACTACGTCCACGAGAACAGCGCGTACAGTTCATGACCGATTCGGTGCATCCCACCCGCAGGCACACCGCGCTGCCCAAGGCGCGGACGCTCATCGAAGCCCTGCCGTGGCTCACGCGGCACAACGGCAAGACAGTCGTCATCAAGTTCGGCGGCAACGCCATGGTGGACCAGGAGCTGAAGGCCGCCTTCGCCCAGGACGTCGTCTTCCTGCGGCAGGCGGGCCTGCGTCCCGTCGTGGTGCACGGCGGCGGCCCGCAGATCAGTGCCCAACTGACCCGTCTCGGCCTGGAGTCGGAGTTCAAGGCGGGCCTGCGCGTGACCACGCCGGAGACGATGGACGTCGTACGGATGGTCCTCGCCGGGCAGGTCCAGCGCGAGCTGGTCAACCTCCTCAACCGGCACGGTCCGCTCGCCGTCGGCATGACGGGCGAGGACGCCCACCTCATGGCCGCGACGAAGCGCTACGCCCGCGTCGACGGCGAAGTGGTCGACATCGGCCGCGTCGGCGACATCGACAGCATCGAGACGGGAGCCGTGCGGGCTCTGCTGGACGACGGCCGCATCCCGGTCATCTCCTCCATCGCGCGCAGTGCCGACCCGTCCGACGGCGAGGACGCCGCGGGAGAGGGCGGGGGAGTCTTCAACGTCAACGCCGACACCGCCGCAGCGGCGCTGGCCGCCGCGCTCGGTGCGGAGACGCTGATGGTCCTCACCGACGTCGAGGGGCTGTACGCGGACTGGCCGGACAGCGACGAGGTCATCAGCGAACTCACCGCCACGGAGCTGGAGAAGCTGCTGCCGGAGCTGGCCAGCGGAATGGTCCCCAAGATGGAGGGCTGTCTGCACGCGGTACGCAACGGGGTCCGCACGGCACGCGTCCTCGACGGCCGCGTACCGCATTCGATCCTGCTGGAGATCTTCACCGACGAGGGCATCGGCACGATGGTCGTGCCGGACAAGCGCGAGGGAGAGCCGACGCCATGACCACCACGGAAGGAAGGGCCGGCACCCCGGACAGGACGGCCACCGCCAACTCCGCGCTCACCGGCCGCTGGCAGTCCTCCCTGACCGACAACTACGGCACGCCGCGGATACCCCTGACGCACGGTCACGGCTCCACGCTGTGGGACGCGCAGGGCACCGCCTACACCGACTTCGTCGGAGGCATCGCCGTCAACGCGCTGGGAACGGCGCACGACGCGGTCGTACGGGCCGTGTCCGACCAGATCGCCACCCTCGGGCACGTCTCGAACCTCTTCATCGCCGAGCCGCCCGTCGAACTCGCCGAGCGGCTCCTGGAGTTGTCGGGCCGTCAGGGCCGCGTCTTCTTCTGCAACTCCGGTGCCGAAGCCGTCGAAGCCGCGGTGAAGGCCGGGCGGCGCACGGGACGTACGCACATGGTCGCCACCGAGGGCGGATTCCACGGCCGCACCATGGGCGCCCTCGCACTGACCGGACAGCCCGCGAAGCAGGCACCGTTCGAGCCGCTGCCCGGTGACGTCACACACGTGCCCTACGGCGATGCCGAGGCGCTGCGCGCCGCCGTCACCACGGACACGGCGCTGGTCATCGTCGAGCCGGTGCAGGGGGAGAACGGCATCGTCGTGCCGCCCGAGGGATATCTCGCGACCGCCCGCGACATCACGCGTGCCACCGGGACGCTCCTCGTCATCGACGAGATTCAGACAGGTATCGGACGTACCGGCCACTGGTTCGCCTGCCAGGCGCAGGGTGTGGAACCGGACATCATCACCCTGGCCAAGGGCCTGGGCGGCGGTCTCCCTCTCGGCGCGACCATGTTCTTCGGGGAGGCGGCGGGGCTGCTGACACCGGGTCAGCACGGCTCCACGTTCGGCGGCAACCCGGTCTCGTGCGCTGCGGCGCTCGCCGTGCTGCGGACCCTCGAAGAGGAGGCACTGCCCGAGCGCGCGGGGCGGCTCGGGGGCCGGCTGCGTGACGGGATCTGGTCGATCGGACATCCGCTCGTCGAGCAGGTCCGCGGAGCGGGACTGCTGCTGGGTATCGTGCTCACCGAGCCCGTCGCACCGCATGTGCAACAGGCGGCTCAGGATGCGGGGTTCCTGGTCAACGCGGTCGCGCCGGATGTCGTACGGCTCGCGCCGCCGCTGATCGTCACCGAGGACGAAGTGGATGCTCTCGTCCGCGCCCTCCCCGCCATCCTGGACGCCGCGGACGGCGGGAAGCAGAGCCGATGAGCCGAAGGGGACCGCGCCGATGACCGAGGGTTACGCGCAGGAGCAGGAGCTGGGCAGCGGTTACGGGGGCCAGGCCGTACCGCAGACCCGCACGGCCCGGCATCGCAGGATCGTCGACATCCTCAGCCGGCAGCCCGTGCGCTCGCAGAGCCAGCTCGCCAAGCTCCTCGCGGACGACGGGCTCTCCGTCACGCAGGCCACGCTCTCCCGCGATCTGGACGAGCTGGGCGCGGTGAAGATCCGCAACACCGGCGGTGAGCTGATCTATGCCGTCCCCAGCGAGGGCGGCGACCGTACGCCCAAGGCACCGCTGGGCGAGTCGGCGAGCGAGGCGCGCATGGCCCGCCTCGCGGGCGAACTCCTCATCTCCGCCGAGGCGTCGGCCAATCTGGTCGTCCTGCGGACACCGCCCGGCGCCGCGCAGTTCCTCGCCTCGGCCATCGATCAGGCGGGCGTCCACGACATCATCGGCACCATTGCCGGTGACGACACGCTCCTGCTCATCAGCCGCGCCCCCGACGGCGGGCAGGCCCTGGCGGGACATCTGCTGAACCTGGCTCAGAAGGAGCACTAGGGGCCCTGCCGCGAAGGTGGAGCGCGGTCGTGGACGATCAGGCCCTGTCGGCTCGCGGAGGATCACGGATCAGGCTGGTCCGACGGTCTGACGGGGCACCAGTCGCAGCGGCCGGAGCCGCCGTTGGCCCGGATCCAGGCGGAGGCCGGCTCACCCTTCGTCCAGCACCGTCCGGATGACGTGCCGGGCGTTGTGCGCCATCGCGGGGTTCGTACTCCGGTAGTAGGGCAGCGCGATCAGTGCCTGCGACAGTGTCCGGCCCCGGCCCCGGATCCAGGCCGCGTCGTCCACGCCGAGCGCCTTGCGGAAGACCTCTCTCGCATCGCGCGGCAGCAGATTCCACGCCGGGAACAGATCGCAGGCCGGATCCCCCGTCCCCATGCACCCGAAGTCGATCACCGCGGTCAGCCTGCCGCCCTCGACCAGCAGGTTGCCCGGCATCAGATCGCCGTGCAACGACACCGGCGGCCCCTCCCAGCCGGAAGCCCTCAGCGCCTCCTCCCATACGGCGGCTGCGGCATCGCAGTCCACGTCCTCTTCGGGGATACCGCGCAGCTCCTTGATGGCCGCCTGGGTCTCGTCGTCCAGGGAGGCGACAGGCCCGCCCCGGTGCGCCTGGGGCGCGTCGGGCAGGACGATGCTCCGCATCGCCGCCACGAACGCGGCCAGATCCTCGGCCAGCGGTACCGGCTGGCTCAGCGCACCCGGTTCGGGATGCTCGCCCGCGAGCCACAGGTACACCGACCACGGCCACGGATACCCCTGAGCGGGCTCCCCGGCGCCGAGCACCTCAGGGACGCGCGTGGGCAGTTGATGCGCGACGCGGGGCAGCCACTCCCGCTCCAGCAACACGTCTCCGGCCCCGCCCTGCACCAGCGGCAGGCGTACGACCATGTCGTCGCCCAGCCGGTACATGGCATTGACCGTGCCGCCGGACGGCCACCGCTCCACCGCCAGCCCCGCCCACCGGGGGAACTGCCCGGCGAGCAGCCGGCGTACAAGGTCGTCGTCGATGGGATGCATACCGGGATGCATCTGCCCCGTGTTCATGCATGTCACCGAACAGCGGAGACCACGGGGCGTCAAATGACTTTCTGCCCACGGCGGTTGGTCAACCCGACCGGCACGCTTCGAGTGTGAACTGATCCAGCTGGCATGCCTCTACGCGAACTGCGGGGCTGGCCCTGGTACTTCACGCTGCGTTCGGCACCGCTGGGCCCCGTGGCCCCCTCGTAGCCGAGCACCGCACCCTCCGCTGTTCAATGTATCGACTGTTTGACACATTCAGCTGCGGCTGCTTACTGTACCAACGACCTGATACAAGCGAGCCTGAACGGCTCTCAAGGGGGAATCCGATGCTCAACGTCCCTGTGGTCCTGCTCGTTTCCGTTCCGATCGTCGCGGGGCTGCTGCTTCTCCTGATACCGACCCGCACACCGGCGACGGATCCGCCCGGGTCCACGCCGCCGCAGCCCCGTCGCATCGCCTACTGGCGCCGGGGGAGCCTCGTTGCCGGACTCGTCGCCGCCGCCGCTCTCACGCAACTCAGCACCGGCGGCAACGACGTTGCGGCCTTCCTGGCCGGCCCGGCGCTCGGCGTCTGCGTGCTGGCCGGCTGCCTGGCGGGTGAACTGTGGCTGCCCGCGCCGAAGGCGCCGGTGCGTGCGGCGGCGCTGCGTCACCGTCGTGTCCGCGACTACTTCCCCCGCCGCCTCGTGATCCGTCTTGCCGCGCTGACGGTGCTTCTCGCGGGAATGCTGACGCTCACGCATCTGCACTTCGCGGGGATCTCGGCGGCCGGCTGGGTGTGCGGCAACCGGCACAGCCTGGTGCTCTACATGTCGGACGGGCTGGGATTCTCGTACGCGATGCCTGTCCTGGTCGCGCTCGGGGTGGGGGCCGTCCTCTCCTTCCTCGCGCTGCGACGCATCGCCGGTCGTCCACCGCTCGACTCGGAACCCGATGCCCTGGACGCGGACGAGCGGCAGCGTCAGACGTCGGCCCGCGCCGTGATCTTCGCCTGGGGTGCTGCCGTCTCCGCGACGCTCGCTGCCGGGGCGCTGGCCCCCGGGGGTGTCCTCGACGGCTTCTGCCCCACGTCCTCGGCCGACCTCCCGAGCATCCTGGCCACCCTCTCGGGAGCGGCGGGGATCATCTGCCTTGTGCAGTTCCTGGTGCAGCTCGTCCGCATCCCCGGCGGGAGCAAGGCCGCCGGATGAAGCCGCAAACGGTCCATGTGGACACCACCAGCCCGACTCCGCCGTACGAGCAGGTCCGCGCCCAGCTCGCCGACCTGATCATGGGCGGATATCTGCGGGCCGACGCACGTCTTCCGTCCGTACGTCAGCTGGCCACGGACCTCGGCCTCGCGCCGGGCACCGTCGCCCGCGCCTACCGGGAGCTGGAGTCCGAGGGGCTGATCCGGTCACGGCGCGGCGCCGGCACCCGGGTCACGCCCCCGCAGGACCGCGTACGGCACGAGGAGGAGCTGCTGGCGGAGGCCGCGCGGGCCTACATCGCCGCGGGGCGAAGCCTCGGAGCGGACGACGAGCGCCTTCATATGGCCCTGCGCGCCGCGCTCCGGGCGGAGGAGGCGGATCTGCCGGCGCCGTCGGAGGGGGCGCGCAACCCGGACGGCCGGAAGATCCCGCCAGGCTGATCGAGCCCGCCGCGCCGGCCCCGGGCCGCCGATGCGCGGCTCGTCGGCGGGTGTTCCACCCTTGAGGCATGACGAAGCCGAAGAGTGTGAGGGTGCGCCGCGTGTACGAGGAGGCCCGGCCCCGCGAGGACGGGCTGAGGGTGCTGGTGGACCGGGTGTGGCCGCGCGGGATGAAGAAGGAAGACGCCCGGCTGGACGAGTGGGCCAAGGCGATCGCCCCCTCCACCGAGCTGCGCAAGTGGTACGCCCATGACCCGGAACGGTTCGGGGAGTTCGCCGAGCGCTACCGCGCCGAGCTTACGGAGCCCGAGGCGCGCGAGGCGCTCGACCGGCTTCGCGAGCGCCTGGACGGCGGAACGGTGACCCTGCTGACCTCCGTGAAGGAGGAGCAGCTGGACCGCAGCCACGCGGCGGTGCTCAGGGAAGAGCTCGACGGCAACGGCTGAACGGCCCCTCGCCCGGCACGCCCCCACCGCCGCCTGAACGGTCGTCGCCCGGCGCGGCGCGAAAAGAGACGGCCTCGTGGTCCCCTGTACGCCGCTGACCAGCCACGTTGACGAAGCATACGGAGCAGTGCATACTTATGCCCAACAGCGTATGCACTGTAAGGAGAACCCCGTGACTGAGCGCGTCGTACTCGCCTACTCCGGCGGCCTTGACACCTCCGTCTGCATCGGCTGGATCGCCGAGGAGACCGGGGCCGAGGTCGTCGCCGTCGCCGTCGATGTCGGCCAGGGAGGCGAGGACCTGGACGTCATCCGCAAGCGTGCGCTCGCCTGCGGTGCCGTCGAGGCCGAAGTGGCGGACGCCAAGGACGAGTTCGCCGACGAGTACTGCCTCCCGGCGATCAAGGCCAACGCGCTCTACATGGACCGCTACCCGCTGGTGTCCGCCCTCTCCCGGCCGACCATCGTCAAGCACCTGGTCGCCGCCGCGCACAAGCACGGTGCCACCACCGTCGCCCACGGCTGCACCGGCAAGGGCAACGACCAGGTGCGGTTCGAGGCCGGCATCTCCTCCCTCGCCCCCGACCTGAAGTGCATCGCCCCCGTCCGGGACTACGCGATGACCCGGGACAAGGCGATCGCCTTCTGCGAGGACAAGGGCCTCCCGATCGCGACGAGCAAGAAGTCCCCGTACTCCATCGACCAGAACGTCTTCGGCCGGGCCGTCGAGACCGGCTTCCTCGAGGACATCTGGAACGGGCCGATCGAGGACGTCTACGAGTACACCGAGAACCCGGCGACCCCGCGTGAGGCCGACGAGGTGATCGTCACCTTCGAGAAGGGCGTCCCCGTCGCGCTCGACGGCAAGCCGGTCAGCGTCCTCCAGGCGATCCAGCAGCTCAACGACCGGGCGGGCGCCCACGGCATCGGCCGGATCGACATGGTCGAGGACCGGCTGGTGGGCATCAAGTCCCGTGAGGTCTACGAGTCCCCGGGTGGCATCGCTCTCATCACCGCGCACCAGGAGCTGGAGAACGTCACCGTCGAGCGTGAACTGGCCCGCTACAAGCGGCAGGTCGAGCAGCGGTGGGCCGAACTCGTCTACGACGGACTGTGGTTCTCCCCGCTCAAGCGCGCCCTCGACGGCTTCATCGACGAGGCCAGCGAGCACGTCAGCGGCGACATCCGGATGACGCTGCACGGCGGACGGGCCGTCGTCACGGGCCGGCGCTCCCAGCAGTCGCTGTACGACTTCAACCTCGCGACGTACGACAGCGGAGACACCTTCGACCAGTCGATGTCCAAGGGCTTCATCGAGCTGTTCGGCATGTCGAGCAAGATCGCCGCCAAGCGGGACCAGGCCCAGTAGTCTGCCCTCCCGGCCCGCAGGCCAGGGCCGCACGCACCACCCTTCAGCCGCCTCCCCGTCGCATCCGGCGGGGAGGCGTCCTGTTACGAGCACCGAGGAGAACACCCCATGACCGGGAACGAGGCGCCGCGGACCCCAGGCGCAGCCGCAGACCAGGACGTAAGGCTGTGGGGCGGGCGCTTCGCCGACGGACCCTCCGAAGCGCTGGAGAAGCTCTCCGCGTCCGTGCACTTCGACTGGCGCCTCGCGCCCTACGACATCGCGGGCTCCCGGGCCCACGCCCGCGTGCTGCACAAGGCCGGTCTCCTCACCGCCGAGGAGCTGCGGCAGATGATCGACGGACTCGACCAGCTCGAACGGGACGTCGCCGACGGCACGTTCACCGGCACCATCGCCGACGAGGACGTCCACACGGCCCTGGAACGAGGACTTCTGGAGCGGCTCGGGCCCGACCTCGGCGGGAAGCTCCGTGCCGGCCGTTCACGCAACGACCAGGTCGCCACCCTCTTCCGCATGTATCTCCGCGACCACGCCCGCATCATCGGCGGACTCCTCGCGGACCTCCAGGAAGCGCTCGTCGGTCTCGCCGAGGCTCACCCCGATGTGGCCATGCCGGGCCGCACCCACCTCCAGCACGCCCAGCCCGTCCTCTTCGCCCACCACGTGCTCGCTCACGCACAGGCCCTCTCGCGGGACGCGGAGCGGCTGCGCCAGTGGGACGCGCGCACCGCGGTCTCCCCCTACGGCTCCGGCGCGCTCGCCGGGTCGTCGCTCGGTCTCGACCCGCAGGCCGTCGCCGCGGATCTCGGCTTCGAGCACGGCTCGTCCGCCAACTCGATCGACGGGACGGCGTCCCGGGACTTCGTCGCCGAGTTCGCCTTCATCACGGCGATGATCGGCGTCGACATCTCGAAGATCGCGGAGGAGATCATCCTCTGGAACACCAAGGAGTTCTCCTTCGTCACGCTGCACGACGCCTTCTCCACCGGCTCGTCGATCATGCCGCAGAAGAAGAACCCGGACATCGCCGAGCTGGCGCGCGGCAAGTCCGGGCGCCTGATCGGCAACCTGACGGGGCTGCTCGCCACGCTCAAGGCGCTGCCCCTCGCGTACAACCGGGACCTCCAGGAGGACAAGGAGCCCGTCTTCGACTCCTGCGACCAGCTGGAGATGCTCCTGCCCGCCTTCACCGGCATGCTCGCCACGCTCACCGTCCACCGTGAACGCCTTGCCGAGCTGGCGCCCGCCGGCTTCTCGCTGGCCACGGACATCGCGGAGTGGCTCGTGCGGCAGGGGATCCCGTTCCGCGTCGCCCACGAGGTCGCTGGGGAGTGCGTGAAGGTCTGCGAGCGCGAGGGCATCGAGCTGGACGAGCTCACGGACGAGCAGTTCGCCGCGATCTCCCCGCATCTGGGCCCGCAGGTCCGTGAGGTCCTCACCGTCCCTGGGGCCCTGGCGGCACGTGACGGCCGCGGCGGCACTGCCCCCTCGGCGGTGGCCGTCCAGCTCGCGGAGGTACGGGACGATCTTGTCGCGCAGCGCGAATGGGCCGCTGACCGGCGCTGATGCCGTCGTAGGCGTAGCCGCGCCGGGGGCGGGCACCCGGTTGGCCTCCCGATAACGAAGCGAGGCGAAGCGATGATCGGATCTGTGCGTCACCGGCCCGACGAGACGAACCACAAGACCGTCGCCGAGCTGACCAAGCGTGCATCCGAGCAGCTCAGCGACGTCGTGCGCAGCGAGATGCGTCTTGCGCAGGCCGAGATGAAGGAGAAGGGCAAGCGCGCCGGCTTCGGCGGCGGCATGTTCGGCGGAGCCGCGATCATGGGCCTGCTGGCCCTGTGGGCGATGGTCTTCGCGGCGATCGCGGGCATAGCCGTGGCGCTGCCCGTATGGGCCTCGGCCTTGATCGTCGCCGGCGGGCTGCTGCTGGTGGCCGGTGGGCTGGCACTGGCGGGGAAGCATGAGCTCGGCTCCGCCGGACCACCGAAACCCGAGAAGACCATCGACAGTGTCAAGGCCGATGTCGATGCGATCAGGGAAGGAGCCCACCGATGACGCGCAAGTCCGGCACCGCCGGTGACAGCCGGCAGCTGCGCGCGGAGGTCGAAGAGGCCCGTGAGCAGCTGGCCGGTACGGTCGCCGAGCTGGCGGGCAAGGCGGACGTCAAGGCCCATGCGCGGGAGATGGCGTCGCACGCCAGGTCCAAGGCCCTGTTCGAGGTGAACGAGGCCAAGGTCAGGATGCAGCACACGGCGGAGGAGGCCGCGAACAGCGGCTTCACCAAGCCCGGTGCTGCCATCGCAGCCGTGGGCGCCCTCGGCGCCGCCGCCCTGACCGTGTACATGATCCTGCACCGGCAGCGCGCCAAGCAGGAGCATCACTGGATGTGCCTCAAGCACTGGAAGGGGTGACGGGAGTGGCCAAGCTCCTCTTCAAGCCCTTCGCGATCCTCTCCGGAATCCTCGGCGGAGTGATCGCCAGTGCGGTCTTCAGCAAGGTGTGGAAGGCCGCCACGCACGAGGACGACACCCCGGACGCCTCCGACGAGGAGCGCGGCCTGAAGGAGATCCTGTCCGCCGCGGCGCTCAAGGGCGCCATCGCGGGTGTGGTCAAGGCGGTGCTCCACCGGGGCGGCGCGAGCGGGGTGCGCGGCCTGACGGGGACCTGGCCGGCCTGACCGGCCGGGCTTCCCCGCTCGGATGTCATCGGACGGAGGGGAGGGGCGCTTCGGGCCGCGGGCCCGAGGCGCCCCCTTCTCGTCCTTCGCCGTTCTGCCGATCGCCGGTCACTCGTCGTGCGTATCCCGGTCCGGACTCCCGGGTGAGACCGGGGAGTCCGTTCGTCCGACGTGGCGTCAGGCCGCCTTCGCCTTCGTGGCGTAGACGTCGACGTACTCCTGGCCGGAGAGACGCATGACCTCGCTCATCACCTCGTCCGTCACGGCACGCAGCACGTAGCGGTCGCGGTCCATGCCCTCGTAGCGGGTGAAGTCGAGCGGCTCACCGAAGCGCACGGCGATGCGCCGGCCGGGAGCGGGACGTGGCAGGCCCTTGCCGCCGGGCTGGAACGCGTCGGTCCCGATCATCGCGAACGGCACGACGGGTGCGCCGGTCATCAGCGCGAGACGGGCGATACCCGTGCGGCCGCGGTAGAGGCGGCCGTCGGGGGAGCGGGTGCCCTCCGGGTAGATGCCGAAGATCCGTCCCTCCTCCAGGATCCGGCGGCCCGTCATGAGTGCCGCGACTCCTCCGCGTCCGCCGTCGCGGTCGACGGGGATCATGCCGACGCCGGTGAAGAACCACGCCATGAAGCGGCCCTTGAGGCTGCGCCCCTTCACGTACTCGTCCTTGCCGATGAAGAAGACCTGCCGGTCGGTGACCAGCGGCAGCACCATCGAATCGATGAAGGTGAGATGGTTGCCGGCGAGAATCACCGGACCGGAGCCGGGAATTCGCTCCGCCCCTTCCACCTGCGGGCGCAACAGCACCCGCAGCAGCGGGCCGAGCAGTGCCTTTATCAGACGGAAACGGGACAACGGTTCCTCCGGTCGGTGACGGTTGTGCGCGAACCCGCGCAGGTGAGGACGATACTTGCCGCTCGAAGCGGCCCGCACACCGGGGTCATGAGACCGATACACGGAGTTGACACGGAATACCGTCTCTTCACCGTCTCTCGTACATCATGCCGGAGTGCGTCAGAGTGTCATGTTGGCCGTGTTTCCCGCATGTTCGGCCCTAAGCCTCCCTCCCGTACCGGCGGCCGACCTACGATCGGCCAGTCGTCCGCCAGGACCGCCGCGTTCAGGCAGACGGAACCGATGGACACGAGCTGAGGAGAGTTCATGGGACAGGAGCAGCAGCCGGGTCGGAGACTCGTGCTCGGAGCAGCCGTGCTGGGCGCCGCCGGCGCCGCCACGGTCGGCACGGGCGGGAGCGCACTCGCGGAGGACAAGGACGGGGGACGCGGGAAGGACCGGCACGGCGCTCGGCTGCCTGTGCCCGCTGTCGTCGCTCACCGCGGTGCGAGCGGCTACCGCCCCGAGCACACCTTCGGCTCCTACCAACTCGCCTTCGACATGGGGGCGGACGTGATCGAGCAGGACCTCGTGCCCACGAAGGACGGGCACCTCGTCTGCCGTCACGAGAACGACATCACCGCGACGACGAACGTCGCGGACCACCCCGAGTTCGCCGGCCGCAAGACGACCAAGACCGTCGACGGGAAGGCGCTGACGGGCTGGTTCACGGAGGACTTCACGCTCGCCGAACTGCGCACGCTGCGCGCCAAGGAGCGCATCCCGCAGACCCGTCAGCGCAACACCCTCTACAACGGGCGCTGGGAGGTGCCCCTCTTCGAGGACGTCCTCAAGTGGGCGCAGAAGCAGGGCAAGCGACGCGGCCGCCCCGTTTGGCTGCACATCGAGACCAAGCACCCGACCTACTTCCGCAAGCTCGGCCTGGAACTGGAGCCGCGGCTGGCGAAGCTGCTGCGCGAGTACGGGCGCCACCGCGCGGATTCGCCGAACTTCGTGCAGTCCTTCGAGCCCAGCAGCATCCAGAAGCTGAAGAAGCTCGTGGACTGCCCGGGTGTCTGCCTGCTGGACGCGCCCACCTCGCGGCCCTGGGACTTCGTGGAGGCGGGCGACCCGAGGACCGTCGCCGATCTCGTCAAGCCCGAAGGGCTGAAGTGGATGGCGCGCTTCGCCGACGGCATCGGGCCGGTGGTCGACCTCGTCATCCCGAAGAAGCCCGACGGCAGCCTCGGTGAGCCGACGACCCTCGTGCGGGACGCGCACGCGCAGGGCCTGGTCCTGCACCCGTACACGATGCGCAACGAGAACACCTTCCTGCCCACCGAGTTCCGGCGGGGCACGGACCCCAACGCCTACGGCGACGCCTTCGGCGCGTTCAGCGCCTACTTCGCCACGGGCATCGACGGGATCTTCTCCGACAACCCCGACACCGCGCTGCTCGCAGCGGCGGACTTCCGCGCGGGCTGACCCGATCGGCCCGGCCGTCTGAACGACGGGCCGGACGTCCGGACAACCGGCCGGCGGCGCTGTCACCCGCAGGGGTGGCATCGCCGCCGGCCGGCAACCGGCAGCCGTCTCCCGCACGTCCCGGCCTGCATGAACCACCGCTCCGCCGCCGGCGCCCGGGCCGGCGGGACCGTCCGGGAAGCACCGCCGACGGGCTCCTCGTTCGCCGCGCTGCGACGGCTGGTCGCCGCCGAATGTGCGGCAGAGGCACCGGCCGCCGCCGAGGACCCCGAGGAGCTGCAACAGGCCGTCTGGCTGCGCTGGCTGGAGTCCGGCAGACAGGCCGCACCAGCAGGTCTCGGCACGCGGGCCGGCGTCGGCGGGCACGCCGATGCACTGCCCTCGGCGCGATGGCTGCGCGGCGCCGTCCGTGCCGAGGCACGGCGGGCCCGCCGCCGCGTCAGACGCGAGATCCCGCTGCCCGACGGCGTCCTGGCGGACACGCCTGGAGCGGACATCACCGTTCTCGCCGCCGAGCAGCGGCATCTGCTCGCCGAGGCGGTCGCACGGCTTCCCGGTCCGTGCCCGGAAGTGATGCGCGCGCTGTTCTCCGGCAGGGACCTCACCTACCCCGAAATCGCAGGTGAGTTGGGAATGTCACAGGGAAGCCTGGGCCCGGTTCGTTCCCGATGTCTGGGTTGCCTGCGCACAATGCTCGCGGCGTCGGATTGCGGCACGTGAACTTGGGGGAATGCTGCGGGGGGAATTCGACGTCACCAGGGCAGACAACCCGGGCACGCCCACCCTCGAACCGGCCCGTGCCCGGGACGCATCATGACTAGGGGAGGCAGGCGGACATGGGTATGAGCGTGACGATCTCCGCGGCGGCCGACGGCGACGCCGAACAAATCCTCAAGCTCCAGTACCTGTGCTTCCAGAGCGAGGCGGAGGCCTACGGCGACTACGCCATCGCTCCCCTCACCCAGAGCCTGGACGGGCTGCGCGCCGAAATGGCCGCCGGCTGCATGATGGTGGCCCGCCTCGGTGACGAGGTGGTCGGCTCCGTACGCGGCGCGGTCGACTCCGACGGCACCGCGCGCATCGACCGGCTCTGCGTCCACCCGCGCCTCCAGCGGCACGGTCTCGGCGGCCGGCTCCTCGCCGCCATCGAGGACCGGCTCGCGGCCGAGCGCGACGCCAAGCGCTACCACCTCGTCACGGGAAACCGCAGCGAAGGGAATCTGCGGCTGTACCGCAAGTCCGGTTACACCACGTCCGGCACCCCCGAGTGGGACCGGAAGGTGAAGCTGACGTCGATGACGAAGGACGTCTCAGGCGCTGCGGGCGGCTCCGCGGCAGCCGTGGCGAGCGCCTGACGGTGCCTCAGGCCGCGCCGGCGCGGGAACGGCGCAGCCACAGCAGGCCCGTCACCGGCAGGATCACCGGGATGAACAGATAGCCCATGCCGTAGTCCGACCACACGGTCGCGTCGGGGAAGGCGGACGGCTCCACGAGCGTCCAGGTGCCGACCGCCAGTACGCCCAGCAGCTCGACGCAGCAGCAGCCGAACGCCGCCTTACGTGCCCTTTCGCCGCCCCGTACGAGCGAGAAGGTGATGAACGCGTAGACGAGGGCTGCCACGGCCGACAGGAGATAGGCCAGCGGCGCCTCGTCGAACCGGGTCGTCAGCTGGACGATCGAACGGGAGGCCGCGCCGACGGTGAAGATGCCGTAGAGCGTGACGAGCAGCGTGCCGGGTCCCTTGCCGATGGGGGCCTGCCGCGCCGGGGCCGCGGGTGTCGCCCCTTCCGGTGAACGGGCGGCGGGGCCCTCCGGATCCTGCGATTCCCGGGGCTCCGGCGACTCCCGCGAGTCCCGTGGTGATGTGTCAGGCGCCATTTCCGCCTCCCCAGATCTCGTGCAGCCGTGCCTGGAGCACCGCCAGCACAAGTGCCCCTGCCGCGACGGTGAGCGAACCCCACCTGGTCCGCTCCGTCAGCGAGATGAGGCCCACAACCGGGATGCAGGCGGCGACGGCGACCAGATAGGACACGAAGATGACCGTGCCCTCGTCGGCGTCCTCTCCGCCCGCGAGCCGCACGATGCCGACGACGAGCTGCACGAGCGCGAGCAGCGAGACCACTGCCATGCCGATGAAGTGCCAGTCCTTCGTTGGCTGGTCACGGTAGGCCGCCCAGCCGCACCAGACGGCGAGGGCGAGCGCGGTCACGGCGAGGGCGACGGTGAGCGGCGTGAACACGGTGCGAAGTCTAGGAGGCGGCCCGGACGGCGTACGCACCGCCTGCCTGCCTGCCTGCCTGCCTGCCTGCCTGCCTGCCGGGGCCGGGACAGGCGCCCACGGCCGGGCGGCGGGCCCCGCCCCGGCCGGTGGCTGTCCAGGACCCGGACGGGGACCAGCTGATCGGACCCCGGAATGCCTCTCCGACCCGGGTGCGCACGAACACGAGGAGTAACCGGCAGCACCCCTGGGACGAGTGGATTCATCGGCCCCCTGGGGCCCGGGCACGTCCCACACACCGGCAGCGACTCCGGGCCGGAGGTGCGTCGTCGTCAAGCAAAGAACGCGGGACCGACCCCTGCGGGCGGAAACTCGCATTGCCGCTCAACTCGCCCCACCTGAGGCAACGCGTCGAGGACCAGTGCAAGGCCAATCCTCCCGCGCTCCGGGCGGGCGCCGGGCACCCACGTCCGAAGCGTCCGGGGAAGCCGATGGAGGTGCCTGTATCGACAAGTCGGCATGCGGCGCCGCGTCCCGCCTGCGAAGGGCTCTCTGACACTGCGCACACACCGTCCAATGCTGCATGCTGTGCACTGCGGCAATCGTCTGGTGCACCCAGGACCCCCTGCCGGCGGTCCTCTCAGAGCGGCCGGCAGACCCCGCGGTGGTCTTCTGGGGAGCGACGCCCCCAGCCCCCTCGATCCGTATGGAGCGGCACATGACTTCGATCTTTCCGGACGTCACGATCAGCACGGACCGTCTCGTGCTGCGCCCGTTCGAGGAAGCGGACGTGCACTCGCTCACGGAGATGATGCGCGATGAGCTCGTTGCCGCCTGGACGACCGTGCCGGTGCCCTACCGGGAGGCCGACGCGCGCAAGTTCATCCTGCGCCAGGCCCGGGCCCTGCGCATGGACGGTGACGGCATCGTCTTCGCCGTCGTCGAGTTCCTCACCCAGCGCCTCGTCGGTCTCCTCCGGCTCGACCACACCGACTGGCGCATCCTCGCGACCGAGGTCAGCTACGTCACCGCGCCCTGGGCGCGGGGCGAGGGATACGCCTCCGAGTCGGTGATGGCGCTGGCCCAATGGCTCTTCCATGACCGCAAGTTCGAGCGGATGGAGCTGCGCACGGCTGCGGACAACACCGCGGCGCAGCAGGTCGCGCAGAAGCTCGGCTGCATCAGCGAGGGCGTGCTGCGCAACGCCTGGATAGCGCGCACCCGCACCGAGGACGGCGGCTGGGCGGAGATCCGCACCGATCTGCTCGTGTGGAGCCTGCTGCCCGAAGACCTCGACGGACTTCCCGAACAGCTCGCCGACGCGGGCGGCTACGCACCGTACCCGGACTGGCTGCACTCGCCGCGCTAGGTTCCGGCTCAGGGCGCGCGGCACTCCCAGGGTGCAAATCCCGTCGTACACCTGCATATCCGGAACCGTCGGTACCCGGCATCGGGGTCCGGCCGCCGCAGAGGTACGCTCGATGAGCCCCGACCTGCGACGAGCCCAGGAGAGACGGACCGATGGCCGACCGCGTCACCGTGATCGGGTGGGACGGTTCGCCCTTGTCAGGCGCCGCCCGCTCAGCCCTCGGTGCCGCCACGCTCGTCGCCGGAGCCGCACACCATCTGCAACTGCCCGAAGTGCCGTCCCGCGCCGAGCAGGTCAGGCTCGGCAGCGTGTCGCTCGCGGCGGAGCGCATCGCCCGCCACCGCGGCACCGCAGTCGTCTTCGCGGACGGCGACCCGGGCTTCTTCGGCGTCGTACGGACGTTGCGCGCGCCCGAGCACGGCCTCGAGGTCGAGGTCGTCCCGGCGGTCTCCTCGATGGCAGCCGCCTTCGCCCGTGCCGGGATGCCCTGGGACGACGCGCAGTTGGTGGTCGCCAACTCCCGCACGCTGCGCCACGCGGTGAACGTCTGCCGCGCCCACACCAAGGTCGGCGTGCTCACGTCGCCGGGCGCCGGTCCGGCCGAACTGGCGCTGCTGCTCGGTCCGGTGCACCGCACATTCGTCATCTGCGAGGCGCTGGGCACGTCGCATGAGGAAGTCACCGTCCTCACCTCCGACAAGGTCGCCGACCACTCCTGGCGGGATCCGAACGTCGTGATCGTGGCGGGCGGTTCGTCGGGTCCGGCACCGCATCGCGGTCCGGCGGGCGCCGCGACCGGTACGGGCCCGGGCCCCGGAGCCGCACAAGGCGGTCACGGCGGGGCATGGCTCGCCGCCCACGGCCCGGACTACCCGCCCGCCGTGCGCGGCTGGGCACTCCCGCTGTCGCACTACGCGGACGGCGAGGCGGCCGGAGGCGAAGCAGGCCCGGCGGCACCCGCGCGTGCGAGCGAGTCGCAGCAGCTGCGCGCCGGGCAGCTCGCCCGCCTCGGCCCCCGCATCGGCGACCTCGTGTGGGACATCGGCACGGGCAGGGGAGCGCTCGCCATCGAGGCGGCTCGCTTCGGCGCCGCCGTCATCGCCGTCGACCGGAATCTGGATGCCTGCGCCGCTGTCGCGGCCGCCGCCCGGCGTTTCGGCGTACAGGTGGACACCGTGCACGGCACGGCACCGCAAGTCCTTGAGGATCTGCCGGAACCGGACGTGGTGCGCGTGGGCGGGGGAGGCGTCCCCACCGTCACTGCTGTCGTCGACAGACGGCCGGGTCGCATCGTCACCCACGCCGCGACGCGGGACGAGGCGGAGGCGATCGGAAGGGCGCTCAAGGACGGTGGTTACACCGTGGAGTGCGCCTTGCTCCAGTCCGTGGAACTGGACACCGCGCAGTGGGTGGAAAGTGAACGTGCTGTCGTTTTCCTGCTTTCCGGTGTCCGGATCTGAATCTCTGTGGCCAGTGGGTGACGAAGCACGACGAAGTGCTGTTTCTCACCCCTCCGTGGACGGAGGCCGGCTCCGCCCCGGGTAGGCTGACCGATCGATGTGCCGCCATGCGGTGTTGACGGTTCGTCCGTCAATGTCCGGATGGCGCGTGGCTGGAGAACGTGCCGCACCGTGTGCACGCTCGTTCTTCATCTGCGGGGCCCCGCGGCTGTTCGCAGGGCTGGAAGAAGCACTACCGATGGGGCGAGGGGTACGCATGACTGACACCGGCCGGATCCCGGGTGAGGGGCAGCCGGAGAATTCAGGCGGGCAACCGGACGGCCAGCAGCCGGAGTTTGCGGTGAACGGCTACCCCTACGCGGCCCATGGTGACGCCCTCGGTGACGCGCATGCTCCCGGAGTCGCCTCCATGGACCCGGAGTTGCTCCTGCCGGGATCGCATGGTGCGTGGAACGATCCGCACGCGGCCGCGGCTGCTCAGGCCCATACGCAGGTCGCCGCCCAGCAGGACGTGTACGCGGGACAGGGCGCTTACGCCCAGCATGACCCGTACGCCCCTCACGATCCGTACACGCAGCATGATCCGTACGCGCAGCAGAACGCCTATGCGGAGATGGACCTGTACGGCGGTCAGGTGCAGCAGCAACAGGCCATGCCGCAGGGGCAGTTCGCTCCGCCGCAGGAGCCCGTCCACGTGCCGGGACCGCATGAGACGGACGGACGTGACTCCGGCGCCATCGACTGCGGCGCCGTGCGTGCCGCGAACCCCGAAGCCCAGGAGACCCCCGCCAAGGGCACCCGGCGCGCCCAGACTCCTCCCCGCCGGCCGCTCCACCTCGGCCCGCCCGTGCCCGAACAGTCCGGAGCGGTACGTCCGCTCTCCGACCGCGGACTCGGCAGCCGGGCCGGCGGCGCGTCGCAGAAGGGGACCTCCGGCCCTGGCGCGTCCGCGGAGGCCTCGCCGCAACCGCAACCCCAGCCGCAGCCGGAACCGCACACGACGCAGGCACAGCCGGAACCGCAGGCCCAGCCGGAACCGCAGCCGACGCAGGCCCAGCCTCAGCCTCAGGCCGAACCCACCCCGCAACAGGGCGAGTTCGCTCCTCAATACGACACCGCGTCGCCTCAGTACGACACCGTGGCGCCTCAGGACGCGAGCGCGACGTCCAGCGGTCTCGAGTACCTGGACTTCACCGAGGCGAACGCCGACTCGCTGCCAGGTCCCCAACTCGGGGCGCTCCCGCCGGAGAACGAGACGTGGGCGGTAGCACCCGGGCAGCAGCAGCCCGGTGCCGGGGAGATGCCCGCCCAGGCACAGGACGACGCGGCGCAGGCGGGTCACCAACCGGCCGCCGTCCCCGAGGAGAAGGCCCTCCAGCCGGGCGCCATCCCCGGGCAGGCCGCACCGCCCGCAGAGTCGATTCCGTCCACCACATCTGCGATCCCCCGGACGCCGTCCATCGTTCCGGAGGCGCAGACTCCTGCCCCCGAGGCGCAGACCCCTGTTCCGGACGCGCCAACTGCCGTTCCGGAGGCGCAGACTCCTGCCCCGGATGCGCAGACCCCTGTTCCGGATGCGCCAACTGCCGTTCCGGAGGCGCAGACCTCTGCCCCGGATGCGCCGTCCATCGTTCCGGAGGCGCAGGCCCCTGCCCCGGAGGCGCCAACTGCCCTTCCGGAGGCACCGGCCGTCGTTCCCGAGGGCACCGAACCGCAGCCGGAGGGTTCCCCGGCGCCCGGTACGGATCAGGGCTCGGTAGCCGCAGCACCTGAGGGACAGACGCCCGCGCCACGGCCCGGCGGCGGCCGGAAGCGGAAGCACCGCCGTGCCAAGAGTGCGAGCACCAACGAGACCACGGGCACCGGCAACACCTGGGTCTCGTCGCCGGGTTCGACGGCCGTGGAGGCCATCGAGCCCCTGCAGCAGGGCACGGTCACGGCTGTCGAGACCGACGGGGCCGTCGCGCCAGCCCCGGAGAGTGCGTCGGACACACAGGCCGCCGGCCCTTCGTCGGACGGAGCGAAGATCCCCGCCCAGCACACGGGGGAGCCCGTCACCGCTGAAACCCTGCCCGCACAGGACGCGGTGCAGGACGGATCCGCCAACGGCGAGCCGGCGGGCGCGGTCCCCGGTATCCCCGCGCAGCAGGCCCGGCACGCGGACTCCCCGGCGGGACGGGACCAGCAGGACCAGCAGGACAACCTGGGAGAGCAGGGCCAGGAGGCCGCCGGTAGCGGTGAGGGCGGCGCAGCAACCGGTCCGCGGCCGGAGCAGCCGGAGGCCAGTGCCACCGTCCCGAGACAGGGCCAGCACAGCGGACAGCCGGAAGCGGAGGCCGAGGCGGGTCCGCAGTCCGACGCAGCACACGACGCCGGGCCGCAGCCCGCCGCAGCACAGGACGCCCAGGCCACGCCTGTTCCCGCTTCTGAGCCCGAGCCGGAGCCGGCTTCCGCGACCCAGGCCGTCACGGCGGCGAAGGAGGACGGGAGCGCGGACTCCGCTACAGTGCCCCAACCCGCCGCGGACGCAAAGGAAGAGGGCCCGCCGGCGGCCGCAGCCGCCCCCGAGGCAGGCGAGACCCCAGGAGGAGCCGTGGACACACCGGAGCCGTCCCCTGTGGCGGACGTCCAGGCATCCGCCCCCGGGTCCGAGCAGGAGGCCGAAGCAAAGACCGGCGAGCAGGCCGAGGCTGAGGCAGGCACAGAGGCCGCTGCCGGGTCCGGGACGCAGCCGGAGCCCGCACAGGAAGCAGAGGCCCCGGCCGAGTCTCCCGAACCGGCCGGTTCCCCGGCCCCGGGATACGCCGACGAGGAGCGCGAGGCCGTACACCGTCTGATGCGCGAGCGCCGCGACATCCGCAACGGCTTCCGCCCCGACCCCATCCCGCACGAGGTGCTGCTCCGTGTGCTCGAGGCGGCCCACACCGCACCGAGCGTCGGACACTCCCAGCCGTGGGACTTCGTCGTCATCCGCTCCGAGGAGACCCGGCGTGCCATGCACGAGCTGGCCGAGCGCCAGCGCGATGCCTACGCCGAGTCCCTGCCGAAGGGCCGCGCGAAGCAGTTCAAGGAACTGAAGATCGAGGCGATCCTCGACACCCCCGTCAACATCGTCGTCACGGCCGACCCGACCCGCGGCGGCCGCCACACGCTCGGCCGCCACACCCAGCCGCAGATGGCGCCCTACTCCTCTGCGCTCGCCGTGGAGAACCTGTGGCTGGCGGCCCGCGCCGAGGGACTGGGTGTCGGCTGGGTCAGCTTCTTCGACGAGCGCGAGATGGTCCGCGCGCTGGAGCTGCCTGAGCACCTGGAGGTCGTGGCCTACCTGTGCGTCGGCTACGTCGATGAGTTCCCGCCCGAGCCGGAGCTGGCGCAGGCGGGCTGGTCCAAGCGCCGTCCGCTGTCCTGGGTGGTGCACGAGGAGTCGTACGGGCGTCGCGTCCTGCCCGGCGCCGAACCTCAGGACTTGCTCTCCGACACGGTCGCCGCCATCCGCCCGCTGGACGCCAAGGCGCTCGGCGAGGCGTGGGAGCGGCAGAAGCGGATGACGAAGCCGGCCGGTGCCCTGGGCATGCTGGAGATCATCTCCGCGCAGCTGTGCGGGCTCTCCCGCAAGTGCCCTCCACCGCTGCCGGAGCCGGCCGCCGTCGCCATCTTCGCGGGCGACCACGGTGTGCACGCCCAGGGCGTCACCCCGTGGCCGCAGGAGGTGACGGGCCAGATGGTCGCCAACTTCCTTGGTGGCGGCGCGGTGTGCAACGCCTTCGCCAATCAGGTCGGGGCCGAGGTCTGTGTCGTCGACGTGGGCGTGGCGAGCGAACTCCCGTCCACGCCAGGGCTGTTGCCCCGCAAGGTCCGTGCCGGCACGGCCGACATGACGCAGGGCCCGGCGATGACCCGGGAGGAGGCGCTGCGGGCCGTCGAGGTGGGCATCGAGACCGCGCGCGACCTGGTCGCCGCCGGCAACAAGGCGCTGCTCACAGGCGAGATGGGCATCGCCAACACGACCGCGTCCGCCGTCCTCATCGCCGCGTGCACCGGCACCGACCCCTCCGAGGTCACCGGGCGTGGCACTGGCATCAACGACGAGACGCACGCCCGCAAGGTCGAGGTCGTACGCCGCGCACTCGAGGTCCACCAGCCCGACCCCGAGGATCCTCTCGGGATGCTGGCCGCCGTCGGCGGCCTCGAACACGCCGCGCTGGTCGGGCTCATCCTCGGCGGTGCCTCCCTGCGTACCCCCGTGATCCTCGACGGGGTCAGCGCGGGTGCCGCCGCCCTCGTCGCGCGCTGCGTCGCCCCCGAGGCGTTGGCCGCGTGCATCGCGGGGCACCGCAGCTCCGAACCCGGGCACGTCGCGGCGCTCACCAAGCTCGGGCTGCGCCCGCTGGTCGACCTGGATCTGCGGCTCGGTGAGGGCACAGGTGCGCTGCTGTCGCTGCCCATGGTGCAGAGCGCCGCGCGTGCCATGCACGAGGTCGCGACGTTCGACTCCGCCGGAGTGACCGGGAAGGGCTGACCGCGCCGTGCCCGCGGCGCCACGCACACGCGGAACCGCATGTCCGTGGCGGCGTCGTGCATCCCTGCGCATGCATGGCTGCGCATGCATGGCTGGGCATGCATGGCTGGGCGGGCACGGCTGTACAGGCCCGCTGTACGCCGCCGCCCACCGCCCGCGCCCTCCGGTGGTGATCGTCCCGCAGTGATCCGCGGAACAGCGGCCGCACGCCGCGAGCCATAGGCTGTACGCGAGTCCGTACGGGGACGCCCCCACGCACCTCATCTGCCGCTCCAGCGCCGTAGCGGCCCGTTCCGGAAGCAAGGAGCCGCACCCGCATGCCCGAGTCCGAGTCCGTCACCGGGACCGGTCATCAGCCCGATGCCCGGACCGACCACCCCGCCTATCCCGTGGGTCTCCGCCTCGCAGGGCGCCGGGTCGTGGTCGTCGGCGGCGGAAGCGTCGCCCAGCGGCGGCTTCCCGCACTGCTGGCCGCGGGCGCTGACGTGGTGCTGATCTCGCCCTCCGTGACCCCGTCCGTCGAAGCCATGGCCGACGCGGGTGAACTGACCTGGCAGCGCCGCTCGTACACCGACGGCGACCTGGACGGTGCCTGGTACGTGCTGATCGCCACCGACGACCCGGCGACCAACTCGGCCGCCTCCGCCGAAGCGGAGTCCCGCCGGGTGTGGTGCGTGCGCAGTGACGACGCCTCGGCAGCGACCGCGTGGACCCCGGCCACGGGCCAGAGCGAAGGCGTCACCGTCGCCGTCCTCACCGGACGCGACCCGCGCCGCTCGGCAGCCGTTCGCGACGCCGTCGTCGAAGGGCTGCACACCGGCACCCTCGGCGCGCCCCGGCACCGCGGCCGCAGCGGGGGAGTGGCCCTCGTCGGCGGCGGTCCCGGCGACCCGGAGCTGATCACGGTGCGCGGCCGCCGGCTGCTCGCGGAGGCCGACGTGGTCGTCGCCGACCGGCTCGGGCCACGCGATCTGCTGGCCGAACTGCCCCCGCACGTCGAGGTGATCGACGCCGCGAAGATCCCCTACGGGCGCGCGATGGCGCAGGAGGCCATCAACGACGCCCTCATCGAGCACGCCAAGGCAGGGAGATCCGTCGTACGCCTCAAGGGCGGCGACCCGTTCGTCTTCGGCCGCGGCATGGAGGAGGCGGAACAGCTCGCGGAGGCAGGCGTCCCCGTCACCGTCGTGCCCGGAATCACCAGCGCGGTGAGCGTCCCCGCCTCCGTCGGCATCCCCGTCACGCACCGCGGCGTCGCGCACGAGTTCACGGTGGTCAGCGGCCACGTCGCCCCCGACGACCCGCGGTCGCTCGTCGACTGGCCCGCGCTGGCGAGGCTGCGTGGCACGCTCGTGCTGATGATGGCCGTGGAGCGGATCGGCGCCATCGCCGAGACCCTGATGCAGCACGGCAGGGACGCTGACACGCCCGTCGCCGTCATCCAGGAGGGGACGACCGCGACCGAACGCCGTGTGGACGCCACCCTGGCGACCGTCGCCGAGCGCGCCGCCGCGGAGCAGGTGCGTCCGCCGGCCGTCATCGTCGTCGGGGACGTCGTATCCGTCGGCGCCGCCGTCTCGCGCGCAGCGTCGGCCGGGAACCCACCGGGCACAGGAACGGACGACGACGCCACCGGCAGCGACGGCCGAACGGCCTCCGGACCCGGCGCGGACTCAGGGACCGGAAGCTGAACCGGGGCCGACCGTGGCTGAAATCATCCCCGTCGACGATCCGGACGACCCCAGGCTGACCGACTTCACCGGGCTCACCGACGTCGAGCTCCGCCGCAGGCGAGAGCCCGCGGAGGGCTTGTTCATCGCGGAGGGCGAGAAGGTCATCCGCCGTGCCGCGGAGGCCGGTTACCCGATGCGCTCGATGCTTCTCTCCGAGAAGTGGGTCCCCGTCATGCGGGACGTCATCGACCAGGCGCGGGCACCCGCGTACGTCGTGAGTCCCGAGCTGGCCGAGCGCGTCACCGGATACCACGTCCACCGCGGCGCGCTCGCCTCCATGGGACGCACGCCGCTGCCCGCGCCCGAGGCGCTGCTGGCGTCGGCGCGGCGCGTGGTGATCATGGAGGCGGTCAACGACCACACCAACATCGGCGCGATATTCCGCAGCGCCGCGGCGCTCGGCATGGACGGTGTGCTGCTCTCACCGTCCTGCGCCGACCCGCTCTACCGGCGCTCCGTGAAGGTGTCGATGGGCGCCGTCTTCTCCGTCCCGTACGCGCGGCTCGCCGCGTGGCCGCACGGCCTCGCCTCCGTCCGCGAGGCCGGGTTCCGGCTGCTGGCGCTCACGCCCGAGGCCGGGGCCGTGCCGCTCGACGATGCCGGCGCGCACCGGCTGCCGCGAGTGGCGCTGCTGCTGGGAGCGGAGGGGGACGGGCTGTCCGAGCGCGCGATGCGGGTCGCCGACGAACGCGTCCGCATCCCGATGGCGCACGGTGTGGATTCGCTCAACGTCGGTGCCGCCGCGGCCGTGGCCTTCTACGCCGTGACGAGGACCTGAACCGGCCGGACGGAGAGGGCGAGCCCGACGGGCAGCCGGTCCTGACGGAACGGAAGCAGTGCGTCGGGGACGCTGCAGGCCCCGACTGCCGCCCGGATCAATGCAGTTCGCGTGCCGCCCGCGCCCCGTCCGAGCCCTGAACCTCGTGCGCCGGGGCGACCGACGCCGGACGCTCGGTCCCCTGCTGTTTGCCGAGGCCGCGCGCCGGCCCCTGGCAGCCCTGCGCCGCAGCGATCCCCAGCGCCACGAGCAGGGTCACCGTCACGAACACGATGAGCCGCTGCCGCAGCAGCCTGCGGTCCGCCACGCGCCGCGCCGGGCCCTGCCCCTGGTCGCGGCCTTCCGTGCCCGGCCGCCGCGCCTGACCGGTGCGACCGGCACCGGAGTTGCCGCCCGCACGCGTGGAGGTCCGCGAAGAGGGACGGCTCCCGGTCCTGGACGCCGCGGAACGCTCGCCGGTGCGGGGCGTCGAGGCGCGCGGCGAGCCCACATGGCCCCCGGCACCGGACGATGAGCCGTCAGAGGTGCCGTGGTCACGCTGGTGCTCGCGGTGCCGGTCCTTGCGGGTGCCGTCGGCACGCTGCCGCCGGCGCTCCTCGGACCGCCGGAGGCGGGGACGGTCGCCCGGCGGCCTCGACCGGGGAACCATTCCGCCCCGGGCGCCGGACCCGGCCGAACCGCCTGACGAGCCCGGCCTGTTGGCGTTCGTGTTGACGCCTGTGGCCCTGGCGGCCGGGGGCCGCGTGCCGGCGCCCTGCCCGCCGCCGGAGCCCGCCCCGCTGCCGGCGGCGCCCCTGCCGCCCGGCCGGTCGGAGCCGTACGAGCCGTGGGAGCCGGTCGAGGCGCCGCCCCTGCCCGCCGTGTCCGTACCCGTACCTGCCGCACCGCCCGTCTGTTCCGACAGGCCGCGCGCCTCACGTGCCGCGATCTCCTTGAGCCGGAGGGAGAGCTGAAGGGGACTGGGGCGCTCCTCCGGCGACTTCACCAGACAGGCGTGGATGAGGGGAGCGAGAGCCGCGTGGACACTCTCCAGCTGCGGCTCCTCGTGGACCACGCGGTAGAGCATCACCTCGGAACTGCCCTGCCCGAAGGGGGAGTCGGCGGTCGCCGCGTACGCCAGCGTGGCCCCCAGCGCGAACACGTCGGTCGCGGGGGTCACCAGTGCGCCCCGCACCTGCTCGGGCGCCAGGAAGCCGGGGGAGCCGACGGCCGTGCCCACATGCGTCAGCGTGCTCGCACCCGTCGCCCATGCGATGCCGAAGTCGATGATGCGGGGGCCCTTGGGGGAGAGCAGGATGTTCGACGGCTTGAGGTCACGGTGCACGACGCCCGCCTCGTGCACGGCGACCAGCCCCTCCGCCAACGACGCCCCGATGGAGGCGACTTGGCTCGCGGGAAGGGGACCGGCCTCGGTGACCTTGTCGTGCAGCGACGGACCCGGCACGTACTGCGTGGCGAACCAGGGCCTGTCCGCCTCCAGGTCGGCGGCCACCAGACGGGCGGTGCAGCCTCCGCGGATCCGCCGTGCGGCGGACACCTCGCGGGCGAAGCGCGAGCGGAACTCCTTGTCCTCCGCGAGATCCGGACGGATCACCTTCAGTGCGACCCGCTGCCCCCGGCGGTCGGAGCCGAGGTAGACGACGCCCATCCCGCCGGCCCCCAGCCGCCTGTGAAGCCTGAACGAGCCGACGACTCGCGGATCCTCGCGTCGGAGCCGCATCATCGCCATGTGTTCCCCTGCCTGCGGTGGTGAGGTCTGCCTGCCCCAGCGGGGATACCCCGACCGGTACGGGTGGACCCCCTGGTCTTTTCCTAGCGCGTCCGTCTGACGAGGCACAGCTTACGGACTGCTGCCACGCGGCGACGACAGGCCGCGCACGCGGCGCTTCACCTGTTGCCCGGGCGGGAAACCCGCCGTCCGAGCGGCTCAACTGGCGTGCACCGTCCGGACGGAGCCTCCACGACACGGCCCAACGTCCTCTTCTCGCAAGCGACTTGACGGCCCGGGAGTCACCTGGCGAGCAGACGTCTGAATGTCACGGGTGCCATCCCCGGACGGGTGTACTGGAGGGCCGGAGACGGGACTTGACGAGGTGACGGTGCGGCAGCCGGTGCACCGATGGTGAGCGATGTCACCTGTTCACACGACCGGGTTCCCGCGCCGACGCAAGCGCCGTGCCACACCCCTTCCCACCGGCGCGTGCCCTGCGGCGGAGCATGCCGGCGCGGCTCCGGCGGCCTTGCTGCGCCGCTGCGCGGGTACCCCTCCGGGAAGACCCCCGGACAGGGGGCGTCCGCCTCCACCCTGGGGAGTATCCGGCGGGCCCCGCCGTCATCCTGGGGGAGGCCCCGCAGTCGATACGCGGGCATGACGCTTCGCAGGTGCCCCCGCGCCTAATCTTTCTGCAAGCGGCGGGCGAAGCACTCGTCCCCCGAGGTCAGTCGCCCGCCGCCCCAGGAGGAGACGGGAGCGGACCATGGCGCACACGGCAGAGCGCGCGGCACGCAGAGCGCGGGGACGGTTGGCGGCCATCGCCGACATCGGCACCCGTGGGAGCGGCCGGCGCCACCCGCTGGTGGCGGCCGCGATGGTCCTGCCCCTGGCCATCGTTCTGGCCATCGCCTTCGGTGCGGTGGAAGCGGTGGTCACACAGGCGTCGTCCGTGGCCGGAATGCTGGGGCACTGATCCGTGCTCCAGGCTCGGGAGAGCGGCCCGAGTCGGGGATAACCCGGCGATCAGCCCCGTGGGGACGGGGGTGCGACGGACGGCATTGAGGTCCGGGCAGCTGGGGAGCTGCCCGGACCTCACGTTTGTGCGGGCGCGTCCGCGCGTACGATCCCACGAAGGGTGGCCGCCGCGATCCGTACGAGCGACGGACCCGGCCCCGTTCCCCGATTCCGAACCGCTTCCGTCGCTGGGGGGACAGTGCCGACGACACTCTCGCTCACGGAGCGGCTGCGCGAACTCGCACGGGACGCGGCCGCGTCGCGCGACCGGTCCGCCGTCCCGGCTCAGGCCACGGCGGCCCTGCTCGCCGACCGTCCGGACGGCACGGTCGTCGGATGGGGCGACGTCGTCGCCAAGGCACACCCGGCCGCGTCGGAAGCCGGCGTGCGGGAACTGACCGTGCGCCTGAGCGTCGCCGCGCACCCCCGCCTCACGGGCATCATGCTGGCGCCGCTCGCTCCCGGCGGCAGCCCGGCGGAACCCACCACGGAGACACGTCCGCTGCTCCTGGACGGGGAGCGTCCCGTGACCGTCTGGCCCCGCGGCGAGCCCGTGGATCCGGATGCACCCGACGCCGCCCCCTGGGAGGCGGCGGGCACGCTCCTCGCCCGCCTGCACTCCGTCCCCGCGGACGCGCTGGCCGCACAACTCCCGGGCCCGCTGCCGGCGATGAGAGGCCCGGCGAAGGCGGCACGAGCGGTCGAGCGGATGCGGACCGCGCTCGGCGACGGCACCGCCGCTCCCGCACTCACCGCTGCGGCCGTCGCCGCCGAGGCCGCCTGGGCGACGCTGCCCGCCTGGTGCAGGGACGAGGAGCCGCAGGAGCCGTCAACTGCGGGCACTCTCTGCCACGGTGACTTCCACCTGGGTCAGTTGATCAGGCACCCGGCCGGCGGCGGGCCGTGGCAGCTCATCGACGTCGACGATCTGGGCCTCGGCGATCCGGCGTGGGACCTCGCCAGGCCCGCCGCCTGGTTCGCCACGGGGCTGCTGCCCGCGGCGTCCTGGAGCACGTTCCTGCACGCCTACCAGGCCGAATCCGGCACGGAAGCGGTGGACCCCTGGCCCCGCCTCGATGCGCCGGCGCGGGCCCTGACCGTTCAGACGGCCGCGATCGCCGTGGCCAAGGCGCATGCTGCCCGGCGCCCACTGGACGAGGCCGAGGAGGAGTGCGCCGCGGCCTGCGACCGCATCGCCGCGGCCGCATCCGGACAACCCGGCGACCCGGGCTTTAGTCTTGATTCGCAGTAGCCGAGCGGTGATCACACCGACGTGGAGAGGAAGTTGACCATGCAGTGTCCCAAGTGCGGTGCGCCGATGCAGACGTTCAATCGCAACGGAGTCCAGATCGAGCAGTGCGGCGGCTGCCGGGGAATCTTCCTCGACTACGGCGAACTCGAGGCGCTCACACGCCTTGAGGGTCAGTGGTCGCAGCCCTCGGGCCCGCCTCCGGCAGCCCCGTACGGCCAGCAGGGCCACGCCCCGCAGGCATACCCCGCCGCGCCCGCCTGGGGCGGCTCGCACCACGGGCACCACGGGCATCACGGCCATCACGGGCACAAGCGCGGCTTCGGCCACATGCTCTTCTCGTCATGAGCCCAGCCCCGGCGTGGGGTTGATCCGGGCACAAGGCCCGTCGCGTGAGACACAGAAATGCCCCGGCCGCCATCGGCCGGGGCACTCTCACTGTGCGCGGTACTGGGATTGAACCAGTGACCTCTTCCGTGTCAGGGAAGCGCTCTCCCGCTGAGCTAACCGCGCGGGCTGTTGCGTCAGAGATATTGTCACGCTCTGACCTGCAAGACAAATCCGCTGGAGTGCGTGGGCGTCCGGGGCTGTTCCGTCCCCCGGCGCGAGGTACGGCCTGCGAGCGGAACGCGTCCGTGAGCTCGGACCGGAGCCGATGCAGGGCGAACTCGACGTGGCCCTCGACGAGTTCGAGGCATGAGACCCCGGGGACTCGCGCGGACACGGCCGGGGATGAGCCCGGTGATCGTCGCCTACGACTGCTCGATGAGCGAAGGCATCATGAGGCTGGAGCGGGCATCGCGGCCCCGCGCCCGCCCCGCTGTCTCCAGCGGCGCCGCCACGAGCCCCAGTGGCTTGCGCCCTCGTGCATCGTCTCCACCCGTCCGGGACTTCTCCGTTCGTCGCGGTTGACCGCCCTGCCGCGCCGCGGGACACCAGCGGCCGGGACCGTCGGAATGCGGGCGGCTGAGCTGTTCGAGGGTTGTTTGAAAGCGGCAACCTTTCTATCCGATGCCGGGCCGGTGTGGCGGGCTAGCGTCTGAATTTCCAGGGTGCAGGGGCCTTTGTGAATTGCGGAGTGGCCGTTTCGTGCGCTCTGGCGTTCATGGAGCAATCGATGAAGGGCCCGACATGTCCAACCACTTCACCGGCCTCAGCCTTGGATCACCACTGGGCGACCAGCGGCTCGACCTGTGCGACCTGTACGCCTTCCAGGCACCCGGCGATTCCAGCAGGACCGTTCTCATCCTCAACGCCAATCCCAACGCCGATGCTCTTCACCCCGATGCCGTGTACCGGCTGAACATCGACAACGACGGCGACTATCTGACCGACGTCGCCTTCAGCTGGGTCTTCAGCCCGGCAGCATCCGACGGCTCCCAGACCTACAGCGTCTTCATGGCGACCGGCACGGAATCCCGCAGGCCCGAGGCGGTGGGAACCAAGATCGTGTCGGAGTCCGCCGTCTCCTTCGGCCCACATGCCAATGTGGTCAGCAACGGCGACTACAAGGTGGCCGCCGGCAGCCGCAGTGACGCCTTCTTCTTCGACTTCGACGGCATCACGAATCTGTTCGACACCAGCGGCAAGCGGAATTTCACGGCACCCCATCTCGACGGGAAGTCACCGTGGACCGGCGTCGACTCCAACACCACGGCCAACGTCTTCTCCATGGCCATCGAACTGCCGACCTCGGAGCTGGCCCCCGACCCCGAGCTGCGCATCTGGGGTCGCTGCAGCGTTCTTCGCGACGGCGAACTCATCCATGCGGACCGGGCAGGGCACCCCTCGGTCAGCAGTTTCTTCAACACGGACGACACCAAAGAGGAGTACAACGCCAGCGAGCCGGTCAACGACCGGGAGAGGTGGACGGACCAGTTCGTGCATCTGCTGGGCCACACCGGCGACTACTCGCGTGAGGAGTCGATCAGGGCACTCGACGAGGAGGGCATCCTGCCGGACGTGCTCCACTTCGACCCCGCCAAGCCTGCCGTCTACCCCAACGGCCGGATGTTCACGGAAGACGTCATCGACATCCGCGTCGCGTTCCTCACCAAGAACGAGGCCCCTCCCACCGGCCTGAGCCCGCACACCGACATCCTGGACCGGTTCCCGTACCTCGGCGATCCGCACCCGGCAGCCGCCTCCTGAGAATCCGGGCCGAAACATCCGGGCCTTCGGCGACCGCGCCACAGGGGCGAGGTCCGCTACGGGCGCGAGCAGGTGTCAGCGGAACGTGAACTCCTCGTTCCTCGGCCACATCGCGCCGCGAAGCACCCGAAGTACGGCCACTCCGGCCCGAGTTCGCTCGCCAGGACCCCAAGTCCACCCCGCAGTCGCGCGGTTGGGGATCCTCACGAAATGCCAGAGGCCGTCCCCTCGTCGGGGGACGGCCTCTGATCTGCGTGGACGATACTGGGATTGAACCAGTGACCTCTTCCGTGTCAGGGAAGCGCTCTCCCGCTGAGCTAATCGTCCTTGGAGGTGGAGACGGGATTTGAACCCGTGTAGACGGCTTTGCAGGCCGTTGCCTCGCCTCTCGGCCACTCCACCGAGGTGGGAGTTGCACGAACTCCCACGCAGAGCGGACGACGAGATTCGAACTCGCGACCCTCACCTTGGCAAGGTGATGCTCTACCAACTGAGCCACGTCCGCAGGTGTTGCCGTCCGGGTCGGCTTACGCGTTCCCGGCGACGGGTTGAACTCTAGCTGATATCCCTGCCAGCTCAAATTCTGTTTGCCCTGCGTGACCGTCCGGCCGGCTCCGCCGAGCAGCGCCGCACCCCGTCCTCGAGCCTCGCCGGGGCCGCTCAGAGGTGCCCGTACGGGACGCCCGCAGAACTCCGGCACCCGCACCATAGACTCGGTCATGTGTACGCTCCGTCGCCCTTCGCCCGCTTCGGCTCTCTCCTCGCCACCGACCTGCGCGACGTCACAAGCGACCCCTCGGCCCTGGAATCCTCCGGGTGGTGGGCGGTCGTCGCCGACTTCGAGGGCCGGGTGCTGTGCGCGCGCTTCGGCGACGTACGGGAGACACCGAGGCCCGGCGCGTACGCGGGGGCACCGAACACCCCCGCGGCCTCGCGATGGCGCGGCCCGGTACCCGGTGCGTGGACCAGCTCCATGGACCGCACCGCCTACACCAGCGGGGTACGGCGCATACGCGAGCACATCGCCGCCGGTGACGTCTACCAGGCGAACCTCTGCCGCGTGCTGAGCGCGCCGCTGCCCGATCCCTCGCCGGAAGCCTCGGACCTCGCCGGGCTCTCGGCCCTGCTGGCGCGCGGCAACCCCGCCCCGTACGCCGGCGCCGTCCGTCTCCCCGCTCACGGCGTGGAGGTGGCCACGGCCTCCCCGGAGCTGTATCTGCGCCGCGAGGGCAGCACCGTCACCTCGGGTCCGATCAAGGGCACGGCCCGTACGGCCGAGGAGCTGCTGGAGAAGGATCACGCCGAGAACGTGATGATCGTCGACCTCGTACGCAACGACCTCGGCCGAGTCTGCGCAGCCGGCTCGGTCACCGTGCCGGGCCTGTGCGAGGTCGAGCCGCACCCCGGGCTCGTCCACCTCGTCTCCACCGTGCGCGGCGAACTGGCGGCCGGGGCGGGATGGCCGGATCTGCTGCGGGACACCTTTCCGCCGGGCTCCGTCACCGGCGCCCCGAAGCTCAGTGCCCTGCGGATCATCGGCGAGCTCGAACCCACGCCGCGCGGCCCGTACTGCGGAGCCATCGGCTGGGTCGAAGCCGACCGCGGCACGGGCGAGCTCGCGGTGGGCATACGGACCTTCTGGATGGAACGCGGCACTCCCGCCGGAAGCGCCACGGGAACCCGGACCGGCGCCAGCGCCGTGCTCCGCTTCGGAACGGGCGCCGGGATCACCTGGGGATCCGACCCGGAAGGGGAGTGGGCGGAGACGGAACTCAAGGCATCCGGGCTGCTCAAGGTAGCGTCGGACATGCGGCACCACGAGGTGCCCGGCCCCACGGCGACGAACGGAAGGGGAGCCCTGTGAGGATCTGGCTCGACGGCGGACTCCGGGACGTCGACGACGCGCACGTCTCCGTTCTGGACCACGGACTGACCGTAGGAGACGGGGTCTTCGAGACGGTCAAGACGACCGACGGCACGCCCTTCGCCCTCACGCGGCACATCGAACGCCTCGGCAGGTCGGCCCGCGGCATGGGCCTGCCGGAACCCGATCCCGACGAGGTGCGTCGCGCCTGCGCCGCCGTGACCCAGGCCGAGGTGGTCCCGCTCGGCAGGCTCCGCATCACCTATACCGGCGGGCCCTCACCGCTCGGCTCCGACCGTGGTGATGTCCGGCCGACCCTCGTCGTCGTCCTGAGCGAATCGCACCGGCGTCCCGACAGCACCGCCGTGATCACCGTCCCCTGGACACGCAACGAGCGGGGCGCGCTCACCGGGCTGAAGACGACCTCGTACGGCGAGAACGTCCTCGCGCTCGCCCGCGCGCACCGGCAGGGCGCCGGTGAGGCTCTCTTCGCCAACACGCAGGGCCGCCTGTGCGAGGGCACCGGCACGAACGTCTTCGTCGTCCTCGACGGCGAACTGCACACGCCGCCACTGGAGTCGGGTTGTCTCGCGGGGATCACGCGAGCCCTGGTCGCCGAGTGGTCGGGCGCGCGGGAGACCGACCTGCCGCTGGACGCGCTGGAGCGGGCCGAGGAGGTCTTCCTCACCTCCTCCCTGCGCGACGTCCAGGCCGTGAACCGCGTCGACGGCCGCGAACTGCCGGGCGCCCCGGGCCCGGTCACCCGCGAGGCGATGAAGCTCTTCGCCGAACGCTCCGCGGCCGACATCGACCCGTGACGAGCACCCCTGCGGGTCGCCGCCGACCGCACGGCGCGTGACGGGGAGCCGCCCGGCCGGGTAGAACACGAGCGTGACGACGACCCTGCGCCCGACCGGCCCCGACCAGTACGACGCCGACGGCATCCGCTCCCGCTCGTACGACATCTGCGTCAACAGCCGCCCGGTGGGCCTCCTCCGGCTGACCGTCGACCCGAGGCACGGCCCGGTGACGGGACGGGTGGCGCAGCTCGTCGTCGAAGAGCGTGAACGGCGGCGCGGGCGCGGTGCGGTCGCCGCCCTCGCCGCGGAAGAGGTGCTGCGCGACTGGGGCTGCCGGGCGGTCGAGATCAGCGTCCCGGTGAAGGCCGGCGCGGCACTCGGACTCGCTGCGGGCCTCGGCTACGGCGAACGCAGCCGCAGCATGCTCAAGGAACTGGGGGAGGAGCCGCCGCTTCCCCGCGGCAGCACCGTTCGTCCCATGACCGACGCGGAGTTCCCCGCCTGGCGCGAGAGCGGACTGCCCCGGCTGCTGGAGACGATGACGGAGCGGGGCATGCCCGCCGACGAGGCCGGGCGCAGAGCCGCCACGTCGTTCGAGCAACTGCTTCCCCGCGGGGCGTCGACGCCGGGTGCGGCGCTGCGCGTCCTCGTCCACGAAGGGACGGACGTCGGCAGGGTCTGGGTCGAACTCGAACGCAGCCCACGCCCCGACTGCGACGCCTACGTCTACGAGGTGGAGGTCGAGGAGGAACTGCGCGGCCACGGCCACGGCCGCACCCTGATGCTCGTCGCGGAGCGGGAAGCGCTGGCGGCCGGAGCGCACACGCTCGGACTGCACGTCCTCACCGCCAACACCCCGGCGATACGCCTGTATTCGTCACTGGGCTACCAGGTGGCCGAGCACCACTTCCGCAAGCCGCTGCTCTGACGGCCGGGGAGGATCCTCCCTGCCAGACGTGCGGACCGTGGCCCGAGAGGGTCAGGCGCCGCCGACCAGACCGTCCGCGATCTCCTCGATGCGGGCCCTCAGCCCTTCCTGGCTCTTCCCGCCGTCCAGCAGCTGCCCGCCGATGACATACGTCGGGGTGCCCTTGACCCCGATCGCCTTTCCCTCCGCCTGGTCGGCGTCGACGATCAGCAGATGCCGCCCGTCGATCAGCGCGCTCTCGAACTCCCCGTCGTCCAGCCCGAGCTCGCGCGCCACCTCCAGCAGCAACTCCTCGCCACGCTTCGCGAGTTCGGCGTTGCGAGCCAGCACGGCCGCCGCGTAGACATCGCCCTGTCCCTGGGCGAACGCCTCCTCCGCCGCCTGCGCCGCGGCGTAAGCGTGCTTGTGCTTCTCCAGGGGGAAGTGCCGCAGCCGGATCTCCAGCCGCTCCCCGTACCGCTCCCGCAGCGCGGCCAGGTCCCCCTGAGCGCGGTGACAGTCGGGGCATTGAAGCTCGCACCAGTAATCGAGCACGGGGCGGGAGGAGACATCGTCCATGGCGACAGTCTCTCAGCCGCACCGAAGGCCGATGACCCGGAGATCTCCCCTGAATCGGAGGGACGGGCATGGCCTGTGACGTGCGCGCGTAGCAAGATGGTGCACATGCTGACCACGACCGTGTGCGCCGCACTCTCCGCAGCCGGCCTGGCCGTCGCCTTCCTGACGGCCTTCCGGCGGCGCTTCGCCGCCGCCGTCCGTATCGCGGCGTTCTCGCTCGTACCGGTCGGGCTCGCGATGTCCGGCCTGATCGGCCTCGGCGGCAAGATCGTCAAGGCGGTGGGCACCTGGGCCGCGGACCTCGTGCTCAAGCCCTCCGTCTGGGCGGGGTTCGCTGTTCTGGCCGTGGCGTTCGTGCTGTACGTCATCGGCCGCGTCGCGAGCCGCCACTCGCGCCGGAAGTCCCGCGAGGCGCCCCGCGCCACCGCGACGTCCCCCGGCCGCGCTGCCGCCCCCGGCACGGCGAACGCCCCCGCCCTCGGCTCCGGCACACCGGCACCCTCGGGCGGACAGGAGCGAAAACAGGCCGCCGGCAAGCAGGGGAAGGCCTCCTCCGGCGGCGACGCCGACGACTTCTCAGACATCGAGGCCATCCTCAAGAAGCACGGCATCTGACGCTCCTGCCAGCAACATCAGTACGTCGCAGCCGCGCCCACCGGGCGGTCGCTTACCACGATCTTCACCACGGCACCGGCTTACCCATGAACTCCAGCGTGACGTGGGCGTGTTGACCATCACCGGGGTGCGGGCTGCGTCATCATCACCGCGAGATGGACATGACGCCGAATCCCCCGGCCGAGCTCGCCGAGCCGCCCTCCGCGCCTGCCGCGACCGCCCAGCCCGTCCACGTCCCGGCCCTGCCCGAGGTGCCGCTGCCGGAGCCGAAGGGCTGCCTCTACGCCCTTTCCCAGCCGCCGCTGATGTTCTTCCTGGCGTTCATCGCCATGCTTCTCGCCATCACGGGCGCGCATGATCTCTTCCTGGACTGAGCGGGGCGGACACGGCGGGAGGCCCGGAGAGGTCGCTCAGCCCTGAGCCGTCTCCTCCGCGGACTCCCGCTGCCGGGCACGGTAGGCGGCGACGTGGAGCCTGTTTCCGCACGTACGGCTGTCGCAGTAGCGCCGTGAGCGGTTCCGCGAGAGGTCCACGAAGGCCCGCCGGCAGTCGGGAGCGGCGCACCTGCGCAGCCGGTCCCGCTCCCCGGAGACGATGATGAAGGCCAGAGCCATGCCGCCGTCGGCGGCCAGGTGGTGGGCCACGGAGGCGCCCGGCGCGAAGTAGTGCACGTGCCAGTCGTAGCCGTCGTGATCGGTCAGCTGCGGGGTCGTCCCCGCCTCGGCCACGAGCGCGTTGACCAGCTCGGCGGCCGTACGGACGTCGCTCGCGCCGAAGACCTCCGTGAAGCGCTCCCGCACCGACCGCACCGCGTCCAGATCCGCGTCGGTGAGCGTCCCGACGTCGCTGAGGCTGTTGCGCTCCACGTACGCCCTGAGGTGCGTCACCGAGACCAGCAGGTCGGGGCGGTCGCCGTCGGCCGCGGTGTTGAGCAGGTCCACGACGTCATCGAGTGCGCACCGGGTGTCGTGGTTGATCTGCACGGGTCGCTCCTCGGGTCAGCCCAGCGGGGTCCGGTGCGCAGAGACTAACGCCTGGGACGCACGGCGACGCCGCCACCGCCGGAGCCCGCTGAGGACGGGTCCGGGGGTGACGGCGTTGCCTGCGTGCCCTGCTGGGCCGAGGGAGGCGCAGCCGTCGCCCCGAGTCGGACGGCTGCGCGGGACCGGTGGACTCAGCTCTCGGCGAGGATGTGCGAGAGCTCTGTGTCGAGGTCGAAGTGTCGGTGCTCGGTGCCGGGCGGCACGGCAGCGTCGGTTCGCTTGAGGAAGGACTCCAGGGCCCGCGCCGGGGCCTCGAGCAGAGCCTCGCCCTCGGGAGAGCTGAGGGCGATACAGACGACTCCCTGACCGTGGCTCCGGGAGGGCCATACGCGGACGTCACCGGTGCCTGTGGGCCTGTGCAGCCCCTCGGCGAGGAGATCGCGCGCGAAGACCCATTCGACGGTCTCCTCGGCGCCGGTGTGGAAGGTGGCGTGGACGGCATAGGGATCGGCCGTGTCGTACCGCAGCCCCGCGGGTACCGGCAGTGATGACTCGCTCGAAACAACGAGGCGCAGGTGCAGCTCGCAGCTGACCGTGGTGTTCATAAGCGCCAGGGCCTTTCGCTCAGTGTGCGCTCGGGGGTTCGCACGTCGGCGAAATCGACATGCCACGTACTCGTCGGTTGTAAACCCCTCTGACCGTTTTGCGAGTAATGCAGCCCTTGATATGGCCTGCGGCGTTTTTGTGGCGTACGGCTATTCCGGTGACGCCGTCGAGTTCGGTTACGTTGGGGATATGTACGCAGAGAGTGACCAGCGACCGTTGGGGTCTCGAGCCCCCCGGTTCATCAAGGCATCGAGGCCCCTCCACCGAACCTGGCAGGTGCTGATCTTCGTTCTGGGTCTGGCGATAGTGGCCGGCGGGGTGGTGCTCCTTCCGCTTCCCGGTCCCGGCTGGCTGATCATCTTCGCGGGCATCGGTCTGTGGGCGACGGAGTTCCCCTGGGCACAGCGTGTGCTGCGCTGGACGAAGCGACAGGTCCTGGAGTGGACGCACCGGTTCCAGGCCCGGCGGCACGAGCGCCGGCGGCGCAAGGAGATCAAGGAGAAGCAGTACGTGCGGTAGGGGCGGGGAGTTCCCGCGAGGTCTGGAGCACGACTTCACATGCGGTAATCTGGTGCGCGCAGCGGGCGATTAGCTCAGCGGGAGAGCGCTTCGTTCACACCGAAGAGGCCACTGGTTCGAACCCAGTATCGCCCACCGCTTCATGCGGGGTCCGGGTGAAAGCCCAGGGCCCCGTTCTTGTGCCGCCGCACGCGAGTGTTCCTGTCTTCTGTGCGGGCCCGCGGTGTTTCTCGACGGAGTGGAGATACGGCGGGAATTCACTTCATCGGTAATTACGGATGGATGTATTCCGCTGGGACCGGTCCGTGAAGTCCCGCCGGAACAGGCGAATTCGAAGACCGGCACTTCGCGTACCGCGCCGGCCTTGGTGACAGGATGCGGGAAGGCCCTCGGACCGCGGGCGCGAACGGCGGTCCGTGCGGAGGATCGTGAGGAGTGTGCCGATGACGTCCAGGCGCCACCGCTTCGTCTTCCGCAGCGTCTGGCGGCTCGACGAGTCCCCCGAAGCGGTCTACGCGGTGCTCGAGCGGGCCGGTGAGTACCCCCTCTGGTGGCCCCAAGTGCGGGAGGTGCACGCGCTGGACGGGATGTCGGGCACGGCGCGCATCCGTTCCGTCCTTCCCTTCGACCTGTGGATCACGGGCAGGGCGACGCGGCACGATCCCGACGCCGGCGTCCTGGAGATGGAGATCACCGGCGATGTGGCCGGCTGGGCGCGCTGGGCGCTGAGGAGGGACGAAGCCTCCCGCTCCGGCGGCACCGTCGCCGTGTACGAGCAGCAAGTGGAGGTGCGCAAGCCGCTGCTGCGTCAGCTGGCGGTGCCCGCACGCCCCTTCTTCCGGGCCAACCACGCGCTGATGATGCGGGCGGGACGGCGAGGCCTGGAGCGGTGGCTCGAAGGGGGTTTGGATGATGACTGAGCCGCACTGTATGGTTCTGCACGTGCCGCGAGCGGGCGATTAGCTCAGCGGGAGAGCGCTTCGTTCACACCGAAGAGGTCACTGGTTCGAACCCAGTATCGCCCACGTGTTCAAGAGGCCGGTCCGTCACATCGACGGGTCGGCCTCTTCGTGTGCGTTGGCCCCCGGAGGTCCGCGTCTCAGGCGGCCGTCATCGGGCGCAGCGGCCAGATGTGGTCCGCCGCCCGCCGCGCGCCGCTGGTGAACCAGGCCGTGGGGCCGCCCGCTTCGGCGGCGAACCAGACCGCCTGGAGGGTGTGCAGTGCGGCCGGTGTGAGTCCGGCGAGCCGTGGCGCGAAGTGGCGGCCGAGCGCTCTCGCGAGCGCCAACGCTGCGGCAGCCTCGTCCTGGACGGTCTCGACGGGCGCGGAAATGCCGTAGCGGTCGCAGAGCCGCGCGAGCCCGCGGTGCGGGTCCGCTGCTGCCGACGGGCGGTCGAGGCGCCTGTCGAGAAGCACGGGATCGAGTACGCACATGCCGCGGCCGCCCAGGCAGCTCGCGAGCGGCATGTTCCTGTGACGTCTCAACTCCCGGTCGAGCAGCGTCAGATCGTACGGAGCATTCATGACGACCAGAGGTCTGCCGGCGGCATGGGCCGCCAGGAAGCGCGCCACGCAGTCGGCCATCGGTCCCGCCGGGAGCCCGGGGGCGCCGGGCGGGATGTGCAGCTCCACCGGTGCGCCCGGTGCCTGCTGGGTGACGACCGCGGCGGCACTGAGACGGTCCCGTTCGGGGTCGGCGCCCTCTGCGCCCGGCTCCGGCTCAGGGCGGTGGGCCCGGAGCGCGAGTGCCGCGAGGGGTCCCTCGTACCACTGGGTCATGGCAGCACTCCTGTCGGTAAGGGCGCCCGCGCTGCTGATACCGCACTCCGCGGCACGTCAATCACGGTCACCCGCGCGGGAATCGGCCCGGGGTGGCGGTCGCGGGCGCCGAGGAGCCCGTAACCGTTTCGCGGGAAGGGGACCGCTCTCGGTACGATTCCAGCGGCGCTCGGCGCACGTCGGCGCTCAGCGAAACAAGAGTCAGGAGAGACCGGTGACCGATGTCCGTGTGATCATCCAACGCGATTCCGAGCGGGAAGAGCGCGTGGTGACGACGGGCACGACTGCCGCCGCTCTCTTCGAGGGGGAGCGTTCCGTCGTTGCCGCGCGTGTGGCTGGCCAGCTGAAGGACCTGGCGTACGAGGTCGCCGACGGCGACGAGGTCGAACCGGTCGAGCTGGCCAGCCAGGACGGGCTCGACATCCTCCGGCACTCCACCGCTCACGTCATGGCGCAGGCCGTGCAGGAGCTCTTCCCCGAGGCCAAGCTCGGCATCGGCCCGCCCGTGCGTGACGGCTTCTACTACGACTTCGACGTCCCGGAGCCGTTCACCCCCGACGATCTGAAGCTCATCGAGAAGAAGATGCAGCAGATCCAGAAGCAGGGGCAGCGCTTCTCACGCCGGGTCACCACCGACGAGGATGCGCGCGAGGAACTGGCGGACGAGCCCTACAAGCTGGAGCTGATCGGCCTGAAGGGCTCGGCGGCCGACGCGGCGGAAGGCGCCTCCGCGGAGGTCGGCGCCGGCGAACTGACCATCTACGACAACGTGGACGCGAAGTCCGGCGAGCTGTGCTGGAAGGACCTGTGCCGCGGCCCGCACCTGCCGACCACGCGGGCGATTCCCGCGTTCAAGCTCATGCGCAGCGCCGCCGCGTACTGGCGGGGCAGCGAGAAGAACAAGCAGCTGCAGCGCATCTACGGCACCGCGTGGCCGACCAAGGACGAGCTCAAGGCCCACCTGGAGTTCCTGGCCGAGGCCGAGAAGCGCGACCACCGCAAGCTCGGCGCCGAACTCGATCTGTTCTCCATCCCGGAGGAACTGGGCTCGGGGCTGGCCGTCTTCCATCCCAAGGGCGGCGTCGTACGCAAGGTCATGGAGGACTACTCGCGGCGGCGGCACGAGGAGGCGGACTACGAGTTCGTCAACACCCCGCACATCTCCAAGGAGCAGCTGTTCGAGACCTCGGGTCACCTGCCGAACTACGCGGAGTCGATGTTCCCGCCGCTGGAGTTCGAGGGGCAGAACTACCGGCTCAAGGCCATGAACTGCCCGATGCACAACCTGATCTTCAAGGCGCGCGGCCGTTCCTACCGCGAACTGCCCCTGCGACTCTTCGAGTTCGGCACGGTCTACCGCTATGAGAAGTCCGGTGTCGTGCACGGACTCACCCGCGCCCGGGGCTTCACCCAGGACGACTCGCACATCTACTGCACCAAGGAGCAGATGGCCGACGAGCTGGACAGCCTGCTCACCTTCGTCCTGAACCTGCTCCGTGACTACGGGCTCAGCGACTTCTACCTGGAGCTGTCCACCCGCGAGGAGGGCAACCCCAAGTTCATCGGGGAGCCCCACGAGTGGGAGGAGGCCACCGAGGAACTGCGCCTCGCCGCGGGCAAGCAGGGCCTTGAGCTGGTGATGGACCCCGGCGGCGCCGCCTACTACGGGCCGAAGATCTCCGTGCAGGCCAAGGACGCCATCGGGCGCACCTGGCAGATGTCCACCATCCAGGTCGACTTCCAGCAGCCCAAGCGCTTCGCGCTCGAATACACCGCCGCCGACGGCTCGCGTCAGCAGCCGGTGATGATCCACCGCGCTCTCTTCGGTTCGATCGAGCGGTTCTTCGCCGTGCTGCTGGAGCACTACGCGGGTGCGTTCCCGGCGTGGCTGGCCCCGGTGCAGGCCGTGTGCATCCCGATCGGCGACACCCACGTTCCGTACCTGGAGGAATTCGCGGCGGAGGCCGGGAAGAAGGGTCTGCGCATCGAGGTCGACTCGTCCTCGGACAGGATGCAGAAGAAGATCCGCAACGCTCAGAAGTCCAAGGTCCCCTTCATGATCATCGCGGGGGACGAGGACGTCTCCGCGGGCGCGGTCTCCTTCCGCTACCGCGACGGTACGCAGAAGAACGGTGTGCCTCAGAACGAGGCCGTGGCGGAGCTGCTGGAGGCCGCCCGTCCCAGCTCGTAGAGCCGCGGCGGCGCGTCCCGCCCGCCCGCGGACGCCGTGCGGGGCGGGGCTCCGGAGACACCCTGGAGCCCTGCCCCGTACCTGGTAAGTCCTATGCTGGCCCGCATGACGAGCGAGCCGGAAGAGCAGATCGGGGTGGGGACGCCGGATGCGTTCCAGCGCCTGTGGACACCGCACCGCATGGCGTACATCCAGGGTGAGAACAAGCCCACGGGCCCCGGCGAGGACGACGGTTGTCCCTTCTGCTCGATTCCGGCCAAGAGCGACGAGGACGGGCTGATCCTCGCCCGCGGTGAGCACGTCTACGCGGTGCTCAACCTGTATCCGTACAACGGCGGCCACCTCATGGTGATCCCTTACCGGCACGTGGCGGACTATCCGGGGCTGACGGACGAGGAGACCACCGAGCTCGCCGAGTTCACCAAGCGGGCCATGAAGACGCTGCGGGTCGCCTCCGCGGCGCAGGGCTTCAACATCGGCATGAACCAGGGTTCGGTCGCCGGCGCAGGGATCGCCGCGCATCTGCACCAGCACGTCGTGCCGAGGTGGGGCGGCGACACCAACTTCATGCCGGTCGTCGGGCACACGCGGGTCCTGCCGCAGCTGTTGGGTGAGACCCGCGCGATGCTGGCAGACGCCTGGCAGGAATAGCTCACCCACGGACCCGGGGTTGAGGCTGGAGCCGCTCAGGCCGACGATGCGCCAAGTGCCCCTTGCCACGCGGTGGTCCGGCGCCGGCGCGAGCGAGTGCCGGGCGTCACCGGCCCAGGCTCGCCGCCGTCGGCTGGTGGTCGCACCGGTCCATCTGTGGCCACGGCACGACATCCCCTGCCGCGCGCTCCACCAGGAGCTGTCTGCCGTGCGCCATCACACCGTACGGCCGCAGTCCGCACATGGCCGCGGTCGTGTACGCGGCGCTCAGACTGTTGAGGTCGTGGACCAGGCCGATCCTGAACAGTGAACGCGTCTCCGCGATGGCCTCGTGGTCGCCCGCGCGCATGACCACGCGCAGTTCGGGCGCGACTGCGAGAGCCGCAACCGAGACCGCGATGTTGTCCCGGTCGTCCGAGGCGACGGCTGCCATTGCCGTCGCCCGCCCGAGGCCGAGCTTGCGCAGTACGAACCTGTCCGTCGCGTCGGCGACGACGACGGGCAGGCCAAGTGCCTTTGCCAGGCGCAGATTCGGGGCCGTCGGATCCCGCTCGACCGCGACCACGCCGATGCCCAGAGCCTGCAACTGGGTGCACGCCGCAGCCCCACCTGGCCCAGCCCCACGACCACCACATGACTGCCACGGGGCAGGGTCCTGGGACCCACGATTCCGACGGGGCGCGGAGCCAGCAGGCGGTCCACCATGCCTGCCGTGAAGACGGCGGTGAAGACGATGGTGCCGAGCATCGCGAGAGAGGCGAACACCAGATAGGCGTCCGACCCGTGCGCGGTTGCGGGGCCGACGGCGGAAACTGTCCGCGCGGCTTCGAAGAGCGCCTCTACGGGTGTGCGATGGCGGAGTGCCACCGACCAGATCCAGTCCGCCAGCAGCACCCCGAAGATCCCCGTCAGGCCGGCCAGCATGATCCGCGAACTGCCGTCGTGCGGTCTCAGCTGTCCTCGCACCTTCCCCAGCCGTGCTCGGTACCTCAGCGAGCGCGGTGGCCGGTAGGGCTGGAGGTGCACGGTCTCCCCGTCCCAACGGCCACCGAGGAAGCCCGAGGGTGTGCGGGTGATCGCCAGCAACTCCGGTTCGAGGCAGGCGGCCAGGAAGGAGGGAGCGCCGACCTCGGCGGGCGAAGCGACCTGGCAGTTGGGGACCACGCGCACGAGCTGATCGGCGACCGTGCGGTCGAACACCGCCGCCACGAGCGTCACGTCGGGGTGGATGTGCTCGACTGCGAGGGCATAGCGCAGGGACTCGGCGTCGCTGTCGAACAGGACCGCGACGCCCGCCACTTCGCCATCGAGCGCCTCGCGCAGCGCTTCGTCCGTGGGGTGCATGAGGTGGCGTACGCGGTGCCCCGACGACTCCAGGGAGCCGCAGACCTTGCGCGCCACATCCCCGCCGCCGATCACCACGTGGTATTCCGCCGGGCCCCCGCACCTGGAGGGGGGATGCCCCTCCTCGGTGCGGAGGCTGTCACGGGAACCGGCAGGGGAGTGATCAGCGGTCGGAACGGCAGTCATCGGAACGATAGGGGTCGCACCGCAGGCAGCGGAGATCCGGGCAGTCGCCGCATTGCTGGAGTGGCTCGCCGCAGTGGCAGTGGCAGTGGCGGGGGTCGGCGGTCTCACCGGCACCGTCGGCACCGTCGGCACCGTCGGAGCCGATGGGCCGGACGCCGCCGAGCCTGTCCGCTTTGACGATCACGAGTCACCACCCTTGGGAGCGGCGTCAGCACCGGAGCCCGCGGCGGTCGCGGGCTGGGAGGGTCCGCCGGCGCCGCCCGCCTTCCCCGCTCCCTGTCCGAGCTTGGAGTGCCGGTAGCCGTAGACGCCGTAGACCGCGAGGCCGAGCGCGAACCAGATGAGGAAGCGGATGAACGTCATGGTCTGCAACTGCGCGACGAGCCACAGCGAGAAGCCGATGCCGACGAGGGGTACGAGAGGCATTCCGGGGCAGCGGAAAGTACGCGGAAGCTCCGGCGAGCGGTAACGCAGAACGATGACCGCGGCCGAGACGACCACGAAGGCCAGCAGAATGCCGATGTTGGTGAGCTCCGCGGCCTCGGCGATCGGCATCAGACCCGCGATGCACGCCGAGACGATGCCGATGATCCAGGTGGGCCGGTGCGGTACTTCGGTCCGCGGGTGAACCTTCGCGAACCAACCGGGCAGCAGGCCGTCCCGGCTGATCGCGAACCACACCCGGGACGCGCCGAGCATGAAGGAGAAGAGCACGGTGAGGATGCCGACGATCGCACCGATCGCGATGATGTCGGCGAAGACGGGCAGGCCCACCGACTGGAAGACGGTCGCGAACGGGCTTTCCGCGTCGATCTTGTTGTAGTGCTGCATGCCCGTCAGCACGGCGCAGGCGAGCAGGTACAGCACCATCGCGATGGCCAGTGACAGCACGATCGCCTTCGGCAGGTTGCGCTGGGCGTCCTTGGACTCCTCCGCGGCGGTACTCATCGCGTCGTAGCCGAACACGGCGAAGAAGACCGTCGCCGCACCGGTGACCACACCGCCGAAGCCGTACGGCAGGAACGGGGTGAGGTTTCCGGAGTTGACGTAGAAGGCTCCGACGACGATGACGGCGATGACGATGGCGATCTTCACGAACACCAGAACCGTTTCGACCCTGGCGCTGGTCTTCATGCCGCGGTTGAGAAGCCAGGCGATCAGCAGGCACAGCAGCGCGGCGAACAGGTCGATGCGGTGTCCGTCGCCCGTGCCCGGTGCGCCCAGCATCCACGCGGGCAGATCGACGCCGAGCCCCTCGAGCAGGAACGAGAAGTAGCCGGATACGCCGATGGCCACGACGGCGACGATCGCCGTGTACTCCAGCAGCAGATCCCATCCGATGAGCCAGGCGACGAGCTCACCCAGCACGGCATAGCTGTAGGTATAGGCGGATCCGGACCGGGGGATGAGTCCCGCGAACTCTGCGTAGGAGAGCGCCGCCGCGGCGCTCGCCACACCGGCCAGAATGAAGGACAGGCTGACGGCGGGGCCCGCGGTGCCGTTGGCCACCGTTCCGGCGAGAGTGAAGATTCCCGCCCCGATGATCGCGCCGAGCCCGATTGCGGTGAGCTGCCACAGACCCAGCGTGCGCTTGAGCCCGGAGGACTCGCCCCCACCGGAATCGTCAGTGATCGGTTGCCTGCGGAATACGCCGGTCCGTGGACCGGGTTTGTCGAGAACACTCATCGGTTACTCCTGATCAGCTGATGGCCTCGGGCGTGCAGAGCCGGAGTAGGCCGCGGGCCGGCCGCAAGGCCGTGCACGGGCGTAGGAGATTGGAGGTCTGCGGGGAACGAAGCCCCGAAGACGCCGTGACATGGGGACGCAGTACGCGGCACGCAGCCGTGGCCGGTCGATTCGGGAACCGGCTGACCGCACCGCCGGAATCGCTCCCTCGCGGGATGCGGGCGGTGCGTCACACTCCGGGCCGGATGTCTTCCTGCGGGAATGCGGGGGCACGGCGGCAGTGAGTGACGGGGATTGCCCGGCACGTGAAACTCACGTACGCAGAAGGTAGAAGCGGACCGCCCTGTTGCCCATGGACGGATGTCCGACGTCAGCGGCCTCGCTTCATACAGATGCTCAAACCGCCCTGCCGGTCCGGGAGTCCGCCCGCGCCGGCAGGGGCCCGGGAGGACCAGCTGTTCACCCACGGACCCGGGGTCGAGGCCGTAGCCGTTCCGGCCTCTGCCAGGCGTCGTCATGTGATCATGTCCGCATGGCAGGTGGCCGGATCATCTTTCTCAACGGCACGTCCAGTTCGGGGAAGTCGAGCATCGCCCGGGAGCTGCTCGGCATCCTCGACGACGGTGTCTTCTTCCACCTGTCGGTCGACAGCTTCAATGCGATGCGCACGAAGCGGAACCTCACGCAGGAGGACCTCGACACCGCTCTGCGGCGGACAAGGATGGGCTTCCACCGCTCGATCGCGGCCATGGCCGAGGTGGGCAACGACGTCGTCGTCGACCATGTCCTCAGCGAGCCGTGGCGGCTGATCGACTGCCTGACCGTGCTGCGCCCGGAGGACGTGCTGTTCGTCGGCGTCCGCTGCTCACCGGCCGAACTGGCCCGCCGCGAAGAGGCCCGTGGCGACCGTCCATCGGGCCTGGCGGCGCTCCAGTACGACATCGTCCATCAGCACGGCGACTACGACTTCGAATGCGATACCAGCACGGCGGGCCCCCGCGAATGCGCCGAGCTGATCAAGGAGTTCCTCCCGCGGCGGCCGGCGACCACGGCCTTCACCCGCCTCCGCGCACGGTACTTGGCAGCCGGTGACGAACCACCTGAGCGGGGACACACGCGAGCCACGTAGGGCGGCGCGCCCGTGCGGAGCGCCGCCGTCCCGCCGCCTCATGCGTCGTAGGCGTCGGCCTTCTTGGGCTCGGCGCCCTGCACCAGACCGCTGAGGACGAGGGAGCGGGCGCCGAACTGCTCGACGTCGCAGCCGTTCTCCTCGAGTACGCGCATCGCCGCCGAGTGCACGACACGCAGCACCGGAGTGGCCGCGCGCAGCGCGTCGTCGGCCATGAAGCGGTGCCGCCACGGCTTGTCCGCCCAGGCGTGACGCAGGCCGAACGGCTCCGGAAGAGTCAGCTTGCCGCCGAGGAAGTCCAGCACCGGGGGGAACCAGGTGAAGGGCGCGCGGGCCGAGAGCCGCACCACCTCCCTGGCCTCCACCAGCGGCAGGTTGACCTCCTTGGTCTCCCAGAACTTCACGCTCTTGGAGACCTCTTTGGTCTTCGCCTTGGGCTTCGTGGTGAAGAGCGGGTGCACGGGCCCGAGGGCATGGCCTGTGACCTCGATGCGCAGCGTGTGGTGGAGCACCGTCACGGTGATCAGCAGCGTGATCACCAACTGGCCGTCCCAGAGCACGAACTGGACGCCGAGATAGTGCCTGTTGCCGCTGCCGAACTGCTGCTCGTTGCAGATGCGCTGTATCTCGAAGTCCTTGATGCGGTAGCCCTCGACCTCCTGGCCCTCGGGACGCGTGACCTCGGTGGCGCCCTCGCCGATGGGGGAGACGACCCAGTGCCGTATCGAAGGCGTGGGGAATCCGCCGGTGTGCAGCGGGCCGCGCTCGAGCCGGCGCAACTGGTCGTGGATGGCGCGCACCACGTCCCAGCTGCGGAAGGGGTTGATGTCGGCCTCGGGGTCCTTGGGGATCAGCTCCTCGGCGAGCTGCCAGCTGCCCCAGCGGGTGCCCATGCCGAGTATCCCCTTGGGGCCCGCGTAGTAGACGAGGTTGCTGGCCTGCTCGGCGCTGAGCTTGGCGAGGCCGAGCCGGATGCGCTCGGCGCCCTTGTCACCCGGGTCCTGCGGGACGGCCTCGGGGATCTTCGCTCCCACGCCGCTGCCACCCAGCAGCTGCCCCCACTGGCCGCGCAGCATCTTGGCGGAGCGCTCGCAGACCTGCTTCGCCCACAGCCAGCCGACCACCGGGACGATCAACATGGCCCGCAGATAGATGGCGAGGATCCCGCTGAAGGGAAGCTTGAGCATGAACAGCACTGCCAGGCCGCCCAGCGCGACCATGGCGGCCATGCCGAACGCGCCCATCCGCTTGTCCTGCGCGCCGGCGATCGCGCGGCGCAGCTGGAAGGCCAGCAGCCACAGCAGCGTCCCCGGCAGGAACAGCACCCCGAAGATGACCATGATGACGGTCAGCCGGGTGTCGCGGTCCTTACGGATGCGGGTGGCCGCCAGGCAGTGCTCGACCACCGTCTGCGGTTCGATGCCGAAGGACTGGATGAGTGCTTTGCGGGCTCCTCCCAGCAGGCGCGCCTGTACCGCGCGCGAGAAGGCCTCGCCCAGGTTCGGCTCGAAGAGGGAGACGCGCGGGGCCTTCACCTTCGCGCCGTCGTTCGCGGCGATCAGGTCCGTGATCGGGCCGTCCCGGTACGCGGCGGATGCGAGGGCCTGCGTGGCAGCGGTCTGCCCGCCCGAGCCCGAGAGGGGCACCTGGGCGCCCGGACTGAAGTCGGACGCGGCCTCGATCCCCTCGAAATCCTCGAACCCGGCCACTGAGCCCCCACTTCGTCAAGCTTCGGCGCTGCCCGCCCACGTGCGGTGCCGACCACAGCACATTCCCAACTGCCGTGGCCGGCACACCTCTTCACGTGCCTTTGTCCAGCGTAACCGCAGTCAGCCGCCGTTCTGGGCGGCTTCCAGGATCTTGCCGGCCAGCTGCTGCGGCATCGGTTCGTGGCACGCGTAGGAGCGGGCGAAGCGGCCCGTCCCGTGGGAGAGCGACCGCAGCTCCACCGCGTACCGGCTGATCTCGATCTCGGGGATCTGCGCCCGTACGAGCGTGTGCCCGTCGGTTGCCTGCTCGGTGCCGGAGACCTTTCCGCGCCTTCCGGACAGGTCGCTCATCACCGAGCCGACGTACTCGTCCTCGACGTCCACCTGCAACTCCGCGACGGGTTCGAGGAGATGGATGCGCGCCTTGGAGGCGCACTCGCGCAGCGCGAGCGCGCCCGCCGTCTGGAACGCCGCGTCCGAGGAGTCCACCGAGTGGGCCTTGCCGTCGTGCAGCGTCACCCGGAAGTCCACCAGGGGGTAGCCGGCGGCGACGCCCTTGGCGGCCTGAGCACGGATGCCCTTCTCCACCGAAGGGATGAACTGCCGTGGTACGGCGCCTCCGACGACCTTGTCGACGAACTCGATGCCCGAACCGCCCGGCAGCGGCTCGACCGTGATCTCGCAGATAGCGAACTGCCCGTGCCCGCCGGACTGTTTGACGTGCCTGCCGCGGCCGTCGGCGCCCTCGGCGAAGGTCTCCCGCAGCGACACCTTGTGCGGCACGGAATCGACGTTGACTCCGTAGCGGGTGCGCAGCCGCTCCAGGGCGACGCCCATGTGCGCCTCGCCCAGACACCACAGGACGAGCTGGTGCGTGTCCGGGTTCTGCTCCAGACGCATCGTCGGATCCTCGGCGACGAGCCGGGACAGCCCGTGCGAGAGCTTGTCCTCGTCGGCCTTGGTGTGCGCCTCGATGGCGACAGGCAGCAGCGGATCCGGCATCACCCACGGCTCCATCAGCAGCGGGTCGTCCTTCGCGGACAGGGTGTCACCTGTCTCCGCGCGGTTCAGTTTGGCCACGCAGGCGAGGTCGCCGGCCACGGCCTTGGACAGCGGGCGCTGCTGCTTGCCGAAGGGCACGGACAGCGCTCCCACCCGCTCGTCGACGTCGTGGTCCTCATGCCCCCGGTCCTCCAGCCCGTGACCGGAGACGTGCACGACCTCGTCGGGACGGAGCGTGCCGGAGAAGACACGGACGAGTGAGATGCGGCCGACGTAGGGGTCGGATGAGGTCTTGACGACCTCGGCGGCCAGCGGGCCGTCGGCGTCGCAGGTCAACGTCGGGCGCGGCTTGCCCTCCGGCGTGGTGACGGCCGGGATCTCGTGCTCCAGGGGCGAGGGGAAGCCGCCCGTGATCAGCTCCAGCAGCTCCAGGGTGCCCAGTCCGTGCCGTGCGCCTTCCGCGGCGGGCGCCGCCGCCAGCACGGGGTGGAAGACGCCGCGCGCGACAGCCTTCTCCAGGTCCTGGATGAGCGTCGGGACGTCGCACTCCTCGCCGCCGAGATAGCGGTCCATGAGGGTCTCGTCCTCGCTCTCGGAGATGATCCCCTCGATGAGCCGGTTCCTGGACTCCTCGATCTGCGGCAGCTGTTCGGGGTCCGGGTCCCGCTCGGTGCGTGTTCCGGAGGAGTAGTCGTAGACGCGCTGGGAGAGCAGCCCTATGAGGCCGTCGACGGGCGCGTGTCCGTCGGCGCCCTCCTCACCGCGCAGCGGCAGGTACAGCGGGATCACGGCGTCGGGGTCGTCCCCGCCGAAGACGCTCTGGCAGACCGAGACCATTTCCTCGAAGTCGGCGCGTGCGGCGTCGAGATGAGTCACGACGATGGCGCGCGGCATCCCGACCGCCGCGCACTCCTCCCACACCAGCCGCGTCGCGCCGTCGACGCCGTCGGCCGCCGAGACAACGAAAAGGGCCGCGTCCGCTGCCCGCAGACCGGCCCTCAACTCCCCGACGAAATCCGCATATCCGGGGGTGTCCAGTACGTTGATCCGGATGCCTTCCCACTCGACCGGCACCAGAGAGAGCTGCACCGAGCGGTGCTGACGATGCTCGATCTCGTCGTAGTCGGAGAGGGATCCGCCGTCCTCCACCCTTCCCGCTCTCGTCACTGCCCCGGAGGCCAGCGCGAGTGCTTCGACGAGGGTGGTCTTTCCCGATCCGCTGTGGCCGACCAGTACCACGTTCCGCAGCTTGGATGGGTGGTCGGCCGCCGCTGCCCTGCCGGCGGCTCCGGGGTGTGTGCTCGCCTTGTCGCCCATGTGTCCCGCCTTCCGGTCGACACCTGCGGTGTCCGTCTGGCTTCGTCGCGATAAACAACGCGGTACTTCGAGCTTTCCACCGCTCCGGGCACGCGTCCATACGTAGCGCAGGGCAGCGCCGCCGGCCCTGGAACCGCGGGCCTGCGCGCCTGGCTAACATGGGCCAGCCGGTGGCCGTATCCGCTGCCGGGCCCGCCTTCGATCAACGGGACGACCATGCTGAACAAGTACGCGCGTGCGTTCTTCACGCGTGTCCTCACCCCCTTCGCGACGATGCTGCTGCGACTGGGAGTGAGCCCGGATACGGTCACCCTGATCGGCACCGGAGGAGTGGTCGCGGGAGCGCTGGTCTTCTACCCGCTCGGCGAGTTCTTCTGGGGCACCGTGGTCATCACGCTGTTCGTCTTCTCCGATCTCGTGGACGGCAACATGGCACGGCAGTTGGGGCGCTCCAGCCGGTGGGGGGCCTTCCTCGACTCGACCCTCGACCGCGTCGCGGACGCGGCCGTCTTCGGCGGCATCGCGCTGTGGTACGCGGGAGGCGGCGACAGCGTCCTGATGTGCGGCGTGACGATCTTCTGCCTCGCGAGCGGCCAGGTCGTCTCCTACACCAAGGCGCGGGGGGAGAGCATCGGGCTGCCGGTGAACGTCAACGGCCTTGTGGAGCGCGCCGAGCGGCTCGTCATCACGCTCGTCCTTGCCGGGTTCTCGGGCTTCACGACCTTCGGCGTGCCCTACATCGGCGTGCTGCTGCCCATCGCGCTGTGGATCGTCGCGCTCGGCAGTCTCGTCACACTCGGGCAGCGGGTGGTGACCGTACGGCGCGAGGCGGCCGAGGCGGAAGGGACGGGCACGGCGTGAGCGGCAAAGCCAGTGAGCGGCTGACCGACTCGCTGTACGGGCTGGGCTGGGCCGGCGTGCGCCGGCTCCCGGAACCGGCCGCGGCGGCCCTGGGCCGGAGCATCGCGGACACCGTCTGGAGGCGGCGTGGCAAGGGCGTGAGCCAGCTCGAGGCGAACCTCGCCCGTGTCGTGCCCGGCGCCTCGCCGGAGGGCCTCAGGCAGCTCTCACAGGCCGGGATGCGCTCGTACCTGCGGTACTGGATGGAGTCGTTCCGGCTTCCCGCGTGGCGTGAGCAGCACATACAGGACAGCGTGCACATCCACGACGTGAAGCTGCTGACCGACGGCATCGCCTCGGACCGCGGAGTGATCCTCGCCCTGCCGCACCTGGCCAACTGGGACCTGGCGGGGGCGTACGTCACCACCGCCCTGAAGACGCCCTTCAGCACGGTCGTCGAACGTCTCAAGCCCGAGTCGCTCTTCGACCGCTTCGTCGCCTACCGGGAAGGGCTCGGGATGGAGGTGCTGCCGCATTCCGGCGGGAGCGCCTTCGGCACGCTCGCGCGGCGGCTGCGGGACGGCGGCCTGGTGTGCCTCGTGGCCGACCGGGACCTGTCCTCCTCCGGGGTCGAGGTGACCTTCTTCGGCGAACGCACGCGGATGCCCGCGGGGCCGGCCCTGCTCGCACAGCAGACCGGGGCGATGCTGCTGCCGGTGACCCTCTGGTACGAGGAGTCGCCGAGGATGGAAGGCAGGGTGTATCCGCCGGTCCCGGTGCCTTCGGAGGGCACACGCGAGGAGAAGACCGCCGTCATGACGCAGGCCGTCGCTGACACCTTCGCCGGCGGCATCGCCGAACACCCAGAGGACTGGCACATGCTCCAGCGGCTGTGGCTCTCGGACCTTCCGGCCCGCCCCGGTCCGAGGGGTGGTGCCCGCGGCGCCGAGGAGGACACGGTGGGAGGGCACGCGAAGCCCGGGGAGGGGCGGGAGGCATGAGGATCGGGATCGTCTGCCCGTACTCCTGGGACGTCCCGGGCGGAGTCCAGTTCCACGTGCGGGACTTGGCGGAGCACCTGCACCGCCTGGGGCACGAGGTCTCCGTGCTCGCGCCGTCCGACGACGAGACGCCGCTGCCGCCCTACGTGGTCTCCGCGGGCCGCGCCGTACCCGTTCCGTACAACGGCTCCGTTGCGCGGCTGAACTTCGGCTTCCTCTCCGCCGCCCGCGTACGGCGCTGGGTGCACGACGGCCGCTTCGACGTGCTGCACATCCACGAACCGGCCACGCCCTCCCTCGCGTTGCTCACCTGCTGGGCGGCCCAGGGCCCCATCGTCGCCACGTTCCACACCTCCAACCCGCGCTCGCGGGCGATGATCGCGGCATACCCGATCCTGCAGCCCGCCCTGGAGAAGATCAGCGCGCGGATCGCCGTGAGCGAGTACGCACGGCGTACGTTCGTCGAGCACCTCGGTGGTGACGCCGTCGTCATTCCCAACGGCGTCGACGTCGACTTCTTCGCGCGAGCCGAGCCCAAGGCCGAGTGGCAGGGCGGCACGATCGGCTTCATCGGGCGCATCGACGAGCCCCGCAAGGGACTTCCCGTCCTGATGAAGGCACTCCCGCGCATCCTCGAATCGCTGCCCGGAACGCGGCTGCTGGTCGCCGGACGGGGCGATGAGGAAGAGGCCGTGGAGTACCTCCCCGAACACGTGCGGGAGCGGGTCGAGTTCCTCGGCATGGTCAGCGACGAGGACAAGGCACGCCTGCTGCGCAGCGTCGACCTGTACGTGGCGCCCAACACGGGAGGCGAGTCCTTCGGGATCATCCTCGTCGAGGCGATGTCCTCCGGAGCTCCGGTTCTCGCCAGCGATCTGGACGCCTTCGCGCAGGTGCTGGACGGGGGAGAGGCCGGCGAGCTCTTCCCCAACGAGGACGCCGACGCCCTCGCGGACGCCGCCGTGCGGCTGCTGTCCGACCCGGAGCGGCGGGAGCGGCTGCGCGAGTACGGAAGCCGCCATGTACGGCGCTTCGACTGGTCCACAGTTGGCGCCGACATCCTCGCCGTCTACGAGACCGTCACCGACGGCGCCGCCGCCGTCGCGCCCGACGAACGCATCGGACTGCGCGCCCGCTTCGGCCTGGCCCGTGACTGAGCGGGGCGCCGTCGCTCGGCGCGTACGGCGGGCCCTCAGGGCTGCGAGCGGTCCCGCGGCCCCCGGGCGTGCGGCCGGTGACGGCTGAAGTACCCGGTGACGGCTGAAGTGCCCGGCGACCGCTGAAGAACGAGGGAGAGCGCGGAAGCGATGCCCACCATGACCACCCTGATCCTGCTCGTCGTAGCCGTGCTCCTCATCGGCGTCTACCTCAGCTGGACCGCCGGACGGCTCGACAGGCTGCACGCCCGCATCGACGCCGCGCGGGCCGCCCTCGACGCCCAACTGCTCCGTCGGGCCTCCATCGCACAGGAGTTGGCCACCGCCGGCGTGCTCGACCCCGCGGCGTCGATGGTCCTCTACCAGGCCGCGCACGACGCGAGACAGGCGCCGGAGGAGCAGCGCGAGGTCGCCGAGAGCGAACTGAGCCAGGCGCTGCGAGCCGTGTTCGACGAGAGCGCGCAGGTCGAGGCCGTACGTGCCGCTCCGGGCGGAGAGGACGCGGCCGTCGAACTCGCCGCGGCCGTACGGCGGGTGCCGATGGCGCGGCGCTTCCACAACGACGCGGTGCGCGCCGCGCGTGCCCTGCGGCGCCATCGCACCGTCCGCTGGCTCCGGCTCGCCGGTTACGCGCCCTTCCCGCTGGCCTTCGAGATGGACGACGAACCGCCGCCGGCCCTGGCGGACCGGGGCAACGGAGCGCCCGGGTAGGCGCGGCGGGCAGCGGCAGCGGAGCAGCGGCGACGGCGCGTCCGGGAGCCGTGCCACGGAGCTCCCGAGTGCCCGACGGGCAGTCCACCGCAGCCGGATTGGCCCTTTTCCAAGGCCACCCCTCTCCGGGACTGTGTATGCAGCGGACCTACCATGGTCCTGTCGTACTTTTTACCGTCGAGTGAGGTCATCCGTGTCCAGCCCGTCTTCCGTGCCCTCTGCCACCTCCGCCGCCCAGGCCCCCGAGACCGGCACCGCGCGCGTCAAGCGCGGCATGGCCGAGCAGCTCAAGGGCGGCGTGATCATGGACGTCGTGACGCCGGAGCAGGCGAAGATCGCCGAGGACGCCGGTGCCGTCGCGGTCATGGCGCTCGAGCGGGTTCCCGCGGACATCCGCAAGGACGGCGGCGTCGCGCGGATGTCGGACCCCGACATGATCGAGGGCATCATCGAGGCCGTCACGATCCCGGTGATGGCCAAGTCCCGCATCGGCCACTTCGTCGAGGCGCAGCTCCTCCAGGCGCTGGGCGTCGACTACATCGACGAGTCCGAGGTCCTCACCCCGGCCGACGAGGTCAACCACAGCGACAAGTTCGCCTTCACCACGCCCTTCGTGTGCGGCGCCACCAACCTCGGCGAGGCCCTGCGGCGCATCTCCGAGGGAGCGGCCATGATCCGCTCCAAGGGTGAGGCGGGCACGGGGAACGTCGTCGAGGCCGTGCGGCACATGCGTCAGATCAACGGCGACATCGGCAGGCTCAGGTCGCTGGACAGCCACGAGCTGTACGGCGCCGCCAAGGAGCTGCGCGCACCGTACGAGCTGGTCAAGGAGGTCGCCACGCTGGGCAAGCTGCCGGTGGTCCTCTTCTCCGCCGGCGGCGTCGCCACTCCCGCGGACGCCGCGCTGATGCGTCAACTCGGCGCCGAGGGCGTCTTCGTGGGCTCCGGGATCTTCAAGTCCGGTGATCCGGCTAAGCGCGCCGCGGCGATCGTGAAGGCCACGACCTTCTACGACGACCCGAAGATCATCGCCGATGCGTCGCGCGGTCTCGGTGAGGCCATGGTGGGCATCAACTGCGACACCCTGCCCGAGGGTGAGCGCTACGCCTCCCGCGGCTGGTGACCCACCCGGCGCCGTAGGACGTCCGCAAGGAAACAACACCCGTACGAGAGGCACCCGTTCGTGAGCACTCCCACCGTCGGCGTCCTCGCCCTGCAGGGCGACGTACGTGAGCACTTCGCCGCCCTGGCCGCGGCGGGCGCGCGGACGTGTGCCGTGCGACGTGCCGAGGAACTGGCCGGCGTGGACGGCCTGGTCGTCCCGGGCGGCGAGTCGACGACGATCTCCAAGCTGGCCGTCCTCTTCGGTCTCATGGAGCCGCTGCGTGAGCGCGTGCGGGCGGGGATGCCGGTCTACGGCTCCTGCGCGGGCATGATCCTTCTCGCGGACAAGATCCTGGGCACCGCCCCCGTCACCTCCGGTGGGCAGGAGCAGGAGACCATCGGCGGGATCGACATGCTCGTGCGCCGCAACGCCTTCGGGCGGCAGAACGAGTCCTTCGAGGCGCCGCTCGACGTCAAGGGCGTCGAGGGCGGCCCCGTCGAGGGAGTCTTCATCCGGGCACCGTGGGTGGAGTCGACGGGGGAGCGCGCCGAGGTCCTCGCCGTCCACGACGGGCACACCGTCGCGGTGCGCCAGGACGCCCTGCTGGCGACGTCCTTCCACCCCGAACTCACGGGTGACCACCGGGTGCACGCGATGTTCGTGGAGATGGTGCGCAGCGCACGCGGCTGACCACCGGGTGTGCACGCCCCGTTGCGCAGGACAACGCCGAAAAGGCATGGGCCTGGGGCGGAAGAGCGGGGCGGTCGGCGCTCTGAGCCGCTGACGGTAGGATCTCCGCGTCGGTTCATGTCGGTGACGTCGAAGGAGCGAGGCTGTGTCCGGCCACTCTAAGTGGGCAACCACCAAGCACAAGAAGGCCGTGGTCGATGCCAAGCGCGGCAAACTCTTCGCCAAGCTGATCAAGAACATCGAGGTCGCCGCCCGTACCGGAGGAGCCGACCCCGACGGCAACCCGACCCTTTACGACGCCATCCAGAAGGCGAAGAAGAGCTCGGTCCCCAACAAGAACATCGACAGTGCGGTCAAGCGCGGCGCCGGCCTGGAGGCAGGCGGTGCCGACTACGAGACGATCATGTACGAGGGCTACGGCCCCAACGGTGTCGCGGTGCTCATCGAGTGCCTGACGGACAACCGCAACCGCGCCGCCTCCGACGTGCGGGTCGCCATGACCCGCAACGGCGGCTCCATGGCCGACCCGGGCTCCGTCTCGTACCTCTTCAACCGCAAGGGGGTCGTGATCGTCCCCAAGGGCGGCGACGGGCTCTCGGAGGACGACGTGCTCGCCGCGGTCCTGGAGGCCGGGGCCGAGGAAGTCAACGACCTGGGCGAGAACTTCGAGGTCATCAGCGAGGCCACCGACCTCGTCTCGGTGCGCACGGCCCTGGTGGACTCCGGCATCGACTACGAGTCCGCCGACAACAGCTTCCTGCCCACCGTGCAGGTGCCGTTGGAGGAGGAAGGCGCCCGCAAGATCTTCAAGCTGATCGACGCGCTCGAGGACAGCGACGACGTGCAGAACGTCTTCGCCAACTTCGACGTCGACGACGACGTCATGGCGAAGGTCGACGCCTGACGTCCTGCCCGGGGTCGCCGTTCCGGCCGCCGCCTGCGGAGTGCCGCACGCGGCGGCCGAGTCGTCTCCGCTGCCCGCAACTGCCGCCGGGATCCGGCCCGTTCACCGACCCGTTCGCGCATCCGTGCCGGTACGTTGCCGCAGGATTGTCGGTGCCTGCCGATAACCTGCGGGAACACAGTCGGAGCGCGAGGCGTGAGCGAGGAGGACGGGCGTGCGTGTGCTCGGTGTCGATCCGGGACTGACCCGCTGCGGCATCGGTGTCGTCGAGGGGGTCGCCGGCAGGCCGCTGACGATGAAGGGGGTCGGCGTCGTACGCACACCGGCCGACATCTCCGTCGCCGAACGCCTCGTGATGATCGAGCAGGGCATCGAGCAGTGGCTCGACCGGTACAGCCCCGAAGCCGTCGCCGTGGAGCGGGTGTTCAGCCAACACAACGTCCGCACCGTGATGGGCACGGCACAGGCGAGCGCGGTCGCGATGCTGTGCGCCGCGCGCCGCGGACTGCCCGTCGAGCTCCACACTCCCAGCGAGGTGAAGGCCGCGGTCACTGGCGCGGGCAGGGCGGAGAAGGCGCAGGTCGGCACCATGGTCATGCGGCTGCTGCGGCTCGATGAACCCCCGCGTCCGGCCGATGCCGCCGACGCCCTCGCGCTCGCGATCTGCCACATCTGGCGCACTCCGTTCCAGCAGCGCCTCAACCGCCTCCAGCAGGCGCACGCGAGGCACGCCGCCGCCTCCTCACCCGGGCCCGGTGCGGGTGCACAGGCTGCCGCCGCGGACGACACCGCACGAGCCCCGAAAGGCACCTCCCGATGATCGCCTTCGTATCCGGCACCGTCGCATCTCTCGCCCCCGACACGGCCGTTGTCGAGGTCGGCGGTGTCGGCATGGCCCTGCAGTGCACGCCGGGCACGCTCGCCCAGTTGCGCGTCGGCCGGCACGCCAAACTCGCAACCTCCCTCGTCGTACGGGAGGATTCGCTGACCCTGTACGGCTTCGACGACGAAGACGCCCGGCAGACCTTCGAGTTGCTGCAGACGGCGAGCGGGGTCGGGCCACGCCTCGCCCAGGCCATGCTGGCGGTCCACTCGCCGGACGCGCTGCGGGCGGCCGTCTCGAGCGGCGACGAGAAGGCCCTGACGGCCGTGCCGGGCATCGGGAAGAAGGGTGCGCAGAAGTTGCTGCTGGAGCTCAAGGACCGCCTCGGTGAGCCGGTGTCCGCCGCGGCGGCACACCTTCCCGGGCAGAGTGCGGGCGCGGCGGGTGGCGGGGGCTGGCGCGGCCAACTGCACTCCGCTCTCGTCGGGTTGGGCTATGCGACGCGCGAGGCGGACGAAGCAGTCGCGGCCGTCGCCCCGCAGGCCGAGGAGGCGGCGGCCTCCGGCGCGGAGCCGCCCGTGCCGCAGCTGCTGCGTGCCGCGCTCCAGACGCTGAACCGGGCGCGGTGAGCCGCGAGTGACGCCGCGCAGGAGAACTGCCGGGGCACGACCGGGGACATCGCAGGGGACGCCCCGCGCCGATGCCCCGCGGGAGCCGCAAGAGAGCCATATGCACGGCCCCGTGCACCACCACAGTCGGAGGCAGACGCCATGAGCGGCGAGGAGTACGCAGGAGCGGGCGCGGCGGACGACGGCACGGACCGCCTCGTCGGCCCCGAGGCGGACAGCGACGAGAGCGCCGTCGAGGCCGCGCTGCGCCCCAAGGAGCTGAGCGAGTTCATCGGCCAGCCCAAGGTGCGCGAGCAGCTCGACCTGGTGCTGAAGGCCGCCCGCCAGCGTCACGGCACGGCCGACCACGTCCTGCTCTCCGGCGCCCCCGGTCTCGGCAAGACGACACTCTCCATGATCATCGCCGCGGAGATGGGCGCCCCCATCCGCATCACCTCGGGCCCCGCCATCCAGCACGCGGGCGACCTCGCCGCGATCCTCTCCTCGCTCCAGGAGGGCGAGATCCTCTTCCTCGACGAGATCCACCGGATGTCGCGGCCCGCCGAGGAGATGCTCTACATGGCGATGGAGGACTTCCGCGTCGACGTGATCGTCGGCAAGGGCCCCGGCGCCACCGCCATCCCGCTGGAGCTGCCGCCGTTCACCCTGGTCGGCGCGACCACGCGTGCCGGGCTGCTGCCTCCTCCGCTGCGCGACAGGTTCGGGTTCACCGCCCACATGGAGTTCTACGAGCCGGCCGAACTGGAGCAGGTCGTCCACCGTTCCGCGCGCCTGCTGGAAGTGCGTACGGACGCCGAGGGCGCCGCCGAGATCGCCGGCCGCTCCCGTGGCACGCCGCGCATCGCCAACCGCCTGCTGCGCCGGGTCCGCGACTATGCCCAGGTCAAGGCGGACGGAGTCATCGACCGGGAGATCGCCTCCCGCGCCCTCGGCGTCTACGAGGTGGACGAGAGGGGCCTCGACAGGCTCGACCGCGCCGTCCTGGGCGCGCTGGTGAAGCTCTTCGGAGGCGGGCCCGTGGGCCTCTCCACGCTCTCCGTGGCGGTGGGGGAGGAGCGCGAGACCGTCGAGGAGGTGGCCGAGCCCTTCCTCGTACGGGAGGGACTGCTGGCCCGCACGCCGCGCGGCCGCATCGCCACCCCGGCGGCCTGGGACCACCTGGGAATGGCCCGCCCCCCGCAGGCCCACGGGCGCCCGGATTCCCCCGCGGGGCCGGGGCAGGCGGGCCTCTTCGGAGAGTGACGTGGACGACCGGGGCACACCAGGAACCCCAGTGGCACCCTTGACGTTGTTCCATTGGCGAGGGCTCGCTTAGACTCCGCCGACGCCGTCCCTTCACGGGCGGCACGCCCACCCCGAAACCCGGCCGCTTCTGTCGCGGTCCGTCGAAGGACTTTCTCCCGCCGTGAATATCGTTACTCTCCTCCCCTTCATCGTGCTCATCGGGGCCATGTTCCTGATGACCCGGTCCGCCAAGAACAAGCAGCGCAAGGCCGCCGCCATGCGTGATGCGATGACGCCGGGCACCGGTGTCCGCACGATCGGCGGCATGTACGCCACCGTCAAGGAGATCCGCGACGACACGGTCCTCCTTGAGGTTGCTCCCGGGACGCACGCCCTCTACGCCAAGAACGCCGTCGGCGCCGTGCTCGAGCAGGAGGAGTACGAGCGGATCGTGAACGGCGCGCCCAGCGACCTCGAGATCGGCAAGACCGTCGTCCCGGACGACGCCTCCTCGCTCACCTCGGACGACGACGCCGACAGCTCCAAGGTGGACTTCGCCAAGGACGACGACGAGTCCGCTTCCGCCAAGGACGCCAAGACCACGGCGGCCGACGCGAAGGACGAGTCGGCAAAGGGCGACGACCAGCCCGAGGACGCCAAGCGGAAGGGCACCGACTCCGAGTAAGGTCGGCGCCGCCGGGCCACTGACCGGGCCCGGCGGCGAAGCACGTCCGCAGACCATTTGTGCGCCGCGTGGCGGCCCCACTCAACTCCTGGGCCGGCACAGGCTGCTGGGACAGGAGAGACGAGAAGGTGGCAGCACCGAAGAAAGGCCGCAGGAGCCCGGGCGCACACGCGAAACCTTGGCGTTCGCTGTTGCTGATCCTGCTGGCACTGGTGGGCCTGACCGGGGGAATGTTCTTCTCCGGTCACAGCACCCCCCGGCTGGGCATCGATCTCGCCGGCGGTACGAGCATCACGCTCGAGGCCAAGAACCAGCCGGGGAAGCCGAACGCGATCAATCAGACCAACATGGAAACCGCCGTTGGCATCATCGAGCGGCGTGTCAACGGTCTGGGTGTGTCGGAGGCCGAGGTCCAGACCCAGGGCGACCGGCACATCATCGCGAACATCCCCCGCGGCACCAATGAGAAGCAGGCGCGCGAACAGGTCGGTACGACCGCCAAGCTGGCCTTCCGGCCCGTGCTGACGTACATGCCGACCACCAAGCAGCCCAAGCCGCCGCAGCAGCAGCCCTCGCAGTCCCCCTCCAAGTCGCCCTCGCAGTCCAGCGAGAGCCGGAGCAGTCAGGGCCAGCAGGGCAGTGGCCAGGACGACCAGGGCCGTGCCGTCACCGACGGGCTCAAGGCGCAGGCCGCAGCCGCCGCACCCGCCGACGACAAGCCCAGCCCCAAGCCGGACAAGACCACGCCGCCCACCACGCCTCCGCAGCAGCAGCTGCCGCCGGGTGTGCCGCCGGAGCTGGCGAAGAAGCTGCAGAAGCTGGACTGCAACGGCAAGCAGGCCAAGGCCAAGGTGAGCGAGCGGGCCTCCGCCGCCAAGTCCAGCGAGCCGGTCCTCGCCTGCGACTCCAAGGAGAAGATCAAGTACGCGCTGGGTCCGGTCGGTGTCGAGGGCAAGAACGTCACCGACGCCAAGGCCCAGTTCGACCAGCAGCGCGGTCAGTGGATCGTCACCATGTCCTTCGACGGCAAGGGCTCCGACGACTTCGGTGACACCACGGGCAAGCTCGCCAAGAAGCAGCAGCCGCAGAACCAGTTCGCGATCGCCTTGGACGGCGAGGTCGTCTCCGCGCCCTCCGTGAGCCAGCGGCTGTCGGCCAACGCCGAGATCTCCGGAAGCTTCACCCAGGAGTCGGCACAGGAGCTGGGCAACATCCTCTCCTACGGCGCGCTGCCCCTCACATTCGAGGAGTCGGACGTCACGACGGTGACCCCGGCCCTCGGCAGCGAACAGCTGATGGCGGGCCTCATCGCCGGTGCGATCGGACTGGGACTCGTCGTGGTCTATCTGGTCGCGTACTACCGGGGCCTGTCCCTGATCGCGATTCTCAGCCTCCTGGTCTCCGCGGTGCTGACGTACACGATCATGTCGTTGCTCGGCCCCGCCATCGGCTTCGCGCTGAACCTCCCGGCGGTGTGCGGTGCGATCGTCGCCATCGGTATCACCGCGGACTCGTTCATCGTCTACTTCGAACGCATCCGCGACGAGATCCGCGAGGGACGCACGCTGAGGCCCGCCGTCGAGCGGGGCTGGCCACGCGCCCGGCGCACCATCCTGGTCTCCGACTTCGTGTCGTTCCTCGCCGCGGCGGTGCTGTTCATCGTCACCGTCGGCAAGGTGCAGGGCTTCGCGTTCACGCTCGGACTGACCACGCTCCTGGACATCGTCGTGGTCTTCTTCTTCACCAAGCCGCTGATGACGCTGCTGGCACGTACGAGGTTCTTCTCCAGCGGTCACTCGTGGTCGGGCCTCGACCCGACCAGGCTCGGGGCCAAACCTCCACTGCGCCGCGGCCGACGCGCGTCCGCCGTCCGTACCGACCCGAAGGAGGCATGAGATGTCGCGACTCGGCAACCTCGGTGCCCGGCTCTACCGCGGTGACGTCGGCTACGACTTCATCGGCAAGCGCAAGTTCTGGTACGGCGTCTCCATCCTGATCACGATCACGGCGATCGTGGGGCTCGTGGTCCGCGGCCTCAACATGGGCATCGAGTTCCAGGGCGGCGCGGTGCTCACAACGCCCAAGACGACCGCCTCCATCCAGCACACGACCGAGGTCGTGGAGAAGGAATCCGGCCGCGCTGCGATCGTCCAGCAGCTGGGCAGCGGCGGCATGCGCATCCAGATCGCCGGTCTGGACACGGACAAGTCGACGGAGGTCAAGGAATCCATCTCGAAAGAGCTGAAGGTCGACGCCAACCAGATCGACACTCAGCTCGTCGGCCCCAGCTGGGGTGAGCAGATCGCCAACAAGGCGTGGCTGGGTCTGGGGATCTTCATGGTCCTCGTGGTGATCTATCTGGCCATCGCCTTCGAGTGGCGGATGGCGCTGGCCGCGCTCATCGCGCTGATCCACGACATCACGATCACCGTCGGCATCTATTCGCTCGTCGGGTTCGAAGTCACGCCGGGCACAGTCATCGGCCTGCTGACGATTCTCGGTTACTCCCTCTACGACACCGTCGTCGTCTTCGACAGCCTGAGAGAGAGCAGCCGAAGCGTCACCAAGCAGACGCGCTACACCTACAGCGAGATCGCCAACCGCAGCATCAACTCCACCCTGGTGCGTTCCATCAACACCACAGTCGTGGCGCTGCTGCCCGTCGCGGGGCTGCTGTTCATCGGCGGCGGTCTGCTGGGCGGCGGCATGCTCAACGACATCGCGCTCTCCCTCTTCGTGGGCCTCGCGGCCGGTGCGTACTCCTCGATCTTCATCGCGACGCCGCTCGTCGCCGACTTCAAGGAGCGTCAGCCGGAGATGAAGGCCCTGGCCCGCCGCGTGCGGAGCAAGAGGCTCAAGAACGAGGACCGCGAAGCCCGCGAGGACGAGGAGGACGGATTCGAGGGCCACGGTCCGTCCGACGGTTTCGAGGGCCCCGGGCACGGCGGTGTGCAGGCCCCGGACGCCGCCGCGACGGCCGCCGCCGGAGTCGTCGGCCCGCGCGGCGGGAGCGAGGCAGGTTCCCGCAGCCAGCGTCGCCAGCCGCCCTCGCGCAGCCGCAGCCGCAACCGTCCGTCCGGAAAGCGCAGGTGATCCGATGACCGGCATCAGCGACCCGGAGGCCGCGGTCCCCGGCGCCGTGCGCGACATGCTGCTCGGCCGGATCCGCGACGTGGCGGACTACCCGGTGCCCGGGGTGATGTTCAAGGACATCACGCCGCTCCTCGCCGACCCCGAGGCGTTCACGGTGCTCACCGACAGCCTCGCGGCGATCTGCTCCCGGCGCGGCGCCACCAAGGTCGTCGGCCTCGAGGCGCGGGGCTTCATCCTCGCCGCGCCGGTGGCCGTGCGGGCGGGCCTCGGCTTCATCCCGGTACGCAAGGCCGGCAAGCTCCCGGGCGCCACGCTCGCGCAGTCCTACGAGCTGGAGTACGGCACCGCCGAGATGGAGGTGCACGCCGAGGACCTCACCTCGGAGGACCGGGTGGTGATCGTCGACGACGTGCTGGCCACAGGGGGCACCGCCGAGGCCGCGCTGCAGCTGGTGCGGCGGGCCGGGGCGCAGGTCGCCGGCATCGCGGTCCTGATGGAGCTCGGTTTCCTCGGTGGCCGGGACAAGCTCAAGCCCACGCTGCGCGATGCCCCGTTGGACGCATTGGTCACGGTCTGACCACGACAGGACGCCATGGGGCGGTCACCCGGTACGTTCTCCCCAGGAGACGCGGGTGACCGCCTTCGTGCTGTGGCCGCACCGCCGGTGGCGGGCGGGGGCGCCTCCGAGGTCGATACCATGGCAGCAGTCCGACCTGGGGTCCAACGAGGAGTGCTCTTGCCAGACGAGGCCCAGCCGTACACCGCGGCACAGCGTCACGACGCCGAGCCCGGCGGGCCCGGCGCTCTCGCCGCTGCCCCGGACGGGCTGCCTCGGGACGGCGCCGGCGCCGCGGACCACCGTGAGACCCGCGGTTCCCGTCCCCCTGCCGGGCCGCAGCGCGGCGGCCGCGGCCCGACCGGATCCGCGCATGAGGACGGAGGCAGCGCCAATCCCGCCGGCACGGCCGTGGAGGAGCGCGCCGCAGCCGCGGAGTCGGCCGAGAAGGCGCAGAGCGAGCGTGTGGCCCCGGCCCGCGCCGTCTCCGGTGTCTCGGGCCGCTCCGGCTCCTCCAACCGCGTACGGGCCCGTCTCGCGCGTCTCGGCGTCCAGCGCTCCAGCCCCTTCAACCCGGTCCTGGAGCCGCTGCTGCGGATAGTGCGCGGCAACGACCCCAAGATCGAGTCGGCGACGCTGCGCCAGATCGAGCACGCCTACCAGGTCGCCGAGCGCTGGCACCGCGGCCAGAAGCGCAAGAGCGGCGACCCGTACATCACGCACCCGCTCGCCGTCACCACCATCCTCGCGGAGCTCGGGATGGACCCGGCGACGCTCATGGCCGGGCTGCTGCACGACACCGTCGAGGACACCGAGTACGGCCTGGACACCCTCCGCCGCGACTTCGGAGAGCAGGTGGCGCTCCTCGTCGACGGCGTCACCAAGCTGGACAAGGTCAAGTTCGGTGAGGCGGCGCAGGCGGAGACCGTGCGCAAGATGGTCGTCGCCATGGCCAAGGACCCTCGGGTGCTGGTCATCAAGCTCGCCGACCGGCTGCACAACATGCGCACGATGCGCTACCTGAAGCGGGCGAAGCAGGAGCAGAAGGCCCGGGAGACCCTGGAGATCTTCGCACCCCTCGCGCACCGCCTGGGCATGAACACCATCAAGTGGGAGCTGGAGGATCTCGCCTTCGCGATCCTCTACCCGAAGATGTACGACGAGATCGTGCGGCTCGTCGCCGAGCGGGCCCCGAAGCGGGACGAGTATCTGGCCGTCGTCACCGACGAGGTGCAGGGCGATCTGCGCGCCGCCCGGATCAAGGCCACCGTCACCGGCCGCCCGAAGCACTACTACAGCGTCTACCAGAAGATGATCGTCCGCGGCCGGGACTTCGCGGAGATCTACGACCTGGTCGGCATCCGCGTCCTGGTGGACACCGTCCGCGACTGCTATGCGGCACTGGGCACCGTGCACGCACGGTGGAATCCGGTTCCCGGCCGGTTCAAGGACTACATCGCGATGCCGAAGTTCAACATGTACCAGTCGCTGCACACGACGGTGATAGGGCCTGGGGGCAAGCCCGTCGAACTTCAGATCCGCACCTTCGACATGCACCGCCGTGCCGAGTACGGCATCGCCGCCCACTGGAAGTACAAGCAGCAGGCCGTCGCCGGCGCCTCCAAGGTGCGCACGGACGTGCCCAAGGGCACCGGCAAGGGCGACGAGCACGTCAACGACATGTCCTGGCTGCGCCAGCTGCTGGACTGGCAGAAGGAGACCGAGGACCCGGGCGAGTTCCTGGAGTCGCTGCGCTTCGACCTGTCCCGCAACGAGGTCTTCGTCTTCACCCCCAAGGGCGACGTCATCGCGCTTCCCGCGGAAGCCACACCCGTCGACTTCGCGTACGCCGTGCACACCGAGGTCGGCCACCGCACCATCGGGGCCCGCGTCAACGGGCGTCTGGTGCCGCTGGAGTCGACGCTCGAGAACGGCGACACCGTCGAGGTCTTCACCTCCAAGTCCCCGGGCGCCGGGCCCTCCCGCGACTGGCTGGGCTTCGTCAAGTCGCCCCGTGCCCGCAACAAGATCCGCGCCTGGTTCACCAAGGAACGCCGGGACGAGGCCATCGAGCAGGGCAAGGACGCCATCGTCCGCGCGATGCGCAAGCAGAACCTGCCGATCCAGCGCATCCTCACCGGCGACTCCCTCGTGACCCTGGCCCACGAGATGCGCTACGCCGACATCTCCGCCCTCTACGCGGCCATCGGCGAGGGCCATGTGTCGGCGCAGAGCGTCGTTCAGAAGCTCGTGCAGTCCCTCGGCGGGGAGGACGCCGCCAACGAGGACCTCGCCGAGACCGCGCCGCCCATGCCGGCCGCCACACGGCGGGCCAAGCGGCGGGCGAACTCCGACCCGGGTGTCGTCGTGAAGGGCGTCGACGATGTGTGGGTCAAACTGGCCCGCTGCTGTACGCCGGTGCCCGGTGACCCCATCATCGGCTTCGTCACGAGGGGCAACGGTGTCTCCGTGCACCGTACGGACTGCGTCAACGTGGATTCCCTGACGAAGGAGCCCGAGCGGATCATCGACGTGGAGTGGGCGCCGAGCCAGTCGTCGGTCTTCCTCGTCGCCATCCAGGTCGAGGCTCTGGACCGCTCCAGGCTGCTCTCGGACGTCACGCGAATCCTCTCCGACCAGCACGTCAACATCCTCTCGGCGGCCGTCCAGACCTCTCGGGACCGCGTCGCCACCTCGCGCTTCACCTTCGAGATGGGCGACCCCAAGCACCTCGGGCACGTGCTGAAGGCGGTGCGTGGCGTGGAGGGTGTCTACGACGTCTACCGGGTGACCTCGGCACGCAGGCCGTCCTGACCCTCGGGGCCTCCCCGGTCATGGAGCCCTGCCCTGGTGCGTCCGGCGCCTCGGTGTGCCCGGTGCACACAGAACGGTGCGCTGCCTGCCACCGCAGACAGCGCACCGGCTTCCGGTCCCCGGGTGATCGGGCTCCCCGTCAGCCGCCGAACTCCTCCAGGCCCTTCATCGCCTGGTCCAGCAGCTCCTGGCGGCCGGCGAGCTCCTTCTCCAGCTTCTCGGCCTTGGCGGTGTTCCCCGCCGCGCGGGCCTTCTCGGCCTGGCCGCGCAACTTGTCGACGGCGTCCTGCAGCTGGCCCGTCAGCCCCGCCGCGCGTGCCCGCGCCTCGGGGTTCGTACGGCGCCACTCGGCCTCCTCGGCCTCCTGGATCGCCCGCTCCACCGCGTGCATGCGGCCCTCGATCTTGGGCCGGGCGTCGCGGGGGACATGCCCCACGGCGTCCCAGCGCTCGTTGATGGCGCGGAAGGAGCCACGGGCCGTCTTCAGATCGGTGATGGGCAGCAGCTTCTCCGCCTCGGCGGCCAGCTCCTCCTTGCGCGCCAGGTTCTCCCGCTGCTCGACGTCGCGTTCGGCGAACACCTCGCTGCGGGCCTGGAAGAAGACGTCCTGAGCGCCGCGGAAGCGCTGCCACAGGTCCTCCTCGTACTCCCGCTGCGCACGCCCCGCGGCCTTCCACTCCTGCATCAGCTCGCGGTACTTGGCCGCGGTCGGGCCCCACTCGCGGGAGCCGGAGAGGGCCTGGGCCTCGGCCACCAGCTTCTCCTTGCGCTGACGGGCCTCCTCACGCTGCGCGTCGAGCTGGGCGAAGTGGGCCTTGCGGCGCTTGGAGAAGGCCGAACGGGCGTGGGAGAAGCGGCGCCACAGCTCGTCGTCGGTCTTGCGGTCGAGCCGCGGCAGGCGCTTCCAGTTCTCGACCAGGGCACGCAGCCGCTCGCCGGAGGCCCGCCACTGCTCGCTCTGCGCGAGCTCCTCCGCCTCGTTGACCAGCTCCTCCTTGGACTGGCGCGCCCGCTCGTTCTGGTGCGCCTTCTCCGCCTTGCGCTCCTCGCGGCGCTTGTCCACGGCGACCGTCAGGGCGTCGAGGCGCTTGCTGAGCGCGTCCAGGTCGCCGACCGCGTGATGCGCGTCCACCTGCTCGCGAAGATGCTCGATCGCGGCACTGGCGTCCTTGGCGGACAGATCGGTGGTCTGCACACGCTTCTCCAGGAGGCTGATCTCCACGACCAGGCCCTCGTACTTGCGCGTGAAGTAGGCGAGGGCTTCCTCCGGGGAGCCTGCCTGCCACGATCCGACGACCTTCTCACCGTCGGCTGTACGCACGTATACGGTCCCCGCCTCATCGACGCGGCCCCACGACGGGTCGCTGCTCACAGCGCCTCCTCCACAAGATGCCCAGGCTGGGTGCGGGCCCCCCGGCATCGTCCACAGATCTCGTCACTGCCAACATAGGCGAACGTCGCCCACGCTGTCCGCATGCCGACGGAGCGAAATTGTGCATGCGAAGGGCACTGTGCGTATACGGGCGGGCCGGTCAGGACTTGCGTACGGAGGTCCCCTCGATCACCACGGTCGCGATCGGGGCGACGTTCCGGTTCTCCGGCTCCGGCCTCGAACCCGCCGCCGCGATCTTCTTCAGCACACCCATGCCCTTGGTGATCTTTCCGAACGGCGTGAAGTCCGGCGGCAGCTTGCTGTCCTTGTAGACGAGGAAGAACTGGCTGCCCCCGGTGTCCCGGCCCTTGCCGGTCTGCGCCTGGTACCGGTTCGCCATCGCGACGGTGCCGGCCGGGTAGGTGCCGCCCTTCACACGTGGGTCCTTCAGGTTCTCGTCCGGAAGCGTGTAGCCGGGGCCGGACTTGCCGGTGGCGGTGGGGTCGCCGCACTGCAGGACGTAGGGGCCCTGCTTCACGAGGCGGTGGCACTTGGTGTGGTCGAAGAACTTCTCCCCGGACAGGAAGCGGAAGGAGTTGACGGTGCGCGGGGTCTTCGACGCGTCCATGTCGAAGCTGATGTCACCGCATGTCGTGCGCAGCGTCATCGCGTACTTCGCGGATTCGTCGATGCCGAGTTCGGGCTCCTTCTTCCACTTCTCTCCGCTCGGCTTGCCCGGTGCGGCCTCGGTGCAGGGGTCCGGGTCCTTGTTCGCGGAGGCGTCCTTCTTCTTCTCCTCGCCATCGAGGCCGCCCGAGGCCATGTAGGCCGCGCCCGCCCCGATCACCAGCGCGGCGCCCGTCAGGATCCCGATGGTGCGCAGACGTGCCCGGCGCCGGCGCTGCGCCCGCCGCTCCTGCTGTCTCAGGTACTTCTCGCGTGCGAGCTGCTTTCTGCGCTGTTCGCTGCTGACCACCGGGGGCTTCTCCTTCGGGCCGTGCGTGCGTGGGGATGCGTGCGTACCTACCAGAGTCCGCCCGTACCGTATACGGGTTCGCGGCTCCGTGGCCGCCGCCGGTAGGCTGTGACCAGCTTGATCGGCGGGGCGATTTGCGCTGACCGCCGCGGGCTCCCGGCGCTCCCCGGGCAGGATGCCCCGGCCGCCGTGACCGTTTCCGGACGACTGAAGGACGATCGTGCTCGTTGCCGGGTTCCCCGCCGGGGCCTGGGGGACCAACTGCTACCTGGTCGCCCCCGCCGCCGGCGAGGAGTGCGTGATCATCGACCCTGGCCACCAGGCCACCGAAGGTGTGGCGGAGGCCGTCGCCAAGCACCGGCTGAAGCCGGTTGCCGTCGTGCTGACCCACGGCCACATCGACCATGTCGCCTCGGTGGTGCCGGTGTGCGGCGCCCACGACGTGCCCGCCTGGATCCACCCCGAGGACCGCTACATGATGAGCGACCCGGAGAAGGCCCTGGGCCGCAGCATCGGGCAGCCGCTCATGGGTGAGCTGACCGTGGGCGAGCCCGATGACATCGAGGAGCTCACCGACGGCGCCACCCTCCGCCTGGCCGGGCTGGAGCTGACCGTCACGCACGCACCGGGCCATACCAAAGGGTCGGTGACGTTCCGGATGCCCGAACAGGCAGATGTGCCACCGGTGTTCTTCTCGGGCGACCTGCTCTTCGCCGGCTCCATCGGACGCACCGATCTTCCCGGGGGCGACCACGAGGAGATCCTTCAGTCGCTGGCGCGCGTGTGCCTGCCGCTGGAGGACGAGACGGTGGTGCTCTCGGGCCACGGCCCCCAGACGACCATCGGCCGGGAGCGTGCCACCAACCCCTTCATGCAGCAGGTGGCTGCCGGGCCGGGCGGCGGCAGTACGGGCGCCGCCCCGCGACGAGGAATGTGACGAGACCTTCCGTGACCACGTTCAAGGCCCCCAAGGGCACCTACGACCTCATCCCGCCCGAGTCCGCGGACTACCTCGCGGTGCGTGAGGCGCTCTCGGCACCGCTGCGCCGGGCCGGGTACGGCTACACCGAGACGCCCGGCTTCGAGCAGGTCGAGCTCTTCGCGCGCGGTGTCGGCGAGTCCACCGACATCGTCACCAAGGAGATGTACACCCTCACCACGAAGGGCGGCGACGAGCTCGCGCTGCGTCCCGAAGGCACCGCCTCCGTGCTGCGCGCCGCCCTCGAGGCCAGCCTGCACAAGAGCGGCAACCTTCCGGTGAAGCTGTGGTACTCGGGCTCGTACTACCGCTACGAGCGTCCGCAGAAGGGCCGCTACCGGCACTTCTCACAGGTGGGCGCCGAGGCGATCGGTGCCGAAGACCCGTCGCTGGACGCCGAGTTGGTCGTCCTGGCGCACGACGCGTACCGCTCGCTCGGGCTGCGCGAGTTCCGCATCCTGCTCAACTCCCTCGGGGACAAGGAGTGCCGCCCCGTCTACCGTGCGGCGCTCCAGGAGTTCCTGCGGCGTCTCGACCTCGACGAGGACACGCGCCGCCGCATCGAGATCAACCCCCTGCGTGTTCTGGACGACAAGCGGGAGAGCGTGCAGCGGCAGCTGACGGACGCGCCGATGATGCGGGACCACCTGTGCGAGGCGTGCAAGTCGTACCACGAGCAGGTGCGCGAACTGCTGACGGCGGCGGGCGTCGCCTACGAGGACGACCCCCGGCTGGTGCGCGGGCTGGACTACTACACGCGCACCACCTTCGAGTTCGTGCACGACGGGCTCGGTTCGCAGTCCGCCGTGGGCGGCGGCGGGCGCTACGACGGACTGTCGGAGATGATCGGCGGTCCGGAGCTGCCGTCCGTCGGCTGGGCCCTGGGCGTGGACCGCACGGTCCTGGCGCTGCGCGCGGAGGGCGTGGAGCTCGAACTGCCCGCGGCCACGGACGTGTTCGCGGTGCCGATCGGCGACGAGGCACGCCGCGCACTCTTTCGGGTGGTGACCGAACTGCGCCGGGAGGGCGTCGCCGCCGACTTCGCGTACGGCGGCAAGGGCATGAAGAACGCCATGAAATCGGCCAACCGTTCCGGCGCGCGCTACGCGCTGCTGGTCGGGGAGCGGGATCTGGCCCAGGGAGTGGCGCAGCTGAAGGATCTGCTCAGCGGCGAGCAGACCGCCGTGCCGCTCGACGGAGTGGTGGCCGAGGTGGCCGCGAAACTCCGCTGACGGCGCGGGCCTTGGTGCACAATGAGCGGCACACGGGGCAGAAGAGGACCGACGACGGGATCAAGGGCTTATGACCATGACGGCACCCCTCGACGACGCTCGCACGGGCACGGACGAGCCCCCCAGGAGCGTCGTCGGCGCCGGACGAGCCTTCGCCTGGATGCTGCTGATCACGGCGGCCGCCGGGCTGCTGGCGTCCTGGGTGATCACCCTCGACAAGATCAAGCTGGCGGAGAACCCGGACTTCTCACCCGCCTGCAGCCTCAACCCGGTCATCTCCTGCGGCAGCATCATGAAGAGCGAGCAGGCCGAGGCCTTCGGGGTGCCGAACCCGATGATCGGTCTCGTGGCGTACGCGATCGTGATCTGCGTCGGGATGAGCCTCCTGACGAAGGCCCGCTTCCCTCGCTGGTACTGGCTGACGTTCAACGCCGGCACGCTCTTCGGCGTCGGATTCTGCACCTGGCTCATGTACCAGTCGCTGTACGACATCGGCGCCCTGTGCCTGTGGTGCAGCCTCGCCTGGGTCGCCACGATCACCATGTTCTGGTACGTGACGGCGCACAACGTGCGGCACGGCTTCCTGCCCGCACCCGCTCCTGTCCGGGGCTTCCTCGACGAGTTCCCCTGGGTGCTTCCGCTCCTGCACATCGGGATCATCGGCCTGCTGATCCTCGTGCGCTGGTGGGAGTTCTGGACCGGCTGACGCCGGAGGCACTCCCGCCGTCGTTGTCGGAGGGTTGATTTAGGGTTCCTGGCGTGGAACCCGACCTGTTCACCGCGGCCGCAGAGGAACGCCAGGCGAAGGATCCGTCGGCCAGCCCGCTGGCCGTGCGGATGCGCCCGCGCACCATCGATGACGTCGTGGGCCAGCAGCACCTGCTGCGCCCGGGGTCTCCGCTGCGCCGCCTCGTCGGGGAGGGCGGCGGAGGTCCTGCCGGTCCGTCGTCGGTGATGCTGTGGGGCCCGCCGGGCACCGGCAAGACGACCCTCGCGTACGTCGTCAGCCAGGCCACCGACAAGCGCTTCGTGGAGCTGTCCGCCATCACGGCGGGCGTGAAGGAGGTCCGCGCGGTCATCGAGAGCGCGCGCCGTTCCTCCGGTGCGTACAGCAAGGACACGGTCCTCTTCCTCGACGAGATCCACCGGTTCAGCAAGGCCCAGCAGGACTCCCTGCTGCCCGCGGTCGAGAACCGCTGGGTCACCCTGATCGCCGCGACGACGGAGAACCCGTACTTCTCGGTGATCTCTCCGCTTCTGTCGCGTTCGCTCCTGCTGACGCTGGAGGCGCTCACCGATGAGGACGTGCGCTCCCTGATCGGCCGTGCCGTTGAGGAGGAGCGCGGCCTCGGCGGCTCGGTGACGCTGCCGCCCGAGGCCGAGAGCCATCTGCTGCGCATCGCAGGAGGCGACGCCCGGCGTGCGCTGACCGCCCTGGAGGCGGGCGCGGGTGCCGCCCTGGCCAAGGGGGAGACGGCCGTCACCCTCGCCACTCTGGAGGAGGCGGTCGACCGGGCGGCGGTCACTTACGACCGCGACGGCGACCAGCATTACGACGTGGCGAGCGCTCTGATCAAGTCCATCCGTGGCTCGGACGTCGATGCGGCGCTGCACTATCTGGCGCGCATGGTCGAGGCGGGGGAGGACCCCCGGTTCATCGCGCGCCGCCTGATGATCTCCGCCAGCGAGGACATCGGGCTGGCCGACCCGTCGGCCCTGCAGACGGCTGTGGCGGCAGCCCAAGCGGTCGCCATGATCGGCTTCCCGGAGGCCCGCATCACGCTGGGCCATGCCGTTGTCGCGCTCGCCCTGGCCCCGAAGTCTAACGCCGCGTACATGGCGATCGACGCGGCCCTCGCCGACGTGCGGGACGGGGCGGCCGGCCCCGTCCCGGCACATCTGCGCGACACCCACTACCAGGGCTCCGCGAAGCTCGGCCACGGCAAGGGCTACCAGTACCCGCACGATCTGCCGGGCGCCATCGCCGCGCAGCAGTACGCCCCGGACGCGATCCACGGCAAGCGCTACTACGAGCCGACGCGTTACGGCGCCGAGGCCCGCTACGCGGAGGTGGCCGAGCGCGTCCGTGAGCGGCTGCGCGGTACCGCCCCCGCGTCCGAGGAGCCGCAGCCCGCACAGGAATCCAAGAAGTCCCAGGAGGGCTGACACGGCGCGGGGCCCGGCGAATCCCGGGCCCGCGCGTGACCGCGCATGTCCCCGGTCCTCTGCCGCTCTCCCGCGTCCGCTACTGCTCGGCGGCCTCGAAGAGCAGTCGCATCGCCTGCCGCAGCTGAGCCACGTCGTCGACCGGGTCCGGGAACTCGAACCTGGCGTCGAAGCATGCCGAGGGGGGCTCTCCCTCGATGCCGCAGAAGCGCACCCGCATCCCGTAGCGGTCCACGGACAGGGGCACAGCGTCGGCGCCGGCCGCCGCGCAGGCCGGCCCGGTCTCGCCCAGCAGCCCGCACAGAGTGCGCATCTGGTCATCGTGCGAGGACGCCAGGTGCTGGAGCAGTTCGGCCTCGTGGGGCGCCAGAGGATCGGGCGTCGCCGCCGCGAAGTCGTCGGGTTCCACCGCTTCCGAGCCCCACAGGTCATCGACGTGTGCCTCGCCGACCTCCAGCCGAAGCAGGACCCACGCCACGTCGGCCGCCGGCGGTCCGGCCGGGTGCCGGTCCGCGACCAGCCGCGCGAGCGCCGCGCGCTCACCGGGCCCGACGGCGGTCAGCCAGCCCGCGACCCAGGCCCTGCCCCGCACGCGGTGGGGAACCGCGACGGGCGCGACGTCGGTGATTTCCATCACCGCGACGACCTCGTCGCCGCTCGCGTGTTCCGCCAGCTGAGCCGCCGGTGAGGAGGCGGGGACGAGGAGCACCACGTCACCGTCCTTGGTGACGGCCCGTGCCTCCGGACTGCCGTATCCGACCGGGGCGGGCTCCGCCGACCGGGCCGACGGAATGTCCAGCACGGCCGATACGCTGGATTCAACGAGAGTTCGTACGCGCTCCGCGGCAGTTGGTGCCCGGGCGTCTTCCACGGGACGCGGCTGTCCCCCGCCGGAGTCGGTGCGGGGAATCCCAGGTCGAAACATACGTTCTCCTCCGCTAAGGTAAGCCTCACCTAACTTACATGGAGGTCCGTTCAGTGAACCAGTCGCGTCCCAAGGTCAAGAAGTCGCGTGCCCTCGGCATCGCGCTGACCCCCAAGGCCGTGAAGTACTTCGAGCACCGGCCCTACCCGCCGGGGGAGCACGGCCGGGGTCGCAAGCAGAACAGTGACTACAAGGTCCGGCTGCTGGAGAAGCAGCGGCTGCGTGCCCAGTACGACATCAGCGAGCGCCAGATGGTCCGTGCCTACGAGAGCGCCCGCAAGAGCGACGGCAAGACCAGCGACGCGCTCGTCATCGAGCTGGAGCGCCGCCTCGACGCCCTCGTTCTCCGCTCCGGCCTGGCCCGCACGATCTACCAGGCCCGTCAGATGGTCGTGCACGGCCACATCTCGGTGAACGACCGTAAGGTCGACAAGCCCTCCTACCGGCTGAAGCCGGACGACGTGGTGCAGGTCCGCGAGCGCAGCCGCACCAAGCACCCCTTCCTGGTGGCACGCGAGGGCGGCTACGCCCCCGACGGCGAGACCCCGCGCTACCTCGAGGTCAACCTGGAGGCGCTCGCTTTCCGTCTCGACCGCACGCCCAACCGCAAGGAGATCCCTGTGGTTTGCGACGAGCAGATGGTCATCGAGTACTACGCACGCTGAGCCCGCGGGCGCGGGAGAGGCCACACGGTCCAGCGGTACATTCGCCTCGCGCCTCCTGCGGCGCCCTCGGCGTCGCGTTGCGACGACAGCGCAACACGACGGCACAGCCCGCCTGCCGCACGCGTCCGGCCCCCGGCCCGGCGCCGGCACGGCGGGCTGCCGTGTCCCCGTGAGAGCTCAACCCGGCCCGGATGCGCGTTCGTTCGTCTCAGCGCGACCAACCTCCATGCCGCACATGCCGTTTCGGGCCGCCGGCCGCTCCGTCCGGTCCCGTACCGCGGCCGGGGGCCGTGCCGCGCGTACGTGCTCCACCGGCGGAGCGCACGCCCTCCGTCCTGCTCCGATGCCGTCATTTATGCGGTACGAACGGGCCCTGCGGGCGCGATAGGCTCGGTACAGAGCCTCCGCCGCCCGGACAGGGTGCCGGACGCGGTCCGTGTGCGAGCGCGTCCAGGAACGGAGGCGGACCCCGAACGACCCGAGGGAAGCGGTGCAGCGTGTCCGGTGGAGAGGTGGCCGGTCTCCTCGTGGCGGTCTTCTGGGCGATTCTGGTCTCGTTCCTCGCCGTGGTGCTGGTGAGGCTCGCACAGACGCTCAAGGCGGCCACCAAGCTGGTGACGGGCGTGACCGAACGGGCCGTCCCGCTGCTGGGAGAGGCGTCCGCGACGGTGCGTTCCGCCCAGACGCAGCTGGCCCGCGTGGACGCGATCGCGACGGACGTCCAGGAGGTCACCTCCAACGCCTCCGCGCTCTCCTCCACCGTCTCCACCACCTTCGGCGGACCGCTGGTGAAGGTCGCGGCCTTCGGCTACGGCGTACGGCGTGCGCTCGGCCGGAAGCGGAAGGCCGAGGCATCGCAGAAGCCGCCGCCCGTCGTCGTGACCCGCACCCTGCCGGGTGCACGGCGCGGCGGACTTGGGCGTGAGCGAGGAAAGGGCTGATCCGCAGATGTTCCGCCGTGCCTTCTGGTTCACCACGGGCGCCGCAGCCGGTGTGTGGGCCACCACCAAGGTCCAGCGCAAGCTGCGCTCGCTCGCACCCGACGCGCTCGCCGTCCGTGCCGCTGACAAGGCCGTCAAGGGGGGCCACCGGCTCAAGGACTTCGCCCTGGACGTACGCGCCGGAATGGCCCAGCGCGAAAGCGAGTTGAACGACGCTCTCGGACTGGACACTCCACCTCCCGACCAAGGCCCCGGGCTCCCCACTCAAGCCCGCAGGCCACAACTGGGCTCCGCACACCACCGGCAGGGCCCCGACCGACCGAACGACCGAAACGAGGACCACTGATGGAGTCGGCTGAAATCCGCCGCCGCTGGCTGCGCTTCTTCGAGGAGCGGGGGCACACCGTCGTGCCGTCGGCGTCGCTGATCGCGGACGACCCGACGCTGCTGCTCGTCCCGGCGGGCATGGTCCCCTTCAAGCCCTACTTCCTCGGCGAGGTCAAGGCGCCGTACAAGCGCGCCACCAGCGTGCAGAAGTGCGTGCGCACACCGGACATCGAAGAGGTCGGCAAGACGACGCGCCACGGCACGTTCTTCCAGATGTGCGGCAACTTCTCCTTCGGCGACTACTTCAAGGAAGGCGCCGCCGTCTACGGCTGGGAACTGATGACGACCCCGCAGGACAAGGGCGGTTACGGTCTGGACCCCGAGCGCCTGTGGATCACTGTCTTCGAGGAGGACGACGAGGCGGAGCGCATCTGGCGCGACGTCGTCGGCGTCCCCGCCGAGCGCATCCAGCGGCTCGGCAAGGACGAGAACTACTGGGACATGGGCGTTCCCGGCCCCTGCGGCCCGTGCTCGGAGATCAGCTACGACCGGGGCCCGGAGTTCGGTCCCGAGGGCGGTCCCGCCGTCAACGACGAGCGCTACGTCGAACTGTGGAACCTGGTGTTCATGCAGTACGAGCGCGGTCCGGGGGAGGGCAAGGACTACCCGATCATCGGGGATCTGCCCAGCCAGAACATCGACACCGGCCTCGGCTTCGAGCGCCTGGCGATGATCCTTCAGGGCGTGCACAACATGTACGAGATCGACACCTCGCGCATGGTGCTCGACAAGGCCACCGCACTGACCGGTGTGCGCTACGGCGCCGCCGAGCAGACCGATGTCTCCCTGCGCGTGGTCGCCGACCACATCCGTACCGCCGTCATGCTCATCGGCGACGGCGTCACACCGGGAAACGAGGGCCGCGGCTACGTACTTCGCCGCATCATGCGCCGCGCCATCCGCAACATGCGCATCCTCGGTGCGACGGATCCGACCGTCGCCGAGCTCACGGACACCGTCATCAAGGCCATGGCGCCGCAGTACCCGGAGCTGGAGACCGACCGCAAGCGCATCGAGACGGTCGCCCTCGCCGAAGAGGCCGCCTTCCTGAAGACCCTGCGTTCCGGGACCAACATCCTGGACACCGCCGTCAGCGAGACCCAGGCCTCCGGCAGCTCGGTCCTGCCCGGGGAGAAGGCGTTCCTGCTGCACGACACGTGGGGCTTCCCGATCGACCTCACGCTGGAGATGGCCGCCGAGCAGGGCCTCACGGTCGACGAGGCCGGCTTCCGCCGGCTGATGCAGGAGCAGCGCGACCGTGCCAAGGCCGACGCCAAGTCCAAGAAGCAGGGTCACGCCGACCTCTCCGCGTACCGCGAGATCGCCGACAGCAGCGGCGCCACGGACTTCACGGGCTACAAGCACACGGCGGGGGAGGCCTCGATCGTCGGGCTGCTCGTGGACGGCGTCTCCTCGCCCGCGGCCCACGAGGGTGACGAGGTCGAAGTCGTCCTCGACCGCACCCCGTTCTATGCCGAGGGCGGCGGCCAGCTCGCCGACACCGGCCGCATCCGGCTGGAGAACGGCGCGGTCATCGAGGTCCGCGACGTGCAGCAGCCGGTCGCCGGTGTCTCCGTGCACAAGGGCGTCGTCCAGGTCGGCGAGGTGACCGTCGGGTCGTCCGCCCACGCGCAGATCGACATCGACAGGCGCCGCTCCATCGCCCGTGCCCACAGCGCCACGCACCTCACGCACCAGGCGCTGCGTGACGCCCTCGGGCCCACGGCCGCGCAGGCCGGCTCGGAGAACTCGCCCGGCCGCTTCCGCTTCGACTTCGGCTCGCCGACGGCCGTGCCCGGCTCGGTCCTCACGGACGTCGAGCAGAGGATCAACGAGGTGCTCACCCGCGAACTCGACGTCTCCGCCGAGTACATGGGCATCGACGACGCGAAGAAGCAGGGCGCGCTGGCCGAGTTCGGCGAGAAGTACGGCGAGCGGGTGCGCGTGGTGACGATCGGCGACTTCTCCAAGGAGCTGTGCGGCGGAACCCACGTCCACAACACCGCGCAGCTCGGCCTGGTCAAGCTGCTGGGCGAGTCCTCCATCGGCTCCGGAGTGCGGCGTGTGGAGGCCCTCGTCGGCGTCGACGCCTACAAGTTCCTCGCCCGTGAGCACACGGTGGTCTCCCAGCTCACCGATCTGGTGAAGGGCCGTCCGGAGGAGCTTCCCGAGCGGATCTCCTCGATGGTGACCCGGCTGAAGGACGCCGAGAAGGAGATCGAGCGCTTCCGCGCGGAGAAGGTGCTCCAGGCCGCTGCCGGAATCGCCGAAGGCGCCACGGACGTACGGGGCGTGGCCCTGGCTGCCGCGCGCGTGCCGGACGGCACCGCCGCGGAGGACCTGCGCACGCTCGTGCTCGACGTCCGTCAGCGCATCCCGGGTTCGCGTCCCGCCGTCGTCGCTCTGTTCGCCGTCACCGGCGGCCGTCCGCTGACCGTGATCGCCACGAACGACGCCGCACGGGACCGCGGCCTGAGGGCCGGTGACCTGGTGCGCGGTGCCGCCAAGACCCTCGGCGGCGGTGGCGGCGGCAAGCCGGATGTCGCGCAGGGCGGCGGCCAGAACCCGGACGCGGTGGACGAGGCCATCGCCACCGTCGAACGGCTCGTGACAGAGAGCGGCAGCGCCTGATGCGTCGAGGCCGCCGGCTGGCCGTCGATGTGGGTGACGCCCGCATCGGCGTCGCCAGCAGCGATCCGGACGGGCTGCTCGCGACGCCGGTCGAGACGGTGCCGGGGCGTGATCTGGCCGCGGCCCGGCGGCGGTTGGCGGCACTGGTCGAGGAGTACGAACCGATCGAGGTCGTGGCCGGCCTGCCCCGTTCCCTCAACGGGGGCGAGGGGCCGGCCGCGGCCAAGGTCCGTGCGTTCGCCGAGGAGCTGGCGAGGAAGATCACACCGGTGCCGGTTCGGCTGGTGGACGAGCGTATGAGTACAGTCACGGCTGCACACGACATGCGTGCGTCCGGCGTGAACTCCAAGAAGGGCCGATCCCGCATCGACCAGGCCGCGGCAGTGGTCATTCTGCAGAACGCCCTGGAGACTGAACGGATGTCAGGCAGCCCACCCGGGGAATGCGTCGAAGTGGTTGTCTGATTGCGATACGGTAACGTTCCCGCGACACGCGCAACCGCCGGTGGGGGTCGGCACACCCAATGGTGCCGCGGGTGCACTGCCTATTTTGCGTACGGCAGAAGGCTGCCGTCCGGCGGATCTAGGGGATCGATGACTGAGTATGGCCGGGGGCAGAGCCTCCCACCGTGGCATCCCGACGACCCTCTCTTCGGGGACAAGGGGTGGGACGGTGGCAGAGACGGCACCCACCCGGGCGACGGCGATCCTTACGCCGGCCAGTACGCGGACCCGTACAGCACCGGTCAGCACCAGGTGCCGCACCAGCAGCAGGGCTACTACACGCAACAGCCGCAGCAACAGCAGTACTACGGGCAGGGCGGCTACGAAGGGCCGGCAGCGGGCGGGCATTACGACCCCGGCTACGGCATGGGAGCGACGGACCCGAACGGCATGCCGACCGTCACGGATCCGTACAACACCGGCCAGCAGCCCGGCTACTACGGGGCCCAGCAGGGCTTCCCGCAACAGCAGCCGCAGGGGCAGGGCTACCCCGGGCCGTACGCACAGCCCGTCCCGGAAGGCTATGCCGCACCGCCTCCCGGCCGACCCGACGCAGACCCCGAGACAGGCTGGGATCCCGGGCCTGACCAGGGAGAGCACGCCTTCTTCTCGGAGCGCGACGACAGCGACGACGACCTCGACGACGACGAAGGGCGCTCCAAGCGGTCCGGGCGCCGCAACCGTGGGGGAGAGACCAAGCGCCGCAGCGGCTGCGCCTGCCTGGCGGTCTCGGTGCTCCTCGCGGGAGGTCTCGGCACCGCCGGCTACTTCGGGTACGACCTGTACCAGACCTACCTCGCACCTGCGCCCGACTACCCCGGGAAGGGCTCCGGCCAGGCCCAGGTGAAGATCCCGGACGGCGCCTCGATCGCCGACATGGGGACCGAGCTGCAGAAGGCGGGGGTGGTCAAGAGCGCCCGCGCCTTCGTCGAGGCCGCAGAGGCGGAGCAGAAGGCGAGCGGGATCCAGCCCGGCACCTACAGCCTCCGCAAGAAGATGTCCGGCGCCGCAGCGGTGAAGCTCATGCTCGACCCGGCCAGCCAGAACGGGCTGATCATCTCCGAGGGGCTGCGGGCGAAGAAGATCTACGAGCTGATCGACGAGAAGCTCGGCAAGGCCAAGGGCACCACCGAGAAGACCGCCAAGAACGCCAACTCCACGGACCTGGGTCTTCCGGCCTTCGCCAAGGGCAACCCGGAGGGCTTCCTCTTCCCCTCGCGCTACAGCGTCGGCCAGAAGAGCGATCCGCTCGACGTTCTGCGGGACATGGTCGGACGCGCCAAGGCCGAGCACACCAAGGTCGATCTGGCGGGCGAGGCGAGGAAGGCCGGCAAGACTCCCGAGGAGATCCTGACAATAGCGTCGCTCATCCAGGCAGAGGCGCAGCAGGACGGCGAGTTCGGCAAGGTCTCCCGCGTCATCCACAACCGGCTGGACAAGGACATACTGCTCCAGTTCGACTCGACCATCAATTACGCCAAGGGACGCTCCTCGCTGGACACTTCGGTCGAGGACACCAAGCTGAAATCGCCCTACAACACCTACCTGAACCGCGGACTGCCGCCCGGTCCGATCGACAACCCCGGGCACCAGGCCATCGAAGCGGCGCTCAACCCGACCAAGGGCAACTGGATCTACTTCGTCACCGTCAAACCGGGTGACACCCGCTTCACCGCGAGCAAGGCCGAACACGACCGCAACGTCCAGGACTTCAACAAGGAACAGCGCAAGAAGAAGGAGAACGGCGGCTGATGGACCGGCAGCACTCCGTACGGCCCGCTCCGGCGGCGTCATCTGCCGTACGGCGCGCCGCCGTTCTCGGCTCACCCGTGGCCCACTCCCTCTCGCCGGTGCTGCACAGTGCCGCGTACGCGGCACTGGGCCTGGAGGACTGGACGTACGAGCGGTACGAGGTGGACGAGGAAGGCCTCGCCTCCTTCCTCGGCGCCACCGACGAACAATGGGCCGGGCTCTCCCTGACGATGCCGCTCAAGCGTGCCGTCATCCCGCTGCTGGACGACGTCAGCCCCACGGCCGACTCCGTCGAGGCGGTCAACACCGTTGTCTTCAGGGGCAGAACGCGCATCGGGGACAACACTGACATCCCGGGCATAGTGGCCGCCTTGCGGGAGCGCGGCATCGTAAGGGTCGAGAAGGCCGCCGTTCTCGGCGCGGGGGCCACCGCGTCCTCGGCGCTGGCCGCGCTCACGCAGATCTGCGACGGGTTGGTCACGGCGTACGTACGCAGTGACGAGCGTGCCCGCGAGATGCGCGGCTGGGGCGATCGCCTCGGGCTGAGCCTGCGCACCGCCGACTGGGCGGACGCGGCGGAGGCGCTCACCGCGCCCCTGGTGATCGCCACCACCCCGGCGGGGGCCACCGACGCGCTGTCCGAGCACGTACCAGCGGCTCCCGGCACGCTCTTCGACGTCCTCTACGACCCGTGGCCCACGCGGCTCGCGGCGGAGTGGTCCGATCGCGGAGGCACCGTCGTCTCCGGGCTCGACCTTCTCGTGCACCAGGCCGTGCTCCAGGTCGAGCTGATGACGGGGCACGCGCCCGCGCCGCTCGAAGCGATGCGTGCCGCTGGTGAGGCGGCACTGCACGCGCGCACGGCCTGACCGCCGCGCCCGCCGGGAGGACGGACGCACCGGCACGACCGTCACGGGCCCCCGACGCGCAAGTCCGGCCAGTGGACCGAGGCGGGCCCCGGGCCGCGCACGTGGGAAGATCGGGGCAGAGCCGAACACGTAGAGCGAAGGCGCCCGCCCAGGCGCGAGATCGAGGAGCACCGTTGAGCAGGTTGCGCTGGCTGACCGCGGGGGAGTCGCACGGCCCCGCACTGGTGGCGACGCTGGAAGGGCTGCCCTCCGGCGTGCCGGTCACCACCGACATGGTGGCCGACGCGCTGGCGCGGCGGCGTCTCGGCTACGGGCGCGGGGCGCGGATGAAGTTCGAGCGCGACGAGGTCACCTTCATCGGCGGCGTACGGCACGGGCTCACACTCGGCTCGCCCGTCGCGATCATGGTGGGCAACACGGAGTGGCCCAAGTGGGAGCAGGTGATGGCCGCCGATCCGGTCGACCCGGAGGTGCTGGCCGGTCTGGCCCGTAACGCGCCCCTCACCCGGCCCCGGCCCGGTCACGCGGACCTCGCGGGCATGCAGAAGTACGGGTTCGACGAGGCACGCCCCGTGCTGGAGCGGGCCTCCGCGCGGGAGACTGCGGCGCGAGTGGCCCTCGGCACCGTCGCCGGTTCGTATCTGAAGCAGACCACCGGGATCGAGATCGTCTCCCACGTGGTGGAACTCGGCGCCGCCAAGGCTCCCTACGGCCTCGTCCCGGAGCCCGGCGACGTGGAGCGGCTCGACGCCGACCCGGTGCGCTGCCTGGACGCCGACGCGAGCAAGGCGATGGTCGCGGAGATCGACCAGGCACACCAGGACGGCGACACCCTCGGCGGCGTGGTGGAGGTGGCCGCGTACGGCGTCCCGGTCGGACTGGGCTCGCACGTCCACTGGGACCGGCGTCTGGACTCGCGGCTCGCCGGAGCACTCATGGGCATCCAGGCGATCAAGGGCGTCGAGCTGGGCGACGGCTTCGGCCTCGCACGGGTGCCGGGATCCAGGGCCCACGACGAGATCGTCTCCACGGACGAGGGGATCCGACGCAGCTCCGGCCGCTCCGGCGGCACCGAGGGCGGGCTCTCCACCGGTGAACTCCTGCGCGTACGGGCCGCGATGAAGCCGATCGCGACCGTGCCGCGCGCGCTGGCCACCGTCGATGTGCAGACGGGCGAGGAGACCCGCGCACACCACCAGCGCTCGGACGTGTGCGCCGTTCCGGCCGCCGGGATCGTCGCGGAGGCGATGGTGGCGCTCGTGCTGGCGGACGCCGTGGCGGAGAAGTTCGGCGGCGACAGCGTCGCCGAGACCCGCCGCAACGTCGACGGCTTCCTCGACAGCCTGGAGATCAAGTGACCGGGCCCGTCGTCATCCTCGTGGGCCCGATGGGCGTGGGAAAGACGACCGTCGGCGAACTCCTGGCCGAGCGACTGGGCGTCGGCTGCCGCGACACCGACCACGACATCGTCGAGGCCGCGGGCAAGCCGATCTCCGAGATCTTCCTCGACGACGGCGAACCGCACTTCCGCGCCCTGGAACTCGAGGCCGTGCGCACGGCGCTGGCCGAGCACACCGGGGTGCTGGCCCTGGGCGGCGGCGCCGTCCTCGCTCCGGAGACCAGGCAGCTGCTGGCGGGCGCCCCCGTCGTCTTCCTCGACATGGACGTCGCGGAGGCCGTCAAGCGGGTCGGACTCGACGCACCGCGGCCGCTGCTGATGATGAACCCGCGCAAGCAGTGGCGGGAGCTGATGGACGCGCGCCGCCCCCTCTACACCGAGGTCGCAAGGGCCGTCGTCAGCACCGAGAACCGCACACCCGACGAGGTCGTCGGCGAGATCCTCGACGTCCTGGAGCTGAAGCAGAAGTGACCAGCCAGAACCCTTCCCCCATGGCCTCGGACGGGCAGGACGCCCACACCCGCATCACCGTCGGCGGAGGCCCGGGCACCACGCCCTACGACGTGCTCATCGGCCACCGGCTGCTCGGGGAGCTCCCCGGGCTCATCGGCAACGCCGCCAATCGCGTCGCCGTCCTGCACCCCGAGGCGCTCACCGAGACCGGCGAGGTGCTCCGCGAGGACCTCGCGGCGCAGGGTTACGAGGCCATCGCCGTTCAGCTCCCGAACGCCGAAGAGTCCAAGACGGCCGAGGTCGCCGCCTACTGCTGGAAGGCGCTGGGCCAGACCGGCTTCACCCGCAGCGACGTCATCGTGGGCGTCGGCGGGGGCGCGACGACCGACGTCGCCGGCTTCGTCGCCGCGACCTGGCTGCGAGGGGTGCGCTGGATCGCCGTCCCGACGACGGTCCTGGGCATGGTGGACGCCGCCGTCGGCGGAAAGACCGGCATCAACACCGCCGAGGGCAAGAACCTTGTGGGCGCCTTCCACCCGCCGGCCGGGGTTCTGTGCGACCTGGCCGCGCTGGAGTCGCTGGGCGTGCACGACTACGTCGGCGGCCTCGCCGAGATCATCAAAGCGGGCTTCATCGCCGATCCGGTCATCCTCGACCTGATCGAGGCCGACCCGGAGGCAGCGCGGAGCCCCGAGGGCCCGCACACCGCCGAGCTGATCGAGCGCTCCATCAGGGTCAAGGCGGAGGTGGTCTCCGCCGATCTGAAGGAGACCGGGCTGCGCGAGATCCTCAACTACGGGCACACGCTGGCCCACGCCATCGAGAAGAACGAGCGCTACGAGTGGCGCCACGGCGCCGCCGTCTCCGTCGGCATGGTCTTCGCGGCCGAACTGGGCCGTATCGCGGGCCGGTTGGACGACCCCACGGCCGAACGGCACCGTGCCGTACTGGAGTCGGTGGGCCTGCCCGTCACCTACCGCGGCGACCAGTGGCCCAAGCTGCTGGAGACGATGCGCGTCGACAAGAAGTCCCGCGGCGACATGCTGCGCTTCATCGTGCTCGACGGTCTGGCGAAGCCGTCGGTGCTGGAGGGGCCCGACCCGGCGATGCTGCTCGCCGCCCACGCGGAGATCGCGGCGTAGGCACCGGCCCCGGGGCGACGGCGCGGGGCGAACGCCCGTGCCGGTTCCGGATATCGGGCACTGATCGCTGTTCTCCGGCGTTCAACAGGAACGACCTGGGCGGTACCTTCCGGTACTGTCACACAATCATGGCGCTGCGGGGGCAGCGTCGGCGGACCCGAGCGGAGTTGGGGAGCGGATGCAGCAGTACGGGGCGCAACAGCCCGTCCCTCCTCCGGACCCCGCTCCGGGACATCAGCAGGGCACGCATCCCCAGTACGACGGACAGTTCGACGGGCAGCACGACGGTCAGGTGCCTCCACCGCCCCCCGCTCCCGCCCCGGGCGGAGTGGTGCCGCAGCCGGCCTGGCCGGGCGCGCACTCCCAGCCGCCTCAGCCCCCTCTCCAGCCACCGGCACGGCCGCCCGTGCAGCCGCCGCCGGCGGGCCCGCCGATCCCCGCTCAGCCCCCGGCCCCCGCTCAGCCGCCCGCACCCGGTGCGCCGCCGCCGGTGCCCACCGCTCCGGCGCAGCCGCCGCCGGGTCAGGGGCACCCCGGCGATACGGACACCAACCCCACCGAGTCCACCGGTCATCTGCTGCTCTCCCGCGGCGCCCCCGTCGAGATCCCCACGCCCGACGCGGACCCCGCGCAGCTGGACGCGACGCGGGCGGCCGTGGCAGTACTGCTCATCGGCCCGGCCGGGGCGGGCAAGACCACCGTCGCCCGCTACTGGGCCGACCGGCGTGCCGTGCCGACCTCGCACATCAGCCTCGACGACGTACGCGAGTGGGTGCGCTCCGGCTTCGCCGACCCGCAGAGCGGCTGGAACGACCACTCCGAGGCGCAGTACCGGCTGGCACGCCGCACCTGCGGCTTCGCCGCCCGCAACTTCCTGGCCAACGGCATCTCCTGCATCCTCGACGACGCCGTCTTCCCCGACCGTCCCGTCGTCGGGCTGGGCGGCTGGAAGCGTCACGTCGGGCCCGGCCTGATCCCGGTGGTGCTCCTGCCCGGACTGGAGGTCGTGCTGGAGCGCAACGCCGTCCGCAGCGGCAACCGCCGGCTCAGCGATGAGGAGGTCGCCCAGATCCACGGCCGGATGGCCGGCTGGTACGGCTCGGGCCTGCCCATCATCGACAACTCCCGGCAGGACGTCGCGACCACGGCCCGGATGCTCGACGACGTGGTGGCCCGCAGCCTGGCGAGCCCGCCGCGCTGGTGACACCGGGTTCGCGGGAGGGGTCCGGGTGGCCCGCAGTTCACCTGGGCGGAGCGCGGACGTTCTCACCCTGTCGCACGCCACGTCGCTCGCACGGCCCCGCACGGACTGCCGCCGTCCCCGGCTCTCCGTAGGCTCGGAAACATGTCCGAGGTCCATGTGGCTCGCCGCGCCCTGCTCCGTGAGCGCTGCTCCGCGACTGCGGCGAAGGACGGTCCCCCCGACGCGGTGCTGGTCACCCGGCCCGCCAACATCCGCTATCTGACCGGCCGTCCGCCGTACGGTGCCGCGCTGCTGATCGGCCCGGACGGCATCGACACGCTGCTCGGGCCCGCCTCCGACGACACCCCGCACCACGAGCCCGGCAGCCACCACGACGACGAGCTGCGCACCGGCCGGCTCTCCAACCCGGAGGGAGACACGGCCGTGGCCGCGGCCGACCTTGCCGCCACCGCGGGCGCACGGCTCCTCGCCGTCGAGGAGCACCATCTGACGGTGGCCAGGCACCGGGCCATGGCATCCGTCGCGTCCGGGCTCCGTCTGGCGGCCCTCGACAGTCCGGTCGAGGCCCAGCGCGTCATCAAGGACGACGAGGAGATCGCCGCCCTGCGCATCGCGGCAGAGATCACCGACCAGGCGCTCGGCGAGCTGCTGGAGTCGATCCTCGTCGGACGCACCGAACGGCACCTCGCTCTCGAACTGGAGCGCAGGCTCATCGACCATGGCGCGGAGGGCTCCGCCTTCCCCACATGCGTGGCGACGGGCCGGAACTCCGGTCTGGCCCTGCACCGTCCGACCGACCGGCGGGTGGAGGAGGGCGACTTCCTCTCCGTGCGACTGGGCGCCCAATACCACGGCTACCGCTGCCAGATCGGCCGCACGTTCGTCATCGGCACCGCTCCTGAGGACTGGCAGGTGGAGCTGTACGACCTCGTCTTCGCCGCCCAGCGCGCCGGACGTGAGGCGTTGACACCCGGCATGGCCTGCAGCGACGTCGACCGTGCCACGCGCCAGGTACTGAAGGGCGCCGGTCACGCCGAGGCGCTGGGCCCGGCGACGGGCCACGGGGTGGGGCTGGAAATCGGTGAGGACCCTCGGCTGTCACCTGGGGCCATGGGTAAACTGGACGCTTGTGTGCCGGTCACCATCGAGCCCGGGGTCCACCTACCGGGCCAGGGCGGTGTCCGGATCGATGACACTCTCGTCGTCCGCCCCGCGGCGGACGGCGGACCCGAGCTACTCACCATCACGACCAAAGAGCTGCTCGCCCTCTAGCCCCTGACGGGGCGACGGAGCCGGGGCGGCCCTCTGGTCTCCGCAGCAGCAGTCTCAGGAGATTCCGCAACCGTGGCATCCACGAACGACCTCAAGAACGGCATGGTGCTCAAGCTCGAAGGCGGCCAGCTCTGGTCCGTCGTCGAGTTCCAGCACGTCAAGCCCGGCAAGGGGCCCGCCTTTGTCCGTACGAAGCTGAAGAACGTCATGTCCGGCAAGACCGTCGACAAGACGTTCAACGCGGGCACCAAGGTCGATACGGCCACCGTGGACCGACGCGGGATGCAGTTCTCGTACAAGGACGGCGAGTACTTCGTCTTCATGGACATGGAGACGTACGACCAGATCCACATCGCCCCCGAGATCGTCAGCGACACCGCCAACTATCTGATGGAGGGCTTCGAGGCCACGGTCGCGATGTACCAGGGCGAGGCTCTGTTCGTCGAACTGCCCGCCGCGGTCGAGCTCGTCATCGAGCACACCGAGCCCGGCGTGCAGGGCGACCGCTCCACCGGTGGCTCCAAGCCCGCCCGCCTGGAGACGGGTTACGAGGTCGGCGTCCCGCTGTTCATCACCACGGGTGAGAAGATCAAGGTCGACACCCGCTCCGGCGAGTACCTCGGCCGGGTGAACAGCTAGCCGTGGCAGCCCGTAACAAGGCCCGTAAGCGTGCCTTTCAGATCATCTTCGAGGCGGACCAGCGGGACAGTACGCCGACGGCCGTCATGCAGGACTGGATCCGGCATGCGGGGACCGACGAGCGGCAGCCGCCCGTCAGCGAGTACACGATGCAGCTCATCGAGGGCTACGCCGAGAACGCCGAGCGCATCGACGAGCTGATCTCCACCTACTCGGTGGGCTGGACGCTCGACCGGATGCCGGCGGTGGACCGCAGCATCCTGCGGCTGTCCGCCTACGAGTTGATCTGGTCGGAAGACGTTCCCGAGGCGGTCGTCATAGACGAGGCGCTGGACATCGCCCGGGAGTTCTCCACGGACGAGTCGCCGCCGTTCATCAACGGTCTCCTCGGCCGTCTTCAGGACCTCAAGCCGACGCTCCGCCGCTGACGGGGGCCGCTTCTGCGGCCCCCGTTCCGCGCCGTGGTCGGCTGCTGGCCGCCGGATCAACCGGTCGCGTTCCGCCGCACGAGGAGGGCCGCACTCCGGTGTCCGGAATGCGGTTCGAAATCCGTTCGGGGACATTGCCCCATTCGTGTGAACGGGCCAGCTTCACCGGATATTTGGTCACTTTCCGTGGTGGCTCGCTCACGTCCGTGAAGGGGCTCGATCGGGAGAACGGCAAAGAGAAACCGCCGCCGGTGGTACGCCCTCAGAGGGCGCGCCACCGGCGGCGGTACGTTTCGGCGGAAGGCGCTCGGTCAGGCCGTCAGGCGTCCTCGTGGGCCACCGCGCGGCGGGCGTCCGCGTCGAGGACGCCCCAGCTGATGAGCTGCTCCGTCAGCACCGAGGGGGACTGGTCGTAGATGACGGCGAGGGTGCGCAGGTCGTCCTGACGGATGGAGAGGACCTTGCCGTTGTAATCGCCGCGCTGGGACTGGATCGTGGCCGCGTACCGCTGGAGAGGGCCTGCCTTCTCCGCCGGCACGTGTGCCAGGCGCTCCAGGTCGAGGACGAGCTTCGGCGGCGGCTCGGCGGCGCCGCCCGGGGTGGTGCCGGGCAGCAGCTCCTGCACGGGCACGCCGTAGAAGTCGGCGAGCTCGGCGAGGCGCTGGACGGTGACGGCGCGGTCGCCGCGCTCGTAGGAACCGACCACGACCGCCTTCCAGCGGCCCTGGGACTTCTCCTCGACCCCGTGGAGGGAGAGCCCCTGCTGGGTGCGGATGGCCCGGAGCTTCGCTCCGAGCTGCTTGGCGTATTCGCTGGACATATCGCTCCCCGCGGACGAGAAAGTGGTAACTCACTGTGAGGTTACGCAGCGTAATGTCTGCCGTCAAGCCGAACGCCGATCAGCTTTGCGAGGTAGAGCGGAACTGACGGGTCCGGTTCGCATCCGAACATTTCTCCGATCGAATCCGGCCCCGGCACGGACGGACTCAGGCCCCCTGGTACCGTTGCGCTGACAGTTCAGACGTCCTTTAAGGCCCGTCCCGTGAGGCGGGGAAGGAGGTCCTTTTCGTATGGACAGCCGTACGGACGACGGCAGCAGGGGCATGGCCGCAGGCCGCCCCGTACTCGAGGCGCCGGACATCGCGCGCGTCCTCACCCGCATCGCCCACGAGATCGTCGAACGCGCCAAGGGCGCCGACGACGTGGTGCTTCTCGGCATTCCCACCCGCGGCGTCTTCCTGGCACGGCGCCTGGCGGCGAAGCTCGCGGAGGTCACCGGCAGCCCGGTTCCTCACGGTTCGCTGGACATCACCATGTACCGCGACGACCTCCGGCTCGGTCCCGCCCGCGCGCTGGCGCACACCGACATCCCGCCGGACGGGGTCGACGGGCGCCTGGTGGTCCTCGTCGACGACGTTCTCTTCTCCGGACGCACCATCCGTGCCGCTCTGGATGCTCTCGGTGACATCGGGCGGCCCCGGGCCGTTCAGCTCGCCGTGCTCGTCGACCGCGGACACCGCGAACTGCCCATCCGTGCCGACTACGTGGGGAAGAACCTGCCCACCTCGCTGCGCGAGACGGTCAGGGTCCAGCTCACGGAGGAGGACGGACGCGACGGGGTGCTCCTCGGGTCCGCGCCCGGCGGCGAACGGCCGCACAGCGGCGGACAGCAGCCAGCACAGCACGCGGAGCGCTAGCCCCGCCGGAGGGAGCACGAGACCTCCGGTGCACCGCACGACCGTCCGGCCGCTTCCCGACGTGTCCCGCACGCCGGTCGACGGCCCTGAGCCCCGCCGCGTGACACCCCGGCACGGGTAGGGCGGCAAGCAGCCGCACGCCCCGGACCCCGTCCGCGTCCAACTCCCGCCCACCGCCTGCCCGTCCGCCACGCCCACGGACGACTGACCCACGGAAGGCAACAGATGAAGCGTCACCTCATCTCGGCCGCCGATCTCACCCGCGACGACGCCGTGCTCGTCCTCGACACCGCCGAGGAGATGGCCCGCGTCGCCGACAGGCCGATCAAGAAGCTGCCGACCCTGCGCGGCCGCACCGTCGTGAACCTCTTCTTCGAGGACTCGACGCGCACCCGGATCTCCTTCGAGGCAGCCGCCAAACGCCTCTCCGCCGACGTCATCAACTTCTCCGCGAAGGGGTCGTCCGTCTCCAAGGGCGAGTCGCTGAAGGACACAGCGCTCACCCTGGAGGCCATGGGTGCCGACGCCGTCGTCATCCGGCATCACCGTTCCGGGGCTCCGCACCGGCTGGCCACCTCCGGCTGGATCGGCGGCTCGGTCGTCAACGCCGGAGACGGCACCCACGAGCACCCCACGCAGGCCCTGCTGGACGCCTTCACCATGCGCAGGCGCCTGGCCGGCGGTGAGGGCGACCTGTCGGGGCAGCGCATCACGATCGTCGGCGACGTGCTGCACAGCCGCGTCGCACGCTCCAACGTCCACCTGCTCAGCACGCTCGGCGCCGAGGTCACGCTCGTCGCCCCGCCCACCCTGGTTCCTGTCGGGGTGGGCAGCTGGCCCTGCGAGGTCAGTTACGACCTGGACCCCGTCATCGCCAAGTCCGACGCCGTGATGATGCTGCGCGTCCAACGGGAGCGCATGAACGCGGCGTTCTTCCCGACCGAGCGCGAGTACGCGCGCCGCTACGGGCTGGACGGGCAGCGGATGGCGCGCATGCCCGAGCACTCCGTCGTGATGCACCCCGGCCCCATGAACCGCGGGATGGAGATCACCGCGGAGGTCGCGGACTCGCCCCGCTGCACCGCCGTCGAGCAGGTGGCCAACGGCGTCAGCATCCGGATGGCGGTGCTCTATCTGCTGCTCGGCGGTTCCGAACCCGCCGTCTCCGCAGCTCCCGCCGACCGCGCGGAAGCCGCCCGTACCGAGGAGAACGACTGACCATGGCAGGCAAGAACAGCTCCACCGCCCGTACGCTCCTCCGCGGCGCACGCGTGCTCGGAGGCGAGCCCCAGGACGTACTGATCGACGGGGAGAAGATCGCGGAGACCGGCAGCGGCCTCGACGCCACCGGCGCGGACGTGATCGACGCCGGAGGCCGGATCCTGCTGCCCGGTCTCGTCGACCTGCACACACATCTGCGCGAACCGGGCCGTGAGGACTCCGAGACCGTGCTCACCGGCACCAGGGCCGCCGCCACGGGCGGCTACACGGCCGTGCACGCCATGGCCAACACCTTCCCGGTCGCGGACACCGCCGGCGTCGTCGAGCAGGTGTGGCGTCTGGGCCGCGAGTCCGGGTACTGCGACGTGCAGCCCATCGGCGCGGTCACCGTCGGGCTGGAGGGCAAGCAACTCGCCGAACTCGGCGCCATGCACGACTCCGCGGCGGGCGTGCGGGTCTTCTCCGACGACGGCAAGTGCGTCGACGACGCGGTCATCATGCGCAGGGCACTGGAGTACGTGAAGGCGTTCGACGGCGTCGTCGCCCAGCACGCGCAGGAGCCGCGGCTCACCGAGGGCGCCCAGATGAACGAGGGCACCGTCTCCGCGGAACTCGGCCTGGGCGGCTGGCCCGCCGTCGCCGAGGAGTCGATCATCGCGAGGGACGTGCTGCTCGCCGCCCACGTCGGGTCCCGCCTGCACATCTGCCACCTGTCCACGGCCGGCTCCGTCGAGCTGGTGCGCTGGGCCAAGTCCAAGGGCTGGAACGTCACTGCAGAGGTCACCCCGCACCATCTGCTGCTCACCGACGAACTCGTGCGCTCCTACGACCCGGTCTACAAGGTGAATCCGCCGCTGCGCACCGAGACCGACGTGCGCGCACTGCGTGAGGCGCTCGCCGACGGCACCATCGACTGCGTCGCCACGGACCACGCACCCCACCCGCACGAGGACAAGGACTGCGAGTGGGGCGCCGCGGCCATGGGGATGCTCGGCCTCGAGACGGCGCTGTCCGTGCTCCAGCACACGATGGTGGAGACCGGCCTGCTGGACTGGGCGGGCATCGCCGAACGGATGTCGCACCGCCCCGCCGCGATCGGGCGCCTGAACGGCCAGGGCCGTCCCGTCGCCGCCGGTGAACCCGCGAACCTGCTGCTCATCGACCCGGACTACCGTGGGGCGGTGGACCCCGCGGGCTTCGCCTCCCGCAGCCGTAACACCCCCTACGAGGGCCGCGAACTGCCGGGACGCGTCACGCACACCTGGCTGCGGGGACGGGCAACACTCGTCGACGGGAAACTGGCGTGATCGCACAACCTCTCGCTTCCCTGGCCGCGGACCTGGCGCGCGAACCCAAGTCGCAGGAGGTCACGGACTGGGCCGCTCGCATCGGCTGGGTCGTCGGTCTGCTGCTCTTCGTCGCGCTGCTGTACTGGCTGATGCGGCAGGGCTGGAAGTGGCGCGGCACCCTTCAGGGCGACCTGCCGGAGCCCGCGTCGCCGCCCGCACCGGAGGAGACCGGCGAGACCCTGCTTCACGCGGCGGGCCGCTACCACGGCTCCACGACGGCCGGGCAGTGGCTGGACCGCGTCGTCGCCCACGGCCTGGGCACCCGCAGCCGGGCCGAACTCACGCTGACGGCAGGGGGCGTCCAGGTGCTGCGGCCCGGCGCACGGGACTTCTTCGTCCCGGCGGGGCAGCTGCGCGGCGCCCGCCTGGACAAGGGCATCGCGGGCAAGGTCCTCACCGAAGGGGGCCTGCTGGTGATCACCTGGCAGCTCGGCGACCGCCGCCTCGACTCCGGTTTCCGCTTCGACCGCGCCGCCGGGCACACGGCCTGGGCGGAGCAGATCACCGCAATCGCGTCCGGCGACAGCGGCGTCGCCGGCAGGCACCACCACGCAGTAACCCCGGAGAAGGACACATGATGACGAGCACCGACCGGCGGGCCGCCGGAAGTTCCGCCGTACTCGTGCTGGAGGACGGCCGCAGCTTCCGCGGACACGCGTACGGAGCGGTGGGGCAGACCTTCGGGGAAGCCGTCTTCAACACCGGCATGACCGGCTACCAGGAGACGCTCACCGACCCCTCCTACCACCGCCAGGTGGTCGTGATGACCGCCCCGCACATCGGCAACACGGGCGTCAACGACGAGGATCCGGAGTCCGCGCGCATCTGGGTCGCCGGTTACGTCGTACGCGACCCGGCGCGCAGGCCCTCGAACTGGCGCTCCGTGCGCACCCTCGACGAGGAGCTCGCCGCGCAGGGCGTCGTCGGGATCAGCGGCGTGGACACCCGCGCGCTCACCCGGCACCTGCGCGAGCGCGGTGCGATGCGCGCTGGGATCTTCTCCGGGGACGCGGCCTCGGCGGACGGTGCTGCTCTGCTGGAGCGGGTGCTCTCCGCTCCGGCGATGAAGGGCGCCGACCTGTGCGGCGAGGTGGCCACGCGGGAGCGGTACACGGTGCCGGCGCACGGCACCAAGCGCTTCACCGTCGCCGCCGTCGACCTCGGCATCAAGGGCATGACCCCGCACCGCATGGCCGAGCGCGGGATAGAGGTGCACGTGCTGCCGGCGGACGCGAGCGTCGAGGACGTCTACGCCGTCCGGCCGGACGGGGTGTTCTTCTCCAACGGGCCCGGCGACCCGGCGACCGCCGAGCACCCCGTGGCGCTGATGCGCGCGGTGATGGAGCGCGGAACGCCCCTCTTCGGCATCTGCTTCGGCAACCAGATCCTCGGACGGGCCCTCGGCTTCGGCACGTTCAAGCTCAAGTACGGCCACCGGGGCGTCAACCAGCCCGTGCAGGACCGGGCGACGGGCAAGGTCGAAGTCACCGCGCACAACCACGGGTTCGCGGTCGACGCACCGCTGGACACCGTCAGCGAGACCCCGTACGGACGCGCCGAGGTCTCCCACGTCTGCCTCAACGACGGCGTGGTGGAAGGGCTGCGGCTTCTCGACCGGCCCGCCTTCAGCGTCCAGTACCACCCCGAGGCGGCGGCCGGTCCGCACGACGCCGCGTACCTCTTCGACCGCTTCACCGCGCTCATGAGCGGCGCCGCGGACGGCGAGCACGGCAGGAACGAACAGCACAGCAGCAACGAACAGCACAGCACCAAGGCGCACATGGAGGACCGGCGTGCCTAAGCGCACCGACATCGAGTCCGTTCTGGTGATCGGCTCGGGCCCGATCGTGATCGGCCAGGCGGCCGAGTTCGACTACTCCGGTACGCAGGCCTGCCGAGTGCTGAAGTCGGAAGGCCTGCGGGTGATCCTCGTCAACTCCAACCCGGCCACGATCATGACGGACCCGGAGATCGCGGACGCGACGTATGTCGAGCCGATCACACCGGAGTTCGTCGAGAAGATCATCGCGAAGGAGCGGCCGGACGCGCTGCTGCCGACGCTGGGCGGCCAGACGGCCCTGAACACCGCGATCTCGCTGCACGAGTCCGGGGCCCTGGCCGAGCACGGCGTGGAGCTGATCGGCGCCAACGTCGAGGCCATCAACAAGGGCGAGGACCGCGACCGGTTCAAGGAGGTCGTCGAGGCCGTCCGTGCCCGCACGGGTCACGGCGAGTCCGCCCGTTCGGTCATCTGCCACTCCATGGAGGAGGTCCTGGCCGGAGTCGACGGTCTGGGCGGCTACCCCGTCGTCGTACGCCCGTCGTTCACGATGGGCGGCGCGGGCTCCGGCTTCGCGCACGACGAGGAGGAACTGCGCCGCATCGCCGGGCAGGGCCTGGCTCTCTCCCCGACCACCGAGGTGCTGCTGGAGGAGTCGATCCTCGGGTGGAAGGAGTACGAGCTGGAGCTGATGCGCGACAAGAACGACAACGTCGTGGTCGTCTGCTCCATCGAGAACTTCGACCCGATGGGCGTGCACACCGGTGACTCCATCACCGTCGCACCGTCGATGACACTGACCGACCGGGAGTACCAGATCCTCCGGGACATCGGCATCGCCGTGATCCGTGAGGTCGGCGTCGACACCGGCGGCTGCAACATCCAGTTCGCGGTCGACCCGTCCGACGGGCGCGTCGTCGTGATCGAGATGAACCCGCGGGTCTCCCGCTCCTCCGCGCTCGCCTCGAAGGCCACCGGCTTCCCCATCGCCAAGATCGCGGCGAAGCTCGCCGTGGGCTACACGCTCGACGAGATCCCCAACGACATCACCGAGAAGACCCCGGCCTCGTTCGAGCCGACGCTGGACTACGTGGTGGTCAAGGCGCCGCGGTTCGCCTTCGAGAAGTTCCCGGCGGCCGACGACACCCTCACGACCACGATGAAGTCCGTCGGCGAGGCGATGGCCATCGGCCGCAACTTCCCCGAGGCGCTCAACAAGGCACTGCGCTCGCTGGAGAAGAAGGGCAGCCAGTTCGACTTCACCTCTCCGGTGGGGGAGAAGAGCGTGCTGCTGGAGCAGGCCGCCCGGCCGACCGACGGGCGGATCAACACCGTCATGGACGCCATCCGTGCCGGGGCCACGCAGGAGGAGGTCTTCGACGCCACGAAGATCGATCCCTGGTTCACCGACCAGCTCTTCCTGATCCACGAGGTCGCCCAAGAGCTCGCTGCGGCACGGGAATTGAGCCCCGAACTGCTGTCCGTGGCCAAGCGGTACGGCTTCTCGGACGCTCAGATCGCCCAGGTGCGCTCGCTGCGCGAGGACGTGGTGCGCGAGGTGCGGCACGCGCTGGGAATCCGTCCCGTCTACAAGACCGTCGACACCTGCGCCGCCGAATTCGCCGCCCGCACGCCCTACTTCTACTCCTCCTACGACGAGGAGAGCGAGGTCGCGCCGCGTGAGAAGCCCGCCGTGATCATCCTGGGCTCCGGGCCGAACCGCATCGGCCAGGGGATCGAGTTCGACTACTCCTGCGTGCACGCCTCCTTCGCCCTGGGCGAGGCCGGCTACGAGACCGTGATGGTCAACTGCAACCCGGAGACCGTCTCCACCGACTACGACACCTCCGACCGGCTCTACTTCGAGCCGCTCACACTGGAGGACGTGCTGGAGATCGTCCACGCCGAGCAGGAGGCCGGGCCGGTCGCGGGCGTGATCGTCCAGCTGGGCGGCCAGACGCCGCTCGGCCTCGCACAGGCGCTGAAGGACGCAGGCGTGCCGATCGTGGGCACGCCGCCCGAGGCGATCAACCTCGCCGAGGAGCGCGGTGCCTTCGGACGCGTACTGGAGGAGGCCGGGCTCCCGGCACCCAGGTACGGCACGGCCTACTCCTTCGACCAGGCCAAGGACATCGCCGCCGGCATCAACTACCCGGTGATGGTGCGTCCTTCGTACGTGCTGGGCGGACGCGGCATGGAGATCGTCTACGACGAGGCCGCGCTCGCCGCCTACTTGGAACGGCACGCGGGGCTGATCTCCGAACACCCCGTCCTCATCGACCGCTTCCTCGACGACGCCATCGAGATCGACGTCGACGCCCTGTACGACGGCGAGGAGCTCTACCTCGGCGGCGTCATGGAGCACATCGAGGAGGCCGGTATCCACTCCGGCGACTCCGCCTGCGCCCTGCCGCCCATCACCCTGGGCGGCCACGACATCAAGCGTCTGCGCGCCTCGACGGAGGCCATCGCGCGCGGTGTCGGCGTACGCGGGCTGATCAACATCCAGTTCGCGATGTCGGGGGACATCCTCTACGTGCTGGAGGCCAATCCCCGCGCGTCCCGCACCGTCCCCTTCACGTCCAAGGCCACGGCCGTCCCCCTGGCCAAGGCCGCCGCCCGCATCTCGCTGGGTGCCACGGTGGCGCAGCTGCGTTCCGAGGGGATGCTGCCCGCCACGGGCGACGGCGGCGATCTGCCGCTGGACGCGCCCATCTCCGTGAAGGAGGCGGTGCTGCCCTGGACGCGCTTCCGCGACGTGCAGGGGCGCGGGGTGGACACCATCCTCGGCCCGGAGATGCGCTCCACCGGCGAAGTCATGGGCATCGACGCCGTGTTCGGCACCTCCTACGCCAAGTCGCAGGCCGCCGCGTACGGTGCGCTGCCCACGAAGGGGCGGGCGTTCGTCTCCGTCGCCAACCGCGACAAGCGCTCGCTGATCTTCCCCGCACGCGAACTGGCCGCCATGGGCTTCGAGTTGCTGGCGACCTCCGGCACCGCCGAGGTCCTCAGGCGAAACGGCATCAACGCCACCGTCGTACGGAAGCACAGCCAGGGCCCCGGCCCTGACGGTGAGCCGACCGTCGTCCAGCTCATCCACGACGGCCACATCGACCTCATCGTCAACACGCCCTGGGGCACCGGCGGCCGCCTCGACGGGTACGACATCCGCACCGCCGCCGTCGCCCGCGCCGTTCCCTGCCTCACGACCGTCCAGGCACTGGCCGCGGCCGTGCAGGGCATCGAGGCGATGGCGCGCGGAGAGGTGGGTGTCCGCTCGCTCCAGGAGCACGCCGACCACCTCACCGCCGCCCGCGGGTCCGGCTGAACCGTCCGTCCCCGTCCCCGTCCCCGTCCCGAAGCATCCGGCACCGCTCTCGCCCCGACTCCCCGCCCGTACGCACGTGAAGGCCCGGCCCGTATGTACTCCCTGCTGTTCAAGACCGTGTTCGCGCGGATGGATCCAGAAGCGGCTCACCGGCTGGCCTTCGGCCTGATCCGTCTCGCCGCGCGCCTTCCCCTGGTGCGCGGGGTGATCGCCGCGCGGTTCGCCCCGCGCCGCGAGGAGCTGGGCGTACGGGCGCTGGGCCGCAGCATGCCGGGGCCCTTCGGGCTCGCCGCGGGCTTCGACAAGAATGCCGAGGGCATTGACGGCCTGGCGATGCTCGGCTTCGACCACGTCGAGGTCGGCACGGTCACCGGTCAGGCGCAGCCCGGGAATCCGCGCAAGCGGCTCTTCCGGCTGCTGCCGGACCGGGCCCTGATCAACCGCATGGGCTTCAACAACGACGGTTCGGCCGCCGTCGGCGCGCGGCTCGCGGCCCGCGCCCGCCGCCGCGGCTCCGGCCGGCCCGCCGGACGGACACCGGTGGTCGGCGTCAACATCGGCAAGACCAAGGCCGTTCCGGAGGAGGAGGCGGCAGCCGACTACGTCACCTCGGCGCGGCGGCTCGCCGCATACGCCGACTACCTCGTGGTCAACGTCTCCTCGCCCAACACCCCCGGACTGCGCGCCCTCCAGGCCACCGAGTCGCTGCGCCCCCTGCTGGGCGCGGTGCGGGAGGCCGCAGACGAGGCCGTCCCGGACCGTCGAGTGCCGCTGCTGGTCAAGATCGCGCCCGATCTCGCGGACGAGGACGTGGACGCCGTCGCTGACCTCGCCGTCGAACTGGGCCTGGACGGCATCATCGCCACCAACACCACCATCGCCCGCGACGGGCTGGGGCTGAGCGGCGACCCCTCCATCGCCTCGGAGACCGGCGGCCTCTCGGGCGCCCCGCTGCGGGAGCGCTCGCTGGAGGTACTGCGACGCCTGTACGCACGGGTCGGCGACCGGGTCACTCTCGTCGGCGTCGGCGGGGTGACCACGGCCGACGACCTGTGGCAGCGCATCCTCGCCGGCGCGACGCTCGTCCAGGGCTACAGCGCCTTCGTGTACGAAGGTCCCGGCTGGGCGCGGAAACTGCACGCGGGCCTGGCGGAGCGGCTGGCCGCAAGCCCGTACGCGACGCTCGCCGAAGCCGTCGGAGCCGAGAACAGGAAGGCCGAAGCCGCATGAGCCCCATGAACCCGACCACCACCGGCCCCGGGAACGGGCACTCCCGTGCCGCCGGCCGTGGCGGCGCCGCCCGCAGGGAGCCGTTCGGCGTCCGGCTGCGCCGAGCCATGGACACCAGGGGCCCGCTCTGCGTGGGCATCGACCCGCATGCGGCGCTCCTCGCGGACTGGGGCCTCGGCGACGACATCGCCGGACTCGAGCGCTTCACCCGCACCGTTGTCGAGGCGCTGGCGGACCGGGTCGCCGTGCTCAAGCCGCAGTCGGCCTTCTTCGAACGCTTCGGCTCCCGCGGCGTCGCCGTGCTGGAACGTGCCGTCGCCGAGTCACGGGACGCCGGGGCGCTCGTCGTCATGGACGCCAAGCGCGGGGACATCGGATCGACCATGGCCGCCTACGCGGACGCGTTCCTCGACCCCTCCTCCCCACTGTTCTCGGACGCGCTGACCGTCAGCCCGTATCTGGGCTTCGGTTCGCTGCGCCCGGCCCTCGACCGTGCCCGCGCGTCCGGCTGCGGACTCTTCGTGCTGGCGCTGACCTCCAATCCCGAGGGGGCCGAGGTGCAGCACGCGGCGGGCGGCGACGGCCGCACCGTCGCGGCCACCGTCCTCGGGCACCTCGCGCGGGAGAACGCGGGCGAGGAGCCCCTCGGCCCCTTCGGCGCGGTCGTCGGGGCCACCCTCGGGAACTCGCTCGCCGGCGGAACGGACGTCGACCTTGACATCGGCGGAGCGCTGCTCGCCCCGGGAATCGGGGCCCAGGGCGCGACGGCGGCCGATCTTCCACGCGTCTTCGGTACGGCCCTTGGCAATGTGCTGCCGAGCATCAGCAGGGGAGTGCTCAAGCACGGGCCGTCGGGGGAAGCACTGCGGAAGGCGGCAGCCGCCGAGGCGCGCCTCATGGCCGAAGCCCTCGCGTGAAGGCGCGCGGTGCCGGGTGAACCCCTCGATAGAACGTGCGTGAAAGGGCGCGAAACGGTCGCCCGTGAGAACGCGGACCGCCCCCGGGACACCCCTTCACCGCTCCGCTCGGTCCGTCGCCCCGCACCCGCGTCGTACCTGCGGAGATGCCCCGCAGTGACGTCGACGCCCGTGCAAAATCGCGCAGTTGGCCAAAAAACTGGAGCGGTTTGGGCCGTTATGTACCGATCGACTTGAGTCTGACCAGGACTTTTCCGCAGTTCTCGCTGACTCAGGCGCTGTCGCCCGCTAGTCTCCGTCGGGAGCAGCGTGAACAGGCGCGTTGCTCGCTGCTCCGCCTGTGCGGGGCTACGAGGTTCCTCACCGAATCCATTTCCGACAGTTCTAACTGAGGTGACGTAGGCGTGGCTCTTCCGCCCCTTACCCCTGAACAGCGCGCAGCCGCGCTCGAAAAGGCCGCCGCGGCTCGCCGGGAGCGCGCCGAGGTCAAGAACCGGCTGAAGCACTCCGGTGCGACCCTGCACGATGTGATCAAACAGGGCCAGGAGAACGACGTCATCGGCAAGATGAAGGTCAGTGCTCTCCTGGAGAGTCTGCCCGGCGTCGGCAAGGTCCGCGCCAAGCAGATCATGGAGCGTCTCGGGATCTCCGAGAGCCGCCGCGTCCGCGGCCTCGGCTCCAACCAGATCGCCGCTCTGGAGCGGGAGTTCGGCGGCGCGTCCGCCTGACCTCGCACCGCACGGCACCGTGGGCCCCGGCCTGCGGTGCCGTGGTGGCAAGGCACCGCCGAAAACCGGGATAATCGCTGCATGAGTTCAGCAGCTCCCCGGGGGGCCACCCCCGAACCTCCCGCCGGCACGCCGCGGCTGACCGTGCTCTCCGGCCCTTCGGGCGTCGGCAAGAGCACGGTCGTCGCGCATCTGCGCACGGTCCATCCCGAGGTCTGGCTGTCCGTCTCCGCCACCACGCGCAGACCGCGCCCCGGCGAGGTGCACGGTGTGCAGTACTTCTTCGTCAGCGACGACGAGTTCGACAAGCTGATCGCCAACGGTGAGCTCCTGGAGTGGGCCGAGTTCGCCGGCAACCGTTACGGCACGCCCCGAGGGCCCGTACTGAAGCACCTCGAGAGCGGCGAGCCCGTGCTCCTGGAGATCGATCTGCAGGGGGCCCGGCTGGTGAAGCAGGCGATGTGCTCGGCCCGGCTCGTCTTCCTCGCACCGCCCAGCTGGGACGAGCTGGTGCGCCGCCTGACCGGCCGCGGCACGGAGGACCCCGAGGTGATCGAGCGCCGTCTCGCGGTGGCCCGTACGGAGCTGGCCGCAGAGGAAGAGTTCGACACCACCCTTGTCAATACCTCGGTCGAGGACGTCAGCGCCGAGCTGCTAGCCTTGATGCGGATCGCTTGATTCTTGATCTTTTTCCGACCTTCACACACCCTCCGGAAGGCAGAGCGTGTCCTCTTCCATCTCCACGCCCGAGGGCATCATCAACCCCCCGATTGATGAGCTGCTCGAAGCCACCGACTCGAAGTACAGCCTGGTGATCTACGCGGCCAAGCGCGCCCGGCAGATCAACGCGTACTACTCGCAGCTCGGTGAGGGCCTCCTCGAGTACGTGGGCCCCCTCGTGGACACACACGTCCACGAGAAGCCGCTCTCGATCGCTCTCCGCGAGATCAACGCGGGGCTGCTGACCTCCGAGGCCGTCGACGTGCCGGTCACGCAGTAATCGTCCGCCCGTCCGCGTAGCGCGGGCAGGCAGCGGACAAGGCTTCTCTCACGGGCCCGGCAGCGCGGCTGCCGGGCCCGTGGTGTGTCATGTGCGAGTGAGCGGAAACGCAGAACACGCAGAGGCAGGGCAGGCCGGGCCCGGGCGACGGGCGCCGCGTGGGGAGAGGCGAGCGATGGAGCAGCGCGAGCAGGAGCGGCCCAGGGTCGTCCTGGGAGTCACCGGCGGCATCGCCGCCTACAAGGCGTGCGAGCTGCTGCGGCGCCTGACGGAGAGCGGTCACGAGACGCGGGTGGTGCCGACGGAGTCGGCGCTGCACTTCGTCGGCGCCGCCACCTTCGCGGCCCTGTCCGGCAAGCCCGTCGCAACGGACGTGTGGGATTCGGTCCATGAGGTCCCGCATGTACGGATCGGGCAGGGCGCCGACCTCGTGGTGGTCGCACCTGCCACCGCCGACATCCTCGCCAAGGCCGCTCACGGGCTCGCGGACGACCTGCTCACCAACACCCTTCTCACCGCGCGATGTCCGGTGATCTTCGCGCCCGCCATGCACACGGAGATGTGGGAGCACCCGGCCACACAGGAGAACGTCGCCACGCTGCGCCGCCGGGGCGCGCTCGTCATCGAGCCCGCCGTGGGGCGTCTGACCGGCGTCGACACCGGCAAGGGGCGCTTCCCGGACCCGGAGAGCGTCTTCGAGTTGTGCCGCCGGGTCCTCACCCGGGGAAGCGCCGAGGTGCCCGCCGACATGGCAGGGCGGCACGTGGTGATCAGCGCGGGCGGTACGCGCGAACCGCTCGACCCCGTGCGGTTCCTCGGCAACCGCTCGTCGGGTAAGCAGGGTTACGCGCTGGCCCGTACGGCCGCCGCCCGAGGCGCACGCGTCACGCTGGTCGCGGCGAACACCACCCTCCCCGCCCCCGCCGGCGTCGACGTGGTGCCCGTTGAGACGGCCGCTCAGCTGCGCGAGGCCGTCGTGAAGGCCGCCGGGGACGCCGACGCCGTGGTGATGGCGGCTGCCGTCGCCGACTTCCGGCCCGCCGTCTACGCGCCCGGCAAGATCAAGAAGCGGAACGGTGCCGACCCGGACCCCGTCGCCCTCGTGCGCAACCCGGACATCCTCGCGGAACTGTCCACGGACCGGCCGCGCGCCGGCCAGATCGTCGTCGGCTTCGCCGCCGAGACGGAGGACGCTCTCGCCAACGGCCGCACCAAGCTCGCGCGCAAGAGGTGCGACCTTCTCGTCGTCAACGAGGTCGGGGAGCACAGGACTTTCGGTGCCGAGGACAACGAGGCCGTGGTACTCGGCGCCGACGGCAGCGAGACCCCCGTCCCGTACGGCCCCAAAGAGGCGCTGTCCGATACGGTTTGGGACCTGGTCGCACTGCGTTTTCCCTGACCCGGGCGGCCGTGGGACACCGGCGTGGAATCAACGGTTCCGCCAAGCCCGACTTGTGTGATATGTCACGAGGTGGTCGCTGTTCCGTCATCGCGTCAAGAGGGCCTCGTGGGCGATTCCGGGCAGGGTTACGCAGGTCACCGTGGTATCGAACTTCGAGACGACGTGATTGGATGCGGCCGTAGATGGATAAACTGGCGGCGGACCGTGCTTGGGCCTCTGCTCTCGCGCACAGCCCCCGACCGGTCCGCCCATGAATAGCCAGCAGCCGCTGCAACCCCAGGGAGCGATGTGTCCCGCCGTCTGTTCACCTCGGAATCCGTGACCGAGGGTCATCCTGACAAGATTGCTGACCAGATCAGCGACACCATCCTCGACGCGCTGCTCAAGGAGGACCCGCACTCGCGGGTCGCCGTCGAGACTCTGATCACCACCGGCCTTGTGCACGTCGCCGGTGAGGTGACCACCAAGGCCTATGCCCCGATCTCTTCGCTGGTGCGCAACAAGATCCTGGACATCGGTTACGACTCCTCGAAGAAGGGCTTCGACGGCGCCTCCTGCGGCGTCTCGGAGTCCATCGGTGCCCAGTCCCCCGACATCGCGCAGGGCGTCGACACCGCGTACGAGAACCGTGTCGAGGGCGACGAGGACGAGCTCGACAAGCAGGGCGCGGGCGACCAGGGCCTGATGTTCGGCTACGCCTGCGACGAGACGGCCGAGTACATGCCGTTGCCGATCCAGCTGGCCCACCGGCTCTCCGAGCGCCTCTCGGACGTCCGCAAGAACGGGACCATCCCCTACCTGCGCCCGGACGGCAAGACGCAGGTCACCATCGAGTACGAGGGCGACAAGGCCGTCCGTCTCGACACCGTCGTGGTCTCCTCGCAGCACGCCGCGGACATCGACCTCGACTCGCTGCTCGCCCCGGACATCCGCGAGTACGTCGTGGAGCCGGAGCTCAAGCGCCTCATCGACGAGGACGGCGTGAAGCTGGACACCAGCGGGTACCGGCTGCTGGTCAACCCCACCGGCCGCTTCGAGATCGGCGGCCCGATGGGCGACGCCGGTCTGACCGGCCGCAAGATCATCGTCGACACCTACGGTGGCTATGCCCGCCACGGTGGCGGCGCCTTCTCCGGCAAGGACCCGTCCAAGGTCGACCGCTCGGCTGCGTACGCGACGCGCTGGGTGGCGAAGAACGTCGTCGCTGCCGAGCTGGCCACCCGCTGCGAGGTCCAGGTCGCCTACGCGATCGGCAAGGCCGAGCCGGTGGGTGTCTTCGTCGAGACCTTCGGCACCGCCGCCGTCGACGTGGAGAAGATCGAGGCAGCGATCAGCGAGGTCTTCGACCTCCGCCCGGCCGCGATCATCCGCGACCTGGACCTGCTCCGTCCGATCTACGCCCAGACCGCGGCGTACGGCCACTTCGGCCGTGAGCTGCCGGACTTCACCTGGGAGCGCACCGACCGCGTCGACGCGCTGCGCAAGGCCGCCGGGCTGTAACAGGCCGGCTCGCGCCACCGCGCACGGACTCACGGGCCCGGCCGCCCTCAGGGGGTGGCCGGGCCTCGTCGTATGCGGTTGCGCGGACAGCGTGCTCCTTCCAGCCGCCCTGTCCCTGCCGTCTGCTATGACTGAACGCTGTGAGCAGCGACAACGGGCAGGGGGAGTCCTCCGGCGAGGCGCCGGAGCAGCTTGCGCTGCTGCGGGAGACCGTACGGAAGCGCAAGTCCCCGAAGGCGAAGCCGCGCACGTGGCGCGGTGCGCAGCTCGCCGGCGAGCTGCCCGTGGCGCGCGTGCTGGTCGACAAGGGGCTCGTCCATCTCGACCGGTACTTCGACTACGCGGTGCCCGCCGCGATGGACGAGGAGGCCCAGCCCGGCGTGCGGGTGCGGGTGCGCTTCGGTGCCGGTGAGAAGGAGGGTCGGCGCGAGGGCGGCAGGCTGATCAATGGGTTCATCGTGGAGCGGGTGGCGCACAGCGACTATCCGGGCGCCCTCGCCCCCATCGCGCAGGTGCTCTCCCCGGAGCGTGTGCTCACGCCTCAGCTGCTGCGCCTGTGCCGTGCCGTCGCGGACAGGTACGCCGGGTCGCTCGCGGACGTCGTGCAGCTGGCGGTGCCTCCGCGCATGGCGCGCGCGGAGAAGCGTCCGTCGCCCGAGCCGCAGCCTCCGCCGGAGCCGCCGGTGCCCGGGACCTGGGAGCGGTACGCGGAGGGCCCGGGATATCTGACGGCCCTGGCCGGCGGGGGAACCCCTCGCGCCGTATGGACGGCGCTGCCCGGCCCGCACTGGCCCGAGGAGCTGGCGCGCGCGGTCGTGGCCGCGCTCGCCTCCGGGCGGGGCGCCCTGGCGGTGCTGCCCGACGGGCGTGCGGCGCAGCGTGTCGACGCCGCGCTCACCTCGCTGCTCGGTGACGGGCACCACGTGCTGCTGACCGCCGAGGCGGGCCCCGAGGAGCGCTACACGCGCTGGCTTGCGGTCAAGCGCGGATCGGTCCGCGCCGTGGTGGGGACGCGGGCGGCCATGTTCGCGCCGGTCCGCGATCTGGGCCTTGCCGTCCTGTGGGACGACGGGGACGCCGCCCTCAGCGACGACCACGCACCCCAGCCGCACGCCCGCGAGGTGCTGCTCCAGCGCGCCGTCACCGAGCAGACGGGCTTCCTGCTCGGCGGGCACAGCTGCACGGTCGAGGCGGCTCAGATCGTCGAGTCCGGGTGGGCGAGGCCGATCGAGGCCGGCCGGGAGACCCTGCGGAGGGCGGCGCCGCTGATCCGCACGGTCGGCGAGTTCGATGAGGCACGTGATCCCGCCGCGCGTACGGCGCGGCTGCCGAGCATCGCCTGGTCCACGGCCCGTGACGCCCTGCAGCGCGGGCCGGTACTGGTGCAGGTGCCGCGGCGCGGCTACGTACCGAGGCTTTCGTGCGAGCAGTGCCGCGCCCCCGCCAGATGTGCTCACTGCTCGGGTCCGCTGGAGGCGCCGGAGGAGGGTGCCGTGCTGCGCTGCGGCTGGTGCGCCCGCGAGGCTCCCGACTGGCACTGCGCCCAGTGCGGCGGTACCCGGGTACGCGGCCGGGTCTTCGGCGCCCGGCGCACCGCTGAGGAACTGGGGCGGGCTTTTCCCTCGGTGCCGGTGCGCACCTCCGGGCGTGACCACGTGCTGGAGAGCGTCCCCGCCTCTCCGGCGATCGTCGTCTCCACGCCGGGTGCGGAGCCCGTCGCGGAGGGCCCCGGCTATGCGGCGGCGCTGCTGCTGGACGCCTGGGCGCTGCTGGGACGTCCCGATCTGCGGGCCGGGGAAGAGGCGCTGCGCAGATGGCTGTCGGCCGCGGCGCTCGTACGGCCGGGCGGCGAGGGCGACGACGGTGACGGCACGGTGCTGGTCGTGGCCGAGCCCACGCTGCGGCCGGTGCAGGCCCTCGTGCGCTGGGATCCGGCGGGCTTCGCGGTGCGTGAACTCGCGGATCGAGCGGAGCTGGGCTTTCCCCCGGTCTCGCGGATGGCGGCGGTCAGCGGGCGGCCGGAGGCCGTGGCCGGGCTGCTGTCCCAGGCCCGGCTCCCCGGCGACGCCGAGGTGCTGGGCCCGGTGCCGGTTGCCGTGATCGAACCCGGCAGGCCGCGCCGTCCCGGTGATCCGCCGGTGGGCGAGGAGTGGGTGCGTGCGCTGGTGCGGGTGCCCCAGGGCTCGGGCGCGGCGATGGCGTCGGCGCTGAAGACGGCGCACGTGGCGCGGCTGACGCGGCGTGAGGGGACGCCGGTGTGGATCCGCGTGGACCCGCAGGACATCGGCTGAAGCGCTGCGGCACCGGGTTCCCGTCGACGCGGGCGGACATCACACCGCCCGGTGGCGTTCGGAACGCCACCGGGCGGCGGAGCAACGGCCGTGGAGGAGTCAGCCGTTGCGGGGGCCAGGGAGGGCCCCCGGTCTGTGGTCGCGGTCGCGGCCGGGCTGGCCGGGTACAGGACGCGACGCGGGCAGCGCGCCCGCGGCGGGCCGGGACGCCGCAGCGGGAGGCGCGGCGGCAGCCGCGGGAAGGACGTTCCCGTTTCCAGATGGGCCCGGCAGCGCCGGTACCGGGCCGGACGCGGTGGACTCGTCGGCGGACTGCCCGCCCGCGTCGGCCAGTTCGCGTGAGGTGTTGCGGCGCGATCCGTAACGGCGGTGCACCGCCTGCTTGGTGACTCCGAGCGCGGAGCCCACCGCGTCCCATGAGAATCCCAGCGACCGGTCGAAGTCCACAGCGGCGGTGACCAGCGTCTCCACGCTGTCCCGCAGTTCCTGGGCGAGCCGCACCGTGGGGGCGGGAGCACGTCCGTAGACGACGAAGCCCGCGGACGGGGCGGACCGCCGCGGGCGGTAGACATTGCCGAGTTGGGCGGTGAGGGTACGCAGCGCGTCCACCTGGCGGCGGACCCGCTCGATGTCCCGCACCAGAAGGTGCAGGCTGGCCCTCGCCTGGGCGTCGTGGGTTGCGTGGTCGGCCATGAACAAGCCTCTCGAACCATCTTGCAGAGGATAGGAGCCGCGGAACGGCTCGTTTCGGTCAATATGACTTGACCAACGCGGTAACAGTGGCCTGGGTCACGCCCGGGGGCGGTGTGGTTGGCAGGGCAGGGTTGCGCGGCGGCCCGTACGCCCCCTCGGGCGGGGCAATGTGACGGAACGTGAGGACCGTAGACTGGCGCGTCGTCGTCCGCGACCGCGCAATACGCGGCGCCGCTGCTGAGTGAGAGGTGTTCCCCACCCATGAAGCTCGTCTTCGCAGGCACCCCCGAGGTCGCCGTGCCCGCGCTCGACGCACTGATCGCCTCGGAGCGGCACGAGGTGGCGGCCGTCGTGACGCGTCCGGACGCGCGCGCCGGACGGGGACGCCGGCTGGTGCCCAGCCCGGTCGCGCAGCGGGCCGAAGAGGCCGGCATCGAGATCCTCAAGCCGGCACGTCCACGGGACGAGGACTTCCTCGCCAGGCTGCGCGAGATCGGGCCGGACTGCTGCCCCGTCGTCGCGTACGGGGCGCTGCTGCCGCGCGCCGCGCTCGACGTGCCCGCCCGGGGCTGGGTCAACCTGCACTTCTCCCTGCTTCCCGCCTGGCGCGGCGCGGCGCCGGTGCAGCACGCGGTGCTGGCCGGCGACGACATGACCGGCGCGAGCACCTTCCTCATCGAGGAGGGCCTGGACTCGGGGCCGGTCTACGGGGTGATCACGGAGAAGGTGCGCGGGAGCGACACCAGCGGCGATCTGCTCACCCGGCTCGCCTTCGCGGGCGCCGGGCTGCTGGCCGCCACCATGGACGGCATCGAGGACGGCACGCTGCGTGCCGAGCCGCAGCCCGAGGAAGGCGTCTCGCTCGCGCCCAAGCTGAACGTCGAGGACGCCCAAGTGGACTGGACGGCGCCGGCGTTGCGCGTGGACCGTCTCGTACGGGGCTGCACCCCGGCGCCCGGAGCGTGGACGCTCTTCCGGGGCGAGCGGCTGAAGATCCGTTCGCTGACGCAGCACCCGGAGCACCCCGTTCCCGGTGAGAGCGACCCGGGCCCCGGCGAACTGCGCGCGAACAAGAACTCCGTGTGGGCGGGCACCGGTTCGCACCCCGTCGAACTGCTGTGGGTGCAGCCCCAGGGCAAGAAGCCGATGAAGGCTGCCGACTGGGCGCGCGGTGTACGAGTCGTCGAGGGCGAGCGCCTGGGGGAGTAGCGGCCGGGGTGCCGGTACGCCGCACACGCACCGGCACCGGGGGCCGCAGCCACCGGTCCCGGGAGTCCGCGGCTGCTCTCGCGCTCCGGTGCCGTGTCTCCGCGCACGGATGCGGGCGTACGCTGGGAGAACACCCGCCGGCACCCACGGCATGTGAACGCCGGCCGCACGGCCGGACACCTCGTCATCGCAGTCCCGGAGCACCTTTCCTGTGAGCAACAGCCCGCGCCGTCCCTCCAAGCCCTACCGCCGCCCCCGCAAGGACCCCGTCCGCATACTGGCCTTCGAGGCGCTGCGCGCGGTCGACGAGCGCGACGCCTACGCGAATCTCGTGCTGCCGCCGCTGCTGGACAAGGCCCGCGCCAAGGGGGAGTTCGACGCCCGGGACGCGGCGCTGGCCACCGAGCTGGTCTACGGAACGCTGCGGTGGCAGGGCACCTACGACGCGATCATCGCCGAATGCGTCGACCGGCCGCTGCGCGAGGTCGATCCTCCTGTACTGGACGTGCTCTCCCTCGGTGCCCACCAGTTGCTGGGCACCCGCATCCCCACGCATGCCGGGGTGAGCGCCACGGTCGAACTCGCCCGTGTGGTGCTGGGCGACGGGCGCGCCAAGTTCGTCAACGCCGTGCTCCGCAAGGTCGCCGCCGACGACCTGGCCGGCTGGCTGGACAAGGTCGCGCCCCCGTACGACGAGGACCCCGAGGAGCATCTGGGCATCCGCCATGCGCACCCCCGATGGGTCGTCTCGGCGCTGTGGGACGCGCTCGGCGGCGGCAGCGCGGGCATGGAGGAGTTGCTCGAGGCGGACAACGAGCGGCCCGAGGTCACGCTCGTCGCCCGCCCCGGCCGGTCCATCGCAGACGAGCTGCTCACCGGCGACGCCGTACCCGGACGCTGGTCGCCGTACGCCGTGCGGCTCACCGAGGGCGGCGACCCCGGTGAGGTGGAGGCCGTGCGGGAAGGGCGCGCCGGCGTGCAGGACGAGGGCAGCCAGCTGGTCGCGCTCGCGCTCGCGGCCGCCCCGCTGGAGCCGGCCGCCGGACGGACCGGGGGAGCGGAAGCGAAGGTCCGGGACGAGCTGTGGCTGGACGGGTGCGCCGGGCCCGGCGGCAAGGCGGCGCTCCTCGCCGCCCTGGCCGCGCAGCGAGGGGCGCGGCTGGTGGCCGCCGAGAAGCAGCCCCACCGCGCGGGGCTCGTGGGCCGCGCGCTGGAAGGCAACCCGGGACCGTACGCCGTGGTCACCGCCGACGCCACCCGTCCCGCCTGGCGGCCCGGCACGTTCGACCGGGTGCTGGTCGACGTCCCGTGCACCGGCCTGGGCGCCCTGCGCCGCCGCCCCGAGGCGCGGTGGCGGCGGCAGCCCGAGGACGTGCCCGGATTCGCACCGCTGCAACGGGACTTGCTGCGGCAGGCGTTGAACGCCGTGCGTCCCGGCGGCGTCGTCGGCTACGCGACGTGCTCCCCGCATCCGGCGGAGACCCGGGCCGTCGTCGACGACCTGGTCAAGGAAACCGGCGCCGAACTCCTCGACGCCCGGCCGCTGTTGCCGGAGATGCCCGGCCTGGGCGACGGACCCGACGTACAGCTCTGGCCGCATCTGCACGGCACCGACGCGATGTATCTGGCGCTCCTGCGTCCGGCCGCCGAGGGCGGGTGAGCGGCTGCGGGTTCCCGTGACGAGGCGCCGGTTCCCGATCCGATGCACCGACGTCTGACCGAAACGCTCGCGGCGGCGGTGAACGCCTTGCCGGAGCCGTGACGACGATGTTCCCGGTGCACGCCATCGGTTTGAGCAACCCGGCCTACCGGGACCGGCCGACCACACCTTCGCCGGTTTGCCCTGGTCGTCGTACGCGACCAGAGATCGGGCGACGACAGAGGGCAATCTTGCACCCATCGTGTGACAGGGCTCGTCCGGGAATCTCGACCCGTCGTCGCGGTTCCGGTTTCCCTTGGCTCAGTGCACAACGATGTTCGCCTAGTCCTCGGGCAGCGCACAGTGTCCAGGCTCCGTCACGCCTTCACCAACAGCTGCGCTAATTCCACGGCCCGGCGCGACCGTCTGCCGCGACAGCTCGGGACCATCCAGGAGCCCGGATGCGTCTTCGGCTCACGCGGCGGGTAGACCTTCTCGGGGGGTGCAGGCGTGGGAAACGTACCTCGCGGGTCGGTCGCGCTGGTCAAATAGTTGTCATGTCCTCGTCTATCGGTGTTGGGCAACTGGCATGGGGGGATCGAGTTGACGCTTCGCCACCAGACCGAGAACTTCGTCAACGCATCATGGCGGCTGGTTGGCCTCCGGGACGTGATCTACGAGGCTGTTGGGCTGCTGCTCACTGAGCTCAGTGACAAGGGCAGCATTGCCGGCGACGATGATGCCGGGCGTTTCTTCGCCGCGAAGTACAAGCCCGCGGTGCACGCTGTTTTCGATCGCTGTAGCTACGGGCACATCGTCATGGCTTCGGGAGCGCAGAAGCTGCTGGAGTCGGCGGAGAATTTTCTGAGGACCGAGAGCCGCATCGCAGCCGAGCTCTTGGGCGAGGGGCCGTTCACCCCGGGTATCGCGGCGCAGCCAGCCGGGCCAGACTGCACGCCCCGGGCCAGCCACAGCGCGGCAGACCTGCCTGACGTAGTTGGAGAGACGAGTTGGATCGACCGGTACCTCTTCAATCAACGCAACCACGGTGCAGCCGAGAAGCTCAAGTCTGTCGCCGGGACGTGGCGGGCGGCGCGTCGGCTGCTGGAAGACGTGTACTGGGATGCGTACAGCGCTGGGCAAAGGGCCACGATGGACCAGGCCGGCGATACGGCAGATGCGGCGAAGCGCTTCTTCGCGAAGTACGTCGACAAGCATCCCCCGCCCAGCGACGTCAGTGAACACGAGACCTTATTCGCAAATCTGCCCACAGCGTGCAAGCTACTCGCCAATGCCTGTGACGCCTATGCGGACCACGTCGAGACCGCGCAACGTCGGGTCCCTGAGGAAGCGGACCCTGTCTTCGGGGAACGATTACCCATCTGGGAGGAGCCTGTCTTCGGAGGCCAAGGCCACGATGGCGGGCTGTACGAACTGGTGGCTGACGATGACCACATCAAGAAGCTCGATGGGATCCCACCTGCCTTGGGTGTCTCCCGAGGAAAGATCGAAGAGCCTCACCACGACCAGGGCTCGGGACCTTGGTTACCGATGTTGCCCATACCCACGGTTCGCGGCAGCGTCAGGGTCTTTCAAGCCGGCTTCAACAACGGGCTTGTACGGGTGCAGCCTGTCGCCCCTCCTAACCCACCGGACGCGAGGTTCCCTGCCCTCACGGCACCGCAGCAACAGAGGTTCAAGACTTGGCTTACGTCTCTACCCCAGAAGCCGTACACGGGTGGAAACCCTCAATCGAATGAGGCTTCCTACCAGATGCGTGTGTCAGGCTCACCGGAGTACGGAGTGCACATCCCCCGTGGTATTTCCGCCTCTAATCGGCTCATGGTGGATGGCATGCGCGACCGAGACGGTATGGCCGTCGAGGCAAAGTACGTGAAGAACGAAGGGAGGGACTGCTACCGCACCGTTGATGAGTTGAGGAGGGCACACCACGGAGAAAGCCGAAGGGACTTCATGTTCGAAAAGGACAGGGAGGAACTGGTCAAATACCAGGCTGCCGTCCAGCATCCGGGCAACAGTGAGATGCGGGGAGTGGAGACGGTGACGAACTACCGCGACGCCGTCCCCTATTGGCGCGTGATGATGGCCGCCTACGGGATCAAGGGGTACTCGCGTTACGTGCCGTAGCTAGGAGATTGAGAGCCACACTCCATGGATCCTGCCATTATTGCCCAGCAGCGCGTTATGTATCTCTTCTGTCCTGCCGAGGGTAATAGTTGGGGGCTAACCTTCGATGGCTTCACGACTGCCCTGCGAGAGCGCACACCGGAAGAATTCGTCCGGGTCAGGGAGCCACCGCCCGCCGACCCGGCCCCTCCTCGCAGCCCCCGGTTGGCCTTTGGATTCACCATCGGTGACGAGATTCTGGAGGGCTTCGCAAAGGAGCAGCCCGAAGGTGCAGCCATCCTGGACTCCGATGCTCATAGCGCAGCTGAATTCGCCCTCTGGATGTGCAACTGTGTCGTTCCAAGTGGGCTCTCTGTGACCTTCATTACCGAATGGGGAATCATGGAAGGCCTGCCATTCACGCTGCTCTCTGCCGATTCCCGAGACGCCATGGTCGCAGCCTTCGTTGATCACATCGAATCCACTGGCTATCTCCTTGATGAGTAGCCGCTTCAGCCTCCGGGCTCCGCACCGTGAATACGATGCTCTCTATCGCGATCCGGAGCGTGTTCCTGCTCCACCGAGCCGAAGGACTCCGCGACGCCGGACATTTTGATCGGGCAGCGGCCTCGGCGACGGAAGCCTTCCGTCTGGCGGACCGCATTCACGCTCCCCGATGCACGAGTCCGGTCCGGGGCCTCCGGCCGGCGTTCGGGCCCCACGCTGCTGTGGAAGGAGTGCCGGAGCCCCTCGAGTTGACCCGCGGGCACGGGCTTCCGGTCCTGGCGCGACGCCGGGATTGAAATCCCCCTCGATCAGGTAACCGGGCCGGGGAACGAACCCGCCGAGGTACCTGTTGAAGAGCGCAGTCAGGACCGAGGTACTCGAGAGGACTGGAACGTCATCATGCAGATCGATCTGGCGGGCCGCACGGCACTGGTCACCGGTTCCACTCAGGGGATCGGCGCCGCCATCGCCGCGGGGCTGGCCCGCTCCGGTGCCCGCGTGGGCATCAACGGCCGCTCGAAGGAGAGGGTGGACGAGAGCGCGCGGCGGCTTGCCCAGGAGGTACCCGGGGCGCGGACCGTGCCCGTGGTGGCCGATGTGACCACCGAGGACGGTGCACGGCAGGCCGCGGAGGCCCTGCCCGAGGTGGACATCCTCGTCAACAATCTCGGGATCTTCGGTCCGAAGGACCCCTTGGAGATCAGCGACGACGAGTGGCGCCGCTACTTCGACGTCAACGTGCTCTCCGGTATCCGGCTGACCCGGTTGTTCCTCCCCGGCATGGTCGAACGGGGCTGGGGGCGCGTCCAGTACATCGCCAGCGACTCCGCGGTGGTCGTGCCGGCGGAGATGATCCACTACGGGATGTCCAAGACGGCGCTCCTCTCGGTGAGCCGGGGCTTCGCCAAGCAGGCTGCGGGCAGCGGCGTCACGGTCAATTCCGTCATGGCGGGACCCACGCACACCGGTGGCGTGGAGGACTTCGTCTACGAGCTGGTCGACCGTGACGTGCCCTGGGAGGACGCGCAGCGCCGGTTCATGCGCGAGCACCGGCCGCAGTCGCTGCTGCAGCGGCTCATCGAGCCCGAGGAGATCACCAACATGGTCGTGTATCTCAGCTCCGAGCAGGCATCGGCCACGACCGGTGGTGCGCTGCGCGTCGACGGGGGATACGTCGACTCGATCCTGCCCTGATCCTCACCCCAGGACCGTTGTCAGGGCCTGCCGTCCGGGAGCGGGCCCCGGCAAGGAGCCGCGTCAGCGGCCCTCCCACTCGGGGGACCGCTTGTCGAGGAAGGCGGCGACGCCCTCACGGAAGTCGCGGCTGCCGTAGCAGAGTTCGTACAGGTCGTCGGCCTTGCCGGGCGCCGAGGCGCTGAGTACCCGCCGGTCGGCCTCCTTCAGCGCGGCCAGGGTCAGCGGTGCGCAGCCGGCGATGCGGGCGGTGAGCCCGTCGAGGTGCTCGTCCAATCCGTCGGCGTCGACGATCTGCGCCACCAGGCCCGCCTCGTACGCCTCCTGTGCGCTGATCAGCCGGGCGGTGAGCAGCGCGCGCAGAGTGCGGGCCCTGCCCAGGGACGCGTACAACCGCGCGATCACCGCAGGCGCGAGGCAGTTGCCGAGCGTGCGGGCAATGGGTGCGCCGAAGACGGAGTCGGGGGTGCACACGACGATGTCGCAGGAGACGGTCAGCGCCAGGCCGCCGCCGACGGCGGGACCCTCGACGGCGGCGATGACGGGCATCCGCAGGGCGGCCAGGCGTTCGACGGCACTCCCCACGCGCCGCTCGTACTCGACGCCGTCGCGGCCGGTGAAGCCGCGGAACTCCCGGATGTCCGTGCCCGCGGCGAGCGCCCGGCCGCCCGCTCCGCGCAGCACCGTCACGCGCACGTCGGAGGCGGCGTCGATCTCCTCGCACGCCTGGCGGAGCTGGTCGTACATCTCCAGCGTCAGGGCGTTGCGCTGCCGCGGGTTGGAGAGCGTGAGCCGCGCGACGGACGTGTCGGTGCCGGGCACCTTCTCCTCGCTCCAGCTGACGGACGGGGTCTCTTGCTCGACGCTCATGCGTCCCCCAGGAGTTCGTCGTTGTGTTCGCCGAGGAGCGGTGGATGGCGGCGCATCCGTGCCGGGGTGCGCCCCAGCTTTACGGGGAAGCCGAGGACGCGCTTCCTGCCGGACACGGGGTGCTCGTACTCCTCGACCATGCCGCGCGCTGTGGCATGCGGGTCCGGGTCGTCTCCGAGCAGCTGCTCGTAGTCCAGGATCGGCCCCGCGGGCACGCCCGCGTCGAGGAGCTTGGCGACGGTCTCGCTGGTGGTCTCGGCCGCCAGCCGTCCTTCGAGCATCGCGATCAGCTCCGCCCGGTGCTCCATGCGCGTGGGGTTGGTGACGAACCGTTCGTCCGCCACGAGGTGTTCGAGGCCGAGCGCGCCGCAAAGCCGCTCCCACAGGCGCTGGGTGTTGGCGGCGACGGTGACGTATCCGTCCGCGGTACGCACGGCTTGGTACGGGGCTGTCATCCGGTGCGCTGAGCCGAGGCGCCGGGGCGGACGTCCTGTGGAGAAGAACTCCGTGGACTCCCACACCGACATGGCCAGCACCGCTTCGTACAGTGAGGTCTCCAGGTACTGGCCCTCTCCGGTGCGCGTGCGGTGCACGTACGCGCCCAGGATGGCGACCGCGCACAGCATCCCGGCGCCGAGATCGCCCACGGGCAGGCCGCACTTGACCGGGGCCCCGTCTCCTTCGCCCGTGACGCTGAGGGCGCCGGCCATGCTCTGGGCGATGAGGTCGTATCCGGGACGTTGGGCGTAGGGGCCGTACTGCCCGAAGCCCGAGATCGACGCGTAGACGATGTCCGGCCTGGTCTTGCGTGCGGCCTCGTAGCCGACGCCCAGCCGGTCGGCGACTCCGGGACGGAAGTTCTCCACGACGACGTCCGCGTCCGCGACGAGTGTGTGGAAGTCCCGCTGCCCCTCATCGGAGCGCAGATCGAGGGCGACGCTGCGCTTGTTGCGGTTCAGCGCGTGGAAGGAGGCACTGTCGTGGCCGGGCGCCGGCGCGTCCCAGCCGCTGCGGGTCTGGTCGCCGGTGCCGGGCGGTTCGACCTTGATCACGTCCGCGCCGAGGTCGGCGAGGAGCATCGTGCAGTACGGGCCCGCCATCACCTGCGTGAGGTCGATGACGCGTACGCCTTCGAGGGCGCCCGTGTTCTGGCCTGTCGTCACTGCGGCGCCTCTCCTTCCGTGGCGGTCGCGGGGGACTCGTCCCCGGTGCCGCCGGTGGCCGGTGAACCGGTGAGCAGCGCGGCGCGCACCAGCTCGACGGGATGCCAGGCGTTGCGTTCCGTGCCGTGGAAGATCTGCTGCCGGCACGAGACCCCGCTCGCCGCGACGACGGTCCGGTCGCCCTCGGCGCTGATGGCGGGGAAGAGGCGGTCGCTGCCGACCGTCATGGACGTCTCGTAGTGCTCGGACTCGAAGCCGAACGAGCCGGCCATGCCGCAGCAGCCCGCGTCGAGTTCGACGACCTCGGCGCCGGGAATCCGCTTCAGCAGTTCGACGGTCGCCGCGGTGCCGACCTCGGCCTTCTGGTGGCAGTGGCCGTGGTAGAGGATGCGCCGGCTGGCGGGCCATGCGTCGGGCGCCAGCCGGAGCCGTCCGTCGTCGACGGCCTCGGTGAGCAGCTCCTCGACCTGGCGCACGCGGCCGGAGATGTCCGCGACCGCGGCGTCCTCCGGCAGCATGGCGCGGTGCTCGTCGCGGAGCGTCATCAGGCAGGAGGGTTCGCAGCCGACGACCGGTGAGCCGGCGGGAGAGTTCTCCGACAGCAGCCTCGTCAGCTTGCGGGCCTGGTCCTTCGCCTCGTCGAGCAGTCCCTTGGAGAAGGCGGACCGCCCGCAGCAGCCGCGCGACTCCAACGCGACGCGCCAGCCCGCCAGTTCGAGGAGTTCCACGGCGGCGCGGCCGATCCCGGGCTCGGTGTAGGTGGTGAAGGAGTCCGCGAGGTAGGTGACGGTGCCCTGGGATCCGGGCGGCACCGAGCCGGTCGCGGGCGCCGGCGCACCGGCCGCCTGGCCGCGCCGCCGGAACCAGCGCACGAGGTTGCCCCGCACGAAGACCGGCAGCGGCCGTGCCGGGGCGATGCCCAGCCACCGGTCCATGAGCCTGCGCAGGAACGGGATGCGTCCGGGGAGGTTGGAGAGGGGCGCCGTGGCCGAGCCCATCCGGTTCAGCGAGCGGATCGAGGCGAACACCCGTGATCTGCGGGGGATTCCGTGCTCGTCGTGGTGGTGGGCGAGCGACTCCGCCTTGAGGGTGGCCATGTCGACGCCGAGGGGGCACTCGCTCTTGCACGCCTTGCACATCAGGCACAGGTCGAGGACCTCATGGAGACGCTCGTCGCCCAGCGCACGGTGCGGGTCGGGTTCGGAGAGGGCCTTCACCAGGGCGTTGGCACGGCCGCGCGTGGAGTCCTCCTCCTTGAGCGTGGCCATGTACGAGGGGCACATGGTGCCCGCGTCGGCCTTGCGGCACAGCCCGATGTTCATGCAGCGGTCGGCGGCGCCGCGCATGCCGCCGACGACCTCGAAGTCCAGGCGGGTGCGCAGCGGTCCGGCCGGCGGCAGCGCGGGGTCGCGGAGGTTGTCCGTCATGGACGGCGCGTCGACGATCTTGCCGGGGTTGAGGCGGTTCTCGGGGTCGAAGAGGCCCTTCACGCGCCGCATCGCCTCGTACAGTTCGTCGCCGAAGATCTCGCGGTTGAACTCGCTGCGTGCCAGTCCGTCGCCGTGCTCGCTGGAGTTGACGCCGCCGTACTCCCGCACGAGGTCCTTGATCTCCTCCGCGACCGACCGCATCGTCGCGACCTGCGACGGGTCGGCGGTGTCGACGAAGGGACGGATGTGCAGGCAGCCGACCGAACAGTGGCCGTAGAAGCCCGCGTTGAGGCCGTGACGGTCCAGGACCTGCTTGAAGCGCCGTGTGTAGTCGGCGAGATGGACCGGGTCGACGGCGGTGTCCTCGATGAAGGCCAGCGGGCGGCGCGTGCCCTCGCTGGCGGCCATCAGCAGGCCGAGGCTGGACTTGCGGACCTTCAGCAGCGAGCCCTGCTGGGCGGGGGTGACGGCCTGGAGGGTGTGGTACCCGTGGCCGTGGCGCTTCCAGAGGGACGTGAGCCGCTCCAGCCTGCCGATGAGTTCCTTCTCGTCGTCGCCGGTGAAGCTGACGAAGAGCAGGGCCTCCGGGTCGCCTTCGAGGATGGAGCCGAGTGAGGCGTACTCGATCTTCTTCCGTGACAGGTCGAGGATCGTGCGGTCCATCATCTCCACCGCCGACGGATCGCACGCCAGCGCGTCCTCGGTGGCGGCGATCGCCCCCGCCACGGAGGTGAAGTGCCCGACGGCGATCACCGTCCGGGCGGGCTTCGGCACGAGGTCGACGAGGGCGCGGGTGGCCAGCACGAGGGTGCCCTCCGAGCCCACGACGAACTTCGCCAGATCGAACTCCGCATCCGGACGGGCGAGTCGGTCCAGCCGGTAGCCGCACGCGCGGCGCCAGAACTGCGGCATGCCGCCGGCTATCGCCGCGTCGTTCTCCCGGACGATCCGCGGAAGTTCGCGGTAGAGACGCCCCTCCAGCGTCGGCAGCCCGGCGCGGTGTTCGCGCACCGCCTCGTCGACGGGGGCGAGGTGCGCCGTCGCCGAGTCCGAGAGCACGACGTCGAGTTCGCGCACGTGGTCGATCGTCATGCCGTAGCGGATCGAACCGCTGCCCGCCGAGTTGTTGCCGATCATTCCGCCGACGGTGGCCCGGTTGCTGGTGGAGGTGTCCGGTCCGAACATCAGCCCGTGCCCGGCAGCCGCCCGGTTGAGCTGGTCCTGCACGACGCCCGCCTCGACCAGCGCGGTGCGGCCCTCCGCGTCGATCTCCACGATGCGGTTCATGTGGCGGGAGAGGTCCAGGACCAGACCGGGCCCGATGGTCTGCCCGGCCAGGGACGTACCGGCGCCGCGCGGCACGACGGGGATGCCCGCTTCGGCGGCGGCCGTCACGGCGGCCTGCACGTCGCCGGCGTGACGGGGGAAGACGACGCCCAGCGGCTTGATCGCGTACATGCTCGCGTCGCGGGAGAAGAGGTGCCGGGTGTACTCGTCGAAGAGGACGTCGCCCTCGATCTCACCGCGCAGACGGGCCTCGACCTGACGGGCCGTCTCCGTGGTGGCGGCCGCGGAAGGTGCGTCGCCGCTGATCGCTGTCATGTGGTGCGGACTCCAAGTGCTCGTGGACGCTGCGGAACCGGCGCCTGCGCGGCGCGGCCGGGGAAGCGCGCGGGGTGTGGGCGCGACGGGCTGAGCTGGTCGGTCACTCCTCGTCGCGCAACGTCACCAGCGCCGCGTCGAGACCGTCCGTGTCGACCGGGACTCCGGCGAGCTGGAGCCCCATCTGCACACCTGCGAGCGTGCCCGCGAGGGTGAGGTCGCTGAGGTGGCCGAGGTGGCCGATGCGGAAGACCCGCCCCGCCAGGCGCCCGAGACCGGCGCCCAGGGACATGTCGAACCGCTCCAGGATGATCTTGCGGAGCTTGTCGGCGTCGTGCCCGTCCGGCATCACCACGGCAGTGAGCGAGCCGGAGTGCTCCCGCTCGTCCTGGCAGAGAACCTCAAGTCCCCAGCCGCGCACGGCGGCGCGCGTGGCGGCGGCATGCCGCGCGTGCCGGGCGAAGACGTTGGGCAGGCCCTCCGCCTGCAGCATCCGCAGCGCCTCTTCCAGCCCGTACAGCAGGTTCGTGGCGGGGGTGTAGGGAAAGGAACCCTGCCGGTTCGCCTCGATGACGGGCGTCCAGTCCCAGAACACCTTCGGCAGTCGCGCGGTCCGGCTCGCCGCGAGTGCCTTGTCGCTGACGGCGTTGAAGCTCAGGCCCGGTGGCAGCATCAGCCCCTTCTGCGAGCCGGCCACGGTGACGTCGACGCCCCACTCGTCGTGGCGGTAGTCGATGGAGCCGAGCGAGGAGATGGTGTCGACGAGCAGCAGGGCCGGGTGGCCCGCCTCGTCCATGGCTCGCCGGATCTCGGGGATGCGGCTGGCCACGCCGGTCGAGGTCTCGTTGTGCACGACGCAGACGGCCTTGATCGCGTGCTCGGTGTCGGCGGCGAGCCGCTCGGCGAGCACTTCGGGATCGGCGCCGTGCCGCCAGTCGCCCGGGATGAAGTCGGTGGCGGTCTCGAGGCCCAGGTCATCCGCCATCCCGCGCCAGAGCGAGGAGAAGTGACCCGTCTCGAAGCTGAGGACGCGGTCGCCGGGGCTGAGGGTGTTGACCAGGGCCGCCTCCCAGGCACCCGTGCCGGAGGCGGGATAGATCAGGACAGGGCCCGTGGTCCCGAAGACCGGCCCCAGCGCCTCCAGCAGACGCAGCGTCAGCGCCGAGAACTCCGGCCCCCGGTGGTCGATGGTGGGCGCCGACATGGCGCGGAGCACCTGGTCGGGCACGTTGGTGGGGCCGGGGATCTGCAGGAAGTGGCGACCGGTGCGCGGGGTCATGTTCCGGCTCCTCCCAAAGGGTTGTGCCGCTGAGCGGCACGCTGTATCGTCACGCGGCACGCTGGAGCCTAAGGTTCCCCCACGGAACGAGTCAATGGATGCAGAACGTCCTCAACGCCCTCCGGGCCCTCGAAGAAGTCGCCGTCCGCCAGCCGATCGGCGTCGCCGACCTGGCACGTGCCATGGGGCTGCCCAAGTCCTCCGTGCAGCGGACCCTGGTCACGCTGAAGGAGGCGGGGTGGATCCGCTCCACCGGCTCGGCCCCCACCCGGTGGGTCGTCACCACCAAGGCGCTGCACGTCGGCCGGCACGCCACGGACGAACTCGGCCTGCGGGACATCGCGTTGCCGGTGATGGAGGAACTGCGCCGCCGCACCGACGAGACGGTCCACCTCGCGGTCCGCGAGGGCAGCAAGGTGGTGCTGGTCGAGCGCCTGGAGACCTCGCAGCCCGTGCGGATCATCCTGCCGCTGGGCCAGAACCTCTCGGTGCACGCCTCCGCCAACGGCAAGGCGGTGCTCGCGGCCGACCCCGAGGAGGCCGTCGAGCGCTACATCGCCCAGGGGCTCAGGGGATTCACCGAGACGACGATCACCGACGCGGCGAAACTGCGCGCGGAATTGGCCAGGACCCGTGAACGGGGCTGGGCGACGAATGCCGGTGAATGGCGCTCGGACGTCTCGGCTGTCGCCTCGGCGGTCATCGGAGAGGCCGGACTTCCGGTCGCGAGCATCAGTGTCAACGTTCCGACGAGCCGAATGTCGGACGAGGCGAGACCCGTCTACGGCGCTCTCGTCAACGAAGCGGCCAAGAGAATCAGTGCAGCTCTGGGACGCGCGCACGAGGGAGGCGACGGGAGTTGAAGGATCCTCACGCGAACCCTTGACGGGCCCCGACCCCCCTCACATACTCACCCAAGGCGAAAACCGGATTCCGTATAGCGGAATAGTTAGGCGTTTTGCGGGCAATCCCCAGAAGCGCTCGCAAGGGCGGAGTCACAGGCCCGGAAAGGCTTCTGATTACCGCTCGGACAGGTGCCGGTACGCCTTTGTACCGACCGTTCGACCGAAGGCGAGGAAGCCTCGTGTCAGATCATGTCATAGCCATCATCGGGTTGGTGCTGGTATTCGCCATCGCCACCTTCACGAAGGTCCACATGGGCGCGCTCGCCATCGTGGCTGCATTTGTGGTCGGAAGCGGATTCGTGGGCAAGTCCGCGGACGACATATTCGGCGGCTTCCCGGGCGACCTGTTCGTCGTGCTCGTCGGTGTCACATTCCTTTTCGCCATCGCCAATAACAATGGGACGGTGAACTGGCTGGTCCAGTCCGCGACCCGGGCCGTGGGCGGCAGGATCGCACTCATACCCTGGGTGATGTTCCTGGTCACGGCCGTTCTGACGGCGACCGGTGCTGTCGTGCCCGCGGCCGTGGGAATCATCGCTCCCATCGGCATGGGATTCTGTGTGCGCTACCGGATCAACCCGGTGCTGATGGGGCTGCTCATCATCAACGGCGCCAGCGCCGGCGGATTCTCGCCGATCAGCATCTTCGGCAGCATCACGAACGGTGTCGTATCGCGGAACGAACTGGCCGGAAATCCGACGCTGCTCTTCGTCAGCTCATTCCTCTTCAACGTGGTCCTCAGCCTCGTCGTCTTCTTCCTGTTCGGTGGACGCGGCCTCCTCGGCCGCCGGGCGGAGGACACGCAGAAGGCGACGGAATCCGGGGACGACGAGGGCGGTTCGCTGGTGACGGCGGGCGCACCCGCCGGGTCGGGCGACAAGCCCGGCCTGGAGACGGACGGCGGCACCGGAGCGACGGCCGTCAAGGGCGGCGGAGCCCCCGCCCCCGCAACTGCTCCCTCAGGTGGGGGCGGTACGAGTGCCGTCGAGGTGGAGGAAGAGGCCGTACAGCTCACCGGCATCCGGGCCCTCACGCTGCTCGGGCTGGTCGGGATGGTCGTCGGGACCCTCTTCTTCGACCTGGACCCCGGCCTCATGGCACTCACCGTCGGCGTCGTGCTCACGCTCGTGAACCCCGCTTCCGCCAAGGGCGCAGTGGACGCCTGCGCGTGGTCCACGGTGCTCCTTGTCTGCGGCATCGTCACCTTCGTCACCATGATGGAGGAGATGGGGACGATCGACTTCCTCGGCGACAGCGTCGCGGGGATCAACGCCCCGCTGCTGGCAGCCCTGTTGATCTGCTTCATCGGTGCGGTGGTCTCCGCCTTCGCCTCGACGACCGGAATCCTGGGCGCGCTCATCCCGCTGGCCGTGCCCTTCCTTCAGGGCGGTCACGTCGGAGCGGTCGGCATGATCATCGCGCTGGCCATCTCCTCGTCCGTCGTCGACTCCTCGCCGTTCTCCACCAGCGGTGCGCTCGTGACGGCGAACGCGCCGAAGGAGCAACGCGAGATGGTCTTCAAGAAGCTCATGATCTGGGGATTCAGCATGGTCGCTCTCGCCCCTCCGGTGACGTGGCTGTTCTTCGTCATCCCGGGCTGGCTCTGAGCACGCACCTTCGCCCGGGCGTGCGCTGCGGACAACTCGCGGCGCACGCCCGGCCGTTCGTGTCCGCCCGTGATTCCTGGGTGCGCCCCGCCCGCGTGCGGTCCGCGGCGGACCTGGCGAGTGCGAGCCGGTGGCCGCGCGGCGCCGCGTCCCCCTCGGATGGCATGATCCGCCGTGCGACACCCCGAACGCCCCGCGCCGCACGGTCAGGGCAGCACAGGCGGGGGCCGGCAGGCCCGGCCCGACGGTTCAGATAGGCAGGCACCAGGCACATGGCTCAGATCAGTCCCAGCATCCTCTCGGCCGACTTCGCTCGCCTCGCCGACGAGGCCGAAGCGGTGACCGGAGCGGACTGGCTCCATGTCGACGTCATGGACGGCCACTTCGTCCCCAACCTCACGCTCGGTGCACCCGTCGTCGAGGCGCTGAGCAAGGCGAGCGACATCCCTCTGGACTGCCACCTGATGATCGAGGAGCCGGACCGCTGGGCGCCGCAGTACGTGGAGGCGGGCGCCCGGTCCGTCACCTTCCACGCGGAGGCCGCGGGCGCGCCCGTGCGGCTCGCCAGGGAGATCAAGGCGCTCGGCGCCCGCGCGTCGATGGCGCTCAAGCCCGCGACGCCCGTCGAGCTCTACGAGGACCTGCTGCCCGAGCTGGACATGTTGCTGGTGATGACCGTGGAGCCCGGATTCGGCGGGCAGGCGTTCCTCGACATAATGCTGCCGAAGATCCGCCGGGCCCGGCAGCTCATGGACAAGCACGGCCTCGAGATGTGGCTCCAGGTGGACGGAGGGGTCTCCGCCTCCACCATCGAGCAGTGCGCGGAGGCAGGCGCGGACGTCTTCGTCGCGGGATCTTCCGTCTACAGCACCGACGACCCCGCCGCGGCCGTCCGGGGACTGCGCCAGCAGGCGGAGGAGGCGGCACGCCGGGCAGAGGCTCCTTCGGGCGGTGGCCACCTGTGACCCCCTGACCCGGTGCTTTTCCCGGGACACGGCGCCGACGCCCATCGTTCGCAGGGGCTTCGTCCGGCGGATTCGGAACGCCCGTGCGGTGTGCGCACACTGGATTCAGGGTCCGGGACGGGCCGCGGAGCTGTTCGGCAGGCGCAGGATTGGGATCGAGGTCACCCGGGATCTGCAAGGATGAACGTCCAGCGCTGAGGCGTACGTATGGCAAGACAGTGAGGTGAGTGCGGTGTCGTCGGGTCGGACCACACGAATGGGACCCGCCGAGCTCATGCAGGCGGCAGCCATGGCACGCCGCTTCTACCTTGAGGGCAAATCCAAGATCCAGATCGCGGACGAGTTCGGCGTGAGCCGCTTCAAGGTGGCGCGGGTGCTGGAGACGGCGCTGGAGCGCGACCTGGTCCGCATCGAGATCAGGGTTCCCGCAGAGCTGGACGCCGACCGCTCGGACGCTCTGAGGGCCCGCTACGGGCTGCGGCACGTGGTCGTCGTCGAATCCCCTTCCGAGGCGGTGGACGACGGCGCAGACCCGGAGAACCTGGGTGAGGTGGCCGCCGGCCTGCTCGGCGAGCTCGTCACCGAGGGGGATGTGCTCGGCCTGGCCTGGGGCCGCTCCACCATCCACACTGCCGCCGCGCTGCGCCAGCTGCCGCCCTGCACCGTCGTGCAGCTCACCGGCGTATACGACGCGGGCACGGCTGACCGCGGATCCGTCGAGGCCGTGCGGCGGGCCGCCGAGGTCGCCGGGGGAGAGGCGCACCCCGTCTACGCCCCGATGCTGCTGCCCGACCCCGCGACCGCCGCCGCGCTGCGCAGCCAGACCGGCATCGCCCGCGCCTTCGAGTACTTCGACAAGGTGACGGTCGCCGCCGTGTCCATCGGCTCCTGGGAACCGGGCATCTCCACCGTCCACGACATGCTCAGCGACACCGAGCGCGAGCATTACTCCTCGCTGGGTGTCGCCGCCGAGATGTCCGCCCACCTCTTCGACAAGAGCGGCCGCCGCATCGGACGTGACCTCGGAGAGCGCTGCATCACCGTCGAGGCCGAGCGGCTGCGCCGGGTCCCCGAGGTGATCGCCATCGCCGGCGGCCAGCGCAAGGCCGAAGCCATCGGCGCGGTCCTGCGCTCCGGCCTCGTGACGAGCCTCGTCACCGACACCGCCGCCGCCGACTATCTGCTGACCGAGGCCGAGCCGGGGCCGAAGCCCGCGCTGGAGCGTGCCGACCCGGACGGCTCCTAGGCGCCCTGTCCACGGGCCGCTCGCGGTCCCCGGCCACCGGCCCGGCCACGGGCGGTCCGCGCCGTGGTGCACGCAGGCTCCGCGGCTTCCCGGCGCGGTGCGGGCCGGCGCCACCGGGTGCGGCCGGGGGCCTGTACTCCCTGCGGGTTAGTCTCGTGCTCGCCGCGCCGTGCGGCCCGTATCGCACTCTCCGAGGAGGCAGAGGCAGCCATGACCACGCAGCGCACCAAGCTGCCGGGAGTCGGCACGCAGTACGACATCGAGACCCGGGCGGGCCGCCACATCTCCGTCGTCGCCCACCAGGACGGGCGGCGTTTCCTCGGCTTCTACGAGCCCGACGACCCCGACGCCTGCCAGGCCACGGTGCCGCTCGACTCCGACGAGGCCGCGTCCCTCGCCGCGCTGCTCGCGCCGCCCGACACCCCGGCCCTCGGCACCGGCGAGATGGACCTGGACCTCGTCACCGAACGCATCGCCGTGACGACCCAGTCGCCCTACCGCAGCCGCCCGCTCGGAGAGACCCGCGCCCGCACACGCACCGGCGCCTACATCGTCGCCGTGCTCCGCCGTACGGGGCCGCACCCCTCTCCCGGGCCGGAGTTCCGGCTGGAGGCGGGCGACGAGGTCGTCGCCGTCGGCACCCGCGAAGGGGTCGACGAGCTCACCCGCATCATCAGCGGCACCTGACGGGCCGCACACAGGGACGGGCCGTCCTGGCCGGTCCCGGCCGGTCCCCGCCAGGAGAACGCAGCAGGGACCGGCGGTAGAGAAGGGGACAGGTCGAGCCCGTGCACGACACCACCGTTCTGCTCATCGAACTGGGCGCCGTGATCCTCGGGTTGGGCCTCGTCGGGCGCTTCGCGGGCCGCATCGGCATGTCACCGATCCCGCTCTACCTGCTGGGCGGCCTCGCCTTCGGGCACGGTGGCTTCTTCCCCCTGAACGCCAGTGAGGGGTTCATCGAGGTCGGCGCCGAGATAGGGGTGCTCCTGCTCCTGTTGCTGCTGGGGCTCGAGTACACCGCGGCGGAGCTCGTGACGAGCCTGAAGACCCAATACCCCTCCGGCATCGTCGACTTCGTGCTCAACGCCGTGCCCGGTGCTCTCGCCGGGCTGCTTCTCGGCTGGGGGCCGGCGGGGGTCCTGGCGCTCGCGGGCGTCACCTGGATCTCCTCCTCGGGAGTGATCGCGAAGGTCCTCACCGACCTGGGCCGCCTCGGCAACCGGGAGACCCCGGTCATCCTCGGCATCCTCGTCATGGAGGACCTGTCGATGGCCGTGTATCTGCCGCTGCTCACGGCGCTGCTCGCCGGGGTGGGAGTGGCGGGCGGCAGCGTCACGCTGCTCGTCGCCCTGGGCACCGTCGGTGCGGTTCTGTACGTCGCGCTGCGGCACGGGCGGGTCATCAGCCGCGCCGTCAGCTCCGACACCCCGGAGATGCTGCTGCTCGTCGTCCTCGGGCTGACGCTGCTCGTGGCCGGGATCGCGCAGAAGCTCCAAGTCTCCGCCGCGGTCGGTGCGTTCCTCGTCGGCATCGCGCTCTCGGGAGAGACGGCGGAGAACGCGCGGGCTCTGCTGACGCCGCTGCGGGATCTCTTCGCCGCCGTCTTCTTCGTCTTCTTCGGGCTGTCGACGTCGCCGTCCGAGATTCCGCCGGTGCTCTTCCCCGCCCTGCTGCTCGCCCTCGCCACCATCGTCACCAAGATCGTCACTGGTTGGTACGCGGCCAGGCGCGCAGGGATCAGCCGCCGCGGGCGGCTGCGTGCGGGTGGCGCGCTCGTCGCACGCGGGGAGTTCTCCATCGTCATCGCCGGGCTCGCCGTGAGCGCCGAGCCGCGCATCGGCCCGCTCGCCACCGCGTACGTGCTGCTGCTGGTCATCGCCGGCCCGCTCGCCGCCCGCTGGACCGATCCCGCGGTCGGCGCGCTGCGCGGGCTGCTGCTGCGCCGCCGCGCCCGTGCCGCCGGGAGCGGCGAGGGCACCTCCACCGATACGAGCGACGATGTGCAGCCTCTGAAGCGCTGACGGGTCTCCGGCCGGGCGGAAGCGGCCTGTTGCGCCGGGGGAACGCGTCGGGGACGGCGGCCCGGGCAGCTTCTCGTTCGGCGCCGGAGCGGGCCTCGACCCGGCCGCCGCTCTGGAAGGCGCCCTGTCCCAGGTGCTCACCTGCATCCCGCAGCTGCCCCGGCGGTTCGGCGCGCGACGGGCCGAACTGGAGGCCACGGCCGACGACTTCGGCAAGGTGCTGCACCTTGAAGGACCACGTGCAGCTGTACGGACTGCCGCGCATGGCCCGCCACGTCCGTCCCTGCCTCCGGCCCGTGTCCGTCCCTGCCTCCGGTCCGTGTCCGTCCCTGCCTCCGGTCCGTGTCCGTCCCTGCCTCCGGTCCGCGTCCGTGGAGCCGCCCTCGGCGCTCTGCCGCGACTGGCAGGCGCGGCGGCCACGCGGCGGCGACGTGCTGGAAGACGTCGCCGTGTGCCGCGACGAGCTCGTGGCGGCCGGGCAGGGGTGATCGTGGTGGGCCAGACGACGCCCGAGCAGGAACGCATCGGCCTGCGCACGGTCCGCACGATCGTGCCGGGGCTGCTGCCGATCGACTCCGGCTGGTCGCGTCAACGCGCCCCGCTGATGCCGCGGTTGCGCACCGCGGCACGCCGCGCGGGGCTGCGGTCCACGGCTGCGGTCGACGGACCTGCCGGACGGGGATATCCGGATGGTGCCCCACCGGTTTCCGTGATGTGGGGGCAGGAAGAGGCCCAGAGGGGCCTCTGAGGGCCTCGCAGGTGCACTTGGCCCCTGGCATTGAGAACGGCTCTCTCCGGGCGGGAGAGAGCCGTTCACGGATTCGCCGTGCCTGGGCGGCCGTTGATCAGGCGCTGCAGGAGGCGGTGCTGGTGGGAGGACTTCTCAGCCATGGGGGACTCCTTGTCGCCGGTTGTCGCCGGACACGGGCACTGCCGGTGGCACCACTGGCAGTGGTGCTGCCATGGCAGCACACCCCGCTGGCATCCCGGCCGCGCTGCAAGGTTGCTCCCGTGAGCAGACCCGCCTTCACCCGTGACGACGTGCCCGAACTCGCGCCGCTGAAGGAGCTGTTGAGGCCGTTCGTCGCCTTCTACCTCGATCTGCGCCAGGCTCGAAACGGCCCCGTGCACCCTCAGGGCCCGCCTCCCTGCACGCCCGGTGGGGCGTTGCGAGGAGGCGGGCCCTGAGGGGATTCCGGTCCTGCCGTGTGCTGTAGGGACGGGGAGGATCAGGGAGCCACGCCTGCCCTCTTGCCCTCGTCGGTGGCCGCGTGCCACATGCCCATCTTGCCCTGGCCGTTGATGTCACCGGGCTTCTTGTCGCCCTTGAACCAGTACAGCGGCCAGCAGTCGATCGACATCTGCTCGGTGCCGTCCGCACGCTTGTAGGTGCTGAGCAGCTTCGGGTTCACGCCTTCGACCTTGTCCTTGTCGGCAGGCTTCGCGGGCACCCACGACTTCAGGCATTCGCCCTTGCAGTTGGACTTCATCGGCCACGCCGAGTCCTTGTCGAACCGGTAGAGCGTGCGGCCCTTCGAGTCGGTGAGGATCTTGCCGAGCTCCGGGTTCTTCACGGCCTGCAGGTCCTTGACGTTGCGCGCACTCGCCTTGTTGCCGTCGGGGGCAAGCGCGTTCCACATCCCGTCGACGCCGTGGCCCTCCCAGTCGCCCGGCTCGGCGTCCTTCGCGAAGCGGTAGACCGGCCAGCCGCCGAGGGTCAGCTGCCAGGAACCGTCGCTGCGCTTGACCTTGCCGATCTGCTCCTTGGAAATACCGGCCGAGGCCTTGGCGTCCTTCGCCGGCACCGGCGGCCAGGCCTTCTCGCACTTGCCGTTGCAGTTGGACTGCGACGGCGAGGCCGTGTCCTCGTCGTAGCGGTAGAGCGTCCAGCCGTTGGAGTCGGTGACGACGTCACCCAGCTTGGCCGTGCGTTTGACCTCCAGCGTCTTCGCCGGGGTATCCCTCTTGCTCGTGCCGCTCGCGTCGCCGTTGTCGGCGGCCTGTCCGGCCGGCTTGATCTTCTGACCGGAGTAGTCATCGCCCGCGGAACCGCAGCCCGTAGCGAACAACGCGAGTGCGAGCGCGGTCCCCATCAGAGCCACGTGACGCTGCTTCCTCATGACCGCTCCTTCAGTGCTGGATATGTGTGGCTGGCATGTGAGTGTGGTGCAGCAGTGATCCGGGCGGCGGAAAGTTGTCCGATCGTGCCAAACGGCGGGGTTCCGCCTCGCGGTCAAATGTGCTGACCGGCGAAATCCCCGCCGTCTGCCGCCAATTGGGGCATCGCGCAGGCGTCTCGCGCGGGTGCGCGACAGTGCCCCTTGTGCCCCTGTGCCCCTATCGCTCCACGATCCGCAGCGCCAGCGCCGGGCAACGCCGCACGGCGCGCTGGGCCTGCTTGTGCATGTTCGGGTGGATCGTCGCGGACGCGCCCGTGGGGTAGCCGTCGATGTCGAGCTCGATCATGTCGGGGACGACGCCCGCGCAGAGCCCGTGTCCCTGGCACAGCGTCCAGTCGACGACGAGCCGCTTCTGCTTCTGCTGGATCTGCGGGGCGGCGCGCCGGCTGCGTTCGGGACGCTCGGGGGGCTGGTAGCCCGCTGCGAGCTGCACCCGCTCCGGCACCGCCAGGCAGCCGATGACGGGCCTTCCGCATCCGTTGCCGAGGGCGTGCTCCTCGAAGTCCTCGGCGAAGCTCTCCAGAGCCGACTCGACGAACCGTGCCGTGCCCTCGGGGTGGCCGCACGCTCCGCGCCCCTTGACCCCCTTGGCCCGAGCCTTCAGCTGGTCCAGCGCGTCCATCCCGCCGCCGTCGGCCGCCCAGGCCACCGTGTCGGCGAGTGCCGGCAGCCCCAGGAAGCAGGGACCGCACTGTCCGGCAGACTCCTCCGCCAGCCAGCGGGCGACCAGTTCGACCTCACCGACAGGGCAGGTTCCCTCGGGCAGCGGCAGTACCGCGCCGGCGCCGAGCGTGCTGCCCAGCGCGTCGAGCGAGTCGCGGGAGATGCGCGCCTGCCAGCACGAGTCCCGCTCGAGGAAGCGGCCGTGATAGCCGCCGATCAGCACGCCCTGGCCCGGGTCGATGCCGCACAGTCCGAGGATGTACGGGAGCGGCGCGCCGGTCGGCGTCTCCACGACCTTGTCGCCGCCCACCGTGAGCAGCACCGTGCCCGGTTCCGTGGGCAGACCCACGTTGCGGAAGTCGAGAGCGCCGAGGCGTGCGCCGACGGCGAGCTGCGCGAAGGTCTCGGTGTTGGACAGGAGCGTGGGCATCCCGTCGACACCGGCGTCACTGGCGCGTACGCCCGAACCGGAGGGCAGCACCGGCAGCTGGTTGAGGCCGCTCACGATCGCGCTGGACTCGCCCGTGACGAAGCGTTCCGGCATGCGTATGACGCGGATGCGGGGGCCTTCCGGGCCGCGCTCGGCGACGGCGTCGCGAACGGAGCGCTCCACGTCGGGGCGGGTCACGGCGACGTTGACCTCGTCCGAGTTGAGGGCGCGGGCGCACAGCATCGCCCCGTCCAGCACCAGATGCGGAGTGAACAGGAGCAGCGCGGTGTCCTTGAGGCAGCTGGGCTCGCCCTCGCTGCCGTTGACGACCACGGCCGCACGCGCTTGCTGGCGCCGGTGAGCGGATTCGATGACCGCCTTGAGCTTGCGGGCGAAGGGGAAGCCCGCACCGCCCCGGCCACGCAGGTCGATGTTCTCAGCGAGGTCGACCAGTTCCTCGAGCCGCAGTTCCGGCATCGTTCCGTGCACCGTCAGATGGCCCACGCGCTCCAGGCGCCGGGTCCATCCCGCGCCGGTGCCCAGGCCCGCGAGCAGCCGTGGCGGCCCGAACGAGGCGAGGGAGGGCACCGAGTCCGCGTTGGACGCGGAGACGGGGGAGGGCACGACAGCTGTCACTATTGCTCCTTCTTGCGCTTCTCGCCCGATGAGTTACGCCCGGGAGCCAGGCGCATCATCAGGACGACCGTCACTCCGGTAAGGGCAACGCCGTATCCCCAGTCCACCCAGTCGGCGACGGCACGGCCGGCACGAAGGCCGTGCACCAGGGAAGCGCCCCATGCGAGGTAGGCGGTCATGTGCAGGGCACGCCACAGACGTGACTGGCCCTTGCGTGCGAAGGCGCCCCGCACGGCGCCCGTGACCGTCACCGCCACGAAGAGATATCCGGCGACCGTGCCCATGCCGATCAGGATGGGCTGGGCCGAGTCGAGCCCGGGTATCGCCGCTGCCTGCCAGCTCGTGGAGCCGAGAGCGAGCTTGGACCAGATGTGCAGACCGAGGAAGCCGATGCCGCCGACGGCCGATCCCCGGTGGATCGCCTGGGCTATCAGCCGGTGATTCGGGTCCAGCAGCATACGGTCCGCGGCTGCCACGCCCCACAGGACAGCGAACGTGAGCAGCAGAAGCGCGAAGACTCCCGAGCCGAATTCGACGAATGCCCACAGTCTGTCCATCGACTGATTACTGATTGCGAAAACTATCGCAAGGGTCGAAACGATGATGAATGCCGTATAGCGGGGGACGAATCGGGCTGCCGTGCCGCGTCCGGGAGTCTCGACGTCGAGTCTGGGAGCCGGATTCGGGCGCTGACGTCCCTGACGAGGGGAGATGTCGCCTCGTCGCGGGTCCGCCAGCGCCGTGGGGCGGCGCCTCGCCGGCGGGACACGGATCTGTTCTGGGGGCATCCGGATCTTCCGATCGCACTGTCGCCGAGTCCGACCTGACCCTCGGTCCCGCATCTGCCGTATACCGCAAAGCAGTTGAATCGGGAATGACCCGTGACGTTCTGGTGTGAAGCTCTCTACTTTGCGCGACCGGAATGCGGTGGTCGGGATGCAGAAGCATCTCGGAACTCCCCGGGACCTTCACAGGATTTATCGCTCTGTGACAAATTCTGGCAGTGGGATCGCCGCCGCACCCCGCGGTGTCGATGATGCCCCTTCAGGGGAAGCAGGGGGACCCTCAACTCCGGGACCGGGGCGGGATACCGGTTACCGGAGGCAACCTCCGCGGGCTTGTCCTCCCGTGCTCGGGCAGGCCCAACCCGGCAGGAACGAGGTAGAGATGAGCGACGTTCTCAACCGCATCCGATCTCGCCCGCGCGGCGAGTGGGCGCGCGTTCAGAGAAAGGAGCTGCCCGCCGTCGCAGACCAGGTGGTGGAAGCTCTACAGCGAAGCATACCGGCAATGTCCGCTTTTCTACGGGAAATTGACCGAGAAGATGCTCAATGGGCCGTGGAGCAGGCATTGCTGGCGGCACTGGGGCATCACTCCCCGGAAACAAAGGAAACGGACGCGGGAACCGGAACCCAGGCCGACAACGTCACAGCTGCGGTTCCCATCGACCGAGCCCGGCGTCAACTGTTCACGGCACTCATGGGAGAGGAGGAATTCCCGGAATCACGACTGACGGAACTGGCCAGGTCAGCAAGGTGGCCGCTGCCCGAGACCGTGCGTGCGATAGCCCTCGCCTCACCCAGCGAGGTCCCCCAGCTCGCCGCCGCGCTCGGCAATGCGCTGGTCAGCCCCGTCGAGAGTGAGCTGTGCCTGCTGATACCCGACCCCGAAGAGGACCGCGAAGCGCTGGAGACCGTGCTTCGCGGTCGTACTGCTGCGGTCGGGCACACCGTCCCGCTGAGCGACGCGGGTTCATCGGTGCGCTGGGCCCGGCGGCTGCTGGAGCTGACCCCTCCACCGGCAGCACCGGGTGCCAACGCCATCAACGGTGGTATCGGCACCAACCAGGACGGAAAGGTCCTCTTCGTCGACGACCATCTGTCCATGCTTCTTCTGCTGCAGGACGAATCACTCGCCTGTGCGCTCTCCTCCCGCTGGCTCGGCCCCCTCGCCGAGCTCACCCCGCGGCAGAGCGAGCGTCTCGAGGTCACGCTGCTGGCGTGGCTGGAGAGCGGTGGAGCACCTGAGGCGGCGAAGACGCTGCAGGTGCACCCCCAGACGGTGCGTTACAGGCTGCGTCAGATAGAGAAGCTGTTCGGCTCGGCGCTGCGCGATCCGCGTACCCGTTTCGAACTGGAGATGACCCTTCGCGGCCGCCGGCTGCTGGGTCAGATACGCCGGCAGCGCACCCGTGCAGGCCGCAGGGCGCGCACCAACACAACGGGCGTCCGCCCGCTGGGCGTCGCACGTGAGGCTCGGGTCAACGGTCTGTGACCGCAGGCACCCGGTATTCGCGTACCGGGTGCCGACCCGGAATCCACGAGTGAGGCACTGACAACAGAACACCGAGAGAACAAGGAAGAGGCCCGGACACAGGATCTGTGTCCGGGCCTCTTCTGTGTGCCCTCCCGCTGCGGGGCCCGAGGCGAGCCCCGCAGCGGGTCCTACATCAGCACTCCTTGTTCTCGTTGATGCAGTCCACGGCGGTCTTCATCAGGTCCTCGGGCATGACGTTGATGAAGTCACTGTGGTCCGTGATCGGGTTGTGCAGCTGCTCCGGGAAGGAGTCCACCGCGAATGGTGTGTCAGCGTTGACCAAGTTCTGCTGCGGGATGTCGTACTTGATCGTCTGCTCCACCTGCGGGATGTTCTGGAATCCCTCGGGGCAGTTGCCCTGTTCGTCCGAGAACTCCATGTGGTCGCGGTGGTTGCCGCTGTCCGTGTTCTGACCGTCCCAGCAGTTCTGGAAGTTGAACGTACGGATCATCTTGCTGCCCTCGGGGCAGATCGGGTACTTGTCCTTCAGCTGACGGTCCTCGAAGCCCTCGCAGCTCCACGATGCGTTGGCGTTCGCGTCGCCGTTGGTGAAGGCCTTGGCGTCACCGGTGATGATGCGCAGGAAGCGCGGCATCTCGGTGACCTGGTCGGCACCGCCGGAGGTCAGCTTGATGGTGGGCTCGGGGGCGAGGATGCTGCCGACGTTGAGGTCGTTGGCACCACCGTCACCAGGCTGGGCCTCGGCACCTTCGCCGCCGCCGACCTGGTCCTCTTCACCTTCACCCTGACCCTGGTCCTGGCCCTGGTCCTCGCCCTCGGCGGGGGGCTGTTCCTGGCCCTGGTCCTGGCCCTGGTCCTGGCCCTGGTCCTCGCCCTCAGCCGGAGGCTGTTCCTGACCCTGGTCCTCGGCCGGAGGCTGTTCCTGGCCCTGGTCCTGGCCCTGGTCCTCGGCGGGGGGCTGTTCCTGGCCCTGGTCCTGGCCCTGGTCCGCACCCTCGACCTGGCCCTGGTCAGCGCCCTCGACCTGACCCTGGTCGGCACCCTGGTCAGCGCCTTCGACCTGGCCCTGGTCCTGGCCCTCGTCGCCGTTCGCGACGCTGTTGGTGCCGACCTCGTTCCCGGCCTGGTCATCGCCGGCCTGGTCGCCACCCTGCTCCTCACCGGCCTGCTCGCCGGCTGCGTCGCTCTCCTGGACGGCGCCCCGCTGGTCCTCGTTCCCGTCCAGCGAACGGATCACGGGCCAGTAGTGGGTCGACTGGTCACCCTTGGCGCAGGTGGTGCCTGCGGCCGCGAGGGACTCGTCGCTGGACGCCTGGTTGGTGTCCTCGTTACCCACGTAGTCGTGCACGTGGTGGGCACCGTTCAGAACGCCCGGAGCAGCGATGACGTTGTCCGAGTTGAAGTGCTCGTTCTCGTTGGCACCGCACTTCGTCTCGAAGCTGCCGCCCGGGTCCGCCTCCTTGGAGGCGTTCGGCTGGACGTCCTCGATGTTGACGAAGTCCTCGGCCTTGGGGCCCTGCTGGGCACCCTCACCCTGCTCTTCGCCCTCAGCGGCGGCCTGGTCCTGCATCATCTGGCACTGAGCCATCGATCCCATGTCGGCGGGCTGCTCGGCGCCGGCGTTCTGCAGGTCCTGCCCGATGCTCTGGATCGTCTGGGAGCGCTGCTGGTTCAACTCGCCCAGGGCCTCTTCGGAGCTTTTCTCCTGGGAGTGCCACTGGCCGTAGGCCTGAGCGACCTGCTGATCCAGAGTGGCGAGCTTCTGACCCACTGACTCCTTGGCACCGTTGGGTACCTGGTCCAGTGCAAGGCTCACATCAGGACAGTCGATCGTGCTCGCGGCGGGCCCGGAGTTCTCCGACCCCGCGAAGGCGCTTACACCTATCGCCGCTGCGCCACCACCACCGACCACCAGCGCTGCGACGATAGCTATCGTTTTATTCGCCGTGCGCGAGCGTTTGTGGCCTTTTTGTCTCATATTGACTTCACTCCACTCATTTCACGTCGTTCAGCGCCTCGAACTTCACGAGCCCTGTGTCCTCCAGGACTGTGATGTGGTCGAGGACAATGGTGTTGGCCCGGGTCGCCAACGACCGCACCATTGAGTTGCGGGTCTGATCGCGTACAAGGCCGACGAGGCCGAAGACCACGCCATGAGCCTGGCGGAGCCTTTCGACCAGCACCTTGTCGAATTCCTTGCCCTTGGCCCTGTCGATCTCGTCCAGGTAGTCCTGGTTCTTACCGGCAGGCTGGTTCGGAAGAGAAACCTTCAGGGTGCGACCGGCCTCGATGGCACGCCGGTCCAACTCCTCGTGCCCGTCGACGAGATGATCGCCCACGATCCGCACCGACTTGGTAGTCCCGCGCTCCTGTGCGGACTGACCGGCAGGAAGTTCCCACAAACCGGCATTCCGCACCTTGCGTATGAAGTCGCGGTCCATCGGGGTAAGGGGACCGAATTCTGTTTTCCGAGTTCCCTTACCGTCGTCCTGCCATCCCGACCGGGCGAGCGCGAGGCTGCGGTTACCGTCGAAGAACTTGACCGGTAGCAGCAGCGCGGCGAGGGTCGCGACCAACCCGAGGACGACCAGCACTGTGCCGATCGCCCGCCCGGAAGTCATGGCGGACCGCATCCGCCCTCCTCTCCACACACATCTTCGAAGTGCGACGGACGCTAATGGTGTGTGTGAGGATGTGGTCGAGGCTTCGTCTCGACCTGACAAGAACCGGTCCTTCGGCGTTCAACACTGCTACATTACCAAGTGGTATCTGCCGTGTCTGCTCCGGCGCCGCTTGACAATCACTCCGAGTAGAGTTCCTCGATCTCAGCCGCATACATCCGCGTGATCTCCGCCCGCCGCAGCTTGAAAGACGGCGTCACCAGGCCGTCGGCCATGCTGAACTCCTCCGGCAGGATGCGGTACGAGCGAATCGATTCGGCCCGTGACAGTGCGCTGTTGGCCGCCGCCACGGCCCGTCCCACCTCGCGTTCCAGTTCCTCCGCAGGCGTGTTGCCGTAGCCGGGGCCCGAAGGACCCCACTGCTCGCGGCCCTTGCGCCACTGCTCCAGTACCTCCGGGTCCAGCGTCACCAGTGCGGCGACGTAGGGACGTTCGTCGCCCACGACGAACGCCTGGGAGATGAGCGGATGCGCGCGCAGGCGGGTCTCCAGCATCAGCGGTGAGACGCTTCTGCCGGAGCTGGTGATGATGACGTCCTTCTTGCGGCCCGTGATGACGAGATAGCCGTCGTCGAGGTAGCCCACGTCGCCCGTGCCGAGCCACCCGTCGCGCAACGTCTCCTCGTAATGGTCCTGGGCATGCGCGCCGCCGACCTCGGGCCCCTGCCCCTGCCCCGGTGCCGGCGCGGCCCGGAGATCGCCCGGGTAGGCCGCGTGCCGCGTCGCCGTCCCCTCCGAGCGGCCGGTGTAGCCGGGGAAGACCATCGGGCCCCGCACCCACACCTCTCCGTCGCGGGCGATGTGGACCGAGGCGCCCGGCATGGGACGGCCCACCGTGCCGAACCGCGGCCGCCCCGGGGGCTGCGCGGTGATGGCGCACGTGGTCTCCGTCAGCCCGTAGCAGTCGTAGACGACGATGCCCGCACCGGCGAGTTTCAGCCCGAGTTCACGGCTGAGCGTGGAGCCCGCGGAGACCACGTTGCGCGTGCGGCCGCCGAGCACGTCTCTCAACTGCCGGTAGACCAGACGGTCGTAGACCGCGTGCCGTGCCCGCAGGCCCGCACCGGGGCCGGGCCCGGCCCCGAGCGCCTGTGCCTCCGCGGCCTCCGCGTAGCGCCGGGAGACGGCCATCGCCCGGTCGAACATGACTCCGCGGCCGGCCTTCTCCGCCATCATCCGCGCGCCCGCGTAGAACTTCTCGAAGAAGTACGGCACCGCATACAGACACGTCGGCCGGAAGGATCTTATCGCGGGCATCAATTCCTTTGCGGAAATGGATGGTTGATGCCCCAGCAGATAGCCGCCCCGAATACACATCACCGTCACCATCACGCCGTAGACATGACCGACGGGCAGAAAAGCCAGAATGGACGGCTGCTGACCCGGTTCACCCATCAGCCGGCCCCAGCCGGCGAGGATCGTGTCGCATTCCGAGGCAAGGTTGCGGTGAGTGATCACGCATCCGCGCGGACGACCGGTGGTGCCCGAGGTGTAGATGACCGCCGCCGTCATCTCCGGTACGACGGCCCAGCGGTGACGGTGCACCTCGTTGTCCTCGACCGGGCGGCCCGCCTCCGTCAGCCACGCCACACAGCCGGCGTCGAGCTGCCAGATGTGCCGCAGCTGCGGCAGCCCGTCGACCACCGAGCCCACGGTCATGGCGTCGGTCTCGTGCTCGACGACGATGGCGCACGCACCCGAGTCGCCGAGGACCCAGCGCAACTGCTCCGGGGAGGACGCCGGATACAGGGGCACGACCTGGGCACCGAGCGACCACAGCGCGAAGCTGAAGAGCGTCCACTCGTGCCGCGTACGGGTCATGAAGGCGACCCGGTCGCCGAAGCCGATGCCTTGCGTCAGCAGGCCCTTGGCGAGCTTCAGCACCGTGGAGGCGAAGGCGGCGGCCGTCATCTCGCGCCACGGGCCTGTGCTGCCGTCAGGACCTTCGCGGCGTGCCAGCTGCGGCAACCCCGGTTCCCGCGCGGCCAGTTCGTAGACGGAGTCGGCCAGCCCGCCTGATCTCAGCGGCTCCACCAGCGACGGAAGGCTGTAGTCACGCACAGCACATCGACCCCACCCCGTCTGCTTGCGTCACGACGTTCAGTGACTGACCGCGAAAATTACCTCGCTGCGCGCCCCGTTGCCTAGGGAAATGAGGATCTTCCCATGCGTGGAATCAGGGGAGGGTATGTGAGGGAATTCGGCCGCTCACCTGCGTAGTGCCTGTTCGGTGGGCGTGCGGCGGTCGGCCACGCACGGCTCCCGACGGCGGGTAACCGCTAGTAACCGAGGCGGCCCGGCTGCGGGTTCAGCGGGTGCCCTTGACGTCGTCGACGAAGGCGGACCATGCGGCGGCCGTGAACTCCAGCGTCGGCCCGTCGGGGCGCTTGGTGTCCCTGACGGGCGCGAACCCGTGGACGCCGACGGCCACTTCGAGGCAGTCGCCGCCTTGCCCGTTGCTGTAACTGCTCTTGCGCCAGGACGAGTTGCTCAGGTCAGCTCTTGCGTCGCGCATGCGCCGTACTCCTTTGCGGCTGAACCGATCACGGTCATCGACTCGTCAGGCGGCAGGGCCTTCGCTTGAAGCAGATCGTAGGCGAGTGCGTACTCCGCCACCTCGTCCGGATCCTCCAGCAGCTCCCCGGAGTGTGAACTCTCGGTGTAGGCGACATCCTTGCCCTTCTCGAAGCTCAACAGCGTCAACGAGCCGCCCATGACGGGGTGCTCCCCCTTGTCGAACGGCAGTAGCTGTACGACGACGTGGGGGGTCCGGGCCATGGCCAGCAGGTGACCCAACTGCTCGCGCATGACGCTCAGTCCGCCGACAGGCCGTCGGATCACAGCCTCGTCCAGCACGCACCACAACAGGGGAGGAGAGTCGCCGCGAAGGAGGCTCTGCCGGTCGAGGCGTGTGGCAACGAGGTCCTCGACCTGCTGCTCGGTGTCGCGAGGGCGGCTGATGCGGACCAGTGCACGCGCGTATGCCTCGGTCTGCAGCAGACCCGGGATGGCGTGCGCCACGTACTTGAGCATCCTCACGGCCCTTGCCTCGTTCGCCATGAAGGCGCGCGCCCAGTCGGGATACGGCGTCCGCTTGATGTGACCCCAGAGGTCGATCAAGTCCCCGTCCGCCGCGAGGAGTTCGTCCAGCATCGTGCAGACGTCCCTGGGCGGTGTCTCGTTGCCGAGTTCGAACTGGGCGATGCGACTGTGGGCGACGGGGATCCGGTCGCCCAGCTCCCGTTGCGTCCACCCGGCGCGGGTGCGGAGCTTGCGGAGCTTCACCCCGTACAGCGCGGCCAGGGACGCGGAGGGGTCGAGTTCCTTCGGTGCGGGCAATGTTGATCCCCCGTCTGCGCTCCACTGCTCCGTGACGTCACCCGTGGTGAGCGTACCGGTCACATGAGGGCGTAGCGGGGGAATCGGTCAGGACTCGTCGTCGGCGACGACGGCCCAACGGCCGACGTCGCGGTAGGCGGAGTCGTAGAGGGTCTCGCCGGTGCCCGGCTTCAGTTCGTAGTGGCGCAGGTTGCCGCCCCAGAAGCGCAGGATGCGCCCCAGCTCGCTCGCGGCGTTCCCGTCGAACGCCGTGTCACCCATGTCGACTTCGAGAAGGAACTTCATCTCGTCTCCCCGCCTGATCTGCCCGGCCACCCCGCCTCGGAGTGGGCTTCAATCATCTCATTGAAGTGCCCGTTGAGGGTTTGCCGGACAACGCTGCAGGACGGCGAGCAGTGGGGTCGCCGGAAGTCTCAACGCCCGGTGACGGCCCGGTGAGCGGTCCGCCACGTGCGCCGACCGGGAAAGGTGCCCGGTTCCGTGCGGTGCCGTGGCGAGGGCGGAGACGTTGTGAAACATAGATGCAACGAAGGGTTGACCCATAGATACAAGGACCCTAGGTTCCGTGACGCGGTCCTTGAATACCGGACTTCGGAATTCGCTGAACTGCCGTTCCGTCGGAGGATCTACGGGTCAGGAGGCACGGTGCCATGATCGACACCGCACTGCGCCGAGAGTTCGAAGCCGCGCTGGGGGCGGATTCCGTGCTGACGGACCCGCTCCAGCTGCGGACCTACGAGTGTGACGGGCTGACCGGCTTCCGTGAAGTCCCCGCCCTGGTGGTGTTGCCGCGCAGCACCGAGGAGGTCGCCGCCGCCGTCTCGCTGTGCGCGAAGGCCGGACTGCCGTTTGTCGCGCGGGGTGCAGGCACGGGACTCTCGGGGGGAGCGGTGCCCGTGGCGCAGGGAGTGGTGATCTCCCTCGCCCGCATGCGTCAGGTGCTGGACTTCGATCCGGACGACCGGCGGATGGTCCTCCAGCCGGGGGTGACCAACGCCGAGATCTCGCGTGTCGCCGCTCCGCACGGCCTCTACTACGCGCCCGATCCGTCCAGCCAGGTCGTGTGCACCATCGGCGGGAACGTCGCCGAGAACTCCGGCGGCGCCCACTGCGTCAAGTACGGCTTCACCGTGCACCATGTGACCGCGCTGCGCGTCGTGCTGCCCGACGGGTCGGTCGCCGAACTCGGCGGAGACGCGCCGGAGAGCGCCGGACCGGATCTGCGGGGCCTGTTCATCGGCTCCGAGGGCACCCTCGGCATCGCCACGGAGATCACCGTCCGGCTGCTGCGCACACCCGAGAGCGTGCGCACCCTGGTCGCGGACTTCCCGACGGTCGAGGCCGCGGGGGAGGCAGTCAGCGGGATCATGGCCTCGGGGATCGTGCCCGCGGCGGTGGAGATGCTCGACGCCCTCGCCATCGAGGCGTGCGAGGCGGCGGTGAACGCCGGCTACAGCCTCGACGCCACGGCGGCTCTCGTCGTCGAACTCGACGGCATGGAGCACGAATGCGACGAGCAGTTCGAGAAAGTCGTCGCGCTCTGCCACGAGAAGGGCACCACCAACGTACGGATCGCCGACACGGCCGAAGAGCGGGCGCTGATCTGGAAGGGCCGCAAGGCCGCGTTCGCCGCCGTGGGACGCATCAGCCCGGACTATTTCGTGCAGGACGGTGTCGTACCGCGGACCCGACTGTCGGAGGCGCTGAGCCGCATCGCCGCGATGTCCGGTGCCGAAGGCCTGCGCGTGGCCAACGTCTTCCACGCGGGGGACGGCAACCTGCATCCCCTCGTCCTCTTCGACGAGCAGGCGGGCGAGGCGGAGCGTGCCGAGAAGCTGGCCGCCGAAATCGCCGAGATGTGCGTGGAGTTGGGCGGGTCGCTCAGCGGCGAGCACGGCATCGGCCTGGACAAGGCGTGCTCCATGCCGGAGATGTTCGGCGAGACGGACCTGGCGGTGATGCGGCAGCTGCGTGCCGCCTTCGACCCGGAAGGCATCGCCAACCCCGGGAAGGTGCTGCCCACTCCGCGGCTGTGCGGAGAGGCTCCCGGCCGCTACCGGCCGCACCCGCTGGAAGCGGCTGGCGTGATCGAGAGGTTGTGAGAAGAGGTGACCGAGGAGTCCCCGGGGACGCTGCGGGAGACCACGCCGCCCACGGACACGTCGACGGACGCGGAATCCGCCCAAGTGCCCCCGCCCGCGGACGAGTCCGGGACGCGCGCCGGTGAAGGACCCTCCCGCGTACGCCCGTCCGGCCTCGCGGAGGCAGCCGACGCCCTCGCCACCGCGGCAGGCGAGCGGCGGACGGTGCTGTTCGAGGGTGCGGGCACGGCGCTGAACTGGGGAGCGCCCGTCGCCGGGACCGGTCTCGTACTGGAGACCTCCGGCCTGGACCGCCTGATCAGCCACGCCCCCGAGGACTGGACGGTGGGTGTCGAGGCAGGCATGCCCCTCACGCGGCTCCAGGAACTGCTGGCCCCCGCCGGGCAGTGGCTGCCGGTGGACCCGCCCACCGGCAGCCGGGGAGCGACGCTGGGAGGACTGCTGGCGTGCGGGGACGCCGGGCCGAGGCGCCTGAAGTACGGCGGCCTCGCGGACCTGGTGATCGGCGCGACGCTCGTGCTCGCGGACGGCACCGTGGCCCGCACCGGCGGCGACGTCATCAAGAACGTCGCCGGATACGACCTGGTGAAGCTGATTGCCGGCTCGCTCGGTGCCTTCGGCCTCGTCGCCCGGCTCAATCTGCGCGTCCACCCGCTGCCCGCCGCCACCACGACACTCGCCGTCGCGGTGGACGACGCCGACCGTGCGCTCTCGGCGGCGCGTGCCGTCATGCGCTCGCCGCTGGAGCCCGTCGCAATCGAATGGGACGGGCAGCAGCTGCTCATCCGATTCCAGGGGACCGAGGAGAGCGCGGCGGCGCGCGGCCGCCTCGCCCCGGAGGTTCCGGGCCTCGAAGACGCCCGCGTGCTCGACGCCGAGGCCGAACGGGCCGCCTGGGAGCGGCTGTCGGGCCTCGTACGCGGCGAGGACGGCGAGACCGTACTGCGCGCCGGCACGCATCCCGCACGGCTGCCCGCCCTGACACGGAGACTGCGCGAGGTGACCGAGGGCACCGGCGTGGAGGCCGCTGTGGTCAGCGGCGTCGCACAGGGCCTGCACACCGTCGTGCTGCGCGGCGGGGAGGCTTCGGAACACGCCGCGTGCCTCACCGCGTGGCGCGAGGCGGTGCACGAGGCCGGCGGCTCGGTGACGCTGCGGCGGCGCCGCCACGGTGTGGACGCCGCTGCAGCCTCGTGGGGGCCCGCGCCGCCGGCGGTTTCCGTACTGCGCTCTCTCAAGCGGCAGTTCGACCCCGACGACAGGTGTGCACCGGGGCGCTTCGCGCCCTGGTTCTGACCCCGGCCGGGTCCGCCCGGCAACGCGACCACCATCCGTCCCCGACCGTCCCGGTTCTTCTGCCCCGGCACCTCTTCAGGGAGCACCGAATGACCACGCCGCACGGTGGAACGTCCCCGACGCCGGCCTCGTCCGGCGGCTTCGACGCCCACCATCCGCCGTCCCCCGAGCTCATCTCCGACTGCGTGCACTGCGGCTTCTGCCTGCCCGCCTGCCCCACGTACACGCTGAGCGGCGAGGAGATGAACTCACCTCGTGGGCGCATCTACCAGATGCAGCTCATCAACGAGGGCGACGCCACGCTGGACGCCGCCGCCGTCGCCAGCTTCGACAACTGTCTGGGCTGCATGGCCTGTGTGACGGCATGCCCGTCCGGCGTGCAGTACGACCGGCTCATCGAGTCGGTGCGCCCGCAGATCGAACGCAACTGGGCACGTTCACGCTCCGACCGCGCCTTCCGCGGACTGATCTTCCGCCTGTTCCCGTACCCGGGACGGCTGCGCGTCGCCGCCGTCCTCGGCGCCCTCTACCAGCGGCTGGGCATCCGCCGCGTGCTGCACCGCACGGGGCTGCTGCGACGGCTCCCGGCGAGGCTGCGCGCGCTGGAGGCGCTGATGCCGGACGTGCCCCTGCGCTCCGCGCTGCGCAAGACACCGGACCGCAGCCCGGCCCGTGCCGTCACCGCCCCGGCCACGGGGGACGGTGGCAGCCGGCGGACCACCGCACGCCGCACCGTCGGCATGGTCACCGGCTGCGTGCAGCAGGTCTTCTTCGCCCAGGTCAACGAGGCCACGGTGCGCGTGCTGACCGCCGAGGGCTGCGACGTGGTCGCGCCTCCCTCGCAGGGCTGCTGCGGCGCGCTCAGCGAGCACACCGGACGTGAGGAGGAAGCGGCCCGCCGGGCACGGCAGTTGATCGACACCTTCGAACCGCTCGGCGTCGACGTGATCGTCGTCAACGTGGCGGGCTGCGGCTCGACGCTCAAGGAGTACGGGCGGCTGCTCGCCGACGATCCCGAATACCGCGAGCGCGCCGAGGCGTTCGCGGCGAAGGTGCGCGACGTCTCCGAACTCCTCGCCGAACTCACCCCGCTCGCCCCCCGGCACCCCGTGGCCGCACGCCTCGCACACCACGAGGCGTGCCACCTCGCTCACGCGCAGGGCGTCCGCGAACAGCCGCGTGCCGTCCTGCGGAGCGTCCCCGAGCTGGAAGTGGTCGACATCCCCGAGGCCGACATGTGCTGTGGCTCCGCCGGCGTCTACAACCTCATCCAGCCCCGGCCCGCGGAGGAACTCGGCCGCCGCAAGGCGGACAACGTGCGCTCCACGGCGCCCGACGCCGTGGTGACGGCCAACCCCGGCTGTCTGCTGCAGATTTCGCGCCATCTCGACAAGCAGCTCCCCGTGCTGCACCCCGTCCAGGTCATCGACGCCTCCATACGCGGCGTCAGGCCCTGGTGATCCGTCCCCCGAGTCCCAACTCGTCACCGGAGGCACCGTGTTCCAACCCGTACTCGATCCGCTGGGCGGTTCGCTGGGACTGTCGTCGCTAGTCGCCGCCCTCCCACTGGTCGTCTTCTTCGTGCTCCTGGGCGTGCTGCGCGTCCAGGCATGGCTCTCCGCGGTCGCGGCGCTCGCCACGTCGATCGTCGTCGCGGTCGCCGCGTACGGCATGCCCGTGGGGCAGAGCCTCAACTCCGCTGTCCTGGGCGCCCTGTTCGGGCTGTTCCCGATCATGTGGATCGTGGTCAACGCCCTGTGGGTCTACCAGATGACCGTCGATACGGGTCACTTCGAAGTGCTGCGCCGCTCCTTCGGAAGGCTCTCCGACGACCAGCGCCTCCAGGCCGTCATCGTCGCCTTCTGCTTCGGGGCGCTCCTCGAGGCGCTGGCCGGTTTCGGGGCCCCCGTCGCGATCAGTTCGGTGATGCTCATCGCTCTGGGCTTCAAGCCGTTCAAGGCGGCTACGGTCGCGCTGGTCGCCAACACCGCTCCGGTGGCGTTCGGTGCCATGGGCACGCCCGTCATCACGCTCTCCGAACTGACGGGCCTGCCGCTCGAGGACGTCTCCTCCATGGTCGGCCGCCAGACGCCGCTGCTGGCCGCCGTCGTCCCGGTGCTGCTGGTCTACCTGGTGGACGGCAAGCGCGGTGTGAGGCAGACCTGGTGGCCCGCCCTGGCATGCGGACTCTCCTTCGCCGTGGCCCAGTTCGTCTGCTCCAACTACATGTCCGTCGAGCTGACGGACGTCGTCGCCGCGCTCGTCTCCGTCGGCGTGCTGGTGCTGGTCATGCGGATGGCAACAATCCCCTCGCCCGCACCGGAGGAGATCTCCGGCGACGAGCCGGACGGCTCCGCCCCGGCGGGCGGCGACGCGGCAGCGGGTGACGGCAGCGCGGCGCCGGGCGGTACGGGAGCCGGCAGCGGCGGCGCGGAGCCCGCGACGCAGACCAAGCGCACGGAGACGGTCACGGACCCGGACGGAGAGACGCGGGACAGCACCCGCGCGGCGGTCAACGCCTACCTGCCCTACATCGTGATCATCGTCGTCTTCGCGCTGACCAAGTTGCCGGCGGTGAAGACGGTGCTGGAGGAGAAGGGCACCGCCCTCTTGAACTGGCCCGGCCTGCACGTCGCCGATCCCGTCAGCGGAAAGCCCGCGGCCTCCACGGTCTTCAAGTTCGACTGGCTGCCCGCGACGGGCACGATGCTGCTCCTCAGCGGCGTGATCACAGCGGTGCTCCTGGCCGTGTCACCCCGTGTCGCCACCCGCGCGTACGGACGCACCCTGCACCAGCTGCGCTGGGCGATCCTCACGGTGGCCACGGTGCTGGCCCTGGCCTATGTGATGAACCTGTCCGGGCAGACGTCCACGATCGGCAACTTCATCGCGGGCGCCGGGGCCGCGCTGGCCTTCCTCTCACCGGTGCTGGGCTGGCTCGGAGTCGCGGTCACGGGCTCCGACACCTCCGCCAACGCCCTGTTCGGCATCCTCCAGGTGACGGCCGCCAAGAACTCCGGCTACGCCCCGGAGCTTCTCGCCGCGGCCAACAGCTCCGGCGGTGTCCTCGGCAAGATGCTCTCCCCTCAGAACCTGGCCATCGCCGCCGCGGCCACCGGCCTGGGCGGACGGGAGCCGGAACTGCTGAGGAAGGTCGTCGGCTGGAGCCTGGTGCTGCTTCTGCTGATGTGCGTCCTGGTCTTCCTTCAGTCCACATCCGTGCTCGGCTGGATGCTCCTGTCCTGAAACCCGAGGACCGCTGCGCGGGTGCCACGCAGGTGCCCGCGCAGCGCGTCCCGGTAGGCCGCGAGGTCGCCCTTCTCGAGCAGCGCGACGAGTTCGACGTGCTCGTGGTTCGTGGCGCGCAGCCGGTCGCTGTCGTTGAAGACCGCGTACAGGCCCATGCGCTGCTGGCGGTCACGCAGCCCCGCGTACAGGTCCAGCAGGATCGGGTTGTCGGCGGCCTGGACGATCAGCTGGTGGAAGACCTGGTCGGCGGCGACGAACGCCTTGCCGTCCCCGGCCTCCCGCAGCTTCCTCTGCTCCTGGAGCTGGTCACGGAGCTCCTCCACGAGCCGCCCCAGCACCGCCGGTCCGAGCGAGGAGACCTTCTCGGCGGCGAAGGACTCGATGAGCTCCCTCGTCTCCAGTACCGTCTCCACCTCCTTCGCGGAGACCGGCACCACCACCGCGCCGCGCTTGGGGTAGAGCCGCAGAAGGCCCTCCGACTCCAGCCGCAGGAATGCCTCACGCACGGGCGTACGGCTGATGCCGAGCGCGGCGGCGACCGTGCCCTCGCTGATCAGGTCGCCCCCGGCGAGGATGCCGTCGAGTATCTGTTCCTTCGCGTACTGGTACGCGCGCTGGGACGTGGGGAGAGCCTTACCCACCTGCCGCCCCCCAACATGGATGGATTCATGTGTCCAAGCGGGACACTAGATGTGCCCACAGCAGGCGTGCAACCGCCCGGGAAGGCCGCTGCGGGCCTGTGACCTCCGCGCCGGAGGGGTGGTTCGCCGCCCGCGGTCGAGGTCGGCGATGATGGAGGAGGAGCCACAGCCCGGACACCGTCCCTCCGGCACTCACTCCCCACCCCCACCCGGTCACCGCTGGGTGGGTCCCCCCGGTTCCGCAGGGGGGAGTGCCCCCGCATGAGCGACAACGCAGGTGAGAGAGCCGGTATGCGATTTCTGAACGACCAGCAGCCCCCGTACGACCTGACGTACGACGACGTCTTCATGGTGCCCGGCCGCTCCGCGGTCGCCTCACGGCAGGGCGTGGACCTCGCGTCCCCCGACGGCAGCGGCACCACGATCCCCCTGGTCGTCGCCAACATGACGGCGATCGCGGGCCGGCGGATGGCCGAGACCGTGGCACGCCGCGGAGGCCTCGTCGTCATCCCGCAGGACATCCCGATCGACGTCGTCACCGAGGTCACCGCCTGGGTCAAGCGCCGGCACCTGGTGCTGGACACCCCCATCACGCTCACACCGCACCAGACGGCCGCCGACGCGCTGTCCCTGCTGCCCAAGCGGGCGCACGGAGCCGGTGTCGTGGTCCAGGACGGGCGTCCCGTCGGCATCGTCACCGAGTCCGACCTGACGGGCGTGGACCGCTTCACGCAGCTGTCAGAGGTGATGTCCCGCGATCTGCTCGTCCTCAAGGCGGACGTCGACCCGAGTGAGGCGTTCGACCAGCTCGACAGCGCGCACCGCAGGCTCGCCCCCGCCGTCGACGCCGACGGGCGGCTCGTGGGCATCCTGACGCGTAAGGGCGCGCTGCGCGCCACGCTGTACACCCCGGCGACGGACGCGGCAGGTCGGCTGCGGGTGGCCGCCGCCGTCGGCATCAACGGCGACGTGGCCGGCAAGGCGCGGGCGCTGCTGGAGGCCGGCGTCGACACCCTCGTCGTGGACACCGCGCACGGCCACCAGGAGCGCATGGTCGACGCGCTGCGAGCCGTGCGGGCCCTCGGCCCGCAGGTGCCCGTCGCCGCGGGGAACGTCGTCGCCGCCGAGGGCGTACGCGACCTCATCGAGGCCGGGGCGGACATCGTCAAGGTCGGTGTCGGACCGGGCGCCATGTGCACCACGCGGATGATGACCGGTGTCGGCCGTCCGCAGTTCTCGGCCGTGCTCGAATGTGCCGCCGAGGCGCGCAAGTACGGCAAGCACGTCTGGGCCGACGGCGGCGTGCGGCATCCGCGGGACGTCGCCATGGCACTGGCCGCCGGTGCGTCCAACGTCATGATCGGCTCGTGGTTCGCCGGTACGTACGAGTCGCCCGGAGACGTCCAGCACACCCCCGAAGGACGGGCGTACAAGGAGTCGTACGGCATGGCGTCGGCACGTGCCGTGCGCCACCGCACCAGCGAGGAGTCGGCCTACGACCGTGCCCGCAAGGCCCTGTTCGAGGAGGGCATCTCGACATCGCGGATGTTCATCGACCCGGCGCGGCCCGGTGTCGAGGACGTCATCGACGCGATCATCGCCGGGGTGCGGTCCTCGTGCACGTACGCCGGCGCGGCGTCCCTCGAGGAGTTCGCGGAGAAGGCCGTCGTCGGCGTGCAGAGCGCCGCGGGGTACGCGGAGGGCGAGCCGCTGCACGCCAGCTGGTGAGGGCCCCGGGCGGCCGGTCCGCGGCACCCCCGGGTCCGGGAAGGGGCCCGGGGGGCGCTCGCGCCGAGAGCGAAGTCGCGGCGTGCGTCCGTGAATTCGTCTCCGGACGAATCGCTTCCTGCAAGGGTGGCACCGTGCTGCCATGCCCGTATGACGGCATTCACGCGTGACGGACACTCAGGCACCGGCCCCGGCGACTTCACCCGCGACGGCTGCTCGGTGGAGATGTACTCGCGCCTTCCCGCCCACGGCGAGGCCGGCGTCGTGCTGGGGGCCGTGCCGCCCGGCGCTTCGCTGCTCGAACTCGGCGCGGGAGCGGGGCGGATGACCCGTCCCCTCGTGGCGGGCGGCCTGAAGGTGACGGCCGTGGACGAGTCCGCGGAGATGCTGGCCCAGATCGGGGACACCGCGCCGACGGTCCTGTCCGCCATCGAAGACCTCGATCTGGGGCGGCAGTTCGACGCCGTGCTGCTCGCCTCGTTCCTCGTCAACACCGCCGACGACGCACAGCGCGGCCGGTTGCTGAACACCTGCGTGCGGCACACCGCCCCGGACGGCTTCGTCCTGCTGCAGCGCGAACGCGACGGCCTGCACGAGGGCCTGAGCGCGGGGGACACCTGGCAGAGCGGCCCCGTGCAGGTCTCCATCGTCTCCATCGAGCCGCTCGGCGACGGCGTCTCGCGCACCTGCATCGGCTACGCCTTCGAGGACGCCCGGTGGACGCAGACCTTCTACTCCCAGAACCTGCCCGAGCCACGGTTCGAGGCGGCACTGTCCGACGCCGGACTCGCCGTGGACGCCTACCTCACCGACGACCGGACCTGGGTGCGTGCACGCGTGCAGGGTGTGCAGCCGGGTTCCTGAACGTTTCGCCTCCACGGGCCTCTTGGGCGCAACAGATCGCCGCGTACGCGCAAGGATGCCCAGTTACTCGCCGCCGTCGGTGCCTCGTAGGGTCGTGCGCCGTAGCAGAACGACAGCGAGGAGGCCGTTGCCGTGTTGGACCAGGGCGCCAGCCCGCAGACACCGAAGATCCCCGGCGGGCGGCAGGGCGGCGTCCCGCGGCTGACGCGCCGCAAGCCCGTGGAGATGCTCGTCGCCGAGGGCGGCCAAGGCGAGGGCGGTGAACTGCGGCGCAGCCTCGGCCTGTGGCAGCTGACCATGATCAGCATCGGGGCGACGCTCGGGACCGGGATCTTCGTCGTCCTCGGGGAGGCCGTGCCCGACGCCGGGCCCGCGGTCATCGTCTCCTTCGTCCTCGCGGGCCTCACGGCGCTCTTCTCCGCCTTCTCCTACGCGGAACTTGCGGGCACCATCCCCGTCGCCGGCTCCTCCTACTCCTACGCCTACGCGACGATGGGCGAACTGGTCGCCTGGGTGTGCGGCTGGTGTCTGCTGCTGGAGTACGGGGTCTCGGTGGCCGCCGTGGCTGTCGGCTGGGGCCAGTACATCGACGAACTGCTGCACGGAACCCTCGGGTTGAACCTTCCCCAGGCCCTGTCCGCTCCGCCGGGCGAGGGCGGGCTGTTCAACGTTCCCGCGCTCGTCGTCGTGCTGCTGGCCATGGCATTCCTGCTCGGCGGCGCCCGGGAGAGCGCGCGTGCCAACACCGTCATGGTCACCGTGAAGGTGATCGCCCTGCTGCTGTTCTGCGCCGTAGCGGCCGCCGGAATACGGGCGGGCAACTACCAGCCCTTCATGCCGCTGGGCATGGCCGGGGTGAGCGCGGCGGGAGCCACCCTCTTCTTCTCCTACATCGGCTTCGACGCGGCATCCACGGCGGGGGAGGAGGCCAAGGACCCGCAGCGCGACCTTCCCCGCGCCATCCTCCTCTCCCTCGTCCTGGTCACCGCGCTGTACTGCCTCGTCGCCGCCGTAGCCGTGGGTGCCCTGCCCTGGCACAGGTTCGAGGGCAGCGAAGCGGCGCTCTCCGGCATCCTGCACAACGTCACAGGACAGGGCTTCTGGCCCACGCTCCTCGCCTTCGGCGCCGTCGTCGCCATCGCGTCGGTCGTGCTGACCGTGCTCTACGGGCAGACCCGGATCCTCTTCGCGATGTCACGGGACGGCCTGGTGCCGGCGGTCTTCTCCAAGGTCGACCCCCGCAGCGGAACCCCGCGCGCCAACACCGTCATCGTCTCCGCGTTCTGCGGGACGCTCGCCGCCGCCGTGCCGCTCGGCAACCTCGCCGACGCCACCAGCATCGGCACCCTCTTCGCCTTCGGCCTCGTCAACGTCGCCGTGATCGTGCTGCGCCGCACCAGGCCGGAGATGCGACGGGCCTTCCGTGTCCCGCTCTCGCCGCTCTTCCCGCTGGTCGGACTGGGCCTGTGCCTGTGGATGATGTTCTCCCTGGACGCCGTCACCTGGGGGGTGTTCGGCGCCTGGATGGCGGTGGGCGCTGTGGTGTACTTCGGGTACGGGATACGCCGCTCCCGGCTGAGGACGGCACCCGACCCCGCGAGCACGGAAGAGTGACGGCCCCGCAGTGACTCTCAACGACCTCGACGAGCGCATCGTCCACCTCCTCTCCCAGGACGCCCGCCGCTCCTACGCCGACATCGGCGCCGAAGTGGGCCTGTCCGCGCCTGCCGTCAAACGCCGGGTGGACCGGCTGCGGGCGGAGGGAGCCATCACCGGCTTCACCGTCCGCGTCGACCCGGCGGCGCTCGGGTGGCAGACCGAGGGCTACATCGAGATGTACTGCCGCTCCAAGACCGTGCCGGAAGACATCCGCCGGGCACTGGCCCGCTATCCGGAGGTGGCCTCCGCCTCCACGGTGACCGGCGACGCCGACGCCGTGGTGCAGGTCTTCGCCTCCGACATGCGGCACTTCGAGCAGGTGCTGGAACGCATCGCAGGCGAGCCGTTCGTCGAACGCACCAAGTCGGTGCTGGTGCTCTCACCGCTGCTGCGCCGCTACACGGCGGGGGCGCCGCGCTGAGCGACAGCACCTGACGCCGGGCGGGCGGATGGGCCCGCCCGGCGGCGGGCAGGTGGTTCGGGGCCACCCGCGGGTGAGGGCCGGAGAGGGAATGAGCCTGATCGCGCCTTCCCGGATCCGGACGGTCCACCGCGGGGCGCTCACGCCAGGGGGACGATCCGCGCAACAGGTTCCGGCCCTCCTGAGCGGGCGATGCCGTCCTGGCTCGAACGGATGCGGCCGCACTCGCGCAACGAATTCTCGCGAATGGCCATCCACACGCAACGGAATGCGCTCCGATGCGCAATGGATGAGCCTTGTCCGCCGGATGCCCGGCCCGTACCGTCGAAGTGTTCCCAGCACATCCGTACGGGCGGCTCCCGGCGCTCGCGCCTGCGCCCGTACACCCGAGCACAGCCAGAGGTCCCATGCCGTCGCTGAGCCTCGCCCTGCACCAGGGCCCCGCCGGTGTTCCGCGCACCGTCGAGGACGGTCTCGCAGCACTCGACGACGCCGCACGCGCGGCAGCCGCCGAGGGCGCCCGGCTCCTGGTCACGCCCGAACTCTCCCTGACCGGCTACGCGTTGGGCGACGACGTCGCCGGTCGCGCCGAGGCCGCCGACGGCCCGTCCGCCCGCGCGGTCGCGGGCATCGCCGCGGCACACCGCATCGCCGTCGTGTACGGGTATCCCGAACTCGACCCGGACAGCGGCGCGTTGTACAACTCGGCCGCCCTCGTCGGACCCGACGGGACCCCTCTCGCCGGGTACCGCAAGACGCATCTCTACGGCGACTACGAACGGCGCCACTTCACGCCAGGGGACCGGCTCGTGGTGCAGGCCGACCTGGACGGCGTCCGCCTCGGCCTGCTCATCTGCTACGACGTGGAGTTCCCCGAGGCCGTGCGCGCCCACGCCCTCGCCGGAACCGAGCTGCTCGTGGTGCCGACGGCGCTGATGCGCCCGTACGACGTCGTGGCCGAGACGCTCCTGCCCGCCCGCGCGTGGGAGAACCAGCTCTACGTCGCGTACGCCAACCGCGTGGGCCGCGAAGGGGAGTTCGACTTCGCCGGGCTCAGCTGTCTCGCCGCGCCCGACGGAACCGTCCCCGCACGCGGCGGCCGGGAGCCGGAGCTGCTGACGGCCCGCATCGACTCCGGTCTGCCGCACGCCTCCCGTGCGCAGAACAGCTATCTCACCGACCGGCGGCCCGAGCTCTACACCGCCTGACGCCCGGCCTTCCGGTGCGTGGCGGCCCGTCCGTCCGCCCGCCGCCGGGCCCGAAGCCCGCACGAGAACGACCGAACCCTGCCCGAGCAGCAACCCGTACCCCGGAGAGGAGAAGTGCGCCGATGACGTCCACGGTGCCCACAGCCGTACACGAGGAGCAGCAGCCCGCGACCGCGGCCGCCAGGCCGCTGACCATGTCCGGGCCCGACTTCCCGTTCGCCTACGACGACTTCCTCGCCCACCCGGCGGGCCAGGGGTCGGTGCCCGCCACGGAACACGGCACCGAGGTCGCCGTGATCGGCGGTGGACTCTCCGGCATGGTCACCGCCTACGAGCTGATGAAGGCCGGCCTCAAGCCCGTCGTCTACGAAGCCGACCGCATCGGCGGGCGGCTGCGCACCGAGCGGTTCGAGGGCTGTGAGGGCGAACTGACCGCCGAGATGGGAGCCATGCGCTTCCCGCCGTCCTCGACCGCCTTCCAGCACTACGTCGAGCTGACCGGCCTGGAGACCGAGCCGTTCCCCAACCCCCTTGCGCCCGCGACGCCTTCGACGGTCGTGGACCTCAAGGGCACCTCGCACTACGCCCGTACGCTCGATGACCTTCCACCCGTCTTCCACCGGGTCATGGACGCCTGGAACGCCTGCCTGGAGGACGGGGCCGAATTCTCCGCCATGCAGCGGGCGTTGAGGGAGCGGGACGTGCCGCGTATCCGTGAGATCTGGTCCCGGCTGGTGCACAAGCTCGACAACCAGACCTTCTACGGCTTCCTCTGCGACTCGGAGTCCTTCGCCTCCTTCCGGCACCGCGAGATCTTCGGGCAGGTGGGATTCGGCACCGGCGGCTGGGACACCGACTTCCCCAACTCCATCCTGGAGATCCTCCGCGTCGTCTACACCGGCGCCGACGACGACCACCGCAGCATCGTCGGCGGAAGCCAGCAACTCCCGGAGCGGCTTTGGGAGTTGGAGCCCGACAAGCTCGTGCACTGGCCGGCCGGAACCTCCCTGGCGTCGCTCCACCGGGACGGGGGAGACGGCCGGGGCGGCCGGGCGCGAGGGGGACACCGTCCCGCCGTCACCCGCATGCGCCGCACCGCGGGCAACCGCATCACCGTCACCGACGCCTCCGGCGACATCCGCACCTACCGTGCGGCTGTCTTCACGGCCCAGTCGTGGATGCTGCTGAGCAAGATCGACTGCGACGACGCGCTGCTGCCCATCGACCACTGGACGGCCGTGGAGCGCACCCACTACATGGAGTCCTCCAAGCTGTTCGTGCCCGTGGACCGGCCGTTCTGGCTCGACGAGGCCGTCGACGACAGGGGCGAGCCGACCGGCCGCGACGTGATGAGCATGACGCTCACCGACCGGATGACGCGCGGCACCTATCTGCTGGACGACGGACCGGACCGGCCCGCCGTCATCTGCCTCTCGTACACGTGGTGCGACGACAGCCTCAAGTGGCTGCCGCTCGACGCCGATCAGCGCATGGAGGTGATGCTGAAGTCGCTGGGGGAGATCTATCCGAAGGTCGACATCCGCAGCCACATCACCGGCAGCCCGGTCACCGTCTCCTGGGAGAACGAGCCGTACTTCATGGGCGCGTTCAAGGCCAATCTGCCCGGCCACTACCGCTACCAGCGGCGGCTGTTCACCCACTTCATGCAGGACGACCTGCCGGAGGACAAGCGCGGGCTCTTCCTCGCGGGCGACGACATCTCCTGGACGGCGGGCTGGGCGGAGGGCGCTGTGCAGACCGCGCTCAACGCCGTGTGGGGCGTGCTGCACCACCTCGGCGGCGGCACCGACCCGTCCAACCCGGGGCCGGGCGACGTCTACGACGAGATCGCTCCGGTGCTGCTGCCGGAGGACTGAACGGGCCGGTTAACGCATCAGGGCACTGCGCTTGGCGCCGCCACCTGTCAGGCGAGCCTCAGAGTGGCAGGCGCCAGCGGGGGCCGTCGGTGTCGCCGAGCCACACGATCTGATCCCATTCCGTGACGGTCATGCCGAACGCTGTCTGATCGGGCGCGTCCTGCTCCTGCCACGTCATCAGCGCGTCTTCGACCTGGTCCCACAGGCGCAGCGGGCCGTCCTGATGGACCGCCCAGCCGCCGCCGTCCGGCTCGGTCCAGGCCTGGGATCCGGTGGCGACGTCGACCAAGGCGACACCGTCCCCCGAACGCGTCAACTCGGCTGAAGGAGCGCCGAGTTGCGCGACGAACCGCGCTGTCCAGCCCTCCAGCATGTCCGGGTTCACGCGGGTGGCCCGGGTGGTGCCCGGGTGCTGATAGAAGGTGGGCCGCGGCGGGCGTTCATGTGGCCTGGCGAGCATGTATGTGACGCGGTCGCCGGCGAATCGGCCGCGGGCCACCCCCTCTTCGTCGAGGGCGAGGCGGATCAGCCCGGAGGCGAGCATCCACCCGCTGATGGTGGTGGTGATGCTGCCACCGTCCTTGAGCTGCCAGAGCCACGAGGGCGGGATACTGCGCACGGCGCAGGTGGCGATGACGGCGTCGTAGTCTGCTCCGTCCTGATGGCCGCGCAGGCCGTCACCGACGACGGATGCCGGCCTCCGGCCGGCAGCGTGGAGGTGCTGCGCTGCGGTCGCGGCCAGTTCCTTGTCGCACTCGACGGAGTACACGAGTTGGTCGCCGAGCCGATGGCAGAGCATCGCCGTGGAATAGCCGGTACCGGTGCCGATCTCCAGCACTTTGTCGCCGTCGCCGATACCGGCGAGCTCGACCATTCGCATCACCAGAGAAGGCAGGGTGCTCGACGAGGTGGGCCGTCCGGACAGCGGGCCGGTGGCCTCCGCTGCGTTCATGCCGTCGATCTGCGTAACCCAGGTGGTGTCGGAGTACACCAGGCGGAGCCAGTCCTCGTCATCGAACTGCTCGCGGCGGATGGGATCCCACTGCGTTCCGTCGGGCCGGAAGACAGCGTCATCCAGAAACAATTCGCGCGGCACAGCTTCGACGGCGGCTCGCCATGCCGGGTCGGTGAGCCGGCCTTGGGCTCTGAGTTCGCCGACGAGGCCTTGGCGAAAGGATCTGCTGCTCATCATGGGCGGTTCCGGTCGGGGTGCTGGAGTTGGTCGGCGATGGCTGCAGTGATCCGGCCTGTGATGGGCTCGGGAAACCAGGCGAATTGCCCATTGGGATTGCACTCATGCCAGTGCCACGTGCCGGCGGCGTCAAGCCCGAAGTCGAAGGCGCCGTAGTTCAGACCGAAGACGGCGAGGTAGTCGTGCACCGCACTCGCCACCTCAGGTGGTGTGTCGATGAGGGTGTAATCGAGCTCGTCATAGTGGCGACGCCAGTCCACGCCCGGGGAGCCGTCGATCCGTACGGCGAACAGATGGTCCCCGACAGCGGTGAGCCGGATGTCCGCGACTTTCTCCACGTACTCCTGGAACAGGTGCATCGTCTGGCCGACTCCGGCGTCCAGTTCATCAGGATCGACCTTGTCGACCCAGACAGTGAGGCCACGGCCCTGCTTGTCGGTGTAGTCGGTGTTGTACAGCGGCTTGTAGACGGCGGGCCCGTGTTCGCGCACGAATCGGCGCGCCTCCGCCGGGTCGTTGGTCAGCAACGTCCGCGGAACCTGCAGGCCGCACCGCACGGCCGCAGCCAGTTGGGCCGGCTTGTACTCCGCAGCCCGGTTGCGCCATGGGTGGTTGAGGTAGTGCGCGTCCGGCAGCGCTGCCAGGATGCCGCCGAGCCCGTAGCGGGCCTGGTCGACGCACCAGCGGGCGTCGGGCCCCTCTATCTCCGGGGGAGCGGTGTACGGGCGCGGTCGGCGCCAGTAGACGGACCGCACCCTTCCCAGGGCCGGGGCCCGGGTGGCAGTCCGAATCTCCCCGGCAAGCCCGCAGCTGTCCACGTACGCGCTCACGGTGACCGAAGTCGGGAAATCGCCGGGGTCGAGCCGCACAACCGGCGCTGCGCGCCGGTTCAGTTCTTCAACGACGATGTCGGCCGTGGCGTCGTCCAGTCGCGTGACCACCAGGACAGGCGCCGGTGTGGTCAATCGGAGTCCCCCTCCTGGTCACTGCCCTCATCCGTGTTGCCGTCCAAGGAGGTCCTCGTGTTCGTCTCCTTGGCCGTCTCGGAGCGTTTGTGCCTGTCCAGAGCCGGAACGTCCCGGCCGTCCGGCCCAATCCGCCTTCCCGTCTGACTCTTCGGATCCAGCACGACTCTGGCGGCGTCGAGAACAGCCGTGGCCGGGAAAGGCTTCATCCGGGACAATCCCCAAGGTTTCGTCGCGACTTGGGCATTCATCCAGAACCTCCCATCCTTGGATGACCAACATCCCAAGTGTGGTGGCGCACTACCACGCTTGGTAGGTCGTGTCACGCCAAACGAGTGGCTGATCGACCAGACGCTCGACTGTTTCTCGACCGTGTGCCGAGTGGTCCTGCATGCCGCGCATCCCTTTCTGTGCCGCGTCTGCGTTCCATGCCCTCATGCTTCGCTGACACAGCCGACAGGTCGACGACCAGGCCGGGCGAGCCGTATGAGCGCACCTGCGTCGGGCGTCATTCCGGTGTCACTGGGCTGCGGAGGGGATACGGAGGTGTGTCGCGGCGCGGGAGGCGGCGACGGCCGGGCGTCACATGCCGGCCTTGCGCACCGCCGCGTGCAACGCCCGTGCCGCATCGGTCAGTTCGGCCGCGTCGCGCGACACTGCCTGCAGGTCCAGGATCGCCTCGTCGACACCTGCCGCGACGCCCTCCGCGAGATCCTCGACGACCTGCTCGACGGTGCCCTGGTGCGTCCTGCGCCCGGCGTCGAGCGGCTTGTCCGTGAGGCGGAGGCTGCACCGCTGCACGACGGTGAGCGAGTCCGGGTCGCGGCCGTTGCGCTCGGCCAGCTCGCGCAGCTTCGCGCGGGTCCGGGCGACGACGGGGTGGGGCGTGAGGGAGGGGGCCCAGCCGTCGGCGCGGCGGGCGATCCGCTCCAGGGTGCGGGAGTTGCTCGCGGCCAGCAGCACCGGGATCCTGCCGGCCTGCGGCTTGGGCCCGACGTCCGCCGGGGCGAGACGCATGCGGCTGCCCTCGTACGCCGACGGGCCGGGGCTCCACACCTCTTCGCACACGTCCAGCAGTTCGTCCAGCAGGGCACCCCGCCGGCTGAAGTCCGCGCCGGCCGCGGCGTATTCGTCACGCGACCAGCCGGTGCCGAAGCCCGCGACGAGACGGCCGCCGCTCGCGGCGCTCAACGTGCCCAGGGCACGGGCCAGGTCGAACGGAGCGTGCAGCGGCCCGACCAGCACGGACGTGCCCAGCCGGACCCGTTCCGTGACCGCCGCGGCCTGCGCGAGCGTGACCAGAGGGTCGGCGATGTGCCGGAAGGTCTCGGGCCAGGGGCGGCCCTCGACGCCGTACATGCCGTCGACGGGATCCTCGGGAACGAGGGTGCGTTCGAAGACCCACAGGCTGTCGTAGCCGCACGCCTCCGCCTCCCGCGCCACCGCCGTCACATCGCTTCCCGGCGCGAAGTGCTTCATCTGTGGCAGACCCAGGCCCAGTCGCAGCGTCATGTCTTCCTCCGTGAGTCTCGTGCCACGGGAACCTCCCGCCCTGCATGACTGCCCCCTTCTGCTCCTGTGACCCCTCGGGCCCCCGCGGCAACGGAGTTCGGCGTCGCGGCGGAAGAGACGTTCGCGGGCGAATAGGTTCAAGGTCATGCGGATCACGAAGTACACCCACGCATGTGTGCGGCTGGAACACGAGGGCCGTGTGCTGGTCATCGATCCCGGGACATGGAGCGAGCCGGCCGCGCTGAGGGGCGCCGACGCCGTGCTGGTGACCCACGAACACGCGGATCACATCGATGTCCTGCGCCTCGCGGGGCTGGACGTGCCGGTCCATGCCCCTGCCGGAGCGGACATCCCACGGCTGGACGTGACTGGGGTGTCCGCCGGAACTGACTTCTCCGCCGGGGGCTTCCGCGTACGTGCGACCGGCGGTCGGCACGCGTTCGTTCACGGCGGCCGGCCGGATTGTGCGAACCTCGGCTACATCATCGACGACGCGGTCTACCACCCCGGAGACTCGCTGCACGTGCCGGAGCAGCCGATCGAGACGCTGCTGGTTCCGGCTCAGGGGTCGTGGATGAAGACGGGGGAGGCGGTCGAGTTCGTGAACGCGGTCCGGCCTCAGCGGGCGTTCGCCATTCACGACGGCCAGATCAACGACCGCGGCCTGAGCAGCGTCAACAGGTGGCTTGCCGAGGAGACCGACTGCGGCTACCGGTATCTGAGACCCGGCGAATCGCTGTGAGCCGTACGTCTCGGTCCAGGCCGCTGGCCGTCGCCGGTGACCGCTCCGGCAGATCGTCCCGGCTCGACGGGCATCATGCACCGTGCCCACTGGAGCGTCTCGTCGCGTCGCCGCCGTGGGCCCTGTCGGCGCACGGCAGGGGAGTCAGCAGACACCGCCCGGCCAGGCCCACGCTCGCGTCCAGACCCTCGGCGAACTCCCCGGCCAGCTCCGGCTGCACCCGCAGACCCCACAGGGCGCGGAAGGCCATCCACGCACCCGAGCGGGCCATCTCCAGGCTCCACGAACCGAGCAGGTGCGTGAGCGGATCGGCCACGTCCAGGACGTCCGGGCCCGGCATCAGCTCCTCACGGATGCGCTCCTCCAGAAGCGTCAGCAGATCCCCGACGCGCTCGAAGTCGCCCTCCAGCGCCTCCGGTTCGGTCTGCCGGGCCTCGCAGGTGGCCAGCAGCGCCAGCGGCAGGTCGTACCCCACGTGCGCGTTGATCCCCGCCAAGGCGAACTGGAGGGGACGGACGTACGGATGGCGCCGCATCTGGAACAGCGGCCGCCAGGACGCAGGGGGGCGGTGGCCCGCTGCGTGTGCCCCGACCGCAGCGAGGAAGCGGCCGGCGAATCGCGCGCCGAGCTCCTCGGCGGAAGCGCGGTCGCTGAACCAGCCCGATTCCAGCCGCCGTTGGAGCTCCACGGTCACCGAGAGATAGACGCGGCCGAAGACGGCCACGCCGTCGCCCTGGGGAAGCCGCGCACCGACGCCGCGCATGCGCCGCACCACCGAGTCGAACGTTCCCGGCGGATGCGGTGGGCCCGGGTGCGGCACCGCGGGCGTCGCGCTCCGCAGGGGTGTCCGTTCAGCTGACGTCATGGGTGCAGAGTGGCAGGCGCGGTGGCGCGCGGTGGCGGACACGACCACTGTGGCGCCCGGACGGGGGACATCCGCGCGTGGCTCGAACGGGCCCGCCTGCCAGGCCCGTTCGAGCCGGCCGAGGGAACGCGTCCGGGGAACGCCCCTGCGCTCAGGAGGTCTCGGGAGCGGACGCCGGGTGGCTCTCCGCCCTGGCGGGGGAGCCCTCGCCCGAGGCCGAGGCCGTCGTGCGCCCTTCGGGACGCAGCATCCCCGCACCCAGCACCAGACCCAGCATCAGCACCGTGACCAGCCCGAACGACACGGACAGCGACGTGGCCTCCGCGATCCAGCCGACGGCGGCGGGAGCCGCCAGCCCCGAGGCGTAGGCGAGAGTGGCGACGCCCGCGATCTCCTGACCCGGTGACGCGGACGGTATTCGGCCCGCCGCCGCGAAGCACAGCGGCACCACCACGGCGACACCGACCCCGATCAGCGCAAAGCCGGTGATCGCCAGTGCGGGTGTACGCGCGACCACCACCAGGGCTCCGCCCGTTGCCGCGGTCAGCCCGCTGATCCTCACCGTCCGCACCGGTCCCAGCCGCCGCACCACCACGTCGCCCAGGAGCCTGGTGACGGCCATCGTGCACGCGAAGGCGGTGAACGCCGAGGCGGCCAGGCCCCGATCGGCGTGCGTCACGTCGCGCAGATAGATGCCCGACCAGTCCATCGACGAGCCCTCCGCGAAGACCGCGAAGAAACCCATGAGTCCGACAGTGAGCGCGGCCCGGCTCGGCAGGGCGAAGCGAGGCGGTGCCTCCGCCTCCGCCTCCGCCTCGGTCCCGGAGCCGGACCCGCCGGCCTCTCCTCCGGTGGCCGTCGGCTGCTCCCTCACGTCCAGCGTCCAGCGGCACGCCACGACGGCCGCGGCGGCGGTCACCGGCGCAACGACGCCGAGATGGACGCGCCCGTCGATACCGGCGTGCGCGGCGAACGCACCGATCGCGCCGCCCAGCAGAGTGCCCACGCTCCACATGCCGTGCAGACCGGACATCACCGACTTCCCGTACCGCTCCTCGATCTGCACCCCGTGGGCGTTCATCGCGACGTCCATGAGGCCGAGCCCGCACCCGTACACGAAGAGGATCACGCACAGCCACAGCAGCGACGGCGAGAGCGCGGGCAGCGCCAGCCCCGCACAGCACATCAGCGACAGCCACGCCAGCGAGCGGCGCGGACCGTGGCGATGCGCGAGGCGTGCGGAGAGCGGCATCGCCGCCGAAGCCCCGATCGTGAGGAAGACCAGCGCCATCCCCAGCCAGCCGTGGCCGAGTTGGAGGTGCTCACGGATCCACGGGATGGCAGTGGCGAAGCTGCCGCTCACCACACCGTGCACGGCGAAGACGGCGGAGATCGCGCGCCGTGCACGGCGGGTGGCCGCGTCGGTGGCGGTCTGCTGCATGTGCGGGATCCTCCGGCCTGTACGTGTGTGTTCGGCGGCTGCCCATTTTCAGCGCCCTTGCCCCGCGCCCGTATCCCGTCGGCCTGCGCGATCCGGGCCACTGTACGGGGGGTCTCGGGCACCCGAACAAGGGGTTTTCGCAAGGCTTTTGCAAGAGGCTGAAAGCGCTCGCACACTCTCGCCGCATCCGTGTGCACGCACTGTGAGTGAGCCCACAGGCATCGGGGGCATGGCGCGTGCTTGTCCGTGGCAGACTGAACGCGTACCAGTGACGTCAGCGCACTCCGGGGTCGGTGAAAGTCCGAACCGGCGGTTACAGTCCGCGACCCGGTCGCCTCCAGCGGCCGGTTGACCAGGTGAAATTCCTGGACCGACGGTGAAAGTCCGGATGGGAGGCAGTGCGCGGCGGGCCGAGACCGGTACACCGCCCCGTCCGTCGGGCGCTGCCGTGCATCGCATGGAAGCGGCCTTCCTTCTCGTGGTGGTGCCCCGGTCCCGACGGTCCGTGCATGCCCCGGAGTCCGTGCCCGAAGAGGCAGGAGAGACCCGGTGGCAACGGACGCAGCAGCCGCAGTGTCAGCCCCTTCCGCCGAACCGGCCGAACGGGCCGCCATGCGCCGTGCCGTCGAACTCGCCTCCCGCGGGCTCGGTTCCACCAGCCCGAACCCCGTCGTGGGCTGCGTCGTGCTCAGCCCCGAGGGCTATCCCGTCGGCGAGGGGTGGCACCAGCGCGCAGGCGGCCCGCACGCCGAGATCCACGCCCTGGCCGAGGCGGGCGACGACGCACGCGGCGGCACCGCAGTCGTCACCCTCGAACCCTGCGACCGCACAGGCCGTACGGGCCCCTGCTCCCGTGCCCTCATCGACGCGGGCATCGCGCGGGTCGTCTACGCCGTCGCCGATCCCTCCGCGCCGGGCGGGGCGAGCAGCCTCGCGGAGGCCGGCATCGACGTCGTACAGGGGCTGCTCGCGGACGAGGCGGCAGCCGGCAACGCCGCCTGGCTCACCTCGGTGCGGGAGCAACGCCCCTACGTCATCTGGAAGTACGCCGCGACGCTCGACGGGCGCATCGCCGCCACCGACGGCTCAAGCCGGTGGATCACCTCCGACGAGGCCCGCGCCGACGTCCACCGTCTGCGCGCCCGCACCGACGCGGTGCTCGTCGGCTCCGGCACGGCACGCGCGGACGATCCGCACCTCGCGGTGCGCGGAGTGTCCGGCGCGGTGCAGCCGCTGCGCGTCGTCCTCGACACCGACGCCTCGGTCGTACGGCCCGGCGCCCGCGTCCTCGACGATGCCGCGCCCACGCTCGTCGCCGTCGCGGAGGACGCCGACGCCGGTGAACTCGAGGGCGTCGCCCAGCTGTTGAGGCTGCCGCGCGCCGGGGACGGCCGGCCGGGGGTCGACCTGGCGGCGCTGCTCGGGGAACTGCACGCGCGTGACGTCCGCTCGGTGCTGCTCGAAGGCGGCCCGACGCTGGCCGGGGCGTTCGTCGCGGCCGGACTGGTCGATGAGGTCATCGGCTACGTCGCACCCGTACTGCTCGGCGCCGGGCCCGCCGCACTCGGCGACGCCGGAATCGCCACCATCGCGCAGGCGTTGCGGCTGAAGGTGACCGAGACCGTGCGCGTCGGCCCCGACCTGCGTATCACCGCGGTTCCCGCGACGGCAGCTCGCGCCGGGACCTCCGGCGCTTCCGTCGCGGTCACTGCATCAACCGCATCCACCGCTTCCACCGCTTCCACCGAGGAGTTCTGAGTGTTCACCGGAATCGTCGAAGAGCTGGGCGAGGTCGTCGCCGTGGAGGAACTGCCGGGCGCGGCACGCTTCAGGCTGCGCGGCCCTCTCGTCACCGAAGGCGCGCGGCACGGCGAGTCGATCGCCGTCAACGGCGTCTGCCTCACCGTCGTGGAGGCGTCCGGCGGCGAGTTCACGGCCGACGTCATCGGTGAGACCCTGGCCCGCTCCTGCCTCGGCGCCCTGACCACCGGCTCCCGCGTCAACCTCGAGCGCCCCATGGCCCTCGGCGGAAGGCTCGACGGGCACCTCGTCCAGGGCCATGTCGACGGCACGGGCACGATCGCCGGGCGGACCGAGGACGGCACGGTGCGGGTCGAGATCCCCTCGGGGCTGGCCAAGTACATCGTCGAGAAGGGCTCCATCACCATCGACGGCGTCAGCCTCACCGTCGTCGAGGCGGGCGACACGCACTTCACCGTCAGCCTGATCCCCACGACGCTGGCGCTGACCACCCTCGGCATCAAGCAGGCCGGAGACCCGGTCAACCTCGAGGTCGACGTCCTGGCCAAGTACGTCGAGCGGCTGCTCACGCACGGCGGTTCCGAGGTGACCGGCTCCGGTGCGGGCGGCAACGGGGCCGCCGGCGCGAAGGAAGCCGTGCGGTGAACGCCCTCGGACTGCTCAACAGCGAGGCCTTCAGCGCCTTCGGCCAGGACGTCATCTACTCCGACCTCATCGGCAACGTCATCGGCCTGGCCGCTCTCGCGCTGGGCTGGCGACGCAACGTCCTCACCTGGCCCGTGCAGGTGCTGGCCGGCGTCGTCCTCGTGTGCGCCTACTACTCGGCGCAGCTCGCGGGCGGGGTCGGCAAGCAGCTGCTGGTCATCGTCGTCGCACTGTGGGGCTGGTGGCAGTGGCGCCGCGGCAACCGCACCGCCGAGGACGGTGCGATCACGGTGCGCTTCGCGCGCCCGCGTGAGCGCGCGGTGCTGCTGGCCGGCACCGTCGCGGGCACCCTCGCCGTCGGCTCGCTCTTCACGCTCATGCCGGAGCTGTCGTGGAATCCCTGGCCGGACGCCTACATCTTCGTCGGCACCCTTGCCGCGATGACGGCGCAGGCCCGCGGGCTCGTGGAGTTCTGGTTCGCCTGGCTGCTGGTCGACATCGTCGGCGTCCCGCTGGCCTTCAGCAGCGGGCTGGCCTTCTCGGGGCTGGTCTACGTCCTCTACCTCGGGCTCGTGCTGTGGGGGCTGCGCAGCTGGTGGCTGAGGACCCGCACGAGCGCACCCGTGGCTTCCGCCCGGCGGGAGTCCCCTGTCGAAGGAGCACGTCCATGAGCGGGTCCGGCAGCGCCGCCGGGCCGCTGCCCGGCACGAACGGCACGTACGGCACGTACGGTACGAAAGGCCCGCGCGGGCCGCAGCAAGGAGGCGCAGGTATGAGCGCAGTGACGGCCGACTGGTACTCGGACGGCGAGTCCGCCGGGACCTCCGGGTTTCCCGGGAGCGGCCCCGACGACTTCGAACTCGACCCGGTCGAGCGTGCGATAGCAGATGTCGCCCTCGGCAGGCCCGTGGTCGTCGTGGACGACGAGAACCGGGAGAACGAGGGTGACCTGATCGTCGCCGCCGAGCGCGTCACGCCCGAGATCGTCGCCTTCATGATGAGCGAGTGCCGGGGCCTGATCTGCACGCCCATGGAGTCGGACGATCTCGACCGGCTCGACCTGCCGCAGATGGTCGAGCGGAATTCCGAGGCGATGGGCACGGCCTTCACCGTTTCCGTGGACGCCACCGGTCGCCACGGCGTCACCACCGGCATCTCGGCCGCCGACCGTGCCACCACCATCCGGCTGCTGGCCGACCCGGAGGCCGTGCCGTCCGACTTCGTACGCCCCGGGCACGCCTTCCCGCTGCGCGCAAAGCCCGGCGGCGTGCTGGAACGGGCCGGGCACACCGAGGCAGGGGTGGACCTGGCGCGGCTGGCCGGGCTCCGTCCCGCCGCCGCCATCGTCGAGATCGCCGGCGAGGACGGCACCATGCTGCGGCTGCCCGAGCTTCTCCCGTTCGCCCGCAAGCACGGCCTCGCGGTGATCTCCATCGAGGCCCTCATCGCCTACCGCGAGGCCACCGAGGGACCGGCCCGTCAGGAGCGCGAGCCGGCCACCGTCCCCGCGGAACCCGCAGCGCCCGCGGTCGACACCGTGGAGCCCACGGTCCTGCGTGAGGCCACCACGCGGCTGCCCACACGCCACGGGGAGTTCAGGGCGTACGGGTACCGCTCCACCATCGACGGCGTCGAGCACATCGCACTGGTCGTCGGCGACCTCACCGAGAACGGAGGCGAGGACGTCCTGGTACGGGTGCACTCCGAGTGCCTCACCGGAGACGTCTTCGGGTCGCTGCGCTGCGACTGCGGCATGCAGCTGGACTCGTCCCTGGAGCGGGTCCAGTCCGAGGGCCGAGGCGTGGTGGTGTATCTGCGCGGCCACGAGGGCCGGGGCATCGGGCTGCTGTCCAAGCTGCGCGCGTACGAGCTCCAGGAGCGCGGCCGCGACACCCTCGACGCCAACCTCGAACTCGGGCTGCCCGCCGACGCCCGCGACTACGCGGCCGCCGCCCGGATGCTCGACGACCTGGGCGTGCGGTCCCTGCGGCTGATGACCAACAACCCGGACAAGTCCGAGGCGCTCGCCCGGCACGGGCTGCGCGTCGACGAGCGCGTGGCCATGCCCGTCGAAGCCGGTGAGCACAACCTGAACTACCTGCGCACCAAGCGCGACCGCATGGGCCACGAGCTGCCGTGGCTGGAGGCCCGGAAGGCCTCACCCTGCGGCAACCAGTGACCACCCGCACGACGCCGAGTCGACGGCGGACCACACCAGCGACATCACCAGCGACAGCACCGGTATCGAAGACATCGGCCGGCAGAGGCAAGGAGCAAGGACCGTGAGCGGCAAGGGCGCCCCCGAACTGACCGTCGAAGAGTGCGGCGATCTGCGAGTGGCCGTGGTGGCCGCTCAGTGGCACGAGACCGTCATGGACGGCCTCGTGGCCGGCGCCCTGCGCGCCGCCCGCGAGCTGGGCACCGCCGAACCCACGCTGCTGCGCGTCCCCGGCAGCTTCGAACTTCCCGTCGCGGCCGCGGCGCTTGCCCGCGCCGGGTACGACGCCGTCGTCGCTCTCGGCGTCGTCATCCGCGGCGGTACACCGCACTTCGACTACGTCTGCCAGGGAGTCACCCAGGGGCTGACACAGGTCGGCGTCGAGACCGGCGTCCCCATCGGGTTCGGGGTCCTCACGTGCGACGACGAGGAGCAGGCCCTCGACCGCGCGGGGCTCGCCGGCTCCCGCGAGGACAAGGGCCACGAGGCCACCACGGCCGCCGTGGCCACGGCCGCCGCGCTGCGCACCGTGGCCTGAGCGCCCCCACCCGGGCGCGGGGGGCCCGCGGGCCCCCACGTAGAGTTGGGAACACCATGGCGAACAAGACATTCGAGGAGCTCTTCGCCGAGCTCCAGCACAAGGCCGCCAACGGCGACCCCATCACCTCACGCACGGCGGAACTGGCCGCCCAGGGCGTGCACTCCATCGGCAAGAAGATCGTCGAGGAGGCCGCCGAGGTGTGGATGGCAGCCGAGTACGAGGGGGACGAGCGCACCGCCGAGGAGATCTCGCAGCTCCTCTACCACGTGCAGGTCATGATGATCGCCCGCGGCGTGACCCTCGAAGACGTATACGCTCATCTCTGATCCATGCGCCCGCCGGCTCCCGGCTGCCGCCCTTCCTTCTCTCCGGTTTCTCTGATTTCTCCGGTCCGGAAGTCTTCGGTCCAGAAGTCTCCGAGCCCCGCACCTCACCCACGCAAAGGAATCACGCACCATGCTGCGCATCGCCGTCCCCAACAAGGGTTCACTCTCCGAGCCTGCGGCGGAGATGCTCCATGAAGCCGGTTACAAGCAGCGCAAGGACCGCCGCGAACTCGTGCTGGTCGACAGCGAGAACGACGTCGAGTTCTTCTTCCTGCGCCCCCGCGACATCGCCGTCTACGTCGGCTCCGGCAAGCTCGACATCGGCATCACCGGCCGCGACCTGCTGCTGGACTCCGGGGCGAAGGCCGAGGAGATCCTCCAACTCGGCTTCGCGGGCTCGACGTTCCGCTACGCCACCCGCCCCGGCACCGCCAAGGACGTGTCCGAGTTCCAGGGCATGACCGTCGCCACGTCCTTCGCCGGCATCGTCTCCAAGCACCTCGCCGAGCACGGCGTGGACGCCTCCGTCGTGCACCTCGACGGAGCGGTGGAGACCGCCATCCAGCTCGGTGTCGCCGAAGTGATCGCCGACGTCGTGGAGACGGGCAGCACCCTGCGCAACGCCGGGCTCGAGATCATCAGCGAGCCGATCCTGCACTCCGAGGCCGTCGTCGTGCGCGGCACCGACGCCCCCGACGACGACCCGAAGGTCCGGCAGTTCCTCCGCCGCATGCAGGGCGTTCTCGTCGCCCGGCGGTACGTGATGATGGACTACGATATCCGCGCCGAGCACCTGGAAGCGGCCGTCGCCCTCACGCCGGGGCTCGAATCGCCCACCGTGTCACCGCTGCACGACCAGGGCTGGGTCGCCGTACGCTCCATGGTGCGTACGAAGGAGGCGCAGCGCATCATGGACGACCTGTACGAGCTGGGCGCCCGCGCCATCCTCACCACCGGCATCCACGCCTGCCGCCTCTGACCCGCCGTGTGTCCTCCAGGAGGGGCCGGATGACCGAACTGCCCGCTCTGCCCGTCACGTTCCGCCCGAAGCGAACGCGCGCCGTCCTCATCACCGTCGGCGTCGCGCTGTTCGCCGTGCTCACCGTCGTCGCCGTGCTACTGCCGGCGACGAGCACGGGGGAGCGGATCAGCTTCGTCTTCACCGGGCTGCTCTTCCTCGGCGTACTGCTGATGCTCTCGCGTCCGCATGTGACCGCGGACGAGGGAGGGCTCACCGTCGTCAATCTGACGACCAAGCGGCGCCTCGAATGGGCGGAAGTGCTCCGGGTCAACCTCCGCCAGGGCGACCCGTGGGTGAGCCTCGACCTCGCCGACGGCACCAGCCTGGCGGCCATGGGCATCCAGCCCGGGATCGCCAAGGAGCGGGCCATCGCCGACGCCGGCGCGCTGCGTGCCCTCGCCGAGAGCCACGGCACGGGGGAGACGGTGCGCTGATGCACTGACAGGCGCTTTCGCCACGCCCCGCCGCGGTCCCGTCACAGCCTGCTGCTGTTCCCGCGGCGGAACCGACTCGTCCGCCCGCGGCCTCTGCCGTAGCGCTCACGGACGTGTTTACTCTGGTCGATACGGCGGATCCAGCCGCCCCCATCGCGAACCGCTACCCGAGGAGTGACCACCGTCAGAAATGGACGGATCGCCCTGTAGTACCAGCGCTGTGCCCCCCAGCCACCTCAGGGGAGACACAGCATGACCCTTTCGCTCACACTCCTCGCCGCCGCCTTCGTGCTGATCCTCGCCAACGGCTTCTTCGTCGCCGCCGAGTTCGGCCTCGTCACCGTCGAGCGGCCCGAGGCCGAACGGGCCGCCGCCCAAGGAGACCGCCGGGCGCGCGCCGTCACCGCGGCCCTGCGCGAGCTCTCCTTCCAGCTCTCCGGCACGCAGCTCGGCATCACACTCACCTCCCTCGTCGTCGGCATGCTCTGCGAGCCCGCGCTCGCGCATCTGCTCAACGGCCCGCTCACAGCGACGGGCCTGCCCGAGGGAGCCGTGGCCGGCACCGCCGTCACGATAGGCATGTTCGTCGCCTCGGCCGTGCAGATGGTCATCGGCGAACTCGTCCCCAAGAACTGGGCGGTCTCCCGGCCGCTGGCAGTCGCCCGCTTCGTCGCGGGCCCGCAGCGCCTCTTCTCCGCGGCCTTCCGCCCCGTGATCACGCTGCTCAACGCCCTCGCGAACCGCATCGTCCGAGCGTTCGGCGTTCAGCCCGCCCAGGAGCTGGCCTCGGCCCGCACTCCGGGCGAACTGATCTCCCTGGCACGGCATTCGGCTCGCGCCGGAGCCATCGAGCAGGACACCGCGGACCTCTTCGTGCGGACGCTCTCCCTGGCCGGCCTGACGGCGCAGCACGTGATGACTCCGCGGGTGCGGGTCAGCGCGCTGCAGAGCGGCGCCACCGCCGAGGACGTCGTCAACCTGACCCGCGCGACGGGCCTCTCCCGCTTCCCCGTCTGCCGCGAACGCCTCGACGAGATCACCGGCACCGCCCACCTCAAGGACGCCCTCGCCGTTCCCGCGCAGGACAGGCTGCGGACCCCCGTCGACGACATCACCGCCCCGGCCCTGCTCGTCCCGGAGACGCTGCCCGTGCAGCCGCTGCTGGAACGGCTCCGCAACGAGGCACCCATCGCCGTCGTCGTCGACGAGTACGGCGGCACGGCCGGTGTCGTCACCCTGGAGGACATCGTCGAGGAGCTGGTCGGCGAGGTACGCGACGAGCACGACCGCGACGACCTGCCCGCGCTCGCCCCCGCCGCCCCCGACCCGGAGGGCCGTCCCGCCTGGGACGCCGACGGAGGCTGCCGCGTCGACCTGCTGCGGCGCATCGGCCTCGACGCACCCGAGGGCCCGTACGAGACCGTCGCGGGTCTCGTCGCCGACCGGCTCGGACGCATTCCGGCGCCGGGCGACACCGCGCATCTTCCCGGTGGCCCGGGAGCACCCGGCTGGCAGCTGCGTGTGCGTCTGGTCGACCACCACCGCGCCGAGCGCGTCCGCATCGTACGGACCGAGGAGAACGGGCGCAGCAGCGCGCCGCGCCGGCGGGCCGTGCACGCCGAGAGGAGCATGCTGTGAGCGCCCTCCAACTCCTCTTCGCGGCCCTGCTGGTGCTCGGCAACGGCTTCTTCGTCGGCGCCGAGTTCGCGCTGGTCTCCGTGCGCCGCAGCCAGATCGAACCGCTCGCGGCCGCCGGGTCGGCCCGCGCCCGCCGGGTGCTGAACGGTCTGGAGAACCTGCCGCAGATGATGGCCGCGGCGCAGTTCGGCATCACCGTGTGCTCGCTGACGCTCGGCGCCGTCGCCGAACCGACCATCGCCCACCTGCTGGAGCCTCTCTTCGACGCTGTGCGGCTGCCGGAGGCGCTGGTCCACCCGGTCGGCTACGTCGTGGCGCTGGCCGTCGTCGTCGCCTGCCACCTCGTCATCGGCGAGATGGTGCCCAAGAACCTCGCCATGGCGGCACCGGAACGCACCGCCCTGTGGCTGAGCCCCGCACTCGTGGCCTTCGCCCGGCTGTCGCGGCCGGTGACGGCCGGGCTCGGCAGCTGTTCCAAGGTCGTCCTGCGTCTCTTCCGCGTCGAGCCCAAGGACGAGGTCGAGTCGGCCTTCACCAGCGAGCAGCTCGCCGACCTCCTCGCGGACTCCCGCCAGGCGGGACTGCTGGACCACGAGGAGCACGAACGCCTCTCCGACGCCCTCGAACTCGGTTCCCGGCCGGTGACGGACGTACTGCTCACCAGAGGTTCCCTGGTGACGGTGGGTCCCGGTGTCACGCCCCGGGAGGTCGAGGAACTCACCGTGCGCACGGGGTATTCACGCTTCCCGATCTGCGCTCCCGACGGTGCCTTCATGGGCTATCTGCATGTGAAGGACATACTCGACCTGACCGAGGACGACCGCGCCGTACCGCAGCATCTCTGGCGTTCCATGACGACGCTCCGTGCCGAACTACCCCTGGACGACGCGCTGGCCGCGATGCGGAGTGCCGCCTCGCATCTCGCGGCCGTCGCCGACGCGTCGGGACGGGTGCTCGGCCTGGCAGCGCTGGAGGACGTGCTGGAGATGCTCGTCGGCGAAGTCCACGACCCGGCGCACGAATCGGCGGGCGTCCCGCCGCAACAGCGCAGCGGCGGCGGGCCTTCCGGCTCCACAGGCGGAAATGATGCAGGCCCTGGGGGTTCACCGGCCTCGCCCGATGCGCCTGAGCCGGCCGGAGACGCCTCGGGCGAGGAGCAGCCCGTCAGGACAGGGGAGGCGGCGGGTCGGGACGGGGGCCGTCCGGGCCCCGCCCGGAGAGCACCTCACCGTACGCCTGCATGAGGTCCGGCAGCCGCAGCGTGGACAGATCGTCCCGCGTGGGGGTGCCCGGATAGGTGGACAGGCGCAGATCGCGGTAGGCGCAGCTCTTCTCGTACAGGGTGCGCAGGAAGCGGCCGTTGCCCAGCTCGTCGACCCATCCCTGATCGACGACGTGGCCGCTGATGCTGCGCATCTCCTCCAGGCTCTCCTCGTCCCACACGTCGCCGTTCTCGGCGGCGAGCACCTCACCGATCGCTGTCAGCTCCAGCGGACGGTAGCTGGGGAAGTCGACGCGCGTCGTGAAGCGTGAGGAGAGGCCCGGGTTGGTGGCCAGCAGCCTGTCCATGCCCTCCCGGTAACCGGCGAGGATCACCACGAGTTGGTCCCGGTTGTCCTCGGCGCGCTTCAGCAGCACCTGCAGCGCCTCGTCGCCGTACGCGTCGCCCTTGCTGTAGCCGGAGTTGGACAGGGCGTACGCCTCGTCGACGAAGAGCACACCGCCCATGGCCGAGTCGATGAGCTCGTTCGCCTTCACGGCCGTCTGGCCGAGGAACTCGCCCACGAGATCGGCCCGTTGGGCCTCCACGAGATGGTCTCCGCCCAAGAGTCCCAGCGCGTAGAACGCGCGGCCGAGTATGCGTGCCACGGTTGTCTTGCCCGTGCCGGAGGGGCCCGAGAAGACGAAGTGCCGCTTCGGCGGCTGCACCGGCAGCCCCTGGGCCGCGCGCAGCCGCGCCATGTGCAGCTGGGCCGACAGCGCACGCACCTGGCGCTTGACCGGCTCCAGGCCCACCATCCGCTCCAGCTCGTCCAGCGCCTGCGCGAGCAGCACCGGGTCGGACGGGCCGGTCAGCACACGGTCGGCCGCGTCGCCGGCGGTGTGCGGCACCATCCGGTCCCGTACGGCGTCCGAGTCGACCCGCACCGGCTCCGCCGGATCTCCCGAATCCTCCAGGCGCAGCGCGTCGGCGCCCGGGTCGATGTCCGGGTCGGCGCTCTCCGCCGGGTCCGGCACGCCGGGTCCGCCCGGCCCGTCGAGGCCGGCGGTGGCCGGGACGCCACCGGGCCCGGTGTCAGCGGCGGAGGCTTCGGCGGCTGCCTCGGCCGCGTCCATCCCGGGATCGAAAGTGCCGTCCATGCCCTCGAGGCCGTCCTGCCCCACCCGGCCGCCGGCGCCGGTGTCGGTGCCCGCGAGGGTGACGGCCGCGGCCAGGTCGCCGGTGTCGCCGAGGCCGTCGCCCTCGGCGATGGTGGTCAGGCGCGCGGCGGTGTCCATGAAGGCCGGGTCGATGCGGTGCACCGCGCGGTACAGCGGCAGGGCGGCGGCGCTGCGTCCGGTGCCCTCACGGGCGCGCGCGAGCCAGTAGCGCAGCTCCTTGCGCTGCGGCTGCTCGCTGCGGCAGCGCATGAGGGCGGCGGCCAGCAGAGGCTCAGCCTGCCCGTACATCTCCAGGCGCACCCGGGCCATCCCCGCGAAGAGGCCCGCCTCTATGCCCAGCAGCGCGTCGTCGACGAGAGGTTCGGTGTGCGCGACGAGACGCTCCCAGTCCTTCGCGAGGTACGCCCGGCAGGCGTGCAGGAACCGCACCTGCGGATCGGTCTCCACGGGAGGGCAGTCGGCGAGCGCCCTGTCGAGTTCCGCGACGTGCCGCCCGTCCAGCCAGTGCGACGCGTGCGCCAGCAGCAGATCACGTTCGCTCTCCAGCACCGGCTGCACCCACCAGCCCAGCCAGTACCAGGAGTTGAGGTTGCGGGCGTGACGTGCGCGCTGCTCACCGAAGCGGTTGCGGTTGTGGTACATGCGCAGCAGGGCCGTCGCCGTGTCCGCGCGCAGCGCGTGCAGCCCCAGCCAGCCGTCGGCCATGCCGGGATCGAGCCGCACCGCCGTGTGGAACTCCTCCTCGGCCTGGGCGTACTGACCCACGGTGTAGGCGTCGACGCCCCGCAGCCAGGCAAGGTCGGCAGGGGTGTGCAGATGCGGGCCGCCCTGCGTGCCGTAATCCATCACGTCCCCCACGAAACGTCCCCCGTCATCCGCCGACGGCCCGCCCGCCTATCTCCGGGGGCCCTGTCCCCGAAGTCCCGGCGCCGGGCAGCCGGATGAGGTGTGGGACGAACGTCCGTACTCCTGGCGGGACTTGAGGCTCGTTGACCCTGGTTTGCCCGATGTCCAGCTTCCCTACGCATCGTACCTGCGAGATCGTCCCGGCCGAAGGGTGGTGCACGCGGTACGGAAGGAGCCGGTGGGAGATATCGGTGCGGTCAGGTTCGGTCACATACGGTGAACCACGCCGGGCCACGGGACGCGGTGGGAGCGGAGGAAGACAGAACGAAGCCCCCGATCACGGGGGAACAACCGGGGGCTTCGCGTCTGCAGGCGACCTGTACAGACCGCCTGTTGGAAAAGTAATTCCTGTGAGGCTCCCGGGTCAAGCGGCCCCGGTGGCCGGTACCTGAAGGAGCGGCTGGAAACCCCCAACGGGTAACCGAGCGTGAGGAGTTGGGACTGTCAGCGGCCTCCCGCAGGCCCCTCCCGCACCTCGAATCCCAGCTCTCCCTGACGCACCACGTAATTCGCAGACGAATACGAGGGGTCCTCCGCGAAATGCGCTTTCTCGCTGCGCATCCATGCATCCCAGAAATCCGCCAGCGCCTCGCCGTCCCGCATCCGGCCACGTCGCCACGCGTCCTGCGGCGCCATGTCCATCCACATCAGGCAGGCCAGACGCGGACGCAGCGAGCGGCGGCCCGCCCCGACGCCCTCGACGAGGACCACGGGTTCGGGCGGCAGCGGCGTCCACGCGTCCGCGTCCGCGGGGAAGGCGGCCCGCGTCCAGTCGTACGCCGCGTAGTGCGCCGTGCGCCCCTGCGAGAGGGGGGTGAGCACCTGTTCGGTGAGACGTCCGGTCCAGTCGAAGAAGGCGTCGTGACTGGCCAGATCGTCCAGATGCAGCACGGGGGCCCCGCCGAGGGCGGCGGAGAGCCGGCCGGCGAAGGTCGTCTTGCCCGACCCCGCGTGGCCGTCCACGCCGACCAGCCGCACGGGCCCGCACGAGGGCGGCAGATCCCGGAGCAGAGCGGCGGTCGCGGTGAGGGAGACGTCCGGGCCGGGCGTCGCGGCGGCAGAGGACGAGTCAGAAGCGGTGTGCGGCGCGACAGCGGAGCGAGCGCCGGGTATGGAAGGAACCGCGCACTCCGAAGCGCCGGGGGAACGGTCGGGCCTGGACACCCGACCAGCCTACGGTCACACCGCGGATGTCCCGCCGCGCCGGCGTCGCCACTGGTCCACTCCAATATTGGTGCGTGCGTCCCAGCCGGAGCGGTGGCCCGGTGGGCGCCGGAGCGGGGATAGTGGCACTCTGACGCGCACCTGCCGCATGGGAACCGAGGTTGAGGGATCTATGGCCATGAACAGCAGACCCACCACGCGCCGTACCGTACTCGCCGCCGCCGTCGCCGCGGCGGCCATGGCAACCGCCCCGCCCGCCTCGGCGGCAGGTCTGGCCGGCAGGCCCGGCCGAGCGGCAGCCGAAAAGTCGAAGATCTCGCTGCACAGCTGGAACACCAAGCGCGACTGGGAGGCGGGCAAGGCCGAGGGCACGCGCGTGGTGGGGCGTGGCCGCCCCGCCGTCGTCTTCGAGACCCCGCAGGGCACCGCCAAGTACAAGGACCCGCACACCGGCGAGAGCGCCACCTGGGAGTACGCCACCTGGACCTCGCCGCTGCAGTCCGCCGGGGTGGCCGCGGGTGAAGTCATCGCCTCGTGGAACGCGCACACTCCGAAGGGCACCTGGCTGCGCGTCGAACTCGAGGGCCGCTACTCCGACGGCACGAAGACGCCCTGGTACACGATGGGCATCTGGACCGCAGGCGACGGCAAGGACGTGCCGCGGCGCACCTCCGTCGACGACCAGAGCGACGGCAAGTCCAGCGTGTGGACGGACACTCTCGCCATCGACGACCTCGACAGCGACCTGCGTCTGATCGCCTACAAGCTGCGCGTCACGCTCTACCGGGCGCTGGCCAGCGGGGCGAAGCCGGCCGTGTGGCGGCTGAGCGCGATGAGTTCGGACGTTCCCGACCGCTTCGAGGTCCCGGCGTCCAAGCCCGGCCCCGGCCGCGGTATCGAACTGGAGGTTCCGCGCTTCTCGCAGGAGGTGCACAAGGGCCGGTACCCCGAGTACGACAACGGCGGTGAGGCCTGGTGCAGCCCGACCTCGTCGACGATGATCCTCGAGTACTGGGGCCGCACGCCGTCCAAGAAGGACCTGGAGTGGGTCGACCCCGACTTCACGGACCCGCAGGTGTGTCACGCGGCGCGCTACACCTTCGACTACCAGTACGAGGGCTGCGGCAACTGGCCCTTCAACGCGGCCTATGCGGCGACCTACCGCGACATGGAGGCTGTGGTCACCCGACTGGGGAGCCTCACCGACGTCGAGCGGCTGGTGGCGGCGGGGATTCCCGTCATCACCTCGCAGTCCTTCATCGAGTCGGAGCTGGACGGCGCCGGTTACGGCACGGCCGGGCATCTGATGACCGTCATCGGCTTCACGCAGGACGGCGACATCATCGCCAACGACCCTGCCTCCGAAGACAACGACGCCGTGCGTCACATCTACAAGCGCAGGCAGTGGGAGAACATCTGGCTGCGCACCAAGCGCAAGGACGCGGACGGCAAGGTCAAGTCCGGTACGGGCGGCGTGTGTTACCTCTACTTCCCGACCAGCCTGTCGGCCGGGCAGCGCAAGGTCCTCCGCGACCTCGGCATCCGCTGAGCCCGGCCGGTCCGGACCCGGTTCCCACGCGGGCGGCGGCACCGGCCGCCGCCCGAGGCGAGTTCGACGCCGGGAATCCGCGAGGCGGCCGGGTGCCGGTCGGCACCTGGACGAGCATCTGCACCCGATCCGCCGAGCGCGGGCGCGTGTGAGATCCACCGCAGCGCCGGACGGAACGGGCCGATCCGGGGCACCATCGGCTCAGTTGATCCGGTGAGGTGGACAGGGCGGGGGCCGCGGTGCTGGCGAACTCGGTTGGTGTGGGCGGGCCATGGCGGCACCCGGGAACTCCTCTTTCTCGCCCCGGTTCCGGGAACTCTCAGCCCGATGAGGCGTGTGCGCCCGGTGAGTGAATCACGCGGGGGCGGCCCGGGACGCAGGACCGTGGTGACCGCCGGTCTCTCGGTTGCGGCCGGAGGGATCGCCGGTGGCGGGCGGAGTCGCGGGGCCCACCGGGCGGCGGGACCGGGCGCCGTTCCCGAGCCGGTGTCCCTTCTCCGTACGTCGTGGTCGAGGGACCCGTTCGCCCGGGGCTCGTACTCCTTCCTCGCCCCGAGCCCGCTCGGGGCGAAGGCGCGGACACTGCTCGCCGCACCCCTGAACGGACGTCTGCATTTCGCGGGGGAGGCCTGCTCGTCCGAGGCTCCGGCCACGGCCCACGGAGCGCTGGAAAGCGGACGGCGTGCCGCCGTGGAGATCATCCGCAGTGACCGTGCGGGGCGGCGCGTGGTGGTGATCGGTGCGGGCTTCGCCGGTCTGGGCTGCGCCCGCGAACTGGCGGACGAGGGCTACGAGGTGACCGTTCTGGAAGCCCGTGACCGTGTCGGCGGCCGCGTCCGGACCCGGCGGATCGCCGGCGTCCCGGCCGAGATGGGTGCCTCCTGGATCCACGGCTCCCAGGGCAACGTGATGACGCGTGTGCTGCGGCAGAGCGGTGGCCGTGGCCGCGAGTTCGACTACGACAGCGTCACCGGGCGCGATGCCGCCGCCGTGGCCGAACTCGGCCGTCACCGCAGGAAGCTCGACGACGTCGAGGAGCCGGACACCACTCCGGTCTCCGCGGTCCTTCCCCGGTCGCCTTCGGCCGCCCTGCGCTACGCGGCCAACGTCCACTACACCCAGGAGTACGCCGCCGACCCCGACCGGCTCGCCGTGAGCGCGGAGTGGGAGGGCCGTGAGCTGCGAGGGCCCGATCTGCTGCTGCCGGAGGGCTACGACCGTCTGATCGCCCAGGTCCGCGGTGAGCTTCCCGTGCGTACCGGGGCCGTCGTGACCTCAGTGCGCCACAACTCCGAAGGGGCCGCGGTCAGGGTGAGGAACGGTCCGCAGGTCGAAGCCGACCACGCCGTGGTCACCGTCCCGGTCGGTGTACTGAAGGCCGGGACGCTCGCGTTCGACCCGCCTCTGCCGCCGGTGAAGTCGCAGGCCCTCGAAGCGCTCGGCAGCGGGCTGCTCGACAAGCTCTGGCTGGAGTTCCCCTACGTCTTCTGGGACCGGAACGTCGATGTCATCGAGTTCTTCGACCGCGAGGAACCGGGACTGTGGTCCTGGTGGGTCAACGGCTGGAAGGTCTTCGGCGAACCCGTGCTCCTTGGCTTCAACGCGGGCAGGACGGCCCAGAGTCTGGCCCGGGCTTCCGACGACGCGGTCCTCGCCAGCTGTATGAAGGCGCTCCGCGGCATGCGCCGGTAGCCCGCCACGCCCCGGGCGGACGGGACCGGTGAGGGACCGGGACCGGAGTCCTCGACTACGTCCACGGCAGGGTGGCCCTGTGCTGCCAGTACGCGGTCGCCGTCTCCGCCATGGACGACAGCGCCTCCACGTCGCCGGGCGTCAGGTGGGCGCCGGACGCCGAGATGTTGTCGTTGAGCTGGCCCGTCGTGGCGGCGCCGGAGAGGACGATGCCCGCCCAGGGCTGATGCAGGACGGCGGCCAGAGCCAGGGCGTCCGTGGTGGTGCCGGTCTCCCTCGCGAGGTGGCCGAGGGGTGAGTGAGCCGCCTCCTGTGCGAGACGGCCGTTGGCGAGGGCCTCCTTGACGATGACGGTGCGTCCCGCGTCGTGCGCCTCCGCGAGCGCGGGCCCGGCCGACGGTTCGAGCAGGTTGTACGTGGCCTGGACGCTGGAGAAGAGCGGGATGCCCTCCACCTCGACGGAGAGCGCCGAGCGGATGGCGGCTGCCTGTTCGGGCCCGCTCGTGGACAGTCCGATGGTGACGCCCTCGGCGGCGAGACCGGCGAGTTCGTCCTGCAGCGCGCGATCGGTGAGGACGGGGCTGCCCGGCGTCACGGAGTGGACCTGGTACAGGTCGAGGCGGCTGCCGAGAAGGCGCCGCGTCTCGGCCAGTTGGCGCTCGAAGGTGGCCCGGCTGTGGTCCTTGACCTCGTGCACCTTCGCGTCGGTGCGCCACTCGCCGGTGTACGTGTAGCCCCACTTGCTGCCGATCACGACGTCGTCGCTCCGGGAGCGGCTCCGCAGCCACTCGGCAAGGAACTCCTCCGACCTGCCGTAGGAGCGGGCCACGTCGAAGTACCGCACCCCGTGGGCGTATGCCGCGTCGAGCACTTCGTGGGAGCGGGTCTCCATCGCCTCGACCGTCCGGTCGGCGGGCAGATCCGACTCCCGTCCCAGGGTGATGTAGGCCGGACGTCCCAGAGCGGCCAGGCCGAGCCCGATCCGGGTGGCCGGGGTGGCGGCGTGAAGGTCGAAAGGCACGGGCGGCATCCTCCGGTGAGCTGGTCCGGGCAGGGCGGCGTCACCGTACCCGAATTGAAGCTGTGGCCCTGCGGACGCGGCCGCCGTCGGGTTGGGTTGATCGTGGGGCCGCGGGCAACGGTGCGCGGGGAGTGGGCACTTCGGCCTCGGCGCGCCGCCACCGCCGGGCCCGGCTCGCGTCTGTCCCCGGTACGGCGTTCCGGCACCGCACCCCGGGCGTACACGGATTGGACCGTACCAATACTGGGAAGCGTGTGCTCGTGAGGATGTCCTTCGTCAGATCAGCGCTCGCGCTCGCCCTGGTGGCGGGCCTGGCGGGTGCTTCGATGCCCGAGCCGCAAGCGCCCCGGTCCGGGCACCGCCCAGCGGCCCAACTGCCCGTCCGCGCCGCCGCGCACACCGCTGACAGCCCGGAACCCGGCGCCGCCGTCCCGCCCGTGGAGGACTGGGAGCCCCCGCTCAGCACCCGGGGCCGGTACGTCGTCGACGCCAAGGGGGAGCGGTTCAAGCTGCGCTCCGGCAACTGGCATGGCGCGAGCGGCACTTGGACCGGGTCGGGCAGTCCCGACGACCCCGCGAACAACCACGCGGGTGAGAAGTCCGACCGCATGCCCCTTGGGCTGGACCGCGCGCCGATGCCGGAGATCGTCGCGGGGTTCCGCGAACTCGGGCTCAACAGCGTGCGTCTGCCGTTCTCCAACGAGATGATCCACGACGAACGTCCGGTCGCCGACGCCTCGGTGGCGGCCAATCCGGCGCTGAAGGGCAAGACGCCCCTCCAGGTCTACGACGCGGCGGTCGAGGCGCTCACCGACGCCGGCCTCGCGGTGATCCTCAACAACCACACCAACACCACTCGCTGGTGCTGCGGCGTCGACGGCAACGAGCGCTGGAACAGCGGCCAGAGCACCGAGAAGTGGGAGAGCGACTGGCTGTTCATGACCCGCCGCTACCGCGACAACCCGCGCGTCGCGGGCGCCGACCTCTACAACGAGGTGCGTCGCTCCGTGCTCGACGACCCCAACTGGGGCCTCGGCGACCGGCATGACTGGTTCGCCGCGTCGCAGCGCCTCGGAGACCGCATCCTCCAGGAGTCGAACGAGAACCTTCTCGTGATCGTCGAGGGGATCAACTGGACCGGGCTTCCCGTGGACGGCCTCCCGCACGGCCGGCCCACTCTCGAGCCCGTCCAGCGCCTCTCCCACACCCTCGTGCGCTCCGGGAAGCTCGTCTACTCGGCCCACTTCTACGGCTACACGGGACCGAACCACAGCGGCGCCACCGGCATCGGCGAGACCTCCGATCCCCGCTACCGCGACCTCGGCCGCGGTGAGCTGCACGACGTCCTGCGGCGGCAGGCCTTCTACGTCGCCTCGCAGCAGGACCAGCACTTCACCGCGCCCGTGTGGATCAGCGAGTTCGGGGTCGGCGGCCGGGACGGGACCGGCGCGAAGGAGCGTGCGTGGTTCGAGAACTTCGTCGACTTTCTCGTCGAGACGGACGCGGACTTCGCCTACTGGCCGCTCGTCGGCTGGCACGAGGACCGGAAGGGCAACGGATGGGCGTTGCTGCAATGGGACTCGGCCGGACGGCGCATCGGGGTCTTCGACGGAGACGACTGGCGCGCCGGTGCCTGGAGCCGGCTGGTCGGCACGCCGGGCCGGACGGGCGAGGTCCCGCCCGTGGACCGCTGGTCGATGCTGAGCCCGGACCACGGTGACTTCGTCCAGTCCCTGCGCATGCGGAAGCTGCCCGACTGGGACGAAGGTGCGCGGAAGTCCGCCTGCCCGGACGGCCAGCGCCTCGCCGGGCTCAGCCACTCCGGCAACCGGGGGCTGTGCACCGACGCCGGGGCGCGCGGACTGTCCGCACCGGACGGCGCCCATGAGGTGGTGCGCGACGAACGGCACGTCGAGCCCGGTCATGACTGGGCACCCGGACACACCAAGTTCCAGTGCCCGCCGGGCCAGTTCCTGACCGGGTACAGCGCACGGGGAGCGGCGGTCTCGGCCGCCCTGTGCACCGAGGCGCGGGAGAGGCTGGGCGGGGGCGGCAGGGCCGTGTGGTTCGACCGTTCCGACAGCCGTCCGCCCGGCGCCGGGGGAGGCGACTTCGCATACGGGCACCACAAGGGGCAGTGCGCGGACGACGAGTACGCCGCCGGCATCGCATGGACCGGCCGTGGGGGCTCCTCCGGTGCGCCCGACGCGCTCCTGTGCCGGAACCTGCGCTGAGGGACCGAGCGGCTGAGCGACTGGGCGACCGAGCGAGTGAGCGGGAGCCCGGGAGGTCATCTCACCCTGCGCGCCGCTCCGTTCGGCGAGCGACCGAGGAAGGCGGCGCCCGGGCAGGGGTCACGGCTCCCGGTGTGCTGCGCCGACGCTGGCCCTTCGTGCCGGGCCTGTGGTACCACGCCAGCGGGTCCGGAACGCGGGCCTCCGCACACTCGGTCCCGTCCGGGCCGTCCCGCCGGAGCGGTTCGAAGCCACGCTCGGCTGCCGTGCCGCCGCTGGACGGCGCCCGGTCGCCGCCCGCACCTGAGGAGCCCGCATGGAGGCGCAACCCACCTCCGCAAGTCCCGTCTCCGCCGGCCCTCTCGCGCTCACCGCCGGAGCCCGGACCGTCCTCCGGCCCGCCGCCGCGGCCCGTATCACCGGCGGGCTGTGGGAGGCACGGCGCACGGCCAACGCCCACCGAAGCATCCCCGGCGGGTACGACCGGCTGGAGGAGGCCGGCAACCTGCACAATCTCCGCCTGGCGGCCGGTGAGGCCGACGGCGAATACGCGGGCGACCTGCCGTTCATGGACTCCGACGTGCACAAGTGGCTGGAGGCCGCCGCCTGGCAGCTCGGCGACCCCGGCACCACCGCGGCCACCTCCGCCGAACTCACCGGCAGGATCGCCGAACTGGCCGGACTGCTCGCCCGCGCGCAGCAGTCCGACGGATACCTCCAGACCCACTTCCAGGTGCGCAAGCCCGGAGTGCGCTTCGAGGAGCTGGACTGGGGCCACGAGCTGTACTGCGCCGGTCACCTCATCCAGGCCGCCGTGGCGCACGCGAGGACCACCGGCGGCAGTGAACTCCTCGACGTGGCACGCCGGTTCGCGGACCACATCGACGAACGGTTCGGGACGGGCGAGAACCGGATCGACGGGATCTGCGGCCACCCGGAGATCGAGACGGCGCTGGTCGAGCTGTACCGGTGCACGGGCGAGCGGCGTCACCTGGACCGTGCCCGCTGGTTCGTGGACCGCCGCGGCCACGGACTGCTTCCCGAGGGACGGTTCGGCAGCAGGTACTGGCAGGACCACGTGCCGGTCCGGGAAGCCGACGCCGTGGCAGGCCATTCGGTACGTCAGCTCTACCTGCTCGCCGGTGTCGTCGACGTCTACGCCGAGACGGGAGACCGGACGCTGCTGGAGACCGCCGAACGACTGTGGGAGGAGATGGGGGCGACCAGGACGTACCTCACCGGCGGCGTCGGATCGCACCACAAGGACGAAGCCTTCGGCGACCCGTACGAGCTGCCCCCCGAGCGGGCCTACACCGAGACCTGCGCAGCCATCGCATCGGTCATGTTCGGCTGGCGGCTGCTGCTGGCGACCGGCCGTGCGCGCTACGCGGATCACTTGGAGCGTGTGCTGTTCAACGGCTTCCTCTCCGGCGTCTCCCTCGACGGCGAGCGCTACGTCTACGTCAACCCGCTCCAGGTGCGCGACGGACATGAGCGTGACGACGGTGACCACACGGCGTTCCGCACCCGCTGGTTCCGCTGTGCGTGCTGCCCGCCGAACGTGATGCGGCTGCTGGCATCCCTGCCGCACTACATGGCAGCCGCCGACGGTGAAGGGCTGGTTCTGCACCAGTACGCGACGGGCACGTACGCGAGTGACGGCATCGCCGTCCGCGTGTCCACCGACTACCCCTGGCGCGGCCGCGTCGAGGTCAGCATCACCGAAACCGCGGGCGGCGACCGTCCGTTGACGCTGCGCGTGCCGCACTGGGCGCGGGGCCGCTGGTCCGTGAGCGTGGCGGGGGAGCCGCTGGGCCCGGACGAGGCCCGCGACGAGGACGGATGGCTGAGGCTGCGCCGCCGCTGGCAGCCCGGCGACACGGTCGTCCTCGACCTGGATCTCGCGCCGAGGCTGACCACACCGCCGGAGCGCGCCGACGCGGTCCGCGGGTGCGTGGCCGTCGAACGCGGGCCGCTCGTCTACTGCGTCGAACAGGTCGACCAGCCGGCCGGTACCCGGCTGGAGGACCTGCGCCTGGACACCGGGCACGCCCTCACCTCGGAGGAGCGGCCCGGCCTGCTCGGCGGCACGGTCACCGTGGGCGCAACGGCGCACACCGCCGCACCCGGCTCCTCCACTTCGTGGTGGCCGTACGGCCGGTACGGGGAAAGCGGCGAGCGGACGGGTGAGGCACCGGGGGAGCCGTTCGAGATGACGGCGGTGCCGTACCACCTGTGGGCGCACCGCGAGCACGGCCCGATGCGGGTGTGGATCCCCGTGGACGGGAGCCGGTCGGACGCCGTGCGGGACTGAAGCCGGTACCTGGCCGGCCCGTCCGTCCCGGACGGGCCGGACCACGAGCGTCCGTCGGGGCGAGCGGCCAACTGACCGTCGCTCAGGGGCAGTTGGTCTATCCCGTTGCGTGCCTTGCCTCGTCCGGCGTGACCTCGTCGCCGATGGTGACTCCGTGGAGGATGTGGGCGAGCACCTCGGCTCCCCGCACCACGCGCGGCCCCGGGCGGTTGAAGTATGCCGGGCCGTCCACCACCCACACCTGTCCGTCCCGCACGGCCGGCAGCTCCGCCCAGCCCGGCAGTCCGGTGAGCAACTCCTTCTCCGCTTCGGTGCGTTCGGGACCGAGCCCGCACGGCATGAGCAGCAGCACCTCGGGCTGCGCGGCCCGTACGGTCTCCCAGTCGACAGGTTCGGTGTGCTCACCGGCTTCGGCGAGCAGGGGTTCACCGCCGGCGGTGCGGATCTGCTCGGGCACCCAGTGACCCGCCGGCCACAACGGGTCCAGCCATTCGATCGCCGCCACCCGCGGCCTGGGCCGGCCGGCGACCGACTTGCGTACCTTCTCCAGGCGTTGCCGCAGCGCCGCGGCTTGCCTCGCCCCCTCCAGGGGGACGCCCAGCTCCGCGCCGACGCGTTCCACGCAGCCGAGGACGTCCGTGAGGGTGCGGGGCTCCAGGCTCAGCACCGTCGGTCCGCTCTCCATCGTGCGCACGGCCCCCGCGACACTGCTGTAGGAGACCGCGCAGACCTCGCACAGCTCCTGGGTGAGCACCACATCGGGTTCGAGCTCGGCGAGTTTCCCGAGGTCGAGCGCGTACAGCGACGAGCCGCTGTGGCGCGCACCGCCGACGGCTTCCGAGATCTCCTTGCTGCCCATCAGGTCCGCGTCGAAGCCCGCAGAGGTCACGACCGGTGTGTCCTTCACCGCTTCGGGCGGCCAGTCGCACTCGTGCGTGCGGCCCACCAGATCGCCGGCCAGGCCGAGTTCGGCGACGATGTCCGTCGCCGCGGGAAGCAGGGAGACGATGCGCATCCCCGCACCGTACTGTCCCCTTGCCGCAAACCCCCTGAGCGGACAATCGGGTTCTCGATCTCCTCACACACCTCGCTGACCAGGACGGAAGGGCTTCACAACGGGGTCACATACTCGGGTGCTCGGCCGACTCGCACATGTGCGCCGAAGGGCCCGTACCCGTGGGAAGCGGAAGCCGGTGCAACGGGGCCGGGTTCATGCGAGTTCGACCGTTCTGCCCGCACTCGTAGGCCGCGGCCTCGCAGCGGCGCACCTTCCGGACCTGCCGGCTCGCTCACGGCGGTGCGTCATCCGGTTCGACGGACGCCGCGAAGAGGCACGGCTACGCTGGCGAACCGTGCCGCAACCTCGGCTCTCGCGGCCCGCACGCTGAACCGGAGGTACCTCACCCGTGCCGACCACCGAAGCAGCTCCGCCACGGGCCGAAGGGCGCGAGGCGGAGAGCCCGCAGCGCCGGCGGGTCAGCTCGTCGCTCGTGCTGATTCTCGTGCTGCTCCTGGTGATGGTGCTGCAGGCGCCCGTCGGCCGGGCGCTGTCCGCTCCGGTGATGCAGAGCTGGATGACCGTGTTCGTCGCGGTGGTCGTGCAGGCGCTGCCCTTCCTCGTGCTCGGTGTGCTGCTCTCGGCGGTCATCGCTGTCTTCGTCCCGCCGTCGTTCTTCGTCCGCGCGCTCCCGAAGCGGCCCGCGCTGGCGGTGCCGGTCGCCGGAGTGGGCGGAGCGGTGCTGCCCGGCTGCGAATGCGCTTCCGTACCGGTGGCCGGTGCGCTCGTACGGCGGGGCGTCACACCGGCCGCGGCCCTGGCCTTCCTGCTGTCCGCCCCGGCGATCAACCCGATCGTGCTGACCGCCACCGCCGTCGCGTTCCCCCGCAATCCTGAGATGGTGCTCGCGCGGTTCGTCGCGAGTCTGCTGGTCGCGTGCGCGATGGGGTGGATGTGGCAGAGGTGGGCCCGCACCGACTGGCTGCGCCCGCCGGCCCGCCCCTCCTTCGAGGGCCTCGGCAAAGGGGCGGCGTTCTGGGGATCCGTGCGGCACGACGTCATGCACGCCGGCGGCTTCCTCGTCGTCGGCGCTATGGCTGCCGCCACCCTCAAGGCCGTGGTCCCGGCCGGCTGGCTGGAGAGTGCGGCCGCCAACCCCGTGGTGGCAGTCCTCGCCCTGGGCCTCCTCGCCGTGCTGTTGTCGATCTGCTCCGAGGCCGACGCGTTCGTGGCCGCCTCCCTGTCGCAGTTCTCGCTCACGGCCCGGCTGGCCTTCCTCGTCGTCGGGCCGATGATCGATCTGAAGCTCTTCGCCATGCAGGCCGCCACATTCGGCCGGGGGTTCGCGGTGCGGTTCGCCCCCGCCACCTTCGCCCTGGCGGTACTTGTCTCGGTCCTGGTCGGGGCGGTGCTCCTGTGAACCGGCACGCACAGGCAGCGGTGCTGTTCCTCATCGGCGTGGCCGTGCTGCGTGCCGGCTTCACCGACCTCTACCTGCGCTACGTCAAGGCCGGGCTGCGCCCGCTGCTGCTCGCCGCCGGCATCGTGCTGATCCTCACGGCCCTGGCGACCGTCTGGTACGAACTGCGGCGGTCGCGCGGGTCCCGGGAGAGCCGGCCGGACGACGAACGCGACGACGGCCACGACGACAGCCACGGCCATGGGCACGGGCACGGTCACGGCCACCGGGAACCGCGAATATCGTGGCTACTCGTCCTTCCCCTGCTGGCTCTCATCCTTGTCGCCCCGCCCGCACCGGGTTCCTACAGCGCCATGCGCGCCGGGACCGCTCTGCAACGGCCGCCGGGTTTCCCGAGCCTCCCCGCCGGCAGCCCCCTCCGGCTCGGCGTCGGCGACTACGCGGCGCGCGCGGTCTACGACCACGGACGCTCCCTCGGCGACCGGACGATCAGGATGACCGGGTTCGTCGCCCTCGACCGCAGGGGTGCCCCCTACCTCACGCGCATGGTCCTCAACTGCTGCGCGGCCGACGCCGCACCGGTGAAGATCGGCCTCTCCGGCCAACTGCCTCCGACGCTCCAGGCCGACACGTGGCTGGAGGTCACTGGCACCTACTCCGGCAAGCGCACCGCGGACCCCGTCAACCACGGCGTCATTCCCTACTTCGACGTCAGCCGGGCTCGGCCGGTCAAGGCCCCCGCCGACGAGTACGAGAGCTGACGGGACCGCCGGGCATCCGGGGCCTCGGGGCCGATGGGATGCGGGAGCTCCCGCATCCGGGCGCGCCCGTCACCTCCGGGCAGGCAGGGACCCGCAGTTGGACGCGGCGGGCTTGCCGGACAGGCGGTCGGTCAGCCATGAGATGGCGCTGCCCTGGTCGACGAGGAGCGGTGTCAGGTGGTTCGTGAGAAGCCCGTCCCCGAGGTTGGGCAGATCGACGGGCTTGTAGGTGACGTCCGCCCCCTTGTGGCACCAGTCGACCGCGAGCCGGCGCGCCTGGGCGTGTCCGACGATGTCGTCCTGCACGCCGGTCGCCACACGCACCGGCCCTGCCGGCTTCAGCCTGCCGATCCGCTGCTTGTCGAGAGTCGCCCGGAGTTCCGGCTCCGCCTCGACGATGTCCGTGAGGGACTTGCCGCTGGTCGTCCACTGGGTGCTCTTGCTGAAGCCGTACCTGAGGATCGCGTCGCCCACGCACATCGTCGACAGGTCCTCGAGCGCGGCCTTGCCCGTCGCGTTGATGTTGGCGTCCGCGATCTCCTGGAGGGCGGGGTCCGACTGGACGAAACCGTTGATCGACCAGCCCAGAGCGCCGGCCAGGGCACTGCCGTCGATGCCCTTGACGACCTCGGCCAGGTCGGCGGGCGGTGCGCCGGAGTATGTGCCGGCCAGGTTCACGTCGGGAGCGTAGGCGGGTTGCAGCTCGGCCGCCGCGGCTGCCGCGCCGCCTCCCTGGCTGTATCCGTACATGCCGACGCGTGAGGCGGAGGTGACGGACGATCCGTCGACGGCACGGGCCGCCCGCGCGGCGTCGAGCAGTGCGTGGCCCTCGTCGAGACGGTCGACGTACGTATGCAGCCGGTCGGTCGCGCCGAGACCGGCGTAGTCGGTGACGACCACCGCGGCGCCCGCCGCGAGGAGCCGGTAGACGGCCACGTCCTCGTAACCGACGGACACGGTCCGGCCGTTCAGCGTCACCGGGTGCTCGAGGGCGAGCGATGCCGCGCACTGGTCGCCCTGCCCCATGGTGCCCGGCGCCAGGGCCACCAGCGGACGGGGTCCGTCGCCCTTCCAGTCGGCCGACGGCTCGATGTAGGCCCCGGTCACCGCGACCGGATTCCCGCCTGAGTCCGTGGACTTGTACATCACTCTGGTCGCACTGCCGGGGAGGGGGCCGTTCGGTCCGGGCAGGCTCAGACCGAGCGGGAGCGCCTCGCTCCGGATCACTGCGCCGTCGGCCTCGGGCAGCTGCGCGGGCGGGTCGTAGAACGCGGGGATGGGAACGCCTCGCGAGACCGTTCGGTCGTGCTGGTCGGCTTCCGCCTGGGCTGCTGCCGCCGAGGCGGGTGCGGCCTGAGCACCGAGACAGGCGGCGACCGCGACGGCGCTCGTCAGCAAGCGGCGGCGACCGGACCCCTTCCGCGAAGGCGCCGCGGGAGCGGTGCGCCCCGCCGTCGCCGGTTCAGCGGCTCGGCCACCGGGGGCCGGGCCGTTCCCAGAGGTCCCGAACGGTTCTCCCATGGCTCTCTCCCTTCGCGCTGCTCCCGAATGCCCGGCGAGGGAAAACTAACGGCGAAGGCGTACCAGCGGTAACCTGTCGGTTGGTTACGCTACGGTAACTTCGGCTCAGGGTGACGGCCGGAGGCCACGGCCACCGCGAACTCGTGCTGCGCCGGGCGGCCTCAACCGACCGCACACGCGGCGACTGCCCTGAGCGGCTCATACGTCGGCGGTCGTGCGCGCCTGCCGCTGCGCGATGCGCAGCCGGACACGGCGGACCGGCCAAGTCAGCGCCCGCCGGGCACGCCGCACCAGCTTGCGGGCACGCCCGGCGGGGCGCCCAAAGACCGCCTGGTGACGCCGTTGGGCCTCGCGCATCTCCCGCGCCCAGAGCCTCGTCACGCCGGCGTCCGAGAATTGCCCCGCGACGCGCCGGGCGTCCCGGCGCATCCTCGTCAGGCGCTCCGGCTCCATCGTCACGAGCGCGGCGATCGCATCGGCCAGCCCCTGCTCGTCGCCCTCTTCGATGAGGAACCCGTTCTGCCCGTGGGTGATGACGTCCGCCGGGCCGTAGGGGATGTCGTAGGCGACGGGGACGCACCCGGCCGCCATCGCCTCGATCAGCACCAGCGGCAGGCCCTCGGTGCTTCCTGTGAGAACGATGAAGGACGACTCGTGGAGGCGGGCGCGAGCATCGGAGCGGTGGCCGTGGAGACGGACGTTGTCGTGCGCGTCCAGTGCGGCGATCAGCGTCTCCAGGGATTCCCGCTTGCGCCCTTCGCCGTAGACGTCGAGGCTGATCGCGCGGTCGGCGAGCTCTGCCGCGCGTACCGTCCCGCGGACGGCGTGGTCGACGCGCTTGCGGTTGACGAGCGCCGCGATGACGATGCCGCGCTGCGGCGGTCTGGAGCGGCCGGTCCGGGAGAGCCGGTCGAGGCTTCTGCTGTTGGGAATCACGCAGAGGTTCTCCGCGGGGCCGAGCAGCCTCTCCACGTCCTGCTTCTGCCGGGGTGTCAGGAGAACCACCGAGTCGAAGTCCTGGAGCCGCTCGAAGACCGGTCGCCGCGATTCCCGCAGTGTCTCGGTCGGCCCTCCGTTGAGCGCGAGGTGCGAGTTGTGCACCACGTGCATGGTGGTGGCGAGCTTGCGCCGGTAGGTGAGCATGAACGTCGCCACGGTCTTGCTGTCGACGATCATGATCGAGGGTTCGCGGTTGCGGGCGAGGTCGAGCCAGAAGCGGTAGAAGGACCAGATCCGGTTCCAGGAGCGGACGGGGTTCCCGTTCGCATCGCACAGGACGACGGATCTGCCGCTCTCCTTGCCTGGGACGCCCGCGTCCCTCCGGTCGCTGAGCAGAAGCGAACCGTCCTCCCTGTAGTGGTCGACCTGGAGTACCGTCCCGTCCGCGGCGCATCGCTCCCGGCGCAGCACGAGGTCGCCACGCAGCGCCGGCACATGGGAGGAGTCGGCGCCGAGCGGGGTGAAGGGGTCGCGGTCGAGGTGGAGCGAACCCGCCGCGGAGGCCGGGAGCTCGTGGGTGCGGAAGAAGTCGTAGAGGTTCATCAGGCGCATGCCGTCGACGAGTTCACCGGACGAGCGCAACTCGGCCTCGAGCGCCGGGTAGTCGGGACGGGCGTCGAAGGTGAGGACGTCCACGGGGCGTCCCGCGAGGCCGACGAGGGCACGGGAGCGGTGGAGCATCGCGCTCGTCATGCCGCCGAACTGGTCGGGGATGCTCCAGGTCAGGGCGAACTGCCTGCCCCTGGGGAGCCGTAGGCGGGCAACCGGCAGAAAGTTGGCCATTGAACGAGCGTAGCCGGAATGATCAGTTGTTTGACCGGCGCACAGTCGCGTGTCATGCGCCCCCGAGGTGTCGCACCGCATGCCGCGGCGCAGGTGAGGAACTGCCGCCGGAGCACTGCGGCTCGCCCCGGAAACGGGCGGTCCCTGTGCGGCCGTTCGGCACGGACGCAGGGTGCCGTGGCGCGAGAGATCCCTCCGGATTCCGGCCTCAATTGCCTTCTTGCCGAGAAGTGTTCGAAGAAGTGCGCGGTGATCCGGGGGGTGGACGCGGGGGCCCCGTGGCGGTCGAGAGGATCCGCCTGCGGTCGGACGCACCGCCCGCCGGGCCGGGCGGTAGCACGGCGGCGGCCGTGCCGAAGTGCCGTGTGGCGTCGGCGAGTTGAGTCCGTTCGTTGCGGGGCACTGCCGTCCGCGTATCTGGACGGTGGCCGGCTCGCGGCCGCTCAGTCGAGGAAGCCCAGCACCCTCTCGCGCAGGAGTGCGGCGGCATCCGCGTCGTACGCGGACAGCGAGCTGTCGGTGAAGAGGTGTTCGCTGCCGGGGTAGAGGAAGAGCTCCGCGTCCTCGGCCTCCTCGACGAGCTCGCGGGCCGCGTCGATGTCACCGTCGCCCACGAAGACCGGGTCCGCGTCCATCGCGTGCACCTGCACCGGCACCCCGCCGGGCCACGCGGTGCCGAACTCCCGGAACGGGACGCAGGCATGGATGAGGAGCGCGCCGCGGGCTCCTGACCTCGTCTGCGCCAGGCTCTGGGCCGGCAGCACGCCGAGGGAGAGGCCCGCGTACACAACCTCGGCGGGCAGGCCGTCGACGGCCTTGGCGCCGCGCTCCAGCAGTTCGCCGAAGCCGGTCTCCTCGCAGTGGTGCAGGCCCTCCTCCAGGGTGCCGAAGACACGGCCGTCGAAGAGGTCGGGTGTGTGCACCGTGTGCCCGGCGAGGCGCAACCCGTCGGCGAAGGCGGCGACGCCGGGGGTGAGCCCCTGCGCGTGGTGGAACAGCACTACCTCGGTCATCCCCGTACTCCCGTTTCCCGACCGTGCCCGGCAGGTATGCCCCTGCGTCCTCGGTGGCCCGTCGACGAGGGCAATCATCCCGGACCCGGGGACCCGGTGGAACGGGTTCCCCGCGATCTTCCGCCGGGGCCGGCCGGTCGCGACGGCGCCCCGTACCGGGCCGGCGGCCGTGTGGGCCATGATTCGGCCATGAGCGGAGATGAGGAGAAGTACCTCCTGGACAACCAGCAGCCGGAGGCGGGCCGCAGATTCGAGGCGCTCTCGGCGCTGTTCGACCCTTCGACGTTCCGTCATGTCGAGGCGCTGGGCATCCGGCCGGGATGGCGGTGCTGGGAGGTGGGAGCAGGCGGGCCTTCGGTGCCGGGCTGGCTGGCGCGTCAGGTCGGTCCCGAGGGGCATGTGGTGGCGACGGACATCGACGTGTCGTGGCTGACTTCCGGGGCGGAACGCCCGGCGTACGAGGTGCGGCAGCACGACGTGGGGAAGGACGAACCACCCGGCGAGGGATTCGATCTGGTGCACGCACGGCTGGTCCTCGTGCATGTCACCGCACGCGAGCGGGCGTTGGAAGCGATGGTGCGTTCGCTCCGTCCCGGCGGTCACCTCCTTCTGGAGGAGGCGGATCCGCAGCTGCAGCCGAAGGTCTGTCCCGACGAGCACGGCCCGGAGCAGCGGCTGGCCAACAAGCTCAAGGACGGCTTCCGCGCGCTGATGGCCCAGCGCGGCGTGGACTTGGCCTACGGGCGCACCCTGCCGCGCCTGTTGAGGGAGGCGGGGCTCGCCGATGTGGAGGCTGATTCCTACTCCCCGCTGACGGGGCCCGAGTGCGTGCGACTGGAGCGTGCCACGGTGGAGCAGATCCGCGGTTCCCTGCTGAACGCCGGACTGGCGACCGAGGAGGAGATCGATGAGCACCTGAGGAACGTCGACTCGCAGCAACTCGACCTGGCCACCTCACCGATGGTCTCGGCATGGGGGCGCCTCGCGGTTGGGCCCGGCGCCTGACGGTGGCGGTACGGAGGACGCACGACCCTGCGGTGTTCGCCCCCTACCGCCGTAGGGGGTGCGAACGGCTCCGCAGGGTGTCGCAGAGGGTCCGGCACGGTCCCTACGGTCCCGCCCCATGACCGATCCGCAGGAGTCCGCCCGACCATCCCTTCCGTCCGCGGCATCCTTTCCGTGGCGGCCATCGCACCGAGGGCGCCGCCTCGTACACGCCGTCGCCCTTCTGCCTGCCGGACTGGGGGCGCTCGTCGCGGCCGTTGGCGGTCGGCCCGAAGCGGCCTGCAGACGCATGGGGGTCGGGACGGTCCCCGGTGTGCCTCGGCCGGGGACGGTACGGCTGATGGGGCATGCCGCGGCGACGGTGCTGCTGGGTGTGCTGGCGCTCCTGCCGGCCGGGGTTCTGCTTCTGGCCGTTCTTCGGGGGCCCTTCTACGGATTCGTCGACCACGGTCCGTACGACGACGCCTGGGGCGGGCCCGGCAGGACGGGCGCCTGGCTCGCTCACTTCGCCGTGGCGCTGCCGCTCGCGGCGGCAGCGGCCGGGCTGCTGTGCGGCCTCACTCATCTGCACCGGCTGATGACGGCGCCTCTGCGTGGGGCTCACAGGCCCTTGTGGGTGGTGCTCTCCGTGCCGCTGATCGGCCTGGCCGGCGCGCTCTTCGTGACCGCGTTCGTACGTCAACTGGGCTGAAAAGGTCCGGAGTTGGCTCGGCACCTTGCCCGCCGCGTCCTACGGTCCCTCCGGCGCGGGCCGCAGCGTGACGATCCGCTCCGTGTGCTCCTCGACCGTGGGGCGGCTGTAGAGGAGGGGGAAGGCCGAGTCGGCCGCCCATGCGTCGAACAGGTCGCGGTAGTGGCCGCTGCGCGGATCGCCGGACTGGCCCGGGGAGTTCATGGCCATGGACTCGTCCCAGGAGCCGACGTCCACGACGAGGCGGAACGTGGCACCTCCGCTCTGGCGGAACGCCGAGGTGTAGGCGGCGGCACCGACAGTGTCGCCGCTGCCGCCGCGCGGCGCCGGTCCGACGGACGCCCACTCCGGCTCGCTTCCCGTCCGCTCCCGCAGCAGTTCGGCCAGCGGGTGCCGCAGGAGGCTGTGATGCAGGGTGCCCCACTGCCAGCTGCCGGGGTCGCCGCCGAGCAGGCTCTCCGCCTCCGCGAAGGCCCCGGCGAGGGAGTCAAGGATGATCCGGCGCACCTCGCGTGCGGGGTCGGGGCCCAGCCGGTCGCCCGGTGCTAGCAGCAGTCCGAGGTCCACGCGGGCGTCGGCGGCGGCGTCCTCGGCGGGGAGGATCCGGACCAGCGCCTCCTCGGCCCGGTCGGCGGGCAGCAGCTGCCGCAGAGCCGAGCGGAGCAGGGCCGGGCGCAGGTGGCGCCGGAACCAGATCTCGAACAGCGCCGCCGCGGACGAGTCCGCCGACAGCCGGGCGTCCCAGTCACGCAGCATCTCCAGGGCCTGGGCCACGCGCGGGTCGTCGCTGGTCAGTCCGGACAGCAACGGCTGGATGCTGCGTGCCGGGAGGCTGACGTAGTCGCTCTGCAGCCCCACGCAGTCCTCGACCGTCCAGTCGTGACGGCTCTCCAGCGTCTCGGCGATGCGCCGGTACCGGTAGGGCGCGTACCAGTCGTAGGTGACGGTGCGTTCGGCGTTGGGGTATCCGGGCGGCAGGTTCATCTGGTTGGCGGTGGCGATCCAGCCGTCCTGGGGGCCGCGGGCCGACGGGAGGGTGCCGGGCTCGTGACGGCCCGCCCATTCGTACCGTCCGTCGCCCGGCACCGGCAGCGTCCCGTCCCAGCCCGGGCGGACGGGGACGCGGCCCGCGGGCATCCACCCGACGGTGCCGTCCGTGGCCGCGTAGACCTGGTTCTCGCCCGGTGAGCCCCAAGCCCGCATGGCCTCCGTGAAGTCCTCGGCGCTCTCCGCGCCCATGTAGTTCATGCTGCCCAGGTACGGGGCCATGCCGGGCTCCAGCCAGGCCGCCCGGACGGCGAACGCCGCGTTCCGCTCCGGGAGCCGGCGGATCACCGGGCCGTGCCGGGTGAACCACAGCTCGGCCTCCGCGTCGTTGCCGCCTCGTACGGGAACCTGCTCGGTCACCCGCACCATGGACTCCCAGCCGTCGCCGTAGCGGTACCGCGTGGGATCCTCCGGGTCGGTGCGGTAGACGTACAGGTCCTCCTGGTCGATGGGGAAGATCGTCAGCCCGAAGGCGATCCGCCCGTTGTGCCCGATGGAGACGCCGGGCAGCGCGGGTTCACCGCCGCCGACGACATCGAGGCCCGGAGCCGTCAGATGCACCAGGTAGCGCAGCGACGGCAGGGTGAGCGCGCGATGAGGATCGTTGGCGAGCATGGGACGTCCCGTGGCGGTGCGGGAGGCGTCCAGCACCCAGTTGTTGCTGCCGTCCAGACCAGCGCGGGACGGCGGTGGCGATCCCGCCGAAGGCGCCGCCCAGGGCGCCACAGTCGCCAGCCGGTACACGCGCAGCACGTCGTCGGGAATCACGGACAGATCCAGGCCCTCCGGCAGCCGCAGCCGGTGCGGCGAGGGCTCGCGCACCCGCCGCAATTCCTCGACCTGCGGCCCGAAGTCGCGCAGCGTCAGCGCCCGGGAGACCTCCTCGCCCAGGTTGTAGTGGAGCCCGTGGCTGCGGATGCGGGCCACGTCGGACGGTTCCCAGAGGGAGGGTTCGTAGCCGAGCAGCTCGAACTCCCGTGGCAGTAGCTCCCGTTGACGACGGCACAGCTCGACGAACGCGTTGACGCCCGCGGTGAACGCCCTCGCCGCCGGCTCCACGTCCGGACCGTAGGAACGCCATTCGTCGTCCATCGCGCCGCGGTACAGGAACAGCCGGGCCGCGCGGTCGTGTTCGAGATACCGCTCGCCGAAGACCTCCGAGAGCAGTCCCAGTCCGCGGCGGCGCCACAGGTCGATCTGGAAGAGGCGGTCACGGGCCGCGTTGAAGCCCTGGGCGAGGAAGAGGTCCTGCCGGGACGAGGCGTACAGATGCGGTACGCCCCACCGGTCGATGCGGATCTCCACGGGCGCGCCCAGCCCGGCCACCGCGAAGACGGTCTGCGATTCCTGAGTGTCCGGCACCTTCTGAGACCCTCCCATGGGGCATGTCGCGATACTGCCGCCCATGGCGACGGGGGACCCTCGCGGACCGTCCGGAGTTTGCCGGATTCCCGGCGCCCAGGGGCACGGCGGGCGCCTGCCCGGCGGAGCGCACCTGCACGCACGGCGCACAGGTTCCGCGTTCCCGCGTGACCTCGGGGTACACGGCACCGACGGCTGGCGGGCCGGGCCCGCGCGCCGCGGAAGGCCAGAAACGGGAACGTCGAGGAACGGCGAGGCGGAGACTGTGCACGTGAGGATGTTGCGGTTGGTCGGCGCGGCCACGGCCCTGTACGGGCTCGCGGTGACGGCAAGGCCTGAGCTGCTGGCGCGGCCCTCGGCCCTGACCGGTGAAGACGGACGGGTCGCGGAGGCGACGCGGACCTCGCTGCGCCCGCTGGCGCTGCGGGACGCGGCGTGCGGGCTGGCAATGGCGTGCGCACCGGAGGGACCGGCTCTGCGCACCGCCGCCCTGGTACGGGTCGCTTCCGACCTGGGAGACGCCGCGCTGCTGGGCTCGACGCTTCCGCGGCACGCCCGTGCCAAGGCCGTAGCCGTGTCCGTGGGCTGGGCCGCGCTGTCCGTGGTGGGGCTGTGTGTCTCCGGGAGGCATCGCGAGGTGCGCGGGCCGCACGGCAGCCGCCGCGTTCACCGGCCCGGGGGAGCCCGGTGACGGCGTGGGAGGTACCGGCCTCTCCCGCGCTCGTCGCGCACGCCACCGTCGAGGAGCCGAAGGCCGCCGTGCTGGTGCTGCACGGCGGCCGCTCCGAGGGGCTGGAGGCTCCGCCGCCGTGGAACCTGCCCGGCGCCCGGATGCGGCTCTTCTTTCCGTCCCTGGCCAGGGCCACCGCGGGCCAGTCGGTGCTGCTGTGCCGGGTGAGATACCGGTGCCGCGGCTGGAACGGCGAACGTGAGGACGCCTCGCGGGACGCCCGCTGGGCACTCGGTGAACTGGCCCGCACCGTGGGCGAGTTGCCGGTCGTGGTCGTCGGGCATTCGATGGGCGGACGGGCTGCGCTGCGCGTGGCCGGTGAGCCCGCGGTGCGCGGCGTGGTCGCGCTGGCCCCGTGGTGCCCGGAGGGTGAGCCCGTGGGGCAGCTCGCGGGGCGTCGCGTCGTCGTACTCCACGGGGACCGGGACCGGGTGACGGATCCCGAGGCCTCCCGCCGGCTGCTGATCCGAGCCCGTCAGGCCGGAGCCGAGACCCGCTTCGTCCCGATGCGGGGCGGCGACCACGCGATGCTGAGGCGGCGTTCGGACTGGCACCGGACCGTCGCGGAAGAGGTGGCGGGAATGCTCGGGGACGCCGCCTCCGGATAGCCGGCCCAACGCCCCTCACGCCCACGGGCATCGAGGCCGGCCCGCTCCGCGGAAGGCACGTCTCCGGGCAGCCACGTCGGGTTTGGTGTGCAGGCATTCACACGCGTGTGCGTGGGTGAAATCTGGGGAGGCAACGGCTCATGACGCAGCCCACCGATGCCGCCGGGCCCACGAAGGCAGCCGGCGAGGCCCCACCGATGCGCTCCGGGCGCCAGCTTCTCGCCGCCTCCGTAGGCAACGCGGTCGAGTGGTACGACTGGCTCGCCTACACCTTCCTCGCGACGTTCATCGCCGACGAGATCTTCCCTGCGAGCGCGGGAAACTCGCTCGTCCCGCTGCTCTCGACGTTCGCCGTCTTCGCCGTCGGCTTCTTCATGCGCCCCATCGGCGGGCTGCTGCTCGGGGCCATCGCCGACCGCCGCGGACGCCGCGCCGCGCTGACCGCCACCATCCTGCTGATGGGCGGCAGCAGCCTCCTGCTGGCGCTGACCCCCACATACGCCGCCGCCGGACTGCTCGGCCCCGTCGTGCTCGTGATCGCCAGGCTGCTGCAAGGTCTCTCCGTGGGCGGCGAGTTCGCCGCGGCGACGACGTTCCTCGTGGAGTCGGCGGGGCCCGGCAGGCGCGGATTCTTCTCCAGCTTCCAGTACGTCTCCACCACCGTCGGGCAGCTCATCGCCTCCGGCATCACGGCACTGCTGGTCGCCTCCATCGACGACGGCGCCATGCATCAGTGGGGCTGGCGGGCGGCGTTCCTGCTCGGCGCGGTGCTGAGTCTCGTGGGCTTCTGGATCAGGCGGGGCTCGCAGGAGACCCGCAGCGCCGAGCAGCAGGCCGCGCCACGCCCCGGACTCTTCGAGGCGCTGCGCACGCACCCGCGTGAGTCGCTGCTCATCTGCGGCATCACGACCGGCGCGACCATCGCCTACTACACGTGGACCTCGTACCTGCCGACCTACGCCCAGGTCAACGTCGGCTTCGACAAGGGCGATTCGCTGCTGATCGGCACCATCTCGCTGGCGTTCTTCGCCCTGCTGCAGCCGCTGGGCGGTCTGCTCTCCGACCGCGTCGGGCGCAAGCCGCTGCTGCTCACCTTCTCCGTGGGCTTCGCGGTGCTGTGCGTACCGCTGCTGAACTCGATCACCACGTCTTTCACCTCGCTCCTGCTGGTGCAGTGCGCGGGCATGGTCCTGCTGACCGGCTACACGTCGATCGCCGCCGCGGTGAACGCCGAGGTCTTCCCCGCCCGCGTGCGCGCCGCCGGCATCGGCTTCCCGTACTCCGCGACGGTCGCCCTCTTCGGCGGCACCGCGCCCTACATGGGCACGCTCTTCAAGGACCTGGGACGGCCAGGGGCCTTTCCCTGGTACGTGGCCGTGCTGTGCCTCATCTCCGCGCTCGTGTACCTGAAGTTGCCGGAGGGCGCGAACAAGACGCTCGACAGGTAGGGCCCCGGGGTCAGTTCGGGGATTCTTTCGTGGTGGCCGCCGCCGGGTCCCAGCGCGGCGGCGGCCAGATCGGACGCATCGGCAGCCGCGTCCCTCAGCGGTAGAGGAAGTACTGCCGACGGGTGCGGTCGAAGGCGCGGACCTCGTCCTCCCAGGCGCCGATGACCTCGTCCGTGTCCTTGCCGGCGTCGAGCATCGTCCGCAGCCGCGTCGACCCCGAGAGCTTGTCGATCCAGTACGGGCGCGGGTCGTTGTCCTTGCGCCAGGCGAAGCCGTCGTACTTCATCGCCTCTGCGAGCATCGCGACGGCCGTCGGAACGGGACGGTAGCGCCGCGGATCGGTGACGTGCAGCTGGACGCCCCCGCACGTCTTGCCCTGGTGCTTGCTGAAGGTGGGCACGAAGTAGCCCTCCCTGAAGCGGACTCCGGGCAGCTTCCGGGCGTTGAGCCGGTCGCTGTAGTGGTGGTCCAGATAGGGGGCGCCGATGAATTCGAAGGGCCTCGTGGTGCCCCGGCCCTCGGAGAGGTTCGTGCCCTCGAAGTAGCCGGTGCCCGAGTAGACGGTGGCCGTGTCGGGGAACGGCATGTTCGGCGACGGCGGCACCCACGGCAGGCCCGTCTCCTGCGCGGGCGCCGAGGGGTCCCAGCCCCGTACGCGTACGACCTCGAGTTCGACCTTGCCGCCCTTGCCCTCGTCCGGAAGCAGCTCGCCGTTGAAGTAGCCGGCCAGCTCGCCGACCGTCAGGCCGTGCTGCTGGATGATGGGTTTCAGGCCGACCCCGGAGGTGAACTCCTTCGTCATCATCGGCCCGTCCGCCCGCCGCCCCACCGGGTTCGGACGGTCCAGCACGAGGAAGGCGGCGCCGATGTCGCGGGCGGCGACCATCGCCTGATACATCGTCCAGATGTAGGTGTAGAAGCGCACTCCCACGTCCTGGATGTCGAAGACGATGGTGTCCGCGCCGGCCTTGCGGAACAGCTGCGCCATCTTGGCCGCGTCCGCGCCGTAGGCGTCATAGACCGTCAGGCCGGTGCGCGGATCCTCGAACTCCGGCTCGGACTCGCCCGCCTGGGCGCTGCCGCGGAAGCCGTGCTCGGGCCCGAACACCCCCACGATGTTCAGCTCCTTGCGCGCGGCCATGGAGTCCACGACGTGGCTGGTGTCCCGCAGCACCCCCGTCGGGTTGCTGACCACGCCGACCTTGCGGCCGCGCAGCAACTTCCAGCCGGAGGCCGCGGCCACCTCGGCACCCATCGTGACCCGCCCGTGAGCGGCGCTGCCGGGGGGAGTGGCGGCGGAGGCGCTGCCTGCGGTGAGCAGCGGGGCACCGAGAGCGGCAGCCGTGCCGCCGAGGAAGATCGAGCGACGGGAGGGGGCGCTGGACATCGGCTGGTGTCCTTCCGGAGGCGGGCGTGGTCAGGGCACAGCTGGTGACGCAAGTTATCCCACGGTGATGGCGGCTGCCAGGGTGCGCGCATGCCGCCAGTGGTGCGCACAATGAAAGGCCGCCTCATTGACCAGCGGAGGGATCGAGTGACGGAGCTCGGGCGCTCCATCCGCGGCCCATCGCGGGGGCGACGGAGACTGCTCCACCCAGCGGACGGAAGGTTCGACTCGTCAGATTGTGAAAGTTTCACTCGAACCCTTGCTATACGGACATCTCGGACGCACTCTCGAATTGAGCCCTCAGGGTCGACGACCCCCACCACGTCGGGTTTCCTCCCCCAGTAGACCCGACGCAGTGGGGGTTTCGGCTCTCCGGGGGCGTGACGCATGCACGGTTGCATGCGCACGGGAAGCTGCTGATCAGGAGGCACGTCATGGGGTTCCGAGAGGATCTGCGTCAGCAGCCCGAGTCCTCGTCCTATCTGGCGGCGGTCCCTCGTCGGTCCGGAGCGAACGTGATCACGAGCAACAGGGCCGGAGTGAAGCTCATCGGCTCGGCCAACACCGAGCCCGAGGCGAGCGAGCTCCGCGCTCGTCTCGCGTCGCGGCTGGACCGCTCCCGGATCGCGAGCCGCTACACGATCAGGGTGAAGCGGATGGAGCGCGGTGCCTGGGGCGTGTACTTGGTGCACCCCACGTGCGTGCGCAGGTTCGAACGCGCCGAGACGGCGTAGCTACCGGGAGCCGGGCAGCCGGGCAGCCGGGCAGCCGGGCTTCTGGGCAGCCGGGCAGCTGAAGCCGAAGGCCCCGAAGGTGAGGGTCTGGGCGTCGCCGCCGGTACGCACGACGGCAGTTGCACGGTGCGAGGATGGCCGGTATGCCGAATCCGACGAACGCCGCCGTCACGATCGTGCAGGGCGACATCACGGAACAGGACGTCGACGCGGTGGTCAACGCCGCCAACTCCTCGCTGCTGGGCGGCGGCGGAGTCGACGGCGCCATTCACCGCAAGGGCGGCCCGGACATCCTCGCCGAGTGCCGTGAGCTGCGCGGCTCCCGCTATGCCGAGGGTCTGCCGACCGGGCAGGCCGTCGCCACGACGGCGGGACGCATGCCTGCCCGGTGGGTGATCCACACCGTCGGGCCCGTCTGGTCGAAGAGCGAGGACCGCTCGGAGCTGCTGGCGTCCTGCTACCGCGAATCGCTCGGCGTCGCACGGGAGTTGGGTGCCCGTACGGTCGCCTTCCCGGCGATCTCCACCGGGGTGTACGGCTGGCCGCTGGACGACGGCGCCCGCATCGCCGTCGCCACCGTGCGCGAGGAGGCCGAGGGCTTCGACGAAGTGCGGTTCGTGCTTTTCGACGAGCGTTCCCACGGCACCTTCGCAGCCGAGCTGTAGCCCCGGCCGTTCCGTCGCCGCAGTGTGATCAGGCGGCGGGATCGATGAGTTCGACGGAGCGCAGCGCCGCCGCCAGCGCATGGACGCTTCCGTTGCCGGTTCCCGCCGCGTCCCGGGCGGCCACGTCCAGGGCCGTGTCGGTGAGCTTGATGGCGTGCTCGTCGCCGTGCGCGGCCGCACGCTCGAAGACCTCCTCGGAGGTCAGACGCGAGGCCGCATCCAGGGGCGCGGGCGAGGGGGCGGCCGGCGCGTAGGCCGCCGTCACCAGCGCGGCCGCCGACCAGGCGGCCTCCAGGCTCGGTACCCAGAGCCGCTCGGGCAGGGCGGGCAACGTCCGCAGTACGGCGTTCGGCGCGGTCGCCGCGTGCACCAGCATCACGGGCTGTCCGTGCGCGTGCGTCGCGTACAGGTGCGTAGCGGCTCGCACCACGTCCTCCAGGGCCGCGCGTGCCTGCCCGGGACCGGCCGCGCCGGAGCCTGCGCCGTCGGAGCCCGGCAGGCCGGGCAGCGCGGTGATGCGGGGGACACGGTCCCGGAATCCTCCGCTCTGGTCCTGGATGCGCGGGACGGCGTGAAGTGCGGCCGCGGGCGAACTCGCCCCGGGGGAGAGGCCGATCCCGGGCAGCGGCCAGTGCCGTGCCGCCCAGTAGCCGAGGGCGTGAGCGAGCTCCGTCAGCCGGGGACCCGGGGCGGGCGCTCCGCGGTGATCCACGGCCGGCTCGTCGAGCAGGGTCCGCACGGCGTGGCCCACGCGGATCACGCCGTGCGTCGCTGCGGCGCTGATGCCCGGCAGCAGCCGCGGCCACCACTCGGCGAGCACCTCCCGCCAGGGACGCTCCTGAAGAGTCCGCGTGAAGTAGCCGATCCAGTCGGCCAGCCGACGTGGGTCTCCCAGCGCCTCGCGCCAGTCCGCGTCCGTGACGGGCGACGAACGCCCGGGCATGTCCTCCAGGTTGTCCTCGTACTGGTCCAGCCATCGGTGCACCGTGCGTGCCTTGCCGTGCCGCACCAGGGCCTCGACGGCCATCGGGGCGTGATTGCTGAGCCAGTCCTCGCGCTCGGGGCCACTGCGGTGCAGCCGCTCCAGTGCCTCGTCCAGCGTGCCGCTGCTGTCGGTTCGGTCGGTGTCCATACCGGCTGACGCTAGGCCGCCGTCGCGCGGTGCGTAACGGGCTGCCGACCTGGGTCGAACGGCCGGGCCGAGCGCGGGACGCGGGGCGTAGGCCGTGCGGAGGGGGGCCTAGGTCGCGGCGTTTCGGAGGGCTGCGCGCAGGTGGGAGCGCGATGTCCGCACGGGCTCGTGTGCACGTGGGGGCCCCGACGAAGCGTCGTCAGGGCCCCGTGGACGATGCGGCCGACGTGGCCTCCCGTTCGGCCGCGCTCCGCAGCACGCAGAACTCGTTGCCCTCGGGGTCGGCGAGCACGGCCCAGCCGGTGCCGTCCTCGGCGCGGCGGTCGTCGAACATCGTCGCGCCCCGCTGCAGCAGCCGCTCGACCTCCCGGTCGCGCGACACCTGCGCTTCCACGCACAGATGCAGGCGGTTCTTCCCGGCCTTCGACTCGGGGACCTTGAGGAACAGCAGCGTCCCTCCGCCGTCGAGTGGGATGCCCACCTCGTCGTCGCCGGGTTCGTCGTCGGGGTGGACCGGGATGCCGAGGACCTCGCTCCAGAAGCGGGCCAGCGCGTAGGGGTTCGCGCAGTCGACCGAGATGTTCCTCAAATTTGACGTCACGGGCCCAGTCTTGCGGTGGCCGGGCGCCCAGGGCCACCGGATATCCCGGCTGTGAGGGAGGGGCGGCCGTGACCGAGTTGGTCAGGGTTCCGGCGACGTGATGATCACTTCCAGCGTCCTCGGCCCGTGGACGCCCTCGACGCGGTCGAGTTCGATGTCGCTGGTGGCCGACGGACCCGAGATCCAGGTTTGCGGGCGGGCCGGGTCGAGGCGGCCGAGGGCCCGCGGCACCGAGTCGACGATCTGTTCCGGGGCGCGTACGACGCAGATGTGATGGTCCGGCACGAGCGAGATGCGGCGCCGGCCCTGGTCCTCTCGCGCGTCCAGGACGATGGTCCCGGTCTCGGCGATGGCCACGGCGCAGCACGTCACGACGCTGTCGAGGGCGTCGAGTTCGTGGGGCGTCATCGAAGGCTCGTCGGCGACGCGTTCGACTTCCGCGGGCACCCAGTCCGCCGGGATGCCCGGGGGCGCGACCACACTGCGGGCACCGCGTGCGCTCAGCAGTTCCGCGATCCTGGCGGGCAGTTGGGCGGGCGTGCAGCGGTGCACCAGGGCGCGGTAGTCGGCCAGGTTCTCCGCGAGCAGATCCAGCCGCTGGGCGTCGGTGCGCTCGGCGTGGCTGGTCCAGTAGTCGCGGGGGACGGCTGCCTCCTCGGGGCCCTCGTCGCGCGGCACGTCGGCGAGAGCTCGGCGCACGCGCCCGAGGACGACATCGCGGCTGCTCATCGGGCGTCGCCTCCTTCACGGCCGGAACCGGCGGAGCCGCTGCCCCGGGTCCGTCGCCACCAGTCGCGGAAGGATTCCGGAGCGGGGCGCGGAATGTCCCGGCTGTCGGACCACGCCCTGCCCGGGCCCGGCAGGGGAAGTCGCCGCGGCGTCAGCCGCCGCGTACGCGAGGCGATCCGCTGGCCGGTGCGCATGGCACGGGGATGCTCGAAGGTCCAGCGGGCGGCCCGCATGACGGCACGCTCGGCCGCGTGTCCCTTCGCCGGCTTGATGGTGGTCCTCTGCCCGCGGACGGTGGCGGTGCCGCCCTCGACGACGCGCTCGCGCAGGTGCACCAGCACCTCGGGGATGTCGATGGCGACGGGGCACACCTCGTAGCAGGCCCCGCACAGCGAGGAGGCGTACGGCAGCGAGGCGTCCAGTTCGCTCTGCATGCCGCGCAGTTGGGGAGTGAGGATGGCGCCGATCGGTCCCGGATAAGGGGAGCCGTAGGCGTGGCCGCCGGCGCGCTCGTAGACAGGGCAGACGTTCAGGCAGGCCGAGCAGCGGATGCAACGCAGGGCCTGCCGGCCGACGGTGTCGGCCAGAGTGTCCGTGCGGCCGTTGTCGAGCAGGACGAGATGGAAGGCCGAGGGCCCGTCCTCGTCCGTGGTGCCCGTCCAGGTGGAGGTGTAGGGGTTCATGCGCTCGGCCGTGGAGGAGCGGGGCAGCGTCTGCAGGAAGACCTCCAGGTCCTGCCACGTCGGCACGATCTTCTCGATGCCGACGACCGAGATCAGCGTCTCGGGAAGGGTCAGGCACATGCGGCCGTTGCCCTCCGACTCCACGACGACGAGCGTGCCGGTCTCGGCCACCATGAAGTTGGCGCCGGAGATGCCGACCTTCGCGTTGAGGAACTTCTCCCGCAGATGCAGGCGCGCGGCCTCCGCCAGTTCCGCCGGGTCGTCGCTGAGGTTCTTCGGTGCGGCCCGTCCCCAACTGCCCATCTTCTCGCGGAAGATGTCGCGGATCTGGTCGCGGTTGCGGTGGATGGCGGGAACGAGGATGTGGGAGGGCAGGTCGTCGCCGAGCTGAACGATGAGTTCGGCGAGGTCTGTCTCGTACGCGGAGATGCCCGCCTTCGCCAGCGCCTCGTTGAGCCCGGTCTCCTGCGTGGCCATGGACTTGACCTTCACGACATCGCTCTCGCCCGTCTCCCGGACGAGGTCCGCGACGATCCTGTTGGCCTCCTCCGCGTCCCGGGCCCAGTGCACCTGACCGCCGGCCCCGGTCACCGCGGTCTCCAACTGCTCCAGGTAGTGGTCGAGATGGCGCAGCGTGCGGTTCTTCAGCGCGGCGCCCGCCGCGCGCAACTGAGCCCAGTCGCCGAGCTCTTCGACGGCCTGTGCGCGCTTGGCGCGGATGGTGTGCGTCGCGTGCCGCAGATTGCCGCGCAGCCTCATGTCCCGTGTGGAGGAGGCGGCCGCCCGGGGGAAGGAGGGCATGCCCAGATACGTACCGCTCACAGACGTGCCTCCTCGGTGCCCGCCAGGATCTCGGCGATGTGTACGGGGCGCGTCGCGGCTCCGCGCCGGGTGAGCGTGCCGCCGATGTGCATGAGACAGGAGTTGTCGACGGTGCACACCGCCTCGGCGTCGGTCTCCTCGATGTGCCGGGCCTTGTCGGCGCCCATGGCGGCGGAGACGTCTGCGTTCTTCACCGCGAAGGTGCCGCCGAATCCGCAGCATTCCTCGGCGCCTTCCAGCTCCACCAGGCGCAGCCCCTTCACGGCCTCCAGCAGCCGGCGCGGGCGGTCGCCGAGCCCGAGCATGCGCAGCCCGTGGCAGGTGGGGTGGTAGGTGACGGTGTGCGGGTAGTACGCGCCGACGTCGGTCACGCCGAGCACGTCGACGAGGAACTCGGTGAGTTCGTAGGTGCGGGCGACGGCGCCCTGTGTGGCCTCGGCGTCGATGCGGGGGTAGTTGTCCCGCACCATCGCCGCGCAGGATCCGGAGGGCACGACGACGTGGTCGTAGTCGCGGAAGACGTCGGCGTACCGGCGTGCCAGCGGTACGGCCTCCTTCCGGTACCCGGTGTTGAACTGCGGCTGGCCGCAGCAGCTCTGGCCTTCGGGAAAGCCGACCTCGACACCGAGCCGTTCCAGGAGGGTGACGACCGCCTGCCCGGTACGGGGATAGAGCGTGTCGTTGACGCAGGTGATGAAGAGTGCGACCCGCACGGTCCCTCCTTGTCCTTCCGCACGCCCTGGGGCGTCCTTGTCAGCTGCCGGCACGGACCGCCGCCGCGGCCCGGGACCATGCCTGCGGACTGCCGTGATCAGCGGAGGGCTCGTACCTCCGCAGCGGCAGCGTGTCATACAGGAGCCGCCTGACCAGCCCCGCGTCATCGCCGATCACCCCGTGCGCACGGGCCTGCACGGCGACGTTGCCGAGCGCGGCGGCCTCCGCCGGACCCGCGACGACGGGCAACCCGCAGGCGTCGGCGGTGAGTTGGCACAGCAGCTCGTTGTGCACGCCTCCGCCGACCACGTGCACCACCTCGATCTCGGTGTCCGCGAGGCGCTGGGCGTCCTCGAGGGCCAGCCGGTGGGCGAGCGCGAGGGAGTCCAGCACGCACCGTGTCGCCTCGGCCGGTCCGTCCGGTACGGGCTGCCCCGAGCGCCGGCAGGCATCGTCGATGCGCTGCGGCATGCGGCCCGGGGGCAGGAAGGCGGGATCGCCGGCGTCGACCACCGACCTCAGGGGCGCGCACGAGCCGGCCTCGCGAAGCAGCGCCGCCAGTTCCTGCGGCCTGCCCTCCGACTCCCAGGAGCGCATGCACTCCTGCAGCAGCCACAGCCCCATGATGTTGCGCAGGTAGCGGACGGTGCCGTCCACGCCGAGTTCGTTGGTGAAGTTGGCCTGCCTGCTCGCCTCCGTCAGCACGGGCCGCGTCAGCTCCAGGCCTGCCAGGGACCAGGTGCCGGTGGCGATGTAGGCGAAGCCTTTCGTCACCGCCGGGACGGCCGCGACCGCGGAGGCGGTGTCGTGCGAACCGACGGCCGTGACCGGGACGTGCCCCTCGAGGCCCGTCTCGTCGAGCACTTCGGGCAGCAGCTCGCCGGCCGGGTCGCCCGGGAGGCGCAGCGGCGGGAAGAGCGAAAGGCGGACACCGGCGGCCTCGGCCACGGTCCGTGACCAGTCGCGGGTACGCGGATCGATGAGCTGTGTGGTGGAGGCGTTGGTCAGCTCCGTGCCGCGCACGCCCGTGAGCCAGTACGACATCAGGTCGGGCACGAGCAACAGCTGTTGCGCCGCCGCCAGTTGGGCGGAGTCCCGCGCGGCGGTGAGCTGGTACACGGTGTTGAAGGGCAGGTACTGAAGGCCCGTGGTCGCGTACAGCTCCTGCGGCGGCAGCGACTCCGCGAGGCGGTCGGCCATGCCCTCCGTGCGGTCGTCCCGGTAGTGGACGGGGTTTCCGAGCAGCACGCCGTCGGCGTCCAGCAGCCCGTAGTCCACCCCCCAGGAGTCCACGCCGACCGATGCGACGGGCCCCGCCTCGCGCAGCCCGTCGAGCACGCCCCGGTAGAGGGCGAGGACGTCCCAGTGCAGCGTCCCGCCCAGACGCACCGGCCTGTTGGGGAAGCGGTGCACCTCCCGCAGGTCCACCGATGACGGCCCGACGGTGCCCGTCATGACGCGCCCGCTCGACGCGCCGAGGTCGACGGCGGCGAACCGGGCTCCGGAGCGTGAGGAGGATGCGGAAGGCGACACGGTGGTGGTCCTCGCGGGCGGCATCGGACGGTGGACTTCGGCGGCGGGCCCCGGCGGCGCCGGGACAGGCGCTGCCGGGGGCTCGGGGAACGGTTTCTCGGTAGGTACTCGCCTGGTTCTCGGTACGAGCCTCTCAGCGCAGGAACGCCGCGGCGACACCCGCGTCGACGGGAATGTGCAGTCCGGTGGTGTGGCTCAGATCGCCGCCCGTCAGGGCGAAGACGGCGTTCGCGACGTGCTCCGGCAGCACCTCCCGCTTCAGCAGCGTGCGCTGGGCGTAGAACTCGCCGAGCTTCTCCTCCGGTACTCCATAGACCGCCGCGCGCTGCGCTCCCCAGCCGCCCGCGAAGATCCCGGAACCCCGGACGACTCCGTCCGGATTGACGCCGTTCACACGGATACCCAGCTCGCCCAGCTCGGCGGCGAGCAGCCGGACCTGGTGCGCCTGGTCCGCCTTCGCCGCTCCGTAGGCGATGTTGTCGGGGCCCGCGAAGACGCCGTTCTTGGAGGCGATGTAGACGATGTCGCCGCCCAGTCCCTGTGCCTTCATCACCCGGGCCCCCTCACGGGAGGCCAGGAAGGAGCCGCGGGCCATGATGCGGTGCTGGGTGTCCCAGTCCTCCGCGCTGGTCTCCAGCAGCGGCCTGGAGAGGGAGATGCCCGCGTTGTTGACCACCAGGTCGACGCCGCCGAAGGCGAGTACGGCCTCGCGGAAGGCGGCGGCGATCTCCTCCTCGGACGTGACGTCGACGGCGACGGCGACGGCCTTGTCCGGGCCGCCCAGTTCGGCGGCCACCTCCTCGGCGCTCCGCGTGTTCCGGTCGGCGACGACCACACACGCACCTTCCGCGGACAGCCGCCGCGCGATCGCTCGCCCGATGCCCGAGGCGGCCCCGGTCACCAGCGCGACGCGCGTCGCCAGCGGCCTGGGAGCGGGCATGCGGCGCAGCTTCGCCTCCTCCAGCTCCCAGTACTCGATGCGGAACTTCTCCGACTCGGGGATGGGGGAGTACACGGAGACCGCTTCGGCGCCGCGCATCACGTTGATCGCGTTGACGTAGAACTCGCCGGCCACCCGCGCCGTCTGCTTGTCCCTGCCGAAGGAGAACATCCCCACGCCCGGCACCAGCACGATGGCCGGGTCGGCGCCGCGCATGGGAGGCGACTCGGGTCCCGCGTGCCGCTCGTAGTAGGCGCGGTAGTCCTCGCGGTACTGCTCGTGCAGCTCCCGCAGCCTGGCTTCGGCCTCCTCCACCGGAGCCGTGGCAGGCAGGTCGAGGACGAGCGGACGGACCTTCGTCCGCAGGAAGTGGTCCGGGCAGGAGGTGCCCAGCGCCGCGAGCCGCGGATGCTCCGCGCGTGCCAGGAAGTCCAGCACCGCGTCGGAGTCGTCGAAGTGGCCGACCTGCGGCCGGTCCGCGGAGGCCAGTCCCCGGATCAGCGGGGCGAGCGCGGCGGCACGCTCCCGCCTCTGCTCGCGCGGGAGCGGCTCGAATCCCTCCAGCACGGCACCGAAGGGCTCCGGCGTGCCGCGGTCGGCGAGGAAGGCGGCCGCGCCCTCGATGATGCGCAGCGAGTTGCGTTCGCACTCCTCGCTCGTCCCGCCCCACGCCGTGATGCCGTGGCCGCCCAGAACACAGCCGATGGCCTGCGGGTTCTCGGCCTTGACGGCGGCGATGTCCAATCCGAGCTGGAAACCGGGGCGGCGCCAGGGCACCCACACCACCGATTCGCCGAAGCACTCGCGGGTCAGCTTCTCGCCGTCGGCGGCGCAGGCCAGCGCGATGCCGGAGTCGGGGTGGAGATGGTCCACGTGCGGCGCGTCCAGCAGGCCGTGCATGGCGGTGTCGATGGACGGAGCGGCCCCGCCCTTGCCGTGGAGGCAGTGGTCGAAGGCGGCGACCATCTCGTCCTCGCGCTCCACGCCGGGGTAGACGTCCTTCAGAGCTCGCAGCCGGTCCAGGCGAAGCGCCGCGAGTCCGCCTTCGGTGAGCGTGCCGAGGTCTCCGCCGGAGCCCTTGACCCACAGCAATTCGGTGTCCTGCCCCGTGACGGGGTCGGGAGCGAGGCCCTTGGCCGAGGTGTTGCCGCCTGCGTAGTTGGTGTTGCGGGGGTCGGCGCCGAGGCGGTGAGAGCGCGCCAGGAGTTCGCCGACCGTCGGGTGCTGCTGTGCCGTCATGCTGAACTACGCTCCCCAGCCGGCCTGTTGGCCGCCCTTGCGTTCGTCGGTGATCTTCTGTGCCCATCCCGAGCGGTGGTATGCGGCGACGGGGTCGGGGTCCAGCCCGTTCTCCTGGCGCACCTCGGCGAGGAGAGGCCGTACGTCGGTGTTGTAGGCATCCATCAGCACCGCGTTGGAGCCGAGCACGTCACCGGAGAGCTGAGCGCTCTCCAGGGCGTCGCGGTCCACGAGAAGGGCCTTCGCCGTGGCCTCCTGCACGTTCATCACGGACCGGATGATGGCGGGGATCTTCGGCTCGATGTTGTGGCACTGGTCGAGCATGAAGGCGATCCCGGCCCGCTCCTGAAGCCCTCCGCCGCGCACCACTTCGCACATGATGCGGAAGAGCTGGAAGGGGTCGGCCGCGCCGACCATCAGGTCGTCGTCGGCGTAGAAGCGGGAGTTGAAGTCGAAGCCGCCGAGCTTCTCCTCGCGCAGGAGGAGCGCGACGATGAACTCGATGTTGGTGCCCGGCGCGTGGTGACCGGTGTCGACGACGACCTGCGCCTTCGGCCCGAGCTTGAGGCAGTGGGCGTAGGCGGTGCCCCAGTCGGGGACGTCGGTGGTGTAGAAGGCCGGTTCGAAGAACTTGTACTCCAGCAGCATCCGCTGGCCCTCGCCGAGCCTGTCGCGGACCGCAGTGAGCGCCTCGGCCAGGCGGTCCTGGCGGGCCCGTATGTCGTCCTGGCCGGGGTAGTTGGTGCCGTCGGCGAACCACAGCTTCAGGTCGCGCGAGCCGGTCGCGTCCATGATGTCGACGCACTCCAGCAGGTGGTCCAGCGCCTTGCGGCGGACCGCCGGGTCGGGGTGGGTGACCGACCCGAGCTTGTAGTCGTCGTCCTGGAAGACGTTGGAGTTGATGGTGCCCAGACGCAGACCACGCTTCTGCGCGTACGAGGCCAGTGCGCCGTAGTCGTCGACCTTGTCCCAGGGGATGTGCAGGGCGACGGACGGCGCGACCCCGGTGTGCTCGTGGACGCGTGCTGCGTCGTCCAGCTTCTCCTCGGGCGTGCGGGGCACTCCGGGCTGCGCGAACACCTTGAAGCGGGTTCCGGAGTTCGCGTACGCCCACGAGGGAGTCTCGATCCGCTGTGACGTGAGGGCGGCCTTGACGCTCGCCCGGTCCGGCTCTGACATGCGTCTCCTCTGTGCGGCCCGGCGGGTGCGGGCCGGGGCACCGCCCGATCCCACCGTGCCATGAAACGTTTCAGGAAAGCTACTTGTGCAGGTGACCGCCGTCAATAGCCCCGTGCCCCGGGGCCGCGCGGCCGGGCCTCATCCGCCGTCCGAGGCGAAGCGGTGCGTGCCCGAACCGACTTCGAAGACGGCGCAGCCCTGCCGGGCGTGCAGGAACCGCGCTCCCGGCGCGCTCACCGCGGACGGGTCCGCGGCCGGCACCCACACCTCGCCCGTGGTGTTGGGCGGCAGGGCGACGGTGAGCCGGAAGCGGTCCCCGGCGTCGAGTGTCCAGTGGGTGCGGACCGGTCCGTAGAGCGTGTCGTGCCCGGCGTCCGCCCTGCGGACGCCGCCACCCGGCCGCGGCCGCACCAGCGTCCTGCGGAACCCCGGTTCGGCCGGCGCGATGCCCGACAGGTTCCGGTACATCCACTCTCCGACGCAGCCGTAGGCATAGTGGTTGAAGGAGTTCATGCCCACGTCCTGGAACGTCCCGTCGGGCTTGATGGAGTCCCAGCGCTCCCACATCGTCGTCGAGCCCTTGCCGATCTGATAGCCCCACGAGGGGAACGTCCGCCGGTGCAGCAGGCGGTGGGCGAGGTCCGTGTGCCCCGTCTCCGTCAGAGCCGGCAGCAGCCGCGGGGTGCCCAGGAAACCCGTCGACAGATGCGAGTCGTTAGCCTCGATCAGCTCCACGAGACGGTCCGCCGCCGCGCGCCGCACCGCCGCTGCCGGCAGCAGATCCATCGAGAGCGCCAGCACGTACGCGGTCTGGGTGTCGCCCTTGATCCGGCCGTTGCCGTCCACGTACGCGGCGTTGAACGCCTCCTTGATCCGCCTGTGCAGCTTCTCGTACGGGCCGGAGTCCTCCTCCAGTAACCGGCCGGTCTGCGCGACGAGCCCGGTGACGTTGGCGAAGCAGGCGGTGCCGATGACGTCCTTGGGGGTCTCGTCGTCGACGTTGAGCCAGTCGCCGTACCCCTCGGCGGGCCGCAGCAGCCCGTCGCTGTGCTCCTCGAGGTAAGCGATCCACCGGCGCATCGCCGGCCAGTTCTCCCGCAGTACGCGCACGTCGCCGTACGCCCGGTGCAGCGCCCAGGGCACGGTCACCCCCGCGTCGCCCCAGCCGGCGACGCCCTTGCCGACCGGGCCGACGAAGGGCGCCACGTCGGGATAGGCACCGTCCTCGTCCTGCCCGTCGCGCAGGTCCTGGAGCCACTTGGTGAGGAACCGCGCGGATTCCATGGTGTAGGCGGCGGTGGGGGAGAAGACGTTGATGTCTCCCGACCAGCCGAGTCTCTCGTCGCGCGCCGGAGTGTCGGTGGGCACCGAGAGGAAGTTGCCGCGCTGCCCCCAAGTGATGTTGCTGTGCAGCTTGTTGAGCATCGGGTCGTCGGTGGAGAAGTCCATCGTGAACGGGGCGGCCGTGTGCATCACGAGACCGGTCACGGCGTCGCGCGGCGGCCGTCCCGGGAAACCGCTCACCTCGACGTAGCGGAATCCGTGGAAGGTGAACCGGGGTTCATAGGTCTCGCGGCCGCTCCCTTTGAGCGTGAAGGTGTCGACGGCGCGTGCGGTGCGGAGATTGGCGACGTAGAGCGCGCCGTCCTGGTCCAGGACCTCCCCGTGACGCAGATGGATCCGCCGGCCCGCCGCGCCGCCCTCGACGGTGAGGCGCACGCAGCCGACCATGTTCTGGCCGAAGTCGAACAGGAAGACGCCGGGGCGAACTTCGGTCATCTTCTCCGGTGCGAGCTCCTTCATCACGCGGGTCGGCGCGTCCGTCATCGCCACGACGGCGGGGCTTGAACCTGAGCCCGCGGCGGAGCCGGGGCCGGGGGAGGTGGTGACGGGCCTCCAGCCGGAGTCGTCGTAGCCGGGCCCCTGCCAGCCCGGGGTCTCGGCGCGGGCGTCGTACTGCTCGCCCATCACCAGGTCGGCCGTCACCAGCGGCCCTCTCGCGGCCCGCCACTGCGCGTCGGTGCCGACGCGGGTGGTGCTGCCGTCCTCGTGGACGATCTCCAACTGGGCCAGCAGCGCGGGATGTTCGCCGTACTGGTGCTGCCCGAACCAGCCGACGTTCCCGGCGTACCAGCCCGGCGCGAGAGTGACCGCGAGGGCGTTCTCGCCTTGCCGCAGCGCCTCGGTGACGTCGTAGGTCCGGTAGGCCACGCGCTTGCCGTAGTCCGTCCAGCCGGGGGTGAGCCGGTCCTCACCGACGCGGACGCCGTTGACGTGGGCTTCGTAGAGCCCGAGCGCGGTGGCGTGGAGGCGTGCCCTGGCCACGCGACGGGCGGAGAGCCGGAAGGAGCGGCGCAGCTGCGCGGGCGACTGTTCCGGAAGCACCTTGCCCCAGGGGTCCTCGCCCCAGGTTGCGGCCTTCCGTGCGTGGGGCCAGGCGCCGTCGTCGTAGCCGGGGGAGCGCCAGTCCCCGGCAGGCTCCTCGTCCGTGGACCGCCAGGTCCCGTCGGTGGTGAACCGTTCGGTGCCGTCGCCGGTGGTCACCTCCAGTACGGCCAGCAGGCCCGCCGGCGACGCCTCGGAGTTGACGGCCTGGACGGCCAGCGTGTTGGCGCCGGAGCGCAGTTCGTGAGTGACGTCGAGCAGCGCCGGCCTGCTCCAGCTCTTCCGCACGGGCAGGGAGTCGCGGGAGGCGACCTCGGTCCCGTTGACGTAGGCGGTGAAGCCGTTGTCGGCTGCGACGACGAGACGCGCCGCGCGCACCGTTCCGGATATGGCTGTGCTGCCGCGGAACCAGCGGGTGCCGGCCGGTACTCCGGAGGCCGCGTCGCCCTCCGGGAACCAGATCCACTCGGTTCCGTCCAGGGAGGGCGGCGCGACGAGGGAGGGCGGTGCTCCGATCCACTCCGAGCGCCACTGTCCCGCGTCCGTCAGCCCGGTCTCCCACCAGGTGGGTGCCGACCAGGGAGAGGGCCGCCCCTCCTCGTCCCACACGCGCACCGACCAGTGGTAGCGCGTGCGGGGCGCCAGGCGCGGTCCGTCGTACGGAACGAGGACCGAATCGCGCGAGGTGACCTTGCCGCTGTCCCACACGTCGGGGTCGGCCAGGCGGCCGGGGCTCGTGGCCACACGGATGCGGTAGGCGTGCTGGAGGCGGTTCGGCAGCCGGGAGCCGAGGCGCCAGGTGAACCGGGGATGCGGGTCGTCGAGGCCGAGCGGCCGCTCCGCGTATTCCGTCGTCGTACCGGTGACGTGGAGACCTCCGCCGCTTGCCGGCGCCTCCCCGTCGCCGGTGCCGGCCGCGAGGGCGGCCGGGGAGGTCGCTCCCAGTGCTGTGGCGGACATGCCGGAGACGGTGGCGGTCGCGAGCAGATGACGTCTGCTGATCAATGTGCACCTCCTGTGGCGGCGCCGCCTCAGCGGTCGCCGAATGCGAGGGCAAAACGTTTCAACGAACGGCGCCAGGAACGTAGAACGCCTGGACACGGCCGTCAATAGTGCCGGAGTGCAGGGCACTTACCTGCCGCACGGCCCTTGACGGGTCTGAAGTACGGGGCTAGCTTCCCCGAAAGCTCGTTGAAACATTTCATTTTTCGGCCACTCCCAATCCCACCCCACCCGCATCCGCCGCACCGTGACCACGCGCCACCGCAGGCCGCCCGCGCGCCGCGGCGGCCGGCAGCACAGGAGGAGCAGGACATGACCCAGCCAGAACCGGGGGCGGCCCCGGTGCCGGTTCTCGCCCTGGAGGGGGTGAGCAAGTCCTTCGGCAACGTCCGCGCCCTGCAGGGCGTCGACCTGGCACTGCACGCGGGAGAGGCGCACGCCCTCGCCGGGGAGAACGGCGCGGGCAAGTCCACGCTCATCAAGATCCTCGGCGGCGTCCACACACCCGAGGCCGGCACCGTGCGGCTCGACGGCAGCGCCGTCGTCTTCGCAAGCCCCGCCGACGCCCGCGACGCGGGCATCGCCGTGATCTATCAGGAGCCCACGCTCTTCGCGGACCTGTCTATAGCCGAGAACATCTTCATGGGCCGCCAGCCCCGCCGCAGGCTCGGACGCATCGACCACGACGCCGTACGCGAGGCGACGGCGGCGCTCATGCGGCGGCTCGGCGTCGACCTCGACCCGGACCGCCCGGCGCGGGGACTGTCCATCGCCGACCAGCAGATCGTCGAGATCGCCAAGGCCCTCTCCTTCGACGCCCGCGTACTGATCATGGACGAGCCGACCGCGGCCCTCACCGGCACCGAGACCGCGCGGCTCTTCTCCGTCGTCGAAACGCTGCGCGCCGAGGGCGCCGCCGTGCTGTTCATCTCGCACCGGCTGGATGAGATCTTCCGGCTGTGCCGGCGCGTCACCACACTGCGCGACGGCCGGCTCGTGGCCACCGAAGCACTCGAAGGGCTCACCGAGGACGACCTCGTACGCCGCATGGTCGGCCGCGACCTGGACGAGCTGTACCCCAAGCAGGAGACGACGCCCGGCGAGCGGGCCCTCACGGTGCGCAGGCTCACCCGTGAAGGCGTCTTCCACGACGTCTCGTTCGAGGTGCGCCGCGGCGAGATCGTCGCCCTCGCGGGCCTGGTGGGAGCCGGACGCAGCGAAGTCGTCCAGGCCGTCTTCGGCGTCGACCGCGCCGACGCGGGCGAAGTCGAGGTCGGCGGAAAGGCGCTGAAGGCCGGTTCGCCGACCGCCGCCATGGACGCGGGAGTCGCGCTCGTCCCGGAGGACCGGCGGCAGCGCGGCCTGGTGATGGAGATGTCCATCGAGCGGAACATCGCACTGACCGGACTGGACAGGCTCGGCAGCGCGGGCATGGTGCGGCGTTCCCTGGAGCGCTCCCGCGCCGCGGACTGGGCCGTGCGGCTGAGACTGAAGTACAACCGGCTCACCGACACCGCGGGGGTGCTCTCCGGCGGGAACCAGCAGAAGGTCGTCCTCGCCAAGTGGCTCGCCACCGAGCCCGGCGTCCTCATCGTCGACGAACCGACGCGCGGCATCGACGTCGGCACGAAGGCCGAGGTGCACCGGCTGCTCAACTCCCTCGCCGAAGAGGGCATCGCCGTGCTGATGGTCTCCTCCGACCTGCCCGAGGTCCTCGGCATGGCCGACCGGGTGCTGGTGATGCACGAGGGACGGCTCGTGGCCGAGATTCCCCGTGCGGAAGCCACCGAGGAGTCGGTCATGGCCGCGGCCACCGGACGCACCACCAAGGAGCCCGCGTGAGCGACACCCTGGAGAAGCCGCCGCAGCAGCCGTCCGGAGCCGCACCCGACGGCCGTCCCGAGCCCCGGCGGTCGGCCCGCTCCCTGACCGACATGGTCTTCCGCATACGGGAGTTGAGCATCGGCGGCGCCCTCGTGCTGCTCATCCTCGGCACCTATCTGGCCAACCCCGGCTTCCTCGACGACCAGGGCGTGCAGGACCTCCTGCTCAACTCGGCGATCCTGGTGCTGCTCGCGACCGGGCAGTCCGTCGTCGTGCTCACCCGGAACATCGATCTGTCAGTCGGATCCGTCGTGGGCCTGACCGCCTTCGCCTGCGGCAGCTTCGTCTCCGGCACACAGCACAGCGCACTCACCGTGGTGCTGCTGGGCACCGGACTCGGTGTGCTGTGCGGTCTGCTGAGCGGACTACTCGTCAGCTTCGGCAAGGTCCCCGCCCTGGTGGTGACCCTCGGGATGCTCTACGTCATCCAGGGCGTCGACCACGTCTGGGCGCACGGGCGGCAGATCAACGCCGCCAACGTGCCCGACGGAGTGCTGGAACTGGGCAGCGGCAGCATCCTCGGAATCCCGTATCTGCCGCTCATCTCCGCCGTGGTGCTGGCCGCCACCGCGTACTACCTGCGCGCCTACCGCAGCGGACGCGAGCTGTACGCCATCGGCTCCAGCCCCGAAGCGGCCCGCCTGGCCGGAATCCCCATCCGCCGGAGGGTGCTCGCCGCCTACGCCTTCTCCGGAGCCGTCGCCGGATTCGCCGGCGCGCTGTGGCTCGCCAGGTTCGGCACCGTCGTCGCCGACGCCGCCAACGGCTGGGAACTGACCGTCGTCAGCGCGGTCGTCGTCGGCGGCATCGCCATCACCGGCGGCGTGGGCACCGTCTGGGGCGCGGCCCTCGGGGCGCTGCTGCTGACGACCATCGGCAGCGCCCTCGTCGTCCTCAAGGTCAACCCCTTCTGGGAGCAGGCCATCACGGGTGCGCTGCTGCTCGCGGCCATCAGCACCGACCGCGTCGTACGCAGCCGCACGACCGAGGCGCTGCGGAAGAGGAGCAGGAATTGAACGCCCCGACGCCCATGACTCCAGCGGCAGAAGAGGCCGCCGCCACCGATGCGGCCGCGGCGCCCAGCGGTGGCGTCGGTGGTAGCAGCGGCGGTGGCTTCGGCCGGTTCCTGCGCTGGGACACCGCCGTCGGCATCCTGCTGGTCGCCGTGATGCTCGCCGGAAGCGGCACCACCGACGGCTTCGCCGACATCACCAACCTCTCCGCAGCTCTCAACGACACCGCGGAGATCGCCCTCATCGCCCTGCCCATGACCCTGCTCGTCGTCGCCGGCCAGGTCGATCTGTCCGTCGCATCCATGCTCGGGCTCTCCAGCGCGCTCGCGGGCGCTTTGTGGGACGCCGGATGGGCGTTCGAGATGATCGTGCCCCTGTGCCTCGTCGTCGGCGTGCTGGGCGGACTCCTCAACGGCTGGCTCGTCACCCGCGTCGGGCTGCCCGCGCTCGCCGTCACCATCGGCACCCTCACCCTCTACCGGGGCCTGGCCTCCGTCGTACTCGGCAACAAGGCTGTCTCCGACTTCCCCGAGGCGTACGCACAGTGGGCCTCCTACACCGAACCCGTGCCGGGCACGTTCATCCCGTACCCGATCGCCGTGTTCATCGTGCTCGCCGCCCTCGCGGCCGTCGTGCTGCACTGCACCGCTGCCGGGCGCGCCCTGTTCGCCATCGGGGCGCAGGAGGACGCGGCGCGCTTCGCGGGCATCCGCGTCAGGCGGATCAAGCTCGTGCTCTTCGCGGTCACCGGCTTCATGGCGTCCTTCGCCGGGATCGTCTACACCCTGCGCTACGGCAGCGCCCGCGCCGACAACGGGCTCGGGCTGGAGCTCGTGGTCATCGCGTCCGTCCTTCTCGGCGGCATCGACTTCAACGGCGGCAAGGGCACCCTCGGCGGTGCCGTGGCCGGCGTCCTGCTGATCGGCGTCCTCAACAACCTGCTCACCCTCAACGACATCTCCAGCGAGATCCAGGTCATCGTCACCGGCGTACTGCTGGTGGCGTCCGTGCTCACGCCGCGGGTGATCGCCCTCGTCACCGAGCGAAGGGACCGGCGGGCGGCCGCCACCTGACGCGGCCGGGTGGTCCGCCCCGAGGGGCCGGACCACCTCCCGTACCCGCCTCGCCCCGGACCGACATCCTGCCCGTGCCCATCAGTCGAAAGGCCCCGCCATGCGACCCACGACACGTTCACGTCCCCGGCTTCTCGCCGCCGCGGCAGCCGTCTGCTCCCTTTCACTGGCCCTCGCCGGATGCTCCGGCACCACCAAGGGCGACGCGAAGGACGACGCCAAGGACAAGGCACAAGGCGTGAAGGCCGATCCCGACGCGCCCCTGAAGAAGGGGCTGAAGCTCGCCTTCTTGCCCAAGCAGATCAACAACCCGTACGAGAAGATCGTCGACGAGGCCGGCATCGCCGCCGCCAAGGAGTACGACGGGAAGGCCAAGGAGGTCGGCCCGTCCGACGCGAAGGCCTCGTCCCAGGTCGGCTACATCAACACCCTCGTGCAGCAGCGGCAGGACGCCATCCTCATCGCCGCCAACGACCCCAACGCCGTGTGCGGGCCGCTGAAGCAGGCGATGAAGCAGAAGATCAAGGTCGTCTCCTACGACTCCGACACAGACAAGGACTGCCGGCAGCTGTTCATCAACCAGGCCAGCTCCGAGGAGATCGGGCGCTCACTGATCCGCCGAACCGCCGAACAGACCGGTCACAAGGGCGAGATCGCGATCCTGTCGGCCACGCAGAACGCGACGAACCAGAACGCGTGGATCGAATTCATGAAGAAGGAGCTGAAGAAGCCCCAGTACAAGGACATGAAGCTGGTCAAGACCGCCTACGGCGACGACGACGACCAGAAGTCCTTCCAGGAGACCCAGGGACTGCTCAAGGCGTACCCGAAGCTCAAGGCCATCATCTCGCCGACCACCGTCGGCATCGCGGCCGCGGCCCGCTACATCAGCGACTCCTCCTACAAGGGCAAGGTCGTCCTCAACGGGCTCGGCACCCCCAACCAGATGCGTAAGTACATCAAGGACGGCACCGTCGAGGAGTTCTCCCTCTGGGACCCCAAGAAGCTCGGCTATCTCGGGTCCTATGCCGCCGCTTCCCTCGCCTCCGGCCAGATCACCGGCAAGGAGGGCGAGAAGTTCAAGGCGGGGAAGCTCGGCGAGCGCACCGTCGGCAAGGACGGCGAAGTCATCCTCGGCCCGCCCACCGTCTTCGACGAGAAGAACATCGGCAAGTACGACTTCTAGGAAGGGGCCGGACCGTGCAGCGCGTCTGTTTCCTGCTGAAGGTCCGCTCCGACCGGGTGGCCGAGTACCGCGAGCGGCACTCGGCCGTCTGGCCGGAGATGCTCGAAGCGCTGTCCTCCTGCGGCTGGCGCAACTACTCGCTCTTCCTGCGCGAGGACGGGCTGCTCGTGGGCTACCTCGAGACCGAGGACTTCGCCGCGGCACGTGCCGCGATGGACAACACGGAGGTCAACGACCGCTGGCAGCGGGAGATGGCCCCGTTCTTCGAACCGCTCGGATCGCCGGACATCCCCGGAGAGCAGCGGCCCGACGAAGCGATGAGACCTCTCACCGAGGTCTTCCATCTCGACTGACGCGGCGGCACACGCAGCGAGGAGCGTCCGTTCATGAACACATCTGCGACTCCCGGTGATGCCACGCCGGGCACGGCCTCAGCGGTACCGCTCATGGCCGGTAAAGCGCCCGTCCGCCGACCCAGGATCGGCCTCGTCGCCGGTGGGCTGGGTGCGTACTGGCCCCAATTTCCGGACCTGCTGCCCCAGTTGCGCCGGTCCGCCGCCCGCGTCGCCGAGCGGATGGGCGAGTTCGACGCAGACGTCGTCGACGCCGGGTTCGTCTCCGACGCGCAGGAGGGGGCACAGGCCGCGGAGAAGCTGCGGGCAGCCGACTGCGACCTCATCGTCGGCTTCCTGACCACCTACATGACGGCGACGATGCTGGTGCCCGTCGCCCAGCGCAGCGGCGCGCCCGTGCTGCTGATCAACCTCCAGCCGACCGAGGCCATGGACCACGCGACCTTCGACACCGGGCAGTGGCTCGCCTACTGCGGCGCCTGCCCGCTGCCGGAGATGGCCAACGCCTTCGAGCGCGTCGGCGTCGAATTCCGTTCCGTCTCCGGGTACTTGGAGGACGAGCGTGCTTGGCGGCGCATCGAGGGCTGGGTACGCGCGGCGGGAGTCCGCGGAGCACTGCGCTCCTCCCGTCACGGTCTGATGGGGCATCTCTACCCCGGCATGTACGACGTCTCGACGGATCTGACGATGGTGCCCGCCTCCTTCGGCGGCCACGTCGAGGTGCTGGAGTTCGACGATCTGCGGGTCAGGGTCGAGGGCGTGGGGGAGAAGGAGACCGCCGCCCGCGTCGCCGAGGCGAAGGAGATCTTCGAACTCGACGCCTCCGTCGACGAGGACGACCTGGCCTGGGCCGCACGCGTATCGGCCGGACTCGACCGCCTCGTCGACGACTTCGGCCTGGACTCCCTCGCGTACTTCCACCGCGGACTGGACGGAGAGGTCCACGAGAGGCTCGGAGCGGGGATGATCCTCGGCGCCTCGCTGCTCACCGCCCGCGGCATCCCCGCCGCCGGAGAGTACGAGTTGCGCACCTCGCTGGCCATGCTGATCTGCGAACGCCTCGGCGCGCCCGGCTCGTTCACCGAGTTCCAGGCGCTGAACTTCCGCGACGGCGTGGTCGAGATGGGCCACGACGGCCCCGCACACCTCGGCCTGGGCGGACGCCGCCCGCTGCTGCGCGGGCTCGGCGTCTACCACGGCAAGCGCGGCTGGGGTGTGTCCGTCGAATGCACCGCGCGGCACGGGCCCGTCACGCTCGTCGGCGTCGGTCAGACCCGCGACGGCCGCTACCGTCTCGTTGCCGCCGAGGGCGAGGCCGTCCCCGGGCCCCTGCTGAAGATCGGCAACACCACCTCCCGCGTCGACTTCGGCTGCGACCCCGGCGAATGGACCGACGCCTGGAGCGCGAGCGGAGTCGGCCACCACTGGGCACTTGCCACGGGTGAACTGCTGCCCGGACTACGTGCGTTGGCCGGTCTGACCGGGCTGGAACTGACCGAGGTACGCCCTGGATGAACGGCCGCCAGGTGGACATCAAGCAGGTCGCGCGTGCGGCCGGCGTCTCGGTCGGGACGGTCTCCAACGTCATCAACAGACCGGACGCCGTCTCGGAGACGACGCGCGCCCGCGTGCTGTCCACCATCCAGCGACTGGGGTATGTGCGCAGTGAGTCGGCGCGTCAGTTGCGTGCGGGGCGAAGCCGGATCATCGCGTTGCTGGTGCTGGACATGGCGAATCCGTTCTTCGTGGATGTGGCGGGTGGTGCGGAGCGTGCGGCGCGGGAGGCGGGTCTGGGGGTGATGTTGTGCAACAGCGGGCAGAGCGCGTCGGAGGAGGCGGATTATCTGTCGTTGTTCGCGGAGCAGCGTGTGCGGGGTGTGCTGGTCACGCCGGCGGATACCACGGGCGGCAATCTCGCCCGCTTCCAGCGGCACGGCATCCCCTACGTGTTCGTCGACCGCTTCGAGGACGACCACCGGCGCTGCTCCGTCTCCGTCGACGACGTGCTCGGGGGAGAACTGGCCGTCGCACACCTCGTAGGCCAGGGGCACCGTGACATCGCCTACGTCAGCGGCCCGATGCAGCTGCCCCAGTGCCGCGACCGCCACACCGGCGCACTGCGCGCACTGCGGGAGACGGGCGGTGCCGCGGACCTGCGTCAGGTGGAGGCGGGTCGGTTGGATGTGGCGGCGGGGAGGGATGCGGGGGCGCGGTTGCTGGGGATGTCTCCGCGTCCGTCGGGGGTGTTCTGTGCGAATGACTTGTTGGCGTTGGGGGTGTTGCAGGCGTTGTACGGGGCGGGGGTTTCGGTGCCGGGGGAGGTGGCGTTGGTGGGGTATGACGACATCGAGTTCGCTGCTGCTGCGGCGGTGCCGTTGACGTCGGTGCGGCAGCCTGCGTTCCGTATGGGTCGTGCTGCGGCGGATCTCTTGATCGAGGAGACGGGGGAGGAGGCGGAGGGGCATGAGCATCAGCGGATCGTCCTCCAGCCCGAACTCGTCGTCCGCCGCTCCACTCTCGGCGGTCCCCGGCGCTGAAAGCTGCGTAGCATGAGCGCTCGTGGCAGGAATGGTGGGCATCAAGGACGTGGCGCGTGCGGCCGGCGTCTCGGTCGGTACGGTCTCCAACGTCATCAACCGTCCCCAGACGGTCTCCTCGGCCACCCGTGACAGGGTCCGCTCGGCGATACGGCAACTGGGGTATGTGCGCAGTGAGTCGGCGCGTCAGTTGCGTGCGGGGCGGAGCCGGATCATCGCGTTGCTGGTGCTGGACATGGCGAATCCGTTTTTCGTGGATGTGGCGGGTGGTGCGGAGCGTGCGGCGCGGGAGGCGGGTCTGGGGGTGATGTTGTGCAACAGCGGGCAGAGCGCGTCGGAGGAGGCGGATTATCTGTCGTTGTTCGCGGAGCAGCGTGTGCGGGGTGTGCTGGTCACGCCGGCGGATACCACGGGTGGCAATCTCGCCCGCTTCCAGCGGTACGGCATTCCCTACGTCTCCGTCGACCGGGTCGTCCCCACCGCCGAGGGCTGCTCGGTCTCCGTCGACGACGTGCGCGGCGGTGAACTCGCGGCCCGTCACCTGCTCCAGAACGGGCACGAGAGCATCGTCTACGTCAGCGGTCCCATGCACCTCACCCAGTGCCAGGACCGGTACACCGGTGTCGTCAACGCCCTTCGCGAGGCGGGACTCCGCGAGGAGGACGCGCTGCGTCAGGTGGAGGCGGGTCGGTTGGATGTGGCGGCGGGGAGGGATGCGGGGGCGCGGTTGCTGGGGATGTCTCCGCGTCCGTCGGGGGTGTTCTGTGCGAATGACTTGTTGGCGTTGGGGGTGTTGCAGGCGTTGTACGGGGCGGGGGTTTCGGTGCCGGGGGAGGTGGCGTTGGTGGGGTATGACGACATCGAGTTCGCTGCTGCCGCGGCGGTGCCGTTGACGTCGGTGCGGCAGCCTGCGTTCCGTATGGGTCGTGCAGCGGCGGATCTGCTGATCGAGGAGACGGGGGAGGACGCGGAGGGGCATGAGCATCAGCGGATCGTGCTCCAGCCCGAACTCGTCGTCCGCCGCTCCAGCATTCCCGTGCGCACCTGATCGTCCCCCCGGCCGGCCGCCGGACGCACGAAGCGGCGCCGCCCCGCCGTGAGACACGGGGGACGGCGCCGCCGGGGACATACGTCAGACGAGCCAGCCGACGAAGTGGGCGAGACAGGCCAGCGCGTTGGTGATGACGTTCATGTAGTGCGTGCTCCTTGCATTTCTGAATGGGACAACTCACAGGCCACGTTGGGACGTTGGGCCGATGAGACGCCTGCGTGACCGTGGTCCCGCTTGCGCACCGTAAGGATTGCCGAACCCGCAGTCACCGGGGCGCGGAATCCGCTGCCGCCACGCCTTCGGGTGACAGATCGTTTCCGCGTTCGTACTCGGGCGCTGCCGTCGGCCGGTCCTCCGTCGCCTTCGTCGGCGGCCGCGACGCCTCGCCCCGCAGCAGCCGGTCCACCTCCCGCGCAGCGGTGCGGCCGGCACGGTTCGCGCCCACCGTGCTGGCCGAGGGCCCGTAACCGACCAGGTGGATGCGGGGATCCGCGGCCACCCGCGTGCCGTCCATGCGGATGCCGCCGCCCGGCTCCCTCAGCCGCAGGGGCGCCAAGTGGCCCACGGCGGGCCGGAATCCGGTGGCCCACAACAGCGTGTCGGCCTCCATCCGCCGCCCGTCGCTCCACTCGACTCCGTCGGGCGCGATCCGTTCGAACATCGGCTGCCGCACAAGCACGCCGCGCTCGCGGGCCCTGGCCATCTCGTCGGTCAGAGGCAGCCCCGTCACGGAGACGACGCTGCCCGGCGGCAGGCCCTGCCGGACACGCCGGTCCACGAGAGCCACGGCAGCGCGCCCCTGGTCCTCGGCGAACGGGCCGTCACGGAAGGAGGGTTCGCGGCGCGTCACCCAAGCCGTCTCCGCCGCAACCTCCGATATCTCCAGCAGATGCTGTACGGCCGACGTGCCGCCGCCGATCACGACGACGCGCTTCCCGGTGAAGGCCGCGGAGTCGGGCCCCGGATAGGTGGCCGTGTGCAGCTGCCGCCCGAGGAAGGTCTCCTGGCCCGGCCAGCGGGGCCAGAACGGGCGGTCCCAGGTGCCCGTCGCACTGATCACGGCCCGGGCCGACCAGGCCCCCGCCGAGGTCTCCACACGCAGCCGACCGCCGCCGTCCTCACGCACCGCCCGTACATGGACCGGACGCCGCACCGCCAGACCGAAGGTCCGCTCGTACGCCGCGAAGTACTCGCCGATCACCTCCGACGAGCGGCGCCCCGGATCGGCCCCGGCCAGCTCCAGGCCCGGGAGCGCGTGCATGCCGTGCACCTTGCCGTACGTCAGCGTGGGCCAGCGGAACTGCCAGGCGCCGCCGGGACGCTCCGCGTGGTCCAGAACCACGAAGTCCCGCCCCGGCTCGTAGCCGAGACGCCGCAGGTGAAAGGCGGTGGACAGGCCCGCCTGCCCCGCACCGATCACCACGACCGCAACCTCGTTCCCCATGCCTGCTACAACCCTCGGACGCCTCCGGAACTTCCCCTGCGTGCCGCGCGGAGGGGGACGCGGACGGTGCGGGAGCCGCCCCGCATGGAGGATGGAGGGATGACCGAGGCACTTCAGACCAACGTCCTGCACATCACCACCGGCTCGGGCGAGAGCGTCACCGACCTCACCCGCGAGTGCGAGTCCTTCCTCAGCGGCGTGGCGCAGGGCAGGGACGGCCTGCTCAACGTCTTCGTCCCGCATGCCACAGCGGGCATCGCCATTCTGGAGACGGGCGCCGGCAGCGACGACGACCTGCTCGCCGCCCTCCGCGACCTGCTGCCGGCCGACGACCGCTGGCGGCACCGGCACGGCAGTCCGGGCCACGGCCGGGACCATGTGCTGCCCGCGATCGTTCCCCCGCACGCCACGCTGCCGGTCATCGGCGGGAGGCTGGAGCTGGGCACCTGGCAGTCGGTGTGCCTCGTCGACACCAACGGGGACAACCCGCACCGCCGGGTCAGGCTCAGCTTCCTGGGGTGAGCGTGAGCCTCGCCTCCCATGGCCCGTTCCGCCCGGGCAGGGTCGCCTACGACGAGGTGACGGCCCCTGCATGCCGACCCGGCTTCAGGAGCCGTCGCCCGTTCCACGGCCGTCGTCCTCTGCCGCCGCACGTTCGGCGCCGGTCACCTGGGCCACCAAGTCGTCGGGATCCGCGGGCAGTTGATTTCCGCGCCGGGCGATGTGGACTTCGAGGCGCTTTCAGAAATGGCCTGATTTCACTCGTGACCCGTGGCCGTACGGGATCGAAGGGCGTTGTGCCGGGTGAAGAGAAATGGCCGTTTCGGCATGCCGGTGCGTCCGGTGCCGCCCTCGGTGGCGGCAGCTGTCCACGCTGGTCGAAGCGTGGTGACAGCAAACGGGGAGACCCGGCCCCGGAAGCCTGGTGTCCTGGAACCTGCGGAAAGCCTTCTCGTTCCGCGGCCGGCCGCAGGTGACCATTCGCGACCGGGGAGTGGGGCAGATGAACGCGGGCGGTTTGCACCCGGCGGCGCGGCTCAGCCCGGCGGCAGGCTCGCGCTGATGCGCCGCGCCGCCGCTGCCGCCAGCGGCCCGAGCTTGCGGCCCCGTTCCGCGTGGTACCGCTGAACGGGCACGGAGACCGCGAGCGCGCCGACCGGCCGGCCCCGTGGATCCACGAGCGCCGCGCCGACGGCCCCGACGCCGGGGCGCCACGCGCCGTCGTTCGTCGCGTAACCCAACTCGCGCACCCGGCGCAGGTCTTCGAGCACCGCCGCCAGGTCGGGGGGAGTCGCTTCCGAGAAGCGTTCCAGTTTCCCCGCCAGCAGTCGCTCCACCTCCGCGTCACGTAGGTGGCCGAGGATCGCCCGGCCGCTGCAGCTCGCGTGCAGCGGTACCCGCGTTCCCAGACGCACCCAGGTGCGCACCGGCTCCTCGCTGTCCATCCGGTCGATGACGATCAGTTCCTGCTCGCCGCCGTAGCCGGAGAGGTGGATGGTCTCGTGCGTCTCGTCCCGCAGATCCCGCATCACCGGCAACGCGGCCTCCCGCAGGCCGAGTTCGGCGGGGGCGTGGATGCCGACGGACAGTGCCCGGCCGGTCAGCACCCACAGCGTCCGGTCGCCGCGGGACGTGGTCAGCCATTCCGCTTCGCGCAACGTGACCAGACAGCGGTGCACGGAACTCTTCGGAATCCCCGACGCCCTCGCGATCGCCGAGACACCCACGGGCTGCAGCTCAGCAACTGTCTCCAGGACGCGCAGAGTTGTGAGGACGGCACGCATCCCGCTGCCGGACGGTGGCATCAACAGTCGTCCCCCTTGCCCGGGTGTCGTTCCGGATGGCGCCTTCACACCCCTTGACAGTACGTGAGCGCCCTCACCAAGGTAAGGGCGATCGTACCGCCACATGGTACGTGTTCCATCTCACGGAACAGGAGTGGTTCATGGACGTCGGACGGACGTTGCTGTTCGTTCCCGGCGACCGCCCCGACCGGATCGCGAAGGCCCTGGCGAGCGAGGCCGATGCCGTGGCCGTCGACTTCGAGGACGCAGTCGGGGAGGCGGCGAAGGACTCCGCGCGCGCTCTCACGACGGAAGCGCTCGCCCGCCTCGTGCCGATCGGGTCCCCACGCTCCGGTCCCGCCGTCCATGTCCGTATCAACGCCCTGGAGACCCCCGAGGCGGAAGCGGACCTCGCGGCGGTCTCCTCCCTGCTCGGCACGGTGCGCCTGGACGGCCTGATCGTGCCCAAGGCCGACTCCGTCGGTCGGCTCGCCGCACTCGACGGAAGGCTCACCTCCGCCGAGGAGGCGGCGGGCACGGAGCACGGGCAGCTGTCGCTGCTGCCCGTCGTGGAGAGCGCCGCGGGGGTGCTCGCCTCCGCCGGTGTCGCCGCCGCCGGGCCTCGCGTGCGGGGTGTGCTGTTCGGCACGCTCGACCTGGCGGCCGAACTGGGCGTGCGTCCCAGCGTCGAAGGACGCGAACTGCTCCACGCCCGCTCGCAGTTGGTGCTCGCGGCCCGTGCCGCGGGGCTGTCCTGGATCCTGGACGGACCGTATGCGGCCCTGGATGACGAGGACGGCCTCGTGCGGTCCACGCTCGCCGGCCGCGAACTCGGCTTCACCGGGCGCGTGGTGCTCCATCCCCGTCAAGTCGCTCCCGTCCGCAAGGCGTTCGCCCCCACGGAGACCGAACTCGCCCACGCCCGCGAGGTTCTGGCCGCCTACCACGACGCGTCGGAGCGCGGGGTCGGGGCGGTGCGGCTGAGCGACGGGTCCTTCGTCGACCGGCCGGTGGTCGCCCGCGCCAAGGCGCTGCTGCGCGAGGCCGGACAGGACGACGGGGAGGCCCGCCCATGACGCCGCACGCCGCGCCGCGCGGCAGGCTCCCGCTGGAGGGCATCACCGTCGTCGCGGTCGAGCAGGCCGTCGCCGCCCCGTTCGCCACTCGCCAGCTCGCGGACCTCGGCGCCCGCGTGATCAAGGTGGAGCGCCCGGACGGCGGCGACTTCGCGCGCGGCTACGACCAGGTGGTGAACGGCGAGTCCAGCGCGTTCCTCTGGCTCAACCGGGGCAAGGAGTCCGTACAGCTCGACCTCAAGGACCCCGCAGCGGTGGGCGACCTGCATCTGCTGCTCGATCGCGCCGACGTCGTCGTCGCCAACCTGGCCCCGGCCGCCCTCGACCGTCTCGGCCTCGACGCCGCGTCACTGAGGCAGCGCCACCCCGGCCTCATCGTCTGCCTCATCTCCGGCTACGCGCCCGGCGGGCCACTCGCCGAGAAGAAGGCCTACGACGCGCTGATCCAGGCGGAGACGGGCGTAATGTCGCTGACGGGCACACCCGGAGCGCCCGCGAAGGTCGGCGTCTCCATCGCGGACATCGCCGCGGGGAGCCACGCGTTCAGCGGCGTGCTGGCCGCCGTCCGCCACCGCGACATGACCGGCGAGGCGCTGCCCGTCCAGGTCTCGCTCTTCGACGCGCTCACCGAATGGATGGCGCACCCGCTGTACTACACCCTCCACTCGGGCAACGCGCCCGTTCCGATGGGGACTTCGCACCCCGCGATCGCCCCGTACGGCGCCTTCACGGCGGCGGACGGCACCTCGCTGCTGATCGCCGTGCAGAACGAGCGCGAGTGGGTGCGGCTCTGCGTGGACGTTCTGGATGCTCCCGCGCTCGCCGAGGATGTCCGCTTCCGTTCCAACACCGCGCGTGTCGCCGAACGCACGGCGCTCGACGCCGAGTTGGCCGCACGCTTCGCCGAACAGACCACGCAGACGGTGACCGCGCGGCTGGACGCCGCCGCAATCGCCTGGGCGCGGATGACCACTCTCACCGACCTGCCGTCCCATCCCGAACTCGCCCGCGAAGGACGCTGGATGGAGACCCCCACCCCGGGCGGCACCGTTCGCACCCTGCGTCCGCCCGGCATGCCCGGCGGACGCACCGCCGAGGGCCGCGCACTGCCCGCGCTCGGCGCCCACACCGCTTCCGTACTCGCCGAACTGCACGCTGCCGAGGGGGAGTCATGACGACGCACACCGGCTGGCAGGGCCGCTACTACGAGGACTTCGTCGTCGGCGACGTCTTCGAGCACCCGCTGGGCCGCACCGTGACGACGACCGACAACATCTGGTTCACCCTGCTCACGCAGAACACCGCCCCGCTCCACTTCGACCACGAGTACGCACGGCGCACCGAGTTCGGAAAACCGCTCGTCAACTCGGCCTTTACGCTGGCGCTCGTCGCGGGGCAGAGCGTCACCGACGTCTCCCAGAACGTCTTCGCCAACCTCGGCTGGGACGAAATCACTCTGCCCCACCCGGTGTTCGAGGGCGACACCATCCACTCGCGGTCCAGCGTGCTGCGGGCGAGGGAGTCCGCCTCACGCCCGGGCCTCGGCGTCGTCACGGTGCGGACCACCGGGTTCAAGCAGACCGGTGAAGCCGTCATCGAGTTCACCAGGACGCTGCTGGTCTACAAGCGGGGTCACGGCCCACGGCACGACGGCCCCGAACAGCCCATGGGCCACGAGGGGGAGGGACGGTGACGGTGACCAGCGAACTCCGCCGCGATCTGAGGCAGTTGACCGACCGCATCTGTGCGGACTACCCGGACGCCTACTGGCAGGAGGTCGACGCCGCGCGCCGCTACCCCGAGGAGTTCGTCGACGCCCTCACGGGCACCGGCTGCCTCGGGGCGCTCGTGCCGGAGGAGTTCGGCGGGCTCGGGCTGGGCCTGGGCGACGCCTCCGTCATCCTCGAGGGCATCAACGCCAACGGCGGCAACGCCGGTCCTGTGCACGCCCAGCTCTACACGATGGGCTCGCTGCTGCGGCACGGCACCGAGGAGCAGAAGAGGCGTTATCTGCCCTCGATCGCCTCGGGCGAGCTGCGCCTTCAGGCTTTCGGCGTCACCGAACCGACCGCCGGCACCGACACCACCAGCATCCGCACCACCGCGGAACGCACCGCCGACGGCTACGTCATCAACGGCCAGAAGGTCTTCATCTCCCGCGTGCAGCACTCCGACCTGATGCTGCTGCTGGCCCGTACCACGCCCCGGGAGCAGGCGGCGAAGAAGTCCGAGGGGATGTCGCTGTTCCTGATCGACCTGCGCGAGGCGGAGGGCGTCGGTCTGCGCCCCATCCGCACGATGGTCAACCACGAGACGAACGAGGTCTTCTTCGACAACGTCCGGGTGCCCGCCGACAGCCTCATCGGCGAGGAGGGCCGGGGATTCCGCTACGTCCTCGACGGCATGAACGCCGAGCGCATCCTCATCGCCTCCGAATGCATCGGCGACGGCCGCTGGTTCGTGGAGCGTGCCTCGAACTACGCCCGCCAACGCGAGGTCTTCGGACGTCCCATCGGGCAGAACCAGGGCGTCCAGTTCCCCATCGCCAGAGCGCACGTCAACGTCGAGGCCGCCGACCTGATGCGGTGGCGTGCCTGCGACCTCTTCGACGCGGGCGAACCCTGCGGTGCCGAGGCCAACATGGCCAAACTGCTCGCGGCCGACGCCTCTTGGGAGGCGGGCAACGCCGCGCTCCAGACCCACGGCGGCTACGGCTTCGCCGCCGAGTACGACATCGAGCGCAAGTTCCGCGAGACGCGGCTCTACCAGGTCGCCCCGATCTCCACGAACCTCATCCTCGCCCACATCGGCCAGCACGTACTGAAGATGCCGCGGTCGTTCTGAACACCACCACCACGCAGACGCACACCACGAAGGAGGCTTCAGCGCACATGACTTCGGCTCCCGGCTACGGGCTGGTGCTGTGCAGCCAGTTCACCTCCGATGACGACGTGGTGGCGCGCTTCGCCGAACAGGTGGAGCAGGTGCGCTTCGCCCGCGACGCCGGCTTCTCCTCCGTCTGGGCGACGCAGCACTACCTTGCCGACCCCTTCCAGTATCTGCACCCGCTCGCCGTGCTCTCGCGCATCGTCCCCGAGTCCGGCGACATGCGCATCGGCACGGCGATCACCCTCATGGCACTCCAGAACCCCGTCGACATCGCCGAGGAGCTGGCCACGCTCGACATCATCAGCGGTGGCCGCCTCACCGTCGGAGCCGGACTCGGCTACCGCGACACGGAGTTCGACGCCTTCGGCGTGCCCCGTCACGCGCGGCTGCGCCGCTTCCTGGACAACCTCGGCCTGGTGCGCCGACTTTGGACCGAGGACGAGGTGAGCTTCACCGGCGACCACGTCGAACTCGACCGCGTACGCCCCGTCCTGCGACCGGTGCAGCGCCCCCACCCACCCATCTGGCTCGCCGGGCACACCGACGGAGCGCTGCGCCGCACCGCGCGGATGGGGCTGCCCTGGATCGCGGCCGCGGCGCACGTCGACCGGGACTATCTGCAGCGTCAGGTCGCCCTCTACCGGGCCGCCTGCGCCGAGTACGGCCGCGAAGAGGCCCCCGTACAGGTGCTGCAGGAGATCTACGTCGGCGAGAGCGACGAGGCGGCCGTCGAGGACGTGCGTGCCGCGATGACCGTGAAGTACGCCGCCTACCGCGCCTGGGGCCAGGACCAGGTGCTGCCGCAGTCGCAGAGCTTCGACGCGGAATTCGACAAGCTGCGCAAGGGCCGCTTCATCCTCGGCGGCCCCGCCGCGTGCCGTGCGCAGCTCGCCGACCTCATCACACACGTGGCACCGGAGAACATCCTGCTCCGCCCGCAATGGCCCGGGATGCCGCAGGAGAAGGTCATGGCCAGCCTGAAACGCCTTACGGACGAGGTACTCCAATGAACACAAGAGATATGGGAAGGCGGAGCTTCCTGTCCGCGGCGGGGCTGGGCCTGGCCGCGGCAGGAGCCTCCGCGTGCGCCCCGGCGAGCGCCGAGACGGGCCGGAAGACGAGGGTGGCGACGTATCTGCCGTCCTCCTACGGCGATCTGTACCCGGGCATCGAGATGTTCAACGAAGCCGCCGCCGAACGCAGCGGCGGGCGGCTGGAGTTGGACATGTACGACTCGGGAGCCCTCCTCGGTGCGGAACAGCTCCTCCCGGGGCTGCTCTCCGGCGTGGCCGACGTGATCTTCCAGACCAGCTCCTACGTCTCCTCGACGTATCCCGTGCTCGGCGCCATGGAACTGCCCTTCGTCACGGAGGACTACGGCAAGCTCCGCCGCGCCATCGAACCGGGGAAGCCGCAGTACGAACTGATCAACGAGCACCTGGAGCCGAAGGGCGTGCGCATCCTCGGCGGCATGCCCACGACGTTCGAATACGTGTGGACGGTGGACAAGCCGATCCGCAGGCCCGAGGACGTACGCGGCCTGCGCCTGCGCGTCGCCGGCGAGATCGAGGGCGAGACGGTCAAGGCCCTCGGCGGAGCACCCGTCACCATGGGGTCCGCCGAGGTCTACCAGGCGCTGGAGAAGAAGACCATCGACGGGCTCGTCAGCTACATCGGCACCGTCGTCTCCCGGGACCTGCAGAAGATCGTCAGGTACGGGACGGCCGGGCACTTCGGCGCCTACACCGTCGACGCCTACTGCCGCAGCGACTGGTACCAGCAACAGCCTCCTGCCGTCCGCTCGGCCCTGGACGCGGCCGGCAAGAAGCTCTACGAAGACGGCACCGCGCACATGGTCAAGACCCACACGAAGGAGTACCTGCCCAAGGTCGAGGGCGCCGGTGTGGAGCTGGTCAAGCCGGAGGGCGCCGAGATGGATGCCTTCCGCAAGGCGATCGCCCCGGTGAGGTCGGCCTGGAGGCAGCGCCTCGGTGCCCGCACGGCCGACCGGGCCGTCGAATCCATCCGGAAAGCATGAGGGGCCCGGCATGACCGCGCTGAACTCGATACGCAAATACGTACTGGCCTGCGCCCTCGCGCTCGCCGTCGTCGCCATGGCCGTCGTCGGACTGATGATGCTGACCATCACCTACGACGTGATCGTCCGTGCCGTCTTCTCTGCGCCGACGGACTGGGCCTACCCGCTGAACTCCGCGGGCGTGCTCGCCGGGACCTCGCTGGCGATCCCGTACTTCTACGCCAAGGGGCAGCACATCTCGATGGACCTGGTCCACCGGGCGCTGCCGCCAGGGCTGCGCCGGACCGCGGACCTGGTGACCTCCGCCGCCACCGCGTTCCTCGGCGTGGTGCTCGCCCTGACCGCGTACCGCTCGATGGCCGTGGCGATCGAAGGCGGACTGACCGGCTCCGGCACCTTCAGCATCCCCCTGTGGGTCCCGGACGCCGTGCTGTTCGTCAGCGGTGTGCTTCTGGCGGTCGTGGCGGTGCTCTTCCCGCCGCCGCCCCCCGATGCCGTGGCGGAAGACCAACCTCCGTCCACGGCCGCACCGTCCACGGAAGGCACACCGGTCCCCGATGACGGGGACGCCGCCTCCGGCACCGCAGAAGGGAAGGCCCGCTCATGATCTCCGACGCCGCCATAGCGGGCCTCGCGGTCGTACTCCTCCTGGTCCTCATCACGCTGCGCACACCGATCTTCGTCGCGCTCGCCGTCTCCGGCATCGTCGGGCTCATCGGCCTGGACGGCCTCTCCGGCGTCGAACTGGTGCCGCTCTCACTCGTCGCGCAGCTCCAGAACTACGCGCTCGTCGCCGCACCGCTCTACATCCTGCTCGGCGAGGTGCTCGCGGTCAGCGGCCTGGGCCGCGACCTGTTCGGCGCGGCCTACCGCTGGTTCAACCGCGTTCCCGGCGGGCTCGGAGCGTCCGCCATCGGATCCTCCACCGTCTTCGGCGCCATGTCCGGCGTGAGCATCTCCTCGGTCGCGGTGATCGGGCGCATGGCCGTGCCGGAGATGCTTGCCAGGGGCTACCGCCCCTCCTTCGCCAGCGGCAGCGTCGCTGCCTCGGGCGCGCTGGCGATGCTGATCCCGCCGAGCCTGATGTTCATCCTCTACTCGTCCGTGACGGGCGTGAGCATCGCTGAACTCTTCGCGGGCGGCATCATTCCGGGACTGCTCCTCGCCGCGCTCATGATTCTCTACGTGGTGGTGAAGGCCAAGAAGTCACCGGAGACGGCGCCCGTCGCGGAAGAGCGCTTCACCTGGAAGGAACGCCTCACCGCCCTGGCGAAGATCTCGCCCGCGCTGGTGCTCATCGTCCTGGTCCTCGGCTCGATCTACACCGGCCTCGCCACGCCCACCGAGGCGGCTGCCGTCGGCGCCCTGGCGGCATTCGCCGTGACGGGGTGGGTCTACCGGAAACTGGGCTGGGAGAACCTCCGTACGATCTTCGTCTCGACCGCGCACGTCACCGCGTCCATCCTGGCCATCGTCGGTGCCGCGTTCGTCTTCACGCAGATGCTCGTGGTGGCACGGGTCCCCGATGCCGTCTCCAACTTCGTCGTGGGTCTGGAGACTTCGCCGTACCTGGTGATCGCGGTCATGATGCTCGTGCTCGTGCTGCTCGGCTGCCTCGTCGACGCCGCCTCGCTGCTGCTCGTCGTGACGCCGATCCTCGTGCCGGCGATCGAGGGGCTGGGCTTCGACCCCCTGTGGTTCGGAGTGCTGCTGGTGGTCAACCTCGAGATGGCGGTGATCACGCCACCGGTCGGGCTGAACCTGTACACGATGAAATCCGTCGTGCCCGAACTGGATCTCGCCGACATCTTCCGCGGCATCCTCCCGTATCTCGCCATCGAGACAGGGATGCTGGTGCTGATCACTGCCGTGCCCGAACTCGCCACCTGGCTACCGGGGTTGATCGCGTGATCGCAGAGCTCGCCGACTGGGCCGCCGCTCTCGAAGTGGAGGAAGCCGACGAGGAACTCGCCCACAGGGCGCTCGTGGACACTCTCGCCGTCACCCTCGCCGCGGCCGGTGATCCGGTCGCCAGGCTGACGGCGGGGCTGCCGGAGCCGCTGCGCTGGGCCGCGACGGGGCACGTCCTGGACTTCGACGACGTCCATCTGCCCTCCACCTCGCACGTCAGCGTCGTATGCGTGAGCGCCGCGCTCGCGTGCGGGGGTGGAACACGGGCCTACCTCGCGGGAGCGGGAGTGATGGCCAGGCTCGGCACGGCGCTGGGCTGGAGCCACTACCGAAGCGGCTGGCACACCACGTGCACCGCGGGAGCGCCGGCCGCCGCCGTGGCTGCCGGGGTCGCACTCGGCCTCGATGCCGAGGGGCTCGGGCGGGCCATGGCACTCGCCGTGCCCGCGGCGGGAGGGCTCCAGCGGGCCTTCGGTACCTCCGGGAAGTCGCTCCAGGTGGGCTTCGCGACCGACGCCGGTGTACGCGCGGCACGGCTGGCGGCGGCAGGTGCGTCGGCCGAACCGGCAGCGCTGGACGACTGGTTCACCCTGGTCGGCGGCGCCACGGAACCCGTGCTCACCGGGCCCGCCGTCCCGGACGGTCTGGCCGTCAAGCTGCATCCCTGCTGCTACGCGATGCAGCGGCCCATCAGCGCGGCCCGTGAACTGCCGTGCGACGGGCGAGGGTTCGAGGACATCGAGCGGATCACCGTCGTCACGCCCGAGGCGGGCATGCAGCCGCTGATCCACCACCGGCCCCGAACCGGGCTGGAGGCCAAGTTCAGCATGGAGTACGCGGTGGCGACGACCCTGCTCGACGGCTTCCCGGGCATGGCCGACTTCACTGACGCCGCGGCGGTCCGACCGGAGGTGCGGACGCTGCTGGAGCGCACCGAGGTGCGGGTTCTCCCGGGCAGCGGTGAGGGCGGCCTCATGGGAGGCGAGACGCGCATAGTGGTGGAACGCTCCGGGGGTGAACGGACCGAGGCGGCAATGGAGTTGCCGCGCGGCCACCCCCAGCGGCCCGCGAGCGACGCCGAACGCGCCGCCAAGGTCGCCGACTGCGTCAGTGACGAGCGTGCTGCGGCGGTGATGGGAGTGACCTGGGAGTCCGCCGTGCCACTGCTCCGCGGCGCCCTCACCGCGAACTGACGGCGTCCCACGGCGCGTCAGCCCGCGCCGGTGATCCAGCCGAAGGCACGCCCGGCGTCGAACTCGGCGTGGCCGCCCGCGAAGAGCAGCCCGGCCGAGGCGAACGCCGGGTGCTTCTCGGTCCCACGTACGTAGGGGACCGCCACACAGCGCATGCCCGCGCGGTGTGCGGCCTCCGCGCCGGGCGGAGCGTCCTCGAGCGCCACGCACCGCCCGGCCGGAACGCCGAGCCGCCGTGCCGCCTCGAGGAAGACGTCCGGCTCCGGCTTGCCGTGCGCGACCTCCTCCGCCGAGACCCGTACGGGCAGCAGCGTTGCCAGTCCCGAGCCCTCGAGCACGGCGTCGATGGCCGCACGCGAGGATCCGGAGGCCACTGCCAACGGATATGCGGCGCCGTGCAGTTGCTCCACGAGAGAGCGCATCCCCGGGAAGACCGGGGTGGAGTGCCCCGCGAGCTGGAGATAGCTGCGGTTCTTCTCCTCCAGCAACTGCTCGACGGGAGCGGCGATCCCGTGCTCGGCGCGCAGCGTCTCCATCGTCTCCCGGGTCCCGATGCCGATGAACCGGGTGTGGTCCTCCCAGGTGAAGCCGGTGACCCCGTGCGCGGCGAGCACACGCCGCCCCGCCTCGAAGTAGTGGGGTTCGCTGTCCACGAGCGTGCCGTCGAGATCGAAGATCACGGCGGTGGCGGAGCTGTCCATGTCCACCAGGGTGCCAACACGATCGTGGGGGAGTGACAGGGCCTGGCCCGGCGCCGTTGTGATCGAGTGCGCCCCGCCCCACCGTGGGCGCTGCTACCGTCGGCCAAGATCGCGGAACTGTCTCCGGATGAAGGGCGCGGCGCGTTGAGTGAAGTGAGCGGACAGTGGGCCGACAGGGCGTACATCGGATCGTTCACCTCGGCGGGAGGCCGGGGCATCACCACCGCGTCCATCGACCTGGAGAGCGGTGCGCTGACGGAGCTGCACCACACCGAGACGCTCCTCCCCGACCCTTCGTACCTCACGGTGACCGAGGGCCCCGGCGGGCCGGGCAGCCCCGGCGGTCACCTCTACGCCGTCAGTGAGCGCGAGATGGGCGGCGCGGCCGCCTTCTCGCTCACCGACCGGGACAGACCCGAGCCCCTGGGCGAATTGACACCCGTGAGAGGGGGAGGGCCGACACATCTCACCATCGCCGCGGGGCATCTCATCACCGCCAACTACGGCTCCGGAAGCATCAGCGCGCTGCCCGTGCGGGCCGACGGCACGCTCGGCAGCCATGTCTCGGTGCACCAGCACACCGGCGACGGGCCCGAGACGCAGCGTCAGGAGGGGCCGCACGCGCACGCGGTCGTGCCCGACCCGTCCGGGCGCTGGCTGCTCTCGGTCGACCTCGGCACCGATTCGGTGTGGATCTACGACCTGCGCGACGCCTGCCCCGAAGGCGAACCGCTGCCGTACGCGGAGGTGGAACTGCGGCCCGGGAGCGGGCCGCGGCACCTGGTCTTCCATCCCGACGGCGACCACGCCTACGTCATCAACGAGCTGGCCTCGTCCGTGACCGTGTGCAGCTGGGACGCCGCGACCGGTGCCCTGGAAGCGGTCAGCGAGAAGGCGACCGTGCCCGACAGCGCGGCCCCCGAACGCAACTACCCCTCGGCGCTCGTCGTTTCGCGGGACGGGCGCTTCGCGTGGTCCGCGAACCGCGGCCACGACAGCATCTCCCTCTTCGCGGTCGCCGCCTCGGGGGACTCCATCGAGCTGACCGGGACCGTGCCGTGCGGCGGGCACTGGCCCCGCGATCTCGCCCTGCATCCGTCCGGGCGCTGGCTCTACGCCGCCAACGAACGCTCCGGCGACGTCACCTGGTTCGGCATCGACCAGGTCACCGGCACACCCCACCGCGAGGGAACCATCCCCGTCACGGCCGCGAGCTGCGTCGTCTTCGGCTGAGACACCTCACGAGCAGACCCCGGCCGGGATGGCCGCGGCGGCAGCCCAGGGAGCCGGCACAGGGCGTCGGCCCGTCCCTGACTCCGTGAAGCACATCGGGCGCGAAGACCCGGACACGCGGAGAGGCGGCGCGCCCCGTCCTCCCCGACGGGCACACCGCCTCCGTTCCGCACCGGCGCGAGCGGAACCCGCACCGAAGAGCCTTCCCCTGGGCGCCGCGTCTGGGCGCCGCGTCAGCGTGCCGCCAGTCCCTGTGGCGACTGCTGCTGCGGGATGCCCAGTTTGGCCGCGTAGGTGGACGCGACGAGCTTGCCGACGGCCGGGTAGGCACCCAGCGGCTCCGCCACGGCGCAGCCCGCTTCCGCGGCCGCCGCGTCGAGCAGCCCTTCCGGGACCTCGGGGCCGATGAGGCACGGAGCAACGGCGAGCTGCTGGGAGCCCGCCTCGCGCAGCTGCTCGGCGACGCGTGCCACCGCGCCCGCCTCGTCGAGGCCGGCGGCGAGCACCGGAACGGCGAGCCGCGCGGCGAGCAGCATGCCGGTGATGCCGGCCGCCTGCACCGCCTCCTCACCGCCCACGGAGGCGAGGATGATGCCGTCGGCGGCGGTCGCGACGGTGAAGAGCCGTGCGCGGTCGGCGCGGGCGAGACCGGCCTCCGAGAGCTTCACGTGGACGCCCTCGGCGAGCAGCGGGTGCGGGCCCAGCACATCGGTGAGTTCCGCGCCCGTGCCGCTGGAGAGCACCGCCTGCCGTATCTGCCGCATGCCGGCCGCGTCGGGGCCGGCGAGAAGCGGGATGACGAGAGCGACGAGGCGCTCCTCCGCTCCCGTCTTCGGAGCCTGGCGGGCGGCAGCCGCCTCGGCGTCGGCCTGGCCGGCCTCGGCGCTGTCGTCGATGGCAGCGGCCTCGACCGCGGCCAGCTCTGCGGCGCGGTCCTCGGCGGCCTGCTGGTCGGCGGCGGTCTGCGTCAGGACACCCCCGAGAGTGGGGTACTCCTCGCCGTCGCCCTCCACGTAACCGATCCGTGCGTCCATCCCCGGCAACTCCGAGCGGGCGATGCTGAGGATCTCCTCGGCGATGCTGCGGACGGCGCCGGAGGGGGTGCCGGGTACGGCGAGGACCAGTGCAGGTGCGTTCTCTGGTGCAACAACAGGCTCCGGCTTGCGGTGCCTTCCGGGCCTGCGTGGACGCGGCATTCGTACTGGCAGGCCGTTGTCCGGGTCAGTGGGGGAGCTCATGCGCCCGCATGTTAACGCCTTGTGGGAGCCCGCAGTTCAGGCGGGGGAGAGTGGCTGGAAATGCCCTTTTGATCCTGCGGAGGTTGTTCTGCTTTGCCGGATTTCTCAGCTCAAGGCCAGCAAGACCGGATCGGGTGGAAGTCGCAGCGCACGATCGGTGAGCCGGGCGGCGATCAGCAGCGCGCCGTCGAGAGGTCCGCCCTCGGGCGTCAGGACCCGCGCACCCGGCAACCGCCGGTCCAGTTCCCGCCGGAGAGGCCCGGAGAGCGGGGCGCCGAGGCGGAACAGGCCGCCGGTGAGCGCCACGGCGGCACCCTTCGCCGAGGGGCACACGGCCGTCGCGGCAGCGGCGATCTCGCGCGCCGCCGCGTCCATCACGGCACCGGCGACCAGGTCGCCGTCCGTGGCGCAGCCGGCGACGTCGGGGGCGAAGGAGGCCAGCACGGCGGGCCTGTCGCTGCGCGGGTACAGCTGCGAGGGCAGTCCGCTCAGGGGCGAGCCGAAGCGTGCTTCGGCGAGCTCCTTGAGCGCTCGGGAGCCGCCTTCCCGGCCGTCGAACGCGCGCATCGCGGCCTGCAGACCGGCCTGCCCGATCCACGCCCCGCCACCGCAGTCCCCCAGCAGATGCCCCCAGCCGTCGGCGCGCTGCCAGCCCCGCAGATCGGTGCCCATGGCGATCAGCCCGGTGCCGCCGGCGACCACCGCGCCGGGCTGTTCACCCAGTGCGCCCGCGTAGGCGGTCACCGCGTCGGCGGCCAGCGCGACGTGCCGGGTGCCGAACTCCCGGGTGAGGGCGCCGGGCAGCTGCGCGCGCAGGCCCGCGCCCAGGGTGGCCATTCCCGCCGCACCCACACACACGGCGTCGAGGCCGCCACCCTCCTCGCCCGCTTCGGCGAGCAGGCTCCGTGCGGCCGGCAGGAGCTGGGCCAGCATGTGTTCGGCGTCGATGCCTTCCGGGCCGGTACGGACCGGCTCGGAGGAGGTGGCCGTACCCACCGTCCGCGGGGCCGCGCCCGGCCGGGAGGCGTCCGCCAGCGCGACGCGCAGCCCCGAGCCGCCCGAGTCCGCGCCGAGCACCCACACCGACTCCCGTGCCGCGCCGTCCGCCGGCACGGGAGACAGGCCCGGGCCAGGCCCCCGACCGGTCACGGCAGCTGCCAGTCCACCGGGCCGGATCCCTGCTGTGCGAGCAGGTCGTTGACGCGGCTGAAGGGACGTGAGCCGAAGAAGCCCCGGTCCGCCGACATGGGCGAGGGGTGCGAGGACTCCACGACGGGACGGCTCTCCAGTAGCGGACGGAGGTTGCGCGCATCGCGGCCCCACAGCACCGAGACCATCGGCCGCTCACGCGCGACGAGTGCCTTGATCGCCTGCTCCGTCACCTCTTCCCAGCCCTTGCCGCGGTGGGCGCCGGGACGCCGCGGTGCGGTCGTCAGCGCCCTGTTGAGCAGCAGCACGCCTTGCCGTGTCCAGGGCGTCAGGTCACCGTTCGACGGCCGTGGAAGGCCGAGGTCGCTGCCCAGCTCGCGGTAGATGTTCTCGAGGCTGCCCGGCAGGGGGCTCACATCCGGCGCGACCGAGAACGACAGCCCCACGGCGTGACCGGGGGTCGGATACGGGTCCTGGCCGACGATGAGGACCCGTACGTCGTCGAAGGGCTGCTGAAAGGCGCGCAGGACGTTCTCTCCCGCCGGGAGATAGGTTCTCCCCGCCGCGATCTCCGCGCGGAGGAACTCGCCCATGGAGGCGATCCGTTCAGCGACGGGTTCGAGCGCCTTCGCCCAGCCCGGTTCGACGATCTCGTTCAACGGTCGTGCAGCCACGGCCGGTTACTCTACTGGCTCCGGACGGCCGCTCCCGACCTCTCGGTCACATCAGTCGATCACCGCCGCCCGCACGCACAGCACGTCCGGCAGATGTTCCGTGAGCTGCTGCCAGTTCTCCCCTTCGTCGGCGCTGGCGAAGACCTCGCCGTTGCGGTTGCCGAAGTAGATCCCGGCGGGATCCGCCCCGTCCGTGCACATCGCGTCGCGCAGCACCGGACCGTAGTGCGCCGCATCCGGCAGCCCGGCGCCGAGTTCCTGCCACGTGGCTCCCGCGTCCTCGGTGCGGTGGACGCGGCAGTGGCGCCCCGCGGGGACCCGGTCGGAGTCGGCGTTGAGCGGGAAGACGTACGCGACGCCGCCGCGCCTCGGGTGGCTCACCACGGGGAAGCCGAAGTCGGACGGCAGACTCCCGCCGATGGAGGTCCAGTTCGTCCCGTCGTCGTCGCTGCGGTAGACGCCCCAGTGGTTCTGGAGATACAGCCTGTCCGGGTCCTCGGCATCCCGCGCGACCTTGTGCACGCACTGCCCGTACTCCGGGAAGCGCATGTTCTCCGGGAGGAACACCGCCTCCACGCCGCGGTTGCACGGCTCCCAGCTCTTGCCGGCGTCAGCCGTGCGGTAGGCGCCGCCCGTCGAGACGGCGATGGTCACCCTGCGCGGGTCCCTGGGGTCGACGAGGATGGTGTGCAGGCCGAGGCCGCCACCTCCCGGAACCCAGTCCTTGCGTGTGGGGTGCTCCCACAGGCCGCGCACCAGCTCGAAGCTGCTGCCGCCGTCCTCCGAGCGGAACAGGGCGCCCGGTTCGGTGCCCGCCCAGATCACGTCCGGCTCGTCCGCCCCGCCGGGCTGGATCTGCCAGACGCGCTCCAGCGAAACCCCCGTGTCCTGGGGGAACTTCACTGCCGGCGCCGAGGGCTCCGTCCACGTCGAACCCAGGTCGTCGGAGTGGAACACCGACGGCCCCCAGTGGGCACTGTCGCCGCCGACGAGGATCCTGGGGCCGGAAGCGCGGCGCGTGTCGAAGCCGACCGAGTAGACCGCCTGCGCGTTGAAGTGCGGACCGTCGAACTCCCAGCCCGACCCTTGCCGCCCGTCCACAGGCCGTCGCGCGAGGAAGAGCCCTTTCCTGGTGCCCACTGCGAGAAGTACGTCTGACATGTCTGATCCTGCCTCCATGACGTCTTTGTCAGGGCTTTTTGAGGTGGGCACAGTCTGCACCCGTCCACTGACAATGGCGCCGCTGCGGATGTCACCGCAGGTGAGAGCGGCGCGTGCGGCAGGTCTCCGGCCGTCCTGGCTGTCCCGGCCGCCCGGACCTCAGTTCGCCGAGGGCCGGTGAGGCGGCGGGGCCACGGTGGGCTTCGGCTGGCGCAGCAACTCGTACGGTGGCGGCTCCGGCTCAGCCAGGGGTTCCGGGGCGGCCGGAGGCCGTGCGGCGGGCAGCCGCCTCGCCTGCGCCCTGTACTCGCTGCCTGCCGCGCTCTCCGCGGGAGGCAGGCCCAGCTCCCAGTCCAGCTCGTAGCGTGCGAAGAGTTCGGCCCGCAGGCGCGCCACGGGCATCGGCACACCGGGAATCAGCACGGCGACCACGGCGCCCATCAACAGGGCGCGCAGCAGCGGATAGTCGGCGTCCGGGTCGGGCGATCCGTACCGTTCCACGGCCCCTCTCAGCAGAGCCGCCAGCCGCTGCTGCTCGGGACACTGGACGAATCCTTCCTGCTGGAGGATTCCGGCCATGTGGGCACGCATCAGGACGGGGCGGTCCTGCGCCAGCCCGAGGATGGCGTCGATCGCCCGCGCCAGGGACTCGTTCCCCGCGTCCGGACCCTCCGGCAGAGGCTCACGCTCCAGGGCTTCTTGGAGCGTGAGGTGCATCAGGCGGTGAACGGCGGACTGGAACAGCTGCCGCTTCCCCGGGAAGTAGTAGGAGATGAGTCCCCGCGCGGAGCCGGCCCGGTCCGCGATGTCGCCCAGGGTCGTCGCCTCGAAGCCGCGCTCGCCGACGAGATCGACCGTCGCCTGCAGCAACCGCTCGCGCGAGCGTCGGCGCAACTCTTCGTTGACCGAGGCGCTCCGAGGGGACATTCTGTTAACTCCTATGTTGACTGGCTCCGAGCCAATATACTCGTGGCGACTTCGGACGCACGCCCCCGACCAGGCTGCTTCCGGCGCGACCGCCGGTATTGGGCGACGCGGGGGATCGCCCAATACCGGCTGTTCTGTGCCCGGACTCGCCGCTCACACCTGCACAGGAGCGGCGGTAGTTCCATACTGCCGCCGCTGAACGCACGTTCACTGCAACCCTGCCCGACTGCCGCATCGGCCACTCCAGGCTGTTCTTGGGAGACAGGCGGGAGACGATCCACGAAGTACCGTGGTGGGCTCGCTGCTTCTCCCGCTCCCGCTGGTGATCCGCCACGCGATTCGACTCTTCCCGCAGGCGCTGTTGATACGTGGCGATGTCCAGCGTCATCGGCATCGTGTGTGTGCAGGCAGGTGCCTCGAATGCAGCCGGCTCTCATCGCAGTGCGAGTGCTCGCGCCTCAGCCCGGGCCAACTGACCGTTGCGCAGGCCGCGTAGGTGCTCGTCAGCGCCATTCCTGATTCCTGATGGGTGGCGAGGCCCGCGTCGATAGGCTGCTCGGGGCAAATGTCACGCCCGCGTCGAGGAAGAGCACGTGCGAATGCCGGTGCCGCCGGCTCTCGCGCAACGTGCACGAGAGGGACGGGAGACCAGGTGGCCGATGTCCGGCGGGTCCTGGTGACCGGCTCCAGTACGTGGGCCGACCAGCAGACCATCGCTGAGGCCCTGCTGGAGGCCAGGCGCGCGGCCATCCAAGACGGCGCCGAAGGGATCGTCGTCGTTCACGGCGCGTGCCCCACCGGGGTCGACAAGATCGCAGCCGACTGGGCCGAACACAACGACGTCGCCCAGGAGCCGAACCCCGCCGACTACGGCACCCACGGCCCCAACGCCGGATCCGTCCGCAACCAGCACATGGTCGGACTCGGGGCAGACCTGTGCCTCGTCTTCATCGACAACTGCGCGTCCGCACTGTGCCGTCGACCCAAGCCTCACGAGTCCCACGGCGCCCACCACACCGCCGACCTTGCCCGGAGGGACGGCATCGCCGTCAGGAAATGGACCACATGACCAAGGACCCCTGTGACGCGCGGGGCCTTGGCCATGTGCGCGGCAGGTCAGTGCGGCATCGTCAGCAGACGGCTGTAGGACGCCGAGGTCATCAGCCACGTAGTAGCCCCCTGCTGCTGAGGCGGCGTGACTCTCGTCCGCCACGAGCGCGACGTCGATCTCCCCGGTGTACCCCCGGCGAGCCGATCCGGGCGACAGGCAGGCCAGGTCGCTGCCGACCCCAAATCTGTTACACGCCCGTGTAGTTGAGGGCGCAACGACATGTGTGTCTGTCGCGTCTGAAAGGTGAACAACATGTGAAGGCGCCGTCGTCGCGGCAGAGCCCCCACAACTTCATAAGGAGTACATCCATGCTGAAGAGGACCCTCACGGCAGCAGCGGCCATTGCCGCGGCACTCGCGCTCACCGTGACCCAGGCCCAGGCTGCGGAGATCACTACCTCCGGCACCGGCTGGAAGATCAACACCGGTGAGAAGGTCAAGGCTCTCTCGCCGAGCCAGGCCAACACGATCGTCTTCTCGTCGACCGCCATCAAGAGCTGGTACGCGCCGTACCTGTCTCGTGCGCTGACCCAACTCCGTGCCGAGGGTCTCAAGATGGCCGTCGGCGGCGTGAAGGCGATGTCCACGGCGATGTGCCCGCCTCGCGGCACGATCTATTTCACCGAGGCGTACCGGCCTCTGAGCGGCAAGCCCGGCTATTCCAGGGCCGGAAGCTGCGTCGACTCCCAGGGAGTCCAGTACAGCGGCATCGTGTGGATGAACTCCGAGTACCGCTCGGGCACGTGGAAGCTGGGCGCGGCCCTGAGCCACAACCTCCCGCCGCACGAGTTGCTTCACGCGTTGGGCCTGGACCACCCGAACCACGACAAGGACCGGGACGGGACCGTCGAGGCGTACGAGTGCGTGGCGACCAGCTTCGGCAACAAGCCCCTGATGTGCTCGCCCAACGGCGGCTACCGGACGACGGCCAACCGCGGAAAGCTCGTCGGCTACGACATCAACGGCGTCCGTGCCCTGCTCGCCAACGCCCGGATCCTGGGCAGCAAGTAAGGGTCCGAACCTCGAGCAGCGGAGGCGCCCGATGATCGACGACCGGCCGGCGATCGATTCCCGTGAGGAGGGGGATCGCACGCGCTTGGACCGTCCGCTCCGCAGGGGCGCGAGCCGGCGAATGGTTCGGCGCTGATCCGCAACGATGCGGGCGAGTACCTTCTGCATCTTCGTGACCACATACCCGGCATCTGGGAGCCGGGTATGTGGTCGCTCCTCGGCGGCGGACGTGAACCGGCCGACCGGTCCCTGGAGGAGACGGTCAGGCGCGAACTGCTGGAAGAGGCGGGGCTCCACATCCCCGTCCTCATGCCCTTCGGCGTGGAGTACGCCAAGAGCAGCGACGGTGCCACTGTCCCGATCCAGATCTTCGCAGGCCACTGGAGCGGTGACCCCGCCGGCCTGGAGCTGACAGAAGGCGTGATGCTGCACTGGTTCCGTCCCGGGATCATGCCGTGCCTGCGAATGAGCCCGTCGACCCTCGACGTCGTCCTCCGCCACGCCGAAACGTGCGCAGCCGACGCGAACCGGCCGGAAGACTCCGGGACGCTCTCCGGCCGGACGTCCGCACCCGAGAGCCGGCCTCCGGCCGCCCCGCTGCTGCCGGCGTCATCCCCGGGCGGGGGAGCCGTGCTCAACGTCGTCGGTGTGCACCTCTACCTGGAGCGCGATGACGGCAGGATCCTGCTGGGTCTGCGGCACCCCGACTCCGCCTATGCGGGGAGCACTTGGCACTTCCTCGCCGGGCACTGCGAGCAGGAGAGCGCCGTGGCCTGCCTGATTCGGGAGGCGAAAGAGGAAGCCGGCCTGCTGATCCGGCCTGAGGACGTGGACCTCGTGCACACCGTCCACCTCGTCGACACGCATGGCGGACAGCCGCGCATGCAGATGGTCTTCCGTGCGCGGAAGTGGCGCGGCGAGCCCGAGATCCTCGAGCCCGACAAGTGCACTGCCTGGCAGTGGTGGGAGCCCGACGCGCTCCCGTCCAGGACCGTGCCCTACGCCCGGGCAGCCGTCGCCGGCATCGGAGTGGGGCGCCGCTACACGGAGGTGGGCTGGTCGTGACATCCGGGCGGCCGTCGTCCGCCTTCCCGGTCGCAGGTGCCCCACGCGTGCACCCCAGGCGCGGCCGCACAAGCGCACAATTACCCTTGCGCAGACCGTTGTTGAATGCCGGACGAGCAATAGAATGAATCAACGTACGCGCTGAGACGGGCACTTGCGCCACGTTCCTCTTCTGCCTGATCTGCGGCTTTCCGGTTTTCGCGGCTTACTAGGAGAGTCCATGCCGTTAGCGGTGGTCTCGCTCATCTGGGATGCAGAGCACTCGTCCGGTTCGCAGTCCGTGAAGTACGACGACGACGGCTACTACCTGGTCCGCTTCCCTTACGGGAGGCAGGAGTCGTACGACCCCTGGAACATGCACGCCGCCCGTCGCGGCGGTGACACCTCGCAGTTCCCCGACGCAGCATCGGGTCTGATCCACCCCAGTCACGAAGGCTGGGGCATCGTCTCGGCGATGGTCCACTGGAAGAAGGACGGCGATCCGCACGAGTACCGCGCGCGCTTCGTGCGCGACCCGCTCGGGGACGACTACGACTCGACGGCGACCACGGACGCCGCGGAGACGGGCGGCGGCCAGTACAAGTCGTACATGTGGCAGATGTTCGTGCACCCTGACGTGCCGCTCGGGCTGAAGGTCTCCGCCCGGGGCAAGGACGACAAGAAGATCGCCGTGCCCCTGGTGCACGCCCAGTTCAAGCTCTCCATCAACACGGACGTGATGACGCCCTGACCCCGGGCGCCGCGTGGGCGGGGAACGTCAGGCGCCGTTCCTGGCAGCCCCGAACACGCCCCGGTCGACCAGCAAGTACCACAGTCCGATGGACGCCGCAGCCAGTGCGCAGCCCAGCGCCGCACCGACCACGGTGTCCGTGAGCCAGTGCACCCCCAGCACGATCCGGGTCAGGCACACACCGGCGACCGACAGGCAGGCCAGGGCGAGTACGAGTGCGCGCTGCTGACGTCCCGCTCCGGAACGGTGAACCAGCCACACCACCAGCACGCAGGCGATCGCGGCCGTCATGGCGTGGCCCGACGGCATGGCGGAGAAGTGGGCGGAGTCCACAGGCTGCTGCCACTTCGGGCGGTTGCGGTCCAGGAGCGCCTTGAGTCCTTGCTGAACACCCGCGCCGGCGGCGGCGGTTGCCAGGCACCACAGTGCGAGCACCGCTTCCCCTCGCAGCCACACCCACAGCGCTGCCGCAGCGACGAGGAGTCTCATGGTCACCGGGTCCCAAACCCAGTCGCTGAACACGCGGTTGGCGTGGGTCCAGGCCGGATGTTGCAGCGCGCGGGCGTGGAACCAGTCCGCGACGTCCTTGTCCGCGCTCAGCAGGGGCGGCCAGCCGACCGCGATGAGCCCGATGACGGCGCAGGCGAGGGCGCCCAGGGCTAGTGCGGCCCACAGCCATCGCGCCGCGGGTACGGAGAGGCTCACGGGAGAGGGCGGGTCCGTGGTCGGGGCATGCGTCGGTCCGTGCATGGTTCGATCTTCACCCGGCAGTCACTTCTGCGGCTATCGAAGCGCGGAGAGTCCCGGTACGAATGCCACGACGAGGGGCACGGCCGGGACGAGCACCGCGGCCGCCGTCATCCGTACCCGGCGCGAGACCGGCAGCCGGGGAGCGGCGGACAGCAGGCGGTGCACGCGGTGGGGGACTTGGGCGAGGGGAGTCGGTGCGGGTCCGAACACCCCGCTGTCCTCGTTGAGTTCGACCAGGGCCAGGGCCACGGTGAGCCGGCCGTAGCGCTTCGAGGCAGTGTCGTCCGCGGCCATCTCGACCAGGGTGTGCACCTGATCGCGGAACGCGGCGAAGACGGGCACCCGGGGAAAACCGGCCGCGAGCGCGGAGGAGCAGTGCATCAGCCAGTCGTGACGGGCACGCGCGTGACCCTGCTCGTGTTCCAGGACCGCGTCCAGCTGACGTCCCTTCAGGCGGCGCAGCGCGGCGGTGGTGACGACGAGCTGCGGCGTGCTGCCGGGCAGCCACCGGGCTTCCGGCTTGTCCCCCTCCAGGACCACCAGACGGTCGCCGTCGGACCGTTCCTCGCCGGGCAGCCGCGGCGCCCGCTCACGAAGCTCCGCACGGCTCCTGCGGCGCCGCATCCTTGCCTCGTGCACCTCCCGCAGCAGCATCGCGCCCGTCCACGCGCCGCCGCAGGCCAGCAGCACCGCGAGGGCTCCGGCCCAGGGGCCGTACGAGCCAAGGCCGAGCCCGTAGGCCTCCTCGACGCCGCTGGGCGCCGGTGCGAACACATGGCCCCGGACGACCTGCCAGGCGGCGGCTGCCGAGAACGCCATGGCCAGCAGGCAGCACAGCAGCACGGCGGCGACGACGCACTGCCACATCCACAGCCCGAGCACCGGCTCCCGTTCCGGCCAGGAAGAACGGGCCAGCACACGAGGGGCGACGGCGGCGGCCAAGGCGCCGAGGACGAGCAGCGCCAGCGGGACCATCATGATTGTCAGAGTATGAGCCGCCGGCCGCGGGGCGGTACGGCCACCCGCACAGAAGTGACCGATCCCTCACAGCATGAGCAGCATCGCCAACATGCCGGTGCCCATGGCGACTCGGCACGCCGTCGCCAGTTCCGGGCGCTCCCGCGCCGCACAGGCATCCCCGGGCGCTCCGGCCGCCAGGGCGCCACCGGCCGGTGCCGGAAGCAGAAGGGCGCCCGTGCGCAGTACGTAGACCGCGTAGTAGATCAGCAGCGCACCGGTCAGCAGCGGCAGCCCCGAAGCGGCTGCGGCCGTGTGATTCCCGGGCGCGGCACCGTGCGTCCCCGGCATCGCCAGCGCCATGTAGATCATCGCCAGGGCACCGACGAGGTGATGGAGATGGTGGACGTGCTCCGCCCGCCCGTGGCCCGGTCCCGACGACAGGGGTGCCCGCCGTGCCTCCAGCAGCAGCGCAAGTTCCCGCACGGCGACCACGCCGAAGAGCACCAGCAGGACGAGCGGGGGCAGTACCGCGGACGCGCTGCCGGGCAGCGCCATGGCCGCCATTCCCAGCCCCATCAGGGCCTCGCTCGTGGCAGTACGCCGCCGCATCCCCCCGGCCCCCCGTGCGCGCAGCAGGCACACACAGGCGACGAACGCGCACAGCGCCGTCAGCAGCCAGCCGACCGTCGCTGAGCCGTGCATCGCCGACCTCCCCGCTCGCCCTTCGGGAGGCTTCCCGTCGGGCGCCTTCACACGGGAGCGCACAGGCGCAACGGGGGAGCGCTCAGGAGCCGGAGGGCGGGGCAGAGCGCGGGGCCGGACGGCCGGCGGGCAACCGCGCCCGGTGGTCGTGGGTCAGATCCCCGGCCGGTAGCGCATCGGGTGGGTGTGGGGAACCTCGACGATGCAGATGCGCACGCCGTCCGGATCGGCGATCCACATCTCGATGAGCCCCCACGGCTCCTGCACGGGCCCCCGCAGCACCTCGGCCCCGGCATCGAGCAGCTCGCGGTGCGCCGCCGCGGCGTCCTCGACCTGGAGCCACAGCTGGAGGCCGGGCGTGGGCGGGTGCTCGGAGCGACCGGAGACCTCGAGGGAACCGCCGCCCAGGAAGTAGACCGTGCCGCGCTCCGGGCCCGTCCCGAACTCCCGCTGGACCGCCAGCCCCAGCGTCTGCCCGTAGAAGGTCCGCGTGCGCTCGGGGTCGGTCGGCCGCAGCAGTACGCGGCTGCTGAGTACGTGCACCATACCGACCGACTCTATTCCCGGCGGCGCGGTATTAAGGTCGCTCACCATGGAGAACGTCAAGGAGACCGGCGAACCGACCTTCCGCGTCGCGGCACCGGACGACATCCACGCTCTCGTCGCACTCCTGGAGTCGGCCTACCGGGGCGACTCCAGCCGCGCGGGCTGGACCACCGAGGCCGACCTGCTGGAGGGCCAGCGCACCGACCCCGAGGGTGTCGGAGCTGTCGTCACGGATGCCGGAAGCATCATGCTCGCCGTCGAGCGGGCGGGGGAGCTGGTGGGCTGCTGCCAGCTGGAGCGGCGCGGCGACGTCGCCTACTTCGGGATGTTCGCCGTCCGTCCCGAACTGCAGGGTGCGGGGCTGGGCAAGGTGGTGCTTCAGGAGGCCGAACGCACGGTCGTTGCCGAATGGGGTTCGCGTGAGATGCAGATGACGGTGATCCGGCAGCGCGAGGACCTGATCGCCTGGTACGAGCGCCGCGGCTACACACGCACCGGCAAGCTCACGCCGTTCCCCTACGGCGACGAGCGGTTCGGCATTCCACAGCGCGGTGACCTGGCCTTCGAACTGCTCGTCAAGACGCTCGACGTGCCGCCGTCTTGATCTCCGGCATATCCGTCACCAGGCCGTCGAGCCCCAACTCGCGGACCCGGTCCAGTTCCTCGCCGGTGTTCACGGTCCAGGTGATGACCTTGATCCCGTCGGCGTGGCAGCGCTCCACGGTCTCCGACTCCAGCCACTGCAGCTCGCACGAGACCATGAACGCGCCCAGCTCGCGGGCGCGTTCGGGCGCGGTCGGAGTCGAGCGGCCCGTCACCAGCACCAGCGGCATCTCCGGCAGGTGCTCCCGTACCTCGCGCAGCGCCTCGTCGTGGAACGAGATGACCGTGACGCGCTCGTGCAGGCCGAGTTCGTCGATCACTCCGGTCAGCACCCGGGCCGCCGCCCGGTCCTTGATCTCGGCCTGCAACGGGGACCCGACGGCCTCCACGACCTCATGGAAGGTCGGGATGCGCTCGCCCTGTCCGGCGTCGAGCTCGCGCAGCTGCGCCAGGGTGAAGTCGCTGATGGCGCCAGAACCGTCCGTGGTCCGCGAGACGTCGGCGTCGTGCATCACGACCAGCTCGCCGTCCTTGCTCAGGTGCAGGTCCAGTTCGATGACGTCGACACCCTCGTGCTCGGCGCGGACGAAGGAGCGCAGAGTGTTCTCGGGCTCGACGCCCATCACTCCGCGGTGGCCGACGATGAGCAGTGACACGGCTCCCTCTCTCTTTCCTCACGTGACGGCGCACAACGTGACGTGCGCGGCGGACAGACTAACCGTCAGGCCGGCAGCGGTTCCGACCCGTCCGGCTCCGGTGGAGAGCGCAGCACGCCCAGCGGTGCCCCGCGAGACGGGCCGGTGCCTGAGGGACGCACCGAAGGCGAACAGACGCCCGGTGGAACGCACGGAACACACACGCGACGAAGGAGCAGCAACGTGAGCGGCAGCAGCGCGCCCCGAGGTCCCGAACGCCTCGCCCCCGGAGCCCGCGAAATGATGGAGGCCATGGCGGCCGTCTTCCCGGACGTCGGCGTGAGCGTCCACGACGCGGCCGAGGCCCGCCGTATCTTCGCCCTGTCGATGCCGGAACCGCCGCGCGAGCCCCCTGTCGGCGAGGTGTCCGACCGTCTGATCCGCGGGCCCGAGGGCGCGCCCGAGCTGCCGGTGCGGATCTACCGCCCGTACGAGGAGGAGCTGGCCGGCGGCGCCGCGCCCACTGTGGTCTTCTTCCACGGAGGCGGCTGGGTCCTGGGAAGTCTCGAGACGCACGACGCGACGGCGCGCGCCATGTGCCGCGCGTCCGGAGCCGTGGTCGTCTCCGTCGACTACCGGCTCGCGCCGGAGACCCGCTTCCCCGAGCCGGCGGAGGACGCCTACGCGGCCGTCCGCTGGGCCGCGGAGAACATCGCGGAGCTGGGAGGCGACCCGGAGGCGCTGCTGGTCGCGGGCGACAGCGCGGGCGGCAACCTCGCCGCGGTGTGCACCCTCATGGTCCGTGAGCGCGGCGGTCCGCGGATCGCTCACCAGCTGCTCATATACCCCTCGACCGATCCCCTCGCCGAGACGGAGTCCCGGCGCCTCAACGCGGAGGGCTACTTCCTCACAGAGGCCGCGATGAACTGGTTCGGAGCCCAGTACTTCGCCCCCGGCAGCGACCTGACGCACCACTACGCGGCGCCGCTGAGGGCCGATCTGTCGGGTCTGCCGCCCGCCCATGTGGTCACCGCGGGCTGCGACCCGCTGTGCGACGAGGGGCGTGCCTACGCGGCGAAGCTGCGCGACGCCGGGGTGCCCGTGAGCGAGGCGCACTTCCCGGGCATGTTCCACGGCTTCCTCGCGGTGGGCGACCTGCTCCCGGACTCCTCCGAAGCCATGGCCGGACTGGGCAAAGTCATTGCGTCGACCGCGTCGGACAGGAAGATCCACGGCGAAGACGGGGGTCCGGAAGGATAATTTCCTGACCCCTCCACTTGAGAGGGCCCCCGGACCCGGCTACCGTTTTCATGACGCCAGGTTCTTCTGTGGAGGGGTAGTCATGACGGAAATGCTTTCGTCCAAGGTCGCGGACACCCGGGGAATGTCCGACGAGCGCGTGGTCGAACACCCGGCATGGGCAGTGCTGAAGGACGCCGTCGAAGCCATCCGCCCCGCACAGTCGAAGGACGGCTCGATCGACTTCGAGGCGGAGGACGCTCCGTCGCGTGACGCCGTGGAATCCGAGGTGGAGCAGGTCTGCGTCGCCGTGCGGGACCTCTCGTCGCTGCTGCCCCACGACGCCGCCTACCACGAGGCGCTCGTCGCCGACCTGCGCCGCTGGGCCGCGGGCGGCTTCGGCGTCCCGGACTTCCTCGACTCCCTGCTCGCCTTCCAGCCCGCACAGAACCGCCAGGACGGCCTCCAGCACCTCGTCGTCTTCCCGATGTACACCCAGAACGGCAACCCCGACCGCAACCTCGAGGCGGTCGTGGTGCGCATGGTCTGGCCGGACTGGCTGGCCGAGCTGGAGCGCACCCGCTACGACAACCCGCTCTTCTGCGGCATCACCTTCGAGGACTTCACCTCCGGCTACGACACGAACTCGGCGGTGCTCTTCCCGGAGACCGTCGCCGTGCGTGAGGCGCCGCCCCGCTTCTCCTGGGGCGGCATCTTCTGCGACCGCGAGGCGGCGCGCTTCCGCCGCGTCGTCGACGCCGCCTGCGACGTCACCAGCCTCGAACTCCCCGAGACCGCCCGGGAACTGGTCTCCGACCAGGCGCGCTGCCAGCAGGCATTCGTGCTCTGGGACATGGTGCACGACCGCACCCACAGCCACGGTGACCTGCCCTTCGACCCGTTCATGATCAAGCAGAGGCAGCCGTTCTGGATGTACGGGCTGGAGGAGCTGCGCTGCGACCTGACGGCCTTCCACGAGGCCGTGCGCCTGGAGGCCGACGGCTATCCGCAGGGTCGCGACGTGCAGTTCACCGTGCTGCTCGACCGGCTCTTCCGCTTCCCGGTCACGGGCGAGCGCAACCGCAACTACGACGGGCTGGGCGGCCAGCTCCTCTTCGCCTACCTCCACCAGCACGGGGCGCTGCGCTGGACGAACAACAAGCTGGCCATCGACTGGAACCTCGCGCGCGAGGTGACGGTGCGGCTGCGCGAGGAGATCGAGATGCTCTACCGCGCGGGCATCGACCGTCCCAAGCTCGTCCACTGGTTCAAGGCGTACGAGCTGGTCGCCGCCTACCTCGCGCCGCACCCGGGCTCCACCTGGGCCAAGGGGCCCGACGCGCTCGACCTGAGCCTGCCGCCGCGAAAGCTCGTGGACGACGTGCTTCCGGATGAGTTTCCGCTGAGCATGTTCTATGAGGCCCTCGCGAAGAAGCTCCGTTCCGTGATCGCATCGACGAAGGGCATCACAGCGGAGGCCGCCGTACGGGCCGCCGCCTGAGCACACGGGCGGGCGGAACGGACAGGGGCGTCGAGGGACCAGGAGGCGACAGGCATGACCAACACGACGGCACGCGGATACCAGGGCAACGGCAAGGGGAGCCTCGAAGGGTCCGTCATCGCCGTCGCGGGAGCGGCAGGGCCTGCCGGAGCGGCGGCGCTGCTGCGGCTCGCCGAGGAGGGGGCCACGGTCGTCGGGGCCGACTCCGACGTCGAGCGCCTCGCCCAGGCCGTCGACGCCGCCCGCTTCGCGCACGGCGGTGCGCGCGTGACCGGGGAGACCGTCGACCTGCTGGACCTCGCGGCGACGCGCGAGTGGGCCGCACGGACCGAGAAGGAGTTCGGCAAGGTGCACGGGCTCGTGCACCTTGTCGGCGGCTGGCGGGGCTCGGCGTCGTTCGCCGAGACCGACCTCGCGCACTGGGACACGCTGCACGATCTGCTGATCCGCACCGTGCAGCACACCTCGCTCGCCTTCGAGGCCCCGCTGGCGCGCAGCGGCAACGGCCGTTTCCTGCTGGTCAGCGCCGCCGGTGCGAGCAATCCCACGGCGGGCAACGCCGCCTACTCCGCATCCAAGGCCGCGGCTGAGGCGTGGACACTGGCGCTCGGGGACTCCTTCCGCAAGGCAGGGGGCGAGGCCGGACCGTCCGCGGCTGCTGCCATCCTGGTGGTCAAGGCACTGGTGAGCGACCAGATGCGGGCCGAACGTCCCAAGGCCAAGTTCGCCGGCTTCACCGACGTCAAGGACCTGGCCGACACCATCGCCGGCACGTGGAGCACGCCCACCGAGGAAGTGAACGGACAACGCCTGTGGCTGACCCCGAAGCCCTGAACACCGACGCGAAGCGCCGCCACGACCCCGGGATCCGCGGATTCGCCAGCGACAACTACGCCGGCGCCCACCCCGAGGTCCTGGCGGCGCTCGCCCTGGCCAACGGCGGGCACCAGTCCGCGTACGGCGACGACGAGTACACCGCGCACCTCCAGCGGACGGTCCGCAGCCACTTCGGCCCACGGGCCGAGGCCTACCCGGTCTTCAACGGCACCGGCGCCAACGTGATTTCGCTGCAGGCGCTCACCGACCGCTGGGGCGCGGTGATCTGCGCCGAGAGCGCGCACATCAACGTGGACGAGTGCGGCGCCCCGGAACGTGTCGGCGGGCTGAAGCTGCTGACGGTGCCCACCGAGGACGGCAAGCTCACGCCCGAGCTCATCGACCGCGAGGCGCACGGCTGGGACGACGAGCACCGGGCGATGCCGCAGGTCGTCTCCCTCACACAGAGCACCGAACTCGGCACCGTCTACTCCGTGGAGGAGATCCGCGCGATCTGCGACCACGCCCACGAGCGCGGCATGAAGGTGCACCTGGACGGTGCCCGCATCGCGAACGCCGCAGCGGCGCTCGACAGGCCCATGCGGGCCTTCACCAACGCCGCCGGCGTCGACGTCCTCTCCCTCGGCGGCACCAAGAACGGGATGCTCTTCGGCGAGGCCGTCGTCGTCCTCGACCCGGACGCCGTCCGCGCGATGAAGCACCTGCGCAAGCTGTCCATGCAGCTCGCCTCCAAGATGCGCTTCATATCCGCGCAGTGGGACGCCCTGCTCTCGGGCGACCTGTGGCTGCGCAACGCCCGCCATTCCAACGCGATGGCGCGCCGCCTCGCGGAAGGCGTCAAGGACGTCGACGGGGTCGAGATCCTCTACCCCGTCGATGCGAACGCGGTGTTCGCGCGCCTCCCCAACGAGGTCAGCGAGCGCCTGCAGAAGCGCTACCGCTTCTACTTCTGGAACGAGGCCGCGGGCGACGTGCGCTGGATGTGCTCCTTCGACACCAGCGAGGAGGACGTCGACGGGTTCATCGCGGCGCTGCGCGAGGAAATGGGCCGCTGACGGACCGGCGCCGCGGCGCCGGCCTCCCGTCGGCTGCCGCCGTCCCCGGCCGTCGTGCCGGGCGCTACATCGCCCTCGCCTCGGCGGGTGTCGGCGCGGTTCCGCCCATGTGAGCCGGCAGCCACCACTTGTCGTTCGGCCCGTTCGGGGTGCCCGGGTAGGCGCGCTGCGCCGACTCCAGCAGATCCTGGATGCGCTCGCGCACCCGCGAGGTCAGCCCCGCCGCCGATTCGTCCGGGGCGGCGTGCAGCGCCTCGCCGACGCGTATGCCGACGGGGAAGTGGTTGCGTCCGAAGTCCCGCTTGTGGCCCTTGGTCCACAGGCGTTGCGTTCCCCACAGCGCGACCGGCACCAGCGGTACGCGCGCCTCCTGCGCCAGCCTGGCGGCACCGGACTTGAAGTCCTTGAGCGTGAAGGAGCGGGAGATGGTCGCCTCGGGGAAGACGCCCACTACCTCGCCCGAATCAAGCGCCTTCAGCGCGTGCTTGTAGGCGTCCTCGCCCTGTGAACGGTCCACGGGTATGTGCTTCATCGCCCGCATCAGCGGTCCGGAGACCTTGTGCCGGAAGACCGAGTCCTTCGCCATGAAGCGCACCAGCCGCTTCGCCGGCAGCGCCGCGAGACCGGTGAAGATGAAGTCCAGATAGCTGATGTGATTGCTCACCAGCAGAGCGCCGCCCCGTCGTGGCACGTGCTCGGTGCCTTGGATGTCGAAGCGCAGGTCCAGGGCCTTGAACCAGGCGCGTGCCGTGGCGATCACGGGTGGGTAGACGAGTTCTGCCATGAGCGCAGCCCTTCCTGTCCGTCCTGGGAGGGAGCGGCTCCCGCCAGGTGCGCAGCCAAATTCCTACGGATGCGTAACTTCGGTCCGCCGCCGATGGTTCCCCATCGGCCCGGGCGATGGCTACACCGCGGTCCGCCCTGTGGCCGGGGCCTGGTGGGAATGCCCGTACATGCCGCATGTGCTGCACACTGCGGGACGTAGGGGCGGCGAGCAGGACACGAGTGAGACGGCAGGAGAGCGCGGTGCGGCAGCAGACCGGCGACGGAGGCACGCGGCTGGGCGAAGAGACGCTCGGCGCCGGAGCCCTGGGGCGGCGGGCGACGCTGGTGCAATTCTCCAGTGCCTTCTGCCAGCCGTGCCGCGCGACGAGGCGCATCCTGCGAGAGGTCAGCGGCATGGTGCCCGGCGTGGCCCACGCGGAGATCGACGCGGAGGAACGCCTCGCGCTCGTAAGGGAGTTGGGGATCGTGCGCACCCCGGCGGTTCTCGTGCTGGACGCCGGCGGCCGTGAGGTGAGCCGCGCCTACGGGCAGCCGCGCAAGGCCGACGTCATCGCGGCGCTGGCCCCGGCGGTCGAGGCGGGCTCTGGGGACACGGGCTCTGCGGATACGGGCGGTGCGGCGGGGGAGCGCCCCGCGGGAGACACCGGGGAGAGCGCCCGGCGGGAGAAGTCCACGTGAACGGGCGGGCCGCGCGGACCCGTGATTGATGTCGCACCGGGCGGTCCCTTGCTTGACCCCCGGGTGCAGCCTCGGCACGGTGACAGCGCGGTCACCGGCGGCGTCGCCGGGCGGCCGTCGTGATTGAGTTGGGCTCGCGCTCCCGCGGGCCCGGGTTGGCAAGGTCACAGTTCCCGGCCTTGAGAACCGGGTACGCGCTATGTGTACTGGCGAGTAATATCGAGAACGGGGTGCCGGTTCAGCGACGGACCGGAACCGTAGGACAAGCAGTAGGAGAGCCGGCGTGAGCCTGAGGATCGTTGTCTGTGTGAAGTACGTGCCCGACGCCACCGGCGACCGGCACTTCGCCGAGGACCTGACCACCGACCGCGAGTCCGTGGACGGCCTGCTCTCGGAGCTGGACGAGTACGCGGTCGAGCAGGCCCTGCAGATCTCCGAGGAGGCCGACGACGCGGAGATCACCGTGCTGACCGTCGGTCCCGAGGACGCCAAGGACGCGCTGCGCAAGGCGCTTTCCATGGGTGCCGACAAGGCCGTGCACGTCGAGGACGACGACCTCCACGGCACCGACGCGCTCGGCACCTCGGCCGTCCTGGCCAAGGCCATCGAGAAGACCGGGTACGACCTGGTCATGTGCGGCATGGCGTCCACCGACGGCACCATGGGCGTGCTCCCGGCCGTCCTCGCCGAGCGTCTCGGCGTGCCGCAGGTGACGCTGCTGTCCGAGGTCTCCGTCACCGACGGCAAGGTCAACGGGCGGCGCGACGGTGACACCGCGACGGAGCACCTCGAGGCATCCCTGCCGGCCGTCGTCTCGGTCACCGACCAGTCCGGCGAGGCGCGTTACCCGTCGTTCAAGGGGATCATGGCGGCGAAGAAGAAGCCGGTGGAGTCCCTGGACCTGGACGATCTGGACATCGAGGCGGACGAGGTCGGACTCGAGGGCGCCTGGACCAAGGTCGACGACGCCACGCCGCGCCCGCCGCGCACCGCCGGCACCGTCGTCAACGACGAGGGCGAGGGCGGCAAGCAGCTCGCCGAGTACCTCGCGGGCCAGAAGTTCATCTGAGGCCCGTCCGAGCGACGCCAAGGTGACGCGAGAGCCCGCCCGCACAAACCGCCCCACTCTTCCGCAGGAGCAACCCCATGGCTGAAGTCCTTGTCTACGTCGACCACGTGGACGGTGCCGTCCGCAAGCCGACACTCGAACTGCTCACTCTGGCCCGCCGCATCGGCGACCCCGTCGCCGTGCACCTCGGCCCCGGCGCCGACGAGGCCGCCAAGACGCTGGGCGAGTACGGCGCCGTGAAGGTGCTGGCCGCCGACAGCAGCGAGTTCGCCGACTACCTCGTCGTGCCGAAGGTCGACGCGCTGCAGGCGGCCTACGACGCCGTCTCCCCGTCCGCTGTCCTCGTCCCGTCCTCCTCGGAGGGCAAGGAGATCGCCGCCCGCCTCGCAGTGCGCATCGGCTCCGGGATCATCACGGACGCCGTCGACCTGGAGGCCGGGGACGAGGGGCCCGTGGCCTCCCAGTCCGTCTTCGCCGCGGCGTTCACCACCAAGTCCCGCGTCAGCAAGGGCACTCCGGTCATCACCGTCAAGCCCAACTCCACCGCCCCGGAGGCCGCGCCGGCCGCCGGTACGGTCGAGCAGCTGTCGGTGTCCTTCAGCGAGAAGGCGACCGGAACCAGGATCGTCTCCCGCACGCCGCGTGAGTCCACCGGACGTCCGGACCTGACCGAGGCCGCGATCGTCGTCTCCGGCGGCCGCGGTGTGAACGGTGCCGAGAACTTCCACATCATCGAAGAGCTGGCCGACTCGCTCGGGGCCGCCGTCGGCGCCTCCCGTGCCGCCGTCGACGCCGGCTGGTACCCGCACTCCAACCAGGTCGGCCAGACCGGCAAGACCGTCTCCCCCCAGCTCTACATCGCCACCGGCATCTCCGGCGCGATCCAGCACCGGGCGGGCATGCAGACGTCCAAGACCATCGTGGCCATCAACAAGGACAGCGAGGCGCCGATCTTCGATCTCGTCGACTACGGCATCGTCGGCGACCTCTTCGAGGTCGTGCCGAAGCTGACGGAAGAGATCAAGACCCGCAAGGGCTGACCCTCCCCGCCGGGCCTCCGTCCGCCCGGTCCGCTCCGCCGCCCCCGCACGCCACCGGCATGCGGGGGCGGCGCGTTGTGCGTTCCGCTTGTTCAGCCGAGAGCGGGACGAGGTCTGTGTCCTCCCCGGCGCGGAGAGACTCGCGGCATGCGACTCCTGATGCTGGGCGGTACGGAGTTCGTGGGCAGAGCCATCGCCGAGGCGGCGGCGGCGCACGGCTGGGAGGTGACCGTTTTCCACCGCGGGCGGCACGCGCCGCCGCCGGGAGTGCGGGTCCTGCTGGGCGACCGCTCGTCCGAGGACGGTCTCGCGGCCCTGGCGCAGGGGGAGTGGGACGCCGTCGTGGACACCTGGTCGGGCGCGCCCCGCGCCGTACGCGACACGGCGCGGCTGCTGTCCGGCCGCGCCGGGCGCTACGTCTACATCTCCAGCCGGTCGGTGTACGCCGAGCCGGTCGCGGCGGGTGCCGACGAGACCTTTCCGGTCGTGGACGCCTCACCGGACGACGCGGAGACCGACTACGCGCGGGCAAAGCGCGGAGGAGAGCTCGCCGCCTCCGATGCCTTCGGCGACCGGGCGCTGCTCGTGCGGGCGGGCCTGATCGTCGGTCCCGGCGAGAACGTCGGCCGCCTGCCGTGGTGGCTGACGCGCATCGCCCGCGGAGGCGACGTACCGGCGCCCGGGCCGCCCGAGCTGGCGCTCCAGTACATCGACGTCCGGGATCTGGCCGGGTGGGTGGTGGCCGCCGCCCGCGGGCTCGGCGGCGTGTACAACGTCGTCTCGCTTCCGGGGCACACAACCATGGGCGAACTGCTGCGCACCTGCGTGGACGTCACCGGGGGCCACGCCCAACTGCGCTGGCGCACACCGGAGTCCGTGCTCGCTTCGGGGGCCGAGCCGTGGACCGGCCTCCCCGTCTGGCTGCCGCCCGGCAGTGCCGACTACGAGCACATGCACCGGAGCGACGTGTCCAAGGCGCTGGCCGCGGGACTGCGCTGCCGTCCGGTGGAGGAGACGGTGGCGGACACCTGGGCGTGGCTCCGGCGGATCGGCGGTAGAGCCCCGCAGAGACCGGACCGTCCGAAGAAGGGCATGGACGAGGAGACCGAGGCCAGGCTTCTGGCGATGCCGGAGTGACGGTTGACCCGTGCGGAAGACCGCGGCTAGCGTCTTAAACGAATTGTTGAAGCAGCTGGCCGGGAGGCCGGAAGCAGACCGGCAGAGGAGCCTGGCGTGGGTGAGGACGCGGACGTGGCCACGAGCCTGGCGGACAGCGTGAGCGAAGAGATCGCGGACCGCCTCGCCCCCGTCGACGCGGAACTGGCCCGCCGGTACCCCGGCGAGCCGCCCACGCGCCAGCCCGTGCACACCGTCTACGTGCCGGCCGACGCCGTCTCGTCCGGGACCGTGAGCGCCTGGGGCGAGCAGGCGCGGGAAATGCTCGACGAACACGCCCCGGACGCCGTCTCCTTCGCGTCGGTGCTGGGCCTGCCGTCACACCTCGCGGGCCCTGTCCACGACCGCGTGCGGGCGAAGTTGGAGCGCGAGCCCGTGGAGGACCTGCGCATCGACTTCGAGGACGGCTACGGCCGGCGTCCCGACAGCGAGGAGGACGCGGCGGCGGCCCGTGCGGCCCGGCTCGTCGCCGACGCCTTCGAAGACGGCAGCGCGCCCCCGTGCATGGGCATCCGCATGAAGTGCATGGAGGCCGACGTGCGCGACCGCGGCATCCGCACCCTCGACATCTTCCTCACGGGCCTGGTGGACGCGGGCGGCCTGCCCGGCGGACTGGTCCTCACCCTCCCCAAGGTCAGCCACCCCGAGCAGGTCGCGGCGATGGCGCGGCTGTGCGGGGAGTTCGAAACGGCACGCGGGCTGCCCGAGGGCCGCATCGGATTCGAGATCCAGATCGAGACCACGCAGTCGATCCTCGGCCCCGACGGACGAGCCACCGTGGCCCTCATGATCGACGCCGCCGGCGGGCGCGCGACCTCCCTCCACTACGGCACCTTCGACTACAGCGCCGCATGCGGGGTGAGCGCCGAGTACCAGGCGATGGACCATCCCGTGGCCGACCACGCCAAGGCCGTCATGCAGGCCGCCGCGGCCGGAACGGGGGTGCGCCTGTCCGACGGGTCGACGAACATCGTCCCCAGCGGCCGGAGGGAGCAGGTGCACGACGCCTGGAGGCACCATCACGCCCTCGTGCGGCGGTCGTTGGCCCGCGCCTACTACCAGGGCTGGGACATGCACCCGGGCCACCTGCCCACGCGCTACGCCGCCGTCTACGCCTTCTACCGCGAGGGCATGGAGCGCGCCGCGGCCCGCCTCGCCGCCTACACCGGAAACGCCGGCGGAGACGCCGCCGTGATGGACGAGCCCGCCACGGCCCGTGCGCTGAGCAACTACCTGCTGCGCGGCCTGGATTGCGGCGCACTCTCGTCCGGCGAGGTCGCGAGGCACTCCGGACTGACACGGGCGGACCTCGACGCCCTCGCGGGGCGGGCCACTGAGGCGCAAGTCAATTCCGGCCCGTAGTCTGGCCCTTCGGTACGCGGCAATAACGCGGGCAAAGGGGACGGGCAGTGCGGACACCGGGGGATCGGTCGCCGGAGGACGGCGGAAGCGGCAACACGGGCGCTGCGGACGAGGGCACGGGACCGCCGGAGACGGGCAGGGTCCTCGCGGGGCGCTACCGCGTGACGGGCCGCCTCGGGAGGGGCGGCATGGGCGTGGTCTGGCGCGCCGTCGACGACGTGCTCGGCCGGGAGGTCGCGGTCAAGGAACTGCGGACCTTCACCGACGCGGGCTCCGGTGAACTGGAGGGACTGCGCACGCGGATGCAGCGCGAGGCGCGGGCCGCGGCACGCGTGCGGCACGCGGGAGTGATCTCCGTCCACGACGTCGCACAGCACGACGGCCGTCCCGTCATCGTGATGGAACTGATCGAGGGGCCCTCGCTCGACGACGTGCTCCGCGAACGCGGCCCCCTGGAGCCGCGGGAGGCCGCCGCCATCGGCGCCGAGGTGATGGACGCGCTGGCCGCGGCACACCGCGCGGGAGTGCTCCACCGGGACGTCAAGCCGGGCAACGTGCTCCTGGAGAACGGCACCGGGCGCGTCGTCCTCACCGACTTCGGCATCGCCTCCGTGGAGGACCCGGACGACGGCGCCGGCACGCAGCTCACCGGCAGCGGGGAACTGGTCGGCTCCCTCGACTACTTGGCCCCGGAGCGTGCGCGCGGCGAGGCACCGCGCGAGGCCTGCGACGTGTGGGCCCTGGGTGCGACGCTGTACGCCGCCGTCGAGGGCGCCGCCCCCTTCCGCCGCACCTCGACCTGGTCCACGCTCAACGCCATCGTCGTGGAACCGCTCCCCGAACCGCAGCGCGCGGGAGCGCTCGGGCCCGTACTGGCCGAACTGATGGACAAGGACCCGGCGAAGCGGGCCGACGCGGAACGCGCGAAGGCGCTGCTCGAGGCCGTGGCGAAGGGTACGGAGCCTCCGGCGGGCCCTTCCGAGACGATGCAGCTCGGTGCGGCCGAGCGGCCCAAGGGACACGGGCCGGGACAGGTTCCTGGGGCGGCGGCGGCCGAAGTCGCCGACGCTCAGGGGCAGTCGGGACAGCGGCAGCCGGCGGGATCCGCCGCGGCCGGCGCCTGGCCCCCTCGGGTCGATGCTCCGCAGAGTGCGTCCGGAGCGGCTTCCGCAACGGAGTCCGCGGCAGCGGGGGCGGTGCCTCCGGCGTACGGCCACGGAGGCGACACCGACCGGCACACCGTCCACACCCGCGCCGAACGGCCCGGCGGGCGCCGGCGGTCCCTGATCGCCGCCGCCGTGGCCGCCGTCGTCCTGACCGGCGCGGGTGGCACCTACGCCGTGATGTCGGGAACGGGCGGCGACGGCGCCGACCGCGCGGGCGGAGGGTCCGGCGAGGGCCGGACCGCGGGCGCCGGGAAGCAGGAAGCGGGCAAGGGAGCGGACAGCGTCCCCGAGAAGAACGAGCCCTCATCGGGCGACCGCAAGAAGCAGGGAGACAAGGCGGGGGCGTCGGCAGGCGGCCCCGGCGACGGCAAGGGCACGGGAGACAAGGCCGGCAACAGCGGGCCGAACGATGACAGGACGGGCGGCTCGAAGCCCGGCGGTGCGGGCGGCTCGTCCGGTACGGGGGACGGCGGCGGGAGCGGCGGCGGAGGCGGAGGAGGCGCACCGGGTCCGGCGCCGGCCTGCCACCCGCGGGGCGGGGGGAAGTTCGACTGCACGGTGTGGAAGACGGCCACGTCCTACAACGGGGCGCACAAGCCGGTCGGTCAGCTCAACGCCGGTACGAACTACTTCTTCTGCCAGAAGAAGCTTCCCCACCGCGAGACGTCGGGGCGCTGGACGAACGTGTGGTGGGCCAAGACCGACGACGACAGCGGCAACGCAGGTGTGTTCGTCAGCGATGTCTACATCAAGGGCGGGGACAACAACCAGCCCGTGCCCGGCCTTCCGGTCTGCTGAGTCTCCCGCAGCCGTGTACAACGGCTGACATGGACGATCAGGCCTTCCTCGACCACGTCGCCGACGGGCTCGCATCGCTGCCCGGGGTGCGGGCCGTGGCGCTCGGCGGCTCCCGCGCCCAGGGCACGCAACGGCCCGGCAGCGACTGGGACTTCGCCCTCTACTACCGGGGCGCCTTCGACCCCGGTCAGCTGCGCGCCCTGGGCTGGCCCGGTGAGGTCAGCGGGATCGGGGAGTGGGGCGGAGGCGTGTTCAACGGCGGCGCCTGGCTGACCGTCGACGGCCGCCGCACCGACGTCCACTACCGCGACCTGGACGTCGTGGAGCACGAGATCGCCGAGGCGGAGGCGGGCAGATTCCACCGGGAACAGCTCATGTTCCACCTGGCCGGGATCCCCAGCTATCTCGTGGTCGGTGAACTCGCCCTCAACAGGACGCTCCGCGGTGAGCTGCCCAGCCCGTCCTACCCGCCCGCTCTGCGCTCGTCGGCGTCCGCCCGGTGGCGTGAGACGGCCCTGGCCACGCTCTCCTACGCCAGGACCAACTACGCACCGCGCGGGCGCCTCACCGAGGTCGCCGGAGCGATCTCGGTCGCCGCGATGCAGCATGCCCACGCCGTGCTCGCCGACCGGGGCGTGTGGGTGACGAACGAGAAGACTCTGCTGGAGCGGGCCGGGCTGCGTGGCATCGACGAGGTGCTGGCCGCGGCGAGCACCCGGCCGGACGGCCTCGCCGCGGCCCTTCGCGAAGCGGAGGCTCTCTTCGAATCCGTACTGCCGGGCTGAGCCGGCGGCCCCGGGTGCATGGCGAGCAACTGCCATGCACCGGGCTGCAGTCCGCATCCGCGGAGCCGGAAGGGCGGAAGGCCCCGAACGGCCTCAGGCGGGCGGCAGTTCGCCCGAACCGCGCGCGATGAGCGTCGTCGGATGCGTCTTCAGACACGGCGGGTCGTGGGCACCGTCGAGCCGCCGGAAGAGCAGATCGGCCGCGGTGCGCCCCAGTTGGGCCGGGTCCTGCGCGACGACGGTGACCGGGGGCGAGAGCATGTCGGCGAGCTCGAAGTCGTCGAAGCCGACGAGTGCCACGGGCCGCTCCAGCTCTGCCAGCACCCGCACCAGCGTGACCGTCACCCGGTTGTTGCCCGCGAAGAAGGCCGTGACCGGTTCGGGTCCGCCCAGCATGCGCTCGGCGTCCGCACGCACCCGCGCGGGATCCGTGGAACCCGGAGCCACCCAGCTCGGGTGGACGGGGAGGCCGGCTTCGGACATCGCCGCCTCGTACCCCCGTATGCGTTCGTGCGCCGTGTGGATGCGGGGCAGGTCGCCGATGAAGCCGATGCGCCGGTGTCCGTGCGCGATCAGATGTGCCACGCCCTCGCGCGCACCGGCGAAGCTGTCGACCAGCACCTGGTCCGCCTCGATCATGCCCGGGGGACGGTCGACGAAGACGGTGGCGACGCCGGCGGCTATCTCCGGTTCCAGATAGCGGTGGTCGTCGCTGGCCGGGACGATGACGAGGCCGTCCACGCGCCGGGCGCACAGGGCGAGGACCAACTCCTGCTCGCGCCCGGGATCCTCGGCGCTGGAGCCGTTGATCAGCAGCGCACCGTGCGCGCGGGCGACTTCCTCCACGGCGCGGCTCAGCGGCGCGTAGAACGGGTCGGCGAGATCCTCCAGCACGAGCCCGATGCTGGCCGTGCGGCCCTTGCGCAGGATCCGCGCGCTGTCGTTGCGGCGGAAGCCCAGGGCGGTGATCGATTCCTGCACGCGCCGCTCGGTGTCGGGCGAGACGCCCGCCTCCCCGTTGACCACTCTCGAAACGGTCTTGAGGCCGACGCCGGCGCGGGCGGCGACGTCCTTCATGGTCGGCCGGTTGCCGTATCGCCCGGCGGACGGGCGGGCGGCGGCGGAACGTACGCTCTCGGGCACGGCTTTCGGATCCCCCTTGTGAGGCGCGGAGCAGCAGCGAGCAGCATAGCTGCCCCGCACAGCAGTCTGGACAACGTTGTCACAAAGCGCCAGACTGATCTCTCGACCGTTCCCGGCAGGGGGCGGGTCTACGGCCCCCTCCCCCTGGAGAACATCACCCCATGCACAAGGACCTCGTCGCGGCTCTCGACATCGGCGGTACGAAGATCGCGGGGGCGCTGGTGGACGGCGGCGGGGAGCTGCTCGTACGGGCACAGCGCCCCACTCCGCCGGGCGGTACGGGCGAGCAGGTCATGGCCGCCGTGGGCGAGGTGCTGGTCGAGCTCGCCGCGTCCCCGCTGTGGGCGGCCGCCCGCGCCGTGGGCATCGGCAGCGCGGGCCCGGTGGACGCCAAGGCCGGCACCGTCTCTCCCGTCAACATTCCCGGCTGGCGCGAGTACCCCCTGGTCCAGGGGGTCCGCGAGCATGCGGGCGGCCTGCCGGTGACGCTCGTCGGGGACGGCGTCGCGATGGCTGCGGCCGAGCATTGGCAGGGCGCGGCACGGGGCCGTGCGAACGCGCTGTGCATGGTGGTCTCCACGGGCGTCGGCGGGGGCCTCGTCCTCGGCGGCGAGCTCCAGCCGGGCCCCAGCGGCAACGCCGGCCACATCGGTCACATCAGCGTCGACCTGGACGGCGACAGCTGTCCGTGCGGCGGGCGCGGCTGCGTCGAACGGATCGCGAGCGGCCCCAACATCGCCCGCCGGGCGCTGGACCGGGGATGGCGGCCCGGCGCCGACAAGGACGTGTCGGCCGCCGCGGTGGCGGCCTCGGCGAGGGCGGGCGACTCCGTGGCCATCGCGTCGTTCGAGCGTGCGGCCCGGGCGCTCGCCGCCGGCATCGCCGCCACGGCCACGCTCGTCGAGATAGAGATAGCGGTGCTCGGCGGGGGAGTGGCCAAGGCGGGCGAGGTTCTCTTCGCGCCGCTCCGGCGATCGTTGCGCGAGTACGCGACCTTGTCGTTCGTGCAGGGCCTGGAGGTCGTGCCCGCCCAGATGGGCACCGACGCCGGTCTCATCGGAGCGGCGGCGGCCTGCGGGGACGTCAGGCACGCGAGGGTTGCGCGCGCAGGGCGGCGCGTACGTACTCCGTCGGCGGAAGGCCGACCGTGCCCGTGAAGTCCCGTACGAGGTGGGCCTGATCGCTGTATCCGAGCTCACCGGCCAGACGTGCCCAGTCGATGTCCCGGTGCCCCGCCGCCTGCTCCAGCGCCTCGTGGATGCGGTAGCGCAGGATGACCCACTTGGGGCTCACGCCCACGCAGGCCGCGAAGAGCCGCTGCAGCGACCGCACCGACACGCCCTCCCGGCGGGCGAGTTGCTCGACCCGCGTGATGCCGCGGTCCGTGCGCACCAGATGCGCCAGCTCCATGGCGCGCTCGGCGGCCGGATCGTCCTCGGGGCCCAGGTCCAGCAGAAAGGTGTCCAGCGCCTCGACCCTGGCGTCCTCCTCGCCGGGTGAGAGCACCACGTCGGGGAGGGTCCGCGGGAGGTCGGGGAAGACCTCGCTGAGCGGGTCCCTCCGGCCCGTCAGCCCCGCCACGGTCCCGCGGCCCCGGCGGGCGAGGAAGGGCCGGAAGCCGCCCGGACGGAACTGGACACCGCACACCCGGCCCGTGCCCTCCAGCGTGATCGAGAACAGGCCCAGACCCACCCCCGCCACCTCGGCCTCCGAGGAGATCTCACCGTGCCGCTGGAAGACGATGTTCACGGAAGGGTGCGGGACGACCTGCGACAGGTAGGGCTGCTCCAGCTGCCAGTCGATCAGCCAGTAGTGCTCCACGTAGGGCCGCAGCGGCGCCGCGGCCATGCGCCGCCTGAAGCGCACCCGTGAGAAGAGCTCACCCGCGTCCACGATGCCCCTGGTGTCGCTGCGCGGAGTGTTCCCTCCGTACCCGGCGGCCGCGTCCGGGGAGGCGGGGCCGTCCTCGCGGTGCTCACCTGCCATGCCGCCGATCCTATGCCTGTCCTGCTGTCGCGTTTCTTCAAGCCGCGGTCCGCCCGGCCGCCGTACCGTTCCGGCCATGACGAACGAATTCTCCGCATTGCTCGAAGGGGCCGTGCAACAGGCCCGCCCGGTCGTGCACGGCGTGCGGGACGAGCAGCTGGGCGTCCCGACACCGTGCAGCGAGTACGACGTGAGCGCCCTGCTCAACCACCTCATCCACGTGGTCGTCGGCTTCCAGGCCCTCGCCGCGAGGGGTACGGCTGACTTCACCACCACCCCCGACTACCTCGACGGCGGGAAGGCCGACTGGCGCACGCGCTTCGACGAGGAGACCGCACGCCTGGTGGAGGCATGGTCGGCCCCCGGCGCGCTCGAAGGCACCTCGCAGGGGATGGGACTGCCGCAGCGCACCGTCGGCGGAATGGTGCTCGGCGACCTGACCGTGCACGCTTGGGACCTCGCCCGCGCCACGGGCCAGGACTTCAGCCCGTACGAGCCGAGCCTCCCGGTGCTGCTCGAGGGCTGGAGGGAACTGGCGCCCATGGGGCGGAAGATGAACGTGTTCGGCGAACCCTTCCCCGTCCCCGAGAGTGCGTCTCCCTTCGATGAACTGGTCGCGCTCAGCGGTCGCGACCCGGGCTGGCGTCCTCCTGTGGCGGCCTGACCCCTCGCTCTCCGTCCGCCCGGGACGCTCCCGCGAGACCGCCCGGAGGGACCGCGCCGTCGCACAGTGGTGAAATCCGCCGCGCGCGCCAGGGTTTTGCGACGGCGCCGCCCCCGCGCGTTTCCGTGGCAGGGTTGAGCGGGCAGCGTGAAACGGGGGGCGACGGCAGAGGGGGAACCACCGTGATCGTGTGGCTCAACGGCGCCTTCGGCGCGGGCAAGACCACCGCGGCGAACGAACTTCTGGAACTGATCCCGGGCAGCACCCTGTGGAATCCGGCACTGATCGGCACGGGGCTCAAATGCATGCTCCCCAAGGAACGCCTCGCCCAGGTCGACGACTACCAGCAACTCCCTTCCTGGCGGCGGCTGGTGGCCGACACGGCCGCCGCGCTGCTCACGGAGGTGCCAGGACCGCTGATCGTCCCCATGACGCTGCTGCGGCAGGAGTACAGGGACGAGATATTCGGCGCGCTCGCCGCCCGCCGGATTCCCGTACGCCACGTCCTGCTGCACGCGGATGAAACGATCCTTCGGATGCGCATCGACCAGTCCGAGGACGCCGAGGGCCGACCCGACCGCGGCTGGTGCCGAGGACAGCTGCCCGCCTACCGCGCCGCGCTGGACTGGCTCACCGCCGACGCGCACACCGTGGAGACGTCCGGTCTGACCCCGCGGCAGACCGCGGAAGAGGTGGCAGGCGCACTGCGCGAGGGGGCCGGGAGCCTCGAGATCGTGCAGACGCCCGAACCAACGGCGGAGACCGTCGCGGCGGGCGTGCTGCTCTTCGACGAGCAGGACCGGGTGCTGCTCGTCGACCCGACCTACAAGCCGGGCTGGGAGTTCCCCGGCGGCGTCGTCGAACCCGGCGAGGCGCCGGCACGTGCCGGAGTCCGGGAAGTCGCCGAGGAGTTGGGCCTGGAGCTGAAGACGGACCCGCGGCTGCTGGTCACGGACTGGGAGCCGCCGCGGCCCCCGGGCTACGGCGGGATCCGCCTCCTCTTCGACGGAGGCTGCCTCGCGGCGGCCGAGGCCGGCCGTGTGCTGCTGCCCGGGGCCGAACTGCGTGGCTGGCGCTTCGTCACCGAGACGGAGGCCGCCGAACTGCTGCCCCCCGTACGGCTGGAGAGGCTGCGTGGCGCGTTGCGCGCACGCGAGACGGGACGCCCCCTCTACCTCGAAGGCGGCGTCCCGGTCGGCGACCAGGGCGGGCGGGACGCCGCGTAGGCACCGGATACGCGGCGCGGCGACGTCCGGCACCGTGCGGGCGGGGACCCTCGGGGCACCCGCCCGCACGCGGTCAGGCCCGCTGCGCGTACTCGCGGAGGAAGAGCGCCTCCGCCACGGACATCCGCTCCAGTTCCTCGGGCGAGACGCTCTCGTCGACCGCGTGGATCTGCGCGGCCGGCTCGCTCAGCCCGATGAGAAGGATCTCCGCCTGCGGATAGAGCGTGGCGAGGGTGTCGCACAGCGGGATCGAGCCGCCCTGGCCGGCGATCTGCATCTCCTGCCCGTCGTACGCCACGCTGAGGGCGTCGGCCATGGCCTTGTAGGCGGGGCTCGTGGTGTCGGCGCGGAAGGGCCGGCCCTGACCGGTCCTCTCGACGGTTGCCCGCGCACCCCACGGAGTGTGCGACTCCAGGTGACGGACGAGGAGTTGGGCCATCTCATCCATGTCCGCACCCGGCGGGACGCGAAGGCTGACCGACGCCCGTGCCTTCGCCTGCACCGACGGCGTCGCACCGACGACGGGCGGGCAGTCGATGCCCAGGACGGTCACCGAGGGCTGCGCCCAGATGCGGTCCGCGACGCTGCCCGTGCCGCTCAGCTGCACACCGTCGAGCACGCGCGCGTCCGCACGGAAGTCCTGCTCCGGGTACTCCAGCCCGTCCCACGGCGCGCACGGCTCCACTCCGTCGATGACGGTGCCGCCGTCGGCGTCGCGCAGCGAGTCCAGCAGGCGGATGAGTGCGGCCAGCGCGTCAGGGGCGGCGCCGCCGAACTGTCCTGAGTGCAGATTGCCTTCCAGTGTCTCCACCGTGACCTGGAACGCGCACATGCCGCGCAGCGTCGCCGTCACCGTCGGGAGGCCGGCACGGAAATTGCCGGTGTCGCCGATGACGATCGCGTCGGCGGCCAGCAGCCGCGGGTTGATTTCGGCGTACTGCTGGAGCCCGCCGGTGCCCTGCTCCTCCGATCCCTCCGCGATGAACTTCACCGTCACAGGCAGCTCGCCCTCGGCACGCAGCGCGCGAAGTGCCAGAAGGTGCATGAGGATTCCGCCCTTGCAGTCGGCGGCGCCCCGCCCGTACCAGCGCCCGTCCCGTTCCGTCAGCGTGAACGGCGGTGTGCGCCAGGCAGTTTCGTCGAGCGGCGGCTGCACGTCGTAGTGGGCGTAGAGCAGCACCGTCGGTGCGCCCACAGGGCCGGGCAGCAGACCGTAGACGGACTCGGTGCCGTCCGGAGTGCCGAACACCTCGACGTCCTGGAAACCTTCGGCGCGCAGCGTGTCCGCGACCCAGCGCGCCGCACCCTCGCACTCGCTCCTCGGGAACTGCTCGGCATCGGCAACCGAGCGGAAGGCGACGAGCTCCGCGAGCTCGGTCCGTGCCCGCGGCATGAGGGACGAGACGGCCGAAGCGATGGCGGCGGAGCCGGAGCTGGTGTCTCCGAGGGCCGGGTCGACGGTCATGGAACGCTCCTTGTGGTCGCGTGGTCGCGGCGTCCCGATGCGTGGTCCCTGTGGGGCACACGTGCAGGGAACGTGCCGTATGGGTCGCCGGTGATCCTCCCACAGCGGGGACCGGCGGACGGGCGCCGTAGGATGCCAGCGGCCACACCAAGCCGAGGGCGAGCGGAGCGGAAGCACATCGTGAGCAGCGAGGACGCAACCGGGGCAGAGGGCCGGAGCGACGCCGGGAGCGCGGCGGAGCTCCGGACAGGGGAACTCACGGGGCCCCCGAGCGGGGCCAGTTCGCACGCGTCCCACCGCGACGAGGACGCTCGTGATGCCGACGGCGCCCTTGATGCGAGCGGTGCCGATGGCTCCGAGGACGTCGGCGGAGCCGAACACGGCCGCGAACAAGGCCCTGGAGCCGACCAAGGTCGTGGAGCCGGCGAAGGCCGTGGAGCCGAACATGACGGCGTCGCCGGGGACTTCACCGCTGGCGGAGCTCCCGTGCCTGCCCCGGGTGCGGACGACCTGCTCGGTGACGAGTTCGAGGACGACGAGGTCTGGGACGTGGTGGTCGTCGGCGCGGGACCGGCCGGTGCCTCGGCGGCGTACGCGGCCGCCGTCGCCGGACGACGGGTGCTGCTGCTCGAAAAGGCCGAACTGCCGCGCTACAAGACCTGCGGCGGCGGAATCATCGGTCCGTCGCGCGATGCTCTGCCGCCCGGCTTCGACCTGCCCTTCCGCGACCGTGTGCACGCGGTGACCTTCTCGCTCAACGGCAAGCTCTCGCGTACCAGGCGATCCCGGCACATGCTCTTCGGGCTGGTGAACCGCTCCGAACTGGACGAGTTGCTCGTCGAGCACGCGGTCAAGGCCGGCGCCCGGGTGCGCACGGGCGTGACCGTGACCAGGGTCGAACAGCACGGTCCCTCCGTGCCGGACCGTCGCTCCGTCGCCGTGGTGCTCTCCGGGGACGAACGCCCCGTGCTCGCCCGCGCGGTCGTCGGCGCCGACGGCAGCGCGAGCCGCATAGGGGCCCATGTCGGCGTCAAGATGGACCAGGTCGACCTCGGGCTGGAAGTGGAGATCCCGGTGCCGCGGAGCGTCGCCGAGGACTGGTCGGGGCGCGTGCTCGTCGACTGGGGCCCGCTGCCCGGCAGTTACGGCTGGGTCTTCCCCAAGGGCGACACGCTCACGGTCGGCGTCATCTCGGCACGCGGCGAAGGAGCCGCCACCAAGCGCTACTTGGAGGACTTCATCGGCCGGCTCGGTCTGGCCGGCTTCGAACCGAGCATCTCCTCGGGCCACTTGACCCGCTGCCGCGCCGAGGACTCACCGCTCTCCCGGGGCAGGGTGCTGGTCTGCGGCGACGCGGCCGGGCTGCTGGAGCCCTGGACGCGGGAGGGCATCTCCTTCGCACTGCGCTCCGGCCGGCTGGCGGGGGAGTGGGCAGTGCGCGTGGCCGAGGCCCACGACGCGGTGGACGCCCGGCAGCAGGCGCTCAACTACGCCTTCGCCGTCAAGGCGGGCATGGGACTGGAGATGGGCGTCGGACGGCGCATGCTCAACGTCTTCTCCCGCCGTCCGGGCCTGCTGCATGCGGCCCTCAGCAGCTTCCGTCCGGCTTGGAACGTCTTCGCACAGTTCACGCGGGGAGCGACCTCGTTGGCCCTGGTCGTGCAGAGGCCGATGGCGCGGCGGGCCCTGAACGCGCTCGACCGGCGGTAGCGCGGGCGGGCCTGGCCCGCACGTGAGCGCGCCGCCCGGCGTCCCGTTCGGCGCGCGGGCGGGGCCGGCGAGCGGCAGTCCGCCGGTGCCGTCCGCTGCCGCGGTGGCGTTCAGCGCCGGCGGTGCCGTCCAGTACTGGCAGTCTGCCAACGCTGCCCGGGGTCCTCAGGGCCTTCGACTGCCGCCGGCGGCAGCCCTGTCCCCCTAGGCGTCTCCGCCACCCTTCGAGTCCTGGACGTTGTCGCTCGCCGTGGACGGCGGAGCCGAGGTGGTGATCCGGAAGACGGGGTATTTGTGCGCGGCGGCCAGCAGTTCGGCGTCGCTGGACTTCGCGTCGAGTCCCTTGAAGAACGCGCCGACCTCCCAGCTCCACTTCTTCAGATAGGCGCGCAGGATCTCCGGCTTGTCCGCGTCGGCCAGTTCGGTCGCGCGGAAGTGCTCGACGTGGCTGCGCTTGTGCAGTTCGCCTCCGCCGGCGGCCCGCATGTTGTGCGTCCACTGGACATGGCCGCGGGGAGCGACGAGGTAGCGCTCGCCCCCGTACGGGAGCGGGTTGACGGGAGTGCGGCGCCACTCGCCGCTCTTGCGGCCCCGTACGGCGAGGACGCGCGCCCCGGCGATCGTGACGCCGTGCCGGGCCAGCCAGGAGACGGCGGGGTTGAGGACGCGGCGGGTGAGCCAGTCGGGTCTGATGACGTGCGTGGCAGTCATGGCCTGTGTTCCTTCCCGGCGGAGTGAGCGGTTCTCTCTCGTGAGAGCACTGCTCTCTAACAAGAGCAGTGTTACACGATCGTCGCGCTAAATCCAGAGCACTGCTCTCGATGTTGGTCAGTGCTCCGGAAAGCTGGCAGACTGCACCCCATGACCAGGATCGAGGGCGTCCGGGAGCGGGCACGCGGCGAGATCATCGCCGCCATCAAGGACGAAGCACGCCGGCAGCTCGCCGCAGAAGGTGCGGCCAAGCTCTCCCTGCGCGCGGTCGCGCGGAGCCTCGGCATGGTCTCGTCCGCCCTCTATCGCTACTTCCCGAAGCGCGATGACCTGCTCACCGCTCTGATCACCGATTCCTACGACTCACTCGGCGACGCCGCCGAAACCGCGCTCAAGGAGTCCGCCGCGCAGGCCGACTCGCACCTCGCGCGCTGGCAGGCCGTCTGCCGCGCCCACCGGGCATGGGCCCTCTCACGTCCGCACGAGTACGCGCTCATCTACGGGTCGCCCGTACCGGGCTACGCGGCCCCCGCCTCCACGACCGTCGCCGCAACACGCGTGGCCCGCCCCCTGGTCACCGTCGCCGCCGAGGCGTACGCCGCCCGAGCACTGCGTGTGCCCGGCACCGCCGGGACCGGGCGGCAGGGTCCGGACCCTGCCGCACCCGGTGTCTCCGCCACACCACAGCCCGTCCTGGAGGACGCCCGCGAGCTGGCGGAGCGCCTCGATGTCGACCTGCCGCCGCAGGTCCTTGCCGAACTCGTGGCGGCCTGGGCGCAGTTGGCCGGGCTGGTGAGCTTCGAGCTCTTCGGGCAGTTCGAAAACGTCGTCGCGGCCCGGGAGAAGTTCTTCGATCACGCCGTCGTCTCCCTGGCCCGCAACGTGGGGCTCGCCTGAGGCCGTACCCCGGAGCCTGCTCCGGCCCGGTCCTCGGCTCAGGCGCGCCGGCCCCTTGCCCAGGATCTCTGACCGCACCGGTCCGGGGCGGCCAGAGATGCGGCTACTCCCAGGGGAGTAGCCGCGATGCCCGCCGCGGGCTGACTCCGCGGCCCGCCCCGCGCGGCTAGCGTTGCGGACATGGACCCCCGCCCGCACCCGCAGCGCCGGACCTCCGGATCCCGCCGGCCGCTCACCGGTCCGTTTCGGGAGCTGCCGGGCCGTCTGCGCCGGCGCATCGGCGGAACGTCCGACGCCGTCGCGGGCGGCACGGCACCGTATCCGCACCGCCCCGCCACTGCCACCCCACCACCCTGGGGCCCGCCATGGTGGCGCGGCCCATGGCAGGGTTCCGCCTCGCGTCACCTGCCATGGCTGACGTCGCTGGCAGTGCTCGTCATCCAGCAGGCCGGTTCGCAGGGGGCCGCAGCCAACCAGGAAGGTCTGCGGACCCCGCTCGACGTCTACGCCCGGCTGCTGCTGACGGTGGGCCCGCTGCTGCTGCTCGTGCGCCACCGCCACCCCCGCACCGCCGTGTTCGGCACCGCGGCGGCCACGATCATCTACCTGGGCGCCGGATACCCCTACGGGCCGGTGTTCGTCTCCGTGGCCGTCGCCGCCTTCGCCGCGGTCGTCGCGGGGCAGCGGTACGCGGCCGCGGCCGCACTGGGCCTGGTGTGGGCGGGGCATCTGCTCACGGGCTACGCCCTGCGGGAGTGGCTGCCGCCCGCGAACGACCAGCCGCCGGGCTGGCAGTCCGAACTCCTCATCGCCGCCTGGATCGCGGCGGTTCTCGCCGCGGCCGAACTCGCCCGCACGCGGCGGCAGGAGTGGGCGCGCCGCCGCGCCGAGGAGGAGGAGGCCGAGCGCCGACGCGTGAACGAGGAGCGGCTGCGCATCGCACGGGAACTGCACGACGTGCTCGCGCACAGCATCTCCGTCATCAACGTCCAGGCGGGCATGGGCCTCGCGCTGCTCGACTCCGACCCCGCGCAGGCCCGCACCGCCCTGACCACCATCAAGACCGCGAGCAAGGAGGCTCTGGGAGAGGTGCGTCAGGTGCTGGACACCCTGCGCGCCCCGGGCGACGCACCGCGCGCCCCCGCGCCCGGCCTCGCCCGTCTCCCGGATCTGACGGCACAGGCCGCGGATGCCGGGCTCCGCGTGACCGTCGAGACGGACGGCGAGGCGCGATCCCTGCCGCCGGGCGCCGACCTCGCGGCCTTCCGCATCGTCCAGGAGGCCCTCACCAACGTCATACGGCACTCCGGATCCCGCACCGCACGGGTGCGGCTGCGCTACCGATCCGCCGAACTCCGCGTCGACGTCGATGACGACGGCCCCGCGTCCGAGGGCGGCACCGGGCCCACCACGGGCGGCAACGGCCTGGTCGGGATGCGCGAGCGGGCCGCGGCGCTCGGTGGCAGCGCGGAGGCGGGCCCACGCGATGACGGCGGATTCCGTGTCACCGCCCGACTGCCACTGACAGCCGGCGGTAACGTGACGCCGCCACCAGCGAAGGAGTCACCGTGATCCGCGTCCTGCTCGCCGACGACCAGTCACTGGTGCGCGCGGGCTTCCGCGCCCTTCTGGACGCCCAGCCCGGCATCGAGGTGGCAGGAGAGGCGGCAGACGGCGAGGACGCTCTGCGCCTGGTGCGCCAACTCCGCCCGGATCTCGTCCTGATGGACATCCGGATGCCGGTGCTCGACGGTCTCGCCGCCACGCGGATCATCACCGGGGATCCCGAACTGACCGACGTGAAGGTCGTCATGCTGACCACCTTCGAGCTGGACGAGTACGTCTTCGAGGCGATCCGCTCCGGGGCCTCCGGCTTCCTCGTCAAGGACACGGAACCCGAGGAACTGGTGCGTGCCGCACGCGCCGTCGTCGACGGCGACGCGCTGCTCTCACCCGGAGTCACGCGGCGGCTGATCGCCGAATTCGCGGCGCGTTCCAAGGAGCCGGCCGAGGCCGCAGCGCTCGCCGAACTCACCGAGCGCGAGCGGGAGGTGATGGCGCTCGTCGGCATCGGCCTGTCCAACGAGGAGATCGCCGGACGCCTCGTCGTCTCACCGCTGACGGCCAAGACGCATGTGAGCCGCGCGATGGTCAAACTCGGCGTTCGCGACCGGGCCCAACTGGTCGTGCTGGCCTATGAGTCGGGGCTGGTGCGCCCCGGCTGGCTCGGCTGAGGGCCGGCGGCAGCGGCTCCTTCCCGGCCGTCCGGGCCGGCTGCCTCTTCCACGTACTCGTCCACGTGCTCGGGGAGTTCGGTGCCGTCCTCCTCCGTGTCCGTGGCCGGCTGACCCGACGGGGCGCGCACCAGTACGTACAGCACGCGTCCGACGAAGACGGTCGCGGAGGTGCTCCCGGCGAGCATCAGCAAGGTGTGCCCTGCCGATGAGGAGAGCGGCCTGACGCCATTGACCAACGCCATGAGCCCGATGAACGCGAGCAGGCACAGCGCGGCCATCACGAGCGCCGTCAGCAGCGCGAAGCCGATCTCCACTGTCTGGGCGTCCCGTTCGGCCTGTGTCCGTGGACCCCTCATCGCTTTCCCCCTGTTGCCCGTCTCGCTCCCCGGCGGTCGGTCTTCCGCCGGGCCCGGGGTGTGACACCCCTGACGGGGTTCCCTTCCCGGTCCGTGCACAAGCACACGCACCCCGGTCCGCGGGTGGTTCCGGGACGAGCGCGAACCGGGGATGTATGCGCTTCCAACAATTCGGGCCTGCATCCTTTTCGTCCCTTGACCGCCCATGGTCCGGCGGATTGACTTCCCTCCGTCAAGATCCATGTGGGCAGTCGTCAGGCACGTCGAAGGAGACCCGAGTGGCCGGAATCTTCAGCCGTCGCAGCGTGTTCAGGGCTTCAGCGGGGGCCGCGGTCCTCGCCTCGGCGTCGTCCCTTCCGGCACTGTCGGCCACCCCGGCCGCTGCCGCTCCGGCATCCCGGTCAGCAGCACACGGCACCGCGACCCGAGCCGCGCGCCGCGCAACTGCCGCCAAGCGCAAGCGCGTCGACGCCAAGACCGAGCGGCGCGTGCGGAAGCTGCTGGAACGCATGACGGTCGAGGAGAAGTTCGGGCAGCTGCAGCAGCTGACCTGGAATCCGGACACCGGCCCGGGGGAGGGCCAGAACGAGAAGGCCCGCGAGGCCGCCGCCGAGGGCCGGCTGGGCTCCGTCCTCAACATCACCGGCGCCAAGGAGTGCAACGAACTCCAGCGCTTCGCCGTGGAGGAGTCACGGCTCGGCATTCCGCTGGTCTTCGGACTCGACGTCATCCACGGCTTCCTGACGACCTTTCCCGTCCCCCTGGCACAGGGCGCCTCGTTCGACCCCGGCGTGGTCACCACCGACGCCGAGGTGAGCGCACGCGAGGCCGCGTCGTGGGGCGTGCACTGGACGTTCGCGCCGATGGCGGACGTCAGCCGTGAGCCGCGCTGGGGCCGCGTCGCCGAGGGCAGCGGTGAAGACCCCTATCTCACGGCCGAGTTGACCGCGGCGAAGGTGCGCGGCTACCAGGGCGAGGACTACTCGGAAGAGGGCCGGATCGCCGCCTGCGCCAAGCACTTCGTGGGTTACGGCTTCCCCGAGGGCGGCCGGGACTACAACACGGTGGACATCTCCGAGAGGCGGCTGCGCGACATCGCTCTGCCGCCGTTCAAGGCGGCCGTCGACGCGGGCGTGGCCACGCTGATGGCCTCCTTCAACACCGTCAACGGAGTGCCGGCACACGCAAATCGGCACACCCTGACCGGCATCCTCCACGAGGAGTTCGGCTTCGACGGCTTCGTGGTCGGCGACTACAACGGCGTGCAGGAGCTGATCCCGCACGGGGTCGCCGCCGACGACGCGGACGCCGCGGCTCTCGCCCTGGGCGCGGGAGTCGACATGGAGATGGTCAGCACGACCTACGCCGACAACGGCGAGGAACTGCTGAAGTCCGGGCGCATCGAGCAGCAGCGGCTGGACGACGCCGTCACACGCATCCTCCGCATCAAGGTGCGACTCGGCCTCTTCGAGAACCCCTACACCGACGAGGACGGGGAGATCGCCGAGCCGACCAGGGCGACGCGCAAGCACGCCCGCGAGACCGCGGCCCGCTGCGCTGTGCTGCTGAAGAACGACGACCGCACGCTCCCCCTGAGCAAGGACACCTCGTCGATCGCCGTGATCGGTCCCCTCGGCGACGACACGCAGGAACTGCACGGCACTTGGGCCGGGCCGGGTGCCCGGAAGTTCCCCGCGGTCTCCGTACTGGAGGGCGTGAAGAAGGCCGCACCGGACGCCAAGGTCACCTTCGCCCGCGGCTGCGACATCACCGGCTCGGACACCGGTGGCTTCAAGGAGGCCGAGGCGGCGGCCCGGGCCGCGGACGCCGCCGTCGTGGTCGTCGGTGAGAAAGCCGGCCACAGCGGAGAGGCCGCGTCCCGCAGCGACATCACGCTCCCCGGCGTCCAGGAGGAGCTGATCCGCCGGGTGGCCGCCGCCGGCAAGCCGTTCGCCGTCGTGGTACTCGCGGGGCGGCCGCTCGTGCTGTCCGGCGTCGCAGAGCACGCACCGGCGATCCTCGAGGGCTGGCATCCCGGCCTGGAGGGCGGCAACGCCGTCGCGGACGTGCTCTTCGGCAAGGTCAACCCCGGCGGCAAGCTGCCGGCCACCTTCCCCCGCGCCGTGGGAGCGATCGCGGAGTACTGCGCGCACGAGAACACCGGCCGTCCCTACGACGCGGACAACAAGTACACCTCCAAGTACCTCGACCTGGAGCACGGTCCGCTCTTCCCCTTCGGGCACGGACTCAGCTACACCACGTTCGCCTGCTCACAGCTGCGGCTGAGCGAGAAGAGCGTCAGTGCACAGGCCGTACGGGACGGCGGGGCAAAGGTCCGCGTGACGGTGAAGGTCGAGAACACCGGCCGCCGCGCCGGGGACGAGGTCGTGCAGCTCTACATCCACGACAAGGTCGCCAGCCTGGCCCAGCCCGTGCGGAGGCTGCGCGGCTTCGAGAGAGTCACGCTCGACGCCGGCGAGAGCCGTACGGTCTCCTTCGAACTCGGCGCCGACGACCTCGGGTTCCACACCAACGACCCGAAGGGTGAACTCCTCGTCGAACCCGGCGAGTTCGGGATCTACGCGGGCGGCAGTTCGGAGGCGGAGCTGAACACCACGCTCACGCTCACCTGAGGGTGTCCGTCACCGCGCCGGAGGGGCAGCCGCCTCTCGCGTCATTCCCCTCCGGCATCGGGCGCGGTGTCCGCGTACCGGGCCACGACGGCGGCGACCACAGCGAGCATCGCCACGGTGGTGAGGGCTGCCGTCAGCGAGAACCACTCGGCCAGGAACCCGATGGCGACGGGTCCGATCAGCATGCCGCCGTAGCCGAGGGTGGAGGCCGCGGCCACACCACCGGGTCCTGCGAGAGCCCCCGCACGGGCGACCGCCACGGGGAAGAGGTTGGCCAGTCCCAGCCCGGTGATCACGAAGCCGGTGAGTACCAGCCAGACCTCCGGCGCCAGCGCCCCCAGCAGCATGCCGGCGCCCGCGGTGGTCCCGCCGGCCGTCAACAGGCGGGTCCGGCCGAGGCGTTCGAGCATCCACGTCCCGGTGAGGCGGCCCGCGGTCATGGCGAGCGCGAAGACCGAGTAGCCGGCGGCGGCCGTGCCCGGACCCGCGTCCAAGTCCTCGGTGAGGTGCAGGGCGCTCCAGTCTGCGAGCGCGCCTTCCCCGTAGGCGGTGCACAGCGCGATCAGCCCGAGGACGACGACGAGCCGCCGCGTACGGCCGGTCATCCGGCGGGAGTCCCTGCCGTGTCCGTCCTCCGGGCCGGCGGACGCCGGTGCTTCCTCGGTGCCGAGGGCGGCGCCGCGGGTGAGCAGCACCCGCCCTGCCACGGAGGTGACCAGCAGCCCGACCGCGGAGAGGATCAGCAGGTGAAGGGTCGGCGTCAGCTGCCCCGCCACCAGCCCGCCCACGCCCGCACCGGCCATGCCCCCGAGGCTGAACGCGGCGTGGAATCCGGGCATGACGGGGCGTTCCAGCGCGGCGATCAGATCGACGGCCGCGGCGTTCATCGCGACGTTCAGACCGCCGTAGGCTGCACCGAACACCAGCAGGACGAGACCGAGGGACAGGGCGGAGTGGGTCAGCGGCGGCAGTGCGGCACTGAGCGAGAACAGCGCTCCCGACACGACGGTGACGGCGTGGTTGCCGAAGCGGTGGCACAGTCGTCCGGTGAGCATCATCGTGATCACGCCGCCGGCGGAGACGCCCAGCAGCGCCAGCCCGAGCGCGCCGGGGGAGGCGCCCGTCTGCGCCTTGAGGGCGGGGATGCGTACCACCCAGCCGGCGAAGACGAAGCCGTCGAGCGCGAAGAAGACCGTGATCGCGATGCGGAGACGGCGCAGGCCGGGGCGCGGGGAGGCGGCGTCGCCGTGACCGCCGGGCCGCGTTGCTCCGGCAAGCGCCGACCGTATTTTGTTCAGTGTCGGCACAAAGCGAGAATAGAGGTGTGACCCCGACGCGTACAAGCAAATTGGAGCGAGGCCGAGGCGCTCTCGGTCCGGCACTGGAACTCGTCCACACCGGCAGGGCGCCCACGCGTGCCGCGCTCACAGCCGAACTCGGCGTGACACGGGCCACCGCGGGAGCCGTCGCCGCCGAGCTGGAGTCACTCGGCCTGATCACGGTCGACTCCCGGCCGGGTGCGGCCTCCGGGACGCAGGGACGTCCCTCGCACCGGCTCGCCGTCGACCCCGAGGGCCCCGTCGTGCTGGCCGCACAGGTGCACGCCGACGGATTCCGTGCCGCGCTCGTGGGCCTCGGGGGACAGATCGTCGCCACCGCGCCCGGCTGCGGAACGGTGGCGGCCGACCCCGCGCAGATCCTCGGCGAGGTCGTCGACGCGGGCGCGCGCCTGCTGGAGAGCACCGGGCGCCGCTGCGTCGGCGCGGGCCTGGCCGTTCCCTCCGCCGTCGCCGAACCGGAAGGAACGGCGATCAACCCGCTGCACCTCGCCTGGGAAGTCGGCGCCCCGGTACGGGAGATCTTCACCCGCGCGCTGGAGGAGGCCCGCATCGGCGGTCCTCCCGGGGACGCCACCGCGACCGGCTTCGCCGCCAACGACATCAACCTCGCCGCCCTCGCCGAACACCGGCACGGCGCCGGCCGGGGGGCACAGCATCTGCTCGTCGTCGGCACGGGGCACCGAGGCGTCGGCGGCGCGCTGGTGCTGGACGGGCGCCTGCACACCGGGAGTTCGGGCCTGGCACTGGAGGTCGGGCATCTGACCGTCGACCCCGACGGGCGCCCCTGCCACTGCGGCAGCCGCGGCTGCCTGGACGTCGAGACGGACCCGCTCGCCTTCCTGGAGGCGGCCGGGCGCGAACCCGGCCCCGAGGTCTCCCTCCTGGAGCGCTCCCAGGAGATGATCAACACCGAGTACGACAAGGACCCCGCCGTGCGTACGGCCGTCGAGACGCTCATCGACCGGCTCGGGCTGGGACTCGCCGGGCTCGTCAACATCCTGAACCCCGACCGGATCATCCTCGGCGGCCTGCACCGCACACTTCTCGAGACCGACGGCGAACGCCTGCGCGCAGTGATCGCCGACCGCAGCCTGTGGGGCCGCAGCGGAAGCGTGCCGGTGCTGCCCAGTTCGCTCCAGCACAACAGCCTCGTGGGCGCCGCCGAAATGGCGTGGCAGCCCGTACTCGACGATCCGCTGGGGGCGCTGACAGGATGACGACGGTGCACATCAGAGCCGCCGCCGAGAGGGACCTGAGGCGTCTTCAGCAGATCGAGACCGCAGCGGGAGGCATCTTCCGCGAACTCGGCATGGACCGCGTTGCCGACGACGTCCCGCCGCCGCTCCCGGCGTTGCGCCGCTACGCGCACTCAGGCGGACTGTGGGTCGCGGTGGACGGCAGGGGAGAGGGGGCGGCCCCCGAGGACGAGCCGGTGGCCTACGTGATGACCGAACCCGTCGACGGCAACGTCCACATCGAGCAGGTGTCGGTCCATCCCCGCAGTGCGCACCGCCGCATCGGACGGGCGCTGATCGACCACGTCGCCCGCAGGGCGGAGGCTGCCGGGGTGCCCGCCCTGACCCTGTGCACCTTCGCCGAAGTGCCGTGGAACGCCCCGTACTACGAGCGCTGCGGCTTCCGCGTGCTGGCCGGGTACGAGCTGACACCGGGGCTGCACAACATACGAGCGGAGGAGGCGCGGGCAGGTCTCGACCGCTGGCCCCGCGTGTGCATGCGACGCGAACTGGGCGCGGACTGACGGCTGTTGGGACGGGCGAGCCCCGGTGGGGGAGGCGTCCGCCGTCGTGCCAGGACGCCGGCGGTCCGTGGACCGCGGTGTGCGCCCGTGCCGGGGGCGTAGCCTCAGCACGTGACGTCATCCAGCATCGCCGCGAGCCGCTACGTCAGCCTCACGACCTTCAAGCGCGACGGGACGCCGGTCGCCACCCCCGTCTGGGCCGTCGAGGACGGCGGTGAACTGCTCGTGTGGACCCGCGACGACAGCGGCAAGGTCAAGCGGGTGCGCAACGGCGCCCGCGTCACCGTCACCCCGTGCGACGCCCGCGGCCGTACGACCGAGGGCGCAGAGCCCGCCGAGGGCACCGCGAGGCTGATGACGGAGGAGGGCGGCCTGGACCGGGTGCGCAGGGCGATGGTCCGCAAGTACGGCTGGCAGTTCCGTGTCACGGACTCCGGCGGGGCGCTGCTCAGGCTCGGCAAGCGCCCCCACGTCGGGATCGCCGTCACGCTCTGACGCCGCACCGCCGTCGCCCGGCCGCGCCCCGCACCCGCCGGGAGCAGCCGCACCGGCCGCTGGTACTCCCCGGGAGGTAGGGGAGGAGCCGCTGGCCGTACGACGACGCGGACCCCCTGCCACAGCGACTCTCGGTAGCGAAGGAACAGAAAGCAAATCGCTTCGCGACCGAGGAGTTGACCGCCATGTTCGACCTCGCACAGTGGCACGACGGAGCGGGCCCGGGCCCGTGGATCCTGCTCTTCCCCCTGATCTGGGCGGCGGTGATCGCCGGTGTGATCGTCCTGCTGCGCCGCACCGTCTGGCGCGGGCGCGGCGCACCCTGGCACGGGCCGTACCGCGCCGCGGAGGCCGCCGCTGGACCCCGCCAGGAGAACGCACCCGTCGATCTGCTGGGACGGCGCTTCGCCGCCGGCGAGATCGACGAGGACGAGTACTGGCGGCGCCTGTCCGTCCTCCAGGAAGGCGGCCGGCCGCACAAGGACGGTCCGGCATGAGTGATCTCGCCGCACGCGTCACCGGCGCGGTGAAGATCTACGGCAGCGGTGAGGCCGAGGTGCGGGCGCTGGACGGCGTCTCCCTCGGTTTCACCGCGGGCCGCTTCACCGCCATCATGGGGCCCTCCGGCTCCGGCAAGTCGACCCTGATGCACTGCGCCGCGGGTCTGGACACCCTGACCTCGGGGACGGCGCACATCGGGGGCACCGAACTCGGCACGCTGACCGACAGGCAGCTGACGCTGCTGCGCAGGGAACGCGTCGGCTTCGTCTTCCAGTCCTTCAACCTGGTGCCGACGCTCACCGTCGCGGAGAACATCAGACTGCCGCGGGACCTCGCGGGGAGGCGGGCGGACACGGAGTTCACCGACGCGCTCATCGACGTCGTCGGCCTCCGCGACAGGCTCCACCACCGTCCCGGGGAACTCTCCGGCGGGCAGCAGCAACGCGTCGCCGTTGCCCGCGCGTTCGCGGGAGAGCCCGACGTCGTCTTCGCCGACGAGCCGACCGGCAACCTCGACTCCCGCTCCGGCGAAGAGGTGCTGCGGCTGCTCGGCGACGCCGTACGGCAGATGAACCGCACGGTCGTGATGGTCACCCACGATCCCGTGGCCGCCGCGCACGCCGACGAGGTCGTCTTCCTCGCCGACGGGCGGCTCGTCGACCGGATGGCATCTCCGACGCCGCAGGGCGTTCTGGACAGGCTCAAGGCGTTCGACACCACGGGGGTGCCGGCATGAGCACCATCCCCAAGTCCGGTCGCGCCCCGAGCAGTTCGGAGGCGTCTCGTGCCCCGGGCCACGGCGCGCCTTCCCGCGGCCGGGCGCCCGCGACTGGCGGTACCTCCCGCCCTCGCGGCGGCATGCGCGCGGCCCTCCGGCTCAGCTTCGCGTCACTGCGCACCCACCGGCGCCGCTTCGCCGGCACCTTCGGGGCCGTGCTGCTCGGCGTCTCGTTCGTCGCCGGGACCCTCGTCATGGGCGACACCCTCCGCGCGAGCTTCGACACCATGTTCGGGAACGCGGCGGCAGGCACGGACGCCGTGGTGCGCAGCGACAGCGTCATCACCACCTCCGGCAACGCCCAGGGAACCCGCCGGCCCCTCGACACGGACATCCTGAGCAGCATCCGGGAGGTGCCGGGCGTCGCGGCGGCCGAGCCGTCCGTCGAGGGCATGGGCCAGATCACCGCCGCCGACGGTGAGCCCGTCGGCGGCCAGGGTCCGCCCACCCTCGCCGGAAACTGGATCAAGGACCCGCAGCTGAATCCGTACACGCTCGCCGAGGGCCGCGCCCCGCGACGCTCCGGCGAGGCCGTACTGAACAAGGGCGCCGCCGAACGCGGCGGCCTGAAGATCGGTGACACGACAACGCTGCGCACTCCAGGGCCAGTTCGCGTCGAGATCGTCGGACTGGCGTCCTTCGGCGGGCAGGACGGCATGGGGCAGGTCACCTTCACCGGGCTGACCCTCTCCGACGCCCAGAAGTACCTGATGCCCGAGCCCGACCGCGCCGCGGGGATCCAGGTGCGGGCCGAGGAAGGCACCGGACAGGACGAACTGGTGGCCGCGCTGAAGCCCGTCCTGCCGAAGGGTGTCGAAGCGGTCACCGGGCAGCGGGTCGCCGAGGAGGACCAGGAGATGATCTCCGGTCAGTTCCTCACGCTCTTCACCTCCCTGCTGCTGGTCTTCTCCGGCATCGCGCTGCTCGTCGCCGTCTTCTCGATCCACAACACTTTCGCGATCGTGGTCGCCCAACGCACCCGTGAGAACGCCCTGTTGCGTGCGCTCGGCGCGTCCCGCCGACAGGTGCTGGGCGCCACCCTCACCGAGGCCGTCGTCGTCGGGCTCGTGGCATCGGCGGCAGGGCTCGCGGGCGGCATCGGCATCGCGGCAGGACTGCAGGCCCTCTTCCCCGCGGTTGGCTTCCCCTTCCCGGACGGCGCCCTGGTCATCGGTCCCCTGTCCCTCCTGTTGCCGCTGGGCATCGGGGTGCTCGTCTGCGCCGGTTCGGCGCTTGTCCCGGCGGTGCGTGCCTCCCGTACGGCACCGCTCGCCGCCCTTCGGGAGACCTCCGCCGAGGCGCCGCACGTGCCACGCGGCCGCACGGTCGCCGGTGCCGTGCTGGCAGTGGCGGGCACCGCCGCGACGGTGCTGGGAGCCGCGGGCAGCAGCCGCTCCGTCTGGCTCACCGGGGCAGGCGCGGCCTCCCTGCTCGCCGCGTTCCTCGTACTCGGCCCGGCCGCGGCAGCCGCGACGGTACGGACGCTGGGCCGGCCGGTGGCCCGGCTGCGCGGCGTGACGGGGGCGCTCGCCCAGCGCAACGCGCTGCGCAGCCCCAAGCGCACCGCCGCGACGGCGACCGCGCTGATGATCGGGGTCGCGGTCGTGTCGCTGTTCACCGTCTTCGCCTCCTCGCTGAAGGCCACGATGGACACCACCGTCTCCCGGTCCTTCGCCGGCGATGTCGCTGTCAGCGCACCCGCGTTCGGAGCCGGAGGCTCCGGGCTGAGCCCCCGGCTCGCCTCCCGCATCGAACGGGCGCCGGAGGTGGCCACGGCGCTGGGCCTGGGCAAGGGCGTGGCGCGCGTCGAGGGGGCGGGGAAGCAGCTGACGGTCACCGACCCGGCGCGCCTCCCGGACGTCCTCGAACTGACCGGCGTGCGCGGCTCCTTCGGCTCCCTCGGCCGGGCCGGACTCGCCGTATCGGCCGACGAGGCGGACAGGAACGGCTGGCGGCCCGGCTCCGCCGTCTCGCTGCGCTTCACCGACGGCGACCGGCAGCGCTTCACCGTCGAGGCCCTCTACGACAGGAACGAACTGGCGGGCGACTACGTCATCGGCCGGTCGGCCTGGGCACCGCACCGCACCCAGGACTCCGACACGCTCGTGGCCGTCACCTTCGAGGAAGGGGTCACACCCGCCGACGGCAAGGCGGCCGTCACCGCCGCCGCCCGTCCGTACGGCGAGCCCGCCGTGCAGACGCGGGAGGAGTACGCGGAGAGCTCCGCGGGCGGCATCGACATGATGCTGACCCTCGTCTACGCCCTCCTCGCGCTGGCCGTCCTGATCGCGCTGCTGGGCATCGCCAACACCCTCACCCTCGCCCTGCACGAGCGCACCCGTGAACTCGGGCTGCTGCGCTCGGTCGGGCAGACGCGGGCGCAGCTGCGGGCCATGGTGCGGTGGGAGTCGCTGCTCGTGGCCGCCTTCGGCACGCTGGGCGGGCTGCTCCTGGGCGGCTTCCTCGGCTGGGCGCTGGTGCGGGCCGCGGACAGCGCGGGGACCAGCACCTTCGACCTGCCGCCGCTGCGTCTGGCCGTGGTCGCGCTCGTCGGGATCGTGGCCGGGCTCGTCGCGGGGCTGAGGCCCGCCCGGAGGGCAGCGCGGCTGAACGTGCTGCGTGCCGTCGCCGCGGACTGAACGCCGCAGAGGCGGGAGGGGTCGGGACAGGGGAGCGGGAGAGGGGCACGGGAGAGGGGCACGGGGCATGCGGAGCCCGGTCCGTCCCCGTCCGCGCCGGATGCCGATCAGGGATGGGCCGTTGTGCCCGTACCCGGGGACGTCGGACCCGCTGACCCCGGCCCGGCCATCCCGTTCCCCGCCTCACCGCCCGCGCCCGCCGCCCCGGCGAGCGCGGGCAGAGCGGCCTCGTCGGGAACCGCGCCGGTGTGGGCAGTTGCCCGTTGCGGCGGTGTTCCGAAGGTGGCCGGCAGGGTGAACCACACGACCTTGCCCGAACCGTCGTTCTGCGCACGCATGCCCCAGCTGGCGCTGACCGCAGCGATGAGCGCGAGACCCCTGCCGTTCGTCGCGGACGGCTCGGCCGTCCGCACCCGCGGCAGGCGCGGATCGTGGTCCCGCACGGACACCGTCAGGTGATCCCTGCGGAAGACGATCTCGACGGTGCAGTGCTTGTCGGACCCGGTATGGCGGTGGACGTTGGTGAGCAGCTCGGTCACGCCGAGCGCGGCCGCGTCGATGAGCGGTTCGAGGCGCCAGTAACGCAGCTGCGCGGTCACGATCCTGCGCACCTGCCCGATCCGTGAGGGCAGTGCCTGGAACTCCACCGCGCAGTGGGTGCGTGGCCTCCCGGAGGCACGGGCGGTCACGGCGACGGCTCCACGGACACACTGGTCAGGGAGCGCACAGCGACATACGAGACATTTGTGATGAAAGACACACGATAAGGATGAGACGCTGACCCGTCTCCCGCAACGCGAGAAGGCCCGTCCGCAGGCACCCCGGCACGTCCCGCCTCACACGCACTCCGGCGGTGCGCCCCGGCCTCCGGGAGACCTGCATGGCGGAATTCTCCGGGTGCACACGCCCCACGGGTCCCGTCGCCGTCGTATGCGGCTTCAGGTCCCGAGGATCCCCCGCTCCGCGGCCACCTTGGCACGCGCCGTGCGCACCGCGTTCAGCAGGCCGGCACGGCGGCCGAGGCCGAACTGCAGCACATAGCGTGTGCCGCTGATGGTCGCCAGCGCGCTGTCCGGCATGCCGTAGCCGCTGATGCGGACCTTGTCGACCGGAGCGCTGTCGATCTCGCTCCCGTAGCTGGTCATCAGCACCAACTGCCCGTCCCGTACCAGGACATGACCCGCGCTTGTGAGTGAGCGAAGCATCCGCCGTATCCGGACCCCGCCCGCGTCGTACTCCGGCTCCGCCACGATCGCCTCCCGCCAGTGCCGCGGCCCGGGAGCCCCCGGGCCGGCCGCCCCATACCCTGTGTGAAGTGTGCACGCAAGCTGCGGGCTCCACCAGAGGGCCCTTCTATGATCGGCCGCGTGAGCACCACCGAACCTGCCCCGTCCTCCGGTCCGGGGCCCGCACAGCCCCCCATCAGCCACCCGCGTTCCCAGGAATCCGGTGCGGTCACGCTCGACGTGGACCGCAGTGACCCCGAGTACCGTGCGTGGCTCAAGGATGCCGTCCGCAAGGTCCAGGCCGACAGCAACCGCAGCGCAGACACCCATCTGCTGTCGTTCCCGCTGCCGGTGAGCTGGGGCATCGACCTGTACCTCAAGGACGAGTCCACGCACCCCACCGGAAGCCTCAAGCACCGGCTCGCCCGGTCCCTGTTCCTCTACGGGCTGTGCAATGGATGGATCCGCCCCGGCAGGCCCGTTTTCGAGGCCTCGTCCGGTTCGACCGCGGTGAGCGAGGCGTACTTCGCGAAGCTGATCGGGGTCCCGTTCATCGCGGTGATGCCGCGCACGACCAGCCGCGAGAAGACCAGGCTCATCGAGTTCCACGGCGGACGGTGCCACCTCGTGGACGACCCCCGCTCGGTGTACGAGGTCTCGGCCGCACTCGCGGCGGACTCGGGCGGCCACTACATGGACCAGTTCACCTACGCCGAGCGGGCAACCGACTGGCGCGGCAACAACAACATCGCCGAATCCGTCTACGAGCAGATGAAGCTCGAGCGCTTCCCGGAACCGGCCTGGATCGTGGCGACCGCCGGCACCGGCGGCACCTCGGCGACCATCGCCCGCTACGTGCGCTACATGCAGTACGACACCCGCGTCTGCGTGCCCGACCCGGAGAACTCCTGCTTCTTCGACGGCTGGCTCCGTGGTGACGACGAGGCGTCCATCGAGGGCAGTTCGCGCATCGAGGGCATCGGCCGCCCCCGAATGGAGCCCAGCTTCCTGCCCTCCGCCATCGACCGCATGATGAAGGTCCCCGACGCCGCCGCCGTCGCGGCGGTCCGCGCGCTGGAGCGTGCCACGGGCCTGCGTGCGGGCGGCTCAACGGGGACCGGGCTGTGGAGCGCGCTGAAGATCGTCTCGGAGATGGCCGGCCAGGGACGCACGGGCAGCGTGGTCACGATGATCTGCGACCCGGGCGACCGGTACCTCGACAAGTACTACTCCGACGACTGGCTCGCCGCGCAGGGCCTCGACATCGAGCCGCACGCCCGGACCATCGAGACCTTCCTGGCCACGGGCGACTGGACCGGCTGACGGGGACCGCAGGACCCGGGGGCCGGGGCCGGTGGGCTCCGGCGGGCTCAGACGTCCGTGTCGGCCTTCAGCTCAGGAGCGCGGTCCAGGACGATGCCGAAGTGCTCGCGGTAGGCGGCCGGCACCGCGTCCTCGGGCAGTTCCTCCTCGTGCCGGCTCCCGCCCTCGGTGACCGTCAGGGTGCGGCCGCTCAAGGTGATCCGGCCCTTCTCCGTGAGCAGGGAGCACACGAGAGACCTCGTGAAGTGGGACTTCGGTGAGGTGCGGTTCCACCAGCAGCCCAGCTCGAAGTCGGCGAGCGCGCGCGGGCGTTGTTCGAGCCGGTACTCCGCGACGCCGTCCCGGTGGACGTCCAGATCACCCTGCGGGGTCTCGGAGATGCGGAAGACGCCACCGGGATCTTCCTGTTCGCCGCTCAGGTCCAGGCGCAGCGGATATTCGCTGTGCCGTCCGAAACCGACGTCCACGAGCCACGGTTGAGGCGTCTCCACGCGCAGGGCGAGGTGGTCGAAGAGCGGACCGGGACCGTCCTCGCCGAAGACACGCGCCGCCAGGAGGGTCACCGGGTAGCCCAGGGCGGTCAGCAGCGCGGCGAAGGCGCCGTTGAGTTCGTAGCAGAAGCCGCCGCGGCGCTCCACGGCCACCTTGCCGGTCAGCGCTTCCGCATCCAGCACGATGTCCTCGCCCAGGTGCACGCTCAGATTCTCGAACGGGACGGTGAGCAGGTGCCTGCGGTGCAGATCGCGCAGCGCCTCCGCGTCTGCTCGTGCCGGGCGCCGCGCACCGATGCGGGCGAGGTAGTCGTCGGCACGTGCGGAGCTGATGCGCAGGTCGTCCATGGCTCAGTTATGCCAGTGCGGCCGTCCGATTGCATCAGGCCAGGGACGTACGTCCCGCGGCGGACGGCCCGAGGGTGCCGCGGGCGGGGCCTTCCCTCAGTCCGGGGAGAGAGAGCCCCGTCAGCCGTCGGACGCCGCCTGTTTGCTTGCCGGGCCGAGTCCGCGCCCGCCCGCGACGACCAGCTCCCGGATGTGCTCCCGGATGCGCTCGCGGGTCTCGTGCGGCAGGCCCCCGTCGGTGACGAGGGTGTCGACCTGCTCCAGCGACGCGAACGAACTCAGCCCGACCGTCCCCCACTTGGTGTGGTCCGCGACCACGACCACCCGCCGCGCGGAGCCGACGAGGTGCCTGTTCGTCTCGGCCTCCGCCAGGTTCGGGGTCGACAGTCCGGCCTCGGGGGATATGCCGTGCACACCGAGGAAGAGGACGTCGAAGTGGAGCGCGCGGATCGCGGTGTCGGCGACCGGACCGACCAGCGAGTCGGAGGGCGTACGCACACCGCCGGTCAGGACGACCGTCGCCGCACCCGTGCCCGCCCGTGACCCGCCGGACGTGCGGCGCTGCGCGGCATGGAAGACATCGGCTACCCGCACCGAGTTGGTGACCACCGTCAGGTCCGGAACCTCCGTGAGCTGCTGCGCCAGCGCGTAGGTCGTCGTCCCGCCGGACAGCGCGATCGCGGCGCCGGGCTTCGCCAGCACCGCCGCGGCACGGGCGATGTCCTCCTTCGCCGACTGCTCCAGCGACGACTTCGCCTCGAAGCCCGGCTCGTGCGTGCTCGCGTCCGCGAGGGGCACCGCGCCGCCGTGCACCTTCTCCAGGGTGCCGCGGCGGGCCAGCACGTCCAGATCGCGGCGGATCGTCATGTCGGAGACCATCAGTCTCCGCGTCAGCTCGTTCACCCGGACGCCGCCGCGTTCGCGCAACTCCTCCAGGATGAGCGCACGCCGCTGCTCGGCGAGCAGGTTCTGGTTGTCGCCCATCGTGTTCACCGTGCCCTCGTCCCTTTGCGCCGCCGCCGCGTCCCCCGCGCGGCCATCCTCCCACCTGCTGCACGAGGAAGCCCACGTCACGATTTCGCGTGGCTTGTGTGTGGACGGCCTGTGCCGCCCCGCCACGGGAAGGATCCTGGAGGGAGATCAGGAGCACGCAACACCCCCGGGGGAGCTGAGAATTGCAGACGGCCGAGCACGGCGACGGGTACGAGGCATCCGGTGCGGCTTTCGCACCAACCACACCGGGAGAGTCGGGAGTTGAGCCTCCGCCAGGTCTGAATCTGGAACTGCTCGTGCACGGGGTCGGCGGCACGACACCCCAGGAGATGCTCGGCGATCCGCGCATCGAGCGGATCACCGGCGACACCACCGCGGCCGTCTACCGGCGAGCCGACGACGTCGACGCCGAGGCCCGGCCGCAGGACTATGCGGACAAGCCGGTTCCGGAGGCGTATTCCTGGTCGAACCTGACCTCGGGCAACGGCGCTCGCGCCCTGTGGCTGATCCTGCTGCCGTTCATGGTCGCCAACCTCGCGCACTGGATGCGCCCTGCCGACTACGGTCCCCGCCTCGCGCTGGCGCGGGTGCACGGCGTGCTGGTGCGTCTGGTCGCCCTCAGCCTCACCGTGCTGCTGGTCGCGGCCGCCTGCGAGGTCGCCCTCGACCTCGTCGCCTGGCAGTGTGCGGGCTCCACCGGGTGCGCAGACGAGCGTTCCTGGCTGGGATTCATGGCGCAGGGCCCGTCCGGCTCAGGCGGCTGGTGGAGCCAGCCCGGCCGCCGTCTGGCCCTGGCCGCCGTCGTGCCCGCCGCGGTGACGGTGCTGCTGTGGTGGCTCTCGCACCGCACATGGGCGGCGTACGAATCGCAGCCCCCGCTGCGCCGGCCCGTCGACGAGTACGACATGGAGGCCCGGCACCGGCCCGCGCTGTGCCTGCCCGGGTTCTGGTACGGCAAGCGGCTCGTGGCGCGGCTGCGTGCGGCGCACACCGCCGCCGGGTTCCTCACTGTCGCCGCCGCCCTGGCCGCCGCGACCACGCGCTACGACCGCAAGCCCGGCGGCAGTTCCGCACTCGACTCGGTGGGCTGGCTGACCGAGGTCCTCGTCGTCGCGTGTGCGGTGTGGGTGCTGTACGTGGTGTGCCGCCGGGGCCGCAAGGAGAGCGAGCCCGACGACGCCGTCGACAAGATCACGGTGCGGGCGCTGCCGGGCATCAGCGCCGGGGTGCTGCTGCTGGCGGCCGGGCACGCCGCCTGGTCCCGTCCGCAGTGGGTCTCCCGCGGCGGGGAACTGCCGGGCGACGAGACCTTCGGCGTGCTCGCCGTCGCGCAGGGCATCCTGGTGGCGGCGATCGGCGTGCTCGGCATCGTCCTCCACCGCCGTCGTCCCGCGGAGCGCACCGCGCTGAAGGGCCTGGGCTCCGCCTCGGTCGCGATGCTGGCGTGTGCGCTCGGGGGTGTGATGTCCGGCGGAGTCACGCAGCGGGTCGGGGACTGGCTGGACGGCTCCGGCACCCCCGGCATGGGCAACGGGCTGATCGAGGGGCCGCCCGTGCTGCTGACGTGGCAGTCGTCGGCCATTCCCGTGATGCTCGGCGTGGTGCTCCTGCTGGTGCTGTGGTTCCTCCTCCAAGTCTCCCGCCGCAGCCGGGAGATGACCGACGACGTGGAACGCGGCTACCCGGAATCCCTGCCCGACGCCTCCCGTTCACGCCGCATCGCCTCTGTCATCGCACGCGCGGCGCTCACCGACTCCACCCCATGGCTGGTGGGCACCACCGCGGCCATAACGCTGCTGCTCGGCGGCGCCGGCGTGCTCGGCACCTGGCTCACCGGCGAGGTCCCGGGACGCGCCGCCGACGGACTGCCCGCCGTGCTCGACGGATTCGCCGACACCGTCCAGGTGCTGGGCTCGTGGCTGATCGGCCTCGTCTTCGTCCTCTTCATCACCTGGGCCCGCCGCGCGTACCGGGACCCTTCCGCGCGGCGCACCATCGGCATCCTGTGGGACGTCGGCACCTTCTGGCCGCGTGCCGCGCATCCCTTCGCCCCGCCCTGCTACGCGGAGCGCGCGGTGCCCGATCTGGCCTGGCGGATGGCAACTTGGACGGAGCAGACCGGTGGACGGCTGGTGATCTCCGGGCACTCACAGGGCAGCGTGCTGGCCGCGGCTGCGGTCTGGCACCTCGACCGCGTCACCCGGCGGCAGGTCGCCCTGCTCACCTACGGCTCGCCGCTGGAGAGGCTCTACGGGCGCTGGTTCCCCGCCTACTTCGGCCCGCGGCAGCTCCAGGACCTGCACCAGCAGGTGGACCGGTGGCGGAACCTGTGGCGGCTTACCGACCCCATCGGCGGCCCCGTGCGTATCGACGGTGGCGCCGTGGTCGACCGCGGTCCGCTGCTCGACCCCCTCGAATACGGCCGCACACTCCAGCACCCGCTGCCCGCCCCGATCCTGGGCCACGGCGAGTACCAGGCGGACCCCGTCTTCGACGAGGAGAGGGATCTGCTGCTGCTCAGCATGCGAAGGCACGAGCAGGCGTCCGGCGATGCGGAGAAGGGCGCCGCCGCGAGTCTGCCGCATCAGGGCGCGGCGGAGGGCGCCGCGGACGGTACGGACGCTCAGACGGATTCGGGCAGGTCGTCCTCGTAGAGGAGAGTGAGGTCCTCGGTACTCGGGTCGGACAGCTGCGCCACCCGGCCCGCGTGCCGCTCGACCATCGACTCGAACGTCTGCCGGGCCGTGCGCCCGTTGCCGAAGGAGGGCCCCTTGGGCAGTGCGGTGAAGTGCTTCAGCAGCGCCTCGGTCGCGGCCTCGCCCAGGTGGTACTCGTGCTCCTCGGCCTGCTGCTCCACGATCCGAAGCAACTCTTCGGGCGTGTAGTCGCCGAAGGTGATGGTGCGTGAGAAGCGGGAAGCGACACCGGGGTTGACGGCCAGGAAGCGCTTCATCTCCGCGGTGTATCCCGCGGCGATGACGACCACTTCCTCGCGGTGGTCCTCCATCAGCTTCACCAGGGTGTCGATGGCTTCGCGGCCGAAGTCGCGCCCGCCGTCCTCCGGTGAGAGCGCGTAGGCCTCGTCGATGAAGAGCACGCCGCCCCGCGCCCGGTCGAAGGCCTCCTGGGTGCGGATCGCCGTGGAGCCGATGTGCTCGCCGACGAGGTCGACGCGGGAGACCTCCACCAGATGACCGCGCTCGAGGACACCGAGGGCGTGGAGTATCTCTCCGTACAGCCGCGCGACGGTCGTCTTGCCGGTGCCGGGGGAGCCCGTGAAGACCAGATGCCGCCGCACCGACGCCGCCTTGAGCCCTGCCTCCTGACGCCGGCGCCCCACCTCGATCATGTCGGTGAGCGCCCGCACCTCTCGCTTGACGCTCTCCAGGCCCACCAGCGTGTCCAGTTCGCCGAGGACCTCCTGGGCGGGGCGTGCGGGTACGGCAGAAGGCTCTGCTTCCCCACCCGCCGCTGAGTCCTTCTGCGCCTTTGCGGTCTGCTGCGCAATCGCGGCCTTCGCCGGCAACAGGGACGGAGGGATCGCGTCCGCGTCCGGGGTGCCGAGTGGTGCCGGAGCCTGGGCCGAGGTGGCGGGCGCGGACGTGCCGCCCTCCCCGGGGGCCGCCACGAGGGCGGTGTCGTCGCTCCTGCAGTCCTCGACGACGGGCCCCTTCTCCGCGAACTCGAAGCCGCCGCGGGCACACCGCTCCGTGCGGCACCGCCGGAGCGTCGTGCGGCAGCCGTCGATGACATGGAAGCCGTAACCCTGCGATCCGCTCACCCGGCAGCCGTGGAAGGTGCCGCGGCCCTCGGCCGAGACGTAGAAACCCGCCTCGGACGGCGCGGTGACGGTGCACCGGTCGATGTCCGGGTCGGCTCCCTTGGTGACGATGAAGCCCGTTGCGACGCCGTCCACCGTGCAGTTGGCGAGCGTGCCCCCGCTTCCGTGATCGCGGAACCACGCGCCCGTCGCGGCCTCCCGGATGCGGCAGTCGTCGAGCTGCACCGTCGCGCCGTCGCTCACCGAGACGGCGGTTCCGCGGACCTGGCTCAGATCGCTGTCGACGACGTCGGCGCGTGAGCCGCGGTCGAGCACGAACAGGGCGTCCGGCACGGTGTGCACGCGGCAGGAGTCCAGCACGACGCTTGCACCGTCACTGATCCACACGGCCGGGTAGTCGCCCGTACTCTCATGTATCTCGCAGCTGTTGGCGTCCGCGCGGGTGCCCGGGTCCCACACCGACAGGCCGTTGCGGCCGAAGCGGCGCACGGTGGAGCGAGTGAGGGTGAGCACCGAACGGGACCGCAGGTCCAGCGCGTTCTCGGGGATGTCGTGGATGTCGCAGTCGGCGAGCGTGAGGACCGCGTCGGTGTCCAGGGTCACGCCGTCGGCCGAGGTGCGGTGGACGCGGCAGTCGGTGAGATGCCCCGTGGCGCGGGAGACGACCTGCACGCCGCTGCCCTTGATCTCGTACACCTCGCAACCGACGGCCTCGGCGGCGCTGCCCTCGCCGTGCAGGGACAGGCCGGCGCCCGTCGCGTGGTGCACGCTGCAGCGCTCCAGCCGCGGGTGGGCGCCGTCACGCACCGACACCCCGGACTGGCCCGCCGAGACGACCTCGCACTCCTCGTACACGCCGCCCGCGCCGCCGGTGACGGTGATGCCCGTCCCCGCCGGGTTGTCGACGGTGCAGCGCCGCACCGTGGGGCGGGCGCCGCCGCGCACCTCGATCCCTGACGCCGAACGCGTCATCACCCTCAGGCCGTTCAGCTCCGCGGCCCCGTCCTCGACCAGCAGCGCGGGGGAGGCGGCGTCCTGAGCCTCGATCTGCAGGTGCTGCACGACGGCGGAGGACCGTACGGTCAGGGCGACGCCCTCGGTGGGGGCGATGCGCACCGAGCCGGAGGCGGCACGCTCAGGTCCGCGCAGGGTGACGGTGCGCTCCAGCACCAGGTTCTCCCGGTAGGTACCCGGGGCGACGGTGATCACGTCTCCGTCGGTGGCGGCCTCCAGGGCGGCCGCGAGAGAGCCGTACTCTCCCGTGCGGCGCCGCCACCGCGACGTACCGGCGTGCGTCACCTGCACCGAGCCCTGTGCCATGGACAGTTGTGCCCCAACCTCGAAGTTCCTGTGGCGCGTTGAAATGCGCACCGGAGAGGCACCACCGTAGCGTGCGTGCGGACCGGCGCAGTCACGTGTCCGCACTTCGGGCGCACGATGACCACCGTCCGTCCGCTGCTCGCGGCTTCGGAGGGCACGGATCCACCGCGCCGGTACTCGGAACGCGGGGCCGGAGGGCCCGGGGTACGGCCGGGACCGCCAGGGACGAGCACGGCCCGCGGCCGGGAGCGCCCGGCCCGGCCGTGGCTCAGTTGTTGGAGCCGGTGCGTCCCCAGTCGGGACCGATGCGGGACCATTCCGCGTCCCACATGTCGTACCGGCGGCGCAGCAACTGCCGCATGGTCAGCCGGCGTCCGGCCTCCATGGCTCCGACGGCGCCGGCGCCGGCCGCCAGTCCGGCGAGAGCGGCGTACGAGGACGCGGTCTGCGAACTCATGGGACGGGTCGTCGCCGTGCCCGCGGCGTCCGTCCAGATGCGGAAACGCTCACCGGGCTGCACGTGCTGCCTCGTGGTGACCGTGCTCTTGTGCGTCTCGCCGTCGGGACCGGCCCAGTGGGCGACCACATGACGGCGGTCGGGCTGGTGCGAGGAGGACTCGGGATCGGAGTCCGTCAGCGCACGGTCCTGGACCGATTCGGCCATCGCCCATACCTGGTGACGGCCCTGCCGCTGCTCCTCGGCGTTCTTCAGCAGTGCTCCGTGTGCCGCGGAAGCTCCGAGCCATCCGATGATCGGAGCGACGACGACGGCAAGGATCATGGCACCTAGTGCCAGCCAGGCCTCGCGGCGGTCGCTGCGACGGCACAACGGGTTGTCGCGCCAGCGCCACAGGCCGACGATCGCGCGCATGATTTCTCACCCCCTTCTCCACGTGCGTGAGTACCTCAAGCAGACAGGTACATGCGTGGGAGTAGGCCAAAGAGACTCAAATCACCGGAACGTGGTCATGGTTCCGGCCCCGTAGCCACCCCTTCGTGGAACACCGACCTTACCTGCAACGTCCTGGTTCTGTGGGGTCGGGGGGTGTGATGTGGGGCTGCACTGGGTGTCATCTTCGTCTCATCCGGGTCTGCGCAGGGCGCTCGGTGGCTGGTTTTCTCCGTCGAGCAGAGCCCGTTACCCACGCACTTGGCCGGTCATTCCATGGAATGCCGTCTCTTTTGAGCGATTGCCCGTTATGAGCACGCCGGATTAGCTTCGTCTGCGCAACGAGCGAATTGCCGGTGCGGACACGGAGATTGGCGGTATCCATATGGCGACTGCGGTGGAGACGAATTCCGGTGACGAGGATGCTGCGCAGCGGGCGCAGTCGAGTCTTGCGACAGAGGCCGCACGCAATCTCACCACGACCACCAAAACGCCCCCGCAGATGCAGGGAATCAGCTCACGGTGGCTCTTGAAGGTCCTCCCCTGGGTGCAGGTCCCCGGCGGCACCTTCCGCGTCAACAGGCGTCTGACGCACACCTTGGGCGACGGCCGCGTGGAGTTCGCCTCGACCGGCGCCGAGGTGCGGGTCGTCCCGCTGGAGCTGACCGAACTCCCACTGCTGCACGGCTACGAGGATCGTGCGGTGCTCGAAGCACTCGCGAACCGCTGCGAGCAGCGCGACTTCGGGCCGGGCGAGACGATCATCGAGGCCGGACGCCCGGCCGACCAACTGTTGCTCGTCGCCCACGGCAAGCTGCGCAAGACGACGGAGGGCAAGTACGGCGGCGAGAGCGTCCTCGGCGTGCTGGCGGACGGTGACCACATCGGGTCCGAACGCCTCACCGGCGAGCCGGGGAAGTGGGACATCACCCTCACATCGCTGACCAGCGGCACCGTGCTGACCCTCGCCCGGGAGTCGTTCGAGGAGATCGCCGGCCGGTCGGAGAGCCTGCGCGCGCAGACCGCCGCCGCGGCCTCCGCCCTGCCCGGACAGCGCACTCCCGACGGCGAATCCGCGGTGGAGCTGGCGTCGGGGCATGTGGGGGAGGCGGCGCTGCCGGGGACGTTCGTGGATTACGAACTCTCGCCGCGTGAGTACGAGTTGAGTGTGGCGCAGACGGTGCTGCGGGTGCATTCGCGGGTCGCGGATCTGTACAACCATCCGATGAACCAGGTCGAGGAGCAGTTGCGGTTGACGATCGAGGCCCTGCGGGAGCGGCAGGAGCACGAGATGGTCAACAACCGCGACTTCGGACTGCTGCACAACGCCGGTCTCGGTCAGCGCATCCACACCCGCACGGGTCCGCCCACGCCCGACGACTTCGACGAACTCCTCGCCACGGTGTGGAAGGAGCCGAGCGTGATCCTCGCGAACCCCAAGGCGATCGCCGCCTTCGGCCGCGAGTGCAGCCGCCGCGGCATCCAGCCCGACAGCACGGACGTGGAGGGCCACCGTCTTCCCGCGTGGCGCGGAGTGCCGGTCCTTCCGTGCAACAAGATCCCGGTCAGCCAAGAGGGCACGACCAGCGTGATGGTGATGCGTACCGGCCAGGAGAACCAGGGCGTCGTCGGCCTGCACCAGACGGGAATCCCCGACGAATATCAGCCAGGGGTCTCGGTCCGTTTCATGGGAATCGACGAAAAGGCGCTCATCTCCTATTTGGTGAGTGCCTACTATTCGGCGGCCGTACTGGTGCCGGATGCCCTGGGAATCCTTGAGGACGTCGAAATCGGCCACTGATCTGCCGGCGCAGGCACAGCAACCCGCGCGCACCCAACGGGATTTCCGGCCCGTCTCCCGGAACCAGTTCACGCTCAGGCACCAGCACGGAAGGTCTCCCGGTAGATGACCACCCAGCCCGACACGACGCCCGGCTCCGCACCCGGGCACAGCCTCAGCCTCACCACCGCTGCCGCACGCAACCTGACCACCACCACCAAGACACCCCCCCAGATGCAGGGGATTTCCTCCCGCTGGCTGCTGAAGGTCCTTCCGTGGGTGGAGACCACGGGCGGTACCTTCCGGGTCAACAGGCGTCTGACGCACACCTTGGGCGACGGCCGCGTGGAGTTCGTCGTCACCGGGGCCGACATCGGCGTGATCCCCGCCGAGCTCCGCGAGATCCCGCTGCTGCGCGGGCTGACCGACGACGCCGCTCTGGGAGCGCTCGCCGAACGGTTCGAGCAGCGGGAGTACGCCGCGGGGGAGACGGTCGTCTCACGCGGCGATCCGGTCCGGCTTCTCCTCATCGCGCACGGCAAGGTGAAGCGCACCGGCGTCGGAAAGTACGGGGAGGAGGTGTCCCTGGGCGTGCTCGCAGGCGGCGATCACGCGGGGGACCAGGCCCTCACACCGGAGCCGGGGGAGTGGGAGCAGACGCTCACCGCGCTGACGAAGTGCACCGTACTGGCGTTGCCCGTGGAGGAGTTCCGCGAAGTGGCGGACCGCTCACGGGCGTTGCGCACGTACCTCGACGAGTATCTCTCCCGCGCCATCCCACGGCAGAACAAGCGTGGCGAGGCCGAGATCGAGCTGGCGTCGGGGCACGCGGGGGAGGCGGCGCTGCCGGGGACGTTCGTGGATTACGAACTCTCGCCGCGTGAGTACGAGTTGAGTGTGGCGCAGACGGTGCTGCGGGTGCATTCGCGGGTCGCGGATCTGTACAACCATCCGATGAACCAGGTCGAGGAGCAGTTGCGGTTGACGATCGAGGCCCTGCGGGAGCGGCAGGAGCACGAGATGGTCAACAACCGCGACTTCGGACTGCTGCACAACGCCGATCTGGCCCAGCGCATCCACACCCGCACGGGCCCGCCCACCCCCGACGACCTGGACGAACTCATCTCCCGCCGCCGCAAGACGCAGTTCCTGCTCGCGCATCCCAAGGCGATCGCCGCGATCGGCCGCGAGTGCAGCAGCCGCGGCATCTATCCCCAGCAGACAGAACTGCACGGGACGGCTGTGCGTGCCTGGCGCGGGATTCCGCTGCTGCCCTGCAACAAGATCCCGGTCAGCCGGGAGGGCACGACCAGCGTGCTGGCGATGCGTACCGGCCAGGAGAACCAGGGCGTCATCGGCCTGCACCAGACGGGAATCCCCGACGAGGTCCAGCCCGGCCTGAACGTGCGATTCATGGCCGTCGACGACAAGGCCCTGATCTCGTACCTGGTGAGCACCTACTTCTCGGCTGCGGTGCTCGTCCCCGACGCACTCGGAGTGCTGGAGGACGTCGAGATCTGACGGGCACCCACGAGGGGGACATACAGGCCGGGCGGGGAGGAGGGACCTCAGCCGGAGGCCGCGGACCAGCTCCACTCCGCGACCTCCGGCAGGTCCGTTCCGTGCTCACGGATCCAGGAGTGGTGCCGGATCCGCACATCCTCCATGGCCTGACGCACCCCCGTCGCCCGCACGGGCAGTCCCGGAGTGCGGTCGATGACGTCCATCACGAGCCGGTAGCGGTCCATGTCGTTGCGCATCACCATGTCGAACGGCGTCGTGGTGGCGCCCGACTCCTTGTAGCCGCGCACGTGGAGCGAGTCGTGCACGGCCCGCCGGTACGCGAGACGGTGCACCAGCCACGGATAGCCGTGGTATGCGAAGATCACCGGCTTGTCGCGGGTGAAGACGGCGTCGAACTCGGCGTCGGGCAGGCCGTGCGGATGCTCCGTGCGCGGCAACAGCCGTGCGATGTCGACCACGTTGACCACGCGCACCGCGAGCTGGGGCAGATGCTCGCGCAGCAGCGACGCGGCCGCCAGCGTCTCCTGCGTGGGGACGTCGCCGGCGCAGGCCAGCACCACATCCGGCTCCCCGTCCGGCGCCTCGGTGCCCGCCCAGTCCCACACGCCGAGGCCGCGCTCGCAGTGGCCGCGTGCCTCCTCGAGCGACAGCCAGTCGAAGCACTGCTGCTTGCCCGCCACGACGACGTTGACGGTGTCGCGCGTGCGCAGCACATGATCCGCCACGCACAGCAGCGTGTTGGCGTCCGGCGGCAGATAGACCCGCACCACCTGGGGGCTCTTGTTCATGATGTGGTCGATGAAGCCGGGATCCTGGTGGGAGAAGCCGTTGTGGTCCTGCCGCCAGGCGTGCGATGTGAGCAGGTAGTTGAGCGAGGCGAGCGGCCTGCGCCACGGAACCTCACGCGAGCTCTGAAGCCACTTGACGTGCTGCCCGGCCATGCTGGCGACGATGTGCGCGAACGCCTCGTACGTGCCGAAGAGCCCGTGCCTGCCGGTGAGCAGGTAACCCTCCAGCCAGCCCTGGCACATGTGCTCCGAGAGCACCTCCAGAACCCGCCCCTGCGGACCGAGGTGTTCGTCGGTCTTGAGCGTCTGCGCCTGCCAGCCGCGTGAGGTGACGTCGAAGACGCCGTCGAGGTGGTTGGAAGCCGTCTCGTCAGGACCGAACAGGCGGAAGTCGCGCCGCTCCTGGGTGTCCGAGAACAACTCGGTCAGCGCTCCGCCCAGCACGCGCGTGGGTTCGTGCGAGGTGTGGCCGTGCCGTTCGACATCCACCGCGTGCGGTTCCAGCGCGGGCAGCGGCAGCTCACGCAGCAGGCGCCCCCCGTTCGCGTGCGGGGTGGCGCCCAGCCTGCGCTCTCCCTCCGGCACGCAGGCCAGGACCTGCTCCTCGGGCCTGCCCTCCTCGTCGAAGAGTTCCTGAGGCCCGTACGAGCGCAGCCAGTTCTCCAACTGCCGCAGCCGCGCCGGGTCTTCACGCACACCCGTCAGCGGGATCTGATGCGAGCGCCAGGTGTCCTCCACGGGCACGCCTTCGACCTCGGCAGGACCCGTCCAGCCCTTGGGAGTACGCAGCACCAGCATCGGCCAGCGCGGCCGGTGCACCGCGTCGCCGGCACGTGCCCGGGCCTCGCGCTGGTACCGCCCGATGCGCTCCAGCGCCACGTCGAAGGCCCCTGCCAGTGCGCGGTGGGTCTCGGCCGGCGGGGTGTCCGGGTGCGCGGTGACGTGCAGCGGGTCGTATCCGTAGCCGCGCAGCAGGGCGTCCAGCTCGTCCTCCGGCAGCCGGGCCAGGACCGTCGGGTTCGCGATCTTGTATCCGTTGAGGTGGAGCACCGGCAGAACGGCGCCGTCGTGCACCGGGTCGAGGAACTTGTTGGAGTGCCAGGCCGCGGCCAGCGGCCCTGTCTCGGCCTCCCCGTCGCCCACGACGGCGCACACCAGCAGATCCGGGTTGTCGAACGCCGCACCGTAGGCATGGGCCAGCGCGTAGCCGAGTTCGCCGCCCTCCTGGATCGAACCGGGTACGTCGGGTGCCGTATGACTGGGCAGGCCGCCAGGCTGGGAGAAGTCGCGGAAGAGGCTCAGCATGCCTTCGGCGTCGCGCCGCCGTGCGGGTTCGAGCTCGCCGAACGTCCCCTCCAGCCACGCCCCTGCCAGCACCGCCGGAGCGCCGTGCCCCGGGCCCCAGATGCCCATGGCCTCCAGGCCGTGCGTCCGGATGGCCCGGTTGAGGTGGGTGTACACGAGACCCAGCCCGGGTGCCGAACCCCAGTGCCCCAGCAGCCTCGGCTTGACGTGCTCCGCGCGCAGAGGCTCACGGAGCAGCGGATTGTCCCGCAGATACAGCTGGCAGGCGGAGAGATAGTTCATGGCTCGCCAGTGGGCGTCCAACTGGGCGGTCTCGGCGTCGGAGAGCGGAGGAGGCGTATGCATGGCGGATGGGTACCAGGGTGCGCCGCCTGACACACGTGGCCGCGTGCCGGGGAGTATCCCGAACCGTGTCGGATTGTCCGGGTCCACAGCGTTGCCTGGGGCTGTGACGCACGGCACGATGACGGTGTGCTGAATCCATGGCTGGCGCTGGAGACAGGGGCAGACGCGGCCGAGCGGACCGGTCAGGTGCGCCGCGCGCACGAGGAGTTCGTGACCCAGGGCGCGATCGGCGCGCAGGTGCGGAACGTGGTGGCCGAGTCCTGGCAGCGCTGCGCCGGTGCCTCCGTCGAGCCCGAGAGCGTGGCCCGGATCGACCTGGCGGACGACGACCTCGACGCGTACCGCTCGGCGCACCCCCTGGACCGGGTCATGCCCCTCTTCCGCGAGCTCCTCGGCACGGTCGCCGACGACGGCGCACACCTTCTCTCCGTGTGCGACGAGAACGGGCGCATGCTGTGGGTCGAGGGGCACTCCCAAGTCCAGCGCCACGCCGAGCGGATGAACTTCGTTCCGGGCGCCCGCTGGTCCGAGCGCTACATCGGCACCAACGCCCCGGGCACGGCGCTCGCCGTCGACCACGCCGTGCAGATCTTCACCGCCGAGCACTACTGCCGGCCGGTGCAGGCGTGGACGTGCGCCGCGGCCCCCGTGCACGATCCGCGCACCCACCGCCTGATCGGAGCGATCGACATCACCGGCGGCGACCATCTCGCCTCGCCCCAGAGCCTCGCGCTCGTCCAGGCGACGGCACGCGCCGCCGAGGCACACCTGGCCGAACTGGCGGCCGCGGGCGGCGCCTCCGCCGACGGTGCACCCGTGCTGAACGCGCTCGGCTGCGACGAGGCCCTGCTCGACGCCGGAGGCGGCACACCCGTGCGCCTGGGCAGGCGGCACAGCGAGATCATGGTGCTCCTGGCCGCGCACCCCGAGGGTCTCACCGGCGAACGCCTCGCCCTCGAACTCTACGGAGAACGGACAGTCACGCCGGTCACGCTGCGCGCCGAACTCTCCCGCCTGCGCGGACTGCTGGGGTCGCTGCTCGACTCGCGTCCGTACCGGCTGCGCACCGCACCGCGCACCGACCACGACGCCGTCGGCGAGGCACTGGCCGAGGGCGATCTGCCAGCAGCGCTCGCCGCCTACCGCGGCCCGCTGCTGCCGCTCTCCGAGGCACCCGGTGTCGTACGGCTGCGCAGGCGGCTGGAGGACCGGCTGCGCCGCGCCCTGCTCTCTTCCCGCGACCCCAGCCTGCTGGAGGAGTGGGTGCGCACACCCTGGGGCGAGGACGATCTGGAGATGTGGGAGGCGCTGCTGGCCGGACGCCAGGGCGGCGAGGCCCGCACCGCCGCCCTGGTCCGCCGCGTACGCGAACTGCGGCGCGCCTACGGCCTGGAGAACCCGCGGATGCCCCCCGCACGCCACCCGTACGCAGAGGACAGGGGAGCGCACGCAACGTATCGGCAACGTTCCCGTCCCTAGTCTCTCCCGCAATACCGGGCCCGCCGAGGGATGAGGCGGGCCGCCTGCACCAAGGGGAGGCAGTGATGAGCCGCTACGCCGCGCCCGGGTCCGACGGGGCCGTCATGAACTACAAGTCCCGCTACGACCACTGGATCGGGGGCACATACGTCGCTCCCAAACAGGGCGGCTACTTCGAGAACCCCACACCGGTCACGGGAGCGCCCTTCACCGAGATCGCCCGCGGCACCGCCGACGACGTGGAGCGGGCCATCGATGCGGCGCACGAGGCCGCCCCGGCCTGGGGCCGCACACCCCCTGCCGAACGCGCCGCGGTGCTCAACAGGATCGCGCAGCGCATGGAGGACCACCTCGAGGAACTGGCCGTCGCCGAGAGCTGGGAGAACGGCAAACCGGTGCGTGAGGCACTGGCCGCCGACATCCCCCTCGCCATCGACCACTTCCGCTACTTCGCCGGTGCGATACGGGCACAGGAAGGGTCGCTGTCCGAGATCGACGAGGACACCGTCGCGTACCACTTCCACGAGCCGCTCGGCGTGGTCGCCCAGATCATTCCGTGGAACTTCCCGATCCTGATGGCCGTGTGGAAGCTGGCGCCCGCCCTGGCGGCCGGCAACGCGGTCGTGCTCAAGCCTGCCGAACAGACCCCGGCCTCCGTCCACTTCTGGATGAGCCTGGTCGCCGACCTGCTGCCTCCGGGCGTCGTGAACATCGTCAACGGCTTCGGAGCGGAAGCGGGCAAGCCCCTGGCCAGCAGCCCCCGCGTGGCCAAGGTCGCCTTCACCGGCGAGACCACCACGGGCCGGCTGATCATGCAGTACGCCTCCGAGAACCTCAAGCCCGTCACGCTCGAACTCGGCGGCAAGAGCCCGAACATCTTCTTCGACGACGTCTCCGTGGCCGACGACGACTTCTTCGACAAGGCGATGGAAGGCTTCACGATGTTCGCCCTCAACCAGGGCGAGGTGTGCACGTGTCCCTCCCGTGCGCTCATCCAGCACGGCCACTACCGGGACTTCCTCGACGCGGGCATCGCCCGTACGGAGAAGATCGTCCAGGGACACCCGCTGGACACCGAGACCATGGTGGGTGCGCAGGCCTCCAACGACCAGCTGGAGAAGATCCTCTCCTACCTCGACATCGGCAAGCAGGAGGGCGCGAAGGCGCTGACCGGCGGCAGCCGTGCCGAGCTGGGCGGGGAGCTGGAGGGCGGCTACTACGTACGGCCCACCATCCTCGAGGGCAAGAACAGCATGCGCGTCTTCCAGGAGGAGATCTTCGGTCCGGTCGTCGCCGTCACCGGCTTCTCCGACTTCGACGACGCCATGACGACGGCCAACGACACCCTCTACGGGCTCGGCGCCGGCGTGTGGACCCGCGACGGAAGCACCGCCTACCGCGCGGGGCGCACGATCCAGGCCGGGCGTGTGTGGACGAACTGCTACCACGCCTACCCGGCGCACGCCGCGTTCGGTGGTTACAAGCAGTCCGGCATCGGCAGGGAGAACCACCGGATGATGCTCGACCACTACCAGCAGACCAAGAACCTGCTGGTGAGCTACTCGCCGAAGAAGCTCGGTCTCTTCTGATGTCGTCGGCGGAGCAGGCACAGGACCGGGCGCCGGCCCCGGCACCGGAGCGGGTCGGCCTCACCGAGGAGGCCGCCCGGATGATCCGGCAGCTGACGGACCAGCACGGGCCGCTAATGTTCCACCAGTCCGGCGGCTGCTGCGACGGCAGCTCTCCGATGTGCTACCAGCTCGGCGAGCTGCGCACGGGAGACTCGGACGTGCTGCTCGGGCGGCTGGCAGTGGAGGGCGTCGACGAACCGGTGCCGTTCTGGATGTCCTCGAGCCAGTTCGCGTACTGGAGCCACACCCACCTGACGGTGGACGTGGTCCCGGGCCGCGGCAGCGGATTCTCGCTCGAGGCGCCGGAAGGCGTGCGTTTCCTGATCCGCTCGCGGCTGATGGACGACAGCGGCTGAACTGCCGCCCGGATTCCCGGCGGTCCGGCTCCCCACCGGGAGAACCGGACCGCCGGAACAGCGGTGGAGGGGCGCTCGCCCTGGCACCTCCCAGGTGCCGAGCAGGCACCGCCTAGGCGAGCACCTCGACCGAGTCGCCGCTGCGCACCCTGCCCGTGCGCTCGGGGATCAGGTTCTGACCGAAGACCAACTGGTCCCCGAAGCGACGGTGGCGGGCGAGGGTGCGCAGCGGTTCCCTTCCTCGTACGCCCGACGTCTGGTCGGTGGTGGTCACCACGCAGCGCCCGCACGGCTTGGCCACGCGGAAGACGACCTCGCCGATGCGCAGCCGCCGCCATCCGTCCTCGGCCCACGGAGCACTTCCCGCGACGACGAGGTTCGGCCGGAAGCGGTTCATCGGCAGCGGGCCCTCATCGGCGTGATCGCCCTGTGCGATCAGGGAGTTGAGCGCGTCCAGCGAGGAGTCCGACGTGAGCAGGAGCGGGAAGCCGTCGGCCAGCGAGACCGTCTGCCCGTCAGGGGCGAACTGCGGGTCGATGGGGCGCCGCCGTCCGGGGGCGTCCAGGTGCACGAGCGTCACCGGTGTGCCGAGATACGCGGAGAACCAGTCGCTCGCCTCCGCGTCGGCGGGGACCACTTCGAGCTTCGTCCCGAACAGCCGCACGGGGACCGTCTCCCGGTCCGCCGGCGGCACGCCGATCTCGATCGGCTCCCTCCCCGGAGCCGTCACCGTCAGCGGCGCTTCCGCCGGACCTCCCCCGGAAGTGCCATCGAGGACCGGTACGGCCCGGACGAAGGCAAGGCGCGGCTGCTCCCGCTGCGTGACCTGGCTTCCGTCCGGAGACGTCAGCATCCAGCGCCTGTCTGCGGACGGCCCCCAAGGCTCGACCCTCAGCTCTTCACGCGTGATCCCCGCCAGTGCTTTCACCGGGTAGAGGTGGAGCGATGCCAGTCTCAAGGAGGCCATGCCGCCATCCTGCCACCCGCGCTGCCGGTCACCCGAAGGTGCCGGATCCGGTCAGTAGCCGCGACCGGGGTACTGCTGGCCTCCGTACGGGTCCTCGTAGGCGTTCGGCATCTGCCGGGGCGCCGCGGGACGCGGTGCGGCGGGACGGGGAGCGGCAGGACGCGGCGGCGCGACCGGCCGCATCTGCTGCGGCGGCTGCGGCTGTTGGTACTGCTGAGGCTGCTGCCGGGGGTCCTGGTATCCGCGCTGCGGCGGTGCCTGCTGCGGAATGTAGGGTGCGGGCGCCTGCTGGAGCGGCGCCTGCTGCAGGGGTGCAGGCTGTGCCATGCCGGGCTGCGGGGGCTGGTTGCCCATCCCCGGGTACCCCTGCGGAGGCGTGTGCTGCTGCTGGTGGCTCGGACCGGCGGGCAGCGCCGGAAGAGCGGGGGGAAGCGCGGCGAGGGAGGGCAGAGCGTCGTACGCCGACGGGACCCGGATGGGCGCGATCTGAGGAGTGCCACGCTCGTTCACGAGCATGTCGTAGATCGGCGTATCGGGGTACGAAGGGCCAGCGTAGTAGCCGCCAGGGGAGTAGCGGGGGGAGGTCATGCCCATAAGGTAAGCCCAAAATGTGGCCGTTGGGGACCCCGGTCAAGGAGCGGTTTCACGTGCTTGCGGTGACTCCCCGTCATCAATCCGAGCGAAACCGGGGAAATCGGTCACCAACACGTGTCGAGATGTTGTAACAGGAAGCGTCACCCGCAGGCACGCGGTGGGCGGAGCACCTGCACCGGCGGACATGGACGCCGGCGGACGAGGGGGAGTGGAGAGGCATGACGATGCGGAAGGGCACCAACGTCCCGGTCGCGGCGGCGTCGGTACGTATCGAGCTCGGGCGGGATTCCGGAGCGGGACCCGTGGACGTGGACGCCTCCGCCTTGCTGCTGACGGCCTCCGGCAAGGTCCGCTCCGACGACGACTTCGTCTTCTACAACCAGCCCCGTCACGCCTCCGGCGCCGTGACCCACGAGGGCAAGAAATCCGAAGGCGCCACCGTCGTGGACGTATTGAGCGCGGACCTGGACAGCGCCGAGCCCGGCATCGACAGGATCGTCCTCGCGGCCTCCGCCGACGGCGGCACCTTCGGGCAGGTCCCCGGACTGTACGTACGGATCGTGGACGCGGCCGGCGGGGCGGAGATCGCACGGTTCGACAGCACCGATGCCACCGTCGAGACGGCGTTCGTCCTCGGTGAGCTCTACCGAAGGCAGGGCGGCTGGAAGTTCCGCGCCGTCGGCCAGGGATACGGCAGCGGACTGGCCGGTCTGGCAACGGACTTCGGGATCAGTGTTGACGAGGGGACGGACACCGGCGCACCGGTGCGCGAAGCAGCGCCCACAGCCCCGCCGGCCGCTGCCGGTGTTCCGCAGCAGGCACGGCCGGCGACTCCCGCACCGGCCGCGTCCGAACCCGTGCGGCTGACCAAGGTCACGCTGACCAAGCAGGCCCCCTCGGTCTCCCTCACCAAGCAGGGCGGCACCGGGGGAGCTCTGCGGGTCAACCTCAACTGGCAGGTGCAGAAGCAGTTCTCGGGCTGGGGCCGCAAGCTCGGCAAGGCCGTGGCCGGCTACTCCGATCTCGACCTGGACCTGTGCGCCCTCTTCGAACTCGCCGACGGCCGCAAGGGCGTCGTCCAGGCACTCGGCAACGCCTTCGGCTCGCTGACCGAGCCGCCGTACATCCACCTCGACGGCGACGACCGCACCGGCTCGGTCGCTTCCGGGGAGAACCTCACCGTCAATCTGGACCGCGCGGCGGACCTGCGGCGGATCCTCGTGTTCGTCACGATCTACTCGGGGGCGCGCAGCTTCGAGGGCGTCCACGGCACCGTCACCCTCCAGCCGCAGCACGGCGCCGCCGTGGAGTTCTCGCTCGACGAGTGCACCGTCCCGTCCAACGTCTGCGCGCTCGCGCTCATCACCAAGGAGGGCGGCGACCTCGTCGTGCACCGTGAGGCCCGCTACCTGGTCACCCAGCGAGGCAGCAGCCCGCAGCGCACCGTCGACGCGGCCTACGGCTGGGGCATGCAGTGGACTCCCGGACGCAAGTGAACTGCCGCCCGCCTCAAGGCGTTCGCCCTCAGGCGTAGGTGCGGCCCTTCCAGGCGGCACCGCGCCCGCGATGGTGACGCAGCGCGGAATCGAGCGTCATCAGCAGATACAGGGCCGCCGTCACGGGCAGCGCGAGCGCCCGCCACGGCGGCTGCCGGTAGTAGCGCAGCATCGGGACGTACGTCAGCGCCATCACCGCCCAGGCCGCCGCGCCCACGGGTGAGCCCGCCAGCGCGGTCAGCGGCGGCACCAGATACACCAAGGTCAGCCCCGCCACCGTGCCCAGGAGCACCAGCGGGCTGTTCCCGAGTTGTGCGTACGCGCTGCGCGCCACCATCCGCCACAGCTGCGGCAGCCGTTCGTAGGGACGCACGCTGTGCACGCCGTCCGCCAGCCCCAGCCAGATCCGGCCGCCACTTCGTTTGACGGCGCGTGCGAGCGTCACGTCGTCGATGACGGCATGCCGGATGCTCTCCGGGATGTGCGCGCGCACGGCCGCATCGGTGCGCAGCAGCACGCAGCCGCCGGCCGCGGCGGCGGTACGGGACGTGGGCCGGTTGACCCGGCCGAAGGGATAGAGCTGCGCGAAGAAGTAGACGAAGGCGGGGACGATGAGCCGCTCCCACGCGCTGTCCGCCCGCAGCCGGGCCATCTGGGAGAGCAGGTCGAGACGGGCGCCGGTCGCCGCGCTGACCAGGTCCCGCAGCGAGTCCGGCGCGTGTGCGATGTCCGCGTCCGTGAGCAGAAGGAAGTCCGCTCCGGTCCGTTCCCGCGCGAGTGTCATGCCGTGCCGCAACGCCCACAGCTTGCCGGTCCAGCCGGGTTCGGGCTCGCCGGGCGAGGTGACGGTCAACGGCAGGCCGTGCGGGGCCCGTTCGCGCGCGAGGCATTGCGCCAGTTCGCCGGTGCCGTCCGAGGAGCCGTCGTCGACGAGGAAGATCTCGGCCCGCCCCGGATAGTCCTGGGCGAGCAGACCGGGAAGGCTGAGCGGCAGGACCTCCGCCTCGTCCCGGGCCGGCACGACGACCGCCACCGCGGGCCAGTTCTCCGGCTCCGGCCGCGGCGGCAGCCGGATGTCGGTACGCCAGAAGCGGGCCTGCCCCAGCAGCAGCCACAGCCAGGCGGCAAGTGATCCCGAGGCGATCCAGGTCAGGGCGCTCATCCGCCGCAGTCTGCCGCACGGCGGGCGGTGCGGACGGTGCGCCGGGGCCGTGGTGCCGCCGGATGAGGCCGCATGGCCCGCTTGGCCCATCGACTACAGTGGCGTGCCGTGAAGATCGCGTTGGTGGACTCGGGTATCGGCCTTCTCGCGGCGGCGGCGGCCGTACGCAGAGCACGTCCCGACGCGGATCTCGTCCTCTCCAGCGACCCCGACAGCATGCCGTGGGGTCCGCGCAGCGCCGACGACATCACCGCCCACGCCCTGGCCTGCGCGAAGGCCGCCGGTGCCCACGAGCCGGACGCCCTGATCGTCGCCTGCAACACCGCCTCCGTACATGCCCTGTCGGCGCTCCGCGAGGAGCTGGAGCCGGACCTCCCCGTCATCGGGACGGTGCCCGCCGTGAAGCCGGCCGCGCAGGGCGGAGGTCCCGTCGCCGTCTGGGCCACTCCGGCGACCACGGGCAGCCCTTACCAGCGGCGCCTCATCGCCGAGTTCGGGAAGGACGCCCAGTTCACGGAGGTCCCCTGTCACGGCCTCGCGGACGCGGTGGAGACGGCGCAGGAACATGCCGTCGACGTGGCCATCGGTGCGGCCGCCGCGCTCACGCCCCGCGGTGTGCGCGCCGTCGTCCTCGGGTGCACGCACTACGAACTCGTCGGCGAACGCATCCGCGCGGCCGTCTCGGAGGCGGACGGCACACCGCCGGTGCTCTTCGGCTCCGCCGGCGCGGTCGCCGCCCAGGCCCTGCGCAGGATCGGCACCGGCCCGGACCCGGGGGCCGCCCCGACCGGCGGGCTGACGGTGCTCCTCGCGGGGCGTACGGCCAGGCTGCCCGAGGTCGCGAGCACCTACGCCGAGGGCCGGCTCCTTGCGGGCGCCCCCGTCACGCCTTGATCCGGCCGCCGGGGGCCCGCCGTGACCTGCGTTCCATGAGCCGAGCACCCGCGGGCCTCACCGGGGGCTGACCGGGCCCGACCGGGCCTGACCGGCGGTGCGGCCAACCGCGCGCACCGGCTGCCGGAGTCGCTCGGCGCCGCATGTGCGGGTCCCTCCGGTGCTGGGCGCGCGTGCCCCGTGGGAGCTGAACAGCGCGCCCCTGCCCATGTCCGTCGTGAGCTGCCTCGCCGCCGGACTGCCGGGCCTCTTCGGCACTCTCGCGTTCGTCCATGTGCGCGTCAGCGTCGACAGCGAAGCCGTCGAACTGCGCTGCGGGCACGCAGGCGGCGCCGCATCCCGCTCTCCGACGCCCTCGCCGCGGAGAAGACGAGGGGCTGCGGCTTCAGGACGGGCAGACCTTCACCTTCCCTTGGACGACGCGGAGTCGGCGGCGCGGGCCACCCGCGGTCACCTTTCGCAGGGCGCCCGGCTCAGCTGAGCCGCCTCGCGCAGGCGATGCCCGCGAGTAGCCCCGCGCCCGCCGTCACCTGCGTGAAGCTCAGTGCGTTGCCTATCGCCGCCAGGGCGGCGAGCGCGGAGAGCGCCGCGCCCGCCGTCAGCACGACGGGTGTGGGCCTGGGCGAGGCCCACAGGGCGAAAAGCAGCCATCCGAAGGCGCAGGCGAGCAGCGCCAGACCCGGCAGGCCCTGCTCGGCCGCGACCTGCAGCGGAGCGGAGTGCGGCTTGCCGTCGGAAGGTGCCGCTTCCCGCTCGGGCTGCGCGCCGTGTGCCGTGTACGCCGCCGGCGCGGTGCCGGTGCCCGTGCCGCCCGCCGTGACGCTCAGATCCCGGAACGTGTCGGGGCCGGTGCCGAAGAGCGGGTGGTCCTGCGTGAGGGTGAGGGCGTCCCGCCACAACTCGACCCGGTGGAGCGTCAGTTGCTCGTGCAGGGCGACCGGTGTCCCGCGCGGCTGTTCCTCCTGGGCCACGACGAAGGTGACGCCCGAGACGGCCGCGGCGGCGACTGCGAGAGCCGCCAGGAACATCGGCCGCCGGCGTATCCCTCCGGCGACGAGGGAGCACAGCAGTACGCCCAGGGCGGCCGCGAAGCCGACCGGGGTGCCTACGAGCAGGGCGCACACCACCGTTGCGGCGGCTGCCAGCCGCAGGCCGTTGCGCACGGCACCCACCGGTGCCGCCCACGCGGCGCAGCAGAACGCGCCGACAGAGAGCGTGAGGAGAGCGGCCGTCACACCCGAACGCCCCGCCGGTCCCGCGAATTCGATGCCGCCCGGGATTACATGCGAGGACGTCGGGCCGAAGAACGCGAGAAAGACCCCCGCGGCTCCCGCTCCGGCCGCCGCACCGGCAGGCAGTAATGAACCCGCGATGCGTCCCGTGGCGTATCCGCCGCCCACCGCGAGGACGGCGAGCAGCATCCCCTCCGGCCGGGCGTCACGCCCCGCGGCTGTGACCAGCGCCCACGCGGCACAGGCCCCCAGCACGAGCACCCCAATGACGTCGGCGGTACCGTTCTCCCGTTCACGCACCCCTGACGAACCGAGCACCGGTGACGTCATCCCCTGCGACCCCCCGAAACCGGCGCACCCCGTGCCCCCGGCCGGTCGGACGGGCGGCGCAGGCTGCGACTTCGCGGCTCAACGGTAATGCGTGACAGGCGGATTGTGGATATCTCGTACGCGAGTGATGTGCCTCCGGTGAACGTCGGCGGACGAGGACCGCGTCCCGAACCGCGTAGGCTCAGGATCATGGCGACACCCGAATTCATCCGCAGGATCCGCGCCACCGCAGGTCACCAGCTTCTCTACCTGCCGGGTGTGAGCGCCGTCGTGTTCGACGAGGACGGCCGTGTGCTGCTGGGCAGGCGGGCCGACACGGGGAACTGGTCCATCATCGGCGGCATCCCCGAGCCGGGTGAGCAGCCCGCGGCGGCGGTCCAGCGCGAGGTCGAGGAGGAGACAGCCGTCCGGTGCGTGGCGGAACGGGTGGTTCTCGTGCAGGCGTTGGAGGAACCGATCACCTACCCCAACGGCGACATCTGCCAGTACATGGACATCTGCTTCCGCTGCCGCGTCACCGGGGGAGAGGCCCGGGTCAACGACGAGGAGTCCCTTGAGGTGGGCTGGTTCGGGCTGGACGCGCTGCCGCCGATGGAGGAGTCCGTCGTGACCCGCATCAAGCAGGCCACCGGGGACGGTCCCACCTGGTTCGAGGGGATCGGCCGCGGCTGAGCCGGCCGGACCACCCTCCTGACCGTGAGCGAAGGCGCAGGTCACGGGCGCACGGAGCCGTGGCGTTACGTTGGAGTAGAGGGCTGCTCGGGGGAGACGACCTGAGGAGACGAGCATGACCGGCACCCTGGAACGGCTCGCGGACGAAGGCGTGGCTCCCTGGCTGGACGACCTGAGCCGCGAGCGGCTGGCGAGCGGCGGGCTGTCCCGGCTGGTGAGCGAGCAGGGCGTCGTGGGCATCACCAGCAATCCGACGATCTTCGACAAGGCGATCGGTTCCGGGCTGCACTACGACGCGCAGATCACGGACCTCGCCCGGCGGGGCGTGGGTGTCGCCGAGGCGGCCCGGCTGCTGACCGCCTACGACGTGCGCTGGGCGTGCGATGCCCTGCGCGACGTGTACGAGATGACCCACGGCCTGGACGGACGCGTCTCGATCGAGGTGGCCCCGCAGCTGGCGAAGGACACCATGGCGTCCCTCGCCGAGGCGCGGGACCTGTGGTGGCAGGTGGACCGGCCCAACCTCTTCGTGAAGATCCCCGCCACCCGTGAGGGCCTGGGAGCGATCAGCGCGGCCCTGGCCGAGGGCATCAGCGTCAATGTGACCCTGATCTTCTCCCTCGACCGCTACGCCGAGGTCATCTCCGCCTTCCTCTCCGGAATGGAAGGGGCGCAGGCCGCCGGGCACGACCTTTCCTCCATCGCGTCGGTCGCGTCCTTCTTCGTCAGCCGCGTCGACACCGAGACCGACAACCGCCTGGACAAGATGGGCAGTTCACAGGCGAGGGCACTGCGCGGCCGCGCGGCCATCGCCAACGCCCGGCTCGCCTACGGGCAGTTCGAGCAGGCCCGAGCGAGCGACCGCTGGCGGGCACTCGAGGCGGCCGGGATGAAGCCGCAGCGTCCGCTGTGGGCCTCCACCGGCGTCAAGGACCCGGCCTTCGACGACACCCGCTACGTCGTGGAACTCGTCGCGCCCGACGTCGTGAGCACCATGCCGGAGGCGACTCTCCGCGCGGTCGAGGAGCACGGAGAGATCAGGGGCGACACCATCCATGGCACGTACGCGGAGTCCCAGCAGATCCTCGACGACCTCGACGTGGCAGGTGTCTCCTACCACGACGTCGTGACGACCCTCGAGGAAGAGGGCATAAGGAAATTCTCGGACTCCTGGCGCGACTTGTTCGGGACGCTGGACGAGGAGCTGCGTACCGCCGCCTCGAAGAGCCGGTCCGCATGAGGCCTTGCCACCGTGCGGACGCAGCTGCCAGGGCCCGGAAGAGACGCGCGCTGCGAGGCGCTTACCGGGCGATGCCCGATCGCCACTCGAGGAGCAGAACATGGCCGCGAACCCACCGTTCGTGATCGCCGGAGCCGGACTGGCCGGAGCGAAGGCCGCAGAGGCCCTGCGCGGAGGGGGGTTCGACGGACCGCTCGTCCTCGTCGGCGAGGAGGACGAGCGACCGTACGAACGTCCGCCGCTGTCGAAGGAGTACCTCCAGGGCACATCGCCGCGCGAGGACGTCTTCGTCCACCCGCAGAATTGGTACGAGGAGAACGGCGTCGAGCTGCGCCTCGGCGTCCCCGCAGCGGCCGTCGATCCCGGTGGCCACACGGTGACCCTCGCGGACGGCAGCTCCCTCCCGTATGCGAAGTTGCTGCTGGCCACGGGCTCTTCCCCGCGCAGGCTGCCCGTGGGGGGCGAGAACCTCGACGGAGTGCACTACCTGCGGCGGCTCGCCGACAGCGACCGCCTGAAGGAGACCTTCCGCACCGCCTCCAGGGTCGTCGTCATCGGCGGCGGCTGGATCGGCCTGGAGACCACCGCGGCCGCCCGCACGGCAGGAGTCCAGGTCACGCTTCTCGAAGCCGCGGAACTGCCGCTGCTCGGCGTCCTGGGACGGGAGACCGCCCAGGTCTTCGCCGACCTCCACACCGAACACGGCGTCGATCTGCGCTGCGGCACACACGTCACGGAGATCACGGGCGAGAACGGCCACGTCACCGGCGTGCGGCTGCACGGCGGCGAACGGATCGAGGCGGACGCCGTGATCGTCGGCGTCGGCATCACGCCCAACACCGCACTCGCCGTCGACGCCGGACTGGAGGTCGAGGACGGCATCCGCGTGGATGCAGCCCTGCGCACCTCGCACCCGGACATCTGGGCCGCCGGCGACGTCGCCAGCGCCCTCCACCCCCTGCTCGGCAGGCACATCCGCGTCGAGCACTGGGCCAACGCACTCAACCAGCCCGCCACGGCTGCCCGGTCGATGCTCGGGGAGGACGCGAGCTACGACAGGCTCCCGTACTTCTTCACCGACCAGTACGACCTCGGCATGGAGTACACGGGCTACGCCGGAGCGGGCACCTACGACCAGGTCGTCTTCCGGGGAAGCACCTCCGACCGCGAGTTCATCGCGTTCTGGCTCAACCAGCGCCGGGTACTGGCCGGGATGAACGTCAACGTCTGGGACGTCACCGCCCCGATCCGCACCCTCGTGACTTCCCGTCTGCCCGTCGAAGCGTCCAGACTCGCAGACGTGGGCGTTCCCCTGACCGAGGTCTTCGCGGAAGGGTGACCACGGGAGCCCGCGGACCACGCAGCGGTGGGCGCGGATGAGCGGCGACGGACATGCGCAGCGAGGGAGAAGAGCGTCACGTGCAGGAGAGCCACGAGCAGCAGGGCGGGGAGCCGGCGTGCTTCCTGAACCAGGTGTGCGAGGAGTGCGGCCGGGTGCGGGAGGACGCCTCGCGTCCTGACTGCGAGCACTGCGGCCACGACCCGCGGGCAACCGCTGCGGCGAGCGCCGGCACCGGCAGCGGTTCCCGCCGGCGTGACCGTGACCCCGAGGGAAAGGCCCGCAACGCACGGCCCCGCGACGGACTGGGGCGGCCGCTCCCGTACGGAGAGCAGGGCGTCCCCCGCCAGCCCGAGGGCGTGGTGCGCACTCCTGACCGGACGCTGGATGAGGCGCAGCAGCTGCTCGACGACGGCATGCCCTTCCACGCACACGAGGTGCTGGAGGACGCCTGGAAGAGCGCACCCGAGGCGGAAGCGCCGCTGTGGAAGGGCCTGGCGCAACTCGCCGTCGGGATCACGCATCTCGCCCGCGGGAACACCAAGGGCGGCGCACGGTTGCTGCTGCGCGGAGCCGAGGGCATCGAGCCGTACCGGAGCAGCTCCCCTCACGGTATCGACGTCGCCTGCCTCGCGGACTGGGCGCGCACCACCGCTGACGGCGCGGACGAGACGAACCCGCAGCACACGGGGGGGCCACCGGCGGCTCCGAGGCTCCGCGGGCAGGGCTGAACCGGCCCGCGGGGCGGCGCGTTCACACCTTCCGGAAGTGGTACGCCTCCTCGGCGGCCGCCGCGACCTCCGCCAGGTCCGCGCCGCCCGCGGAGGCGACCACGGCGGCGATCGCCCCCTCGACGAGCGGAGCGTCCACCAGCTGGGCGTTCTCCGGCAGTTCGTCTCCCTCGGCCAGCAGTACCTTCACCGTCAGCACCGCGCTGCCGAGGTCGACCAGGATGGCCACGCCGGCCCCCGTGTCGACCTTGTGTGCGGCGGCGCTGATGAGTTCCGCGCTGGTGCCCAGGCCGCCGTCCGGCCCGCCGCCCGCGCCCTCAACCGGCGCGCTGTCCCTTCCGGCTGCGAGCCCGACGGCGAGGCGTGCGACGGAGTCGGCGACCTCCTTGCTGTGCGAGACCAGGACGATCCCGACCTTCGGTCGCTGCTTCCCCGCCGAGGACCGGGCTGCGGCCTCCCTGCCGGCAAAGGAAGCGTCTTGCTGCTCACTCATCGGCGACCGCCCCGGCCAGAGCCGTGAAGAGCAGCGCGGAGGAGGTCGCGCCAGGGTCCTTGTGCCCGATGCTTCTCTCGCCGAGATAGCTCGCCCGCCCCTTGCGCGCCCGCATCGGCACGGTCGCCAGCGCGCCCTCGTCGGCGGCGGTGCGGGCCGCGCCGTAGGGGTGGGGCCCGCCCGCGGCCAGGGCCTCCACGCCGGGGTAGAGCGCGTCCAGCATCGTCTTGTCTCCCAGGGCGGCACCGCCCAGCTGCGCCACGGCGTCGACGCCGATGCGCATGGCCTCGGCCAGCTGGCTGCCCGTCACCCGGTCCGCGTCGCCGAGGGCCTTGCCCGTGCGGCGCAGAAGTGTCCCGTACAGCGGGCCGGACGCACCGCCGACGCTGGAGACCAACTGCCGTCCGGCGAGGATCAGTACGGCCCCGGGCGCCGAGGGCGACTCCTTACCCAGAGCAGTCACCACAGCGGCGAATCCGCGCTGCAGGTTGCTGCCGTGGTCCGCGTCGCCGATGGCCGAGTCGAGTTCGGTGAGCAGGTCCGCTTCCCGCTCCACGGAGGCGGCTGCGGCGGTGAGCCAGCGGAAGACGGTACCGGCGTCCAGCTCATCGGTCAGGTCGGTCAAGACAACTCCCTCTTCAGGACCGAGGGCCGTTCCCGGAACGGCGACCGCGGCCCGGCCCGGTGCTCATGACTCATCTTCAGCAACCCCAGCGAAGCGCCGGCGTGTTCACCGGGGCGTCGTACAGCCGCAGGATCTCCTCGTCGGCCCGGCACAGTGTCACCGAGGCTCCCGCCATGTCCAGCGAGGTGACGTAGTTGCCGACGAGGGTACGGGCGACCGGCACCCGGCGCTCGTCCAGGACTCGCCGGACCTCGGCGCAGAATCCGTAGAGCTCGAGCAGGGGAGTGGCGCCCATGCCGTTGACGAGGACCAGTACGGGACCGTCCGGCTCCAGGTCGGTCAGCACGGCGTCCAGGGCGAAGTCGGCGATCTCTCCGGAGGTCATCATCGGGCGGCGCTCACGGCCGGACTCGCCGTGGATGCCGATGCCGAGCTCCAGCTCACCCGGGGGCAGGTCGAAGGTGGGGCTGCCCTTCGAGGGCGTCGTGCAGGGGGCGAGCGCCACACCGAAGCTCCGCGAGGAGTCGGCGACCTGACGGGCGATCGCCTCCACACGCTCCAGCGGCGCACCCTCGTCGGCGAGCGCTCCCGCGACCTTCTCGACGAACAGCGTCGCGCCGGTGCCGCGGCGTCCGGCGGTGAACTCGCTGTCGGTGACGGCGACATCGTCCTGGACGAGGACCTTGCCCACCTGGATGCCCTCGTCCTCGGCCAGCTCCGCGGCCATGTCGAAGTTGAGCACGTCGCCGGTGTAGTTCTTCACGACGAACAGGACGCCCTTGCCGCTGTCCACGGCTGCCGCGGCGCGCGTCATCTGGTCGGGAACGGGGGAGGTGAAGACCGCGCCGGGACAGGCGGCGTCGAGCATGCCCCTGCCGACGAAGCCGTTGTGCAGGGGCTCGTGGCCGGAGCCTCCGCCGGAGACCAGGCCCACCTTGTCGGCCACGGGGGCGTCACGCCGCACCACGACGCGGTTCTCCACGTCGACCGTCAGCTCGGGATGCGCGGCGGCGATCCCCCGCAGGGCGTCCGCGACGACGCTTTCCGGCACATTGATCAGCATCTTCATTGATACCTCCGAGTGAGCGTAACACTGTCCCTCTGGCCAGTATTACTACAGGTAGGAGCCGAAATGGCGACTGCGTCGTCCGGCCGTCCCGAGTGCGTGGAACGGCCCCGGTGGGAGGGTCGCCGCCGCGCCGAGAGGTCCGTCTGACCACCTGTCAGGAGACCCCTGGAAGCTCGGGCCGCGACCCTGCCCGGCTGCACACGTACAGCCTGCCCCACACGGAGACCGCCGCGGCGGTCCGTGCCGCCCTCGCGGCGGGTCTCCCTGCGCGGCCCGCGGCCGGGAGCGCCGGAGCCGTCAGCCGAGTTCGAGGCTGGTGACACCGAAGACGCGCTCCGCCCGTGTGACGGGAGGCTCGCCCTTGTACATGCGCACCGTTCCGGAGCCGTGCGCCAGGCCACGGCTCGTGGCGAGGGCGACGGCCGCCTCATGTGTCTCAGGGATGTCGACATGGACCTCGTCGTCCGGGCTGAGGTGTGCGATGAGCGTGTCGAAGAGGGCCTCGGCGATCTCCGGGGTGTCGGCGAAGAGAGGCCCGATGCGGTGGCCGTCCCTGGCCTGCCGGATCACGCCGTAGCCTGCCGGTTCACCAGCGCGTACGTAGACGTGTGCACGGTGTCCGGGCGCACTCAGCCACCGCTCGAGGAAGGCCTTGCGGGGTGCGGGGAAGCACACTTCGTCGTACGCCGCGATCGCCTTGAGGTGATCCTCCGTCACGGGCTCGACGGCCGGCGACGGGACGCCCGGAGACGTGGGGCGCCCGCCGTATCGCCCCGTGCGGTAGGCGGCGGTGAAGCCCGAACGCCGGTAGGTGTCCTCCTGGGCCGGGACCGCGTCGAGGCCGATGGTCCTGCCGCCGGCGTGCGGCAGTGCCGCCCGCCACGTGGCCATGCCCAGGCCCTTCCCCCGCAGTTCGGGATGGACCAGGTAGTAGCCGAGGAAGGCGAAGTCGTCGGAGTAGTTCACGATGGAGACGGCCGACACGAGCCTGCCGTCCTGGCGCCCCAGGAAGAAGCCGTCTGGGTCGGTCGGGTGGAAGCAGGCCGTGTCGCCCAGGCCCGGGTTCCACTGCTCCTCGGCCGCCCACTCCTCGACCTGGAGCCATTCCTCCGACGAGGCGCGCGTGACGCCGAGTCCGTCCACGCCGCCGTCAGGTGAGCCGGCCGCAGCGGTGGCCCCGGCTCCCGAGGGCTGCTGCGAGGCGTCGTCGCCGAGAGGTTCCATGCCTTGTGTCCGTCCTTTCCTTGATGGGTGCGGCCGGCGGGCCGGCACGGCCGGCCCGCCGGCGCATCGTCAGATCAGGTCCATGGCCGCCACTTCGTCGGGACGGCCGTAGCTGACGGGGCCCTGGAAGCGCCTGCGGGCGGTGGCGAACCACCACACCGTCGCGATGATCAGGACCACGGCCAGTGCGATCGGCGCGTAGTTGAAGTTCGACGCGGTGATCGGCGCGGCGTGCGGCAGCATGAACAGCACGTTGCTGACGAGGATCCACACCACGGCGAGGATCCCGATCGGCTTGCCCCAGCGCCCGAGGTGCCACGGGCCGGGCTGGAAGTCGCTCAGCCGCAGGCGGAGGTAGATGGGTACCGCGTAGGCGAGGTAGAGCCCGACGACGTTGACGCTGACGATGGCGGTGAACGCCGTCTCCGACCACCAGCCCGGGATGACCAGGACCAGGGAGCACGCCGCGGCGAGCCACACGGCCTTGACGGGCGTACGCGTACGGGGCGAGACCGAATGCCACCAGCGGGAGCCGGGCATCGCGCCGTCACGTGAAAAGGCGAAGATCTGCCGGGTGTTGCTGGTCATGTTGGCCAGACCGCAAAAGAGCATCGCGCCGATCACGATGAGGAGCAGAAGCTTGGCTGTGCCCATGCCAAGTGCGTCGAGGAGAATCTGCACGGGCGGAGCGTCCGCCGCCGCTTCCTTGTCGTAGTCACGGATCGCGAAGACCAGCGCGAGCATGAGGACGAGACCTGTGATCGCGGAGTAACCGATTGCACGCATGATGCCACGCGGCGCGTTCACTGTGGCCTGAACGGTCTCTTCTGACATGTGGAAACTGCCGTCGAAGCCGGTAAAGGTCCAGCTCGTGACGAGCAGGCCCAGCATGCCGCCGTAAAGGGCGCTCGTGAAACCGGTGTTGTTGGCGAAGTGCGTCACGAAGGAGGCCGACTGATGGTGGTCGGGCATCACTGTCAGTGCAGTGACGATTACCACCATTCCGATGAGCAGCCACCACACCGAGATGCGGTTGAGTATGGCGACGAGGTGCACCGTGTAGGTGTTCGCGAGTCCCTGGAGCAGCAGGATCACCGCGGTGATGAGCACGGTGCGCTGCCCCGTGACCTCGTAGGACGGCCACTGCATCGCCAGGAACGCCTGGATGAAGGTGGCGGCCGCGTAGCCCGTCGCCGCCGTGCCTCCCACCTGGCCGACGAAGTTGAGCCAGCCCGTGTACCAGGACCATGCGCCCTTGTGCTTCTTGGCGAGTTTTCCCGCGGAGAAATACAGGGCACCACTGGTCGGATAAGCGGAAGCGATCTCGCCCATCGACGCGCCGATGAACAGAACCATCACCGAGACGCTGATCCAGCCGAATACCAGAATCAGCGGGCCGCCCGCATTCATCCCGAAACCGAACGAGGAGAAAATCCCGGAGATGATGTTGATGATGGTGAATGAGATCGCGAAATTGTCGAACGCGCGGAATCGGCGCGTGAGTTTCCGCGGATAACCCATCGCATGCAACGTGGCATCATCGTCGAGAGCGGCAGGCGCTTCGCGCTGTCGTATTCTCGTGCGGCTTGCGAAGGCGGAGTCGGACACGGTCGGACCTTTCTTGTATGGACATCGGGAGCTTCGTCGCGATCGGTGCGGAGAGCGCGCGGCGCCTCAGGGCAGGGGCGGCCACGGACTCTGTGCCGTCGCAGGCGCGGAAGTGCGGGCCACGTCAGCGCGAGCCCGGTACGGGGAGCCCGCACGCGAGACGTGCCTTGCTGAGCTGCTCCTCGGGGTCGCCGAGCGCGCTCCACGGCATCCGTGAGGCGTAGGGCCCCATCGCCGCGAAGACCGGACGGGCCTCGAACTCGCAGTGCGCCATGATCAGTGCGTGTGCCAGGTACGCCAGGTCCAGCACCGGGGTGAACTCGTAGCTCGCGACCTGCGGCAGCCAGTGCTGGTACGCCCCCAGCGCGGTGGCCTTCCACTGGGGCTGCTCCCACGTGCGGTCGGCCAGGAGCGAAGTGGGGTCGTGCTCCTCGACCAGCGCCACCAGGGGCAGGAGTCTCAACGCGGAGGACGCCGGGGCCCGTTGGCCGAGGAACGCGGCGACGTCCCAGGCGGCCTTGCCGGAACCGCCGTAGCGGGCGAAGAAGAAGGACAGGAACCGGTGATGGGCCTCCCTGTGCCACGGGTCGAGCCGCAGGATGTGCGAGAAGAGCGACCAGGGGCCCTCGGGCGAGGTGAGCAGACCCTGCGGTGCCGGGTCACGGGGCCGCTGGAGCCGGGCCAGCGAGAGCTGGGTGACCCAGGGTGTCGGGTCCCTCGGTGCCATCAGCGCCGCTCGCTGGCATGCGGCGAAGGCGATGCGGCCGAGGTCGCCGGCGCGGCGGTCCTCGGTGTCCGCCGCGCGCAGTGCGCGCAGCGAGGAGACCCGCGCCCACAGCAGCGCCGCCTCCTTGCTGGGCTCCTCGGCCAGCCAGCGTTCCGCGAGGTCGGAGTCGCACGCCTCGGAGGCGAGCACGAGTGAACGGTGGGCGCGCAGGCCGAAGTCCCGCTGAGCGTCCTTCAGCACCTCGTGCGAGCTGAGGTAGCGGCCCGCGCGCACATCCACGCATGCTCGTGCCAGCTGACGGTCATCGGCCGCCGGGTGCCACACGTACTGCCCCTCGAAAAAGCCAGCGGTCATGCTCTCCTGCCGAATCTGCTGTCTCTGCCGATGCCATCCCAATGTGCACAATTCGGGCAAACCGAATTCGACCGGAACGTGTCCGGTGCCCGGCAGCAACGCACACCCTACTCAGCGTCATGACCGACCGGAACCACTATTCCCTATCACTCCGGTCTCGAAGTCCTCTTTTCTGCCCGTTCCGCCCCGGCTTTGCCGCCGCAAGGGTGAGGGAGGGTATGTGCTGAGCATATGTCAGCCCCTCGCGGCACTATTTGCGTTGAGCGGAACGGGTCCCTCCGGGGTTGAACGCACGTCGCATGCGACTGTGCGGTCGGCGGGGTCGGGGAGGTCCCCGGGTGTTCCTCAAGTCCCTCTCTCCGGAAGGTCTGTTCGAAGAACGCGCACGGGAAAACAGTACGTTGAATGCCGAACTGCTTTGATTCTCAGGGGAGTTGGAGTGGAAGGCCGCTGCCCGGAGTGCGAGCCCCGTGTCGCTGCCCGGATCGGCGTTGTGTCGGGAGAGTCCGAAAACCTGCATTTCCTGATACTTTCCGGGCCTATCGGAGCTAGAGGAGGCGCGCGATGGGGCTGGCGGCTCCGCTGTGGGATGTGTACAACCATCAGGGCTGGTCCCAGCTGGGGGAGTTGGGCCTCGCGCTGGTGCTCTCGACCCTCATCGGCTGGGAAAGGGGCTCGCGGCAGAAGAGCGCCGGGCTGCGCACGCACGCGCTCGTCGGTATCGCCAGTGCCCTGATGATGCAGATCTCCCAGTTCGGCTTCAGCAGCGTGCTGGGCACCCAGGACGTCTCCTTCGACCCTTCCCGGGTCGCCTCGCAGATCATCGCCGGTATCGGCTTCATCGGCGGTGGGCTGATCTTCGTACGCCGCGACGCGGTGCGGGGCCTCACCACCGCCGCGACGGTCTGGCTCACCTGTGCCGTGGGCATGGCCTGCGGCGGGGGCCTCGGCGTCCTGGCGGCGGTGACCACCGCACTGCACTTCGTCGTCATCCGCGGCTATCCGCTCGTCGCCGCCCGGCTCTCCACCGGGCCCACGCTCAGGGCGTCCACGGTCCGGCTGCGCTACCGCACCGGAGAGTCCCTGCTGCCCCGGCTGATGGAGATCTGCACCAACCGGGGATTCCGCATCCTCGGCGTCAGCGTGGACAGGGTGCCGAGACCCGAGGAAGCCGCCGCAGCGGAACGTGCGGGCGCGGAGACCGCGGCGCACGTGGCGCTCCGGCTGGAGGGCACGGCCGACGTGCGCGAGTTGGCCTCGGAGATCTTCGGCACCGAAGGAGTGCTGGGCATGGAGGTCTCGACGGACTCCGATCCGGACGAATGAACCTGTGCCGGAAGCCCGGGACATGCTACGAAGAGGCATGCCTGCCGCCTCCCACAACTCATCCGCCCATGCCTCCGAGGACATCTCCGAAGACGGCGCGGCCTACGACGCCGTCATCGTCGGCGGTGGCCACAACGGCCTGGTCGCCGCCGCGTATCTCGCACGTGCCGGACAGCGTGTCCTGGTGCTCGAACGTCTCGGACGGACCGGCGGGGCCGCCGTCTCCGAGCAGACCTTCGCGGGCGTCGACGCCCGGCTCTCGCGCTACTCGTACCTGGTGAGTCTGCTGCCGCAGCAGATCATCGACGACCTCGGCGTGCGCTTCGCCGTACGCAAGCGCGGTGTCTCCTCCTACACGCCGACCGTGCGCGACGGACAGTCCACCGGTCTCTTCGTCGGTGACGGCACGACCCGCACGCGGGAGTCCTTCGCCCGGCTCACCGGAGGGGAGAGGGAGTTCGAGGCGTGGGAGCGCTTCTACGCCATGACGCAGCGGGTCGCCCAGCGCGTCTTTCCCACACTCACCGAACCGCTGCCCACCCGCGAGGAGTTGAAGGCGCGGATCGGGGAGGACGCCGTGTGGGAGGCGCTGTTCGAGCGCCCGCTCGGCGAAGCCGTCGAGGAGTACTTCGCCGACGACCTGGTCCGGGGAGTCGTGCTCACCGACGGTCTCATCGGCACCTTCAGCCATGCGCACGACCCGTCGCTGCTGCAGAACCGTTGCTTCCTCTACCACGTCATCGGAGGCGGAACCGGCGACTGGGACGTGCCCGTCGGCGGCATGGGGGCACTGACCGACGCCCTCGCCGACGCCGCTCGTTCCGCCGGCGCCCGGATCCGTACGGGCCACACGGTGCAGCGCATCGACACCGACGGCACCACGGCCGAGGTGCGCTATAGCACTGCCGACGGCGAGGGCACCGTGGCCGCGCGCCGAGTCCTGGTGAACGCCTCACCCCAGGCGCTGTCGCAGATGCTCGGCGAGGGGGAGGCGGCCTCGCCCGCGGCGGGCGGTGGCGAGAGCCCCGTCAGCGGCTCGCAGTTGAAGGTCAACATGCTGCTGCGGCGCCTTCCCCGACTGAAGGACACCGCCGTCGACGCGCGCGAGGCCTTCTCCGGGACCTTCCACGTCGCCGAGGGATACGGGCAGCTGGCCGAGGCCCACCGGCAGGCGGAGGCGGGAGACCTGCCCGCGGTACCGCCCTCCGAGCTGTACTGCCACTCCCTCACCGACCCGACCATCCTGGCACCGGAACTGGCCGCCCAGGGCTTCCAGACTCTGACCCTGTTCGGGCTGCTCACCCCTGCCGAGTGCTTCGACGCGGGCAGCGCGGCCGAGCGGGACGCGGTGCGTGACGCGGCCCTCGCCCGTACGCTCGCCGAACTCGACCCCCACCTGACGGAGCCCGTCGGCGACTGCCTCGCGCTCGACGCCGACGGCAGGCCCTGCATCGAGGCCAAGACGCCCCGGGACCTCGAAGGCGAACTGCGGCTGCCGGGCGGCCACATCTTCCACGGAGACCTGTCCTTCCCGTGGGCCGAGGAGGGCGGCGGACGCTGGGGCGTGGAGACGGCTCACCCCAACGTGCTGCTGTGCGGCGCCGGTTCGGTACGCGGAGGCGGAGTCAGCGGCATCGGCGGGCACAACGCGGCGATGGCCGTGCTGGAAGCGGAAGGCGGCCGGGGAGCGGCCCCGGTGCACTGAGGCAGACACCGCATCAGCAGTCGCTGCCGGTACTGCCGGGCGGTCACCTTGCTTGCCGCCGTGACGGCGAGCAAGGTGCTTCCGCCGGCCGCTCGGGCGCGCCATGATGACCGACGCCGACCGTGCGTCGGGCGCGCGCCGGCACCGTCAGCTGAGGAGGTCCTCGATGGCCGGGCTCTGGAGTGCACAAGGCGTCCTGCGACGTAAACCCATCGAGCACATCACCGAGGCGGAGGGGGGAGCCGGGGAGCAGCTGACCCGCGTGCTGGGCCTGTGGCAGCTGACCGCCATCGGCGTCGGCGGCATCATCGGCGCGGGCATCTTCGCCCTCGCGGGCACCGTCGCCAACGGCAAGGCCGGACCGGCGGTGCTCGTCTCCTTCCTCGTCGCCGGCATCGCCAGCGCCGCCGCCGCCCTGTCGTACGCGGAGTTCGCCGGCCTGATCCCGAAGGCGGGCTCGGCCTACACCTACGGCTACGCGGTGCTCGGCGAGATCGGCGGCTGGTTCATCGGCTGGGACCTGCTCCTGGAGTACACCGCGATCGTCGCCGTCGTCGGCATCGGCATCTCCGGCTACTTCTCCTTCCTCGTGGAAGCGGCGGGAGCGGAGCTGCCGGCCTGGATGCTCGGCGCGCCGGGCACCGGCGAAGGGCACCGCGTCGACCTCTTCGCCGCGCTGCTGTGCCTGCTCATCGCCTATCTGCTCAACCGGGGCATGCGCAGCGCCGCACGCTTCGAGACCGTCGTGGTCGTGCTGAAGGTGCTCGTCGTCCTGCTGGTCATCGTGGTCGGCTTCTTCTACGTGGACACCGCCAACTACCACCCCTTCTTCCCGTTCGGGGTCTCCGGGGCGTTCACCGGCGCGGCCACCGTCTTCTTCGCAGTCTTCGGCTACGACGCCATGAGCACCGCGGCGGAGGAGTCCAAGGACTCCCAGCGCCACATGCCCAAGGCGATCATCTACTCGCTGATCATCGCGATGACGCTGTACGTGCTGGTCTGCCTCGTGCTGACGGGGATGCAGAAGTTCACCGACATCGACAAGGAGAGCGGACTCTCCTCCGCCTTCCAGTCCGTGGGCCTGGGCGCGGTCGCCGACGTCATCGCGGTCGGCGCCATCATCGGCATCCTCACCGTGATGTTCACCTTCATGCTGGGCGTCACGCGCGTCTGGTTCGCGATGAGCCGTGACGGGCTGCTGCCGAAGTGGTTCGCGAAGACCCACCCCACACGGCACGTGCCCACCCGCGTCACGTGGATCGTGGGTGTCGCCTCGGCAGTGATCGCCGGCTTCCTGCCGATCGAGGAGGCGGCCGAACTCACCAACATCGGCATCCTCCTGGCCTTCGTCGTGGTCTGCGCGGCGGTGATCGTGCTGCGCTACCGCCGTCCGGACCTGCCCCGCACCTTCCGCACGCCGGGCATGCCGGTCGTGCCGGTCATAGGGATCGTCTTCTCGCTGTGGCTGACGACGTTCCTCGCGTGGCAGACGTGGGCACGCTTCGCCGTCTGGTTCCTGATCGGCCTCGTCATCTACTTCGGCTACTCCTACCGCCGTTCGGAACTCGCCCGACAGGAGAAAGAAACCGGGAAGGACGTGCAGTAGCGTCGCCCGTATGAGTGATGAAGTCCGAACGGTGCGGGCCAACGGCATCGAGATCGCCTACCGGACCTGGGGAACGGAGAACGTGGAGGGCACCCCCGTCGTCCTGCTGCACTGCCTGGGCGAGGACGGCGAGGACTGGCGCGGGCCGCTGATCGCTCAACTCGCCGCCGCCCACCCGCTGTACGCGCCGGACCTCCGCGGCCACGGCCGCAGCGACTGGCCGGGCGAGTACGGGCTGGACCTGCTGCGTGAGGATCTGCGGTCCTTCCTGGACGAACTCGGCCTGGAACGCGTCGTCCTCATCGGGCACTCACTCGGGTCCATGGTGGCGGCGATCTTCGCCGGTGAGCACCCGGCCCGCGTGGAGCGCCTCGTCCTGGAGGAGACAGCAACACTGCTGCCGGTCGACCCGCCCCGCGAAGAGGACCCTGAACCGCCGCCCGGCAAGCCGCTGTTCGACTTCGAGGTCAGAAAGCAGCTCAACAGGCAGCTCAACGCCCCCGATCCGCGCTGGAGGCGGCAGTTGAGCGACATCACCGCGCCCACGCTCGTCGTCGGCGGCGGTCCGGAGAGCCATCTGCCGCAGGAGGACATGGCTGCCACCGCCGAGTGCATCCCGCTCGGCACCTTCGTCACCCTCGAGGAGGGCGGACACCTGGTGCACGAGCAGCGGCCAAAGGAATTCGCCGCGGCCGTGCAGACGTTCCTGGCGGGCGACGCCCCGGCGCGGTGACCCCGGCCACGCCCGTGGCGGCTCGCTAAGCCGTACTGAACACCTCTAGAGTGATTGTTGAAGAGCAAAGCACTTCTGGAGGAAGGTCCGTGATGGCTGAGCCCGAGGGATCTGTGTTGGAGGAACTGCGTGCCCGGCGCGAGACCCTGCGGGACCGCTATCTGCTGACCGCCCCCGACCGGCCCGCCACCGCAGCCGCCGGTATTCACCACGTCGCGTTCATCTGCCGGGACGTGGAGGAGACCATTCGCTTCTACCAGGAACTGCTCGGCTTCCCCCTCGTCGAACTGGTGGAGAACCGCGACTACCGGGGATCCACGCACTTCTTCTTCGACATCGGCAACGGCAACCTGCTCGGCTTCTTCGACTTCCCCGGCCACGACCATCCGGACTTCGCCGAGACCGTCGGCGGCGTACAGCATCTGGCCCTGTCGATGACGGACGAGGCGCATTCCGCGGCCCGGAGGGCACTCGACACCGCGGGCATCGAGTACGCAGGTCCGGACCGCGGCGTCGAGGAGAGCCTGTATCTGAAGGACCCCAACGGCGTGCCCGTCGAGCTGTACCGCGAGCGCCTCGGGATCTTCAACGGCAAGAAGATCGTCTGAGGGCTCTCGTGCGTCCGGCCGCCGGCGCAATCCACGTCGGTCCAGCCCTGTCCGGTGCCCCTCAGCGGTCGTTACGCTGAAGCCCCTTCCGATGAGCGAAACAGGAGGAGCGCACGTGGCCGAGCGCACCACCACCAGCACCGCGACGAGGCCCGACCTCGATCTCACCAACGCCCGCTGGCAGTCGGGCACCCAGGAGATGGGCGGTGTGGAGATCGCGTTCGTGGAGGGCTACATCGCGATGCGCAACGGCCGCACACCCGAGATCCCGGCGGTCATCTTCTCGCCGGGGGAGTGGAACGCGTTCGTGCTCGGTGCGCGCAACGGGCGCTTCGACCTCACCTGACACTTGCGCTTCGGCGGGGCTCAACTGCCGCAGGGATGCAGGCAGTCGACCCCGTATTGGCCGCATGAGGCCCGTCGTGGCCCGGGTGAGCGCCACGTCAAGGTCGGGACTCGAACTCGACCCTTCCTCCGGGGCCGGACCCAGCACGGCCGGGGGTGGCGTCCGGTGCGCTCGGAGGCCGCCGGCAACCACCCCTGCTCCGGGCTCTGCCCGGCAGCCGGTGGCGCTTTCACCCTGTGGCCGTGACGGGTCCGTGACCATGATGAGGCGTCCCGGAGGAGAGGTACGCAGCGGGACGTACCATGTCCGCATGTCGTTCCTCCGCCGTCGCAGCGCGTCCGTTCCCGCAGGTCCGGACTTCGACGTCCTGGCCATGGACCCGACCGACTGGCCCGGCAACCTCGGTGCGGGCCTGCTGCCCGCACCTGACGGCACATGCCAGGGCGTCTTCCTGCGCTACGACCTCTTCGGCGGCCGCGGTCCGGCGATGATCATCGGCAATCTGCCGGAGGGCTCACCGGCCCGTGAGGTCACCGGCAACCAGGTGCCCTTCGAGGTGGCGCAGCTGATGGCGGCGCTGGAGAACGACGAGGCGGTCGAGGTCACGGGCGTCGAGGACGACCCGGTGATGCACGAGGACAATCTCCTGATCGTGCGCCGCGTGAAGTGCTCCGAGGAGCGCATCTCGTGCGTGCAGTTCGACCGGAGCGACGGGGTGCTCGTCACCATCGCGAGCTGGGACCGGCCCATCACCAGCGATCTCTACGCGCTGCTGAAGCCGCTGCCCGCCGAGATGTTCCAGCACTGACGAGCCGAAGGCGCGAAAGGGCCCGGCACCGCCGGCCGGCACCCGTAAGTGCCGTGCCGTGGCGCCGGGCCCCTTTCGCACTCCGCGGGCCGGATCGCGTTACGAGGAGCCGGTCACCCGCACATCGTCCGCCTTGACGAAGGCGACGCGGTGCCCCAGCTGGATCTGGTAGTACGTGAGATCGCCGCGCACCACCTTGAACTTCTCGGCATCAGGGTCGAACTCCTTGGCGTAGAGATACTCACCCCGCGTCTTGAGCCCCGCGGCGTACGCCTGGCCCGCCTTGACCTTGTACGGCAGCGGCGAGAGCTCCTGCGCCGGGATGCCCTCGGGGTAGGCCTCCTTCTCCGGGTAGGCCCGTCCGTAGACGGGGATCTCGTCCTTGCCGGCCTTGGGAACGATCAGCTTGCCCCGCGCGGGAACCGCGGTGGGCTGCTTCTTCGGGTTGTGGAACCAGGCCTTCTGCCCCAGATACCAGATGGCTGTCCACTCGCCCTTGCGGTCGGCCACGGCGTACTGCTGGCCCGTACTCGCCCGCGCGCCGGTGTCGTTGACGCCGGTGGTGGACTTGCCGCCGGGATGCAGGCCGTCGTCCTGGACCAGCTCCGAGTCGGCGTCCGGTGCCGTGTGCAGGCGCACCGCGCCCGAGCCGTGTGCCGGGCAGGGGTCGCCCGAGTCGTCGCACTTGGTGTACTCCGGCCGGTGCTTGTCGTAGTCCGGCCTGATGGTCAGCAGCTTGCTGCTGGGTGCGGCCTTCGGCACGAACGGCCGCCCGATCAGGGTGAAGTAGTGCTGCCAGTCGAAATAGGGACCCGGATCCGTGTGCATGCCGGGGATGTTGGCGGTGGTCACGCCGGGCACGTTGTCGTGGCCCAGGACGTGCTGCCGGTCCAGAGGGATGTCGTACTTGGCGGCGAGATACCGCACCAGGCGTGCCGAGGAGCGGTACATCGCCTCGGTGTACCAGGCGTCGGGGTCGGTGAGGAATCCCTCGTGTTCGAGGCCGACCGACTTGGCGTTGACGTACCAGTTCCCCGCGTGCCAGGCGGCGTCCTTGCCCCGCACGTGCTGCGCGATGTGGCCGTCGGAGGAGCGCAGCGAGTAGTTCCAGGACACATATGTCGGGTCCTGGATCAGGTCCATCACGGTGTCCCAGTTGCCCTCGGTGTCGTGCACGACGATGTAGTCGACCGACGCGGAGGCGGGCCTTCGGGCCTTGTCGTGGTTGCCGTAGGTCGGGTTGCCGTCGTCGTCCGTGTACTCCTCGTACGGGGCGGGCAGCCACTCGCACGAGACGCTGCGGGGACACTCGGGCTTCTCACCCGAGGCGGAGCGAGGCCGGGGCTGCCCGATCCCGTCCGCCTGCGAGGGGCCGGCACGCAGACCGGGGTCGGCCTCGAGCCGGACCCGCTGGCCGGAGTCCGTCGTGCGCTGCTCGCCCGAACGCATCACAGCGAAGACGTCGTCCGCGAACGCCGTGGCCGTGCCGCGCTCGGACGCGGCCGGGTAGGAGGCCACCGCCCCGTACCAGTCCGCCGGATCCGAACTGAGGGGATGGCCCAGCTTCTTCTGTGCGGCCGCCAGCAGCGCCGCGCCGCCCCGCAGGTTCGCGGCCGTGGACTCGCGCAGCTGCTTCCTGGACACGCCCGTCAGCTTCGCCGCACGCTCGGCGGTGCGCAGCCGGGCCGGCAGCTCGCTGGTCTGCGGAGTCCGGGCGCGGTTCGTGGCCGCATCGGGCTTCCGCGCCGGACGGGCCGTGTCGCCGCGGGGGTCCTCCGAGCCGGAGCCGAAGTGGCCGTCGTGGGCGGTGGCGGACCGGGCCAGGGCCGTGCCGGCGTCGGTCAGGTGCATGGGGCCGTAGCCGCCGGAGACGCTGGGGGCACCGTCGTGCGCGTCCCAGCGGGATTGCAGATAGGAGACCCCGAGCAGCACGCTCTCAGGGACGCGGTACTCCTCGGCGGCATCCGTGAACTGCTGCTGGAGGCGAGAGGTGTCGCGCTGGTCAGCCGTCGCGTAGGGGCCCGCGGAGACCAGCGGGAGGAGCAGGGCCGTCGCGGCGACGCCGGTGCCGGCGGCCCACAGGGCACGGGAGCGCCGTCCGCGCGGCGAGACCCTTCCGAATGCGCCACGGGCGAGGCGTCTGAGCGGGTCGAGAGATTCGTGAACTGGACCAGAAGTTCCGGGTGATCCGGGCAAGGCGGCCTCCTCGGTCTGGGCTCGCATGCGAGTGCGAGTAGGCCTCAGAGGTATCGGTTGCCCGACCCATCCGTCAATGACCGCAGGAGAAGGGGAATTCGCACGTCAGCGTGGTGAGTTCGGCGGTCTGCCGGTGGTGCCGGCGGCCCCCCCCGGGGCGTCACCTGTCCAGACCGGTGACGCCCCGCAGGTGGCGAGCGGGTCCCGCCGGAACCCCGCCCTACCGGGTGCCCACGGCGGCACGCACCGCGCGCCTCGCGAGGCCGCAGTCGTCGTGCAGCCGGCGCAGCAGCAGTCGCTGCTGCTCGCCGGTGGCCATGGCGCCCGGGCGTTCCTGCCCCGCCGGGTGAGCGGCCGGAGCAGGCTCGCGCATGGTGCGCTGGATGGCCGTCTCGTAGGTACGGATCTCGCGCGTCAGCACGAGCATCAGATTCACCAGGAAGGCGTCCCGCGCGGCCGCGCCCTGCGCCTGGGCGAGCTGGCTGATGTGGCGGCGGGCCATCGGTGCGTCACCGAGCACCACCCACAGCGTCGCCAGGTCGTACCCCGGCAGATACCAGCCCGCGTGCTCCCAGTCGACGAAGGCGGGGCCCGTCGGGGCGAGCAGCACGTTCGTGAGCAGGGCGTCCCCGTGGGAGAACTGCCATGGTGCAACTCCGCCACTGCCGTGCCCCTGCGCGGCGCCGTGCAGCAGCGTCTGCAGGTCCCCGAGGTCACGGTCCGTCAGCAGGCCCTGCTCGTGGCAGCGGGCGAGCCGCGACGGGTAGTCGATCGGACGGGTGAAGGCGGTCGCCGGCGGCTGCCACAGGTTGAGCTTGCACAGCGCGCCGAGGGCGGCGCGCAGATCGGCGCGCGGCGGGGTGTCGAGGAGGTGCCGCCGTAACGCCGCCACACGGCCCGGCATGCGCTCGATCACCAGCACGCACTCGTCGGGGTCCGCGGCCACCAGCCTCGGCGCACGCACCGGGGGCCGGTGGCGTACGAAGGCCCGGTAGGCCGCTATTTCGTGCCGGAAGCGTTCGACGGACGACTCCGCCTTGTCCACGAGGCACTTGGCGACGACGGCGTTGCGCCCCGCCGTCCCCGAGACCAGGACCGAGCGGCCCACCCGGCGCAGCACCTGCACCGGGTGGAACTCCGGGCAGATCCGGTGGACGGAGGCGATGGCCGCACGCAGCTGCGTACCGTTCGGGCCGGACAAGTCCAGCCTCCCGCTGACGGATTGAGATCCGGCGCCGGCCGGCTGCCGCGTCCGCACGGCGCCGGCCCGTGGGGCGGACACCGGCGTCGCGGTGGGAACCACGGGAATCGCGGGAGACCCGCCACCGTAGGGCGGTGTGCGGAACGGCCGGTGCGGTGCGGACACGGCGGACGTCGCTGGATGCATGGTGAGCAGGGTCCCTTCGTACGCCGATGGGTCGCGCGCCTGCCCGGAACCGCCCGGACGGTGGCCCGGCACCCTGGGGAATGCCTGACCGTGTTGCTGGTCGTCCGGACGGGACCGGGGTGGCGCGTTTCTACAGGACACCCGCGTGCGGGTGGCACACCATCTGGCGAACCCTGGCGAACCCTGGCGAATAGTCGCAGCGCAGTTGAGCCGGGGTTACTGTCAACTCAGCCGAGAACCTGGGGGCTTGACGTGACAAAGGGACCCAACACCCGTCTCGCGGACCTGTTCGGCCTCGCCGGATGGTCCAAGGGCGAACTCGCGCGGTTGGTGAACCGGCAGTCCGTGGCCATGGGCCACGCGCAGCTGTCGACCGACACCTCGCGGGTGCGGCGTTGGATCGACATGGGGGAGACCCCGCGCGATCCGGTGCCGAAGGTGCTGGCGGCCCTTTTCACCGAGCGACTCGGCCGTGTCGTGACCATCGAGGACCTCGGGTTCAGCAAGCCAGGGCAGTCGGCAAGACGGCAGCAGTCCGGACTGGACGGAGTGCCGTGGGCCCCCGAGCGGACGGCCGAGGTCCTCACCGAATTCACGGGAATGGACCTCATGCTCAACCGACGCGGCTTGGTGGGCGCGGGCGCCGCGCTCACCGCAGGATCGGCACTCAGCAGTGCCATGTACGACTGGCTCCGCGGCGACCCGGGTTCCGCCGCCGGCGTTCTCCAATCCGGTCACCCGGGCCTTGCCCGCAACGCGGACCAGGCAGCGATCGACAGGTACGACGCGGCCCCTGTGGGGTCCCAGGAGATCGAGGCGCTCGAGCACTCGGTCGAGGTCTTCCGCGCCTGGGACGCCGCACGAGGCGGCGGACTCCAGCGCAAGGCCGTGGTCGGCCAGCTCAACGAGGTGGGCGGGATGCTCTCCTACCACCACCCCGAGCGTCTCCAGCGTCGGCTGTGGGGCGTGGCGGCGAACCTCGCGGTGCTCGCCGGGTGGATGTCGCACGACGTCGGCCTGGAGCCCACCGCGCAGAAGTACTTCGTCATCGCCGCGCACGCGGCGCGTGAGGGCGGCGACCGGCCGCGCGCCGGCGAGGCACTCTCGCGCGCGGCACGCCAGATGGTGCACCTGGGAAGGCCGGACGACGCGCTCGACCTGATGAAGCTGGCCCGAACCGGCTCGGGCGAGGAGACCCTGCCGCGCACGCGCGCCATGCTGCACACCATCGAGGCGTGGGCACAGGCCTCGATGGGCCGCGGCCAGGAGATGCGGCGCACGCTCGGGGAGGCCGAGGAGCTTTTCGCGTCCGACAAGGGCGATGTTCCGCCGCCGAGTTGGATGCAGATGTTCGACGAGGCCGATCTGCACGGCATGGAGGCCCTTGCGTTCCGCACGCTGGCCGACCACGACCCGGCCGCGGCCGGCACCGCCGAGGTGCACGCCATGCGCGCCTTGGAGCTGCGGGCGGACGGGCGGCAGCGCTCGAAGATCTTCGACTGGATCTCGCTCGCCTCGGCGTACTTCATCGCCGACGAACCGGAACAGGCCGACCGCTACGCGCGCTTGGCCCTCGTGAGCATCGGTGAGAACTCCTCGCACCGCACATGGGACCGGCTGCGTGAGATGTACCGGCTCACCGGCCAGTACGCGGGCCATGGCCTGGTCGCCGAGCTGCGCGAGGAGATCCAGCACGCGCTGCCCAAGCAGCCCAAGACGCCGCGGCTTTCCGGGGAGCCCAAGCCGGCCCAGCTGCCTGGGGTCAGGGTCAGGGGTCTGCGCTCGGTGTGAGCGTCAGCAATCCCCGGGCAGGCCGGGCCGGTTGGGGGACGGGAGGTGCCCCCCGAGCGGTGCGGCCGGGCGGCCGACGGCGGGGCGGCCCGTGCGGGCAGCCACGTGCGGGGCCGAGGGAAGCCCCGCGGCGCCGGGTGCGCCGCGGCAGCGTCCGTCGGGACGAGCAGGTGGTGGTCCGTGTCAGCCGTGGAGGTAGCGCTCCGCGACAACTGTCGGGTACTCCACCGGCGTTCCGCGCTCCAGCGACCATGCCAGGCGCAGGTACTGCGCATGCGTCCACGCGAGGGGTGTGGCCGACGCCGTGCCCTTGCCGGACCGAACCTCCGGCACCGGGGGCCGGTCGTCCCAGACCTGCTCCGGCAGCATCAGGGTCTCGCCCGCCGTGGCGGCGATGTCGCGCAGCCGTCCTTGCGCCGAGTGCCGGTCGCCGCAGAGGAGTTCGTACTCGCCGCGCTCGCCAGAGAAGATCGGCCACGCACGCCCGTAGGTCGTCTTGATCTCGGGACGGTTGACGTTCCACGGCTCGCCGTTGGGCTGCTCGCCGTAGCCGTCGCCGCTGTAGCGGTACCAGTGGCGGCCTGAGGGGGTGTCCACCGAGATTTCACGGTCGACGATCTTGAGGGAGTTGCGGATCACCGGGTCGTCGGCGGGCTTGATGCCCAGCCGTACGAGCTCCAGGAAGCCGGCGTCGACGACACTGCGTTGGTCCACCTTGCCGTCGGTGTTGTTGCCCAGTTCGTACTCCGTGCCCGCGTTCGGCTTGCCGTCCTTGGTGAGCCGCAGATAGTAGGGCTCGGACGAGTGCGGGCCGTTGGTGCTGACGGTCCAGCCGTCCAGCGATTCCTGCCACTTGTCGGCGGCCTCGAGGTACTTGGCGGCGTCGTCGCCCTGTCCGCCGCGCCGCATCAGGTCCGCGAGGCACACCAGGGCGGCGATGGCCGAGGCGATGGTGGAGGGCGAGTAGCCGCTCTGCTCCTCCCAGCGCTCCTGCGGGCTGAAGGGTGCCTTGTATCCCTCTTCGCTCTTGAACTTCAGGATGAAGTCGGCGCCGCGGCGCAGGTGCCGCAGGGTCTTGGCGTCGTGACGGTCGAGCATCCAAGCGAGCAGCATGGGTGTCGAGGTCTCGTCGAGCTGGATGTTCGTCCAGAACGGTGTGCCGTCGACCTTGTGGTTCTGCGACCAGTGCCCGTCGGGCAACTGACTGCGCAGCAGATGGTCCATCGCCCGGTCCGCCGCCGCGCGGTCTCCGGCCGCCAGCAGCCCGGTGCCTATGTGGTAGAGGTCGCGGGCCCACACCAGGTGGTACGAGCCGGTCTCGGGTGCGATGCCGCGGTCGGTGCCGAACGCCCACGGCATCGAGGGCGAGGCGATGAACGCGCCGGGGTTGAGCTTGTCCTCACTGGCCGCGAGCATCACGACCGACGCCGTGTAGAGCGCCTGGTCGGAGGGTGTGCGCAGGCAACCGGGGGCCTTCGGCAGGCCCCCGAGGTATTCGAGCCAGCCGCGCTCGTACGCTCCGGCGGCCGCGTCGAAGCCGCGCCGCAGCGAGCGCTTCGCCGTCCGTACGGCCTCCGCGGCCTTCTCGCCGAAGCCGAGCACCACCGTCTGCCGGGTCCGGGTGCATCCGTCCAACCGGAGCCGGCCGACCTGCACGACGTTGCCGGGGCCCGCGGTGGCGTAATGGTGCTTGAGGCGCCCGTTGTTCTCGGACAGCTGGGTCCAGCCGTCGTTCACATCGAGGTAGCCGACGGTCGACTCGGTGAATCCGTCCTGGGCGGCCAGCGCGCTCGCCGCGTGCTTGTCCTTCGCCACGAGCGTCCCGTCCTGCGGGAACGCGCTGTCGTCGTTGCCCTCCCCGGACAGCGACGGGTCGTGCAGGACGAACACCTGGAGCGGAGCGCCCGTCTCCGAACGCACCTCGACGTCGATGAGCACGCTCGCGCGCTCCGGATCGGTGACGTACCGCGTGACCGCGCTCCAGCCTGTTCCCCTGCTGGTGAGCCGGTAGCCGGGAGCCCCGCCCTGAAGGCAGGGTTCGGTGCGTGCCTCGCCGTCGCTGAGGCGCTCGACGAACGTCTTCCCGTCGGTGATCACCAGCTGCGTCTGCCGGCTGGCAGGGGTGCTCAGGTCCGGGTAGTACGTCTCGCTCATCCTGCCGCCCTGCAGGGTGAACCAGACGGGGCTCTCCTTCGTACGGGAGGTGCCGAAACCGGTCTTGTCGGCGGGTGCGAAGGCCGCGCTCGTCCCGGGTCCGCCGGGCGCCTCCCCCGAGGGCTTCGCGGCGGTGCCTGCGCCTGCGGACTCGGCCCGGGCCACGCCGGCCAGCGGGACGGGCGCGGCCATCGCCGACGCACCGACCAGCGCTGCTCGCAGGAAGTTCCGACGGGAGTTGGTACGCACGCATCCTCCAGTTGAGGAGAGGAACAGGGGGCGGCACCGACGGGCGCGCCTCGGTGAGTTCACCACGTGAAGCCGTTGGGTCGGACGGCCACGTCTCGGGTGAGCGAAAGCTTCGCCTTGGAGAAACGTGACGTCAAGAGTGAGTGTTGTGACTCCAAGGAATGAACGCACACGGGTGCTTTCTTCCGCGCTGTCCGGCATGCGGTGCTAGCTCCGCGTGCCTCAACGGCGCAACGGGGGCAGGGAGTTGACGTCAGCCGGTCACGCGGGCGATGAGCACGCAGGCATCGTCCTCGCGGTCCCGGCCGCCGAACTCCTCGACGACCATGCGGAGGCACTCCTGTGCGGACCGGGCACCGGCGAAGCGGTCACCGAGCTCCAGCAGCCGTTCGGGAGCGGTGTGTTGGGGGTCCGCGGGGCCCATCCGCTCACCGCGCGGGGCGAGCCCGTCCGTGTGCAGTACCAACAGGTCGCCGGGCTCCAGTACTTCGGTGCTCTGACCGTATGCGCTGCCCGAGGTCGCGCCGAGCAGCACGCCGCGGGGCGGATCCAGCACCCTGGTCGTGCCGTCACGGAAGACGACCGGCGAGGGATGGCCCGCCTGGGACCAGGTGAGGGTGCGGTCGCCGGGCTCGTACCGGCAGCACACCGCGCTGCCGAGAGCCGGCTGGGCCGAGGTGTCCAGCAGCTGGTTGAGATGCCCCATCAGCGCGCCGGGCCCCACGCCGGCGAAAGCCATGCCGCGGACCGCGCCCAGCAGCATCGCCATCCCGGACGCGGCGGCGACTCCGTGCCCCGTCAGATCCCCGGCCGAGAGCAGGGTGGCGCCGTCGGGCAGTTCCAGCGCGTCGTACCAGTCACCGCCGATCATCGCGCTCGCCGTCGAGGGCAGATAGTGCGAGGCGATGTCGAGAGCCCCTCCGGCGGCGGCGTCACGGGTGCGTCCGGGGCCGCCGTGCGGGATGCGCTGCGGGCCGCGCCACGGCGGGAGCACGGTCTCCTGCAGCTCGACCGCGAGCCTGCGCTCGGCCTGCGCGGCATGACGTTCGCGGCGCACCGTCTCATGGATCTCGCGCACGGCGAGTTCGCTGCGGCGCAGCTCGCTGACGTCACGGAGCACGGCCCACATGGCCGCGGTGCCGCCCTGCCCGTCCAGTACCGGTTCGCCGAGCAGGTGGAGAGTGCGCAGGGCACCGTCCGGACGCATGATCCGGAACTCCTGGTCGATCGGCCTGCCGTCCACCAGGCAGTCCGTCACGGCGGCCGCGAGCAGCGGCTGGTCCTCGGGGAGCACCCATGAGGGGAGCTCGTCCAGGGAGAGCGGGCCGTCCTGCGGCGCACGCCCGAAGATGCCGTACAGCTCCTCCGACCAGGACACCTCGTCGGTCAGCAGGTTCCACTCCGCGCTTCCCACCCTGCTGGTGAGCGCGGGCGGCTCCGAGGCGGCGGACGACGCGGCCGGGTCGGGGACCGTCTCGTGCGGTTCCGGCTGGGAGGGTGCGCCCGCACGGAGCCTGCCGAGATGTTCACCGAGGTCGTCCAGCTGGTGGGCCGCGAGATCACACAGCGCACGCTGCCAGCGCCGTGCCGGGTCCTCGACTCCCCGTGCGTCCTCGTCGGCGGTGCGGGGACGTACGGCGTCGATCCCGCCGCGCAGATGCCGCGCCTGTCTGATGAGGGCGTCCAGTGCACCGCGTTCGGGCGGCTGGGAGGCCGGACGGTCCGCATCGACGTGGGAGGGCATCGAGGGTCTCCGATACGGGAAGTGAGGGCTCGGTTACGACTGTTGCACAGGCTGCGACCGGCCGTAAGTGGTTTCGCGATACCCGATCCGGTGGTGCTGCGGACATATGTCGCCGGTCTCCCCGGTCACGGGGCTGCCGGCCGGCGCGAGGTCGGGCCCGGCGGGGATTGCCGGTAGGCTCCCGGGCCGTATGCGGGGCGGTCTGTCCATTCCGCTTGTACGTCCTTTCCCTGCCAGGAGTAGAACGACTCGCAGAGGCAAGGATGCTGGTCAACGGAAATCCCGTTGCCAGTCGAACACCCCGCACCGGATGCTGACCCTTATGTTCGTCGATTCCGTCGATTCAGACATAGCGCCCAGCGGTACGCTGCTCGGCCTCCTTCAGAGGGGTCGCGGCGACGGCACGCTGCACGCTCTGGCGGCGCCACGCGCCGAGGCGCTCGCCGCGCTGAGGCAGTGTGTGCTCCACGATCCTCGGCGGGACTGGCAGATCGAGCACCGTTCGCTCTACTACGCCCGGCTCCACATGGAGCTCGACGCCTCGCTCGACGACATCGAGGAACACCTCTTCGCACCCGAGGACGACCTCCCGCCCGGTGGCGACTGCGAGGCGCGCACCGGGCTGGCACTGTCGGTGCTCGGCCACCTGGCCTCCTACGAGAACGCCGGAGCGACGGAGCTCCTGCGCAAGTACGCCACCTCGGGCGCCAACTGGCAGTGGGCGCTGGACGAGTTGGCCGTGCGCGACGACGACGCCGGGCTGCGCGGGCTGGGCCCCGCCGTCCTCGCCCGCTTCCCGCGGACGGAGCAGGGCGACGCGGATCTGGCCGCGGCCGCGCGTGAGGCGTTCGAGCCTCGGCCCTGGCGGCTGTGGGCCGAGGACCCGGCCCGTCCGGACCAGGCGGAACGGCTGCGGCGGGTCCAGGAACAAGGGTGCTTCGACCGCTGGCAGCGCCAGCTGCACAGCCAGGGCCCCCGCCCCGGCTGGAGCGTGCGCGAGGTGCTGGACTGGGCACAGGACGGCCACGAACAGCACCCGCCGGCCGCCCGCGAGGCGGCCGCCGCCCGGTGCCTGTCCGCCGTCGCGGGTCCGGCGGACCGCGAGGAGCTGATCGCCGCGGCCCGCGGCCAGCGCGATGGCGCCCGTGCAGCCGCCCTCCGTCATCTCGCCGACCGCGGTGACCCCGACGCCCTCGACCTCATCGAAACAGCGGCCGCCGATCCGTGCGAGACCGTCGCCGAGGCCGCGCTGTGCGCGTTCGCGCGGATGCGCAGCACAGCGGCGATCGTGCGGGCTCGGCAGTGGGCCGCCGCGCCCGAGGGCTCGCTGCCCGAACGCCTCACGATCGTGGCCGCCGAGATGCTCGCCTGCTGCGGCGGGGCTCAGGACGCCGGTGCGGTGCTGAGGGCTCTGCGCCGCACCGTGCGCAACGAGGGCCCGGACAGCGACGAGCTGTGGCCGTTGGTGGACGGCGTCGGGCGGCTCGGTGTCGAATCCGCCGCTCCCGTGCTGCGGCACATCTACCGCGAGACGGCCTCCTCTCAGCTTCGTGGCCGCGCGGCCGGAGCGCTCGCCCTGACCGATCCCTCGTTCCCGGCGGGCTTCGCGGTGGAATGCCTGTGGGACTGCGAGGAGACAACGAGGGCCCTGGCCGCCGAGTATGCGGCGACGGGGGACGAGCGGGTCGTCGAGAGGCTGCGGAGGCTCGCGGCCGATCCCGCGGAGGAAGCCGGGGTGCAGAGCGCCGTGCGCGGCAGGCTCAGCCCGGAGTCGGGGCGATGAGGCACGGCTGGACGGCGGCGCACAGACGCGGCCGGCCACCGGGCACGGTGGTCCGGGCACCCCTGCCCGCCGGGCACCGACTCTCCAGCACGTGGGGTGGCGGCTGTCCGGCACGCCGGGCCCGGGCCGGTCAACACGGCTTCCGGCGTTCCCGATTGGGCCCGCACCGCGTGAACTGCCACTAAGGGGCGCGCAGAAGAGAGTCACGCGCTGGTGACGTAAGCGACATCGAGGGGTGTTCCGGGCGTTGTCACTGTGACCGCATAGTGTGTCTGCCGTGACTGAGCACGCCCCGCCGACCCTGCCGTCCCCGGCCCCCGGCCCCGCGGCCGACGAAGGGCTGGCGCGTCGGCTCCGCGCCCTGGCGTGCACGGCGCCGCTGCACGACCTCGACGTCCGCAAGGCCAACCTCGCGGGGGAGTACAGCACTTACGCGATGGCGGAGGTGGCTCTCAGTGCCATCGATCTCGTCACCCTGCAGATGGACTTCGACACGGGAGCCGACCACGAGGACGTCGTGGCGAGGCTGCTGCCCCGCATCTCCGCCCAGGCTCCCGGACGTCCGGCCGCGGAACACGAGCGCGTCGCCCGCTGGGTGCTGGAGAACCTGCTCAACGTCGGCAGCGTCGACCGCGGATTCCGCGCCGTCTACGGCACGTTCGGGCCGGAGGGCTCATATGTGCGGCGGGACTACGACTTCAAGCTCATCGAGGAGGTGCCCGGCCCCGGCGGCAGCGTGTATCTGCGCACCACGGACGAGGCCGTCAACGTCCTTGTGGGCGCCCTCGACACGGACGTCACCAGCGCCCAGATCGCCGCCGAGGTCAAGCTCGAGGTCCTCATCAGCCGCGGGCGTCTCGCCGACGCCCAGCTCGCGGCCGAACAGGCCCGCTACCGCACGGTGCAGTACGCCGAGACGCTGCGCCGCACGCTGGAGGCCACGCGGCGCGACGTGCGCGCGGTGGACTGGCTGCGCACCGTCCCCGACATGATCACCGAGGCTCTGGAGCACGTCGCGGAGCGCTACCGCCACGAGAACGCGATCCTCACCAACATCCGTCGCGCGCGCGACGAGGCGGCGTCGGAACGCGGCCCCGACCACAAGCGCCGCGCCGCCGAGCTCGTCGACATCGTCAAGGACTGCATCCGCCGTCACACCCAGCTCCAGTCGCGGCTGCTGGCGGCCGGGCCTCTCTTCCGCGCCGAGCAGGACAGGCAGGCGTTCGCGCCGCCCGCCGCACGGGCCGGGCTGGACCTGTACGGCCAACTGCTCGCGCCGCTGCTGCCGTTGGCGGTGGAGCAGGCCGGTGCGGTCACTGACGCCTTCTTCGCGGCCGGAGCGGGCTTCCGTACCCCCGGCGCCGTGCGCCTCGGAGACCTGACGGAGATGCTGCTCACGCCGCCGGCGCCGCGTGAGCACCTCGGCGCCGAGATGCCCGAACCCGATCTGATCGCCACCCCCGACGACAGCAGATTCAGCGAGGAGCAGCTGGAGTCGGCGACGGAGCTGCTGGATCTGCCCGCGGACGCGCCTCGCAGACTCTCCGGGCTCCTGGCGGACGCCAGGAGCCTCGATCCCGAACTGCCCTATCTGGTGGCCCTGCTGGCGGTCCACGCCGCGAGCCCGCCCGTGGGCACCGCCTGCCGGCAGGGCGAACGCAGGCTCCTCTTCGCCGTGGACGACGGAGAGGAGCTGGACGACGAGGAGTTCGGGGGAGCTGACCTGATCGTCGGCACGGCCGAGCTGGACGCCGGAGGGATGGCCTCGGGCCGCGACGCCCGCCAGAGCCGCGAGGGGGCGGCGTGAGGATCGGCAGGCACGAGCCGAAGGCAACACGGGACGCGCTGGGCTCAGTTGGGGCGGGCTCGTTCCCTGCGCCCCCGCTGACGGAGCAACAGCGGTTCGTGTCAGGCCCGTTCACCGGGGAGTGCCCGCTCCGCCACGCGTCCGGCCGCCCTGTCCCCGTCCCGTTTCCCGCATCCGACCCATGCGCAGGAGTGACGCACCGTTGACCGAACACCACGACGACGGCGCCGGATCGATGTCCGCCACCCCCGCCGGCTTCGCGGCGCAGGAGAGCGCAAGTGCCCAGGCGAGCCCCCCGGCCGGCGGCTCACAGGCAGCCGTCACTCCCGCGGACACCGCCGACGCCGCGCGCCTGGTCTCCTTCGGGCTGCACCCCAAGCTGCTCCCCGCCCGTGACGCCGAATACGCGGGCCTGCTGCGGCGTTACCGCGACGAACCAGCCTTCGCCCGCCTCGCCGACGCCGTCGCGACGGGCCTGGGCCTCGTCGTCCTGGAGGTCTCCACCAGGGCGGGAATGGCGCTCGCCGCCGGAGAGGATTCGGCCTTCGCCGTCCGCATGGGCGACTACTCACGCCGCGCCACCGCCGACTCCGCCGACCGCTTCCTGCACGGGCTGGCTCATCTGGCCGTCGCCGCGATGGCCTTTCCCCGCCCCGAAGACCTGGCCGACGACGCCTACATCGGCCGTATCTCGGTCAACGGGGTGGACTCCTTCGTACGGCAGGCGTGCCGCCGGCTGGCGGAGCGCGCCGAGGAGGCGGGGGAGAATGCCGACCCGGCCGTCGACGCCCCGGGGCTCGAGGCCGCCTGGCGCGTCTACGCGCGGCGCAGCACGACCGGTGCCACCAAGGACGCCCGCAGGCTCGCCGGTTCGACGACGGGCATCATCGGCAAGGCCGTCGCCTTTCTCGCCGACTCCGGGTTCCTGCAGCGCACGAGCGATGACGGCGGGGGCACCTACCGCACCACGCCCCGCTACCAGCTCCAGGTCCGTGACATGGCGGGGAGCGCCGCCATGTCCGAACTGCTGGAGCTGGGCGTCGTCCCCGTCAGCGACGGGAGCGCCACGCTCGTGCCGTCCGCCGACGGGGAGGAGATGGGGATCGAGGGAGACGCCGCCCTTCCGTTCCACACCTGACCGGCATGCCGGCCGGTTCCGCCCGGCCCGGTCGCGGGACCGCCTCCCGGCCCGCCACACCGAGCACTTGGACCAGTACCTCTGACCCGTACCCGCCCGTCCGCGTGAGCCGACGCCGCGCAGCGCCGTGCGGCACCCGCTGACGGACCACGACCACGAGAGCCCCGCCACCATGTACGAGCTGTCCCGGATCCGCCTCTACTCCATCGGGCCCGCCGGTGCGCGCTATGCCGACACCGTGCTGGATCTGCGCGGAGTCGGCGGCCCGGTGCCCAGCCCCGCTCCCGCACAGGCCGACTTCTTCGAGGAAGAGCCCGGCGGGCCGCCGTGCCGCCCCGCCCCCGCCGGGGTGCTCTTCCTCGAGAACGGCGGAGGCAAGTCCGTCCTGCTCAAGCTGATCTTCTCCGTGATGCTGCCGGGCCATCGCAACACGCTCGGCGGTGCGAGTTCGGGCGTGCTGCGCAAGTTCCTCCTCGCCGACGACTGCGGGCACGTGGCACTGGAGTGGCAGCACACGCGCACCGGCGAGACGGTCGTCGTCGGCAAGGTCAGCGAATGGCGCGGACGGCAGGTCTCCAGCGACCCGAGGAAGTTCGCCGAGGCGTGGTACTCCTTCCGGCCCGGTCCCGGAATGAGCCTGGACTCGCTGCCCGTCGCCGAGTCCGCAGCACTGCGTCCGCCCTCGGAGGGGACCTCGTCGGCACGGGGGCGCCGCCGCACGATGAAGGGCTTCCGCGACGTGCTGACCGAGACGGGGAAGGCGTACCCGAACCTCGATGTCGCCTGGGAAGAGGTGCACGAGCGCTGGACGGAACGCCTCACCGGGCTCGGCCTCGACCCCGAACTCTTCCGCTACCAGCGGGAGATGAACGCGGACGAGGGTGAAGCCGCCGGCCTCTTCGCCGTCAAGAACGACTCGGACTTCACCGACCTGCTGCTGCGCGCCGTCACCGACACCCGCGACACCGACGGGCTCGCCGATCTGGTCCACGGTTTCGCGCACAAGCTCGGCCGCCGCAGCGAACTGACCGCCGAACGTGACTTCACCGCCGGCTCGTTGGACCTGCTGCGCCGCATCGCGGAGTCCGCGGAGCAGCGCGAGCGTGCCCGCGACATCCACGGCGCCGCCGAAGGGCGCGCCCGTACCCTGGTGCACCGCCTCGCGGCCCGGGGCGGCGCGGAGCGCAGCCGCAGTACCGAACTCGCCGGCCAGGTCGCCGAGGCGGAGGAGGCAGTCACCCGCGCCGGTGACACCCGCGAGCGCTCATCCCTCATCGCGGCCGAACTGGCCTACAGACACGCCTCGTTGGCGCTGGAAGGCGCCGAGAAGGCCGCCTCCGCCCAGCGCCGGGAACTCGGCGAGGCCCGTACGCTGCACTCGGCCTGGCAGGCCGCCGAGACGGTTCTGGCCCACCGCACAGCCGCCGACCGGGCAGCCCGGCTCTCCGACGCCATCCGCGAGGCGGAACGTGACGCCGCTCCGGCCCTCGCCGCCCGCGCGACGGCCGCCGCCGGTCTCGTACGGGCTCTGCACGCCGCCGCCGAGGACGCGGAGCGCACCGCCACCGAGGAGGAGGAACGCTCGGCGCAGCTCCAGGCCGGTTCGGAGGCCGCACACCGCGACGCGACCGCAGCGGCCACCGAGGCACAGCGCGCCCGCAGCGAGACCGGCCATCTGCGCCAGCGTCTCGCGGAGGTGGAGGAGGAGACCGGGGAGGCAGTGCGCGCCGGCTGGATCGAGGCGGCGAATGACGGCGACGGCGAGAGGGACCCTGCCGCCGCCGCACTTGCCGCCGAGGACGCCGGGCAGAGCCTCACCGCTGCCTGGGAGGAATCACGGGAGGCCGCACGCCGCGCCGCCGAGCGCGCCCAGGAGGCGAGCGCCGAGCTCTCCCGTGCCGAACTCGCCGCCGCCCGCGCCGAAGACGCGGCCGAAGCGGCATCCGCGGCGTACAGCGCGGAAAGCCGCACGGCGGAGGCACTGGGCACGGAGGAACGCCTCGCCGAGCTCCTCGGTCTCCCGCACGCCGGCCCGAACGGCACCCCGGGCGCGCCCCAGGACGGGGAGCCCGCCCCGCCCGCCGTGCCCTCACCGCGCACGGCACCTGCGGGTGACGGGAAGGGCGCCGCCGTCGCGTCCCCCGGCGGCACCGGCGGCAGCACACCAGGCACCGCGAGCCCGCTGACCGCCGAGGAACTGGACGCCGGAGGCGAGTCGCTCACGGAGCTTCTGGACGACGCCGTCGCCGCCTGCGAACGCCAGCTGTTCGAGCTGCGCACCGCCGCGGCAGAGGACGCCCGCATGCTCGGCGCACTTGGCGACGGAGGGCTGCTGCCACCCGCACCTGACGTCACCGCGACCGTCGACTTCCTCGGCGAGCACGGCATCCCGGCCCTGCCGGGCTGGCGCTACCTCGCCCAGGCCGTCGACCCCGCCGACCATGCCGACGTGCTCGCCGCCCGCCCGGAGCTCGTCGACGGCGTCATCATCACCGACCCGGCCAGCCACGTACGTGCTCAGGAGGTCCTGGCCGGTGCGGCGTTGCTGCCGCGGTCGGCGGTGGCCGTCGGCACGGCGGCGGCCCTGCTCGCGCCCGTGCCCCGCGAGGGCTCCGCCGCCCGGCGCGACGACGTCTTCCTCGTACCACCGAACCCTGCGATGCACGACGAGCACGCCGCCGACGAGGAGCGGCGTCAGCTGCGCACCAGGGCGCTCGCACGGGACGAGGAGATCCGCGCCGTCGCGGCCCGGCTCTCCGAGGACCGGACGCTCGCCGCCCGCCTCGCCTCCTGGCGCACCGGCTGCCCTCCCGGGCGCCTCGCGGAGCTGGCCGCCGCCGCACGGGACACCCGCGGCGCCGCGGCGGCCGCCCGCGAACATCTCGCGCACGCACGGACCGCGCACGAAGAGGCGGAGGAGGCCGCCGCCGACGCCGCCCGCGTCCGGGACGAGCGGCAGGAGCAGGCCCAGCAGGCACACCGCCGCGCCGACGCCCTCGCGGGCCTCGCCTCGCGACTGCGTGAGCGGGGCGGCCGGATGAGCCGGCTGCGCGTTCTGGCCGAGGAGACGGTGGAGGCGGAGGAGCGCGCCGAGGCCTGCCTGGTCCGTGCCCGCGCCGCCGACGAGGACAGGCGCGCGGCCCAGCGTGCCGCGGACGACGCCCGGCGCACCGCACGTGCCTTGCGGGCGGAGCGCGCTCAGATCGCCGGCGTCCCCGACGACATCGACGAAACCCTCCAGCCGCCGGACGGAACGTCGCTGCCCGCACTGCGCGAGGCGTACAGATCGGCCTCCAGGCTGTACGACAAGGTCGGCGTGGGCGCGGACCTGCGGGCCGAGCAGGCGCACGCGGAGAGCGACGAATCCGCGTCGCGGGCCGCACTGGACCGGCTGACCAACAAGGTCCGCACGCGTGCCGCGCAGCTCCTGGACGGCGCCGACGGTGCGGACGGGCCGGCCCGCCAGGCCGCGGCGGCGCGTGCCGAGTCACGGGTGCAGATGCTGGAGTCCCGCGCCGCCGCCGCCAGCGAGCAGCTGGGTCGGCTGCGCGGCGAGGCGGAGCGGCTGGCGCCGGCGCACGGCGAGTGCCACACGGAACTCCCCGCGGGCATGGAGCCCGGCGACGTCGAGGAGGCCCAGCGCCTGCTGCGTACAGCCAACGCCGAACTGGCTGCGCACAGCGACGAGTTGGAGGAGGCCCGCGACGCACACGCCGCTCTCGTGAGGGCGCACCGGTCTGCCGAGGAGGCCGCGGACGGCTTCGACGAGACCGCGGCGCTCCTGCGTGACCTGCTGCGCGACCCGCAGCAGGCGGCGCCCGAGGGAGCCGAGGCCCCCGAGCCCTATCCGGGCACTCCCGCCGAGGCACGCCAGGCAGCCGCGGAGGCACGCCGATCCCTGCGCGGCTGCGCCGCCGACCTGTCCGCTGCCGAACAAGCCGTGCGCGAGGCGTCCGACGTGCTGGTACGGCACGCCAACTCCTCCCGGTACGAGCAGGTCCGCACGCCGGCCCGACAGCAGATCCGCGAACTGCCCGCCTCCGCGCTGCCCGACCACGCCGCCGCCTGGGCCGAAGCCTTCGCGCCCCGTCTCCGTGTGCTCAGCGACGAGCTGGAGCAACTGGAGCGCAACCGCGACAGCATCGTGGACCGGCTGCGCGGCCTGGTGGAGTCGTCACTGGCGACGCTGCGCTCCGCCCAGCGCCTCTCCCGGCTGCCGGAGGGTCTGGGGGAGTGGTCGGGCCAGGAATTCCTGCGCATCCGTTTCGACGACCCCGACCAGGCCGTTCTGTCCGAGCGGCTGGGTGAGGTCATCGACGAGGCCACCCGCACCGCCGTCGCGAAGAACTCCGACCTGCGCCGGGACGGAATGTCGCTGCTGCTGCGGGGAGTTCACGCCGCCCTGGAGCCGCGCGGGGTCTCGGTGGAGATCCTCAAACCGGACGCGGTGCTGCGCGCCGAGCGGGTGCCCGTCGGCCAGATGGGAGACGTCTTCTCCGGCGGACAGCTGCTGACAGCCGCCATCGCCCTCTACTGCACGATGGCGGCGCTGCGCGGCAACGACCGCGGCCAGGAGAGGGACCGCCACGCCGGGACGCTCTTCCTCGACAACCCCATCGGCCGGGCCAACGCCACCTACCTCCTGGAGCTGCAGCGGGCCGTCGCGGACGCCCTCGGTGTCCAACTGCTGTACACGACGGGCCTGTTCGACACCACCGCTCTGGCCGAGTTCCCCCTCGTCATCCGCCTGCGCAACGACGCCGACCTCCGGGCGGGGCTGAAGTACATCAGCGTCGAGGAGCATCTGCGCCCCGGACTGCCGCAGCAGGACCCCGAGGAAGAGCCCGTCCAGGGGGAGATCACCGCGACGCGCATGTTCCGGCGGCCCGAGCGCGGAGGCCAGCAGCCCCGCGTCCCGGCACAGGCAGACGGCCCCCGCCGGGAGTCCTGACGGATCGATGGGCCCTGCCTCAACCAGGCCGGCGCTCCAGGCGAGTTGAGGCGCCTCGGCCGCAACCCCCGTATTGCCGTGGCCTGTCCGGTTCACCGCCCGCGGTCGTTCACGTGCTCACCGCGTGTCCGCGCCCGCGGGTTCCGGCCGTTGTGGTGCTCCGCCTGCTTCGTCCGGGCCCTCGCCTTCTCCACAGCCCGCTCGCGGGCGGCGCTGCTCGGTTCGGAGAGCACGCCGTGCCGCTGGCGCCACACCTGACGGGTCACCCAGACATCCAGAACGGCCCAGGTCGCCACCACCGTGCTCGCCACGGTGGAGATCACCATGGGGAAGGCCAGCCACACCTTCGCGAGTGAGCACAGCACCGCCACCATCAACTGCACCAGCGTCACAGCGACTATCACAAGCGCCCGCACCGCCGCAGAACGCACCGAATCCGGCAGTCTGGGCTTCGCGTACATGATCCTTTCACTCCCCCCTCAATATCCCCCACACGTCTCACGTTTCCACGTCAGTGGCTTGCGCCACAATCCGGTGACGCGTGTGGGGCATCGACGGACATCTCAGGATGAGGCACCCTGGACGGCCGGTTTTCCCGCTCGGACACATCTACGACTCGGTCCTGCGTCAGTAGTAGGCTCACGCCGTTTGCTGTCGGAACTCACCCCCGGACGGAGGGGGTTGACTAGGGGAGGCCATGCGCTTGCGCGGTAGGTCGATCCGCCGGAAGATCGTGGTGCTGCTGCTGGTGCCGCTGTTGTCTCTGGTGTCCATCTGGGCCTTCGCCACGTACGTCACCGGCCGTCAGGCGCAGGATCTGCTCAACGTGGTCAACACCGTGGACAAGGTGGGCGATCCGGCGCAGGACGCTGCCATGGCGCTCCAGCGTGAGCGTCGGCAGGTGATGGTCTACCTTGCCGACCCGCGTGGTTCCGAGGCACTCACCCAGCTGAAGAAGCAGCAGAAGGACACCAATGCGCAGATCGAGAAGCTGCGCGACAACGCCCGTTCGCCCGGGCTGCGTTCGAACCTCACCGGCAACGCGCACCAGCGCCTGGACGCGATGCTGGACAAGCTCGACGGCCTGAAGAAGGTCCGCAAGGCGGGCGAGAACACGCTCACACGCGGCGGCGCCTTCCAGGCGTACAACGAACTCATCGATCCCTGCTACACCTTCCTCAGCGCACTCGGCGGCCTCGACGACGTCGACCTGGACAAGCAGGGACGCGCCCTCGTCGGCCTGGAGCGGGCTCGCGAATACCTCTCCCGCGAGGACGCGTTGATGGCCGCGGCACTCGCCTCCGGGAAGATGACCAAGGGCGACCGGCGCGCGTTCTCCGACCGTGTCGCCGAGCGGAACCTCACCTACACGACGACGCTCTCGGAACTGCCCGCCGAGGAGCGGCAGAACTTCGACACGTACTGGAACGGCACCGATGGGCGCACCCTGCGCAGCTACGAGGACGCCGTCATCGCGGCCGGCAGCGGTGGCACCGACGGAGTCGTCAACGCGGAGCGCTGGCAGTCGGCGACCTCCACGGTCCTCACCGACCTCGAACGCATGAACTTCGAGGCCCGCGACCGCTACGAGCAGCGCGTGCAGCCGGACGCGACCATGGTGCTCATCCAGGCCGGCGCGTCCGTCGTCCTCGGCGCCGCGGCCGTCATCGCCTCGGTCATCATCTCCTTCCGGGTCGGCCGTGGCCTCGTACGGGATCTGCGCACCCTGCGCAGGGAGGCCCAGGAGGCCGCGGGTGTGCGGCTGCCGAGCGTGATGCGCCGTCTCGCCGCGGGGGAGACCGTCGACATCGAGACCGAGGCGCCGAGGCTGGAGTACCCGCAGGACGAGTCGGGCCAGGTCGGCCAGGCGGTGAACACCCTTCAGCGAGCCGCCGTCGAGGCAGCCGTCAAGCAGGCCGACATGCGCCGCGGCGTCTCCGAGGTGTTCGTCAACCTCGCCCGCCGCAACCAGGTGCTGCTGCACCGTCAGTTGAGCCTCCTGGACCACATGGAGCGGCGTACCGAGGACTCGGACGAACTCGCCGACCTCTTCCGTCTCGACCACCTCACCACCCGCATGCGCCGCCACGCCGAGGGCCTCGTCATCCTTTCCGGGGCCGCGCCCTCCCGTCAGTGGCGCAAGCCGGTGCAGCTGATGGACGTCGTGCGGGCCGCGGTCGCCGAGGTCGAGGACTACGAACGCATCGAGGTGCGCCGCCTTCCGCGGCTCGCCGTCGACGGTGGCTCCGTCGCCGACATCACGCACCTCATCGCCGAACTCCTCGAGAACGCAACCGTGTTCTCACCGCCGCACACCGCGGTCCAGGTGCTCGGCGAACGAGTGGCCAACGGCTACACCCTGGAGATCCACGACCGGGGCCTCGGCATGGCCGCCGACGCACTCCTCGAGGCCAACCTGCGGCTCGCGGAGACACCGGAGTTCGAACTCTCCGACACCGACCGCCTCGGTCTCTTCGTGGTCTCCCGGCTCGCCCAGCGCCAGGGCGTACGCGTCTCGCTGCAGCCCTCGCCGTACGGCGGCACCACCGCGGTCGTCCTCCTCCCCGGCAGGATCCTCACCGAGACCACCGGCCAGGACGACGACCGCCTGGAGCGGGAATCCGCCGGCAACGGTGTCTCCGGCACACGGCTCGACGCCCTCACCCGTGGCCCCTCGGGCCCCGGCTCCCCGGCGGCGGCGCGGCAGCGCGCCGCCCTGGACGGGCCGGTCGAACTGGAGCCCCCGCTCGGCGAGTTGGAGGAAGGACCGGGACGCGACAGCCGCACGGAGGACGCGGGCATGCCCCGCACCGCGCTGCACAGCGCCGGTCCGCCTGCCCTGGGCGGGCCCAAGCCCGGTCTCGAGCAGCACCAGCAGGCCGATGACGCGGCAGACGGCTCCTCACGGCCCAAGTCGCCGCAGGGAGACGGCAAGGGCGGACTCGCCCCGCTGCCCCGTCGCCGCCCCCGTACACCCGTGCTGGTCGCCGACCACGGGCGCACGGTCGGCAGCCCGGAGACGACCGAGGGGCAGCAGGAGACGGACGAGGCCGAGGAGCGGACCGAGGGACGCGGGCACCGCGACCGTCAGCACCGCCCCGCGGATGCGGAAGCCGGTACGACGCAGCCCGGCGCATCCGCTCCGTCCGCCACGGTCGCCGGATTGCCTCGCAGGGTCCGCCAGGCGAACCTGGCACCCCAGCTCAAACAGGATTCGGCCGAAGGCACGACGGGACGCGGCGATCAAGGCCCGCGCTCCGAGGATCTGGCGAACCGCGACGCGGACGAGGTACGCAGCAGAATGGCCTCGCTCCAGCGGGGCTGGCAGCGCGGCCGCCAGCAGAACGCCGGCGCGTCGGGGGACGAGGCGACGGAGTCAGCACCAGGAACGACACCGGAGGGGGACGGTCGATGACCGCACCGAAAGGCACGGAGAACACCGCTTCTGGGAGCGGTGAACTCAACTGGCTCCTCGACGAGTTGGTCCAACGTGTCGGCAGCATCAGCAAGGCTCTCGTGCTCTCCGGCGACGGGCTGCCCCGTGGAGCGTCCATGGACCTCACGCGGGAGGACGGCGAGCATCTGGCCGCGGTGGCGTCCGGCTTCCACAGCCTCGCCAAGGGCGTCGGCCGCCACTTCGACGTGGGCGGTGTGCGGCAGACCGTCGTCGAGCTGGAGGAGGCGTTCCTCTTCGTCACCGCCGCCGGTGACGGCAGCTGCCTCGCGGTGGTCGCCGACGCTGACGCCGACGTCGGCCTGATCGCATACGAGATGACGCTGCTGGTCAAGCGGGTCGGTGCGCACCTGGGCACTGCCCCCCGGTCGAACCCGCCCAGCCACGCCGGTGGGAACTGACGGGATCTGAACGGGACACAGTGATGACGGACCGATGGTTCGACGACGCCGCTGGGCCTGTGGTGCGGCCGTACGCGATGACGCGCGGCCGCACCCGCAGCAGCTCCGAAGAGGCACGACTCGACCTCATCGCACTCGTGATCGCCCAGAGCCGGGACGGTGAAGGGGACGCGAAGCCGCAGGAGAACGGCGACGGCAGCGGCGAGAATCACGAGGGCGCGGCCGGTGAGGCGACCGGCGGCGGCTCCCACGACAACGCCGACGTGCTCGCGGACAACTCACTCGCTCCCGAGCACGTCGACATCGTCGTCCAGTGCCGCCGTGCTCCGCAGTCCGTCGCGGAACTGTCCGCCGAACTCGACCTTCCCGTCGGCGTCGTACGTGTTCTCATCGGGGACCTCATCGACGCGGACTGGGTCCGCGTCAGCCGGCCCGTCCCTCCGGCGGAACTGCCGGACGAAAGCATTCTCAGAGAGGTAATCGATGGCCTTCGGGCGCTCTAAGCGAGGCGCCGCCACGGCGTCGCCGGCCGAACCCGTGACACTGAAGCTGCTCGTGGCGGGCGGCTTCGGCGTCGGCAAGACGACCCTCGTCGGCTCCGTCAGCGAGATCAAGCCGCTGCGCACGGAGGAGACGCTCACCGAGGCAGGACGCCCGGTGGACGACACGGCGGGCGTCGAGGCGAAGACCACCACGACCGTCGCGATGGACTTCGGCCGCATCACGATCAACGACGGCCTGGTGCTGTACCTGTTCGGCACGCCCGGACAGGACCGCTTCTGGTTCCTGTGGGACGAGCTGGCGCACGGCGCGCTGGGTGCCGTCGTCCTCGTCGACACACGGCGGCTGGAGGACAGCTTCGCCGGCATCGACTACTTCGAACGCCGCGGGATCCCCTTCACCGTCGCCGTCAACCACTTCGACGACGCCGAGGTCTACCCTCCCGAGGCCATCCGCGAGGCGCTCGACCTCGACGCGGAGGTGCCGGTGATGGTGTGCGACGCCCGGCGCCGTGACTCCGTGAGGGACGTGCTGGTATCGGTCGTCGAGCACGCCATGCGCCGTGCCGTCGCCGCCCAGGAGGCGGCGCCCCGCCCCGCCCCGGTGCGCTGAACCCACCGGGGACGGAACGAGGCGCCAGTTGCGCCGTGCCGTGCTGTTCCTGCGTGCGCCGCGGCAGCGGTGATCCGGTCTCAGCCGGTCACTGGCCGTCCTCCAGCCAGCCGAAGCTGCGCTCCACCGCCTTGCGCCAGTTGTGGTACTCCCGGTCCCGCGTCTCCGTGTCCATCTGCGGGGTCCACTCCGCGTCACGCTTCCAGTGGCTGCTCAGCTCGTCGAGGTCCGACCAGACCCCCGTCGCGAGCCCCGCGGCGTAAGCGGCGCCGAGACACGTCGTCTCCGCGACGACCGGCCGGATCACCGGCACTCCCAGCACATCCGCCTGATGCCGCATCAGCAGGTTGTTCGCCGTCATCCCGCCGTCGACCTTCAGGCTCGTGATCTGGACGCCCGAGTCCTGGTACATCGCGTCCACGACCTCACGCGTCTGCCAGCTGGTCGCCTCCAGCACGGCCCGCGCCAGGTGCGCCTTGGTGACATAGCGGGTCAGCCCGGCCACGACGCCGCGTGCGTCCGAGCGCCAGTACGGAGCGAAGAGCCCCGAGAAGGCCGGAACGATGTACGCACCGCCGTTGTCCTCGACGCTCGCGGCGAGCGTCTCGATCTCCGCCGCCTCCTTGATGATGCCGAGCTGGTCGCGGAACCACTGGACGAGGGCACCGGTGATGGCGATGGACCCCTCGAGGCAGTACGTGGGGGCGTCGGTCCCGAGCTGGTAGGCCATCGTCGTCAGCAGGCCGCTCTTGCTCGGGACCGGCCGCTGTCCGGTGTTGAGCAGCAGGAAGGATCCGGTGCCGTAGGTGTTCTTGGCCTCGCCGACTGCGTAGCAGGTCTGCCCGAACAGGGCCGCGTGCTGGTCGCCCAGTGCCGACGCCACCGGCACCCCCGCGACCTGGCCGTGTGCGGTCCCGTACACCTCGGCGGAGGACTTGATCTCGGGCAGTACGGCCGCCGGCACGTTCATCGCGTCGAGGATGGACTGGTCCCACTGGAGGGTCTCCAGATTCATCAGCATCGTGCGCCCGGCGTTGGTGACGTCGGTGACGTGCACACCGCCGTCGGTGCCGCCGGTGAGGTTCCAGATGAGCCAGGAGTCGATGGTGCCGAAGGCGATCTCCCCGGCCTCGGCCCGCTGCCGCAGCCCGGGCACGTTGTCGAGCAGCCAGGCCACCTTGGGCCCGGCGAAGTAGCTGGCCAGCGGCAGGCCCGTACGGTCGCGGAAGCGGTCCTGTCCGTCCGAGCCGCCGAGCTCGGTGCAGAGGGCGGCCGTGCGGGTGTCCTGCCAGACGACGGCGTTGTGCACCGGCTGTCCGGTCTTCCTGTCCCACAGGACGGTGGTCTCACGCTGGTTGGTGATGCCCAGCGCGCTCAGCTGGTCGGCGCGCAGGCCGGCCTTGGCGATCGCCCCGGCCACCACGGCCTGCACCTTGGACCAGATCTCGGTGGCGTCGTGCTCCACCCAGCCAGGCTTGGGGAAGATCTGGCGGTGCTCGCGCTGGTCGACGGCTACGGGGGCGCCGTCCTGGTTGAAGATGATGCAGCGGCTTGAGGTGGTGCCTTGGTCGATCGCTGCGACGAACTTGTCCGACATGATCGCGTCCCTTGTCCGAACCGGAGTGCTGGTGAGAGTCCCGGGGCCTGGGGCCCGGGAGTCAGAAGGCGAGTTTGAAGATGCCCGCGGCTATGACAGCCCCGATGAGCGGTCCGGCAACCGGGACCCAGGAGTAACCCCAGTCGGATCCGCCCTTGTTGGGGATCGGCAGCAGCGCGTGGGCTATGCGCGGTCCCAGGTCACGGGCGGGGTTGATGGCGTACCCCGTCGGGCCGCCGAGCGAGAGCCCGATGCCGACGACGAGCAGCGAGACGATGAGGACCTGCGTGCCCGTCTTGGCAAGCGCCGTCGTCGCGCCGAAGGCGAGGATCGGCAGGACCAGCGCGATGGTGGCGACTATCTCGGTGGCCATGTTGGCGGCCGGCTGGCGCACCTCGGGGATGGTCGAGAAGTTCCCCAGCGTGTCCTGGGCGAACTCGGGATCGGCATTGGCGGCGAACTGCGCGTAGTAGGCCACCCACACCAGGACGGCGCCGATGATGGCGCCGATCATCTGCGAGCCTATGTAGAGCGGCACCTTGCTCCACTCGCCGGAGTCGACGGCGAGTGCCACGGTCACCGCGGGATTGATGTGACCGCCCGAGAGCGGCAGCGCCGTGTAGGCACCGGCGAGCACGCCGAAGCCCCAGCCGAAGGCGATGACGACCCAGCCGGAAGCGGCGGCCTTGGAGAAGCGGAGATTGACGGCGGCACAGACACCGGCTCCGAAGAGGATGAGAATCGCGGTTCCGATGACCTCACCCGCGAAGATGTCCGTGTTGGAGAACTGGCTCATGACGGCTCCTTGTCCCTTTGGCCGGGGCAGATGCCCCGGACGATCCTTCGGGATGGTGCTGATCTGGCACGGAGCCGGCGCCAGGGCAGAGGGCCGCTGATCACGGTCCGGCGCGCCACCCCGCCCGGTCTCCGTGACGAGCGTGTCGGCAGTGTTCATCGCAGCTGAGGGACCGTCAAGGGCACTGACATCATGGACGTATGGGGACGCGGAGGTCATCGACATCGCCGCCGTGTCGGAGTGATCGGTTCCGTATTTCCCCCGGATTCCGGGCTTGTCATGGCGAGCCTGAGCGGCCGTGCCGGTGGGCGGGTCCTCCGCCCGCTGCTGCCCGGCGTCACGTGGCGCGGGCGATGGAGCCGAAGTCGGCGGCCGCGGGCGTGGTGGGCGGACGCGGGCCCGGGCCCCGCTGATCGTCCAGCGGCCGTGAACCACGCGGACAGAGCCCGGCCTCCGTGAACCTTGTCCTTGAAGCGCCCGCTCGGTGCCGCGGCGGATAGGCAGGACCGTTGACACCGGTGCAGGTCAGCCGGAGACTCCCGCCAGCGACTATGAACGAAAGTTCGTCTGGCGAACATGGTCTTGCTCGCGGTGTCCGGCGGCCCCGTTGCCCGTGCCCCGGCGGTGAGACCTCGCACCCGGACTGCTCTCACCTCGGGAGGACCCGCCATGACCATCCACCGCGACCTGCTCATCGGCGGACAGGAGATCCCCGCCGTCTCCGGGCGCAAGGCCGAGGACCGCAACCCGTACACCGGCGAGGTGTACGCCACGGTCGCCGCGGGCGGTCCTGACGACGTGCGCAAAGCCGTGGCTGCCGCCGACGCCGCGTTCCCCGCCTGGTCGGCCACGGGGCCGGCCGAGCGCCGTGCGGTCTTCCTCAAGGCGGCCGACCTGCTGGAGTCCCGGGCCGACGACGCCGCGACGTACATGGCGCAGGAAGCCGGAGGCAGCCGTCCGTGGGCTCTGTTCAACGTCCACCTGGCCGCCGGCATGCTCCGTGAGGCGGCCGCCGCGGTCACCGCGCCACAGGGCGAGGTCCTCAGCCCGCAGGACGGCGAGACGCTGAGCCTCGCGATGCGCGAACCGGTCGGAGTCGTCGCCGCGTTCGCGCCCTGGAACGCTCCGGTGATCCTCGGCACCCGGGCCGTCGCCGCTCCACTGGCCGCGGGGAACACGGTCGTGGTCAAGCCAAGCGAGGATGCTCCGCTCTCCTGCGGCTACTTCGTGGCGGACGTGCTGCGGGAAGCCGGCCTGCCCGACGGTGTGCTCAACGTCGTCAGCAACGCTCCGGAGGACGCCGCCGACGTCGCCGAGGCCCTGGTCGCCGAACCCGCCGTCCGCGCCGTCAACTTCACCGGTTCGACCGGCGTGGGCCGCCTCATCGGCAACCTCGCCGCGCAGCATCTCAAGCCCGCCGTACTGGAGTTGGGCGGCAAGAACTCCGTGATCGTCCTCGACGACGCCGACGTGGACTACGCGGTGGACGCCGCGACGTTCGCGGTCTTCATGAACGCCGGCCAGATCTGCATGTCGGGCGACCGGATCCTCGTGCACGAGTCGCTGGCGGAGGAGTTCACCCAGAAGTTCACCGCGAAGGTCGCCGCCCTGCCGCACGGCGGCCCGGACGAACCCACCACCGTCATCGGGCCGATGGTGAGCGCGGCCTCGGCGGAGCGTGTCGCGGCGCTCGTACGTGACGCCGTCGGCAAGGGAGCCGACGTGCTCACCGGGGGAGGCGCGCCCGAGAACGCCGTGCACCCGGCGACCGTGCTCACCGGCGTCACGCCCGGCATGGAGCTGTACCACGGTGAAGCATTCGGACCCGTCTGCGCGATCGCCACCTTCGCCGGTGACGACGAGGCCGTCGCCCTGGCCAACGACACCGAGCACGGCCTGACTTGCGGCATCATCACCGAGAACGGCACGCACGGCCTCTCCGTCGCGCGCCGCATTCGCACGGGCATCGTGCACGTGGGCGACCAGTCCGTGGCGGACGAGCCGCAGGTGCCGTTCGGCGGCTTCAAGGCCTCGGGCTACGGCCGGTTCGGCGGCCGCTGGGGCATCGAGGCGTTCAGCAACACCCGCTGGGTCACCGTGGCCGCCCGGCACGCTCACTACCCGTTCTGAGCACCGAAGACCTCGCTCCGGTCCCGGATGTCACGGACACGTCACCGGACGAACACACGACCGTACGGGCTGCCCCGGGCACGAACCGTCCCGGGGCCACGGCCGTCCACGACGACAGGACGGCGGCAGGGGATCCACGGGGGTGGTGCCGTGCCGCCGTCCGCCACGTCGGTGCAGTACACAGGACTGCCGGACGGCCGTCCGCCCGACTGCCCGGCGTTCAGTGACCGTTGAGCGCGCGGCGCCAGACGGGGAAGTCGAAATACGTCTCCGGGAAGGTCTCCTCGGTGAGCGTGTAGTGCCACCACTCCTCGGGGAGATTGGTGAACCCGGCGTTCTCCAACGTGTCCTTCAGAAGCATCCGGTTCGCGCGCTGCTTGCCCTTGATGCGGGGATCGAGGGTGTGCGAGAGGGTGTCGAAGCAGTCGTAACCGGTGCCCATGTCGATGGAGTTGTCGGGGAAGCGCACATCCTTGGGCGCGAAGCAGGACACCAGGGGCTCACCTGGCCTGTACGGACGCGTCGGCTTCGCCGGCAGCCGCACGAGGGTGAGGTCGACCGTACTGCCCCTGCTGTGGCCGGACTTCTCCGCGATGTAGCCGTCCTCGAAGAGGCGGTCCTTCTCCACGCGCGGATAGAACTCGTCCTTCATCCGCTCGTCGTCCAGGTCCTTGGCCCATTCCACGAAGTGGTCGACGGCCCGCTGCGGGCGGTAACAGTCGTACACCTTCAGGGAGTAGCCCTTCTTCAGGAAGGACCGTTGCGCCGTCTTCAGTGCCTCGGCGGTGTCGCGGGTGACGATGCACATGCCTTGCCGGTAGCCGTGCACCCGGTCGCCGACGAAGTTGTGCCGCGTCCGGTAGCGCATCTCCTGCAGGACGGATGGCGCGACGTCACGCAGCGCGACGAACTCGTCGGGCGCGGAGGGGTCCTGGTGCTTCCCGGGACGGGGAGCACCAGGATCGGTGCCGGTCGCGGCCGAGGCGGCCGGCGCGGCGGGCACGAGTGTGGCCAGGGCGAGCAGCGCGGCGGTGAGAGCCGTGCGGCTGAATGGTCCTCTGAATGCTGCCATGGCCATTCGTCTATCAGCCGCGCACCCGTACCGGGTAGCCCGCGGCAGTACCGTCTTCCCGGGTCACCACGGTGGTGTCGTCGCGCCGCACAACGGTGAACCGCTCGGCGGGCACGGGATGATCGGCGGTGCGCTCGTCGGCGTCGCGGATGACGAGTCCCTTGCCCCGGCGTCCCGGTGCCGGCGTCCACACCTCCAGTTCCGTGCTTCCGTCGTCTCCGCTCACCGGCACCGCGGCACCGGCCCGCGCGAGAACCGGGATGCGCGACAGAGGGGCGTCGAGCTGCACCTCGCCAGGCCCTTCGTGCACCTTGCCGGTGACCGTCTCGTACCAGCGTCCGTACGGCAGCCGCACCGGACGCCGGCGCATGCCCTCTTCCAGTGCGGGCGCCACCAGCAGCGCGTCCCCCAGCAGGAAGGCGTCACCGCACTCGCGCAGCGAGCGCTCGCGAGGGTGCTGCCACCACAGGGGGCGTACGTACGGAGCTCCCGTGCGGTGGGCCACATGGGCGAGTGTCGTGAAGTACGGGCGAAGCCGCTCCCGTTCGGCCATCGCGGCCGCGCAGCCTTCCAGGACCTCGCCACCGAACGCCCAAGGCTCCCGCGAACCAATGCCCTTGGCGCCGTGCGCGTGGAAGTGCGGGTACCAGGCGGCCAATTGGAACCAGCGCAGATACAGCTCCGGAGACGGGGAGCCGGTCGTCCCGCCGATCCCCGGGCCCGAGTACGGCACGCCGCACAGCCCCAGTCCCACGACCAGGGACAGCGACGCGCGCAGCCCTTCCCACCCCGTGGAAACCTCCCCGCCCCAGGTGCCGCCGCCGCGCTGCATGCCCGCCCAGCCCGAGGACATGAGGACGAACTCGGTGCCGGTGCCGGTGCCGGTGCCGGTGTCTCTGCTTGTGGCTGTGCTGGTGTTCGTGCCGTTCTCCGCTGCCGCATCGGCCGCGGTGCCGCCGCTCACCCGCGCGTCGCTCACACCGGACGCGCTCACGTCCGTGCCTGCCGATGCGGAAGTCACCGCCCTCCCGGCATGTCCGGGGGCCACCAGTTCCACGCCCTCGGTCCTCAACTCGGCGGAGAGACGGGGCAGATCATCGGCCGCCCTTCCCCGCCCTCCCCTGAGGAGCCGGTGCCCGGCATGCCTGTCCTCGTCCAAGCGCAGTGCGCGCAGTGGCAGTTCACGCTCCCGGTATCCGGTGGCCGCATCGCGCGCCCGGCGGGCCGAGCCCGAGAACTGCCCCGAGTGCTGGTAGCCCAGCGCCCAGCCGGGCGGCAGTGAAGGCGCACCCGTCAACCGCGCCCAGCTGTGCAGCACGCGCGCGGGCGGCCCGGCGATCACCCAGTAGCGCAGCGGCCCGCCGTCCATGCGGATCTCGCTGGAGCCCGGCCGGTCGTGGCCCGACCCTCTGCCTTCCACGCCCTCCCGTACCGTCACCCGGCCCTCTCCGGGGTTGTCGTGGAAGACCAGATGCGTGCCCGCGTCCGCCACGACCAGCTGCACGGGCATGGTGATGTGCGGCATGCCGTCACCCGGGGGCGCCGCCGCGTCGGGGACGGCACCCTTCCAATTGCGCAGCCGGTACGAGCCGTTGGGCAGCGGCGGCCCGCAGGCATGCCCACCCAGGCCGAAGAAGCGGGCGTCGGCGGCCACTTGGGAGCGGTGCATCCAGCGGCCGCCTCCGGCGGGAGGGAACGCCGATGTCTCCGCTCCCTGCTCCTCCGGTGGGGCAGGCTCCTCGCCCTCGGCAGCCTCCTCGCCGGCCGCCGCATCCCGAGCAGCCGCGCCCTCGGCCTCCCCGACCTCGGCCCCGTTCGGCCGGCTCCGTCCGCCGAGTTGCCGTTGCGCGTACGGGCCCAGACCTCCGGCCGCCTCCCACCAGCGCGGCGGCAGATCCCTGCGGAGCAGTTCGCCTCCCGGAGTGCACACGTCCACCGTGCCGTGCCGGGTGATGGTCACGAGCAGCCGCTCGGAGACCACCCGCCACCCGCCGTCCTTGTCCGGCTCCAGGACCGCCCGCGTGTCCGGCCTCGGAGCAGGCCCGGGCAGGGCCGACGACGGGCACGGCTCCGCACCGTCCCAGCCCACGAAGACCGCTCCGCCCGTCGCCACCTGCACCAGGAGCGATGAACGCCCGAACTGGATCAGTCCGCCCCCCGGCCGTGCCAGCGCACCGCTCGCCGGTCCGGGCACGCGCGCCCGCTCGGTCCCCTGAGGCTGATCCCGGCCGGCCGACGCACGACGGCGCCCCCACGAGGAGCCCCCGGACCGCGCCCGCCAGGCCGCGCCCGCCGCCCTCACCGTCCCCACCAGGCCACGCCCATCCATGCTGTTCAGGGTGCCAGCGGGGTGCGCCGGCGTCATCGGCGTTCAACTGGAGTTCATCCAGGGACCATCCGCTCTTGTCGTGCGCCCCTGCGCCTCCACGTACACCCCGCCGATGTGGTGCGCGCGCCCGTGCCTCTCAGGATCGGAGCATGGTCCCGACACATTCGCCTCGAGCCCGGCATGTGGTGTACGCCCTGGCGTGAGCGATGACCGCATGGCATCGTCCTGATCAGTCAGACGTACGCCCGCCAGGCGTGCCGCCAGCCCAAACGGACCGGGAGCCGCCATGACCACAGCGCACAGCACACCGCAGCCGCAGCCCGTCACGCCGGAACCCCTCTGGCGGCCGGACGCGGACCGCGTGGCTGGCGCACGGATCACGCGCTTCCAATCGTGGGCGGCCGAGCACCACGGTGCGCCCGCCGCCGTCCCGGGCGACCCGGAGACGAGCTACGCCGCGCTGCACCGCTGGTCCGTGGAGGAGCTGCCGGCCTTCTGGAAGGCGCTCACCGAGTGGTTCGACGTCCGCTTCTCGGCCCCGTACGAGACGGTGCTTGCCGACTCCGCGATGCCCGGCGCCGAATGGTTCCCCGGGGCGAAGCTCAACTACGCGGAGCACGCGCTGCGCACCGCGGAGGACCCGGCACGAGCGGACGACCCGGCCCTCCTGCACGTCGACGAGGAGCACGAGCCCCGTCCCGTCACATGGCGCGAACTGCGGCGCCAGGTGGGCTCTTTGTCCGCCGAGCTTCGCCGCCTCGGCGTGGGCCCCGGCGACCGCGTCAGCGGCTACCTCCCCAACGTCCCCGAGGCGGTTGTCGCCCTGCTCGCGACCGCCGCCGTCGGCGCGGTATGGACGTCGTGCGCACCCGACTTCGGCGCCCGCAGCGTCCTGGACCGCTTCCAACAGGTCGAGCCGGCCGTCCTGTTCACGGTGGACGGATACCGCTACGGCGGCAAGGAACACGACCGCAGCGAGACCGTGGCCGAACTCCGCCGCGAACTGCCCAGCCTGCGCGCGGTGGTTCACGTTCCCCTGCTCGGCACCCCCGCGCCCGAGGGGATGCTCGAATGGTCCGCGCTCACCGGCTCGGAGGACAGCGAACCCGTCTTCGAGCAGCTGCCCTTCGCACACCCGCTGTGGGTCCTGTACTCCTCCGGAACCACCGGCCTGCCCAAGGCCATCGTGCAGTCGCAGGGCGGCATCCTCCTGGAACACCTCAAGCAGCTCGGACTGCACTGCGACACAGGCCCCGGCGACCGCTTCTTCTGGTACACCTCCACGGGCTGGATGATGTGGAACTTCCTCATCTCCGGACTGCTGACGGGCTGCACCGTCGTCACCTACGACGGCAGCCCGGGACACCCGGACATGAACGCCCAGTGGAACGTGGCCGCCCGTACCGGCACGACCTTCTTCGGCACGTCGGCGGCGTACATCATGGCCTGCGGCAAGGCGGACATCCATCCGGGCCGCGACCTGGACCTCTCCCGCGTCAAGTGCGTCGCCACCACCGGGTCGCCGCTGCCGCCCGACGGTTTCCGCTGGATCCACGACGAGATCTCCCACGACATGTGGATCGCCTCCGTCAGCGGCGGCACCGACGTGTGCAGCTGCTTCGCCGGGGCCGTCCCCACCCTCCCCGTGCACACGGGCGAGCTGCAGGCCCCCTCACTCGCCACCGATCTGCAGTCCTGGGACCCGCAGGGCAAGCCTCTCACCGACGAGGTCGGCGAACTCGTCGTCACCCGTCCCATGCCGTCCATGCCCATCCACTTCTGGAACGACCCGGACGGTTCGCGCTACAGGGACAGCTACTTCGAGATGTTCCCGGGCGTCTGGCGGCACGGCGACTGGATCACGCTCACCGGCCGCAACACCGTTGTCATCCACGGCCGTTCGGACTCCACGCTCAACCGCCAGGGTGTCCGCATGGGCTCGGCCGACATCTACGAGGCCGTCGAGCGTCTGCCGGAGATCCGCGAATCCCTCGTCATCGGCGTCGAGCAGGCCGACGGCGGCTACTGGATGCCGCTCTTCGTCCACCTCGCCCAGGGAGCCGAGCTCGATGACGCGCTGCGTGACCGCATCAAGCGCACCATCCGGGAAGGGCTCTCGCCGCGCCATGTGCCCGACGAGATCATCCGGATCGACGGCGTGCCGCACACCCTGACCGGAAAGCGCCTCGAAGTCCCGGTCAAGCGCCTCCTCCAGGGCACCCGGCTGGACAAGGCCGTCAACCCCGGCTCCGTCGACGACGTCGAACTGCTCCGCTTCTACGAACGGCTGGCCCAGGAGCGCAACGGCTGACCGGGACCGCCTGGGGCGCACTGTCAGACCCCCTGATTACGGTGAGTGAGCAAGTGATCCGTACGGTCCGAGGGGGAGCCCATGGCACACACCAGAAGCCGCAAGCGCAGCCGTCGCCGCATCCTGCGCCGTGAAGCACCGAGCATCGTGCCGGTCCTGGCCGACGAGGCGCACTTCGCCCGCATGCGTACCTACGGGTCCTTCGCCTTCGACGATCACCGGAGCTATCTGCGCCAACTCGAGGGACTGCTGCGCTCGCTGACGGCAGATCATGTGCACACTCGACTGGCGCTGTTCGACGCCGTCGACTACGAGCTGTTCTGCCAGGAACAGGCGCTCGACCCCGATACCGCGGCCAGCCGCAGCCGGTACGTCGCGGAGGTCGCCGCTGCCGGCACCACGGTGCCGTACGGAGGCCAGACGCTGGGCCGGTTGCTGCCCGAACTCCGCGACGCACACGCCTGCCGTCTCACCTGGCAGACCGGGGTGGAGATCCTGGCGCGGGTGGGATCCTGCGGACGCTGCGGGAGCGACATCGGGAGGGCGGCCTTCGACAGGGCCGCGCGGGCGGTGAGCGCGGTGCTCGATGCCGCGGGCTCCGGCGTCCATCATTTGGTCGCCAGCGTCGCGGTCGCCGGCTCACCCCTCGTCACCTCTCTGGATGTGCGGCGTACCGGCGAAGGCGCCTTCGACGCCCATGAGTCCGCGGTGCTGGCGCTGACCACCGCCCTCGCCGCGGGCATCGCCACCGGCAGCGACGGAGGTCTCGTTCTGCGTACGGAAACAGGCGGCCCGCGTGCGGAAGCGGGCGAGGCCACAACGGCCGCCGTCGGCACCGGCGGTGAGAAGCACGCGGTGCGTGACGTCGTGCGCGGCTGGCAACTGGACGCGTCGGCATGCTGGCTCCGGCCGCTGAGCGCCGCCGAGGTCTTCGCCGCGTACTGCACGGACCCGGCGACCAAGGAGCCCGTCGCCCCCGAGCCCGGCGTCGAGCATGCCCCTGGCCATGACCTTCCGCACCCGGGAGGTGAACTGCACTGCTGACCCGGCCCGCCCGCCTCATCGGGAATGGGCGGGCCCGATGGGCGACGCCGGCCGAGCAGCCGGTGTTCGCGATCTCTCTCAGGCAGGCGGGGACGCCTCGCCCGCGCCGCCGCTGGCTCGGCTCACTCGCCGGAGAGCACGGCCTGGGCGGCGATGCGCGAATCGTGCGCGGAGTCGGCGGCCCGCGCCGCGGAGGCCGCACGCTCGCACTGGGCCAGCGTGTGCTTGGCGAGCGTGGCCCGTACGTACGGAATGGAGGCGGCACCCATCGACAGGCTGGTCACGCCAAGACCCGTCAGCACGCAGGCCAGCAGCGGATCCGCGGCCGCCTCGCCGCACACGCCGCAGCTCTTCCCCTCCGCCGAGGCGGCCTCGGTGGCGAGCGCCACCAGGTCCAGCAGCGCGGGCTGCCAAGGGTCCTGCAACCGGGAGACCGCACCGACCTGACGGTCCGCGGCAAAGGTGTACTGCGCGAGGTCGTTCGTCCCCAGAGAGAGGAACTCCACCTCCTGCAGCACCGACCGGGCCCGCAGCGCCGCCGACGGCACCTCCACCATCACGCCGCACTTGGCCTCCAGGCCCGCCTCCCGGCAGGCGGCGGCGAAAGCCTTCGCGTCGGCGCGGTCGGCCACCATGGGGGCCATCACCTCGAGATAGACGGGCAGCCCGTCGGCCGCCTTCGCCAGCGCGGTGAGCTGCCCCCGGAGCACCTCGGGGTGGTCGAGCAGCGTACGCAGACCGCGGACGCCGAGGGCCGGGTTCGGCTCGTCTCCGGGGGTGAGGAAGTCCAGCGGCTTGTCGGCTCCGGCATCCAGCACGCGCACGACGACACGCCCCTCGGGGAACGCCTCGAGTACCTGCCGGTAGGCCGTGACCTGCTTCTCCTCGGAGGGTGCCTTCGTGCTGTCGTCGAGGAAGAGGAACTCGGTACGGAACAGGCCGACGCCCTCCGCCCCGGCCTCGACGGCGGCGTCCACATCCGCGGGCCCGCCGACGTTCGCCAGCAGTGGCACCTTGTGCCCGTCGGATGTCGCTCCAGGCCCCTTGGCCCCGTCGAGCGCCGCCTTCCGCTCCTCGGCCTCCCGGGCCAGTTCGGCCTGTTCGGCTTCGCTGGGCGAGACGCGCACGGTCCCGGAGCTGCCGTCGACCGCGACAACGGTCCCCTCGGCCACGTCGCAGGCACCCGCGAGTGCCACCACGGCAGGCACTCCCAGAGCCCGGGCGAGAATGGCACTGTGACTGGTGGGTCCGCCTTCCTCCGTCACGAAGCCGAGCACGAGCGACGGATCCAGCAGTGCGGTGTCCGCGGGGGCAAGGTCACGCGCGACGAGCACGAACGGGCGGTCGCTGTCCGGCACGCCGGGCATCGGCACACCCATCAGGCGCGCGACGATGCGATTGCGCACGTCGTCCAGATCCGCCACCCGCCCGGCCAGGTACTCGCCGGCCCCTGCCAGCAGCGCACGGTAGGAGGCGAAGGCGTCGTAGACGGCACGCTCCGCCGTGCTTCCCACGGCGATACGGCGTTCCACGTCGGCCAGCAGCTCGGGGTCCTGGGCCATCATGGCCTGCGCCTCCAGCACGGCCTGTGCCTCGCCGCCCGCGAGATTCCCCCGCGCCATCAGGTCGTTGGCCACAGCCTCGACGGAACGTTGCGCCCGCTGCTGCTCCCGCTGCGTCTCGGTTTCGGAGATCTGCCGGGCAGGCGGCTCCATGACGGCCGTGCCCATGTGCCGTACCTCGCCGATCGCCACCCCGTGGCTTACGCCGACGCCTCGAAGGGTTGTGTCCATCTCACTCATCTCCGGTTGCTGCGGTGAGCCCGGCACCGCTGTACATCACTGGCACCGGATGCTCTGCGAGGGAGTTCGCAGGGGTGTCACTTCCACTTGAAGAGCGTCGTGCCGGTGTCGACGACACCTTCCTCGAGTACGGCCCCGAGTGAGTCCGAGGAGGCCTCGAGAGCGATCACGGGGGAGATGGGCGACTTCCCCGCCTGCTCGATGACGGCCGGGTCCCAGCGCACGAGTGCCTGTCCGCGCTCCACCGTGTCGCCCTTGGAGGCGAGGAGTTCGAACCCTTCTCCGTTGAGCTGCACCGTGTCGATCCCGAGATGGGTCAGCACGCCGCGACCGTCCGCGTCGACGACGACGAAGGCGTGCGGATGGAGCGAGAAGATGATCCCGTCGACGGGGGAGACGGCCTCGATGGGCCCCCGCACCGGGTCCACGGCCGTACCGGGACCGACCATCGATGCGGAGAAGACGGGGTCGGGCACCGCCGAGAGTCCGACGGCGACTCCGGCCAGCGGGGACGTAACGGTGGTCATGGTGCCTCCCGGTGAGGGAACGGAACGTCCGCCGTCCCCGACCTGACCTGGACGGCGCCTCGTTGAGAAGCGTAAGTCATGGAAACCGCCCGCTCAGCGCGTGCGAGAGGGCGTGGCGTGTGCATCCACCACCGCCCCTCGGGCGTGCGCCCTGGCCCGCGGCCGCGAAAACAATTTGCCTCCGCTCCTACTGCCCGGTACTGTTCGTGGGCCGACCGAGAGCCCGACTGCTCGGCCGGAAGCCCCAATTCGGTTGCAGGGCAAGGACTTTGATAGTGTCGGGATCACCGAGAGGGAAGCGCCCGGAGTGGCCCGTGAGGGTTGTGATGGAAGCGCCCGTTCTTTGAGAACTCAACAGCGTGCCAAAAGTCAACGCCAGATATGTTGATACCCCGCATCCCCGGGTTTTTGGGGGTGTGGATTTCTTTGATGACAGCGAGGATGCTGTGCACGACTGGGATTATTCCTCCTGGTTGTGCCGCTCTTTGTGGTCTGTCTTTTTGAAGGCATTCACGGAGAGTTTGATCCTGGCTCAGGACGAACGCTGGCGGCGTGCTTAACACATGCAAGTCGAACGATGAAGCCTCTTCGGGGGTGGATTAGTGGCGAACGGGTGAGTAACACGTGGGCAATCTGCCCTGCACTTCGGGACAAGCCCTGGAAACGGGGTCTAATACCGGATACTACTTCCTTGGGCATCCTTGGGGGTGGAAAGCTTCGGCGGTGCAGGATGAGCCCGCGGCCTATCAGCTTGTTGGTGGGGTGATGGCCTACCAAGGCGACGACGGGTAGCCGGCCTGAGAGGGCGACCGGCCACACTGGGACTGAGACACGGCCCAGACTCCTACGGGAGGCAGCAGTGGGGAATATTGCACAATGGGCGGAAGCCTGATGCAGCGACGCCGCGTGAGGGATGACGGCCTTCGGGTTGTAAACCTCTTTCAGCAGGGAAGAAGCGCAAGTGACGGTACCTGCAGAAGAAGCACCGGCTAACTACGTGCCAGCAGCCGCGGTAATACGTAGGGTGCGAGCGTTGTCCGGAATTATTGGGCGTAAAGAGCTCGTAGGCGGCCTGTCACGTCGGATGTGAAAGCCCGGGGCTTAACCCTGGGTCTGCATTCGATACGGGCAGGCTGGAGTTCGGTAGGGGAGATCGGAATTCCTGGTGTAGCGGTGAAATGCGCAGATATCAGGAGGAACACCGGTGGCGAAGGCGGATCTCTGGGCCGATACTGACGCTGAGGAGCGAAAGCATGGGGAGCGAACAGGATTAGATACCCTGGTAGTCCATGCCGTAAACGTTGGGCACTAGGTGTGGGCGACATTCCACGTTGTCCGTGCCGCAGCTAACGCATTAAGTGCCCCGCCTGGGGAGTACGGCCGCAAGGCTAAAACTCAAAGGAATTGACGGGGGCCCGCACAAGCGGCGGAGCATGTGGCTTAATTCGACGCAACGCGAAGAACCTTACCAAGGCTTGACATACACCAGAAAGCTGTGGAGACACAGCCCCCCTTGTGGTTGGTGTACAGGTGGTGCATGGCTGTCGTCAGCTCGTGTCGTGAGATGTTGGGTTAAGTCCCGCAACGAGCGCAACCCTTGTCTCGTGTTGCCAGCAGGCCCTTGTGGTGCTGGGGACTCACGGGAGACTGCCGGGGTCAACTCGGAGGAAGGTGGGGACGACGTCAAGTCATCATGCCCCTTATGTCTTGGGCTGCACACGTGCTACAATGGCCGGTACAATGAGTTGCGATGCCGTGAGGTGGAGCGAATCTCAAAAAGCCGGTCTCAGTTCGGATTGGGGTCTGCAACTCGACCCCATGAAGTCGGAGTCGCTAGTAATCGCAGATCAGCATTGCTGCGGTGAATACGTTCCCGGGCCTTGTACACACCGCCCGTCACGTCACGAAAGTCGGTAACACCCGAAGCCGGTGGCCCAACCCCTTGTGGGAGGGAGCCGTCGAAGGTGGGACTGGCGATTGGGACGAAGTCGTAACAAGGTAGCCGTACCGGAAGGTGCGGCTGGATCACCTCCTTTCTAAGGAGCATCTTCAGTCCCGCTCTCTACGCCATCACGGTGTAAGGGGTGCGGCTGCAGAGGCCAGTACACCGGCGCACGTCCGGTGCTGGTAGCTCATGGGTGGAACGTTGACTATTCAGCCTGCTGACGCGGGCCTGCTTCCAGTACTGCTTTCTCCGTCCCTCGGTTTGCGAGGGGTGGTGGGGTGTGGAACGAGCAGGTGGTGTCAGGGGGTTGGGCGCGCTGTTGGGTGTCTGAGAGTGCGGGCGCCGCCGCTGTTGTGTTGGTGGTGGTGTGTGTCTCTTGGTTGCCGGCCCTGGTGTACTCAGGCTTGTGTGGTCTGGGGTGGTGGGTGGCTGGTTGTTGTTTGAGAACTGCACAGTGGACGCGAGCATCTGTGGCCAAGTTTTTAAGGGCGCACGGTGGATGCCTTGGCACCAGGAACCGATGAAGGACGTGGGAGGCCGCGATAGGCCCCGGGGAGTTGTCAACCGAGCTGTGATCCGGGGGTGTCCGAATGGGGAAACCCGGCAGTCGTCATGGGCTGTCACCCGCATCTGAATGTATAGGGTGTGTGGAGGGAACGCGGGGAAGTGAAACATCTCAGTACCCGCAGGAAGAGAAAACAACGGTGATTCCGGGAGTAGTGGCGAGCGAAACTGGATGAGGCTAAACCGTATGTGTGTGAGACCCGGCAGGGGTTGCATGTACGGGGTTGTGGGAGTTCTCTTGATCGGTCTGCCGGCCGGTCGGCGAGTCAGAAATTGTTGATGTAGGCGAAGGGTATGCGAAAGGCCCGGCGTAGAGGGTAAGACCCCCGTAGCTGAAATGTCGGCAACTTGTTTGAGGACCACCCGAGTAGCATGGGGCCCGAGAAATCCTGTGTGAATCTGGCGGGACCACCCGTCAAGCCTAAATATTCCCTGGTGACCGATAGCGGATAGTACCGTGAGGGAATGGTGAAAAGTACCGCGGGAGCGGAGTGAAAGAGTACCTGAAACCGTGTGCCTACAAGCCGTGGGAGCGTCGCACAGGGAGTTTTCTTCCTGTGTCGTGACTGCGTGCCTTTTGAAGAATGAGCCTGCGAGTTTGCGGCATGTTGCGAGGTTAACCCGTGTGGGGGAGCCGTAGCGAAAGCGAGTCCGAAGAGGGCGTTTGAGTAGCGTGTTCAAGACCCGAAGCGGAGTGATCTAGCCATGGGCAGGGTGAAGCGGAGGTAAGACTTCGTGGAGGCCCGAACCCACCAGGGTTGAAAACCTGGGGGATGACCTGTGGTTAGGGGTGAAAGGCCAATCAAACTCCGTGATAGCTGGTTCTCCCCGAAATGCATTTAGGTGCAGCGTCGTGTGTTTCTTGCCGGAGGTAGAGCACTGGATAGGCGATGGGCCCTACCGGGTTACTGACCTTAGCCAAACTCCGAATGCCGGTAAGTGAGAGCGCGGCAGTGAGACTGTGGGGGATAAGCTCCATGGTCGAGAGGGAAACAGCCCAGAGCATCGACTAAGGCCCCTAAGCGTGTGCTAAGTGGGAAAGGATGTGGAGTCGCAGAGACAACCAGGAGGTTGGCTTAGAAGCAGCCATCCTTGAAAGAGTGCGTAATAGCTCACTGGTCAAGTGATTCCGCGCCGACAATGTAGCGGGGCTCAAGCACACCGCCGACGTCGTGTCACTCCAACATGAGGGCTAACGCCTGTTGGGGTGGGTAGGGGAGCGTCGTGTGCCGGGTGAAGCAGCCGTGGAAGCGAGTTGTGGACGGTATGCGAGTGAGAATGCAGGCATGAGTAGCGATACATACGTGAGAAACGTGTGCGCCGATTGACTAAGGGTTCCTGGGTCAAGCTGATCTGCCCAGGGTAAGTCGGGTCCTAAGGCGAGGCCGACAGGCGTAGTCGATGGATAACCGGTTGATATTCCGGTACCCGTGGCAGTGCGCCAACGCTGAATCAGGTGATGCTAAGCCCGTGAAGCCCCCAGTGGTGTCCTTCGGGATGCTGCTGGTGTGGTGGAGCCGGCGGACCGAGCTTGTAGTAGGTGAGTGATGGGGTGACGCAGGAAGGTAGTCCAGCCCGGGCGGTGGTTGTCCCGGGGTAAGGGTGTAGGGCGTCATGCAGGTAAATCCGCATGACATAGGCCTGAGACCTGATGCCGAGCCGATTGTGGTGAAGTGGATGATCCTATGCTGTCGAGAAAAGCCTCTAGCGAGTGCTGTTGCGGCCCGTACCCTAAACCGACTCAGGTGGTCTGGTAGAGAATACCGAGGCGTTCGGGTGAACTATGGTTAAGGAACTCGGCAAAATGCCCCCGTAACTTCGGGAGAAGGGGGGCCACGGCTGGTGATCCCACGTGCTGGGGGAGCTGGTGGTGGCCGCAGAGACCAGCGAGAAGCGACTGTTTACTAAAAACACAGGTCCGTGCGAAGCCGTAAGGCGATGTATACGGACTGACGCCTGCCCGGTGCTGGAACGTTAAGGGGACCGGTTAGTCACATTTCGGTGTGGCGAAGCTGAGAACTTAAGCGCCAGTAAACGGCGGTGGTAACTATAACCATCCTAAGGTAGCGAAATTCCTTGTCGGGTAAGTTCCGACCTGCACGAATGGCGTAACGACTTCTTGACTGTCTCAACCATAGGCCCGGTGAAATTGCACTACGAGTAAAGATGCTCGTTTCGCGCAGCAGGACGGAAAGACCCCGGGACCTTTACTACAGCTTGATATTGGTGTTCGGTTCGGTTTGTGTAGGATAGGTGGGAGACTGTGAAGCATTCGCGCCAGCGGGTGTGGAGTCGTTGTTGAAATACCACTCTGATCGTGCTGGATGTCTAACCTGGGTCCGTGATCCGGATCAGGGACAGTGTCTGGTGGGTAGTTTAACTGGGGCGGTTGCCTCCTAAAATGTAACGGAGGCGCCCAAAGGTTCCCTCAGCCTGGTTGGTCATCAGGTGGTGAGTGTAAGTGCACAAGGGAGCTTGACTGTGAGACTGACGGGTCGAGCAGGGACGAAAGTCGGGACTAGTGATCCGGCGGTGGCTTGTGGAAGCGCCGTCGCTCAACGGATAAAAGGTACCCCGGGGATAACAGGCTGATCTTCCCCAAGAGTCCATATCGACGGGATGGTTTGGCACCTCGATGTCGGCTCGTCGCATCCTGGGGCTGGAGTCGGTCCCAAGGGTTGGGCTGTTCGCCCATTAAAGCGGTACGCGAGCTGGGTTTAGAACGTCGTGAGACAGTTCGGTCCCTATCCGCTGCGCGCGTAGGAGTCTTGAGAAGGGCTGTCCCTAGTACGAGAGGACCGGGACGGACGAACCTCTGGTGTGCCAGTTGTTCCGCCAGGAGCATGGCTGGTTGGCTACGTTCGGGAGGGATAACCGCTGAAAGCATCTAAGCGGGAAGCCTGCTTCGAGATGAGGACTCCCACCCCCGTGTGGGGTTAAGGCTCCCGGGAGATGACCGGGTTGATAGGCCGGATATGGAAGACCCGTGAGGGTTGGAGTTGACCGGTACTAATAAGCCGAGGGCTTGACCACAGATTTGCTCGCGTCCACTGTGCGGTATCTGAAACAACAACCCCATGTTGTTCAGCTGGTTTTAATTGAAGAGTGCGCTGACACACATGAGTTTCCTCGGCCGTTGTGCTGGGGGTGTGTTTCGGTGGTCATAGCGTGAGGGAAACGCCCGGTTACTTTCCGAACCCGGAAGCTAAGCCTTACAGCGCCGATGGTACTGCATGCGGGAGCGTGTGGGAGAGTAGGTCACCGCCGAACTATCTGTAGGAGAAGCCCCGTTGGAGGGTGGGACAACAACCCACACACACCAACGGGGCTTCTCTGCGTATGAGTGGGGGCCCTGTATCCGGGGCCTGAGCCTGCCGGTAGTGTCTGGGTGCATCGTCGGCGTGAGAGTTCACAGGAGGCTCCCGGTGGAGGTCCAGGACAGGAAGTCCGAGGAGGGCCGGGTCTTCACCATCCCGAACATCCTCAGCATGGCTCGCCTGGTCGGCGTGCCGGTCTTCCTGTGGCTGATCCTGTGGCCTGTCTTCGGCGGGCCGAACCGCGACGGCTGGGCCCTGCTCGTCCTCGCGCTGAGCGGGATCAGCGACTACCTCGACGGGAAGCTCGCCCGCCGCTGGAACCAGGTGAGCAACCTGGGGCGGCTCCTGGACCCCGCAGCGGACAGGCTGTACATCCTCTCGACTCTGCTGGGGCTCACTTGGCGCGAGATCCTGCCGCTCTGGCTGACCGCGACGCTCCTGGCACGTGAACTGCTGCTGCTGGTGATGGTGTGGTTGCTCGACCGGCACGGCTATGCGCCTCCCCAGGTGAACTTCCTAGGGAAAGCTGCGACGTTCAACTTGATGTACGCCTTTCCTCTGCTGCTTCTCAGTGACGGCACCGGCTGGATCGCGTCACTGGCGCTGGTTTTCGGGTGGGCCTTCGCCGGCTGGGGAACGGCGCTCTACTGGTGGGCCGGTATCCTGTATGTGGTTCAAGTGCGTCGTCTGATCAATGCCGGAACGGCGGCAGCCTGAGGCTTTTCCGAGGTCGGGGCGGCTGGATTGTGCCTGGCGAATGTGTGGGCCTTCCCCGATCGGGGAAGTCGGTATGACCGTCGTCTTACCGAGGAGGACGCTTCCGATATGAAGGCCGTCGTTATGGCCGGCGGTGAAGGCACCCGCCTTCGCCCCATGACCGCGAGCATGCCCAAGCCGCTGCTGCCCGTGGCCAACCGTCCCATCATGGAGCACGTACTGCGGTTGCTGAAGCGCCATGGGCTCACCGAGACCGTAGTGACCGTGCAATTCCTGGCCTCCCTCGTCAGGAATTACTTCGGGGACGGCGAGGAGCTCGGCATGGAGCTGAGCTACGCCAACGAGGAGAAGCCCCTCGGTACCGCGGGCAGCGTGAAGAATGCGGAAGAGGCCCTCAAGGACGACTCGTTCCTCGTCATCTCCGGCGACGCGCTCACCGACTTCGATCTCACGGAACTCATCGACTACCACAAGCGGCAGGGCGCACTTGTCACCGTCTGCCTCACGCGTGTTCCCAATCCTCTCGAGTTCGGCATCACGATCGTGAACGACGACGGACGGGTGGAGCGCTTCCTGGAGAAGCCCACCTGGGGACAGGTCTTCTCGGACACCGTCAACACCGGGATCTACGTCATGGAGCCCGAGGTCTTCGACTACGTGGACCCGGATGTGTCGGTCGACTGGTCCGGCGACGTCTTCCCGCAGCTGATGAAGGAAGGCAAGCCGATCTACGGCTTCGTGGCCGAGGGGTACTGGGAGGACGTCGGCACGCACGAGAGCTATGTGAAGGCGCAGGCCGACGTGCTCGAGGGCAAGGTCGACGTCGAGATCGACGGCTTCGAGATCTCACCCGGTGTGTGGGTGGCCGAGGGTGCGGAGGTGCATCCCGACGCGGATCTCCGCGGTCCCCTCTACATCGGGGATTACGCGAAGGTCGAGGCGGGCGCCGAACTCCGCGAGCACTCGGTCATCGGATCCAACGTCGTCGTCAAGAGCGGCGCCTTCCTGCACCGTGCCGTCGTCGACCAGAACGTCTACATCGGACCGCAGGCCAACCTGCGGGGCTGCGTCGTCGGCAAGAACACCGACATCATGCGTGCCGCCCGCATCGAGGACGGCGCCGTCATCGGGGACGAGTGCCTCATCGGCGAGGAGTCCATCGTCCAGGGCAACGTCCGGGTGTACCCCTTCAAGACGGTGGAGGCGGGCGCGTTCGTCAACACGTCCGTGATCTGGGAGTCGCGCGGGCAGGCGCACCTCTTCGGGGCCCGTGGTGTGTCGGGCATCGTGAATGTCGAGATCACTCCGGAGCTCGCGGTACGGCTGGCCGGTGCCTACGCGACCACGTTGAAGAAAGGGTCCACCGTCACCACCGCCCGCGATCACTCGCGCGGTGCGCGTGCGCTGAAGCGGGCCATGATCTCCGCGCTGCAGACCAGCGCGATCGACGTGCGGGACCTGGAGAACGTGCCGCTGCCCGTCGCTCGTCAGCAGACGGCACGCGGCAGCGCCGGCGGCATCATGATCCGTACGACGCCGGGAGTCCCGGAAAACGTCGACATCATGTTCTTCGACGAGCGCGGAGCGGACCTGTCGCAGGCGGCGCAGCGCAAACTCGACAGGGTCTTCGCGCGGCAGGAGTACAGGCGTGCGTTCCCCGGTGAGATCGGTGACCTGCGCTTCCCGTCGAGCGTGTACGACTCCTACACGGGCGCGATGCTGCGCTCCGTCGACACCACGGGAGTGGAGGACTCCGGACTCAAGGTCGTGGTGGACGCTTCCAACGGCAGCGCGGGGCTCGTCCTGCCGAGCCTGCTCGGGCGCCTCGGTGTCGACTCGCTGACGATCAACCCCGGCCTGGATGAGTCGCGCCCAACCGAAACTGCCGATGAGCGACGCTCAGGACTCGTCCGGCTCGGCGAGATCGTCGCGTCCGCCCGCGCCGCCTTCGGGATCCGCTTCGACCCGGTCGGCGACCGCCTGTCCCTCGTCGACGAGCGGGGCCGCATCATCGAGGACGACAGGGCACTGCTGGTGATGCTCGACCTGATCGCGGCAGAGAGGCGCAGTGGCAAGGTGGCCCTGCCGGTGACCACGACCCGCATCGCGGAACAGGTGGCGGCCTACCACGGCACGCAGGTCGAGTGGACGACGACGTCGCCCGACGACCTGACCCGCGTCGGCCGCGACGACACGACGGTCTTCGGAGGGGACGGCCGGGGCGGCTACATCATCCCGGAGTTCAGTTCCGTCTTCGACGGCTCGGCCGCCTTCGTGCGCCTCATCGGCCTCGTCGCCCGCGCACAGCTCACGCTCAGCCAGATCGACGCGCGCATCCCGCGGGCGCACGTGCTCAAGCGTGATCTCGCCACGCCCTGGGCGGTGAAGGGACTCGTCATGCGTACCGTCGTCGAGGCCGCGGGCGACCGCTCCGTGGACACCACGGACGGCATCCGCATCGTCGAGCCCGACGGCCGGTGGGTGATGGTGCTGCCGGACCCTGCGGAGGCCGTGACTCATCTGTGGGCAGAAGGGCCTGACGACGCCTCCGCACAGGCATTGCTGGACGAATGGTCCGCGGTGGTCGACAGCGCCGGCCGCTGACCCTGAAAGAGGTGGGGCCATTCGGCGGCGGTGACCTTGGCGTGCGACGATGTGCGTCATGTCGCAGCAGCCCCCTGAACGGAGTACCGCATCGCGGCCTGCGCGGCCCGACGCCTCCATGTCGCTGCTGAACAATGCGATGTACAACAGCCTCGACGACGGGTACGCCCAGGCCGCTTCCCGTCGCGGGGTCGAGGGCCGGTCCGGCATGCCGCGGACGGTACGAGCCAAGATCGGGCTCGCCGCCGGGCTGGTCCTCGTCGCGCTGGTGGTCACCGTCGGCGCGGCGCAGGCGCGGGTGTCCGCACCCGAACTCGCCAAGGAGCGGCAGGAACTGATCACCCGCATCGACGACGGCGACCGCCGCGCCGACTCCCTTGAGCGCAGCGTCGACCGCCTGCGCAAGGACGTCGAGGCCCGGCAGCGCAGGGCGCTGCAGAAGCACGGGGGCAACGAGGCGGAGGTCGCCGGGCTGCTCTCGGGCGCGCTCCCCGTGCACGGGCCCGGCATCAAGCTGGTCGTGGACGACGCCAAGAACACCCAGGACAGCGACTCCGGCGGCCCCCGGCAGAGCAGTGGATTCTCGGACAACGGGCGGGTGCGTGACCGCGATCTGCAGCGTGTGGTCAACGGGCTCTGGGAGTCCGGGGCGGAGGCCGTGTCCGTCAACGGCCAGCGCCTGACGTCGCTTTCGGCCATCAGGGCCGCGGGTGATGCGATCCTCGTGGACAACAAGCCACTCGTGCCTCCGTACACCCTGCTCGCGGTGGGGCCGGGCAAGGAGCTGAGCACGACGTTCCAGGACAGTGCCGACGGGCAGTACCTGCAGGTGCTGCAGGAGAACTACGGTGTGCGCACCAGCATCAGCACCCACGACGACGTGCGGTTGCCGGCCGCGCCGAGTCTGATCGTCCGAGCGGCAAAGCCGGTGCAGACAGGAGAGGGCAGCAGATAGTGATCGCCGTACTGGGCCTCATCGTGGGGGTCGTGGCCGGACTTGTGGTCCGGCCGGTCGTCCCGACGATCGTCGAGCCCTATCTCCCGATCGCCGTGGTCGCGGCGCTGGACGCGGTCTTCGGCGGGCTGAGGGCCATGCTCGACGGGATCTTCGACGACAAGGTGTTCGTCGTGTCGTTCCTGTCGAACGTCGTGGTCGCGGCGCTGATCGTCTTTCTCGGCGACAAACTCGGGGTCGGGGCCCAACTGTCCACCGGCGTCGTCGTTGTGCTCGGAATCCGCATCTTCTCCAACGCGGCCGCGATCCGCCGGCACGTCTTCAGGGCGTGAGTCCGATGAGCGACGAAGACCGCAACAGGAACCCGGGCGAACTGCCGCCTGAGAAGCGGCCGGAGGACCGCGGAACGGATCGCGCTCCGGAACGGGCCGAGCGGCCGGAGGGCAAGGACAGCGCGTCGGACGACCCGCAAGGCTCCGGGCGCGACAAGCGGGATCGCTCCGGCGCCGCACCCGCGGAGGAACCCTGGCGGCCGCGTGACCGGGAGACTTCCAACTCGCGTGAGCAGGAAGCCAGTTCGGAGGACGCCGCGCGAAGCGCGCACGGTGAGCGGAAGAGCTTCGGCGAGAGCGGTGCGGGGGGAACGGCACGCGAGCAGCAGGATGCCGCCTCCGAATCCGCGGAGACCGGGCCGGATGCGGCAGGAGGATCAGGGAGCACAGGACGGCAGCGGCTGGCCCAGGCGGTCTGGCCGCCGCGCGTGACGCGGGCCCAACTCATCGTCGCCCTGCTGCTGTTCGTGCTCGGCCTCGGCCTCGCGATCCAGGTCCGTTCCACGAGCGAGAACAGTTCGCTGCGCGGCGCACGCCAGGAGGACCTGGTCCGCATCCTCGACGAACTGGACGACCGCAGCAAGCGTCTCGAGGACGAGAAGCAGAGCCTGGAGGGCCAGCGCACCGAGTTGGAGAACAGCTCGGACCAGGCCGAGGAGGCACGGAAGCAGACACGTCAGAAGGCACGCCAACTCGGCGTGCTCGCAGGTACGGTGGGCGCCCAGGGCCCCGGCATCGAGCTGACCGTGACCGACCCCGGCGGGTCGGTCGAGGCAGACATGCTCCTGGACGCCGTGCAGGAGCTCCGTGCCGCCGGTGCCGAGGCGATCGAGGTCAACAACGTACGGGTGGTTGCGAATACGTACTTCTCAGACAGTTCGGGAGGGGTGCGTGTGGACGGTCACAAGATCAGTCCGCCGTACCGCTTTCAGGTGATCGGCAAGCCCAAGGACCTGGAACCCGCGCTGAACATCCCCGGCGGAGTTGTCCAGACGCTGCGCAAGGAGCAGGCGGACGCCTCCGTCACGCCCTCCGAGAAGATCGTCGTGAACGCCTTGCGCTCTGCGAAGCGGCCTGATTACGCTCGGTCATCCGGGCAGTGAGGTCACGGCTAAGTCTTGCGGGGGGTCGGCGGACCCGGTGACCATCGCGTGAGGGAAACTGTCCGAAGGCCAGGGACGTTGTCTGGGCGTCATATCGGCGGAGTGAGAGCATCGAGGGTCTGTCCTGCCCCACGGGCGGGTCTGTTTCGTGCGAGGGGAATCGCCCGTGAGTTTTTTTGCAAGGTTGTTCGGCAAGAGCCGCCAGGAGCACGGCGCTGGCGCCGCGCGGCGCCGGACCGCCCGGCATCACGATTCCGTGGCGGCCCACGACGGTGAGGGCGCGGGACGCCCGCTGTTCCGCGACGAGGTCACCCCTCCCGGCGGTGGCCATGCGGGTGGTCAGGGCGGGGATTCGGTTGACCCCGCAGCGTCGGGCCGCATAGGTTCCGGTGCACCATCAACCTCGAGTACAGGTGGAGGATCTGCCGTGCCGGTGTGTAGCAGGTGCGGGACCCAGGTCGCCGAGGCGAGCCGGTTCTGTTCCAACTGCGGGGCACCGCTCCGGGGTGGTGCTCCCGTGGCCGAGGGTTCCTCCGAGACGACCTCCACGATCTCGATCTCCGGCCTGGAGGCGTACGAGGCAGAGGTCACCGGTCAGCAGCAGACGCCGCCGCTGTCCCCCGAGGCTCAGGCCGCGGTCGACGCCCTTCCTCTGGGCTCCGCTCTCATGGTGGTCCGCCGAGGCCCCAACTCGGGCAGCCGCTTCCTGCTGGACGGCGATTTGACCACCGCGGGCCGTCACCCTGAGAGCGACATCTTCCTGGACGACGTGACCGTCTCGAGGCGTCACGTGGAGTTCCGGCGCGGTCCCGACGGTGTCTTCACCGTCTCCGATGTCGGCAGCCTCAACGGCACCTACGTCAACCGGGAGCGCATCGAGGCCGGCGTGCCGCTGGCGAACGGTGACGAGGTTCAGATCGGCAAGTTCCGGCTGGTCTTCTTCGCGAGCAAGCGCACGGTCTGACCTTCCGGGCAGGGCATGGAGCACACACCGCCCGGTGGTGCCGGTGACGGTGCCGCCACAGGGGCGGGCAGCGGGCCGCTGAGCATCGGCGGCGTGCTGCGTGTGCTCCGCGAGGAGTTCCCCGAGGTCACGGTCTCCAAGATCCGATTTCTGGAGACGCAGGGACTCGTGGAGCCGGGCCGGTCTCCGTCGGGCCACCGCTGGTTCAGCGGCGAGGATGTGGAGCGACTGCGGGACGTCCTGCGGATGCAGCGTGATCACTACCTCCCGCTGAGGGTGATCAAGGAACATCTGGGTTCCGTCGCAGAGGGCGAGCTCCCGTTGCCGCCGACGAAGGCACCCCAGCGGAGCAGCCCGGGCACACGGCGTGAGAGGCCATCCGACCCCCCGGTCCGAATCGGCCGGGAGCAGCTGCTTGCCGCCGCCGGCTTGACGGAGCCCGAGCTCATGGACTGCGAATCGCACGGTCTTGTCTCCCGGTACCCGGACAGCTCGTACGACGAGGCCGCTGTGGCCGTCGCCGGCATCGTCTCGGAGCTCGGCCGCCACGGAGTTCCGCCGCGGCAGCTGCACGCCGTGAAGGCCGCTGCCGAGCATCAGGCGGGCCTGCTCGAGAGCGCCGTTGCGTCGGCGGAACACCCCGGTGACGCCCGTACCGGGGGCGGTGCCGAGCCCCCGGGCGCCCGGCTGGCGGCCCTGTCCGGGCGGCTTTACGAGGTCTTTGTGCAGGCGGCGCTGCACGTACGGCCTGCTGAGGGCCCCGACGCGGGCAACCGCCCGGGTGAGTAGGTTCACACGACAGCTGAGGGCGGGTCCCGACTACCCAAACAGGCGGGGCACGGCCTAGGGTTGCTGTGTGAACGAGCTCGACGTTGTGGGTGTCCGGGTCGAAATGCCCTCCAACCAACCGATCGTGCTGCTGCGTGAAGTGGGTGGCGACCGGTACCTCCCCATCTGGATCGGCCCTGGGGAGGCGACCGCGATCGCCTTCGCGCAGCAGGGCATGACGCCTGCGCGCCCGCTCACCCATGATCTGTTCAAGGACGTCCTGGAGGCCGTGGGCCAGGAGCTCACCGCTGTCCGCATCACGGACCTCAGAGAAGGCGTGTTCTACGCCGAGCTGGTCTTCGCCAGCGGGGTCGAGGTCAGCGCGCGGCCGTCCGACGCCATAGCGCTGGCTCTGCGCACCGGTACGCCGATCTACGGCAGCGAGGGTGTGCTGGACGACGCGGGCATCGCCATCCCGGACGAGCAGGAGGACGAGGTGGAGAAGTTCCGCGAGTTCCTCGACCAGATCTCGCCCGAGGATTTCGGCACCAGCAGCCAGTGATCTCGTCGCCGCGGGCGGCTCATGACGGGCCTGGCGACTACAAACCGTGACGCCTTCCCTCCTTTCGGTTACGGGAAACCACTCCTTGGGGCATTTTCACCCGGCGTGCCGAGTGTGGCGATCGTTGACGCACCACGGGTGACTGCCTACCTTCGGTGAGGCAGGTCCCGGTCATGCCCCGGGATGCGGAGGACGGAGGTCGGCGTGAGAGATACCGGCGACGGTATGGCGGCGGGCGAGACCCCTCCTCGCGGGGGCTCGGCAGGTCCGCTGCAGGGGGAGAGATCCACGGACGAATCGCCGGAACTCATCGGATACCGCGGCCCCACCGCTTGCTCGGCCGCCGGGATCACCTACCGCCAGCTCGACTACTGGGCGCGCACAGGGCTCGTGGAGCCGAGCATCCGTCCCGCCTACGGATCCGGAAGCCAGCGGCTCTACAGCTTTCGCGACATCGTGGTCCTCAAGATCGTCAAGCGGCTGCTGGACACGGGCGTCTCGCTGCAGAACATCCGCACCGCCGTCCAGCATCTGCGCACCCGCGGCCGTACCGACCTGACCCAGATGACGCTGATGAGCGACGGAGCCACCGTCTACGAGTGCTCTTCGCCCGACGAAGTCGTCGACCTGCTGCAGGGCGGGCAAGGCGTGTTCGGGATCGCCGTCGGCGTGGTGTGGAAAGACGTCGAGGGAGCCCTGGCGCAGCTGCACGGCGAGCACGTCGACACCGGCGAGACCATCGTGGGTGATCATCCCGGGGACGAGCTGGCGCGGCGGCGCAACCGCGCAGGCTGACTGTCGGTCCCATGCGGCACCATCGACCAATGTGAGAAGCGCTCCGACGATCCTCCATCTGGACATGGACGCCTTCTACGCTGCCGTCGAGCAGGCATCCAAGCCCAGCCTCCGCGGAAAACCCGTCGTCGTCGGCGGGCTCGGGCCGCGCGGAGTCGTCGCCACGGCCTCGTACGAGGCGCGGATCTTCGGCGTCCATTCGGCCATGCCCATGGGCCAGGCCCGCCGTCTGTGCCCGAACGCCGCCTACCTCTCGCCTCGCTTCAGCCTCTACAGGGACGTCAGCGATGCCGTCATGGAGATCCTCGGCGGGCTGTCGCCGCTCGTGGAGCCCCTCAGCCTCGACGAGGCCTTCGTCGACCTGGAGGCCGGCGAGGCGCTGACCGACGGCTCGGCGTCTCCGGCCGTACGAGCGGTGGGGGAGCGGCTGCGGCAGACGATCAGCGAGATGACGGGGCTCAGCGGCTCCGTGGGGCTGGCCGGCTCGAAGATGCTCGCCAAGATCGGCTCGGAGCAGGCGAAGCCCGACGGGCTCGTCGTCATCGAGCCGGGCACGGAACGGGAGCTGCTGGCTCCGATGTCAGTACGCACTCTGCCGGGCGTGGGTCCGGCCACGGCAGAGGTGCTGCGCCGCGCCGGGATCACCACCGTCGGGGACACGGCGGAGGCGGGTGAGGCGGAGCTGCTGAGACTTCTGGGCAGGGCGCACGGCACTTCGCTCTACGCGATGGCGAACGGCTGGGACGACCGTCCCGTGATCGCGGAGCGCGACGCGAAATCGGTGTCGGTGGAGGACACTTTCGACGTCGACCTCACCGACAGGGCGCTCGTCCAGGCGCACCTCGCGCGCCTCGCCGAACGGTGCGCGGAGCGGCTTCGTGCGGCCGGGAGGTCCGGCCGCACGGTTGTGATCAAGGTCCGCAGTTATGACTTCTCGACCCTGACGCGCTCGGAGACGCTGCGCGGACCCACCGACGACACCGGCGTGGTCCGCGAGGCCGCGGCCAGGCTCCTCGACACGGTGGACACCACCGCCGGGGTGCGTCTGCTGGGCGTCGGCGTCAGCGGTCTGGCCGACTTCACTCAGGAAGATCTGTTCGCACAGGCACAGGCCGACGCGGATGCCGCGGCAGCGGCAGAAGGTAGGACAGCGGGCCACCTGGGGGAGGAGCACGGGCCGGCTGCCGTGCCCGAGGAGCCGGAGGTTCCGGCCCACCGGCGCTGGGTGCCGGGCCGGGACGTCAGGCATGCGGAGCTCGGTCTCGGCTGGGTGCAGGGCAGTGGGCTCGGCCGGGTCACCGTGAGGTTCGAGGATCCTGGGTCCGTGCCCGGCCGGGTGCGGACCTACTCCGTCGACGATCCCGCTCTGGAGCCTGCCGAACCGCCGCCGCTCGCGGCGATGGCGCGGCGGAAGCGGATCGAGGGGTTGGGCCGAACGGGGGAATCGTCTCAGCTCTCGGTCCCCGCTATCCGTCCGAAGTCCCTGTCCGGCGGAGGCGAGGACGGTGCCGGCCCCGACGACGCCGGTGAGGAGGGCACAGGGCCGACGGACTCGGCCGGGGGCGGCACCTCCAGCCCGTAGTGGAGATACAGCTGGAGCTCCTGGCGGGGGGAGAGGTGCCTGCCCACGCCGAGCACGGGTGTGCTGCGCACCAGCGCCCTCTCGAACGGGACGTGGAGGGCGCCGCCGACGAGCTCGCTCGGCTCCAGCGGTACGAGGGTCTCGCGCCGGAAGATGCCCGTGCGCACGGCCGCCCACTCCGGCTCGCCCGTCGCGTCGTCGAGGTACACCTCGCCGACCGTTCCGATCTTGCAGCCGCTGCTGTCGAGTGCTCTGCGCCCGATAAGGCTCCGTGGATCGATGTCGTTCTGCACGGTCCCTCCAAGTCGTGGTTCAGGGGCACCGGGTGCGTCACGGGACGAGGCCGGCCCTGGGGTCTGGTGATCTGGCGAACCCCCTCCTCGGCTCTGCCGTGCTGCCGCGCAACAGCGTGCTGCGGGGGCGCCGAGGACGCCGGGAGCCGGTCGTACAAGCCGTATTACCACCCAAAGGCACATTTCAGCGGTTGGCCACCCGAGTGCACCCGGGTCCTGTGGGAGGAACCGCTGGTAGGCTCGAAGTGGCTGTGGACCCCGAGCGGGAGAGTCCTCCGGCATCAGCCGGGGGCGCCGAAGGAGCAACTCCTCCCCGGAATCTCTCAGGCTCACGTACCGCGCGGGTGAGGTCACTCTGGAAAGCAGGGCGGGCCGAGCAGTGCCTGGGCTCCTCCTCACCGACGGTGAAAGCCGGGTCTCCCTCAGCGGGGGCGGACCGGTGAAACTCTCAGGTTGAGATGACAGAGGGGGAGGCCGTCCGGGCACCAGCGCCGTGGTGTCCCCGTAGGTCACAGTGACCAGGAGGCCCCCGCAGATGACTGCCAACCGCATCCCTCTCGCCGATCTCGAACGCGGAACTCCTTTCGAACGGCGGCACATCGGCCCGGACGCCGGTGCCCAGGCGAAGATGCTCGCCCAGGTCGGATACGGCTCCCTCGACGAGCTGACCGCCGCCGCCGTCCCCGACGTGATCAAGAGCAAAGAGGCCCTGAACCTGCCTCCTGGCCGCACCGAGGCCGAAGTGATCGCGGAGCTGCGGCAGTTCGCGGCCCGCAACCAGGTGCTTCCGTCGATGATCGGCCTCGGCTACTACGGGACCTTCACCCCCTCGGTCGTCCTGCGCAACGTCATGGAGAACCCCGCCTGGTACACCGCGTACACGCCGTACCAGCCGGAGATCTCGCAGGGCCGCCTCGAGGCCCTGCTCAACTTCCAGACCATGGTGGCCGACCTGACGGGCCTGCCGACCTCGGGTGCCTCGCTCCTCGACGAGCCCACTGCGGCGGCCGAGGCCATGGCGCTCTCCCGCCGGGTCGGCAAGGTCAAGCAGGGCGTCTTCCTCGTGGACGCCGACTGCCTGCCGCAGACGATCGCCGTCATCCGGACCCGCGCTGAACCGACCGGCGTCGAGGTCGTCGTCGCCGACCTGAGCGACGGAATCCCGGCCGACGTGGCCGAGCGCGGAGTATTCGGGCTGCTCCTGCAGTACCCCGGAGCCTCCGGCGCCGTGCGGGACCACCGTGCCGTCATCGAGCAGGCGCACGAGCTCGGAGCGGTCGTGACCGTCGCCGCCGACCTGCTCGCGCTCACGCTGCTGAGCTCGCCCGGGTCGCTCGGCGCGGACATCGCGGTCGGCTCCAGCCAGCGCTTCGGCGTGCCCATGGGCTTCGGAGGGCCGCATGCCGGCTACATGTCGGTACGCGACAAGTACGCCCGCAGCCTGCCCGGCCGCCTCGTCGGCGTCTCCAAGGACGCGGACGGTCACCAGGCCTACCGCCTCGCCCTGCAGACCCGTGAGCAGCACATCCGCCGGGAGAAGGCCACCAGCAACATCTGCACCGCCCAGGTGCTGCTCGCCGTGATGTCCGGGATGTACGCAGTGCACCACGGGCCGGAGGGCCTGGCCAACATCGCCCGCCGCACGCACCGCTACGCCACTCTGCTCGCTGAGGGGCTGCGCGGAGGCGGAGTGGAGATCGTGCACGGCAGCTACTTCGACACCGTCACGGCGCGGGTCCCCGGAGGTGCGGCCGAGATCGTCGCCCGTGCGCGCGAGACGGGCGTGAACCTGCGGGAGACGGACGCGGACCACGTCGGCATGGCCTGCGACGAGACCACGGGCCGGGCCCAGCTGGAGGCTGTGTGGTCCGCGTTCGGAGTCGAGGCCGACGCAGAGGAGCTGGACGCCGGACTCTCCGGGGACGCGCTGCCCGAGGCGCTGCTGCGCACCGAGGACTATCTGACCCACCCCGTCTTCCACGAGTACCGCTCCGAGACGGCGATGCTGCGCTACCTGCGCAGGCTCGCAGACCGGGACTACGCGCTGGACCGCGGCATGATCCCGCTCGGCTCGTGCACCATGAAGCTCAACGCCACCACCGAGATGGAGGCCGTCACCTGGCCCGAGTTCGCCGGGCTGCACCCCTTCGCTCCGGCCGAGCAGGCGGAGGGCTACCTTGCGCTGATCCATCAGCTGGAGGATCAGCTCGCGGAGATCACCGGCTACGACAAGGTCTCCCTGCAGCCCAACGCCGGATCCCAGGGCGAGCTGGCAGGACTTCTGGCCGTCCGGGCGTACCACCGCTCACGCGGCGACGACCAGCGCAACGTCTGCCTGATCCCCTCCTCGGCGCACGGTACGAACGCGGCGAGCGCGATCATGGCCGGCATGCGGGTCGTGGTGGTCAAGACCAGCGAGGACGGCGACGTGGACACCGCCGACCTGCGCGCGAAGATCGAGCAGCACGGCGACGAGCTGTCCGTGCTGATGGTCACCTACCCCTCCACGCACGGCGTCTTCGAGGAACACATCACCGACATCTGCGCGGCCGTGCACGACGCCGGCGGTCAGGTCTACGTCGACGGTGCGAACCTCAACGCGCTGATGGGGCTCGCGCGGCCCGGCAGGTTCGGGGCCGACGTCTCCCACCTGAACCTGCACAAGACCTTCTGCATCCCGCACGGCGGCGGTGGGCCCGGTGTCGGTCCGATCGGTGTGCGCGAGCACCTGGCACCGCACCTGCCCAACCACCCGCTCCAGCCCGCCGCGGGACCGGCGAGCGGCATCGGCCCGATCTCCGGCTCGCCCTGGGGCTCGGCGGGCATCCTGCCGATCTCTTGGGCGTACGTGAGGCTGATGGGAGCCGAGGGGCTGCGCCGCGCCACGCAGGTCGCCGTGCTCGGGGCGAACTACATCGCCAAGCGCCTGGAACCGCACTACCCGGTCCTCTACACGGGGCCGCACGGGCTCGTCGCGCACGAGTGCATCATCGACGTACGGCCGCTGACGAAGCAGACCGGCGTGAGCATCGACGACGTGGCCAAACGGCTGATCGACTACGGCTTCCATGCTCCGACCATGTCGTTCCCGGTGCCCGGGACGCTGATGACGGAACCCACCGAGAGCGAGGACCTGGCGGAGCTCGACCGGTTCTGCGAAGCGATGATCGAGATCCGCGGTGAGATCGACAAGGTCGGTTCGGGGGAGTGGCCAGCCGAGGACAACCCGCTGCGCAACGCGCCGCACACCGCGGGGCAGTTGAGCGGGGACTGGGAGCACCCGTACGGGCGGGAGACGGCCGTCTTCCCGGCCGGGGTCAGCGCTTCCGACAAGTACTGGCCGCCGGTGCGGCGTATCGACGGCGCCTTCGGCGACCGGAATCTGGTGTGCTCGTGCCCGCCGGTGGAGGAGTACGACGGCTGAGGGCGCGGGAGCGTCGGAGCGCGGAGGATCGAAACGGCGTGTGTCAGGGCCGGTTCGGTGTCACACCGGGCCGGCCCTGGCCTGTGGCTGCTGTGGGATCAGGCAGCGGTGGCGATGTTGCGGCTGTCGAGCGGACGGTGCGGGTCGATGATCTTGCCGTCCGGGAGAAGCTCGCCCGTGTCCTCGAAGAGGAGGACGCCATTGCACAGCAGGCTCCAGCCCTGCTCCGGGAAGTGGGCCACAGGGTGTGCGGCTTCCCGGTCGGCGGACTCGGCTGTCGGGCAAGGTGGCTGGTGCTGGCACATTGTCGCTGTCGTCTTCCGTTGTGTCGTGATGTCCGTGCGGCTGGTCACGATGTCCATGGCCGCCCCCCGTTCCGGTGTGTGTCCCAGTGTTCCCCTGCGGAGGAGATTCCGCAGGGATTTCGTGTCACCGCTCCTCAACCAGGAGAGACGCATCACTCGTGCGGGTGGTTGCCGTCAACTGATCCGCACATACGGGTGGTTTGCCGTATACGTGCAACGGGGGAAGCCGCCCTGGATCACCGCGACAGGCACCGCGTACGGTATCCCACGAAACTCACCTGCCGCTTCTCAGCAGGGGAGTTGCCGGAACCGAACGTCTGGTCAGCAGGGGCAGGAGCGCGTCGGCACGGTGCGGAACGTGGGCCGCGATGCCGGGGGGAGCGGGCGCGAGGGGGATGAGCAGGTCCGACGGCTGCGGGGCACCCTCGTCGATGGCCGCCGTGGCGTTTCCGTGCAGCCAGAGGGTGAGCATGTACAGCCGGGGCACGGACAGCAGCCGCGGCTGGTGGAGTCCGGGCAGCGACTCGGCCTGCCGCAGGGCCCGTTGGGACGAGGCGACGTACGGGCCGCCGCAGAAGTACGCGAAGGCCCAGCCGTCGGAGGTGAGCAGCGTCTCCGCCGCCCCCACCGCCGGGGACCCGGCAGGGGCGTCCTTCTCCCGCAGCAGGAAGCGCCAGCCGGTCAGACGCGTGTACGGGGCAGAGTTCGGTGGGCCGAAGTCGGCCAACTCGTGCACGGGCAGTGGGTGTTCGATCTCCAGCGAGAGTCCGCCGCCGTCGGCGGCGACGGGTGCGTGTCCCCGGTGTGCGGTGGCCGGCGCGCGCAGGGCCGCGAGGACGCTGCGTGCTGCGGGAGCCGGGGCGGAAGGAACGTGGAGCGGCATGGTGGATCGCCACCTCTCGCTGAAGAGCCACGTGGTGCTCGGCATGGCGCGGACGGCACTGTCGGCGTGGGGAGGTGCCGCGAAGCGGCAGCGGGACCGTCGACTGCGGGCACCGGCCGGTCCGGTGATACCGCGTCTCGATCCGTACCGGAGTTTATACGAAACGCGTTACATCACCATTTCGGCTAACGGGCCACCACTTTCGTTTCAAGACTGCATCCGGCCGGTATTGCACCGCACTTGACCACATGTACCGCGGCGGGAGGCCCTGTGGCCTGGGGTGATTGAGACGTCGTGGTCGGCCGGATCCAGTCTGCGTTTCCCACAAGGACTGTGCGCGTGGTCTTGGACCACTGCCGTATGCCTCCGGAACGTGCCGTTCGGCGCAGGTGAGAGGTTCACGGCAGGCGGGTACGTGGAGATCGTCGAGGCGTTATCCGCAGGCTCGACGGGCATCATCGCTGACACCACGCGGCCGTATCGAGGAGGGACACCCCGATGGGTGAGAAGGTCGTCTCCGACGGGTTCGACCTGTCCGCTCGGCATCGGTACAGGCGGAAGCTGAAGGAGTGCCTGGAGGCGTTCGAGGTTCTCCTGGAGGAGAAGCGGTTCGAGCGTCCCCGCAACCTCATGGGCCTGGAGATCGAGCTCAATCTCGCGGACGCCGACGGCATGCCCCGCATGATGAACGCCGAGGTGCTGCAGCGCATCGGCAGCCAGGACTTCCAGTCGGAGCTGGGGCAGTTCAACCTCGAGGTCAACATCGTGCCTCACCGTCTGTCCGGGCGGGTCTTCGACCAGCTCGCGGAGGAGCTGCGCACCGGACTGGGCTACGCGGACCGGCAGGCCAATGAGGTGGGCGCAGGGATCGTGATGATCGGCATTCTGCCGACGCTCACGGACGAGGACCTGGTCTCCTCGAACCTCACAGCCGTGGACCGCTACACGCTGCTCAACAACCAGATCATGGCCGCGCGGGGCGAGGAGGTCGTCCTCGACATCCAAGGCGTCGAGCGGCTGACGCGGACCTCCGCCTCGATCGCTCCCGAGGCGGCGTGCACCTCGGTGCAGCTCCATCTGCAGGTGACGCCGGAACGTTTCGCTGATGTATGGAACGCCTCCCAGGCCGTGTCCGCCGTGCAGGTCGCGATGGGCGCCAACTCGCCCTTCGTCTTCGGCCGGGAGCTGTGGCGGGAGTCGCGCATCCCGGTCTTCCTGCAGGCGACCGACACCCGCTCGGACGAGCTGCGGGCACAGGGCGTGCGGCCGCGCACCTGGTTCGGCGAGCGGTGGATCGGTTCGGCGTTCGACCTCTTCGAGGAGAACCTGCGCTACTTCCCGTCGCTGCTGCCCATCTGCGACGACGAGGATCCGCAGAGCGTGCTGAGAGCCGGCGGCACTCCGGGCCTGCCCGAACTCGTGCTGCACAACGGCACCGTCTACCGCTGGAACAGACCCGTGTACGCGGTCAGCGAGGGCGTGCCGCATCTGCGCGTGGAGAACCGGGTACTGCCAGCCGGCCCCACGGTCACGGACGTGCTCGCCAACACGGCCCTCTACTACGGACTGGTGCGCAGCCTCGCCGACGAGCCCCGACCCGTCTGGTCGCGGCTGCCCTTCGGGGCCGCCTCCGCGAACTTCGACGCGGCCTGCCGGCACGGCATCGAGGCGGAGCTGACCTGGCCGCGGCACGGCCGCCCCGGGGGCCTTGTCACGATGCCGGCGATCCGGCTCGTGCAGGAGGAACTGCTTCCGCTCGCCGCGGCCGGGCTTGAGGCGTGGGGCGTCGAGAGCGGCGACCGCGACCGTTGCCTGGGTGTCATCGAGGAACGCTGCCGGCGCCGCGTCAACGGGGCGTCGTGGCAGGCGGACGCCTACCACCGCGCCGTCGAGTCCGGCCTCGAGCGGGAGAAGGCGCTCGCGGCGGTCACGCGACGCTACTGCGAACTCGCGCGTACGGGAGAGCCTGTGCACACCTGGGCTCCCGGCCCGTAGACGCCGCGTACGGGCGGGAGTGCAACGGACCGCCCGACCCCTGCTTCGCACGCCCCGGCGCCGTCCGGCAAGCTATGCACGTCCCCGGCTGTCGCGGACCGGTGAACTGGAGGCATGTGTGCAGTCGCAAGCGAGCGACCCCGCTCGGTTCCCGGCGTCCGAGGAGCTTTCGGCGCGCACGCTCCGGCACGAGACGCTGCTGGTGCTGGCACTGTCGCTCGGTGCGAGCGCCGTCTCCGCGCTGATCAGCTTCATCGGCTCGCTGACCGCCTCGGGCGCACTCGCCGACCAGTCGGCACGCCTGAACACCTCGCGCGCTCCCGACCGGCCCTGGCTAGACCTGGCCTGGCAGCTCTTCGGGATCGCCACCGCGCTGGTCCCGGTGGTGCTGGTGGCCCATCTCCTCACACGGGAGGGCGCGGGCGGGCTGCGCTCCCTCGGGTTCGACCGGAGCAGGCCGGGATTCGACCTGGGACGCGGCGCGGTGCTCGCCGCCGCCATCGGAGGGAGCGGGCTCGGCTTCTACCTGGGGGCTCTGCAGGCCGGCTTCAACCTCACCGTGGTGCCCGAATCGCTGCCGCACGTGTGGTGGCGCATCCCCGTGCTGATCCTCTCCGCGATCCAGAACTCCGTGCTCGAAGAGGTGATCGTCGTCGGCTACCTGCTGCGCAGGCTCGGGCAGCTGGACTTCTCACCCTGGGCCGCACTCGCGGTGAGCGCGCTGCTGCGCGGCTCGTACCACCTCTACCAGGGCATCGGCGGGCTGCTCGGCAACATGGCGATGGGCGTGATCTTCGTCCTGCTGTACCGGCGCTGGGGGCGCGTCGGACCGCTGGTGGTGGCGCACGCGCTGATCGACATCGTGGCCTTCGCCGGCTACGCGCTCTTCGCGGGCAAGGTGGACTGGCTGCCCACGCCCTGACAGCCGCCGGCCCGCTGCGGGGCCGTCACCATCCGGCGCACAGGTGGGCGTCCAGGACCGTGACTGCCGCTCCCGTCAGCTCGGTGCGTTCGCCTCGCAGCGTCGTACGCACCAGCCCCGTTCGGGCGGAGCACTGAAGGCCCGTCAGTGACTCACGGCCGAGCCGCGCGGACCACAGCGGTGCCAGCGCGGTGTGGGCGCTGCCGGTGACCGGGTCCTCGGGAATGCCGACGGAGGGGGCGAACATCCGCGAGGCGTAGTCGTATTGGCCGCCGCTGCCTTGTTCGGCGCCGCCGTCCGCGATCGCGGTGACGATGACGCCCCTGTGCGGGAGACGGCCCAGGGCGGTGCTGTCGGGAGCGAGGGCGCGCAGCGTCCCCTCGTCGGAGACCTCGACGAGGAGATCGCCGAGCGTCCCGGTGTCGTGCACGGACACCGGTTCGGCGCCGAGGGCGTCGGCGAGCCCGGGAGGCGCCGGGGCCGGTGTCAGCGGGGCCGTGGGGAAGTCCAGCGTGATCGCGCCGCCTGCAGCGGTCGCCGCGGTGAGCACGCCGCTGCGGGTGCGGAAGCGCACGGTGCCGGAGCTCAGGCCGTCGCTGTGCAGGACGTGTGCCGTGGCCAGCGTGGCGTGACCGCACAGATCGACCTCCGCGGCCGGGGTGAACCAGCGAAGCGCCCAGTCGGCCCCGGCGTCGCCGGGGAGCGGGTGCGCGAAGGCGGTCTCCGAGAGGTTCATCTCGTTGGCGACCCTCTGCATGCGTTCGTCCGCCGGGAAGGTCTCCTCCTCCAACAGCACGACTGCGGCGGGATTGCCGCGGTAGGGGCGGTCGGTGAAGGCGTCGACTGTACGGATCCTCATGGGCCGGGACGTTAGGCCAGGGCGGCCGCGGCGTGCCACGGCCAATGCGGCGAAGGTGGACCGGCGCGGTATCGCTCGGGTATTGCCATACGAGCATCGCCGATATATCGTTGACCCATCACGACAAGTCAAAGTCTGTCAAAGACAGATCATGGAAGGGATTCGTCATGCGTAAGGAAGAACAGCGACCTGGTGGCCGCGGGCATGGCCGTGGCCCCGGATACTGCGGCCCGGCCGGTTTCGGCGGCCCGTCCGAGCGCCGGGCCTTCGGTGCCTTCGGTCCGCCCTTCGGGGACGGCCCGCCCTTCGGGCCGAGAGGCCGGGGCCGGGGAGGACCGCGCGGGCGCGCACGCCGAGGTGATGTGCGGGCCTCGATCCTGGCGCTCCTCAAGGACCGCCCGATGCACGGCTACGAGATGATCCAGGAGATCGCAGAGCGCAGCAGTGGCGCGTGGAAGCCGAGTCCGGGCTCGGTGTACCCGACGCTCCAGCTGCTGGAGGACGAGGGGCTCATCAGCAGCGCCAGTGAGGGCGGCAAGAACCTCTTCTCCCTCACCGACGCCGGCCGCCAGGAGGCCGAGGCCGGCCCGGAGGCCCCCTGGGAGGAGGCCGGGCGCGGCATCGACTGGGAGGCCATGAACGAGGTGCGCAAGGCCGGCGGCGCGCTGGTCAGTGCCTTCCAGCAGGTCTGGGCGAACGGCACCCCGGAGCAGCGCGAGAAGGCGCTCGGTGTCGTCAACGACGCCCGCAAGAAGCTCTATCTGATCCTCGCCGAGGAGGAGTGACCGCGGGGGTGTGCGTGCGGTGCGCGGGGCCGTGAGGCGGCTGTCAGCTGGGAGGACCGGCCCCCGGCAGCAGCGGCCGGACGTCGATCTCGCCGGCGCCGCACACCTCACCCGACTTCCACGATGCCGTCCTCGCGGTGCGCTGATCCGGCGGGATCACGCGCACCGCCTTCGGTTCGGGGCACCGGCCGTCGTCGGGATCGCCCTCGCCGGGCACGACCGTCCAGTGCAGCCGGGCAGTCGCGTGCCCGCCGGGGGAGAGGGTGAGCTGGCGGGAGGGGACGGAGTGGTCCCGTACCACCTTGGTGGGGATCTTCCCGCCGTTCGCGCCGGTCAGCTGGAGCCCTGGCCAGCCCTGCGTACGGCAGGCGGCCGACGAGGAGTTGGTGAGGACGAGGGCGGCGTAGCGGTTGCCCGCGGCGGGCTGTCCCGGTCGCAGTGAGACCGTCAGCGCCTCCGTGGTGCACCAGCGAGGCCGGTCCGCTCCGCTGCCGGAGCCTCCGGGGCGGCCACGGTCGTCACCCGGAGCGTCCTGGGCGCCGGGCGCCTGAGCGGAGCCCACGGAATCGGACGGGCCCGGGGAAGCGGTGGAGCCGGAGTCCGTGCCGTCCACGGATGCCGGCGAATTGGAGGAGGAGGCGGACCCCGCGCAGCCGCTGACGGTCACAGCGGCACCGAGGGCGAGCGCGGCGAGAACGGAGCGTGCATGGTGAGCGGCCATGGAAATCTCCAAGTGCTGCCGTATGGGGGGCTGTTGGAGAACAAGACGCGACCTTCCGGGCATTCGGTTCCTCCCTACCCACCCCGAACTCCCTTCAGGCGGCGCTCCTCCTCAAGGAGGAGGCCCCTGCGGTACGCACCTCCCATCGGGGTACGTGCATATGCCCCGCGGCGAGGATGTGTGGCCGGATGTGCATGTGATGTGGTGGTGCTGTGGACACCAGTACGCCCCCAGTGCCTGCCGGCAGAACGGCAGGCGCGGTGATCGAGGACCGGCTGAGCGAACAGCTGGCAGCCGTCGTCGCGACCGCGCGCCGACGGGCCTCCAGGGGTGGCGACCGGGGCGTGGACACCGCGCATCTGCTGCACAGCCTTCTCGAATCGGATCCCGTTGTACGGGCGTTCCTCGGCGGTGGAGGTCCGCTGACCGCGAAGCTGCTCGGCTATCTCGCGCAGCGCAGCATCGGATACGGCCTGCGCTGGCGGCATTCGGTGGAGAAGGCCGGTGTCCCGTGTGCCGGAGTCGACGAGGGCCTGCTGCCGGGCTGGTCCCCGGCTGCCGTCATGGCGATGGAGGTTGCGCTGGGCTGCGTCAGGGCGCGTGGCGCCGATCGCGCTGACGGCGTCGATCTCTTCGCCGGACTGGTCGCCGACGCGGAGTGCCGTGCCGCGGAAGTGCTGCGTACCGCCGGAGTCGATGTGCGCGGAATCGCCACGGGGCTCGGCGTCAGAAGGCCGGGCGAACCGGACAGCCGTCGAGTGTCATGAGTATCAGGGGTGACACTCCTGTCGGTCGTTGACATGATGAGTGCATGCATGACACGACGCGGCCGGGTCCTTCCGTGCGCGGAGGAAGCCTCGGCCTGACGCTGGCGCTCGTCTCCGCCTTCGCGTTCGGCGGTTCGGGGCCCGCTGCCAAACCGCTGATCGAGGCCGGTCTCGAACCCCTGCATGTGACCTGGCTGCGGGTTGCGGGCGCGGCCTGCGTCATGCTGCCCCTCGCCTGGCGTCACCGGGGGCTGGTGCGTGAACGCCCCGGCCTGCTCCTCGGGTTCGGGCTGCTCGCCGTCGCCGGTGTGCAGGCGTGCTACTTCGCGGCGCTCTCCCGCATCCCGGTCGGCGTCGCCCTGCTCATCGAATACCTCGCACCCGCGCTGGTGCTGGGCTGGGTGCGGTTCGTGCAGCGTCGGCCCGTGAGTCGTGCCGCGGGTGTGGGCGTCGTACTCGCGGTGGGCGGCCTGGCCTGCGTGGTGCGCGTCTGGTCCGGGCTGACGCTCGACCTCCTGGGGCTGCTGCTGGCGCTTGGCGCGGCGTGCTGTCAGGTGGGCTACTTCGTACTCTCGGACCACGGCAGCGACGGGTCGGACGGCCGCCGCCCCTCCGACCCCATGGGTGTGATCGCCTACGGTCTGCTCATCGGCGCGCTGCTGCTCACCGTGCTGGCCAGGCCATGGGAGATGGAGTGGCACGTGCTGGCAGGTGAGGCCTCCATGGACGGCAGGACGGTGCCGGCGCTCGTGCTGCTGGGCTGGATCGTGCTGGTGGCGACGGTTGCCGCGTACCTGACCGGAGTCGTCTCGGTACGCAGGCTCTCCCCGCAGGTCGCCGGTGTCGTGGCGTGCCTGGAGGCCGTCATCGCGACCGTGCTTGCCTGGGTGCTCCTCGGTGAACACCTCGCCCCCGTACAGCTCGTGGGCGGTGCCGTGGTGCTGCTCGGTGCCTTCATCGCGCAGAGTTCTGCCCCCAAGCAGCAGCAGGACGAGCCGGTCGCATCCGGCGGGACGGAGTCCGGCGCGCCCGTTGACGGCGCCCTGCCGGACGACGCGCACGCCTGAACCGGGCCCGACCATCGGCATGCCCCGGCGCTGAACCCGCTGAACCACCCCCGTATCAGCGGCCCTTGAGGTACGCGGGCAGCTCCGTGCCGGGGGCAAGGTCCTCGGCGGGAACGGGGGTGCCGTAGACCCGGCTGACAGGGACGACACCGCTCCAGTGCGGTAGCGCGAGGTCCTCCGCGTCGTCGGACGGACCGCCCTGACGGACCTTCGCGGAGACCTCCGTCAGATCGAGACGCAGAACGGCTGTGGCGGCCAGTTCCCTGGCGTCGGCACGGCGGGAGTCGGCCGCGCGCCCCGGGACCACTCCGTCGACCAAGGCGTCGAGGGCGGCGGTGAGTTCCTCGTCCTCGGTGACCCGGTACGCGGTCCCGTGGACCATCACCGAGCGGTAGTTGAGCGAGTGGTGGAAGGCGGAGCGGGCGAGGACGAGCCCGTCGACGCGGGTAACGGTGAGGCAGACCGGCAGACCTTCGCCGGAGTCCGCCTCCCGCAACGGACGCGAGCCGGTGGACCCGTGCAGATAGACCTGCTCGCCCCTGCGGGCGTACAGCGTGGGCAGGACCACCGGTGCGCCGTCGCGTACGAACCCCAGGTGGCAGATGTAGTCCTCGTCGAGGATCGAGTGCACCAACTCGCGGTCGTAGGAGGCGCGTTCGCGATGCCTGGTGGGGACGGTGCGCTCCGTGCGGACGTACGGGTCGGAGGAGGTGCCGGGGGAAGGGACGGTGTACGCCAAAGGAACTCTCCCTTGCATCCTGTTTAGTACTAGTGCAAACTCTGTTTCGTGCTAGGAGAATACCGGATCGAGGGACGGCGCGCAGCTGAGATCGCGGCGAGCGTGGAGAACGGCGTGCGTACCGGCGGTCTGGCCCCGGCCCAACCGCTCCCGCCCATGCGGGAGTTGGCGCAAGAGCTGGGCGTCAACGCGAACACGGTCGCGGCCGCGTACCGGAGCCTTCGTGAACGCGGAGTCATCGAGACGGCCGGGCGCCGCGGCAGTCGCGTACGCGCGCGGCCCGCCAGCACGCCGCGGGAGGCCATCCGCGCCGAGGTGCCCGAGGGGTGCGTGGACATCTCCACCGGCAACCCCGACACGGCGCTGCTGCCGCCGCTGCACTCGGCCCTTTCGGCGGCGGCGGACAACGCCTCGCGTCGTGCGGCGCTCTACGGCGACCCGGCCGTGAGCGAGCCGCTCGCCGCTGCGGCCCGCCGTCAACTCGACGAGGACGGTGTGCCGGACGGGCCTGTCGCGGTGACCTCGGGCGCGCTCGACGCCATCGAGCGGGTGCTCGCGGCGCATCTGCGTGCCGGAGATGCGGTCGCCGTCGAGGACCCGGGATGGGGCAGCCTGCTCGACCTCGTCCCCGCACTCGGGCTGAAGACGCTGCCCATGGCCGTCGACGACGAGGGCCCGCTGCCCGAGGAGGCCGAGCGTGCGCTCCGCGAGGGCGCCCGCGCCCTGATCGTCACGGCCCGTGCGCAGAATCCGACCGGTGCGGCGGTGACCGCCGGCCGTGCCAGCGGCCTGCGCGAGGTGCTCGCCCGGCACCGCGGGACGCTGCTCATCGAGGACGACCACGGGCACGGGATCGTCGAGGAGCCGCTCAACGCCCTTGCGGGCGCCACCGATTGCTGGGCCCTGGTGCGCTCCACGGCCAAGGCGTACGGGCCCGATCTGCGGCTCGCGGTCGTCACCGGCGACGCCGTCACCCTCGACCGGGTGCGCGGCCGCCAGCTGCTCGGCCCCGGGTGGGTCAGCCATCTCCTCCAGGACGCCGTACTGCATCTCTGGCAGACGCGGGCGGTCGACGTGACGGCGGTGGCGCGCTCCTACGGGCAGCGCCGGAATGCGCTCGTACGGGCGCTGGAGGCGCGCGGCGTCGGGGCGCACGGGCGCAGCGGCATGAACGTGTGGGTGCCGGTGCCGGACGAGACAGGTGCCGTCACACGCCTCTTGCAGTCGGGCTGGGCCGTCGCCCCGGGAGCGCGCTTCCGGCTCGCATCGCCACCCGGTGTGCGCCTGACCGTCTCACCGCTGACGGCGGAGGACGCCGGGCAACTCGCCGACGCGGTCGCCGCCGCACTTCGTCCCGCCGCGGCTCGGCGCTACGACTGACGTGTGCCGCCGTCGCCCGTGCCGGGCGCTGCCGCTTCCCGTGCACGGCGCGGCCCGAGCTGTGTGAGGGCGGCGCCCAGCAGCACGATCAGCGCTCCGGCGGGAGTGTTCCAGGTGAGAGGTTCGCCGAGCACGGTCACACCCGCGACCGTCGCGATGACGGGGATGAAGTAGGTGACCATCTGCCCGGTCGTTGGGCCCACTTCCGCGACGATGCCGTACTGGAGGAGGAAGGCGAGCCCTGTGCCCAGCGCGCCCAGCGCCAGCACCGCGAGCAGCGGCACGGCCGCGAAGCGCGTCGGCAGGGACGTGAACAGCCCCGTCAGCAGGAGCAGTTGGGCCGAGCCGAGCAGCAACTGCCCACCCGACATGGACAGCGCCGAGTGCGGGCTGTCGGCGAGGGTGCGGCGCACGTACAGCCAGCCGACCGCGTAGCTGGCGGCCGCACCGAGGGCCATGGCCGTACCCGCCGGGTCCTGCCCGGAGAATCCGCGCCACGCGCCCAGCACCACCAGCACACCGCCGAACCCGACCACCAGCCCGGCCACTCTGCGACGTGTGGGGCGGTCATCGGAGAGGGCGGCCAGCGACAGCAGCATGCCGAACAGCGGGCTGGTGGCGTTGCAGATGCCCGCCAGGCTGGAGGAGATGGTGAGTTCGGCGTAGGCGAAGAGCGAGTACGGCAGCGTGTTGAGGAAGACCGCGGAGACGGCCAGGTGACCCCAGATCCGTATGCGCCCCGGCAGACGCTCGCGCTTGACCACCAGCGCCACGGCGAGCACCGCGGCCCCGAACACCATGCGGCCCAGGGCCACTTGGAGCGGTGCGAACGCCTGGGTGCCGACCTTGATGAACAGGAAGCTGAAGCCCCACACCAGCGCCAGTACCGCGAAGCGCACCCGCCAGTTGAGGCGGCGCCGCGGCGGAGGCGTCAGCGAGTGCGGCGTCCCTTGCGGTTCACCTGCCTGGGGCGGGGGAGTGGCCGGCTGAGGGGCACTGCCCGAGGGCCGCGTGGACCTGGTCATGGGAGCAACGATCCCGTCGCCCATCTCTTAGCACAAGCGAGTATCCGTAGACGGAAAGGCGTAGCGTTGCTTACATGTTCAATCTGGAACGCCTGCGGGTGCTGCACGAGATCTCCGTGCACGGAACGGTCGGCGGGGCCGCCGAAGCCCTGTACGTCACGACATCCGCGATCTCCCAGCAGATGGCGAAGCTGGAACGGGAGACGGGACAGCAGCTGCTGTCCAGGAGCGGAAGGGGCGTCCGGCTGACGGACGCCGGGCGGCTGCTGGCGGAGCATGCGGAGAGGATTTTGTCGCTGCTGGAGGTCGCGCAGGCGGACCTGGAGGCACACCGGGGTCAGGCGGCGGGCGAACTGCTGCTGAGCGCGTTCCCCACGGCCGCCCGGGGTCTCTTCCCCGCGGCCCTCACGCAGTTGCGCCGGGAGCATCCCCAACTGCGGCCGCGCCTCACGGAGTCGGAGGCCGAAGTGGCCCTGCCCCGGCTGATCCGAGGCGGCACCGACCTCGCGATCGTCCTGGACTGGCACAACAGGGCGCTCTCGCTGCCCGCCGGACTGAGCAGGGTGCTACTGCTGGAGGACCCCGTCGATCTCGCCATGCCCGATACCCACCCCCTGGCGGGCCGAAGGCGCCTGGAGCTCAAGGAGGTGGCGGAGGAGGAGTGGATCTCCTGGCCTGAGGGCGAGTTCTGCCATGAGTGGCTGATGCGGACGCTGCGCGCCGAGGGCATCGAACCGCGCCTCTCGCACAAGGCGGCGGAACACCACACGCAACTGTCGCTGGTGGCTGCCGGGCTCGGTGTCGCGGTCACCCCGCGACTGGGCCGGGGACCTGTGCCGCAGGGTGTGGCGCTCGTGCCCGTGCACCACACCCTGCGGCGACGTATTTACGCGGTCTGGCGGGAGGACGCCGACCGCAGACCGTCGATCAGGGCCGCAGTGGCGGCGCTGGAGAAGGCCGCTCGCGACATCGCGGTGTAGCCGTGGCCGGCCTCGGACGACCCAGGGAGGGGAACCTCAGCCCTCGGCGAGGTGGATGTTGCCGCCCTTCACGGAGACCTTCGCAGGAGGAAGCGGCTTGGTCGCGGGACCGCCCTTGACGCTGCCGTCGGAGATGTCGAACTTGCTGTCGTGGCAGGGGCAGATGATGGTCCCGTCCTTGACTTCAGAGACCGAGCAGCCCTTGTGCGTGCACGTCGCGGAGAAGGCCTTGTACTCCGACCCGCTGGGACGGGTCACGACGACCTTCTGCTCCTTGAACACCTTGCCGCCGCCCTCCGGGATATCGGCGGCCTTGCCGAGTTCGCCCTTCCCGGCCTCGCTGCCGCCGTCACCGCCGGCGTTCTCGTCGCTGCCCTCGCTGCCGCCCGATCCGCAGGCGGCGAGAGTCACGGCGGCCGAGGCGGCGCCCGCGGCGGCGAGCACGGACCTGCGGGTGGTCGATGCTGTCATGGAGGACTTCCTGTTCTGTCGGGAGCTGCACGCATTTGCCTTTGCTTGCCTCTGCCCTGTGAATCCTGCACAGGCGCTGGTCAACTGCGAAGGGCTTTGTCAAGAAAAAGCAATTGAGTCAGGAGCAGCCGCTCGGCCGTCACAGGGTCGCTTACGATGTGCGACTGACCGGGCAACGGCAGCACCGAATGCTCCCGTCCGGCGGCCAGCAACGCCGCGGACATCCGCAAGGTGTGTGCGAATGCGACGTTGTCGTCGGCGGTGCCGTGCACCAGGAGCAGCGGACGCCGCAGCAGATGTGCCTCGTTGCTCAGGGTGCAGCGGTCGTAGTGCTCCGGGTACCGGTCCGGATGACCGAGGAAGCGCTCCTTCCAGTGCGTGTCGTACAGGCGCGGGTCGATGGCCGGAGCGCCGGCGACCGCCGCATGGAAGACGTCGGGGCGTCGCAGGACCGCCGCCGTGGCCAGCGCACCGCCGAAGGACCAGCCCTTGATCCCGACCCGGCTCAGATCCAGCCACGGCACTGCCTCGGCGGCCGCGTGCAGCGCGTCGACCTGATCCTCCAGTACGGCAGTGAACTGGTCGCCCCAGATCGCCTTCTCCCACGAGGCGCCGCGCCCGGGCGTGCCACGGCCGTCCGTGATCAGCACCGCGTAGCCGTGCTCCGCGAACCACTGGGCGACCAGCGACGGCCAGATGCGGGCCCGGACCACGAGCCTCATCCCCGGTCCGCCGTAGGGGGCCACCAGCACGGGGAGCGGGGAGGCATCCGGGTCCCCGCGCTCGTACCAGCTGGGCAGGAAGAGCGCGCTGCGCAGCCGCCGTTCCCCCAGCGTCAGCAGTTCCGGCTGCGGCCGGATCAGCGGCTCCTCGGCGAGGGAGGCGATGGAGCCGCTGTCGACGCCCTCGCGGATGACCGTCACGCGTGGGCCGTCGGGCGTGACGCTGTCGAGCACCACCGTGCCTCCGCGCTGCACCGCGGAGTGCAGCCCCGGACCGTCGCTGACCGCGACGTTTCCCTTGTCCGGGGACCAGGACCAGACGTGGGTCTCCAGGGGGTCCTCGCCGGCGGCGAAGAGCACCGTGTCCCCATCGGTGCCGAGCACCTGGGAGACCTGCAGCTCCGGCGGTGTCACCACCTGCTCGCCGACGCGCAGCCCGCGCTTGTCCCCGCTCTCGTGGGGAAGCACCAGGGCCCCCGAAGCGGTCCGGCAGTACGCGCCGGGCAGCAGCTCGACCCAGAGCTCGTCCCGCTGCCGCGCGAGCACACGCGTCGCTCCATTCCCCGCATCGACCCCGAGGGTCAGCAGGGTGCGCTGGTCGCGGCTCTCCACGGTGGTGAGCGGGCCATGGGCGTCCCAGCCGGCCGCCACGACGTACTCGAACGCCTCGCGGTCCCAGTCCACTTCGGTGGCCGTCCCGTCCAGGCGCAGCAGGTGGAGCGAGACGTCGGCGTTGGCGGTCCCGGCCTCCGGATAGTGCTGCACACGCGGCGGACGACCGGGGTCCGCCGGGTCGCCGAGGAAGCGTCGGCGGACATGTGTGTTGTCCACCCGGGCGACGAGCAGCGCGCTGCCGTCGGGTGCCCACCAGTACCCGCGGGCCCGGCCCATGGACTCGGCCGAGACGTGGTCGGTCAGGCCGTAGGTGACCGTCCCCTCCTCGTCCGTTCCTGGCCTCGCGAGGCACCGGTCTCCCGTGCCGTCCGCCGCCATGACGTGGAGCGCACCGCCCGTGACGTACGCGATGAGCCGGCCGTCGGGGGACGGGCGGGGATCGGTGACCGGACCGGCGGCGGGGAGGCCGAACGGCTCGCCCTGTCCCGTACGCACCGCCCAGAGCCTGCCGTCCAGGACGAAGACGGCGAGTTCCATGGCGTCGTCGGTCGCGTACCCGGTGATGCCCGTGGACAGATCGCGGTCCCGCTCCCTGCGTGCCGCCTCCTCGGGGGTGGGTGGTCCCGCGGGGGAGCCGGGCTCGAGCGTGGCGGGGTCGGCGAGGGGGCGTTCGCCGTCGGTGTCCCGTATCCACAGTCCGCTGGAGGTGTCGGTGCCGCTGCGGGTGCGCAGGAACAGCGCGCGCTCTCCGTCCGGTGAGAGCGTCACATGGCGCACTGTTCCGAGTGAGAAGCGCCGGGTGCGGGCGAACTGACGGGGGAAGGCGGCCACGGCCTCGGCCGGGAACGAGCGGGCAGCAGTGCCGGGAGTGCCGGGCATACCGGGAGAAGTCATGCGCGCACGATCCCACCGCCCCGGGCCCGGGGCACCCGATTATCGGCGGTGCCGCGTGGGAGGGGCGGCTAGCCTGAGCGGATGCTGCGCGAAGTCACCGCCACCCGCTACGTCACCCCGCTGCGGGAGGGCGGTTCGCTGCCCGGGATCGTCGAGGCGGACGATCTCGGTACGTACGTCATGAAGTTCACCGGCGCCGGGCAGGGCCGCAAGACACTGGTGGCCGAGGTTCTCGCGGGCCGGCTCGCGCAGCTGCTGGGGCTGCGCGTCCCGGAGCTGGTGGGCATGCAGCTCGACCCGGTCATCGGCCTGAGCGAGCCCGACGAGGAGGTCCAGGACCTGCTCAAGGCCAGCGGCGGCCTCAACCTCGGCATGGACTTCCTTCCGGGTGCGCTGGGCCTGGACCCGCTGGCCTTCGCCGTCAGCCCGGCCGAAGCGGGCCGGGTCGTGTGGTTCGACGCACTGGTGGGGAACGTCGACCGGTCCTGGCGCAATCCGAACCTGCTCGTGTGGCACGGCGAGATGTGGCTCATCGACCATGGCGCCACGCTCGTCTGGCATCACAACTGGCCTTCGGCGACGGCCTCCTCGTCCAGTGCCTCCAAGCCGTACGACGCGTCCGACCATGTGCTCGCCCCCTTCGGACCGGACGTGGCCTCGGCGGCGGAGGAGCTGGCGCCCCGGGTGACCGGTGATCTCCTCGCCGAGTGCGCCGCCGCGGTCCCGGACGAATGGCTCGCGGACGAGCCGGGGTTCGCGGGGCCGGGCGAGCTGCGCGACGCGTATGTGAGGACGCTGTCCGCACGCGTCCCCGGGCTCCACGAGCGGATCACGATCGGCGAACCGAGCCGCGACGGCCCTTCGCGGGCGCCGGGGTGGCTGACCGGAGACCTGCCGCACGGGCGGCGCGGCGAGCGGAGCGCACGCCGGTGAACGGAGAGAAGGGCGCCGGGCGCGAGGTGTTCGAGTACGCGCTGCTGCGTGTGGTGCCGCGCGTGGAGCGGGGGGAGACGATGAACGCGGGCGTGGTCGTCTACTGCCGTGCCAGGTCGCTCGTCGTGGCCCGCACGCATCTGGACGAGCAAAGGCTGCGTGCGCTCGATCCGGGTGCGGACCTGGACGGCGTTCGTGCGGCGCTGCGGGCCGCCGAGGGCGTCTGTCACGGAGGGGACGCCGCCGGTCAGGCCGCGGACGAGGCGCCCGGCATCCGCTTCCGCTGGCTCGTCGCGCCGCGCAGCACGGTGGTGCAGCCGGGTCCCGTGCACACCGGGCTGACCAGTGACCCCGAGGCGGAGGCCGAGCGGCTGCTGGAGCTGCTGGTGCGGTGAATCTCATGTCCACGGGCACCCGTTGACAGCGGGTGCCGGGGCTCATAGCGTCACGACTGCCAGAAGGTACTAAGCGGTTGCTCACCAATCATCAGGGCGAGGAGAACTCAGCATGTCCACCACCGACCAGCGCGTCGCGATCGTCACCGGTGCGGCGCGGGGCATCGGCGCGGCCACAGCGGTACGGCTCGCGGCGGAGGGCCGCGCCGTAGCCGTGCTCGACCTCGAGGAGTCGGCCTGCAAGGAGACGGTCGAGAAGATCACAGCCGAGGGCGGCAAGGCCATCGCCGTGGGCTGCGACGTCTCCGACTCCGCGCAGGTGGACAGCGCAGTCGCGCGGGTCGTCGACGAACTCGGCCCGCCGACCGTGCTCGTGAACAACGCGGGCGTGCTGCGGGACAACCTGCTGTTCAAGATGAGCGATGCCGACTGGGACACGGTCATGAACGTGCACCTGCGCGGCGCCTTCCTGATGTCCCGCGCCTGCCAGAAGCACATGGTCGACGCCGGGTTCGGGCGGATCGTGAACCTTTCCTCCTCCTCGGCGCTCGGCAACCGCGGTCAGGTCAACTACGCCGCGGCCAAGGCCGGCATGCAGGGCTTCACCAAGACCCTCGCCAAGGAGCTGGGCAAGTTCGGCATCACCGCCAACTCCGTCGCCCCGGGCTTCATCGTCACCGACATGACCGCCGCCACCGCGGAGCGCGTCGGCATGGGCTTCGAGGACTTCCAGGCCGCCGCCGCCTCGCAGATCCCCGTGCAGCGCGTCGGCCGTCCCGAGGACATTGCCAACGCCATCGCATTCTTCAGTGGTGAGCAGGCAGGCTTCGTCTCCGGTCAGGTGCTGTACGTGGCCGGCGGCCCGCTCAACTGACCGGAGGGTCGAAGAACATGGCACAGGACGCAGCACAGCAGGACAGCGGTGAGGTCGCGATCGTCACCGGCGGCAGCCGGGGCATCGGGTACGGCGTCGCCGAGGCGCTGGTGGCCCGGGGGCACCGCGTGTGCATCACGGGCCGCAACGAGGACGCCCTCAAGGAGGCCGTCGCATCGCTCGGCCCGCATCGCGCGATGTACGCCGCCGGCAAGGCGCACGACGACGAGCACCGCCGGACCGCCGTCGAACAGGTCATGGAGGCCTACGGACGGATCGATCACCTCGTGAACAACGCGGGCACAAATCCGGTCTTCGGGCCGATCGCGGAGCTGGACCTGGGCGTGGCCCGCAAGGTCTTCGAGACCAACGTGATCTCCGCGCTCGGCTTCGCCCAGTCCACCTTCGCGGCGTGGCAGCGGGACAACGGCGGGACGATCGTCAACATCGCCTCCATTGCCGGAATGTCCGCTTCGCCCTTCATCGGGGCCTACGGCATCAGCAAGGCCGCGATGATCAATCTCACACAGCAGCTGGCTCACGAATTCGCGCCGACTGTGCGGGTCAACGCGGTCGCTCCGGCGGTCGTGAAGACGAAGTTCGCCGCGGCCCTCTACGAGGGGCGTGAGCAGGAAGCCGCCGCGCGATACCCGATGAACCGGCTGGGAGTGCCCGAGGACATCGGCGGGGCCGCGGCTTTCCTCACTTCCCCCGAATCGGCGTGGATCACCGGCCAGACTCTGGTCGTCGACGGCGGGCTCGCGCTCAACGCCGGAGTCGAGTAGCGATTTCCCGCCCTGTGCGCACCTCCCCCCTGGGGGAATTCGGGTGCCGGTCCGTCGCCGGACCGGCACCCGCAGTCATCGGAATGGCGCGCGTCTCGTTGGTAATTGACGAATGGTTGACCACTGCATGTTCGAGGGTCGGATGCTGAGGTAGGGTCTCTCTCGCCCATCGGCCAGCGGCTCCGCGTAGGGCGCCCCCGTACCTCCGTACGAAGGCGTGGAGAAAACGCTAGCGACGCTTCGACCGGCCGGCGGCGTTTTCCCTTTTGCAACTGCATCGGCAGTAGTGCCCCCCTCGCCGACTAGGAGCGCGCAGGTGTTCGACCGGAACGGACCTCTGAGGATCGCAGCGACCGTTGTCATATCAACGGCCATGGTCGCTGGGTGCAGTTCGATCTCGGGTGACGGCGGCAACGAGAAGCGCCGCGAGATCGTCACGGGGACCACCAGCGCGCCCAGCACTCTCGACCCGGCGGCGGCCTGGGACGGGTCGTGGGAGCTTTACAAGAACGTCTTCCAGACCCTGCTGTCCTTCCCCAGCAGCAGCTCCTCGCCGGAGCCCGATGCCGCCAAGCGCTGCGGCTTCACCGACTCCGCGAGCCGCGTCTACCGCTGCACCCTCAAGGAGGGGCTGAAGTTCTCCAACGGGAATCCGCTCGACGCGCGCGCGGTGAAGCATTCGGTCGACCGCGTCCTGGCGATCAAGGCGAAGTCCGGACCGCTCGGCCTGATGGGCAGCCTGGAGCGGACCGAGGCGCCCGACAAGCGCACCGTCGTCTTCCACCTGAAGAAGTCCGACGCCACATTCCCCTTCATCCTCGCCACCCCCGCGACGGCGATCGTCGACCCTGAGACCTACCCGGCGAAGAAGCTGCGCAAGGGCAGCAAGCTCGTGGGATCGGGCCCGTACTCGCTGAAGTCCTACAGCAAGGGCAAGAGGGCCGAGCTGACGAAGTACAACGGCTACCGCGGTCCCGCGAAGGCCAAGAACGACGTCGTCACCATCGAGTACTTCCAGGACTCCAAGAAGATGGTGACCGCGCTCAAGGACAAGAAGATCGATGTCGCATTCCGAGGGCTGACTCCGGATCAGGTCAGCGGTTTCCAGAAGTCGCAGGCGAACGGGAACCAGGAGGTGGAGCTGACCGAGCTCCTGGGTACCGAGATCAGCTATCTCGTCTTCAATCCGAAGGACCGGATGGCCGGAAACGCCGCCGTGCGCAAGGCCGTCGCCGAGCTGATCGACCGCAAGGCGCTCGTGCGCAACGTCTACAACCGCACGACCGACCCGCTGTACTCCATGGTCCCCGGCGGCATCACGGGCCACACCGCCGCCTACTACGACCGCTACGGCGACCCCTCCCGGGACAAGGCGAAGCAGACGCTGACCGAAGCCGGCATCAACAAGAAGGTGCCGCTCAAGCTCTGGTACACCACGGACCGCTACGGCTCCACGACTGGAGAAACGTTCGCCGAGCTCAAGCGCCAGCTCAACAAGTCCGGTCTGTTCGACGTCTCCGTCCAGGGCCGTCCCTGGTCCGAGTTCGTCGAGGGCTACAGCAAGGGAAAGTACCCGGTCTTCGGCCGTGGCTGGTTCCCAGACTTCCCGGACGCCGACAACTACGTCGCGCCGTTCGTGGGCAAGAACAACGCGCTCGCCACGCCGTACGACAACCGCGAGATCACAGACAAGCTGCTGCCCAAGTCGCGCAAGGAGAGCAACCGCGCCACCGCCAGCCGCGACTTCACCCAGGCACAGAAGATCATCGCGAAGGACGCGAGGCTGCTGCCGCTGTGGCAGGGCCGGGTGTACGTGGCCTCGCTCAAGGACGTGGCCGGGGTCGAATGGGTCCTCGACCCGTCCACGCTGCCGCGCCTGTGGGAGCTGCACAAGAAGTCCAGCTGGTAGACCGGCACCGGCCGGGAGCAGCGCCAGCCGTCTCGGCGGCGCGCTCTCCCGGCCTTCGTCGTTTCTGCGCCCTGCCCGCGACCGGGGCCCGGGTGCGGAGCTGCTGCCGTACGTTGGTGGCGGGTCCCGGCGGGAGTGTCAGTGGCAGCCAGTAGGTTCGTGGCGGCAAACGACGGAGCGCGAAGCCGCCGCGGAGGTACGAGAGTTGAACGACATGCTGGGCACCCTGCCGGACTCGTGGCAGCAGGCCCTCGGCGATGAGACCGGCAAGCCCTACTTCAAGGAGCTGGCCGAGTTCGTCGAGCAGGAGCGCGAGCGCGGTCCTGTCTACCCGCCGCGCGAGGAGGTCTTCGCCGCGCTGCACGCGACCCCCTACGACCGGGTGAAGGTGCTGATCCTGGGTCAGGATCCGTACCACGGTGAGGGCCAGGGGCACGGCCTGTGCTTCTCCGTGCGTCCCGGTGTCCGTACGCCCCCCTCACTGCGCAACATCTACAAGGAGATGCGCGACGACCTGGGCCACCCCGTTCCGGACAGCGGATATCTCATGCCCTGGGCCGAGCAGGGCGTGCTGCTCCTCAACGCGGTGCTGACCGTCAGGGCGGGGGAGGCCAACTCCCACAAGGGGAAGGGCTGGGAGACCTTCACGGACGCCGTCATCCGGGCCGTGGCGGCCCGGGAGACCCCCGCGGTGTTCGTGCTGTGGGGAAACCACGCCAAGAAGAAGCTTCCCCTCATCGACACCGAACGGCACACGGTGGTGCAGGGGGCGCACCCCTCACCGCTCTCGGCGCGTAAGTTCTTCGGCTCCCGCCCCTTCAGTCTGATCGACGAAGCGGTCGCCGCCGCGGGCCACCCACCCGTCGACTGGCGCATCCCGGAGTCCGGCGCACGCGCCTGAGCGGGATTGTCAGTGCCTGCGGCTAGCGTCGTCGTTGCAGGTGGCAGCAGCACCCGGTGGGCGTGTGGAGGAGGAGTGCCGTGATGGAGCCGCAGCAGGAGACGTCCCCGGACGGGGTCCTGGTCCGGATCGGGCAGGCGATCATGCTCCACCGCGCCGGCGACCGGGAGGAGGCGCGCAACCGCCTCGCGCTGCTGTGGTCGGAGACGACAGGCGAGGGCGACCTCTTCCATCGCTGCACCATCGCGCACTACATGGCGGACACCCAGGACGACCCCGGTGCCGAACTGGAGTGGGACCGCCGCGCGCTGGCTGCTGCGGACGCGCTCACCGACGATGAGGTCGAGTGGGGAGAGCACTCGCTGGCCGTGCGCTCCCTCTACCCGTCGCTGTATCTCAACCTCGCCGCGGACCACGCAAAGCTGGGGGACAGCGGTGCCGCACGCCGTGAACTGCGGCGTGCGCAGGGCGCGCTGGGCTCCCTGGCCGACGACGAGTACGGCGCGGGCATCAGGGCCGCGGTAGGAAGGCTGGAGACCCGGCTGGGGCCGGTCTGACCGTCGTTCGCGTTTCGCACCGGAGAGCATCGGGGCCCTGATGTTCCCGGCCCCGTCCCGTCGGCCGCCACGGCGTCGGGGCTCACGCCGGGGCTCAGCCCTCTTGTCGTGCAGGGAGGTCGCCGAGCATTCCCTGGAGCAACTCCCGGAGCCCGGTGCGCAGTTGATCCAGGGTCGGGACCTCCTCGGCGTAGGAACCGGCGGTGCACGAGAAGAGCATGCCGTCGCACCAAGCGACCAGGGACAGCGTGTGCCGCGCCGGTTCGGCCGACCCGGCGCGACTCAGCATCGCCATGAGCGGCTCACGGAAGGCGCTCGTGCCGGTGCGCACATACATCTCCCGCAGCTCCGGCCGCCGTGTGATCTCCAGCGCCAGTTCGTACCGTGCGATGAGCAGCGAGGGGTCGCGCGTGAGGTAGCGGTGCATGGCCAGCGCCAGCCCGTCCGCGAGTTCGTCGGCGTTCTCCCCGCGCGGCATCTCCTCGAGCGAGATCACCTGAGACTCGCGAACGGCCAGGCGCCGCACGGCCGCCTCGATCAGTGCCGCCCGCGTACGGGCGTGATTGGAGGTCGAACCCTGCGGAAGGCCGGCCGCCTCGTCCACTGCCCGGTGGGTCAGCGCACGCAACCCGCCCCCCGCCAGAAGAGAGATGGCGGCGTCGGCGATCACCTCGGAGCGGGGGGTCGGGGGAGAGGAACGGGGCGCGGTCATGGCAGCAAATGTACGACGGGGCCGCCGCGGTGATCCCGGAACTACACCCGTAGTACACTACGGGTGTAGTGACCGAGTGACGGTCATCCGACGGAGAAGGAGACCGCAGCATGTCCGAGTCCCGCTCCCAGCCCAGCGCACTCGTCATCGGAGCCGGCATCGGCGGGCTCACGGCTGCCGTCGCACTGCATCAGCAGGGGGGGCGGGTCACCGTCCTCGAACGGGCACCAGCCATCGAAGCCGTGGGCGCGGGCCTGGGGCTGACGCCCAACTCGCTTCGGGCGCTGGACATGATCGGTCTCGGAGACACCGTCAGGTCCATGCGCGCGTGGACCGCCGAGGGAGGGCTGCGCACACCGTCCGGGCGGTGGCTGTCCCATACGAGCCAGGACGCCGCGGCCGCCCGCTTCAAAGGCCCGTTCGTGGCGCTGCACAGGGCCACGTTGATATCGCTGCTCCACTCCCGGCTGCCCGCGGGAGCGGTACGCACGGACGCTGCGGCGGAGGTCGCGGACCCCGGCCACGCCGACCGGCGAGCCCGGGTGCGCAGCGGTGCCCAGGAGTGGGAGGCGGACCTCGTCGTCGCGGCCGACGGCGTCCACTCCCCGGCGCGTTCCGTCCTCTTCCCCGGATCGCCCGGTCCCCGGTACGCGGGTTTCACGGCCTGGCGGCTCGTCGTCCCGGCACCCGAAGTGGCGTACGCGCCGCACGAGACGTGGGGCCGCGGCGTCCTGTGGGGCACGCAGCCGCTGCACGACGGACGCGTCTACGCCTACGCCGCGGCGGCGGTACCGGCCGGGCAGCGCGCGCCGGACGGCGAACTCGCGGAGCTGCGGCGCCGGTTCGGCGCATGGCACGATCCGGTGCCCGCGATTCTCGACGCCGCCGGACCGGGCGATGTGCTGCGCAACGACGTCCACCAGGCGGCGGCGCCGCTACCCGCCTACCACCGCGGGCGTGTGGCCCTCCTCGGCGACGCCGCCCACGCCATGCCTCCGACGCTCGGTCAGGGCGGCAACCAGGCCGTCGAGGACGCCGTCGTACTCGCTCATCACGTCGCGCAGAGAGCGGACGTTCCCGACGCGGTGGCTGCCTACACCCGTGACCGGCTGCCCCGTACCAGCGAGGTGGTCCGGCGCGCTATCAGGGTCGGCCGGCTCGTCACCCTGACGTCCGCTCCCGCCTGTGCCCTGCGCGATGCCGCGGTGGCTGCGGTCAACCGGCTGGGCCCGCACCTGGCGCTGCGCGCGCTCGACGGGATCGCCGACTGGAGCCCGCCGGGACACCAGGACACCTCCGGCTCACGGGACAGCTCGAGTGACGGCCGCGAGGACGGCGCGTCAGCGGCGCGCGGAGGGTGAGGAGTCGGAGCGCCCCGGTTCATCCGTGTCCCGCCGCCTGCGGCCGCGCAGTGCGCGGGCCGCCGTCACCGCCCCGTAGACCGCCAGCGCGGCGAGCGCCGCGTGGACGATCCAGTCGCCGGTGCGGAGGTAGAGCGTGGTGCCGGTGGCCAGCGGCACCGAGTAGATCTCGCTGGTGCTGCGGTCGGTGCCGAGCCAGGGGCCGAGTCGTTCACCGCGCGGCCCGTACACGGCGCTGATGCCGGTGAGGGTGGCGTGCACTATCGGCCGCCCGGTCTCGGCCGCGCGCAGCGCGCCCAGCGAGGCGTGCTGCGCCGGTGCCCAACTGTCCTGGAACGTCGAGGTGGAGGACTGGGTGATGATCAACCCTGCTCCGTCGAGGGCCAGTTGACGGCTCATGTCGGGGAAGGCGCTCTCGAAGCACACCAGCGGCCCGAACTTCACGCCCGCCGCCTGCATCATCACGGGGCCGTCGCCGCGCAGCCGGTCCTCGCCCGCCGCCCTGCCCACCGACGTGGCCCAGCCGAGCAGGGACCGGGCGGGGACGTACTCGCCGAAGGGCACCAGGCGGGTCTTGTCGTAGCGCTTGCCGATCGGACCGTCCGGGCTGATGAGCACCGAACTCTTGTAGATGCCGGGCCGGTCGGAGCGGCGCGCGTCCACATTGACCAGGATGCGTGCGCCGACCTGCGCGGAGAGATCCGCCAGTTGCTCGCGCAGCCGGGGATGGGCGCCCAGGTCGAAGCTGACGCTGCTCTCGCCCCACACGATCAGATCCATCTTCCGGCCCTCGAGCCGGCGGGTCAGCTCCTCGCTGCGCTCCAGCCGGGCGCGTTGGCCCTTGACCACTCCGGGCTGGATGACGGCGACGCGCATCTTCCCGCCCGTGTGCGGCTTCGGCGCCCAGGCCCACGCCGCGGCGAGAGCACCACCGCACACGGCGAGGGCCGCGGCAGCGGCGGTCACCGATGTCAGGGACATTGCCGGACGGCCGGCACCACGTGCGAGGAGGAGCGCCGCCGCAGCCGCCAGGGCCGTGTTCGCAGCCACCAGCACGAAGCTGACCAGCCACACACCGCCCACGGACGCCAGCCGCAGCGCGGGCCCGATCTGCCACTGGCTCGCGCCGAGCAGCCCCCACGGTCCCCCCAAGTACTCCCAGGAACGGACCAGTTCGGCGAAGAGCCAGCCCGATGGCACCAGTACGACGGCCGCCGCCACGCTGCCCGGCCCCGGACTCCCGCCCAGCAGCCGTCTCACCAGCCATCCCCACGGCGCCCACAACAGCCCCAGCAGCGCCGCCAGTACGAAGAGGAAGACATGCAGGCTCGGCAGCAGCCAGTGGTGCACGGCGAGCATGAAACCCGTACCTCCGGCCCAGCCCGCCACCAGCGCCTGCCCGTCGGTGGCGGCCCCACGTACGAGCAGCAGCCACGGCACCAGCGCCACCCACGCGAGCCACCACAGAGACGGTTCCGGAAAGGCGAACGCAGGCAGCGCACCCGCGAGCGCCGCCGACACCGGACGTACCCAGCGGGAGGCGCGCCTCCCGGCAAGCCGGTCGTCCTCATGTCCTGCGGCCATGTGTCGCCTCCACCGTCCGGTCACCGGATCACCGACTGTGCGGAGGGCTTCCCCGGCGGGGAAGGGCGCATGCACCGGAGGGGACCGTACGGATTGTTGTGACCTGGGGCATAGACAGCCGCCGACGCGGTGGCAACGCTGGGCCGTTCGACAACGATGTCCCGGTCGGAGGCCCAGGTGCTACGAGCGAAACGGATCCGGACCCTGCTGGGTCTGGCCACCGCGACGCTCTGTGCGGGTCTCGTCGGGGCCTCTCCGCCCGCTGCCCCGTGCGCGGGAGGCGAGACGTACGCGGGCTCCGTCAAGGACCCTGCCGCGTTCGTCGACCCTTTCATAGGCACCCGCAACGAAGGCAACGCTTTCCCGGGTGCCGCCGTCCCGTTCGGGAAGGTGCAGCTCTCACCCGACACCACCGGCAGCAGCACCGGCTACGACTGGGACGACGACCGCATCCGCGGCTTCTCCTCCGTCCACCTCTCCGGGGTGGGGTGCGGCATCGGCGGTGACCTGCCGGTCATGCCGACCACCGGCGACATCACCAGCACGGACAACAATGACTACGCCTCCGGCTTCCGCCACGGGAACGAGAGCGCCTCACCCGGCTCGTACAAGGTCGCCCTCGACGACTACGGCGGCACGAAGGCGGAGCTGACCGCGGACAAGCACACCGGGCACCAGCGCTACACCTTTCCCGCCACCGGTAAGGCGAACGTGCTGCTCAACTCCGGCCAGGCGCTGCACAAGGTCACCGACAGCTCGGTTCGCGTCCTCGACGAGCGGACCATCGCCGCCAGAGTCACTGGAAGCGGCTTCTGCCAGGGCACCGAGCCCTACACCGTATGGGCCGTGACCCGTTTCGACCGGCCGTTCGACTCCCATGGCACATGGGACGGCGACAAGGTCACGGCAGGCGGCGAGTCCTCGGCGGGAGGCGGGCGGCGCGGGGCCTACGCCCGCTTCGACACCCGGGGCGGCGACCGCGACGTGGAGGCGGTGACGTCGCTGTCCTACGTCGACGCCGAGGGCGCCGCGCGCAATCTCGACGCGGAAGGCGACCGTTCCTTCGACGAGACCCGCGACGCCGCCCGCCGGGCCTGGCAGGAGCGGCTGAGCAGCGTACGGGTGAGCGGTGGCAGCGAGGCGCGCCTGCGGGTCTTCTACTCCTCGCTCTACCGGGCGCTGCTGCACCCCAACACGGGTGAGGACGTCGACCGGCGCTACCGGGGCTGGGACCAGAAGATCCACCACTCGAAGGGGCACACCTACTACCAGAACTGGTCATTGTGGGACACCTACCGCACCCAGGCGCAGCTGCTCGCGCTCGTCGCCCCCCGCGAGTCCCGTGACATGGCGCTCTCGCTGCTGGACGTGGACGAACAGGGCGGCTGGCTGCCCCGGTGGGGCTACGCCACGCGGGAGACGAACATCATGGCCGGTGACCCGGTCACGCCGTTCCTCACGAACGCCTACCAGCAAGGACTGCTCAAGGGCGACGAAGAGCGCGCCTACCGGGCGCTGAAGAAGAACGCCGACGGTGTACCGCCCGCGGATTCCCCCTATTTGGGACGGATGGCCAACAAGGAGTACATCAAGGACGGATACATCCCGCACGAGCCCGGAAGGAAACGGGTAAAACCAGGCAGTCCCGACTTCAAGCACAGCGGCTCGGCCACCCTCGAATACGCGACAGCCGACGCCGCGCTCGCCCAGATGGCACGTGATCTCGGTCACACGGCCGACGCCGACCGCTATGCCGAGCGCTCCCGCAACTACCGCAACATCATCGACCCCGGCACGGGGTTCTTCCGCGCCCGCAAGGCCGACGGCACCTTCGACGGGCCCACCGACCCGTCCAGGAGCGAGGGCTTCCACGAGGGGACGCCCTGGCAGTACATGTGGATGGTCCCGCAGGACGTTCCGGGTCTGATGTCCCGTACCGGCGGACGCGAAGCCACCGAGAAACGCCTGGACTCCTTCTTCGCCTACGACCAACTCGCCGAGGACCCGCGGAAGACGGCGAGCGACGTGTGGGTCGACAGCCCCTACGACTACTACGACTCCGACAAGTACAACCCGCAGAACGAGCACGACCTCATCGCGCCGTACACCTACCTCTCCACCGGGTCCCCCTGGAAGACCACCGACGTCGTCGACGCCGCGCTGTGCCGCTTCACCGACTCCCCGGACGGGGTCACCGGCAACGACGACCTGGGCACCATGTCGTCGTGGATGGTGCTCTCGGCCATGGGCATCTTCCCGGTGGCCCCGGGCACGGACACCTGGGGTCTGAACACCCCGGCGTTCGAGCGCGTGGACCTGACCCTTGACCGTGAGATGTATCCGAACGGGCACTTCACCATCCGTGCGCCGCGAGGAGACTCCGCGGACCGCTACATACGCTCGGCGTCCGCCAACGGCTCGGAGATCTCCCGTACTTGGATCAGCACGGAGGACATTCGCCGTGGCCGCTCCCTCGACTTCCGGCTCGGCACGGAGCCCTCGAAATGGGGTACCGGTAAGCAGGACGCGCCACCCCCGCTCGGGCAGCGGGACGAACACGACCGTTGACCCGGCGGACAACCGCACACCAAGATCGCAGTTGACCCGGGGGCCGTCATGCAACGAGCAGCAGCACCAGGGAGTGAGCATGAGCAGCAACGACGGAGCCGCCCGACGCAGCGCGGCCTGGTTCGCCGCGGAGGGCCGCAACGGCTTCATCCACCGGTCCTGGATGCGCAACCAGGGATTCGGCCCCGAGGTCTTCGACGGGCGGCCCGTGATCGGCATCGGCAACAGCTGGTCCGAACTCACCCCCTGCAACGCCCACTTGCGCGACGTGGCGGAGGCGGTCAAGCGCGGCGTGTGGGAGGCCGGCGGGCTGCCGCTGGAGTTCAACACCATGTCGCTCGGCGAACCGCTCATGCGCCCCACCACGATGCTCTACCGCAATCTGATGGCGATGGAGGTCGAGGAGACCCTGCGGGCCAACCCCCTCGACGGTGTGGTGCTGCTCTCCGGCTGCGACAAGACGACGCCGGCCATGCTGATGGGCGCCGCGAGCGTCGACATCCCGTCGATCATGGTGACCGGCGGACCGATGCTCAACGGCAAGTTCCGCGGCAGGGACATCGGTTCCGGCACCGCGGTGTGGAAGCTCAGCGAGGAGATGCGCGCGGGCAAGCTCACGGAGGAGGACCTCCGTGAGGCGGAGGGCTGCATGTCGCGCAGCCGCGGCCACTGCATGACGATGGGCACCGCCTCGACGATGGCGTGCATGGCAGAGAGCCTGGGCATGCAGATGTCCGGTGGCGCCGCCATCCCCGCCGTCGACGCCAGGCGTTACGTCCTGGCGCAGGCGTCCGGCCGGCGTGCCGTCGAGCTCGTCGAGCAGGATCTGCGGCCCTCCCAGGTGCTCACGCGCGAAGCCTTCGAGAACGCGATCCGTGTGAACGCGGCCCTCGGCGGCTCGACCAACGCGGTGGTGCACCTGCTCGCCCTCGCGGGCCGCGTCGGAGTGCCCCTGGAACTCGGCGAGTTCGATGAGCTGACGGCCCAAGTCCCGGTACTGGCCGACATGATGCCCTCCGGCCGCTTCCTGATGGAGGACTTCTACTACGCGGGGGGCCTCCCCGTCGTGATGCGTGAACTGGGAGACCTCATCCACCGGGAGTCTGTCACCGTCACGGGACGGGCCATCGGCGAGGAGATCGCCGACGCGGAGTGCTACAACCGCGAAGTCATCCGCACGGTCGCCGAGCCGTTCATGCCCGCGGGAGCGGGAACCGTCGTGCTGTACGGCAGCCTGTGCCCCGACGGGGCGGTGCTGAAGGTCTCCGCGGCCGACCCGGAGCTGCTCAACCACCGCGGGAAGGCCCTCGTCTTCGACCGCGTCGAGGACTACACGGCCGCGGCCGACGACCCGGAGCTGCCGGTCGACCGGTCCACCGTCATCGTCGTGCGCAACGCAGGGCCCAAGGGCTACCCGGGCTTCCCCGAGGTGGGAAACGTTCCCGTGCCGAAGAAGCTGCTGGAGGCAGGCATCGAGGACGTCGTGCGCATCAGTGACGCGCGCATGAGCGGCACCGGGTACGGCACGTGCGTCCTGCACGTCGCCCCCGAGGCGGCCGTCGGCGGGCCCCTCGCCCTTGTACGGACGGGGGACACCGTCGAACTCGACGTCCCGGGGCGGAGGCTCGACGTGTGCGTGGACGAGGCCGAACTCGCCACCCGGGCCAAGGAAGTTGCGGCCAACCGGGACACCGAGGACGAGGGCCGGGCGCGGCGCGGCTGGGCGAAGCTGTACACCGACCACGTCATGCAGGCCGACCGCGGCGCCGACCTGGACTTCCTCACGGGCGCCGGCGGCAGCGAGGTGCCCCGGCACTCACACTGACGCCTCGGCATCGGCGCCCCCGGGGCGGGGCGCCGACTTCCGTGCAGCGGCGGGGAGTTGTCAGCCCGCTGCCGCCTGCTCCCCCGGAGCGGCCGTGAGGGAGGCGAGCCGGTCCCGTACGTCGCGCACCGCACCCGGCCTGCGCCCCGGAGCCAGCTCCCTCAGCTCCGCCAGCTGCACGCCGAGGGGGTAGGCCTGCGCGGGGTCGGTGACCTGGTGCCAGCAGTGGTGGGCGCGGTCGACGGCGCCGAAGACCTCGACCGCGTCGGTGGCCTGACCGCGCTGGAGCCGTACGGCGGCAGCCTGCAGCCACAGGGTGCAGGCCCGGCCGGCGTCACCCGCCTGGTGGGCGAGGTCGGCCCGCACCTCCACCCAGTGGACGGCCTCCTTGGAGTGCGGGCCCGAGGCGCGCAGGGCGGCCGTCTCCCACTGGGCCGCCATCGTCGCCGCCTCGCTGTGCCGGCCCTCACGGGCTGCCTGGTAGATGGCGTCGTGCACGCCGGCGGGCACATCCGCGGGCGCCTCGTCGTCCGTGCCGGGCGGCGGCGCCTCGGGCGCGGAGGCGTCGGGTTGCGCGGGCCCTGCTCCCGGAGCCTGAGGGGTCGGTGCGGCACGGGTGGGCGCGGGCGGGGGCGACGACGGACGGGGAGGCACCGCCGGCGCTGCGGGTGCCGGGAGGGGCGTGACGGTCGCGGCAGTGAACTCGACCGGGGGCGGCCCCACGGGTGTTGCGGGTGCTGGCACCGAAGCGGGCGGCGCCGCGGCTCCGGGTGCCGGAGCGGGCACGTACCCCGTCCCGGAGGAGGCGGGGGAGGGGCCGGTGCCGAGCAGCATCCGCTCGGTGTCACCGAAGCCGAAACCTGCCTGATGCAACGTGAGTTGGTGCAGCTCGTCCAGGGGCGGCCGCACCCGGCTCACGCGCAGGACCGCGGCAAGGGCGCGGCTGTACTCCGGAGCGGACGTCCCTCGCCTGGCGGGCGGCGCCGAGAGCGACCCGTACAGCACCAGTCCGCCCGCGAGGTGATGCTGCGAACGCCGCTGCCACATCATCTCGTCGGCGACCAGGTCGGCGATGACGGCGGTGAGCCCCGGGGGTCTGCGCCCGAACTCCGCCGACAGCCAGTGCCAGGGCAGGCCCGTGTAGCGCACGGAGCGCGGCGTGGAGCGTGTCAGGGCCAGATGCGGCAGATGCTCACGCGAGTCGAGCATGAGCTGACCCGACAGATAGACCAGCAGCGGCCCGTCGTGCGCAGCGGCCGTACGCAGGTGTGACAGCACGGTGTTGGGGTCGCCGGGGTCGGCGAGCTGGACGACGCTGCCCGTTCCGGTGCCGAGCAGAACCGACGGGTGAGTCGCGGCCAGCGCCGGAAGGGCCTCGGTGGCGGAGACCGCCGGGTGTCTGCCCGGCGGAGTGGCCGCCACCAGCAATCCGTAGCCCCGCCCCGCCTGTTCGCCGTCCGTGCCGTGCTCGTGCCGCGCCCCGTACCCCATGTCAGCACCGTATCTGCTGACTTGCCCGTCTGCTCCCCGTGGGCCACCGTCAACGGGCCCCGGAACGGGGTCACTTGTTGGTCACGGTGACCGGCCGGTCCTCCTTCAGCTGGGAGAAGAGCTTCTTCGCCTCCACGGCGTTCCAGCGCAGCGCGCTGCCCTTCGACGTCGCGATGCCGCCCGCCGTGGGCACGTTGACCTGCTTCCCGCCTCCCTTGGAGACGCCCTGGACGGATTGGAACATGCTGGTCAGCGCCCGCATGCTCATGTCCTGGTCGACGACGAGAGTGTCCAGTCCCGCGCTGAGCGCCGGATACATGTCGGACGGGTTGAGCATCGTGCGCGGCGAAGTCGCCTTCTTCGCAAGGGCGGAGAGGAACTTCTGCTGGTTCTGCGTACGGCCGAGGTCGCCCTTGGCCTCCTGGTGGCGCTGCCGCACGAAGGCGAGAGCCTCCGCCCCGTTGAGGTTCTGGCAGCCCCGCCGCAGGTCGGCGCCCGAGTCCTCGTCCTTGATGTCCCGCTCGATGCACATCGGCACACCGCCGACGGCATCGACAATCTTGACGAACCCGGCGAACCCGATCTCGGCGTAGTGGTCGATGCGCAGACCGGTGTTGTGCTCGATCGTGGATATCAGCAGTTCCGGACCGCCCAGCGAGAAGGCCGCGTTGAGCTTGTTCTTCGCGGCCTTCGACGTCTTCCCCGTGGACGGGCGCTTGTAGCCGGGGACGGTCACCCACGAGTCGCGGGGGAGACTCATCATGGTCGTGCCGTTCTCGCCCTTGTGCATGAGGATCATCGAGTCGGTGCGGCGCCCGCCGAAGACACCGGTCTTCAGCTTCTTCCTGTCCGCCTCGGAGAGTCCCTCACGGCTGTCGGAGCCCACGATGAGGTAGTTGGTGCCCTTGCCGGGGGGCGGACGGTCGGTGAACTTGTTGAGGTCCACGTCGCGTTGGAGCTTCGTCTCGGCCCAGGCGAACGTGCCGCCGGAGCCGGCGAGGATCGTGGCGAGCAGCACCACGGCCGCCCGTCTGAGCGGCCGGCGGCGCTTGGGGCGGCGCGGCGCGCGCGGGGGAGTGGGGCCGAAGCGGGAGTTGTTCTCCCGTGAGGGCGGCCCGCCGCCCGGGCCTCCGGTCCCGACGCGCCCTCCGGTCCTGCCCGGTCCGCCCGGGCCCGACGGTCCTCCCGGGCCTGAGGGTCTGCCGGGCTGCGGGCCCTGCGCGGGGCGCGGCACCGGGGTATATGCCGGCACCGTCGCGGGACGTCCCACCGGTTCCGTACGTGACCGCGCCACTTCGCCCTTGATCGTGTCCCTGGTCTCCCAGGAGGGCCGCAGCGGCTGGTCCGAGTTCTGGCGTGACGGGCCCCGGACGTTCACCGGGTCCGAGACCGCCCACCCCTGGCCGGTTCCGGCCCAGCCGTGGACGCTCGAGCCCTCGGGTCCGTACTGCCGCCACTCGCCTGCCAACTCGGCGGTGTGGCCCGGAGAATCCCCCTGGGACGCGTCCGGCGTCCCACCCTCGGCCCACTGGTCAAGTGGGTCCCTCATGGTCCGACTCTCCTTCGATCACGTCGATTCGGTCAGATGCGGTCGTTCACTTCGAGAGGAGACTCTTGCGCTCCACCGGTTCGCTGAGCAGGTACTCGTCGGCAGTGCCCGAGCGGTTCATGCGCTGCCACTTGAGCCGGTTGCCGAGCATGGCGGTCACCACCGACTGGATGATGACCAGATACAGCAACTGCCTGTAGACGAACAGCTGGAGCGGCAGCGCCCACAGCTCGCGCATCCGCTCCTTGTCCAGCCGCAGGGCGTACGCGGCCGTGACCAGCTGGACGGCCATGAAGCCGAGCCAGACGCTCACCGCCTGTGCCGGGTCGCGGAAGAAGATGCCGTACAGGAAGAAGACGTCGACGACCGGTGCGAAGAGCGGCAGCGCTATCTGGAAGAGAGCCAGATAGCTCAGGCCCCTGCGGCCGAAGCGCCCGGCCGGGCCGACCTCCAGGACGGCACGGCGGTGCTTCCACATGGACTGGAGCGTGCCGTAACACCAGCGGTACCGCTGCCGCCACAACTGCCCCAGGCTTCCCGGCACTTCGGTCCAGGCGATGGCCGACTCCTCGTAGACCACGCGCCATCCGGCCCGCCACAGAGCCATCGTCAGGTCGGTGTCCTCGGCAAGGGTGTCGTCGCTGACGCCCCCGATGCCCATCAACGCGTCCCTGCGGAAGGCACCGATGGCACCGGGAACGGTCGGCATGCACTCCAGGACCTCGAACATCCTGCGGTCCAGGTTGAACCCGAAGACGTACTCCAGGTGCTGCCATCTGCCCAGCAGCCTGGTCCTGTTGCCGACCTTGGTGTTGCCGCTCACCGCGCCGATCGCCGGGTGGGCGAGCGGCTGGATGAGCCGGTAGAGGGCGTCCGGCTCGAAGACCGTGTCGGCGTCCACCATCACGACGATGTCGTGACGCGCGTAGCCGAGACCGGTGTTGAGCGCGCCCGGCTTGCCCGCGTTGGGCTGCCGCACGACCGTCACGCGCGGGTCGCGGACGCCCTCGGCGATCTGCGCGGTCCGGTCCGTGGAGCCGTCGTCGATGACGATGACCTGGAGGTAGGGATGCGTCGAGGCCAGAAGCGAACGGATGGTTGCCTCGATCCCGGCCTCCTCGTTGTGCGCCGGGACCAGGACAGTGACAGGTTCGTTCACCTCCCGCAGCCACGGCGAGCCCGGACGGAACCTCTGCAGGCGCCTCATGTGGACCCGGGCGAACAGCACGAGCATCAGCAGCCGCAGCACACCGAGGCCACCGGCGATGCCCAGCGCCCATGCCATGGCACTGGTGAAGAAGCTGCCCAGGGTGCGCGCCCATATCAGTCCCTCACCCCGCAGCCGGTCGGCCGCGGACACCGTCGTCATCGCTGACTGCTGCCCCAGCCCCCCTGTGACGGTAGTGAACTTCTTGACGTTCCGGTTGCGGAGCAACTGCTCAGCTTCGTGATAACCGAGGTCGGTATGGCTGTACTGCCGTATCACTCCCTGAGAGGGCTTGCGGGACTTCTTGTCGGTGGCGACGAGGAGATAGCCCTGGTCGGCGCTGCGCTGCGCCGCGGTCCACTCCTTGCCGCACATCGTGTCCGCCGCCTTGGTGTGGGGAAGGCGCAGAAGTCCCGTGTTGACGCCGGCGGTGCCCGCGAGCGCGGTCTGCGTCAGCGAGAGCTCCAACTGGGAGCGGACGGGCGAGGCGATGCCCAGGTCACCGCCCGTGTAGGTGTACGAGCCGATCTCGTGGCCCTCGGCGTGGATGCGCCGCACGAGTTCGGGATGCCTGGTGGCCTGCGATCCGTAGATGAAGAATGTGGCCTTGGCGTGGTGGCTGCGCAGCAGGTCGAGGATGCGCGGAGTCCACCGCGGATCCGGGCCGCCGTTGAAGGTGAGCGCGGCCGTGCGGGCAGGCATGGCCGCGGTCTCGACCTTCGTCCCGGACAGCCGCAGCACCGGGTCCCCGTTGTCGGCGGCGCGCGGTATCGGCGTGGTGCACGGGGCCTTGGTGCGTGCGGCGTCGACCTCGTGGTTCGTCCAGCCCTCGAAGAGCAGGGCAGCCGTCACCACGGGCAGGAAGAGCAGAAGCAGCAACCAGTGCCCGCGGGGGTCTCGGCGCAGCGCGTGCCGGCTCACCTGGTCGCGCCGCCGGGACGGGCCGAGGAATCACCAGGCGTGGGGGTGGTCTTGGCGGGGTTGTCGTCGCTGTAGGGGGTGGGGGGTGTGGTCTTGCGGTCGGGCCCGGTCGAGGCCTTGGGGTCGTGGGGGGAGGACGAATTGTGGGGGGAGGCTGAGCGGGCCGGGAAGTGTGCACCCGCCGGTACGTCGGAGTCGTCCTGTGAGGAGCTGCTCGGCAGCGGCTCGTCCATGCGCGGGGGGTTGTCCCCGGCAGGCTGCACACCACCGAAAACAGCTACGAAGAGCGCCATGTACCCGGTGCAGGCGGTCCCGACGGTCACTGCCGCATATCGGACGAGTCTTCTTCGCCGACCTGAACTGGCAATGAATATCGGGTTATTCCCGTCTGCACGCCTCCGTCGGCTGTGGTTCATGGATCGCATGGGGCGTGAGTGTAGCTAGCCGAGAACGCGAGCGACCCGGAAAGATTCAGTAATCCCCCTGTGAACTGTGTCGCCCTCGTCGGGGGCCGGTCCAGCAGCCTTCGGAATCTCATGGTCCACCACTCCTGATCGGATGGTCGGTGATGGTCGGTCTTCCCCCGGTTCCCCTGATGGCATGATGCCGCTCTTCAGCGGCGGTGTACTCGGGCTGTACCGGGAGGGGCTTGTCCTCACCGCAGGGACGACGGGAGGACAGGTGGCGCGGAAATCCGCCCCGGCGTGGTCACAGGGCGTTCCGGACGGGGGGCCGGCGAGGATCCGCCGCCCTGTGCGAAGCGCCTCGAGGACGGCGGAAACCCCAGGTGGGGGCGGCTATTGGGCCTTGTGGCGAGTCCGTCCGCCCGACGCACCGTCAGCTACCGAAGCGCAGAAGGCGGCCTTGCCGTTCTGTCCTTTTCACGGCGACTCGTCATGTCCTTGGCGCGACACGAATCGGCCCCTCCCGCGCAGGACATTGGCTTGATCTGCTCGCTGCGTACCGGCCGGTCACCCTCACCATGTATAGCTGCGAGTGCGGGCTGAATTCCACAGGGAACTTGCGAATTCAGCGCGTAACCGCCCTTGCGTAAATGGGCTTTTGTTTGCCTCATTCGCCGACCAATTGCGTGGGCGCGAATGAAGTGGAATCTTCCTCTGAAACACGACATTCGGCGCGCACTTCGACGTGCCCGTCCGGCCCCGATGGTGACTATGAACACGGTGTAAAGATTCTGTGACCACGATGCTCTCCGCGAGCATGCACGAGGTCGCTGCGGGACATCGCCGGCCGCCGGAAAGGCGTGGGGGTCGTGGCGGTGCCGTCGGTCGGCGGACGGTGCGCCGGTATTGCGGTCAGGGGAGCGCGCGCAAGGACGTCACCCCGAGGATTGCGACCTCCGGGCGCCCGCTCCGGGGTGTGCCGGTCGAGCGCGAAACCGGTGCCAACGGCCATGAGAGCAAGCCCGGATGGCGTGAGGGAGCGTGCGTCCACTCGCCCGGCACCGCACACCGGCGGTCCAACTGCCGCGTACCGGCAGTGACATGCGGCCGGACCGTCACGGCCAGGCACATCCCCGCCGGCGCTACTGCGCGGTCGCCCGTCAGCGGCGAGAGGCCGGCGGTCGCGTGCTCGCCCGTACGGGCGGCATCCGCACCACCGCCTGATGCACCGCTCCGGACAACCGCCCGGGGGCGCGGATGACGACCGGCCCGGGGCCTTCCGCCGGCACCTGAGGCGGCCTGGACGGCCTGAGCCGGTGTCCGGCGCTGTCGGCCGCGAGCACGGCGAGCCCCCAGGCCGTGACCGCTCCGGCCACGAGTGCCCCGACGGCGCCCGCGATCCCGAAGCGGAAGCCCTCGCCGAGCATCACGATGCCCACGGCGGCCGCGAAGGCGGGGTTGACCACGGTCGTCGTCGCCAGTGGTGCGGCCAGCCCGCCGCCCCGGTAGGAGGACTGCGAAGCGGCCAGGCCGACCGCGGCGAGAACCCCGATCAGGACCATCAGCGGCGCCGTGGACATCAGACCCGGCAGGGTGGGACTCCAGCTGTCCGCAACCGTCTTGATGAACACCGAGGCCGCCCCGTAGGCCACGCCCGCCGCGGCCGCGAGCGTGACGGACCTCAGCATCGGCACCTTCCGCCCGGCGGTCGTCGCCGTGACCAGCAGCAGGGCGAGCAGGCACGCCACGGCCACCGTCAGGCCGATCTGACCCGCTCCGCCGAGGCCGCGCACAGGCGTCGAACCCGTGAGAACCAGGAGCACCGCCAGCCCGCCCGAGACGATGAAGATGCCGTGCCACGCCGAGGCGCTCACCGTCCGTCTGACGAGCACGGCCGCCAGCGGGGCCGCCAGTACCAGCGTGAGGACGCCGAGAGGCTGCACGACGGTCAGAGGGCCCAGACTCAATGCACCCACGTGGAGAATGGCGCCCAGGCTGTTCAGCGCCACCGCTCCCCACCACCGGCGCGAGCGGAGGAGCCCGTACCGGCTGGGCCGTGTGGTCGCCGCGATGCGCTCCTGGACGATGGCCGCGGTGGCGTAGCAGAACGCCGAGACCAGCGACAGCAGCACCGCTGCCAGGAGGGCGTTCACGGACGATCCAGGTGGAATTCCCGCATCCGGTTCATACCGTCAACGATGCCTCGTGTCCGGCGCCATGTCCTCGTCCGGCAGGTGAGTCCTGCCGTACGGCCTCAGGAGTACACCCGCCGATGCGTGTGCACCGCACGTCTTACCTTCGGCTGCCCGGGCTCAGCCGGACGAGACACCCCCGGACGAGGCGCCCTCGTTCGGGGTGAGGGTGCCCGTGGCGACGAGCACGAGAATGGCGATGCCGAGCACCACGCGGTAGATCACGAAGGGCATGAAGCTGCGGGTCGAGATGTAGCTCATGAACCAGGCGATCACCGCGTAGGCCACCACGAAGGCGAGAACCGTCGCGAAGATGGTCGGCCCCCAGGAGACGTGCCCTTCGCCGATCTCCGTCAGCTCCAGAAAGCCCGAGGCCATCACGGCCGGGATCGCGAGCAGGAAGGAGTAGCGGGCGGCGGCCTCCCGGGTGTAGCCCATGAAGAGCCCGCCGCTGATGGTGGCGCCCGACCTCGAGACGCCGGGAACCAGTGCGAGAGCCTGCGCGCAGCCGTAGAGCAGACCGTCCTTGACGTTCAGTTCCTCGATCGTCTTGCGCGGGCGGGCCCTCTTGCCCTTCCCGGAGCGTCCGCCCTGTGCGGCGAGCCTGTCGGCGATGCCGAGGATGATGCCGAGGACGATCAGCGTCGTCGCGATGAGCCGCAGGTCCCGGAACGGGCCCTCGATCTGGTCTTTGAACAGCAGCCCGAGCACGCCGATCGGGATCGAGCCGACGATGACGAGCCAGCCCAGCTCCGCGTCGTGGTCGCGCCGCATGCTGCGGTCGACCAGGGAACGGCACCAGGCGGAGATGATGCGCCCGATGTCCTTGCGGAAGTAGATGATGACCGCAGCTTCGGTGCCGATCTGAGTGACGGCGGTGAAGGCGGCGCCCGGGTCCTGCCAGCCGGCGAAGGCCGCGGTGAGCCGAAGGTGGGCGCTGGAGGAGATCGGGAGAAATTCGGTCAGTCCCTGGACGAGCCCGAGAATGAACGATTCGAACCAAGACATCTTCTCTGACCCGTCCTCGCCGCGGCAATGATCACGCGGAGCAGACTACAGCCACACGGATGACGGGTGAGCGGGGGGTGATGAGCCCTCAGGAGCGTGAGGCGCCTTGCTTGTAGAGGGTCTTCGCCGCGCATCCCGCGGGCTCGTTGCCCAGCACATGCCGCTTGCGCCAGGCCAGCACGGCGCCTCCCAGACCGGAGAGCGCGATGAAGCCGAAGGCGGCGAGGAAGACGGGCGAGGTGGGCGCCGTGGCGTGGCTGCCGGCGATCACATAAGCGGCCGTGTTGGGGACGACGCCCAGTGCCGTCGCGGCCAGGAAGGCCGTCCATCCCATGCGGGAGACGGCGGCGCCGTAATTGGAAGCCGCGAAGGGAACGCCGGGGAGAAGTCTGATCACCAGCATCGAACGGAAGCCGTGCCGGCTCAGTTGACGGTCGACGGCGGTCACCCAGCGGGCCCGCAGCAGCGGACGCAATGCGTCCTGCCCGAGGACGCGGCCGAGACCGAAGGCGAGACCGGAGCCGATGACGGTACCTACGACGGCGGCGACCGTTCCGGCCTGCGTGCCGAAGAGTGCGCCCGCAGCGACGTTGAGGACCGGACGCGGGACGAAAGCGGCGGTGCACAGCCCGTAGGCCACGGTGAAGAAGAAACCCGCGAGACCGCCCGAGAGATGCGCGGGCAGCCCATGGGTGACGAACCGCTGCGGCTCGTACACCAGCATCGATATCCCCGCCGCGCACAGCAGCACAAGGAGTACTGCGAGCCGGCACCTCGGGGAGAGCAGCGCCTGCGCCAGTCGGCTGGGGAGACCGTCTGACTGCTGCGTGGAGGGGACGGACACGCGGCGAGCGTAACTGACGAATGTGATCGCCCGCCGGGCGAGAAGCACATCGCTTCTCCCCGGAACGGTCACCTCCGCGTCCGAACAACTCGAGTGACCCTGTCGGAGGCACCGCTCCCAGCGGCGACTTCGCAACTCCCTGACGGGGGCGCCGACGCGTTCGTCGGCACGGAGAAAAATCAGTCGACGTACGGCCGTTGGGGCGCAACCATCAAGGTCATGTTCCGGCAGACCCACCACATGGCACGGCCCGCGGCAGCGGGCGTGCTCAGGGCTGCCGTTTCCTCGCTCTTCCCGGACGCACGGCTCATCGCCGCCGCCGCTGCTTCAGCCACCGACACCGCGCTGGCAGCCGCTGCCGCAGTGGCCGCCGACGGCGCCCGAGGCTGACCCTTCCCGGATCGCTCCGAGGACCCCGCAGGGGGAGGGTCGGCCGATCCGAGGGGTCCCGGCCTTCACCGCGCCTTGTCACGGCGCGCAGCAGACGAGGAAGAACATGGCCAAGCAGGCTTATGTGCGCACCAAACCGCATCTGAACATCGGCACCATGGGGCACGTCGACCACGGCAAGACGACGCTCACCGCCGCCATCACCAAGGTCCTCAGCGACCGCGGCACCGGCACTTTCGTGCCGTTCGACCGCATCGACAAGGCGCCCGAGGAGGCGGCTCGCGGCATCACCATCACCATCGCGCACGTCGAGTACGAGACCGGGACCAGGCACTACGCGCATGTCGACATGCCAGGTCACGCGGACTTCATCAAGAACATGGTCACCGGCGCGGCGCAGCTGGACGGCGCGATCCTGGTCGTCTCCGCCGTCGACGGAGTCATGCCGCAGACCGCGGAGCACGTGCTGCTGGCGCGGCAGGTCGGCGTCGAGCACATCGTCGTCGCACTGAACAAGGCGGACGCCGGGGAGGAGGAACTGACCGAGCTGGTCGAGCTGGAGGTCCGCGAGCTCCTGAGCGCTCACGGCTACGCCGGCGACACCCTCCCGGTCGTACGCGTCTCCGGACTGCGTGCGCTGGAGGGCGACCCGCGCTGGACGGCCTCGATCGAGGCGCTGCTGGACGCCGTGGACACCTACGTCCCCGACCCCGAGCGGCACCTGGCCGCGCCGTTCCTGCTGCCCGTGGAGAACGTGCTGACGATCACCGGACGCGGCACCGTCGTCACCGGCGCGGTCGAACGCGGCACCGTGCGCGTCGGCGACAAGGTGGAGGTGCTCGGGGCGGGCACAGAGACGGTCGTGACCGGCGTCGAGACCTTCGGCAAACCCATGGAGGAGGCCCAGGCCGGGGACAGCGTCGCGCTCCTGCTGCGCGGCGTGCCCCGGGACGCGGTACGCCGGGGGCACATCGTCGCCGTCCCCGGCAGTCTCGCACCGCGCCGCCGCTTCACGGCCCGGGTCCGTCTGCTCCCCACGCGGGACGGCGGGCGGCGCACCCCGGTGCACAGCGGCTACCGGCCGCAGTTCTACCTGCGCACGGCGGACGTGGTCGGCGAGGTCACCCTCGGCACGGACGGCATCGCTCTGCCCGGTGAGACCGTGACGCTCGACGTCGAGCTGGGCCACGAGGTCCCGCTGGAGCCGGGCCTCGGCTTCGCGGTACGTGAGGGCGGCCGCACGGTCGGCGCGGGAACGGTCGTCAGCGTCGGGGAGGAGTGAACGGGACGGAGGCCGGGCCCGGCCCGGGGCCCGCGTGATGCCCGGCCCGGACGTGCGGAGGCGGACTGCCCTGCACGTCCGGGCCGGAGCCACAATGGCCTGGTGGACGACGAGCCGATACCCGTGACGCGCGCCGTTCAAGGCGGCACCGCAAAGCTGCTGCCCGACATCGACCACGAGGGCGGCTGGCTGCTCACGGTCGACGGCGCGCCCCAGTCCTATGTCGACCTGCGCGATCCGACGTACCTGGAATTCGAGTACGCCCGCCGGATCGCCCACGTACTGGATCTGGCGGCACCGCCCGAACAGGCCCTGGACGTCGTGCACTTGGGCGGCGGCGCGCTCACGCTGCCCCGGTACGTGTCGGCGACCCGTCCCGGATCCCGGCAGCGCGTCGCCGACACCGACGAGGCGCTGCTCGCCTTCGTCGAGGAGTATCTGCCGCTGGAGCCCGGCGCCGGGATCTCCGTGGCGGCACAGGACGCCCGCGCCTTCCTCGACGCTTCGCCCGCCGCGTCCGCGGACGTCGTGATAGCCGATGTCTACGGCGGAGCGCATGTGCCGGCGCATCTGACCACCGTCACCTATGCGCAGGCCGTACGCCGCGTACTGCGGGAGGACGGCGTCTGCGTCGTCAATGTGGCCGACGCCGCGCCCTTCCGCTTCGCCGGTTCCCAAGTCGCCACGTTCCGTACGGCCTTCGAGCACATGTGCCTCGTTGCCGAGCCCTCCGTGCTGCGCGGTCGGCGCTTCGGCAACATCGTGCTGGTCGGCTCGCACGAGCCCTTCCCCGTGGACGCGCTCGCCCGCAGAACGGCCTCGGACATCTTTCCCGCACGGGTCGAACACGGCGCGGGGCTGGCGCGCCTCACCGGCGGGGCCGCACCCGTCCAGGACGGCGACGCGGCGCCCTCACCGGAACCGCCCGACGGCGCCTTCACCATCGGCTGAGGACAGCGGGACGGTAGCAAGGAGGACGACTCCCCTGGCCAGGAGCAGTTACTGAGTGGTAACATCTGGCCATGTCCTCCACAGATTCCCTTCCGTCCATCGGCCAGATGATGGCGGACACCGTCCCCATGGTCCGCACCCTCGGCCTCGAGTTCTCCGAGACGAGTGCCGAGCGGGCAGTCGTCTCGCTGCCCGACCAGGGCGCTTACCACAACCACGTCGGGGGCCCGCACGCCGGCGCCATGTTCACGCTCGCCGAGTCGGCCAGCGGTGCGATCGTCCTCGCCGCGTTCGGCGACCAGCTCTCCCGCGCGGTGCCGCTGGCCGTACGGGCTGAGATCGGCTACAAGAAGCTGGCCATGGGCCCGGTGACCGCGACCGCCGAACTGGGCAGGCCCGTGGCGCAGGTGCTGGCCGAACTGGACGCGGGGGAGCGGCCCGAATTCCCCGTGGAGGTGAAGATCTCCCGCGAGGACGGCGCCGTCACGGGCGAGATGACGATCATCTGGACGCTGCGCCCGAACAACTGACGACAGGACGCTGCTCCCGCACATCTGACCGTTCCGGGGAGCGGCGGCTTCCGCTTGAGCGGTGTGACCTGCGGCATCCTCCCGTGGCGCCGCCCGGCGTTTCCCGGCATCGGTTAGGCTGCCCGCACGCGCGCCCCGCGACGGTCCGGGCGCGTGCGCGGGACGCGGCAGAACAGGGCCTCCCGCGTCCATCACCGGCGGGAGGAAGCTCAGTTGCACGTCCAGGAGTGGCTCGAGAGCGTGCCGGCCGTGAGCGTCTACCTCCTGGTCGGGGTCGTCATCGGGCTCGAGAGCCTGGGCATTCCGCTCCCGGGTGAGATCGTCCTCGTCAGTTCCGCGCTCCTCGCCTCCCAGCACGGCGAGATCGATCCCTTGATCCTCGGCGCCTGCGCCAGCACGGGCGCGATCATCGGCGACTCCATCGGCTATGCGATCGGCCGCAGGGGCGGCAAACCGCTGCTGACGTGGCTCGGCGGGAAGTTCCCGAAGCACTTCGGGCCGCATCATGTCGCCAGCGCGGAGCGGGCCTTCGAGAAGTGGGGGATGTGGGCGGTCTTCTTCGGCCGCTTCGTCGCGCTGCTGCGCATCTTCGCCGGGCCGCTCGCGGGTGTGTTGAAGATGCCCTACTGGAAGTTCCTCACGGCGAACGTGCTGGGCGGCATCGTCTGGGCGGGCGGCACGACGGCCGTCATCTACTACGTCGGCATCGTCGCCGAGGCCTGGCTCAAGCGCTTCTCGTGGATGGGCCTGGTGATCGCCGTGCTCTTCGGCGTCGGCTCGATGATCGTGATGCGGCGGCGCGCCCGCAAGGCCGAGGCCGAACATGTCGCCCTGGCCGCGGAGGGCGAGCCGGACAGCGGATCCGGCGAGGACCGCGCCGGATCCGGGGCGGTCCGCGCCGGCGACTGACGCCCGGAGCTCAGTCCTCCACGGGGGAGAACTCGTCCCGGTGGTTACGGGCGAGGTGCTGGTACACGGCTGCGTTGGCCTTGATGCCCTCGTGCTCCTCCGACGTCAGCTCCCGCTTGATCTTCGCCGGCACGCCCGCCACCAGCGATCCCGGCGGCACCTGCATGCCCTGCGGCACGAGCGCGTGGGCGGCGACCAGTGAACCGGCCCCGATGACGGCCCCGTTGAGGACCGTGGCGCTCATGCCGACGAGGACGTCGTCCTCCACCGTGCAGCCGTGCAGTACCGCGTTGTGCCCTACCGAGACGCCCGAGCCGATGTGCGTGGGGAACCCCGGGTCGGCGTGGACCGTGCAGTTGTCCTGGATGTTGGAGCCCTCGCCGAGCGTGATCACGTCGCAGTCCGCGCGCATCACCGCTCCGTACCAGACGCTGGATCCCGCGCCGATGGTCACGGCCCCCACGACCACGGATGTCGGTGCGGTGTAGGTGTCCTCGTCGAGCTTGGGCTCCCTGCCGCTCACACCCGCGATCACCGCTCGCTGTTCCGTCATCGTCGTCTCCGCTCGATCCCCGGCCGGTCGGCACCGGCCCCTACTTGAACCGTATGCGATGGGTGGGCGGAAGATCACAGGGGCCTGTACGGGTCCACGACGGCCCCGCCCGGCTACCGTGACGGCGTGCGATCCATCCGGAACACCTTCGCTGCTCTCGCCTCCCGTGCGGTGCACGGGATATGGCGCCGGGCGCAGTACGCAGGTGCCATCACCGCGGAGCGCCCCGGGCCCTACGCATTCCGCCGCATCGGGACCGGCACCCGGCTCGCCTTCCCGCAGGGCACCGTCTTCGGCACGCCCTGGATAGAGATCGGCGACCACTGCGTGATCGGGCAGGAGGTGACCCTGGCGGCCGGGATGCTGCCGGACCTCGACCTCGGCCCGGACCCGGTCCTCACCATCGGCAACGGTGTGGTCCTCGGGCGCGGCAGCCATGTCATCGCCGACGTACAGGGATCCGTCACCTTCGGCGACGACGTCTACTGCGGCCCGTACGTCTACATCACCTCGACCAACCACTCCTACGACGACCCGCACGAACCAGTCGGCAAGCAGTGGCCGCGCAGCGCGGCCGTGGAGATCGGCAGCGGCAGCTGGCTCGGTGCCGGCGCCGTGATCCTGCCGGGAGCGCGGCTGGGACGGAACGTGGTCGTCGCCGCCGGCTCGGTCGTGCGGGGCGAGGTCCCCGATCACGCCGTGGTGGCCGGCGCCCCCGCCCGGATCGTGCGCCGCTGGGAGGGCGAGCGGGGCTGGCAGCCGCCGCTGCGCACGCCCGCGCCCGTACCGGTGCCGGAAGGCGTCACCCCTCGGCAGCTGCGCGCGGCAGCCGAGCTGGCCGCCTGCGAGGAGGAGCCTGCCCCACGGCCTCGTTGACCGGATGGGGACTCAGACGTGCGGGTGGTCAGGACGACGCCAGCAGCACCGTGCCGACCAGAGCCAGCCCGGCCCCCGCGGTCTGCACCGCCCGCAGCCTCTCCCGCAGCACACCCCGCGCCGCGAGGGCGGTGACCACGGGGTAGAGCGAGGCGAGCACCGCGGCCGTCGTCACGGGTCCGTACGACGTGGCCAGCATGTACGTGCCGTTGGCCGCGACGTCCGCGAGGCCCACGAAGGCCAGCGCGGGCAGCGCCATGGTCAGGGCCCTGCGGCCCCCTTCGGCGGGCAGCGCAGGCGTGCCCCGCCTGACCTGCACGTACAGGGCGGCGCCTCCCACGGTGACGTTGCACACGCGCTGCACGAACAGCGCGAGGAAGAGGCCGGCCATGGTGCTCGTCCCGGCGTGCTCGATCAGCGCCATCACCGCGCCGAAGCCCAGTGCCGAGATGAGGGTGAGAGCGATCGTCTTGCGCTGCACGGGTGCGCCGCGCAGCTCCGGGCCGCCCGCGAGGACAACTCCGGCGACCGCGACGGTGATGCCGGCGGCCTGGATCCAGCCGGGCCGTTCGCCCAGCGCCAGGCCGGCCGTGACGGGGACGACGACGGCGAGCGAGGCCAGCGGTGAGACCACGCCCATCGGTCCCTGGGAGAGCGCCTTGTAGAAGGCCAGCATGGCCACCGGGCCCACGAGACCCGCAGCCGCCGCGAACCACAGCTGCCCGCCCCACTCGCTCCAGCCGCCCATGGCGATCACGATTGCCCCGAGCACCACGGCCGCCAGCGCCTGGGAGACCACCACGACCGTCAACGCGGACATGCGCCTGGTGAGCAGCCCTCCGCCGAAGTCGGCCAGCCCCCACATCAGGCTGGTGACCAGGGCCAGAGCAGCGGTCATGAGACACCTCGCAGTACAGTGGCGTGAACAAGGAAGTACAACGCAGCGCAGTTTAGCAAACTGAACTCTCGCATTCAGAATATTGGACGGTGTACGGAGCCCGTGACGGATCTCGACCACCTCACGCAGTCCCTGGCCCGCAATCTCAAGCGCCGGCGGCAGGAACGCGGCTACACCCTCGACGCCCTCGCGGCCCGCGCCGGTGTGAGCCGGGGGATGCTCATCCAGATCGAGCAGGGCCGCACGAACCCGAGCGTGGGCACCGTCGTCAAGGTGGGGGACGCCCTCGGCGTGAGCATCACCACCTTGCTCGACTTCGACCAGGAACCGCAGGTGCGCCTCGTGCCGGCGGAGCAGGCGGTGCGGCTGTGGTCCACGGAGGCGGGAAGTCACAGCACGCTGCTGGCCGGTGCCGAGTCTCCCGGCCCGCTGGAGCTGTGGTCGTGGCGGCTCATGCCGGGCGAGGGAAGCCGCTCGGACCCGCACCCGGCCGGGACGACCGAGCTGGTGCACGTACGCGAGGGCATGCTCACCCTGAACGTCGAAGGCAAGGACTACGAAGTGCCCGCGGGAACCTCCGCGTCCTTCGAGGCGAACGTGGCGCACGGCTACCACAACGACGGTGGGGAGCCGGTCGAGATGACCATGGCCATCTCCGTCCCCGCACCGCGCTGACCGGCTCTCCCGCGGCCTGCGGGCCGGTGTTAACGTGCCGCGCATGCGCGCACCCATCGGGAACTTCGAATCGGCTGCCCCCGCCGCGTCGGTCGAGCACTTCACCGGGCCGGCTGCCGAGGCCATCCGTGGCTGGAAGGGCGCGGTGCCGCGCGATCAGCTGCTCCACGTCGACACGGACCCCGCGAAGGCGGACACCGCCGTCTTCATCGAGAACTACGGCGAGGACCTCCTCGGTACGTCCGCCAACTGCGTCGTCGTCGCGGCGAAGCGGGGCGGCGAGCGCACGCTCGCCGCATGCGTGGTGCTCTCCACGACGCGCGTCGACGTCAACGGAGCTGTCCGGCGCCAACTGGAGGCGCGCAAGGCGTCGTTCGCGCCCATGGACACCGCCGTCGAGGAGACCGGCATGGAGTACGGCGGCATCACGCCGATCGGCCTCCCTGAAGGCTGGCCCGTCCTCATCGACTCCGCGGTCACCGATCTGCCGTGGACACTGATCGGCAGCGGGCTCCGGCGCGGCAAGCTCATCGTCCCGGGCAAGGCGCTGGCCGAACTGCCGGGTGCCGTCGTCCTGGAGGGCCTGGGCATCTGAGCATGCGCCGGGACCGGTGAGCCTCGCCGCCGGCCCGAACGTCCTCAGCCGCGTCCTGACAGGTCGATCGAGAGCGCGATCGAGTGCTCGCTGAAGCCCATGGAGCGGTACAGAGGTTCGGCGTCCGGGCTCGCGTGGAGGTCGACCCGGGTCACGTCCCGCTCGGCGAACCACTCCAGCAGTGCTTCGGTCGTGGCTCGTGCGTAGCCGCGGCCCCGGTACCGCTCGTCCGTGCAGACGCTGAAGACGAAGCCGAAGCGCCCGGCGGGATGCCTCGGCGCGGGCAGGCGTTCCTCGATCCTGCCCACCGCGCACGCCGCCAGATGCGGCGGCCCCGGCCGGTCGCCGTCCACCACGAACGCGCCCAGCCATTCGCCGCCCGAGAGCTCCCGGTCCAGCTGACGGCGGGCCATCCGTTCCGCGTCACGCTCCCACGGGCCCGGCTCGTCCCGTCCGTGCATGCCCAGGAACATCAGCCGCCGCAGCCGCACGAGTTCGGGGGCGTCGTCCGGGGACGCCATCCGGGTCGTGATCACGACCACGCACCATAGCGGCGCCGGGGGATGCGGTTCATTTCAGTTTCGGGATCTCGATCGCAGGACAGCGGTCCATGACCATCTCCAGGCCGGAGGAGCGCGTGCGCTCGTAGGCGGCCTCGTCGATCACTCCCAGCTGGAACCAGACCGCCTTCGCGCCGATGTCGACGGCCGCGTCCGCGACGTCCCCGGCCAGGTCGGAGTTGACGAAGACGTCCACGACGTCGACGGGGAAGGGAATGTCGGCCAGCTTCGCGTAGCCCTGCTCCCCGTGCACCGTCTCGGCCTTGGGGTGCACCGGCACCACGCGCTTGCCGAAGCGCTGGAGGACGCCCGCGACTTCGTACGCCGCACGCGCCCGGTTCGTGGACAGGCCGACGACCGCCCATGTGTCGCCCGACTCCGTCAGGATCCTGCGTACGGTCTCAGTGTCTGCGTACATGATCTCTCCAACGAGCGGTGGCGGCCTGACCATTCCCGGGCCGGGCCCCGGTGGGCCCGCACGTAGGGTGCCCGTATGCAGGAGCAGTACGTCACCGTGTCCGGTGAGGGCGAGCACGAGACCGAGGTCAGCCGCTCGCGCTTCGTGTGCGTCCTGGCTCCCGCGGCCTCCGAGGAGGAGGCGAGAGCCTTCATCGCACGGGTGCGCGCGCAGCACCCGGGGGCGACCCATCACTGCTGGGCCTACGTCATCGGCGCGGACGGGGGCCTGCAGAAGTCCGACGACGACGGCGAACCGGGCGGCACCGCGGGCCTGCCCATGCTGCAGATGCTCACGCGGCGCGGGATTCGCTGCGCCGTCGCGGTGGTCGTGCGCTACTTCGGCGGCACGAAGCTGGGGGCGGGCGGCCTGATCCGCGCGTACGGCGGGGCCGTCGGCGAGGCGCTGGACGCCGTCGGCACGCGTGTACGGCGGCGCTACCGGCTGGTGACGGTCACGACCGACCACCAGCGTGCGGGCAGGCTGGAGAACGACCTGCGCTCCAGCGGGCGTTCGGTGCGCGAGGTCACCTACGGAGCCGAGGTGACGATCGAAGTGGGGCTGCCGGAGGCGGAACTCGACGACTTCCGCGGCTGGCTCGCGGACAGCACCGCCGGCACGGCTCGACTGGCGGTCGGCGGCGAGGCATACGGGAGTCCCTGACGTCTCCGCGGGCTTCCGGTTCGCGGGAGCGCCCGCGCTCCTTGGCGTCCCAGGTCCCGTCCTTGCCGAGTGCTGGCCCTGAGGCCCGCCGCTGATCTTTTGCGGCCCCCGCAAACCGGACATAACGTGACGACTGCGAAGCGTCTCCGTCCCGTCAGCCGTGGAGCCGAGAGGTCCGTCGATGCCCCCCAGTCCGGCCGGTCCGTCGCCCGGCGGCGGTGCGGGCGCAGGGGCCGCCCCGGCTGCCGGCGAGGAGAGCCCGACCCCACACCGCTGGCTGGCGCTGACGGTCATCGCGCTGGCCCAGCTGATGGTCGTCCTGGACGCGACGATCGTGAACATCGCACTTCCCTCGGCGCAGCGGGACCTCGCCTTCTCCAACGACGGCCGGCAGTGGGTCATCACCGCATACACGCTGGCCTTCGGCAGCCTGCTCCTGCTCGGCGGCCGGCTGTCCGACCTGATCGGGCGCCGCAGGACGTTCGTGACGGGCCTCATCGGATTCGGCGCCGCGTCCGCTCTGGGCGGGGCCGCGAGCACCTTCTCGGCGCTTGTCGGCGCACGGGCGCTGCAGGGCATGTTCGGGGCGCTGCTCGCTCCCTCCGCACTGTCCCTGCTGACGACCACGTTCACCCAGCCGCGTGAACGCTCCCGTGCGTTCGGCATCTTCGGCGCCATCGCGGGGTCCGGGGCAGCGATCGGGCTGCTGCTGGGCGGCCTGCTCACCGAGCAGCTGAGCTGGCGCTGGACGCTGTACGTCAACGTCTTCATCGCCGTCGTGGGGGTGGTCTGCGGCATGACGATCCTGCCTCCGCACCGGCCCACCCGGCGCCCGAAGCTGGACCTGCTGGGAACCGCGCTGGTCGGCGGCGGGCTCTTCTGCCTGGTCTACGGCTTCTCCAGCGCCGACACGGAGAGCTGGGGCGACTGGCGGTGCTGGGGCTCGCTCACGCTCAGCGGTCTGCTGCTGGCCGGCTTCGTCGTCCACGAGTCGCGCACCAGAAACCCTCTGCTGCCGCCGCGCGTCGTGCGGGACCGCAACCGTGCCGCGTCCTTCATCAGCATCTTCGTCGCGGGTGCCGGGATGTTCGGCGTCTTCCTGTTCCTCACGTTCTACCTGCAGAGGACGCTCGACTACTCGCCCGTCAAGACGGGCCTGGCGTTCCTGCCGATGGTCCTCGCGCTGGTCGCCACCGCGCAGCTCTCCACGAACGTGCTGATCCCGCGCATCGGGCCGAAGCCCGTGGTGCCCACGGGAATGGGACTCGCCACGGTCGGGCTGGTCTGGCTCACCGCGCTGAGCCTGCACAGCGGCTACGCGGCACATGTCCTGCCGCCGCTGCTGGTGCTGGGCGTCGGGCTGGGTCTCGTCATGCCGTCCGCGATCAGCCTGGCCACGCTGGGTGTCGTCAAGCGGGACCAGGGTGTGGCCTCCGCGACCGTCAACACGATGCAGCAGGTGGGCGGTTCGGTCGGCACGTCCCTGTTCAACACCATGGCGGCCCACGCCTTCAGCGACTACGTACGCACCCATCCGCGCTCGCCGGACCTGATCGCGCGGGCGAACGTCCACAGCTTCGCGATCGCCTACTGGTCCGCTGCGGGATTCTTCGCGGCCGGACTGATCGTGACGGGACTGCTCTACCAGCGGGGACGGCCGCGGGACCTGGTGGCCGGCCGGACGACGGGCGACGAGGCCGAAGCCGAGAACTGAGAGCGTGCCGCCGCTGCTCTTCCCCGACTTCCAGGCCCGGCCGGAATTCGCGGGCTCGTCCCCCGACCCGGTTGACTGAGGCAACCGAAAGGGCTGACCCTGGCCAGGTAGTTGCCATATACAACTGATTGGACCGGGGCCGGCGCCGGCCGGCCCGGACTGGGAGAGAGCATGTGCGGAATCGCCGGCTGGGTCTCGTTCGACCGCGATCTGTCGCGCGAGCGCGAGACCGTCGAGGCGATGACGGAGACGATGTCCTGCCGCGGCCCCGACGACAGCGGGACCTGGATCGCGGGCCCGGCCGCTCTGGGCCACCGGAGGCTGGCCGTGATCGACCTGCCCGGAGGACGCCAGCCCATGAGCACGGAGGGTTCCTCGGAGCACACGGCCGCCATGGTCTATTCGGGGGAGTGCTACAACTTCGAAGGGCTGCGCAGCGAACTGCGCACCCGGGGGCACCACTTCAGCACCTCCTCCGACACCGAGGTCGTGCTGCGGGGCTACCTGGAGTGGGGCGAGGCCGTGGCCGAGCGCCTCAACGGCATGTACGCGTTCGCGATCTGGGACGAGCGTGAGCAGAAGCTCGTGATGATCCGCGACCGCATGGGCATCAAGCCCTTCTACTACTACGCGACCGACGACGGCGTCCTGTTCGGGTCGGAGCCGAAGGCGATCCTCGCCAATCCGCTCGCCCGGCCCGCGGTGGGCGCCGACGGGCTGCGCGAGCTGTTCACCCTGATCAAGACTCCGGGGCACGCCATCTGGGAGGGCATGCGGGAGGTCGAGCCCGGCACCGTGGTCACCGTCGGGCGCACAGGCATCCGCACCACGCCCTACTGGTCCCTGGAGACCAGGCCCCACACCGACGACCAGGAGACATCGGTCGCCCGCGTACGCGACCTGCTCGAGGACATCGTCAGCCGCCAGCTCGTCGCCGACGTACCGCGCTGCACCCTGCTCTCCGGCGGCCTCGACTCCTCGGCACTGACCGGGATGGCCGCACGGCAACTGGCCGCTGAGGGACAGCGCGTTCGCAGCTTCGCGGTGGACTTCGTGGGCCACACGGAGAACTTCGTCGCCGACGCACTGCGGGACACGCCCGACGGGCCGTTCGTGCACGACGTCGCGGACAGCGCGGGAACGCTGCACGAGGACATCGTCCTCTCCTCGGAGGAACTCGCCGATCCGCGGCTGCGGTCGAGGATGATCCGTGCACGCGACCTGCCGATGGGCTTCGGAGACATCGACACCTCCCTGTACCTGCTGTTCAAGGCGATACGCGAACAGTCGACGGTAGCGCTGTCGGGCGAGTCGGCCGACGAAGTCTTCGGCGGGTACAAGCAGTTCTTCGACCCCCTGGCACAGCAGTCGGAGACCTTCCCCTGGCTCGCACGGATCCAGGAGATGGCCGGAGAACCCGGGGAGTACCTCACCGAGGAGGCACGCAAGGCTCTCGACCTGGCCACGTACACCCAGGACAGCTACAACGAGGCGGTCTCCGGCATCCAACGCCTGGAAGGCGAGAGCGACTTCGAGTTCCGCATGCGGAAGATCTGCCACCTGCACCTGACCCGCTTCGTGCGCGTACTGCTGGACCGCAAGGACCGCGCCAGCATGGCCGTCGGCCTGGAGGTCCGAGTGCCCTTCTGCGACCACCGGCTCGTGGAGTACGTCTACAACACCCCGTGGAGCCTGAAGTCCTTCGACGGCAGGGAGAAGAGCCTGCTGCGCGAGGCCACCGCGGACGTGCTGCCGCGCTCCGTGTACGACCGGGTGAAGAGTCCGTACCCCTCCACGCAGGACCCGAAGTACGTCGCCGCCGTCCAGAAGACGGCATCCGACATCCTGGCCGCGCCCTCGCACCCCGTCTTCGAACTCGTCAGCCGCCAATGGCTGCAGAGCGCCGTGGAAGCCGACAGCGCCCGGATCAGCCCGGGGCACAGGCACGGCCTTGAGCACGCACTCGACCTGGCCCTGTGGGTGGACATGTACGCACCCGCCCTTACGCTCTCCTGAGCGCATCGCCAGGATGCGGCGGGGAGCGCGGGCCGCGCTCCGGTGCGTCCGGTCACTCCCCGCCGCATCCGGCACGCGTCAGCACATCCGGCACGTACGAAGGACGGCGAGGCAGCCATGGCTCAGCAAACGGCATCTCCCGAGGGTGAGTTCGGCGGGCAGGTCGCCGTCGTGACCGGCGGTGCATCCGGCATCGGACTCGCTGTGTCCACCGAACTGGCGCGGCGGGGCGCGCGGGTGTGCGTACTGGACCTCGCCCTTCACGAACTGCCGCCCGGGCTGGAGGGCTTGACCTGCGACGTCACCGACCGCGCCTCGGTGAATGCCGCGCTGAGTGCGGTCGACGAACGCTTCGGACGTCTTCACGTGCTGGTGAACAACGCCGGCATCGGTGCCCAGGGCACGGTCGAGGACAACGACGACGAGGAGTGGCGCCGGGTCCTCGACGTCAACGTGACCGGCATGGCCCGGGTCAGCGCCGCCGCCCTTCCGCTGCTGCGCCGCGCAGCGGCGACCGGGGACGGCGGGGCACCGGGCGGTGCCGCGATCGTCAACACCTGCTCCGTCGCGGCGACCGCAGGGATCCCGCAGCGAGCCCTCTACTCGGCCAGCAAGGGCGCCGTCCTCTCCCTCACTCGTGCGATGGCCGCCGACCACGTTCGCGAGGGCATTCGCGTCAACTGCGTCAACCCCGGTACGGCCGACACCCCGTGGATCGGCCGGCTGCTGGATTCCGCTCCCGACCCGGCAGCCGAACGGGCCGCGCTCGAGGCGCGGCAGCCGATGGGGCGGCTGGTCTCGGCGGCGGAGGTCGCTGCCGCCGTGTGTTACCTGGCGGGCCCGTCGGCCGGTGCCACGACCGGCATCGAACTCGCCGTCGACGGCGGCATGCAGGGGCTGCGGCTGCGCCCCTCCGCGGACTGACGCTCACAAGACGTGACTGCCCGACGCTCGCCGGCCGGGGTCAACTCGCCCTGCGGCGGGCGGCTTCCGTGTCCGTGGTCGTGCGGAGCGGGGCGATGCCTCGTCAGGTGAACGGCTCTTCAGGGCCGTTGGTCGGGGCCCTGAGTGAAGGGTGGTGAACGTCCGTACCGCGCAAGGCGATTCCCGCGTTGTCAGTGGCGACTGGTAGACCGGTCCGTGATCAGACGACCTACGACGGGGAGCGCGCGTGCGGGCGGGAGCAGTGCTGTGAGATTGCTGCACACATCGGACTGGCACTTGGGCCGGAGCTTTCACCGCGTCAGCCTGCTCGATGCCCAGCGGGACTTCCTCGGCCACTTGCTCCGGACCGTCGAGGAGGAGCAGGTCGACGCCGTCCTCGTCGCAGGCGACGTCTACGACCGGGCCGTGCCCCCGCTGGCGGCCGTCTCGCTCTTCGACGAGGCGCTTCACCGGCTCGCACGGCTGGGCGTGCCCACCGTCATGATCTCCGGCAACCATGACTCGGCCCGCCGACTGGGCGTCGGTTCCGGGCTGATGGAGCACGCCGGTGTCCACCTGCGCACCGACCCTGAGGGCTGCGGCACCCCCGTGCTGCTCTCCGACGCTCACGGAGACGTGGCCTGCTACGGGCTGCCGTACCTGGAGCCGGGGCTCGTGTCCGCGTCGCTGGGCGCCGAGGGCAGCGGCCACACCGCCGTGCTGCGGGCCGCGATGGACCGGGTCCGCGCCGATCTCGCATCCCGTCCCGCCACCACGCGCGCCGTCGTCCTCGCCCACGCCTTCGTCCACGGGGGCGAGTCCTCCGACAGCGAGCGGGACATCACCGTCGGAGGAGTGGCCTCGGTGCCCGCCTCCGTCTTCGACGGCGTCCACTACGCGGCGCTCGGCCATCTCCATGGCTGTCAGACCATCAGCGAGCGCGTGCGCTACTCGGGTTCGCCGCTCGCCTACTCCTTCTCCGAGGCCGCCCACCGCAAGTCCATGTGGATCATCGACCTCGACGCGGAGGGAGAGGTCGGCGCGCGCCGCATCGACTGCCCCGTCCCGCGGCCTCTCGCCCGGCTGCGCGGCAGCCTGGAAGAGCTCCTGCACGAGCCTGCCCACGCGGCGCACGAGGAGGCGTGGGTCGAGGCCACCCTCACCGACGCCACCCGGCCGCACGGGCCGATGGCCCTCCTGTCCGAGCGGTTCCCGCACATCGTCAGCCTGGTCTTCGACCCCGAGCCCACCGGCGAGTCGGAGCCTGAGGTCTCTTACGCGCGGAGGCTGAAGGGCCGCAGCGACCAGGAGATCGCCGAGGACTTCGTGGGCCACGTCCGCACCGGCCGGGCCGCCGACAGCGGAGAACGCAGGATGCTCGGCGAGGCCCTGGAGGCCGCCCGTGCCGAAGACATGGCGGACGGGGCCACGGACCGGGCGCCGGGGGAGTACGGACGGTCGGGCGCCGAAGGCTCCCCGGAACGCGCGGAGGTCCGCCGATGAGGCTGCACCGGCTGACGGTCACGGCCTTCGGGCCCTTCGCAGGCACGCAGCACGTCGATTTCGACGAACTGTCCGCCGCCGGGCTCTTCCTCCTGCACGGTCCCACGGGCGCGGGCAAGACCTCCGTGCTCGACGCCGTCTGCTTCGCCCTGTACGGGACCGTCCCCGGCGCGCGCCAGCAGCCCGGCGGGACGCTCCGCAGTGACCATGCCGCGCCCGGCACCCTGACCGAGGTCGTGCTCGACCTCACCGTGGGAGGCCGCCGGCTCGAGATCACCCGCCGCCCGGAACAGAGCCGCCCCAAACGCCGCGGCACCGGCAGCACACGGGAGCGGGCGCAGTCATGGCTGCGCGAGTACGACGCGGGCACCGGGGAATGGCGGGGCCTGAGCCGCTCGCACCAGGAGATCGGCGAAGAGATCGCCCAGCTCACCGGCATGAGCCGTGACCAGTTCTGCCAGGTCGTCCTGCTTCCGCAGGGCGACTTCGCCCGATTCCTCCGGGCGAGCGCCGAGGACCGCGCGAAGCTGCTCGGACGGCTCTTCGACACGGGCCGGTTCGCCGCCGCGGAGGAACAGCTGGCCCGGATGCGGCGAAGCGCGCAGGACGAGGTGCGTGCGGGGGACGAGACGCTGCTCGGCCTCCTGCACCGCATGCGGCAGGCGCTCGGCGGCGGGGGCGACCCGGACGGGACCGCCCCCCGCGGCCTGGGCACCGCCGAGGAGGACGCGGGCGGCGCGCTGCCCGGTCAGCGCGCACGTGAGGCCACGCGCCGGCAGGGCCAGCCTCATGACGGGCCCGCCGGAGAGGATTCCCTGTCGCCGGGTGCCCCGGGGCTGACCGCGGCCGTACTGGAATGGGCCGCCCTGGCCCGTACGAGCGCCCGCGAACGGCTGGACATCGCGGTCATCGCCTCCGCCACCGCCGAATCGGCACACGCCGAGGCGATGTCGCAGCTTGCCGAGACCCGCGAACTCGCCCGGCGGCAGCGGCAGTACGCCGACGCGGAGGAACGCGCCCGGGACCTGGAGGAACGAGCGGCCGAACGCGAGGAGACCCGGCAGCGCCTGGAGCGCGCCCGCGCCGCCGCGGCGGTCGCCCCCGCGGTCGCCCTCCACGAGTCCGCGGTCGCCGCCCATGAGACGGCGCTGGCCGAGCAGACACAGCGCCGCGGCCTGCTGCCCGCGGAGCTGAGCGAGGCGCCCGCGCCCGAACTGGCGCGCATGGCGGGGGAGTACCGCCAGGAGCTCGGCTCACTGGACGGAGCGCGGCGCGCGGAGGAGCGCCGCCGGGACATCGACGGTGAACTCGCCGGACTGGAACGCGAATCGCGCACGGACGAGGAGACGCTGCGCGAGGCCACGGACTGGCTCTCACGCTGGGAGAGCGAGCGCCATACGCACCAGCAGCGCGTCGACCGGGCGCTGGAAGCCGCCACTCGGGCCGAGCAGTTGGCGGGCCGGCTGGAGCCGGCGAAGCAGCGCCTCGACGCCGCCCGGCGCCGCGACGAACTGACGCAGCAGGAGGCGGAGGCCGGGCAGAGGCTCCTGGACGCACGTGAGTCGGCGGCCGAGGCCCACGAGGAGTGGCTGCGCCTCAAGGACCAGCGGCTGCGCGGTATCGCGGCCGAACTCGCCGCCCAGCTGCGCGACGGCGAGCCCTGCACCGTCTGCGGAGCAACCGCGCACCCCGATCCGGCGCTCCCCGGAGCCGGAGCCGTCGACCAGGCCGCCGAGGACGGGGCGCTGACCGCGTACCGCACGGCCGAAGCAGCGCGCGAGGAGGCGGACGCCGCGGCGCACCGCCTGCGCGAAGCGCTGGCCGCGGCCGTGGCCGAGTCGCAGGGAGAGGAGACCGGAGCGCTCAGCGCCACTGTCGCGGAGCTGGCAGAGGCACATGAGCGCGCACGTGAGGAAGCGGCCGACGCCCACGCCGCACGGGAGGCCCTCGCACGGGCCGAGCGGGAGCACTCCGAACGCCTCGCTCAGCTGCAGACCGCCGAGCGCCGCGTCGCTGCCCGTACGTCGCACCGGGAGGCGCTCCAGCGTGAACGGGCCACGGCGACGGCCCAGTTGGAGAAGGCCCGCGGTGACGCCCCCAGCGTCGCCGAACGCGCAGCGGTCCTCCAGCGCCGCACCGCCCTGCTCGACGAGGCCGCCGACGCCGCCCGCAGGGCACAGGAGACCGGGAGCCGTGTCGAGGAGACCGCCGCACAGCTTGCCGCCGCAGCGGACCGCGCGGGATTCGAGAGCCCCGGCGCAGCGGGCGCCGCGGTCCTCGGCGACGATGAACAGCGCGTCCTCGCAGGGCGGTTGGAGGAGTGGAGGGCAACCGAGGCCACCGTCGGCACCGAGCTGAAGGACCCGGACCTGATCGCGGCGGCGGCGCTCCCGCCGGCTGACGCCGAAGCCGCGCAGTACGCCACGGATGAGGCCACCCGCCGTCTGCGCGCGGCCTCGGCCGCCGAGGACGCCGCCCGCACGCGCTGCGCCGAGCTCGACAGGCTCACCCGGCAGGCCGTCGACGGTGCGCGGAGGCTCGCTCCCCTGCGTGAGGCCCATGAGCGGGTGGCGCACCTCGCGGGTCTGGCGGCCGGCACCTCTGCGGAGAACGAGCACCGGATGCGCCTGGAGTCCTATGTGCTGGCCGCCCGCCTGGAGCAGGTGGCCGCGGCCGCGAGCGCCCGTCTGTCCCGCATGTCCGCGGGCCGCTATACCCTCGTCCACTCCGACGCACGCGCCGGCGGGCGGGCACGCTCCGGGCTCGGTCTCCATGTCATCGACGCCTGGACCGGGGCGGAGCGCGACACGGCGACGCTCTCCGGCGGTGAGACGTTCTCCGCGTCCCTCGCGCTGGCCCTCGGCCTCGCCGACGTCGTCACCGACGAGGCCGGCGGCACAAGACTGGAGACCCTCTTCATCGACGAGGGATTCGGCAGCCTGGACGAGCAGACCCTCGACGAGATCCTCGACGTCCTGGACTCCCTGAGGGAACGCGACAGGTGCGTGGGCATCGTCAGTCACGTCGCCGACCTGCGGCAACGCATCCCCGTCCAGCTGGAAGTCACCAAGTCCCGGCAGGGCTCGGCGCTGCACCACCGGTCGGCACCGGCCCACACCTGAGCGGCGTGGCGGGTCCGCCGCGCGGGAAATCCAGCTGACGTGAGCGCTGAGGGGCATCAGGCTGTGCGCCATGACCTCCTCACCTCGCCGCGACCCGCTGCCGCTGCGCGGCCGCACCGCCCTCGTCACCGGAGCCAGCCGCCGTGCCGGCATCGGGCTTGCCGTGGCCCGCCGTCTGGCGGCCTACGGCGCGAGTGTCTACATGCACCACCATCGACCGCACGACTCCGCACAGCCCTGGGGCAGCGACCCGGACGAGCCCGAAGCGCTCGCCGACGCCGTTCGCTTGGTGGCCGCGCCGGGCGCGACCGTCGCACACGGCCCCGGCGACCTCACGGCAGCCGGGGCGCCGTCCCGCCTGATCGCCGAGGCATCGGAGGCACTGGGCGGAAACGGGCTGGACATCCTCGTGGCCAACCACGCGCTCAGCGGCAGCGACGGGCCGCTCGAAACGGTCGACGCGGAGATGCTCGACGCGCACTGGGCGGTGAACACGCGCTCGGTGATCCTGCTGATCCAGGCCTTCGCACGTCTCCCGCGCCCCGACGACGGCCCCGCAGGCCGGATCGTGGTGATGACTTCGGGCCAGGACGTACGGGGCGGCATGCCCGAGGAGGTCTGCTACAGCCTCGCGAAAGGGGCGCTGGCCTCGTCCGTACGTACTCTCGCGACGGCGCTCGCACCCCGCATCACCATCAACGCGGTCAACCCCGGCCCCGTGGACACCGGTTACCTTCACGGCGAGGAACACGCCGCGGTCGCCGCGCTGTTCCCGGGCGGCCGCTGGGCCACGCCCGACGATCCGGCACGCCTCGTCTCCTGGCTCACCACGGACGAGTCGGCCTGGATCACCGGCGAGGTCATCAACTCCGAGAACGGCTTCGCGCGTTCACTGTGACGGTCAATGAACCGACCAGTCGACGGGCCGATTTGTCGCCAAGTCGCTCAACCGACGAAGTGTGCTGTCCCAGGGGGACGTTGTCCGGGCCGAAGGGGGCCGTGGGCCGAAGGGGGGCCGTGGGTCGACGAGCGCTCCGAGCGGTGTGCGCCCGGCCTCAACAGCCGGGCGCACACGCCGCGTTCATCCAGGCCGGTACGGGCCCTGGCGGGGCGTCAGAGCGCTGACAGCTCCGCAACCAGGTCGTCCAGACCCAGCGACCCCTGCGACAGGGCGGCCATGTGCCACTGCTTCGGGTCGAATTCGTCCCCGTGCGCCTTGCGTGCCGCCTCACGTCCCGTCAGCCAGGCGCGCTCGCCCAGCTTGTAGCCGATCGCCTGCCCCGGCATGCCGAGGTAGCGCACCAGCTCGCTCTCCACGAAGTCCGCGGGACGGCCGCTGTGCATGCCGAAGAACTCCTGCGCGAGCTCGGGGGTCCACTGCTCGCCCGGACGGAAGGGCGAGTCGTCCGGGATGCGCAGCTGAAGATGCATGCCGATGTCGACGATGACCCGCGTCGCGCGCATCATCTGCGCGTCCAGATAACCCAGCCGCTGCTCGGCGTTGGCGAGGAAGCCGAGCTCGTCCATGAGCCGCTCCGCGTACAGCGCCCAGCCCTCGGCGTTGGCGCTGACCATGCCGACCGTCGTCTGGTAGCGGGAGAGTTCGTCAGCGACGTGTGCCCACTGCGCCAGCTGCAGATGGTGGCCCGGCACGCCCTCGTGGTACCAGGTGGAGACCAGGTCGTAGACGGGGAAGCGGGTCTCACCCATGGTGGGCAGCCAAGTGCGGCCCGGGCGGGAGAAGTCCAGTGACGGCTGGGTGTAGTACGGCGCCGCCGCGCCGCCCGGGGGAGCGATGCGGGACTCCACGCGCTTGACGCGCTCGGCCAGTTCGAAGTGGGTGCCGTCCAGCTTCTCGATCGCCTCGTCCATGAGGCCCTGAAGCCACTCGCGCACCTCGTCGACCCCTTCGACGGCCTCGCCCTCGGTGTCGAGATGGCGCAGAGCCTCCCACGGAGTGGCAGCGCCCGGCAGGATCTTCTCCGCCTCGGTGCGCATCTCGCCGAGCAGCCGGTGGAATTCGGCCCAGCCGTAGGCGTACGCCTCGTCCAGGTCGAGGTCCGCGCCGTTCCAGTAGCGCGCCCACCGGGCGTACCGCTCGCGGCCGACGGTCTCCGGGGAGCCGGCGACGCCGGGCTGGTACACGTCACGGAGCCAGTCGCGAAGCTCCCTGATCGCACCGGTTCCCTCGGCCGCGGCGGACTCGAGGACCTCGTGCAGCGCCTCGGGGCCTTCCGCCGCGAAGGCGGCGAACCAGCCCTTGCCGTCGCCGTTCTCCCCTTCGCCGACCCACTCGTCCAGCTGCCCGAGGACGGTGGAGACCTGGCGGGGCCCCGCGTGCAGACCCTTGGCCAGACCGGCCTCGAGCGACTCGCGGTAGCCGTCGAGGGCCTCGGGCACCGCGCGCAGCCGCTGGGCGACGTTCGTCCAGTCCGCCAGCGTCTCCGACGGCATGACGGTGAAGATCCCGCGCACCGCGTGGACGGGGGAGTGGAGGTTGCTGACAGCACGCAGGCCTTCCTGCGCGTCGTGCACGGCGAGTTCCGCCGTCAGCCGCTCCCGCAGCAGCCGGGCGCAGCGCCGTTCCGCGTCGCTGTCGGCTCCGGGCCGCTCCTCGGCCTCGGCGAGACGGCGCAATGTGGTGCGGCTCAGCTCGGCGAGGCCCTCCTGACCCGCAGGGGAGAAGTCGGGAAGGCGGCTGTGACTCTCCGGCACTCCGAGGTACGTGCCGGTGATCGGGTCGAGTTCGACGAGAGCGTCGACGTAGGCGTCGGCGACCTGTCGCGGCAGGGGGGTGGGGTTCATGGGATCGGACATGCTCCCATCCTGGTACGCGCAGGCCCCCGGCGTCATCAGCATCCGCCGTGCCGGGGGCCCGCGAGGCTTCCACTGGTCACCGGCCCGCCGCGGTCACCCTGCGGTGCCCCGGGTCCGGTGCTTCCGTCCGCGCGGCCGCCGGCCGCTCAGCGCCGCCCGTCGAAGGACGCCGGGGCACCGGCCGGGACCACGACAGGCGCGCCTGAGACGGACGTCGATGCGGAAGCCGCCGCGCTGCCCGCGACTCCGGGAGCGTCACCCGTGAGCCGGGCGGTGATGACGAGCGTCCGGTCCTCGACCTGGTGGTCGAGGGGCATCCCCAGCTTGCGCATCGCGGCGACCATGGCCGTGTTCGACGCCTGGGTGACGGCGTAGACGTCGGAGGACCCCGCCTCGATCGCCAACCGGGCCAGCCGGCGCAGCAGTTCGGTGCCGATGCCCCTGTGCTGCCAGTCGTCCTCCACGATGAGGGCGACCTCGGCCTCGTCGCCGTCCCACAGCAGGTGGCCCAGAGCGACCAGCTTCCCCGACGCCGTCCGGGCCGCCAGCGTCCGGCCGAAGTGCGGCGAGAGCAGGTGGCGCAGGTAGCGGTCGGCCTCGCTCACAGGACCGTGGTAGCGCTGGGCCAGCGTCTCCCTCGAGCACCGCTCGTGCATCTTCACGGCGGCATCCAGGTCGGCGGTGTCCGCGCGCCGCACGGTGACCGGCAGGCCCTCGGGCAGCGTCAGCCTGTCCGGGGAGCGCGGGACGCGGGCGCGCGCACCCAGCACCCGGTCCAGCTCCACGAGGGCACCGGCCCGAGCGAACTCTGCGGGTGTGAAGGGCAGTTGAGGCCGTTCGATGACGAGGACGCCACCGGCCGGGTCCGGCAGCCGCAGCACGGTCTCCTCGTACGTTCCCTCCGGCGGCACCTCGAGCGATGACGCCACTCCGGAGACGGGCGAAACGGCCGGCACAGACCGCACGGTGCACCGGCCGAGCAACTGCCGTAGCGCGAGCGGCAGTTCGGCGGTGTCGAGGGCCGTGCGGGCGGCCAGGCGCAGCACGCGGGTCGGGGTGTCGACGAGGTCGTGCGCGTCGGCCCGCTCGACCCAGGTGCTGGTTCCGCCCGCCTCGTTCACGAGCCTTGTCAGTTCGCTGGCCTCCAGATCCTCGGGTGCGCGCAGGACGAACTCGTCCATGGCGTGCTCGCCGCCGGGCGTCGTGCTCCCGCCGGAGTTCTCGCCCTTCTTCCGGTCCTCCCCGTCCGTGCCGTCCGCCTTCGGGCCGACGGCCGGGCTCTCCCCGTTGGGTCCACCGGAGCTCGTAGCGTCCCCAGGCCGAAGGCCCAAGGTCGGGGTCTCCCCGGGCCGGAGGCCCAGGGGAAAGGTCTGCAACGAAACGATGTCCACCCCCTGCCGGGCGAACGCCCCGCACAGCTGCGCGAGGGTCCCCGGCTCGTCAGGAACAGTCGTGCGCATCCGCCACAGCGAAGTCGCCCCGGTCGACTGGGACTTCACTCCGGCCGGGACGGCACCCGCGGCGTCTCCCGGCGGTGACTGCGGGCGGTGTCGGAGGAACAGCGAGCGGCAGTTGCCGAGCCTCGCGAGGAGGCCGCGGAGGTCCTGCCGGGATCGCTGCTCGTTCTGTGACATGTCAGTCATGGGACCACCCTCACGCACCGGCATTGCCTGATCAAGAACGCCTTGTGACCGATGAGTTAAGGATGTTCTGTCCGGTCGATACCGCTTTCTTCCCCGCCGTCGCGAGGACCGCGACGGGTGCAAGCGGTCCCTGCCTCTTCGCGTACGAGCCTGCGCAGTACGCGCCCGCATCTGCGCGCGTACCACCTCTGGAAGACGGGGAGCGGGGGCCCGCCGCCACTGTGAACCAGGTGGCCGGCAGGCTGAAGGCAAGCACCTCCAGCCGGACGGTCCCGTCCTCGTCGAGGACGACGACGAACGCCTCCTCGCCGCGCACCGGATGGCCGGGAAGCGTTCCGTACGCCCACCCGGTCCGCCGCTCCTCCTCCACGGTCCACACGACCCGGCACGGTGCGTGGGTGCGCAGCGCACCGACACCCAGGCCCACGACGACTTCCGCGCCCGGAGCCGCCCGGGCCGCGTCCGTGCCGAAGCGCACGCCCGCGGTCCGGTGCAGCCGCCACGTCATCACCGCGTCGGCGGCGACGGCGAACTCGGCGTCACCGCGGCCCACTTTGCTGCTGACCCGCAGGGTGCGGAAACCCTCCGGCCAGTGCGCGGGGCCCTTCGCCGTAGCTCCGACGCCCGGGTAGCCGAGCGGTTCCTGAGCGTCAGTCACGCAGTCACCGGCCCAACGCTCACTGGCCGACCCGGCCCGGCTGCAGCACCTTCGTGAACAGGACCTCGCCTCCTTGCTCCCGCAGCCGGACCGTCAACTCGCCGCTGCCGCCGTCGATGTCGACCTGCCCGAAGTACTGACCGCCGTCGCTGGGCGGCGTGTTGGCCTTCTGCGGCGCCTTGATGAAGGCCTGCGACGGCCCGAAGGTGCTGTCGAGTTTCAGTGCGGGGAATCCGCCGGCGTTGAGCGGCCCCGAGACGAACTCCCAGAAGGGTTCGAAGTCCTTGAAGGCCGCCTGTGACGGGTCGTAGTGCTGAGCCGAGGTGTAGTGGACGTCGGTGGTGAACCACACGGTGCCGGTGATGCGCTCACTCTTGATGTGGCGCAGCAGTTCGGCGATCTGGAGTTCCCGGCCCAGCGGCTTGCCGGGGTCGGTCTGTGCGACGCCCTCGAAGTCGGTCTTCCCGTCGGGCACCGCGAGTCCGAGTGGCATGTCCGCCGCGATGACCTTCCATACCGCCCGCGAGCGGGACAGCTCCTTCTTCAGCCACTTCAACTGGGCCTCGCCCAGGATGCCTTGGGGGTCCTGCTCCTGCTTGCCGGGGGAGTTGGCGTTGCGGTAGGTGCGCATGTCGAGGGCGAAGACGTCGAGCATCGGGCCGTGGCGGACGACGCGGTAGACGCGTCCGTGCCGGTCCTTCGCCGGGAGCGTGGTCAGCGGGTGGTACTCGCTGAACGCCCGCAGCGACCGGGCCGCGAGCGTGTCGACGTCCTTCACCGTGTAGCGGTCGTCCTCAAGGATCTCGCCCGGATACCAGTTGTTGAGCACCTCGTGGTCGTCCCACTGGACGATCGAGGGCACCTGAGCCTGGAACCGGCGGAGGTTCGCATCCAGCAGGTTGTAGCGGAAGTTGCCGCGGAACTCCGCGAGGGTCTCGGCGACCTTCGACTTCTCCTCGGTGGTGACGTTGCGCCACACGCCGCCGTCGGGCAGTTCGACCTTCTCCGCGATGGGCCCGTCGGCGTAGATGGTGTCGCCGCTGTTGAGGAAGAAGTCCGGGTCCAGACGGCGCATCTCCTCGAAGATCGCATAGCCGCCCCGGTCGGGGTTGATGCCCCAGCCCTGCCCCGCCAGGTCCCCGGACCACAGGAACCGCACGCCCTTCCGGCGCCGGTCCGGCGCCGTGCGGAAGGTGCCGCGCACTGGCTCTCCCGTACGACGCGGATCGTCGGGGTCCGCGAGCGTGACGCGGTAGAAGATCTGCTCCCCTGCGGGCAGCCCGCGCACCGGCGTGACACCGGTGAAGTCGGTGCCGGGCCCCACGACGGGCCCCTGCCAGCGGCGCGCATGGCGGAAGGACTCCGTCGCCGAGGTCTCGACGAGCATCCGGGCCCGGCGGTCGGATCGCACCCATACCAGGCCCGAAGAGGTCGTCACATCACCGGCCTGCACACCCCACTTGGCCTCCGGACGCCCCGCGAGCGCGTGCGACGGGGCGGCTCCCGAGAGTGCGGGCAGGGAGAGAGCGGCGGAAGCGGCGAGAGAGCCGCGCAGCATCGCGCGCCGTCCCGGTGCCGTCCCGCCGGTCGTGCGGGAGATGGGGTCCTCGTGCGCCATGGACGAGCCTCCTGGATCGCTGATGGACGGAGCAGGCTTGTACGGACCGAACGGGGCGATACGTACCACCCCCTCATGGGCGGTGCACGCGACACCTCGGCGAGCGCAGCGGTGAACACTGGACTCAGTGAACACCGACGCCGCAACGGCAGAAAGGGTTCCGGTCACTCCTGCCCGCCTCCGGCGGTTTGGTACCTATCGCATCCGGAGGCTTGACGGCCGTCCCGGCTGCCCCCAAGCTCTCTCCATGCGTCCTGACCTGGAGCGTCGGCGCTGTTCCGTGCGCGCACGCGTCCATGCAGGCGCTCGCGCGGCTCCGTGACGGGGAGCGGCGGGACCACCGTGGGGAAGCGCCTGCGGAAAGGGGGTCGCGGAGAGCGCCGCGGGAGGGACGCAGCAGCGGCACGGAGGCCGGAAGCCCTTCCGCCCGGCGGACTTTCGGCGCAGGACCGTCACAATCCCCAATGCCAGCTTGTGACCTCCGAGGAGTTAAGTTCGGTGAAGAATCCGGGACACGCGGCGACGCATCCCTTCTCGCCTGCCAAGGGCCCTGTGCAGGCTGCCGCGTTCCCTGCCCCTGTCGTTGAGGAACTGCCGTGATGCCGCACCATCCGCCCCTGCCCCCTCCCAGCCCGGCGCGCCGTTCGCTGCCGCGCCGGGTGGCAACGGAGCAGAGCTGATGCGGCGGACGACCGGTGGGCAGGGCCGCGGGATCCGTCCCGTGTACAGCCCGGCCGGCTTCGACAACGAACTGCGCGGCGCACTCGAGGAGTTGCGGGCGGGGCGCTGGATGGCGATGCGCGCTCTTCTCGACCGTACGGGCACCTCATGGGGTCTTCGGACGGCCCGTTCGCAGGTGCTGGGCGTCGTGGCCGCCGGATCGCAGGTGGTGGAGGCCTGGCTGCAGGAGGACCCCCACAGCGCCGACGCGCACACCATGCTCGCGAGGGTGTCGGTGGAGCGTGCCGTCCGCGCGCGTCGTGAACACCACCACAGCGCGGGCGAGTTGGAGAAGACGGCCCGCCAGGAGTGCCACGCCGCCGCCGAGATGCTGCCTGCCGACCCGGTGCCGTGGGTGTGCCTGCTCGCGCTGGCGCGCCTGGACGAGCGCCAGGAGCGGGGCGAGCACCGCGAGCGCGCCGCCGAGCCCATGCTGCCGCCCGGCCCGTGGGGACTGCTCTACCGCGTCTACGAGCGCGACAGATACAACCGCGAGGCCCATCACCGCATGCTCCACTTCCTGCACGCGCGCTCGGAGGGGAGCTTCTCCACGCGTGCCTCCGCGGTCGACTTCGTCCGCTGGGTCTCCTCATGGGCACCGGCCGGGTCGGCGTTGCTGGCGCTCCCGCTCTACGCCTACGTCGAGCAGTACCGCCGCCAGGTCGCGGAAGGCAGGACGGATCCGCTCCTTCGGCAGCAGTGGGCCCACGATCCCGTCGCCCTCGATGCCCGTACGGCTCTGCACGGCTGGTTCGACCACACGGATCCGACCAGCCAGTCCGTTCTGGACCTCAACCACCTTGCGCACGCCCTGTGGGCCGGCAAGCGGGCGGCGGACGCGGCTCGCGTCTTCGCCGCGCTGGGCCCCTACTTCACCCAGCAGCCCTGGCTCCAGGTCGCGGAGGATCCTGAACGTCCCGAAGCCGCCAGGGCGGAGTACTGCCGGGCACGCGAAGAATCCTTCGCCGCGGACAGCTGATCACCGCACCGCCCCGCTCGTCTCCCACCCTTCTCAGACCCGCCGCCCCCCGTCTCTCCTCTACCGCTCCCTCGCACCACCAGGAGGTTCCGTTGGTTCCCACGGTCAGGCATCGCCGTGACGACCGGATCGACGACGACGCCAAGCTGCGCGATCTGGGCTACCACCCCGTTCTGGTCCGGCGCATGGGCCCGTTCGGCAACTTCGCCATCAGCTTCTCGGTCGTTTCCGTCCTTTCCGGATGCATGACGCTGTACGGCTTCGGCCTGATAACCGGCGGGCCCGCGGTGATGGTGTGGGGCTGGGTCCTGGTGGGCCTGATGGTGATGTTCGTCGGTGCCGGGCTGGCCGAGGTGACCAGCGCCTACCCCACCTCCGGGGCGCTGTACTACATGGCCGACCAGCTCGGCGGGCGCCGGTGGGGCTGGTACACGGGGTGGCTGAACCTCCTGGGGCTGCTGGGGACCCTCGCGGGAATCGACTACGGCGCGGCCCTGTTCACCGGCGCGCTGCTCAACCTCCAGTGGGGAGTCGATCCGACACCGGGCGTCGTGATGCTGATCTTCCTGTGCATCCTCGTGCTGCACGCCGCCCTCAACCTCTTCGGGGTCCGGCTGGTCAGCGTGCTCAACTCGGTGAGCGTGTGGTGGCACTTCGCCGGTGTCGCCGTGATCGTCGGTGTGCTGGCGTTCGTACCCTCCGAGCACCGCACGGCTTCCTTCGTCTTCGGTGAGTTCGTCAACCACACAGGCTGGTCCAGTTCGCTCTACGTCGTGATGATCGGGCTGCTGCTGGCGCAGTACACGTTCACCGGATACGACGCCAGCGCCCATCTGTCGGAGGAGACCACCGACGCGGAGGTCAGCGCCGCACGGGGCATCGTCCGCGCCCTGGGATGGTCGTGGGTCGCGGGCTTCGTCCTGCTCGTCGGCGTGACCTTCGCCATCCAGGACTACGCGGGCACCCAGAACAGCGCCACGGGTGTGCCGCCCGCACAGATCTTCCTCGACGCGCTGGGCCTGACCGGCGCGAAGCTGCTGCTGCTCATCGTGATCATCGCCCAGCTCTTCTGCGGCAACGCCGAGGTCGCCGCGTCCAGCCGCATGGTCTTCGCGTTCTCCCGCGACGGGGCGCTGCCCTTCTCCGCGCTGTGGCGGCGCGTGAGCCCCCGGACGGGCACTCCGGCGGCTGCCGTGCTGCTGACCGTCGCCGTGGCGGCGCTGCTCGCGCTCCCCGCCCTGTACAGCAAGGCGGCCTACGGCGCGGTCACCGCCATCGCCGTCATCGGCATCACCCCGGCCTACGCCATCCCGATCTTCCTCCGGCTGCGGTACAAGGAGCGCTTCCGTCAGGGGAAGTGGAACCTGGGCCGCTGGAGCGTGCCGATCGGCTGGACGGCCGTGGTGTGGGTCGCCTTCGTGACGGTGCTCTTCTGCCTCCCGCAGACGAACCCGGTCAACGTCGAGTCCTTCAACTACGCGCCCATCGCCCTGATCTGCGTGCTCGCACTCGCGTCCTTCTGGTGGGCGGTGGCGGGGCGCGGGTCGTACACGACGCCGACGTTCAGCACCAGCAGCGGCGACCGTGAACTCGCGGAGATGAGCGAGGAGATCGTCTGACAGCCCGCTGCGGGCCGGTCCCGGGCCCTGGGGCGGAGGACCTCCTCCGGCTCCGGCCCGATGCACCTCCTGAGTGGCGCGCATACGGTGCCGGTGTGCGGCCGCCTCCCGGCGCGCCGTCCCGCACCGACCAGCACCGGGAGCCGCCGTGTACGGCCGTCACCACATCCGCATCGCACGGCCGTCGAGGGACCTGACGGCGGCCGAGCACTTCTGGACCGAGGGGCTGGGCATGGACGTCCTCTTCCGCACGGAAGCGCCGCCCGGCGGAGGGGACGCCGACGACGACGGGAGCGATGACGACGAGCCGTACGCGCTGCTGATGATCGGGTGGCGGGACGCCGGCTGGCACCTGGAGCTGGCTCTCGACCCGCGGGCTCCTGTGACTCCGCGGCCCACCGACGAGGATCTGCTGGTGATCTATCTGGACGGGCCCGTACCCGACAGCCTCGTCGAGCGGCTGGAGCGATGCGGCGGGACGCGCGTTCCCGCCCGCAATCCGTACTGGGACCGATGGGGCGTGACCGTTCAGGATCCCGACGGCTACCGCCTGGTGCTCTCGACTCGGGACTGGGCACCGGAAGGCGGCGGCTGAGGTTCGCGCGTGCGGTCGGCGCCGGGTTCGTGCCCGGCGTTTCCGTCACGTCCCGGCTCCCGGCGGTGGACCTGCCCGGAAGGGGGGTAGGGGATCATCCGAGACCCACAGGGAAGGAACGCACATTGAGCCGCGACGTCGACGCGACCGGCAGCACGGAGCAGGGCAGAACCGGGCAGGGGGGCACAGCGAGCGACACGGCGGACAGCACCGCATCGGGCAACGCCGCGTTGGGACGCAAGACCTTCAAGCGGTCCAGGAGCCACTTCACGGACCGGATCACCGCCGACGGCGCGGACGGCTGGCCCGTCGAGGCGGACCGCTACCGCCTCGTCATCAGCCGAGCCTGCCCGTGGGCGAGCCGGGCGGCGATCTCGCGGCGACTGCTGGGACTTGAGGGAGCGCTGTCGCTCGCCATCACCGATCCCCTTCAGGACGACCGCAGTTGGCGCTTCACCCTCGACCCGGGGGGCAAGGACCCGGTGCTCGGCATCCGCTTCCTGCACGAGGCCTACGACGCCCGCGAGAGCGAGTACCCGGGCGGCGTGAGCGTCCCCGCGATCGTCGACGTCCCCAGCGGCCGGCTGGTCACCAACGACTACCAGCAGCTGACTTTGGACCTGGCCACGGAGTGGACCGGTCTGCACCGCCCGGGTGCCCCGGAACTGTACCCGGAGAAGCTGCGCGACGAGATCGACGAGGTGATGGAGGGCGTCTACGAGGACCTCAACAACGGCGTCTACCGGTCCGGCTTCGCGACCGGGCAGGAGGAGCACGAGAGGGCGTACGGCGACGTCTTCCGCCGCCTGGACCTGCTCTCCGAACGGCTGGCCGGCCGCCGCTACCTGGTCGGGGAGACCATTACCGAGGCCGACATCCGTCTCTTCGTCACTCTCGTACGCTTCGACGCCGTCTACCACGGCCACTTCAAGTGCAACCGCTCCAAGATCTCCGAGGATCCGGTGCTGTGGGCGTACGCCCGTGACCTGTACCAGACCCCCGGTTTCGGCGACACGGTCGACTTCGACCACATCAAGCGGCACTACTACGGGGTGCACACAGGCATCAATCCGACGGGCATCGTCCCGGCCGGACCGGATCTTGCGGGCTGGCTGACCCCGCACCACCGCGACCAGCTGGGCGGCCGGCCGTTCGGCGACGGCACTCCGCCGGGCCCGGTGCCCGCCGGGGAAGAGGTGCCCGCGGACCACAGGCCCTGAGCAGACGCGGGACCCGGCACCCGCCGGGTCCCGCGTCGCACTGCCGAGAGTCTCCCCGCTGTGTGGTGATCCGCCTCAGGCCGTGGCCCGTACCGTCTGCAGCACAAGGCTGGCAACGAGGGCCGGGTCGTCGTTCATCGGCACGTGACCGCAGCCGGGCAGCGGTACGAGACGTGCCCCCGGTATCGCCTTCTTCGCCCTCCTGGCCTGACGGCGCAGCAGCAGCCGGTCCTTGTCGCCCCAGCCGATCGTGACGGGAAGGCCGGGGATGTCCTGGTCGAAGATCACATCCGGGCTCCGCCCGACCTCGAGCGTCGGGGCGAACCCGGTGGCCGCACGCATCGAGCGCGTCTCGGCCACCACGGCCTCGGGGGAACGGCGTCCCGGACGGGCGTAGATGGTGCTGGTGAGCGCCGCGCGGCCGACGGCACTGCGGGCCATACCCCGCAGCATGCCGTCGGGGATCCCCTTGGCGCCGACCCGCATCCCCATCAGTACGGCATAGGCGTAGCGCCGCTCCCAGCCGTTCCAGAACCCGGCGGGGGAGAGGGCCGTCACCGAACGGGCGTGTCCGTGCAGCGCCAGCTCCAGGGCGAGCAGACCTCCCAGTGAATTGCCCACGACATGCGGTCGCTCCAGGCCCAGCGCGGAGAACGCGTCGTTCAACAGCGGTATGACGCTGTCCAGTTCGTAGGAGACACCGTCCGGAAGCTGCGGTGAGGCGCCGAAGCCCGGCAGATCGACGGCGATCACCTCGCAGGAGGCGGCCAGGACGCTCAGGACCGGCTCCCATGCCTGCCAGTGGTGCCCGATGCCGTGCAGCAGCACGACCGGCTCGCCGCTTCCGCGGCGCTCGTAGGCGAGGTCGAAGTCCGGCCGCCCGTCGGGGGAGACGTGCACGAAGGACTCGGTGACGGGCACGGGCGCATGGGGGGAGGCGACGGCTGTCATGGTCCACTCCTCGTCGGTTCTCATACGTCGGGCACCGGACGCCTCCCTGCGGAGGGGGACACCAGTACGTAGACACAATGTCAGCAACTGCCCCGTCGGGGAACCCTCCAGCTGCGTACGCACCCGGCGCGGCCGGGCACGGGTGCGCACAACCGTGCCGGGTGGGGGTGACATCATGGGCCCGTGGACGTCGAAGAGAGCGACGGGACCGCGGTCTTCGAGGAGCACCGGCCGGTCCTGCTGGGGGTCGCCTACCGCATGCTGGGACGCGTCGCCGACGCGGAGGACGTCGTCCAGGACACCTGGCTGCGCTGGGCCTCGGCCGACCGCGCGGAGGTACGGCAGCCCCGCGCGTTCCTCGTACGCGCCGCCACGCGGCTCGCCCTGGACCGGCTTCGCTCGGCGCAGTCACGCCGCGAGACCTACGTCGGACCGTGGCTTCCCGAGCCGCTCCTCACCGACGTCCGTGCAGAGGCGGTTCCCGACGGCGCGGACCGCGTCGTGCTGACCGAGTCCGTCTCCGTCGCCGTCCTGGTCGTGCTGGAATCCCTCTCGCCGCTGGAGCGCGCCGTGTTCGTGCTCCGCGAGGCGTTCGGCTTCCCGCACGAGGAGATCGCCGCCGTCCTCGACCGCAGCCCGGCCGCCGTGCGGCAGCTCGCCGCCCGCGCCCGCAGCCATGTGGCCGAGCGCACGCCCCGCTACGAGGTCGACCCCGTGCAGCAGCGCGAGCTGACCCAGAGGTTCCTCGACGCGGCCACCAGGGGGGACCTGGACGGGCTGCTCGAGATGCTCGCTCCGGACGCGCGTTTCGTCGGCGACGGGGGCGGCAAGGTCAAGGCGCCGAAGCGGACGATCACCTCGGCCGACAAGGTGGGCCGCTTCATGGCCGCCATCGCCCAACAAGGCGTCGCAGACCTGGAGTTCGAGTTCGCGGAGATCAACGGCGGGGCGGCCCTCGTCGGTTCGATCGGCGGCAAGCCGTCCGCCGTGATGCTCGTGGACGTGGCGGACGGCGTCATCCAGAGCATCTACCTGGTCGCCAACCCCGACAAGCTGGCGCACCTCCAGGCACGGTGAGGGGCTCGGACCGCATGCGGTGAGTGGTCCGCGCCTCAGGCCCCGCCGGTCACCCTCAGCACCGCGCCGTTCGTGAACGACGCCTCGTCCGAGAGAAGCCAGGCCACCGCGGCCGCGATCTCGTCGGGCTCTCCCGGCCGTCCCAGCGGGATCGCCGGTGCCTTCTTCCACGGGCGGTCCGGGTCGCCCATGGCCGCGTGCATGTCGGTGACGACGGCCCCGGGCTGCACGGAGTTGACCCGCACACCCTCCGGCCCGAACTCCTTGGCGAGGCCGACCGTCATCGCGTCGACGGCGGCCTTGGAGGCGGCGTAGTGCACGTACTCGCCCGGCGCGCCCAGCGTCGCGGCCCCGGAGGAGATGTTCACGACGCAGCCGCCGCCACCGCCGTGGGCCGTCGACATCTCCAGCAGGGCGCGACGTGCGCACAGCAGCGCTCCCAGCACGTTCACGTCGAGCACACGGCGCATCACGTCCGTGGGTGTCTCGGTGAAGCGTCCCAGGGGCCCGGTCACCCCGGCGTTGTTCACCAGCCCGGTGACTGGCCCGAGTTCATCGCGTGCCGTGTCGAAGAGCCGGTCCACGTCCTCCTCGACACTGGTGTCCAGCTGTACGGGTACTGCCCGTACGCCATGGGCGCGTACGGCGCGTGCGGTGTCCTCGGCGGCTTCACGGGAGCGCTCGTACCCGATGGCGATGTCGTGGCCGGCACGCGCCAGGCGCACGGCGACGGCGGAGCCGATGCCGCGGCTGCCGCCGGTGACGACCGTGATCCGATGCTGTCCTGCCATGGGTCCTCCACTCCAGAGGTCTCGGCGAACGATGATCGATCATCTCACTCGCCGTGACCGCTGAACAGTCGCCGTCGCTGCCTGATTGGTCTTGACCAAGGTCCCGGCCTCGCCCTAAGGTCGGCCATACGCAAGGACCTTTAAAAAACAAGCTCGAATAAAGCCCGTTCCGCACGGGCCGGCGGATGCAGGGGAAGGCGGATCCACAGTGGGGACCACTCAGCTGGACGCGGTGCCGGAGCCGAAGTACTGGCACTTGAAGACCGTGCTGTCGGACGCGCTGGACTCCGAGTTCGAGGTCGGCGAGATCCTTCCCAACGAGCGCGAACTGGCCGCACGCTTCGGCGTCGCGCGCGCCACCCTCCGTCAGGCCCTGGAACAGCTCGAACTCGAAGGCCGCCTGCAGCGCCGCCGTGGCGTCGGCACCACCGTCGCGCCGCCCCGCTTCGGCGTGGACGTCGGCCCCGGTGAGCAGGGCTGGCCCGGTGCTCCGGATGACGCGTGGCAGACCGGCGAGAGCGAGGAGACGACCGCGCCCGCCGCCGTGGCCGCGCTTCTGGGCCGCGACGCGGACGAACCCGTGCACTCGGTGCGGCGTACCCGCATGACGCACGGTCAGCCTGTGGCGACCGAACTGCTCTATGTCCCGCACTCCTCGGTGCCCGGGCTGCCGGCCATGGACTCGACCGGGGGTACCGCGCGCGGCCGAGCCGTGCTGCGCGAACTGCATCGCCTCGAACTGGACGGCCAGGAGCGCACCGTGGAACTCGGCTCCGTGCGCGCCGACGACGCCCGTCAGCTCGACCGGCTGCCCGGCGCTCCCGTGCTGGTCGTCACCACCCGCTACGTCTCACAGGGCGTCACCGCCGCCGTCTCGGTCTCCACCTACCGCGCCGACACCTGCCGCCTCACCTTCGGCGAGAAGGTGCGCGAGCCGGTCGTGCCGGCCCCGGAGGGCCCGGCGCCGGAGGCTGCGCCGCGGCGCCACCGCGCCGCGACCGCGGGACGTCTCAGCCACCGCTGACGCTGAAGAGCTCGCTCTCGACCTTGTCGAGAGCGAGCCGCAGTGCGCCCGTGGCGACGGCCGCCTCGCCCAGCACCGACAGGGCGACACGCGGCGGCCGCAGGCAGTAGCGCTCCAACTCGGCGCGCAGCGGCCCCAGTACGTCGTCAAGCCCTGAGGCCCAGCCCCCGATGACCACCAGTTCCGGGTCGAGGGCGAGCACCAGCGCCGCAACGTCGTGGACGAGCCGTTGGACGAACCGCTCCATGGCTCGCTCCGCCTGCTCGTCGCCGGCGCGTGCCAGGGCGAATACCTTGGCTACGGCCGCCTCGTCCAGGGGGTGCAGTGGTTCGCCCGTGGTCGACAGCAGCCGCTCCGGAGTCGCCTCACGGCCCAGCAGATGCAGCGCGCCGATCTCGCCGGCGGCCCCGCCGAACCCGCGGTGCAGACGCCCGCCGATCAGCGAGCCGGCCCCCGGACTCAGCCCGACGAGCACCATCACGACGTCCTCGGCGCCCTTCGCCGCGCCCTGCCAACGCTCCGCCACGACAGCGGCGTTGGCGTCGTTCTCCACGATGACCGGGCAGCCGAAGGCCGTCTCCCGGAGCCTTTCGCCGAGCGCCAGGCCGGTCCAGCCGGGCAGTGCCGTGCCCAGCCGCACGGTGCCGTCGGCCTCGACGATTCCCGGGGTGCCCACACCGACCGCGCGCAGCGATTCGCATCCCGTCCCGCTCGTGCTGATGAGCTCGGAGACGGTGTTGTGCGCCTGCATCAGCCGCTCGGCGGCGGGGGCGTCCTCGTCGACCTCGTGGGTGACCGTACCGGCGATCTCGCCGGTCAGGTCGGAGAGTACGGCGGCGATCCGGTGCACGCCGATCTCGACCCCGATGGCGTGCCCCGCCTCGGCCTTGAAGCGGAAACGCCTCGCGGGACGCCCGCGCCGCGCGGCGTGCTGCGTGCCGCAGGCATTCTCCTCCGCCTCGGCCGCGAGCCCCGCGCCGACGAGCCCTTCGATCACGCCCTCCACGGTGGGACGCGACAGCTCCGTGGCGTTCGCCAGGTCCGTGAGAGTCAGCGGGGATCCGCCGAACTCCGTGCGCAGCACGCGCAGTACAGCGGTCGAGTTGATCCGTCGCAGCAGAGAGGGATCTCTGCCGGAGAGCCGCGCCAAGTCCGCCTCCTTGCCTCCGCCCTGAGCCGGATGGTATCCGGAAGCCGCAGTTACCGCGAGTACGGATATCTCGCCCCGGTGCGGCCGGACTCGGGCGAAGCGGCAGTCCGGCGAGGTGAGACCTGCCCGGATGTCGGTCGGTGGCGGTTTACTGGGGGAATGAACGACCTCGCACAACACCTCGCCACCATCGACCTGTTACGTGCCCGCCCCTTCCCGGAGCAGCGGGGCCGGCGGGCCGGAGTGGTCAGCGGCCCGGGCTACCACCTGGCCGAGCTGGCGACGAGCGAGGAGTTCTGGGAGGACGACGGCTCGGCCCGGCTCGTCGCAGGGGAGCAGTACGAGGCGGAGTGCGGGGCGTTGAGCGTGCTGCTCACCGGACGATGGGGCGAGCCGCAGGTCTTCAGCCTGAGCAGCGCCCTGATGCGCAGCACCGAGGGAGAGGAGATAGCGGAGCCCTGGCAGGGGCTGAGCGGGGGAGTCCCGTATCTGGAGCTGTGGCGGGCGGAGGGCCGGTGGGTCGCCGTGGGCGTCTCGCAGCTGGGTCCGGTGCTTCCCTTCCAGCTGATCGCCGCCGTCACCGTCAACGACCCTCCCTAGCCGCCCTGTTCGGGTTCCGCGGCCTCCTGCGCCAGGGCGGCTTTCCGCAGCCGGGAGAACTCCTCGGCCATGGCCGTCGGCGTCCAATGTGCGTTCAGCCCGCTGGGGTTGGGCAGCACCCACACCCGGGCGCCGCCGATCATCCGTTCCTGCGGGCCGATCTGGGCCGCACGCTCGCCGAAGGCCGTGCGGTAGGCCGTAACTCCCACCACGGCCAGCCACTTGGGCCTCAGCCGCGCGACCTTGCGGGCGAGCTGTCTGCCGCCCTCCCGGTACTCCTCGGCGCTCAGCTCGCCGGCCTGCGCGCTGGCCCGCTCCACGACGTTGGTGATGCCCAGCCCGTACGTGAGCAGTTCGCGCTCCTCGTCCGGCCGCAGCAGGCGCGGTGTGAACCCTGATGCATGCAGGACGGGCCAGAATCTGTTGCCGGGACGGGCGAAGTGGTGACCCGTGGCCGCCGACATCAGACCCGGGTTGATGCCGCAGAAGAGCACTCGAAGCCCTTCCGCCGCTACGTCCGGGACCAGCTTGTCGCGGGCGGCCTCCAGCTCCTCCCGGCCGGGACGGGGTGCGCGCCGCGTCAGAGGATCGCCCCCGGGGTGTAGGCGGCGGCCTCCGGATGTTCCTTCGTGATCTCCTCGATACGGGCGACCACAGCGCCGACCTGGCCCGCGGCGGCGCCGGTGAAGGCGAGCCGGTCGTCCATCAGGGCGCTCAACTCGCCCTGTCCGAGGGGGATTCGCCGGTCCTCGGCGAGCCGGTCCAGCAGCTCGTTGCGCTCCGCCCCGGCCCGCAGCGCCAGCGCCGAAGCCACCGCGTGCTCCTTGATGACCTCGTGCGCGGTCTCCCGGCCGACTCCTGCCCGTACGGACGCCATCAGCACCTTCGTGGTCGCCAGGAAGGGGAGGTAGCGGTCGAGTTCGCGTTCCACGACTGCCGGGAAGGTACCGAACTCCTCAAGAACCGTCAGGAAGGTCTCCATCAGCCCGTCGAGGGCGAAGAAGGCGTCGGGCAGAGCGACGCGGCGCACCACGGAGCAGGAGACGTCGCCCTCGTTCCACTGGTCGCCGGCCAGCTCGCCGGTCATCGAGGCGTACCCGCGCAGGACGACCATCAGGCCGTTGACGCGCTCGCAGGAACGGGTGTTCATCTTGTGCGGCATGGCGGAGGAGCCGACCTGCCCCTCCTTGAAGCCCTCCGTGACGAGCTCCTGGCCCGCCATCAGCCGGATCGTCTTCGCCAGCGACGAGGGTGCCGCGGCCAGCTGGACCAGGGCCGTCACCGCGTCGTGGTCGAGGGAGCGGGGGTAGACCTGCCCGACGGACGTGAGGGTGTGCGCGAAGCCGAGGTGGGAAGCGACCCTGTGCTCCAGTTCGGCGAGCTTCTGCTCGTCCCCGCCGAGCAGGTCCAGCATGTCCTGCGAGGTGCCGACCGGACCCTTGACGCCGCGCAGCGGGTAGCGCGCGATCAGTTCCGTCAACCGCCCGTAGGCGACGAGGAGTTCGTCCGCGGCGGTGGCGAAGCGCTTTCCGAGGGTGGTGGCCTGTGCGGCCACGTTGTGAGAACGTCCGGCGACGACCAGTTCAGCGTGCTCCCCGGCCAGCCGGCCCAGCCGCGCCAGCAGCCCCACGGTGCGGTCCCGGGCAAGCTCCAGAGACAGCCGGATCTGCAGCTGCTCGACGTTTTCCGTCAGGTCCCGGGAGGTCATGCCCTTGTGCACGTGCTCGTGCCCGGCCAGCGCGTTGAACTCCTCGATGCGGGCCTTCACATCGTGCCGGGTGACCCGCTCCCGTGCGGCGATGGACGCCAGGTCGACGTTCTCCGCCGCTCGCTCGTAGTCGGCGACCGCCTGCTCCGGCACGTCGACACCCAGGTCGCGCTGGGCCCGCAGCACCGCCAGCCACAGCCGCCGCTCCAGCACCACCTTCTGCTCTGGGGACCACAGACGGGCCAGCTCGGCGGAGGCGTAGCGGGAGGCAAGGACGTCGGGGATGCGGGGCTTGTCAGTCACATCACCCGATTCTACGGGGTGTCCTTCCGCCCTCTACGGGGTGTCCTCGCAGGCCAGCGCGGCCAGCTCCGGCCGCTTGGGGATGCGGCCGTCACCGCTGGAGCGGCCGGTCAGCCGCCGTCCGATCCAGGGTACGAGGTGCTCGCGTGTGAAGCGCACATCGGCTCGGCGCCGGGCCAGCCACGACGGTGAGGGGGAGGGTGCGAGGGGTGCGCGCCAGTCCGAGACCGGGGAATGGCCGAGCTGCTGGCACACCGCTTCGGCGACCCGGCGGTGGCCCTCGTCGGTCAGATGCAGCCGGTCGTCGGCCCACAGCCGCGGATCGGCCAGCGGCCCGCCGGTGTACAGATCGACGACGGTCGCACCGTGCCGTGCGGCCAGTTCGTCGATGAAGCCGAACAGGTGCTCCATGCGGGCCCGGTAGCGTTCCAGCCCGGGGCCGTCGCGTCCGGGACTGCGCATCAGCACCAGCTGCCCGCAGCTCGGCGCCAGCTTGCCCACGCTCTCCTCCAGCACGCCGCACACCCTGCCCATGTCGCACCGGGGGCGCAGCGTGTCGTTGAGGCCGCCGACGAGCGTCACCAGGTCCGCGTTCATCGCGGCGGCGGCATCCACCTGTTCCGCGGCGATCTGCCCGATGAGCTTGCCGCGCACCGCGAGATTCGCGTACCGGAAGCCGTCGCCCTCCGCCGGCGCCCCCTGGGCGGGTGCCGAGCCCGCGGCGTGGATGGCGAGACGCCTCGCGAGGAGATCCGCCCAGCCGCGGTAACTGCCGTCCGGAAGCCGGTCGGACATGCCTTCGGTGAAGGAGTCACCGATGGCGACGAAGCTGCGAATGACGGGGGCCTCAGGAGTCGCGGAGGCGTCTGGAGAGTCCTGAGTGGTGCTCACGGGAGTTCATCGTATCCGGTTGCTCAGGGCCACTTTTCACCGCTCTCGGCCGCTGTTCGGCTCCTCCTCCGGGCTGCGGTGAACCAGCTCGCGCAGCACGTCCTCCATGGTGACCACGCCCGCCGTGCGCCCGCCGTCGTCCATCACCGCGGCGAGGTGCGTGCTGCTGGAGCGCATCGCTCCCAGCACGTCGTCCAGCGGCATCGACGCGGAGACCCGGGCGATCGGGCGCATCGCCGTGGCGGGGAAGGCCGCGTCGCGGGGGAGGGCGTCCAGCGCGTCCTTGACGTGCAGGTATCCCAGTGCCCGCCCCTTGCTGTCGACGACGGGGAAGCGGGAGAAGCCCGAGCTGGCCGCGAGCTGCTCCAGCTCCTCCGGAGTCACTCCCAGCCGGGCGGCGACCACGACCTCGGTGGGCTTCGCGATCGCGCCGACGGGACGGCGCCCGAGCTCCAGCGCGTCACGCAGCCGCTCGGTGGAGCGTTCGTCGAGCAGGCCCGCCTCGCTGGAGTCGGCGACCATCTGCGCCAGCTCGTCGTCCGAGAACGTCGAGATGACCTCGCCCCGCGGCTCCACGCGCAGCAGCTTCAGCAGGCTGTTGGCGAAGGCGTTCACGGTGAAGATCACCGGACGCAGCGCGCGCGAGAGCGCCACCAGCGGGGGACCCAGCAGCAGTGCCGCACGCTCGGGCCCGGCCAGAGCGATGTTCTTGGGCACCATTTCGCCCAGCAGCATGTGCGCGTACGTCGCCGCCGTCAGCGCGATGACGAAGGAGATGATGCCGGCGAGGCCCTCGCTGACGCCCATCAGATGGAAGAGGGGCTCCAGCAGATGCTCGATGGCGGGCTCGGCGACCACACCGAGGACCAGCGTGCACAGCGTGATGCCCAGCTGCGCCGCGGCCAGCAGGGCGGAGACGTTCTCCAGCCCCCACAGGACCCGGCTCGCCCGCCGGTCACCCTGCTCGGCGAGCGGTTCGATCTGCGCGCGCCGTACGGAGATCATCCCGAACTCCGCGCCCACGAAGAAGGCGTTGGCAACGAGGGTCAGCAGCCCGATCAGCAGCTGGATCGCCGTCATCGGTCCACCTCATCCTCGGCCCCGTGCTCCTCCTCGGGTTCCGGGGGAGCGGTCAGCTGGGAGCGGGCGGCACGGCGTCCGTGGGCGTCGACGACCTCGATGTGCCAGTCGGTGACGTCCAGTGAATCGCCCCGTTCGGGAATCCGTCCGAGCTCGGTGGCGACCAGGCCGGCCAGCGTCTCGTACGGGCCCTCGGGGGCTCGCAGGCCGATGGCCTCCAACTGGTCGATGCGCGTGGCACCGTCCGCGTCGAAGACGCGCCGCCCGTCCGGGTCGCGGCCCGCGGGGGCGAGGTCCGGGGGTTCCTGGGGGTCGTGCTCGTCGCGCACCTCGCCGACGACCTCCTCGATGATGTCCTCGAGGGTGACGACGCCCGCCGTGCCGCCGTACTCGTCGATGACGACGGCGATGCTGCGGTCCCCGCCCGGCATGCGGTCCAGCAGCCGGTCCACCGTCAGAGACTCCGGCACGAGCAGGGCCTCCCGCATCAGCTCCGTCACCGGGTAGCGCGCACGGTCGTCGGCCGGCACGGCCAGCACGTCCTTGATCCGTACGATGCCGACGACCGTGTCGAGTCCGCCGCGCACCACCGGGAAACGGGAGAGCCCCGTGGCGCGGGTGGCGTTGGCCACGTCCTCGGCGTTCGCCTGCACATCGAGCGAGGTGACCTGCACGCGCGGCGTCATGACGTTCTCCGCTGTCAGCTCCGCCAGGTGCAGCGTTCTGACGAACAGGTCGGCGGTGTCCGGCTCCAGCGCGCCCGCCTTGGCCGAGTGGCGGGCGAGCGCGACGAGTTCGCGGGGGGAGCGGGCGGATGCCAGCTCCTCGGTGGGTTCGAGCCCCATCCTGTACACGATGCGGTTGGCCGTGTTGTTCAGATGCCGGATCAGCGGACGGAAGACCGCCGAGAAGACCCGCTGCGGCGTGGCCACCGCCTTGGCGATGGGCAGCGGCCGGGAGATCGCCCAGTTCTTCGGGACGAGCTCGCCGACCACCATCAGCACGAGCGTGGAGAGCGCCGTGCCGAGGACCAGCGCGGCAGAGGGAGCCGCCGACGACGGCACACCCACCGCCCTCAGCGGTCCGGCGATCAGCTTCGCGATCGACGGCTCCGCGAGCATGCCGACGACGAGGTTGGTGACCGTGATGCCGAGCTGAGCGCCCGACAGCTGGAAGGTCAGCGACCGCACCGCTTCCATGGCGCTTCGCGCGCCGCGCTCTCCCCGCTGCACGGCACGTTCCAGATCGGCGCGCTCCACCGTCGTCAGTGAGAACTCGGCGGCGACGAACGCACCGCAGGCCAGGGCGAGCAGCAGCGCGACGAGGAGGAAGAGCACCTCGGTCACCGGGCCGCCTCCGCAGCGGACGGGAACGCATGGCGGGAGGCGGCGAGCGATGCGGCGCGGGAGGGTGCGGTCACGCCGTGCCGGGCACGGTGCTGTGTGCTGTTGGGAGGGTCGCCCATGGGCGGACTCTCACACCTTTCGGTCAGGGCTGCCCCTGCTCGGTGCGGGGGCGCGGGCGTCACGGGAGGCGGGTCCGGAAGTGACGGCGGTGGTTCATCGTAGACGGACGGTAGCGGCGGCGAGTTCCCAGGGAAGCGGCGCGTATGCTGCCGGACCCGGGGTTCGGCCCCGCTCCTCGCCGCCCGGCCGTCAGCCACGTATTCGCAGCGAGGGCATGAGCATCAACACCAGCACGATCAGGTTCCCCACCGTCCCGAACGGCAGGTACCACAGCCCGAGTACGGCGAGCAGCGTCACCGCCCACCATGCCTGCGACGCCCCCGCGGCGAATGCGGCCACCGAGGCGAGATAAACCGCCGCGTAGCCGACGAACACTCACTTGACCAGCAGCGATCTGGGGTCGAGTCCGATGCCCGAGACCAGGTCCGCCCAGGGGCCCAGCCGGCCGGCGTGCGTACCGCTGCTGGGCGTCACGAAATCACCCGTGACCAGCGCGTGGAGCCCGTCGAAGAGCATCCATCCACCCGTGACCGCCACCATTGCGACCACGGTCCATCCCGCCCAGTTCACGCTGCCTCCCCCCACATCGGTCACGAGCTTCCCCGCAGTCCCTCACGACGCAGAACTGTAGGGCGGGGCACTGACATCGGCCCTGGACGGGCAAGGCCCCGTGCTCCGCCCCATGGCCACTGCTAGCAGATGGGTGCTAGCTTTGAGGTGTGTCGAAGACTCAGCTGAACGTCCGGGTGGACGAAGCGACCGCACACACGGCGCGTGAGCGCGCCCTCGAGCGGGGGGTGAGCATGAACCGCTACATCGAGGAGCTCGTCGAGCGGGACGCGGGGGAGGCGGGCCAGACGTTCGTCGAAGCGGCGTCGGAGTTCATGAAGAGCTACGAGTCGGTCTTCGCCGAGGAGTTTCCGGAGCCCGGGCACCGCGAGAGCGAGGGCCTTCCGCGTACGTGACTCTCCGTATCGACCTCGCCTGGCTTCTGATGGTCGCGGAGTCGAAGGCCCCTGGTGATCCGCGTGTCACCGACTACGGGGCTCTCGTCGCTGCCGTCAGCAGGCACGAAGCGACAATATTCGAGCGCCCCGTCTACGCCGAGCCGCAGGACCGGGCGGCCGCGCTGCTGCAGCTTCTGCTCCACGTGCCCGCGCTGGAACGCGGCAACGCCCTGTTCGCGTGCGCCGTCGCCTACGGCTATCTCGTCGCGAGCGGACTGCGCGTCCAGGCCTCGCCCGAGAAGATCCGCGACCTGGCATGGCTCGTCAAGGACGGCTCCGCGGGCGTGCGCGACATCGCCCTCGAACTGCGCAGCTGGACGGGCTGACCCAGCGGGAACCACCCTCCCTTGTCGGCGACGCTGGCCCGGCTGCCCGGTCGGCCGGGGGATTCAGGGTCGCCGTGCGCCGCCCAGCACGTGGAACGAGGACGGGAAGACCGGGCCGCCCTTCGGCACGAGCAGCCGGCGGAAGGAGACGTCCGTGAACCCGGCAGCGGTGATCTCCCCGACCGGGTCCCTGCCCGTGTGACAGCCGCCGAAGAGCCGGGGCCACACCGTGCCGTCCAGCACCCGCTGGAACCGAACCATGCGAGGACGTCCCTCGGCGCGGCCGTGCTCGTAGAAGCGCAGTTCACCACCGGGCCGCACCACGCGCAGCACCTCTGCGAGGGCACGGGAGACATCGGGGAGGGAACACAGCACCAGCGAGAAGACCGCCGCGTCGAACGTCCTGTCCTCCGCGGGGAGTGCGTCCGCCGTTCCCGCCACCACCTGCACCGGCACCCGCACCGCTTCGCTCCGTGCCGCCGCGTCGGCGGCCGCACGCAGGTGCGGCTCGGGTTCCACGGCAGTCACTTGGGTGACGCTCGCGGGGTAGCGGGCGAAGTTGAGGCCGTTGCCGGCCCCGATCTCGATCACCCGGCCCGAGAGCCCGGCCAGCAGCTCCTCGCGGTGCTCCTTCACTCCGGCCCGTACGTCGGCCGCTTCGCTCAGCCGCTCGTAGAAGCGCGCGAACAGCGGGTGGCGTACGGGCCGTTCACGTGGCGGGTGTGTCTCCGGTGCGGGCATGTCCGCTCCTTCCCGTGGCTTAGGCGTCGGCGCCTGACCGCGTCGGGGCGGCGGGGCCAGGATGCCCTGATTCTGCCCTGCCGATCGGTATGAGCGGGTTCCGGCCGGAGGAGAGGCTCTCAGGTGTCCGTACGGCTGCCGCCGAGCGCACCCGTGAGCCAACTCGGCGCCGCCGCACGGAACTCGGCGGAGCTCATCGCTCCCGCACCGGCGGGCAGCACACCGGCCAGAGGGGTCCCGGCGGCCGTCGGCAGGTCCTCGACGTTGCAGCGTGTCGCCAGGTCGGGCTCGGCGGGGAAGCTGCCGATCACCACACCAAGGGTGCGCAGCCCGCGGGCGCGCAGGGCCTCCGTGGTCAGCGCCGTGGCGTTCAGCGTGCCCAGCCCCGCGGCGGCGACCACCACCACCTCGGCGTCCAGCAGCCGGGCCGCGTCCGCGAGCGTCGACCCGGCCTCGTCGTACCGTACGAGAAGCCCGCCCGCCCCCTCGACCAGCACCAGGTCGTGCCGCTGCGCCAGGCCGCGAGCGGCCTCCGCGATCCGCGCGGGAGCGACGCAGGCGAGACCGGACCGCCGCGCGGCGGTCTCGGGCGCCAACGGTTCGGGGTAGCGGGCGAGTTCGGCCCCGGTGACCTCCTCGCCCGCCAGTTGCCGGACCTGCTCCACATCAGCGGGCTCGCCCGCGGCCACGCCCGTCTGGGCGGGTTTCAGCACCGCCACGGACAGCCCCTGTGACAGGGCCGCCGCGGCCATCGCCGCCGTGGCGATGGTCTTGCCGACCTCGGTGCCCGTCCCGGTGACGACGGTGATGCCGCGCACCGCCTCAGCCCTCCGACGCCGCGGCGAGCATCGCCGAGCAGATCGCCGACACGTCCTCGTCGCTCGTCACATACGGCGGCATCGCGTAGACCATGTCGCGGAACGGCCGCAGCCACACGCCGCTGCTCGCGGCCGCCCGTGCAGCGGCGGCCATGTCGACGTCGTGGCCGAGCTGGAGCACGCCGATGGCGCCGAGCACCCGCACATCGGTCACGCCGGGCAGCTCCGCGGCGGGCGCCAGTCCCTCCCGCAGTCCGTTCTCGATGCGACGTACCTCGCCCGCCCAGTCCCCCTCGAGCAGCAGGCCGACGGAGGCGTCGGCGACGGCGGTGGCCAGCGGATTCCCCATGAAGGTCGGGCCGTGCGCCAGCACCGGCACCTCGCCCCGCGAGATCCCCTCGGCCACCCGCGGGGTGCACAGCGCCGCCGCGAGCGTGAGGTAGCCGCCGGTCAGCGCCTTGCCGAGGCACATCACATCCGGTGTGACACCGGCGTGCTCCGCGGCGAACAGGGCGCCGGTGCGGCCGAATCCGGTGGCGATCTCATCCAGTACGAGCAGCACGTCGTGCTCGTCGCACGCCTCACGCAGCGCCCTCACGTAGGCGGGGGAGTGGAAGCGCATGCCCCCTGCTCCCTGCACGACGGGCTCCACGATCACCGCGGCGAGTTCGTCCGCGTGCCGGCCGACCGTCTCGTGGAGGTGACGCACATAGTTCTCGTCCGGGGCTGCCTCGAAACCGGAAGGCGGGGCGTCCGCGAAGACCTGCCGTGGGAGCACCCCCGACCACAGCTCGTGCATGCCGCCTTCCGGGTCGCAGACCGACATGGGCTGCCAGGTGTCGCCGTGGTATCCGCCCCGCCACGTCATCAGCCGCTGCTTCGCGCCCCGCCCCCGCGAACGCCAGTACTGCAGGCACATCTTGACGGCGACCTCGACCGAGACGGACCCGGAGTCGGCGAGGAAGACGTGTTCGAGGCCCTCCGGTGCGATGTCGACGAGACGCTTCGCGAGCCGCACGGCCGGTTCGTGCGTCAGCCCGCCGAACATCACATGGCTCATGCGCTCCAGCTGCGTGTGCGCCGCCTCGTTGAGCACCGGGTGGTTGTAGCCGTGCACGGCCGACCACCATGAGGACATCCCGTCCACCAGCTCCCGCCGCCCGCAGAACTCCTCGGCCAGACGCAGACGCACGCCGGCCGCCGACTCGACGACCAGCGGCGCGGTACGGCCGGGCATGGGCCCGTACGGATGCCATACGTGCCGCCGGTCCAGGTCGAGCAACTCGTCCGGCTCCAGGGGGACTTGAGGGCCGGGGGAGGTGCGGTCAAGGTCCATGCGAAGTCGGGCCCGCTCAGGCATTGGGCGGCAGCGTGGTGCCGGCTCCCCGCCTGCGCACGGCGACCAGTTCCTCGGGGCGCTTCCCGGCCTGCTCGCGGTGCTCCGGCAGCGTGGTGGTCTCCGCGCCCTCGACCTCGAATCCCGCGTCCGCGATCATGTTCAGGTCGGACTGGCCCTCCTGCCCCTCGCTCGTCAGGTAGTCGCCGAGGAAGATGGAGTTCGCCAGGTGCAGCGCGAGCGGCTGCATCGAGCGCAGATGCACTTCGCGCCCGCCGGCCAGCCGCACCTCCGCGTCCGGGTGCACGAACCGCACCATCGCGAGGATGCGGAGCGCACGCTGCGGAGTCAGATTCCACTCGCTCGCCAGCGGCGTCCCCTCGAAGGGGATGAGGAAGTTGACCGGCACCGAGTCCGGGTCCATCTCGCGCAGCGCGAAGACCACGTCCACCAGGTCCTCGTCGCTCTCGCCCATGCCCGCGATCAGCCCGGAACAGGCCGAGAGGCCGGCGCTCTGCGCCTGACGCACCGTCTCCTGCCGGTCGGAGTAGTCGTGGGTGGTGCAGATGTCCCCGTACGTCGCCTCGGAGGTGTTGAGGTTGTGGTTGTAGGCGTCGGCGCCGGCCTCCTGCAGGCGGGCGGCCTGGCCGTCGGAGAGCAGTCCGAGGCAGGCGCATACCTCGACGCCCTCGTGCTGGTCCTTGATGGCGGAGATGGTCTTGGAGACACGGTCGATGTCGCGGTCCGTCGGTCCCCGGCCGCTGGCCACCAGACAGACCCGCTTTGCGCCGCCCCGCAGACCGGCCTCGGCGGCCGAGGTCGCCTCGTCCGGCTTCAGCCAGGTGTACTTGAGGATCTCCGCCTGCGAACCGAGCCTCTGCGAGCAGTACGAGCAATCCTCCGGGCACAGGCCGGACTTGAGGTTGACGAGGTAGTTGAGTTTCACCCTCCGCCCGAACCAGTGGCGGCGCACCTTCCCGGCGGCCGCCACAACGTCCAGCAGTTCATCGTCGGAGGTCTCCAAAACGGCGCGGGCCTCGTCACGTGTCGGCAGCTCGCGGCGCAGACCCTTCTCAACCAAGTCATTCAGCAGGTCCATGATGGCGATCCTTGCAATTCCGCCGCTCAAGGCCAAGGGGGGAACTCACAACACTGCCCGCGGGCGGTGTGTGTATCGCCACACCACGGCCCTGCGGCCCAGGGGCTACCGTCTATGGAGTGCCGACAAAAGAGCGCGCCGCGTGCCCGGTTGCCGGTTCCGGTTTCCGGGCCCCGTCCCTGCTCCTGTTGCGGACGGGCCCGGTCCGGTACTGAGCCGGGCGGACACCAGGAGGACGAGCCATGCCCGATGAGTTCCGTGCCGCCACCGGCTCGTCGGGCGCGTCCGACGGGACCGGTCACGGTGCGCGTCCCGCGCCGGGCGAGGACCCGTTCGCGTGGACGGTCCGGGCCCGCCGCGCCCGCCAGCGTGCGGGGCTGGTGCGCGAGCTGCGCCCCCGCCCCGCCGGCTCACCCCTGCTCGATCTGGCCGGCAACGACTATCTGAGCCTGGCCCGCCATCCCGAGGTGACCGGGGCCGCCGCCGCGGCGGCGCAGACGTGGGGAGCCGGCTCCACCGGTTCGCGTCTGGTCACCGGCTCGACTTCCCTGCACGCCGAACTCGAGGCGGAGCTGGCCGAGTTCTGCGGTTTCGAGGCAGCACTCGTCTTCTCCTCGGGCTATGCGGCGAACCTCGCGGCGATCACCGCCCTCACCGCGCCCGGAAGCCTGCTGGTCTCGGATGCCGGCAACCATGCCTCCCTCATCGACGGCTGCCGCCTCTCCCGCGCCGAGACCCACGTCGTCCCGCATGCCGACCCCGAGGCGGTACACAAGGTGCTGGACGGGCACGGCGGGCAGGCGCTCGCCGTCACCGACTCAGTCTTCTCCGTCGACGGCGACGCCGCACCGCTCACCGCGCTCGTGGAGGTGTGCCGGGCGCAGGGGGCTGCCCTCGTCGTCGACGACGCCCACGGCCTCGGCGTGCTCGGCGAGGGCGGCCGTGGTGCGCCGCACGCCGCGGGCCTCGCGGGTGCCACCGGTACGGTCGCCACCGTCACCCTCTCCAAGTCCCTCGGCAGCCAGGGCGGAGCGGTCCTGGGACCGGCACACGTCATCGGCCATCTCGTCGACACCGCCCGCACGTTCATCTTCGACACCGGGCTCGCGCCCGCGGCGGCGGGCGCGGCGCTCGCCGCCCTGCGGGTCGTGCGCCGCGAGCCGGAGCGCTCCCATCGTGTGCGTGCCGCCGCCATCCTGCTCCACGAGAGGCTCACCGAAGCCGGGCTGCGCGCCGGACGGCCCGACGCCGCGGTGATCTCCGTACGGGCGCCCGCACCCGAGGACGCCGTGCGCTGGGCAGCGGAATGCCGTGCCGCAGGACTTCAGGTCGGCTGCTTCAGGCCGCCGTCGGTGCCGGACGGCATCTCCCGGCTGCGTCTGACGGCGCACGCGGACCTGAGTGAGGAGCAACTGGAGTGGGCGGCCCGCACCATCGCAGGCACGGCACCGGCCGGCGCCCGCTGAGCAGGCGACCGCCTCAAGCCCCTGCCCTCAGCCCGCCTCCGCTCCGTCAGTTCTTCAGCCGGGGCCTCCGCCCGCGCGCGGCCGGGCGGGCGGCAGCCCCACGAGTGAGGAGCGCCGCTCACCGTCCAGCACGCGCAATGCGGTTGCCAGGGTCGCGCTGTGGAGTTCGCTCTCGCCACGCTCGTGCATCAATGTCAGAGCGTCGCGGAGCGCAGCGGCCTTGCCCACCAGTGCCTGTGCCGCGCGGAGCCCGCTGTAGGTGTGCTCGCCCCGCGCCGGGTTGATGCGGCCGAGGACATCGACCACCTCCAGGTACGCGTCGATCATCTGGCACTCCGCGCCGGTCAGCGCGGGCAGCGGCGGCAGTTCGGGAGGAAGCACCGGCTCTCACCTCTCGGAGGTGTGACGGACGGCGGTGCCGGTCCTGCGGCTGGCGGTGAGACGGTCGATCAGCCCGTACGCCACGGCACCTTCGGCATCGAAGATCTTGTCGCGCTCGAGATCGGCCCTGACGGTCTCCGGGCTCTGCCCGGTGTGCCGTACGTACATCTCCTCCAGCAGGTCCCGTGTGCGCAGCAGTTCCTTCGCCTGGATGGCCAGATCGTCGGCCTGCCCCTGCACGGTCTCGGCGAAGGCCGGCTGATGGATGACGATGCGCGCGCCGGGAAGTGCCAGGCGCTTGCCGGGAGTTCCGGCGGCCAGCAGCACCGACGCCGAGGAGGCCGCCTGTCCCAGGCACACGGTCTCGATGTCACAGCTGACGTACCGCATCGTGTCGTAGACCGCCGACATCGCCGTGAACGAGCCGCCGGGGGAGTTGATGTACAGCGAGATGTCCTGGTCGGGGGCGGCCGCCTCGAGGTGGATGAGCTGGGCCATGACGTCGTTCGCGGCCGTGTCGTCGATCTGCGTGCCGAGGAAGACGATCCGCTCGTCGAGGAGCTTGGAGTACGGATCGAGCGTGCGGATGCCGGCGCTGGTGCGCTCGGTCAGCTCCGGAAGGACATAGCGGGCTGACGGTCTGTCGGGCATGCGCCACCTCTCCCTGGGTCAGGGCTGGAACGTCAAAAATGTACAGGACGTACATGACGTTATGCTGGGAGCATGACGTACGAGATTCCGGTGACGCAAGCACGCGCGGCCCTCGCGGATCTGATCAACCGTGTGGTCTACGGCAGCGAGCGTGTGGTGGTCACGCGGCACGGCAAGCCGCTGGTGGCGCTCGTATCGGCTGCTGACCTGGAAAAACTCGAGAAGCTCAACGAGGCGGCCGAAGAGGGCGTGATCAGCACCGTCTCGGCGGTGCGCGAGGTGCCGTCCGCTGAAGGCGAACGGCAGCGCTTCGGAATCGCCGCGCAGCACCGCGGCCCGGCCACCGGTAACAGGCGGCCGGGCCGGGAGAGTTGAGCCCGGCGGGGCGAGGCCCCGCCTCGGCTCACTGTGAAGGAACTGCGCCGATGCCTAGGAGCTGAGCTCCCACACGGCGTGCGCGATGGCGTCGCTGTTCAGGTCGAGCGCCTTCTCGTTGACGTTCGAGATGTCGTCGCACTCCGAGTGGTAGCACTTGTCGTACGGCTCACCCGCCTTGCCGTCCCACTGCTTGGCCTGCTCCTCGGTCATCGTCTCGCCGGCCCCGGTGAAGGTGCCGCCGACGGTCACTCCCGCGTCCGCGAACGAGGCGTGGTCGCTGCGCCCGTTGACCTCGGGGGATGTGGCCGTGGTGATGTCCTTGGACTTGAAGTAGTCCTGGAAGACCTTCTGCACGGCCGCGTCGTCGTCGTAGACGAAGTAGCCCGCGTTGGGTGAGGCGATCATGTCGAAGTTCAAGTAGGTGTTGATCTTCTTCACGTCGCCCTCGGAGAGGCTGCTGACGTACTTCTGCGAGCCGACCAGGCCCTCTTCCTCAGCACCCCACCAGGCGAAGCGCAGGTGCTTCTTCGGCTCCAGCTTCTCCTTGGCGACGGCGAGAGCGACCTCGAGGATTCCGGCGGAGCCCGAACCGTTGTCGTTGATTCCGGGGCCGCTGCCCACCGAGTCCAGGTGGGAGCCGGCCATCACCGTGTTGTCCTCGGAGCCGCCCTTCGGCCAGTCGGCGATGAGGTTGTATCCGGTCGTCCCGCCGTGGTCGAACTCCTGGACGTCGGTCTTGAATCCGGCGTCGTCGAGCTTCTTCTTGATGAGGTCGATGGACGCCTTGAAGCCCGGCTCGCCGTGAGCGCGGTTGCCGCCGTTCTCCTCGGCCACGGACTGCAGTTCCTTGAGGTCCTTCTGGACGGCGTCCACGGATATGTCGGGTGCCGCGGCCTGCTCGGGCTTGGCCGCCTGAGCGGCGCCTGCCCCGAGGAGTGAGGCTGCCAACGCGGTGCTCGCGGAGGCGATGATGAGCACACGACGCTTCTCTTTGCGGATCACAGGGACTCCGATGTTTGTGGGGGGTTCGAAGTTACTGCTCGGTGTTGCGTCCACATGAGAATCATCCGAGCGTCACCGCTCCGTCAAGAGCGTTCACCGGACGCGGGGTTGCGGCATACGGAGAGTCGCGGCCGGAGGTGCCGGTACGTCCGGACATCGGATGAACAAGGAGCTGAATGCCGCCCACGTGGCCCCAACGGGCGGCGTACGGCCCGTACTCGAGGCGGCGGCGTCGCTGTTCAGGCAGTCGGAATCCGACGTCCCGTCCGCGAGGAGTCCTCAGGCACCTCGGTGGTCTGCTTGCGCAGTCCGCCGACGGTGACGAACGTGAGCCCGGCCACGGCCCACACGGTGAGCACCAGCACGGGGGAGTCGGAGGCGCTGCCGTCGAAGAAGCCGACGGAGCGCAGCAGCGTCGCGCCGGCGCCCGGCGGCAGCCACTGGCCGATCGTCCCGAGAGGCTCGGGCAGCATCTCAGGGGCGGAGGTGACGCCCGAGAACGGGTTGCCGAAAAGCACCATCGCCATCGCCCCCGATCCGATTCCCGCCCGCCCCAGCAGTGCGCCGAGTCCGGCAACGCTCGCGCTCACCGCGAGCGAGAACAGTCCGAACGAGGCCGACTCCGCCCACCAGTTGCCCGTGAGCACTCCGAGCCAGCTGTGCGTGAGCGCGGCGGCCACCGCGCCGGAAAGCGCCGCCGAACCCAGCAGCGCGACGACGGCACGGGTGCCGCGCAGCCCGAGCACGGCGACCATGGCGCCCGCCGCCACCCCGCCGATCGCCAGCGGCAGCACACTCGAACTCAGCGCCGCACCCCGCGGATCGACCTCGGGGGCGGCGACCACGTCCGTCGAACGCGACGCCGTACCGGCCCCGGAGGGCCCGCCCGCAACCTGCTGCAGGGCCTGGGCGACAACCGGGCTCGCCGCGCTCGCCGTCAGGGCGTGCGGTCCCTTCGGGGTCGCCACGACCGCGCCGTAGACCTCGCGGCGCTCGATCGCGTCGCGGGCAGCCGCCTCGTCGTCGTACCGGTGTATCTCGAACGCCTCACCGTCCCGGCTCAGTTTCTGCTCGACGGATGCGGCGGCGGCCGGCGGTCCGGCGACGCCAACGGGGAGATCACGGGGTGCCGTACGGGCAGCCGGCCAGGCGAATGCCCACAGCGCGAGGGCGACGATCGCCGGGACGAGGAGGAGTACGGCGAGGAGCGCGCGGGGGTGCGGCGCCGGCGGGCGACGGAGCGAGGAACCGGGCATGCGGTGGCCCTTCCGATCTAAAGAGAAGGATCGTTCGTTTTACTTTGCTCACGGTCCCGCTCCCGTCCTCGCTTGTCAAGAATGAACGTTCGTTTTAGTCTTCGGGCATGGCCCGCGTTTCCCAGGAGCACCTCGACGCACGGCGGCGGCAGATCCTCGACGGTGCCCGTCGCTGCTTCAAGAGCAACGGCTTCCACGCCACGTCCATGCAGGACGTGCTCAAGGAAGCGGGCCTTTCGGCAGGTGCGGTCTACCGCTACTTCCGCAGCAAGGAGGAGATCGTCGCGGCGGTCGCCGCCGAGACGCTGGAGAGCGTGCGCGAGGCGTACGCGACGGTCGCCGCCGCGGATCCGCCGCCCACTCCGGACGAGCTCTTCGGCACCGTCCTCTCCCGCCTCCGCAAGTCACTGGGCGACTCCGACGACCAGCGCGCACTGCCGCAGCTGCTGATGCAGGTGTGGGGCGAGACGCTGCGCAATCCCGACGTGGCACGGGTCCTCGCGGACGGGTACCAGGGTCTGCGCGGCCAGTGGGTGGTGCTCGTCGAGGCGTACCAGGCCCGCGGCTGGGTGGACCCCGAGGTCAACTCGGACCATCTGGCACGTGCTCTCATCGGCACGGTCCAGGGCTACTTCGTGCAGCAGGCGCTCTTCGGCGGCCTGGACCCGGCCGAATTCCAGGAAGGTCTGCGGGCGTTGGTCACCATGAACGTCCCGGAACTGCGCAACCCGGAGCGGGCACCGGAGTGACGGCCGGCAACTCCTCGCCGGCGCACGGGGGATGACCCGCGGGCCGGGCCCACAGGGCGGGGTGACGGCCGTGCGCCCGGATGGCCGCGCTGCGCAGGCGCGCCCCGGAGCGGGCCGGTAGATTCACGACTTGGTAAAGATCACAAGCGCGCTCTGTCCCCTGCCTGCGGTGGGCAGGAAGGATCGGCGCAACTGTGATCAACGATCACTGTTGCGTCCAGCGGCCCACTTCAGGGGGGAGCCCCCAGTGAACATACGCAATACGAGCCTCGCCGCCGCCGGCGCAGCGGCGCTCACCGCAGGTCTCATCTTCGTCCCCTCGGCGTTCGCGGACTCCGGAAGCGGTCAAGCCGCGCCCGGTGGGGGTGCCGAGGCCCGCGGTGTGAAGGCCGCGGCCGTCCGTGCGGCCAAGGAGGGCGTCGACTGGAAGGACTGTCCCAAGGACTGGGGCCTTGCGAAGCCCATCCAGTGCGGGTTCGTCACCGTGCCCGTCGACTACGCCGACCCGGACGGCCGGACCATCAAGCTCGCCGTCGACCGCGCCAAGAGCACCGGCGGCAAGGACGACCGCCAGGGATCGCTGATCTACAACCCGGGCGGGCCCGGCGGCTCCGGCATGTCCTTCCCCACGCGTGTCACCAAGGACAACGCCCTGTGGACCAAGACCGCCAGGGCATACGACTTCGTGGGCTTCGACCCGCGCGGGGTGGGCCACTCCTCGCCCATCTCCTGCATGGACCCGCAGGAGTTCGTCAAGGCTCCGAAGCTGGACCCGGTGCCTGACGACGAGGCGGACAAGCAGGCCCAGCGCAAGCTGGCCCAGGAGTACGCAGACGGCTGCAAGGAGCGCAGCGGCAGCCTTCTGCCGCACATGACGACGCCGAACACGGCCCGCGACCTCGACGTCATCCGTGCCGCGCTGGGCGACAAGAAGCTGAACTACCTCGGCGTCTCCTACGGCACCTACATCGGCTCCGTCTACAGCACCCTCTTCCCCACGCATGTGCGCCGCATGATCGTGGACAGTGTCGTCAACCCCTCCCGTGACCAGATCTGGTACAAGAACAACCTCGACCAGGACGTCGCCTTCCAAGGACGCTGGGAGGACTGGACGAAGTGGGTCGCCGAGAACGACGCCACCTACGGCCTCGGCGACACCGCCGCGAAGGTCGAGGCGCAGTGGAAGAAGCTGCGGGCCGAGGCGAAGAAGAAGCCCATCGGCGGTGTCGTCGGACCGGCCGAACTGCTCGGCTTCTTCCAGAACGCCCCCTACTACGACCAGATGTGGGCTCCTGTCGCCAAGGCCTGGTCCTCGCACGTCAAGGGCGACGAGAAGGCGCTCGTCGAGGCCGCCGGACCTGACATGGCGGACAAGGCCGGCAACAAGGCGGCCGAGAACGGCAACGCCGTCTACACCGCCGTCGAGTGCACCGACGCCAAGTGGCCCACCAGCTGGAACAAGTGGGACCGGGACAACAGCCGGCTGCACCAGAAGTACCCGTTCCTCACCTGGTCGAACGCCTGGCTGAACCTGCCCTGCGCCACCTGGCCCGTCAAGCAGCAGCAGCCGGTCGAGGTGGGTGCGGACAAGGGCCTGCCGCCCGTCCTCATCGCGCAGTCCGAGCGCGACGCCGCCACGCCGTACGGCGGCGCCGTCGAGGTGCACAAGCGTCTGAAGGGCTCACGCCTGATCACCGAGCGGGACGCGGGATCGCACGGCATCACCAACGTCCGCAACCCCTGCATCAACGAGCGCGTGGAGACCTACCTCCTCAAGGGAGACGCCGGTGCCAAGGACGTCGTCTGCGCTCCGCACTCGAAGCCCGTGCCTCAGATCATCGGCGGTCTGACGGCTCCGGAGGCCAAGGCCGGCACGGCGGCCTGGCTGCGGGCCCCGCACTGACACGGGAGTCCGAACAGCGCGACATGCGAAGGGGACGGCCGGAACTCCGGTCGTCCCCTTCGTCGTTCGGGCCTCCCGAATCCGTTCCGGGAGATCCCGTTCAGGAGTCCTTGCGCTCCTCGCTCCGCCCGCGTGCACGGGCCTCCTGACGCTCCTTCGCCTGCAGCGCTTTCGCCTCAGGCGCGTACATGTCGACGTACTCCTGGCCGGACAGCTGAAGGATCTCGTGGATGATCTCGTCCGTGACCGCCCTCAGCACCGTGCGCTCGCTCTCCATCCCCGCGTAGCGCGAGAAGTCCAGCGGCTCACCGAAACGGATCGTCACCTTGCCGAACCGGGGCATCTTCCGTCCGGGCGGCTGGAGTTCGAAGGTCCCCACCATCGCGCAGGGAATGACCTTCACGCCCGCCTGCAGCGCCATCGACGCGACACCGACGCGGCCCTTGTACAGCCTGCCGTCGTGGGAACGGGTGCCCTCGGGATAGATGCCCAGCAGCTCGCTCCTGCGGAGCACGCCGAGGCCCTCGTCGATGGCGGCCTGGCCGGCGCCCTTGCCCGAGCGGTCCACGGGGATCTGGCCCACGCTCCGGAAGAAGGCCGCCGTGAGCCGCCCCTTCAGGCCCGGCCCCGTGAAGTACTCGGACTTCGCCAGGAATGTGATGCGCCGTCGGAGGATGGCCGGCATCAGGAAGTGGTCGGAGACGGAGAGGTGATTGCCGGCCACGATGGCCGCACCCTCATCCGGAATGTTCTCGAGCCCCTCGATCCGCGGGCGGAAGTACAGCCGCAACAGGGGCCCCAGCAGTACGTACTTGAACAAGTTGTAGAACACGCTACGGCCTTCCCCCATGCGTCGATGAGATCGCAGAGTAGCCCCCACCACCGCATGCGGGGGAGGGGGCCCACCGGACGGGGTCTCAGCTGCGCTTCGTGGATACGGCCCCCACCGTGACCAGAGCCAGGACGACCCATCCGAACCAGAGCCAGCCGCTGCTCCCCATGGTCACCGTGTAGGCCGTCACGAGAATGAGCGCCGCCACCGTACCGACGGTCAGAGCCTTGGCAGAGCGAGGCATCACAACACCCTCCTCCCGGCGATCCGGCCGGCGACGGGGATCGCGTGCAAATGGAACCGGGTCCGACTCCTATGGTCGCTCGCGCAGTGGCAGTGGCGCTACTGCCCCCGGTCACTGCTGACGGGCCTGCAGGGAGGCCAGATACGCGTTGTACTCGGCGAGCTCCTTGTCGCCGTCGCGGTCGGCCATCCTGTCCCTGCGCCGCGCCTCGCGCTCCTCCGACCTGTGCCACTGGAAGACCAGCGCGAGGAGCACCAGCACCGAGGGGATCTCGCTGAACGCCCAGGCGATCCCGCCGGCCGCCGTCTGGTCCGACAGCGCCGTCACCTGCAGTGACGCCGGTGGGTTCGCGTACGTGGCGATCATCGGCTCAGTGGCCATCATCAGCGCGATGCCGAAGAAGGCATGGAAGGGCATCCCGGCGAACAGTTCGAGCATCCGCATCAGATAGCCGGGCCGGTGCGGGCCCGGATCGACACCCATGATCGGCCAGAAGAAGACCAGCCCGACCAGCAGGAAGTGCCCCATCATCGCCAGGTGCCCGGCCGTGGAGCGCATCAGGAAGTCGAAGATCGGCGTGAAGTACAGGGCGTAGAGGCTCGCGATGAACAGCGGGATCGTGAAACCGGGGTGGGTCAGCACGCGCAGGACGCGGCTGTGCAGCAGCGCCACGAGAAGCTCCCGCGGTCCCTTGCGGCCGCGCCCCGCCGACGGCAGCGCCCGCAGCGTCAGGGTCACCGGCGCCCCCAGCAGCAGGAGGATCGGCGCCAGCATGCTGATGATCATGTGCTGCACCATGTGGACGCTGAAGAGCAGCATCCCGTACTCGTTCAGTGCCGTGCACATCGCCACCGCGACGGCGAGCACACCCAGGACCCACGCGACGGTGCGGGCGACGGGCCACGCGTCGCCCCGCCGACGGAGCCGCACCACTGCCCCCCCGTACAGCACCAGCGCCAGGAGGCACCCCACCAGGAAGAACGGCTCGCCGGTGAACTCCAGGCCGCGGCCGAGTGTGAACGGCGGCAGATCCGTCGTCATGCCGTGTCCACCGTGGTCCATCCGCGCTCTCTCCTGACTTGGGCGTTCTGCCCGACAAGCGTATTCCCCCCGGTTCCGCGGCCCGTAGGGACCCCCGACTGTGCCCGCACATGCGAATCCCCCGCCCGGAAGGTGCTCCCGGGGCGGGGGAGAGGAAGCGGGGGGTGTCAGGCGGGCTGGAGGGCCGCCGAGATCCGCTCCTTGCGCAGCGCCTCGTACCACTGGTCGTTGACGGACGGCAGCGCGTTCACATCCAGTGCCAGCTTGATGAGGTGGTCGGCGATCTGCGGATTGCGGGCCAGCACCGGACCGTGCATGTAGGTGCCGAAGACCGTGTCGTTCCACGCGCCCTCGGTGCCGTCGCCCGTGCCGTTGCCCTTGCCCAGCCGTACCTGCGCCAGCGGCCGTGCCCCGGGCCCGACCTTGGTGATGCCCTGGTGGTTCTCGAAGCCCGTCAGCTCCGGCAGGCCCAGTTCCGGGTCGATGTCGGCCAGTACGTCACCCACGCACCGTTCCGCCTCACCGCGCGTGCTGACGACGTCCAGCAGCCCGAGGCCCTTCTGCGGCTCACCGAGGTCGTTGACGAACTCGCGGCCCAGGATCTGGTAGCCGGCGCAGACGGAGAAGATGATGGCGCCGTTGTCGACGGCCCGGTGCAGCCCGCCGTCGCGCAGCAGCCGCTCCGCTGCGAGCCGCTGCGGCCGGTCCTCGCCGCCGCCGATCAGATAGATGTCCGCGGACGTGGGCACCTGCTGGTCGGAGCGGATGTCGGTGCGCTGCACCTTCAGCCCGCGCTGATGCGCGCGCCGCTCCACCACCAGGGCGTTGCCCTGGTCCCCGTAGGTGCTGAGGAGGTCGGGGTACACCCACACCACTCGCAGGCCCGTGTCACTCATGCTCGCCAACTCCTTGAGCGGGTCGATGGGTTCAGTTGCCGACGACGCGGCGCAGATCCTGGAAGGCCGTGTAGTTCGCGATCGCCTCGATGCGCCCGGGCGGGGACGCCGAGACCGCTTCTGCCGGGCTCTCGCAGACCTGGAAGTCGACGCCGGCGACCTCCAGACGTACCGCCAGGTCCAGCTTGCGGTCACCGATCACGCAGATCGGGTGCCCGGCCAGACGTGAGTAGTCCACGTCCCACAACCATGAGGTGTCCGTGCCGTCGGCGCCGCGGGCGTTGACCGAGAGGATGACCGGAGCGGGGGGAGCGTCGATGAGGGAGAAGGTCTCGAGCCAGCCCGCGGGGTTCTTCGCCAGCAGCAGCCTTACCTGACGCCCGCGGTAGTCCACCACGTCGTAGCGGCCGGCGACGGCGGTCACCGCGTGCATGCGCTCCAGCGCCACCTGCGGGGGAACGCCGAACGCCGCGGCCACGGCCGCGGAGGTGGTGGCGTTGGCCTTGTTGGCACGGCCGGGCAGCTGAAGTTTGATCGGCCAGGCCGAACCGTGCGGGTCCAGCACCTCGTCACCGGAGAGCGCCCAGCTCGGGGTGGGGCGCCGGAAGCCACACTCGGCGCAGAACCAGTCGTCGTCCGGACGCTGCATCACGCCGCCGCACGCCGGGCACGACCACGCGTCGTCCTTCCACTCCTGGCCGGCGGCGACCCACACCACGTTCGGCGCGGAGGAGGCGGCCCAGACGACGAGGGGGTCGTCGGCGTTGGCGATGACCACGGCCTTCGTGCCGGAGAGGCCCTCGCGCCAGCGCTCGGCGAGCATGCGCGTCTCGGCGGCGCGGTCGAGCTGGTCACGGGAGAGGTTGAGCAGGGCGATGGCCTTGGGGGTCACATCGCGTGCGACCGTGGCGAGGTACTTCTCGTCCACCTCGATCACGCCGTACTGGGCGTCCGATCCGCCCGCGAGAGCCGAGGTGATCCCGGCGGGCATGTTCGCGCCCAGGGCGTTGGAGACCACGCCGCCGTTGGCGCGCAGCGCCTCCGCGATCAGCCGCGTGGTGGTCGTCTTGCCGTTCGTCGCGGACACCAGGACAACGTCCAGGTGATGGGCCACCTGGGCCAGCAGGTCGGGATCGAGTCTGAGCGCGACCTTGCCGCCGATCACCGATCCGCTGCCGCGACCCGCCGCACGCGATACCGCTGCCGCGGCCTTGCCTGCCGTCACGGCCAGCCTGGCCCGCGGAGACAGCGGCTCCTGGTTGCCTGCCATCGTCCTGCTCCTCCTTGCCCCTCGGTCGGGAGCAGCCTACCGAGGTCCGCAGCCGCGCCCGAACCGCCTCACCCACAGGGAAGTTGCGCATCCCGCACCGGGCCAGCCCGGTGCGTCCGGGATGCGGCTCCGTCGTGCGTACCCGGAACGCCCCGCCGCGTGCCGGGCTCCCGCCGGTGTTCAGAGACTGCCGGGGGCTCCGGGATGGTCGTCGGCCATCGCCAGCCGACCCCACAGCAGGTCGGCGAGCTGCCTGACCAACTCGGCGCGGGAGCAGGGACGTTCACGCAGCCACCAGTCACCCGCCGCGTATGCCATCCCGACGACGCCGTGTCCCCAGATGCGTGCCGTCTCCTGGCCGCCGGGGCCCAGGTCGAGGCGTTCCTCGATGACCTTGCCCAGTTCGTCGCCCAGGCGGCGCAGCAGGGGAGCGGAGTGCTGTCCGGCCTCGAAACCGCGGTCGCCGCCCGAGGCGCCTTCGGAGGGGTGCATGAGGAAGCGGTAGACCTGCGGGCGGGTCTCGATCGCGGCGAGGTAGGTGTCCAGCGTGGCCTCGACGCGTTTTCGCCGCTCTGCAGGGGCGTCCAGCGCGGCTCTGAGCGCGCCGATCAGGGCGTCCGTGTGCCGGACGGCCAGCGCGCGGTAGAGGCCTTCCTTGTCACCGAAGTGCCGGTAGAGAATGGGCTTGGTGATGCCCGCCTCGGCGGCAATGGCGTTCATCGAGGCACCGGGACCGTCGCGAAGGACGACGCGGTCGGCGGCCTCGAGCAGCTCCTTGCGGCGGCGATCGGCGGAGCTTCGCTGCTCCGTCGGCTGCTTGGTCTCCATGGCGCCTCCCCTCCCTTTTCATTCTCGCTACCCCAGCGAAACGTAACACCCGCGACAGCGCCACGAACGCTCGAGACCGGGAGTTGACATCCATTACCGACCAGTAACAGACTTGCCATTACCATTGGTAACTCAGCTGCTGGAAGGACCGGTCATGGGCGACACCGCATTCGCGCTCGATCTCAATGACGATCAGAAGGAGATCCGTGAATGGATCCACGGTTTCGCCGCCGATGTGATCCGCCCTGCCGCCGCGGAATGGGACGAGCGCGAAGAGACTCCCTGGCCCGTCATCCAGGAAGCCGCGAAGATCGGTCTGTACTCACTCGATTTCTACGCGCAGCAGTTCTTCGATCCGACCGGCCTCGGCATCGCGATGACGATGGAGGAGCTGTTCTGGGGGGACGCGGGAATCGCCCTGTCCATCGTGGGCACCGGTCTGGCAGCCATCGGCGTGATGGCCAACGGCACCGAGGAGCAGATCGGCACCTGGGTCCCGCAGATGTACGGCGACGCCGGTGACGTGAAGGTCGCTGCGTTCTGCTCCTCCGAACCCGACGCAGGCTCCGACGTGTCGGCCATGCGCACCCGCGCCGTCTACGACGAGGCCAAGGACGAGTGGGTGCTCAACGGCACCAAGACCTGGGCCACCAACGGCGGCATCGCCAACGTCCACGTCGTCGTCGCCGTCGTCGACCCTGAACTGGGCAGCAAGGGCCACGCCTCCTTCATCGTCCCGCCCGGCACGCCCGGCCTCTCCCAGGGCCAGAAGTTCAAGAAGCACGGCATCCGCGCCTCCCACACCGCCGAGGTCGTCCTCGAGGACGTACGCCTCCCCGGCAGCTGCCTGCTGGGCGGGAAGGAGAAGCTGGACGAGCGCCTCGCCCGGGCGCGCGAGCGCGCCAAGAAGGGCGGCGAGCGCGTGAAGAACGCGGCCATGGCGACCTTCGAAGCGTCCCGGCCGTCGGTTGGTGCGCAGGCCGTGGGCATCGCCCGCGCCGCGTACGAGGTCGCGCTCGACTACGCGAAGGAACGCGTCCAGTTCGGGCGCCCCATCATCGACAACCAGGGCGTCGCCTTCCAGCTGGCCGACATGCGCACCCGCATCGACGCTGCCCGCCTGCTGGTGTGGCGCGCCTCGTGGATGGCGGCGGCGGGCAAGCCGTTCGACTCCGCCGAGGGCTCCATGTCGAAGCTCTACGCCGGCGAGACGGCGAAGACGGTCACCGCCCAGGCCATGCAGATCCTCGGCGGCAACGGTTACACACGCGAATACCCCGTCGAGCGGATGCACAGGGACGCGGCCATCTACACCATCTTCGAGGGCACCAGCGAGATCCAGCGCCTGGTCATCGCCCGTACGCTCTCGGGCGTTCCCATCCGCTGAGGGTCGAAGGGCCGGACGGCACCGGCCGGCTGTCGTGAGAGGCCTTTCCGGGCGAGCCCGGAGAGGCCTCTTCGTCACGAGCGCCACAGCACGACGAGCGGGCCCGGCGGACCGCGCGCCGGATGCCCGGGGTTCGCCGGTGCTTCCGGTCAGGACGCGTCGCCCGGCGGGATCGACGGCATGTCGCCGCTCCGGAGGTCCGGTCGCCGGTCGACCTGCCCGATGCCTTTCCAGTACGTGACCGCGGGGCACGTGGGAGCCGGGCGCGGCGGAGTGGCCGGTCACCGCTTTGCGAAGGCCGTGACGTCCACACCGGGACGACTTCAGGCTGCCTGAATCCGCGTCGGCCAGGACTCCGCGGACGCATACCGGGTCGCGCGCCTGTGGGTCCCCGGCGGTGCGAGAGTGGGGAACGGACCGCATTGCCACATCGATCCGGAGGCCGGACCCATGACCCTCACGCTCGGCGGCGGACCGCTCGCATCGCGGTCCCCGCAGACCGTCAACTACACGATCGACGGCCCTGCACACCGGCTGCTGTGGCAGCACTTCCCGCGCCGAGTACGTGCGCTGCTGGGCAGCAGCACGCTGCTGGACTCCACCGACGCCAAGCTCCTGCACGAGAGCAACCTGCTGCCGCAGCTCTACGTCCCCTTCGCCGATCTGCGCGAGGAGGTGCTGGAGGAGAGCTCCCACAGCACCCACTGCCCCTTCAAGGGGGACGCCCGCTACTGGAGCGTGCGCGTGGGGGACCGCTTCGTCGAGAACGCCGTGTGGAGCTACCCCGAGCCGCTGGACGGCGCGGAGTGGCTGAAGGGCCACGCGGCCGTGTACTGGTCGGCCATGGACGCCTGGTTCGACGAGGACGAGGAGGTCAGCGGCCATGTGCGCGACCCGTACCACCGCATCGACGTACGTCCCACCAGCCGCCACGTCGTGGTCAGGGCCGGCGGCACCGACGTCGCCGAGAGCCGCCGCGCGTTCCTGCTCTCCGAGACGGGTTTGCCCAACCGCTTCTACCTGCCGCAGCAGGACGTGCGCGCGGAGCTGCTCAGCCCGAGTGCCACCCACACGCACTGTCCCTACAAGGGCCAGGCCTCCTACCGGACGCTCCGCACCGCCGACGGCGTCATCGAGGACGCGGCCTGGTGCTACGAGCAGCCCTTGGACGAGGCCACGCGCATCGCGGGGTATTTGTGCTTCCTCGCGGACGGCGTCGAGACCGTCGTGGACGGCACGCCCCTGAGCTAAGGCCCGGCGCGTCAGGCTCACAACCCCGGTGGACGCAGGGCGCGGGGGGAGATATCGGGTCCGTGACGCGCCCGGTGTGCGCAGGTGCGGCGTGCTTTCACGGATACCCGCGCGCCAGGCCGCCGCCGGGCCCACAATGCCGGGATGGGGAAGATCTACGAACGCATCGACGAGCGGCTCCGTGCCTTCATCGAGGAGCAGCACATCTTCTTCACCGCGACCGCCCCGCTGGCGGCCGACGGGCATGTCAACGTCTCGCCGAAGGGGCTCGCCGGGTCGTTCGCCGTCCTTGACGACGTCACCGTCGGATATCTGGATCTCGGCGGCAGCGGAGCCGAGACCATCGCCCATCTGCGTGAGAACGGCCGCGTCACCCTGATGTGGTGCGCCTTCGACGGGCCGCCCCGCATCGTGCGCATCCACGGCACCGGCGTGCCCGTCTTCCGCGACGACCCGCGCTGGCAGGAACTGCTCCCGCACTTCGACGTCAGCATGCAGAGCCGCACGGACCTGCGTGCCGTCATCACCGTGCGCGCGGAGCGCATCAGCGACACATGCGGTTTCGCGGTGCCGTTCATGGATCACAAAGGAGACCGGCAGCTGCACACGCAGCGCTTCGCGCGCGAGACCGACGAGTCCTTCTCCAGATACTGCGAGAAGAAGGAGCACGTCGGTGTCAGCCTCGACGGTCTGCCCGCCCTGCCCCTGCCTCTTCCCAGACGCATCCGCTGACATCTCCCGCCGCACGACCCGCGGAAACACCCGCACTCCGTCAACCCCGAGCCGAGCGGACCGGCCCGTCGGTCTGCTCACCCCAGGAGCATCAGCATGAGCAGCAGTGCACACATCGGCGTCACCGGCCTCGCCGTCATGGGCCGCAACCTCGCCCGGAACTTCGCCCGCAACGGATACACCGTGGCCCTGCACAACAGGACCGTCTCCAGGACGCGTGACCTCGTGCGCGACTTCTCCGACGAGGGAAGCTTCATCGCCGCGGAGACCGCGGAGGAGTTCGTCGCCGCCCTGGAGCGGCCGCGGAGGCTGGTGATCATGGTGAAGGCGGGAGCCCCGACCGACGCCGTGATCGACGAGTTCGCCGCGCTGCTCGAACCCGGCGACGTCATCATCGACGGCGGCAACGCCCACTACGCCGATACGCGGCGTCGCGAGAAGGCGATGCGCGAACGCGGACTCCACTTCGTCGGTACGGGCATCTCGGGCGGCGAGGAAGGCGCCCTGCACGGGCCGAGCATCATGCCCGGCGGCTCCGCCGAGGCCTACGACTCGCTCCGCCCGATGCTGGAGAGCATCGCCGCCAAGGCTCCCGACGGCACGCCCTGCACCACCCACGTGGGCCCGGACGGTGCGGGCCACTTCGTGAAGATGGTGCACAACGGCATCGAGTACGCCGACATGCAGCTGATCGGCGAGGCTTACCACCTGCTGCGCGACGTCGCCGGATACAGCCCCGACCGCATCGCCGAGACCTTCCGCGAGTGGAACACCGGCCGCCTGGACTCCTACCTCATCGAGATCACCGCGGAGGTCCTCTCGCACTCCGACGGCGCCACCGGGCAGCCCTTCGTCGACGTCGTCGCCGACGAGGCCGAGCAGAAGGGGACCGGCCGCTGGACCGTGCAGACCGCGCTCGATCTGGGAGTGCCCGTCTCCGGCATCGCCGAGGCCGTCTTCGCCCGCTCCCTCTCCGGCCATGCCGACCTGCGCTCGGCCAGCTCCCATCTGGCGGGTCCCGCTGCCGCTGCGCTCTCCCCGGACGACGCCGAGCGGTTCGCGGGGCAGGTCGAACAGGCCCTGTACGCCTCGAAGATCACGTCGTACGCACAGGGCTGGAACATGATCAGCAGCGGCAGCCAGGAGTACGGCTGGGAGATCGACCCGGGTGCCGTCGCCGCCATCTGGCGTGCGGGCTGCATCATCCGTGCCGTGTTCCTGGACCGCATCCGTGCCGCGTTCGCCGGCCGGCCCGATCTGCCGACGCTGCTGGCGGACGAGCACTTCTCCAAGGAGATCGGCGATGCGCAGGGCGACTGGCGCACGGTCGTGGCCACCGCGGTGCAGCACGGCATCCCCGTGCCCGGTTTCTCCGCCGCGCTCGCCTCGTACGACAGCCTGCGCAGTGCACGCCTGCCCGCCTCTCTCACCCAGGGGCAGCGCGACTTCTTCGGAGCGCACACCTACCGGCGCACCGACCGGGACGGGTCCTTCCACACGCTCTGGGGTGGGGACCGCAGCGAGTTGTCCGCGGACTGACCACACGTGGCACAGCCAGGTTTGCGCAGGCCGGAGACGGGTGTGCGTCCCGGTACGGACGGAGAGCGGGGAGGGGAGTGGTGGCCGCGCGAGCGGGCACCCGGTCCTTGACGGATATGCCGCTACGTAAATCCGGAGTTGTGATGCCACAGCAGTCAGGCACGAGGTTCCCGGTCTGCAGGCGGCCAGACCCGGTTCCTCCCAACCCCACTCCGCCGCCCGGGCCCGGTGGGCCGGGGCCCGGACCGGCACCGGATCCGGTGCCGGCGCCGACGCCCGCCCCTCCGCCGGGACCCGCACCGGATCCGATTCCGCCGTCTCCCACGCCGGAGCCGGTCCCGCCGGAGCCGGAACCGCAGCCTGCGCCGCCGGCGCCGTGACGCCCACGCCGCAGGCAGAGAACGGGCCCGCGTAGGCGGGCACGGCACAAGGCCGTGGGCAGACAGGTGAAACCCCTTCCCACCTGCCGGCCCACGGCCTCAGGTGTGCCCGGGGCGGCATGGGTCCGCAGACACGCCGCCGCACCTGCACCGGAACCCTAGTGACAGGCGCGGCGGACTCCGCTCAGAGCTCGATCGCCCAGGCCAGGAAGTAGATGAAGAAGACGGCGACGAGCAGCGCCAGGATGATCACCGGCGTCTTCGCCCAGCCCTTGGCCGGGTTGTGGCGCTCGTCCGGACCTGCGCCCGCCGTGCTGTCCTCGCCGGGAGGCGTCTCCCCGGGCGGCACCTGCCCGCCCGGTTCCAGACCGGGCGTGTGGCGAGGGTCCTCGGGGTCGGGGTACTTCTCGTCCATGCCGCCCGGGTGGGCAGCGAGCCGCGACCTATACCTGCCGGGCGGCGATTTTCGCCGCCACCGCCGTGGTCTCAGTCCGTCAGGCCTGTCACGCGTAGCGTGAGGTTGAGCCTCCCGGACGCCATCCCCGTGGCCGGATCGCCCGTGCCGGGGAAGACCTTCGTCACGCCGTGGTACGCGAAACGGGACGGGCCCCCGAAGACGAACAGGTCGCCGGAGGAGAGATGCAGGTCCGTGTAGGGCCTGCTCCGCGATTCGGTGTTCCCGAAGCGGAAGACGCAGGTGTCGCCGATGCTCAGCGAGACGACCGGCGCCGCCGACCTCTCGTCCTTGTCCTGGTGCATGCCCATTCGTGCGCTGCCGTCGTAGAAGTTGATCAGGGCCGTGTCGGGCTCGTACTCGCGGGCGGCCGCGTCGTCCCCGTACGCGTCGGCGAGCGCCCGCTGGCCGAGCCGGGCCAGCCACTCGGGGAATCCGGCCACGCGGAGCCCGTTCACGTCGTCGGCGGTGCGCGTGTAGCGATAGGGCTGCCAGTGCCATCCCAGGCAGACCGTCTGCACCGACATCACGCCGCCGCGCGGGAGTTTCGTGTGCCGCAGCGGCACGGGGCCGGCCGCCCATGCCCGGCAGGCGGAGACGAGGTCGCGCTGCTCCTGGAGGCCGAGCCATCCGGGCAGGTGCACCGCCCCGGGCGCCGGGCGCGACGGGGGAGCGGGGATGAGTGCGTCCACTCGCGACCTCCTGTGACGACGGCGCCGTACGGACCTACCGCCGGCCACGCTGCCACGGGTGCGTGCCGACCGGCACCGGCAAGTGTCCCAGCCCCTGCCGACACCGCCCGGCGGCCACCGGACACGAAGCTGCGGTGCCCACGGGTGCCCACGGGGAAAGCCCTGCGTACGGGCCCGGGATGCGGGCAGAAGGAGGGGACACGACGACCGACAAGGGGAGATCATGGAGATCTCAGGCATCATCAGCGCCATCGTGATCGGGACCATCATCGGTGTGCTGGGGCGGCTCATCGTGCCCGGACGTCAGCGGGTCGGCATTTTCCTGACGATCGGGGTCGGCATCGTGGCCGCACTCATAGGCTCGGCCATCGCCACGTACTTCGGGGTGGGTGACACCAACGGAGTCGACTGGATCGAGTGGCTCATACAGCTGGTTCTGGCAGCACTCGGTGTATCGGCCCTGGACCGCTCGAAGCGCCGCCGCCGCTGAGCGGCACCGTCAACTCGCCCGATCCCGGGGCCCCTTGCCGGGCCAGGCATCCCGGCGAGGGGCCCTCATGCTCGACGTCCTGAACTCTCCCGCTCTCCGCACTTTCGCCGCGCACCGTACCCGCGGCACGCGAATCGCTCTACGCTGATGCTCACTTGGACCCCCCACACCACCAAGGACTCAGCCCATGAGCAGATCCCGCCTAGCCGTCGCCATATCGACGGCCGCTCTGGTCACCGCTGCCACGGCGCTCGCCATTCCCGTCACCGCCCAGGCGGGCCCCGAGAAGGCCGCCGCCCCCACCTACGGCGACACCACGAGCGTCGGTGTGCACAACGCCTACGAGCAGGACAAGTACGAGTACTTCGCGGACGCGCTCGACTCGGGCGCCTCCCTCCTCGAACTCGACGTGTGGACCAACGTCATCGGCAAGGGCTGGCGCGTCTCCCACAGCAACCCGACCGGCAACGACAACAACTGCGAGAACGCGGCGTCGGCGGACGAACTGCGCACCAAGGAACGCGACCAGAGCCTCGACGGCTGCCTCGCAGACATGCGCGCCTGGCACGACGCGCACCCCGGCCACCCGCCCGTCCTCATCAAGGTCGAGATGAAGGACGGCTTCTACGACAAGGCGGACCGCGGCCCGGACGAACTCGACTCACTGCTCAGCGAGAAGCTGGGCGACGCGCTCTTTCGTCCTTCCGACGTCACCGGATCGCACGCCAACCTCGACGAGGCGGTGGGCAGCACGGGCTGGCCCGACCGGGACGCCATGGCGGGCAAGTTCCTCTTCGAACTCATCCCGGGCACCGTCGAGGAGGACAACCCAGCCGACGACCTGTGGACGGACGAGGAGTACGCCACCCACCTCAAGGATCTCTCCGCCAAGGGCGCACTGGGCGAGGCCGGCGCCTTCCCGGCGGTCCACGGTGCCGAGAAGGGCGATCCCCGGACCGAGCGCTACGACGAGGCCCTGCGGCCCTGGTTCGTCGTCTTCGACGGCGACGCCGCCACGTTCGCGGGGGGCGGGATCGACACCGCCTGGTATCAGAAGCACGGCTATCTCACGATCATGACCGACGCACACAAGGTCGACCCGGAGATCGACAACACCGAGCCGAGCGAGCAGGAGGCCCGGGACCGCGTCACTCAACTCGCCGCCTCGCACGCCAGCATCACGACCTCCGACTGGTACCCGCTGCCGAAGGTCCTCTCGATGGTGGTCCCGCGCGGCTGAACGGCGCCTGCCGCGGCCGCTGTTCGTCGCCGCGCCCCGGTCATCCGCGCCGCCGATGCGGTGCGGATGTACCGCCGTCCTCGCGCTTCGCCCGCTAACGCTGGAGCGCGAGGACGTCGTCGACCGTGTCGGCCTCCGACGCCGGCTTGTCGGGCCGGTAGCGCACCACGCGGGCGAAGCGCAGCGTCACACCGGCCGGATACCGCGTGGAGCGCTGCAGCCCGTCGACGGCGATCTCCACCACCAGTTCCGGCCGCACCGTCACGCCCCAGGAATGCTCGCGCTCCGCGATGCCGCGAAGGTGCTCGGTCTGCCAGGCCAGCAGGTCGTCCGTGAGCCCCTTGAAGGTCTTTCCGAGCATCGCGAACGATCCGTCCGGCCATCGCGCGCCCAGATGCAGGTTCGACAGCCGTCCCGTGCGGCGCCCGTGGCCCCACTCCGCGGCAAGCACCACCAGATCGAGGGTGAAGACGGGCTTCACCTTCAGCCACGAGGCACCCCTGCGTCCCGCGCTGTAGGCGGAATCGAGCGCTTTGACCATGACGCCCTCATGCCCCTCCTCCAGGACCCGCTGCGCGAACTCCTCGGCCGCGCGGCGCTCTTCGTCCGCCTGCGGATCCTGGACCACCATGCGCCGCACCCGCAGGGACTCCGGTACGACCTGCGCGAGAGCGTCGTGGCGCTGTGCCGCGTCCAGGTCCACAAGGTCGCGTCCGTCGACGGAGAGCACGTCGAAGAAGCGCGGCGTGACCGGCAGCGTCACCCGCGCCGTCGGCACGTCCACGTGCGAGCCCACACGCTGGGAGACCTCCTGGAACGGACGGGGCCGGCCCTGCTCGTCCAGGGCGATCACCTCGCCGTCCAGCACCGCCTGCTGAGCGGCCAACCCGCCCACGACTTCCGAGAGTTCGGGGAGCCGGGCGGTGATGTCGTCCAGGGTGCGCGTGTAGATGCCCACGCTGGTGCCGTCCTTGTGCACCTGCACCCGGATTCCGTCGAGCTTCTCCTCCACCGCGCACGGGCCGAGCTTGTCGACGGCCTCCAGCACGTTCTTCGCGCTCTGCGCCAGCATCGGCTGCACGGGGCGTCCCGTCTCCAGACGGAACGCCTCCAGCGCCGACGGTCCTTCGGCCAGCAGAGCGCTCGCGACCGCGCCGAGCGAGCCCCCGAACATCACCGCACGTCGCACCTGACCCGCAGGGACCGAGACCGCCTCCGCGAGGCCCTCCACGGCGAAGGCGTCGAGCGCTCCCTGCCGCAACTCACCCGTGAGCAGCCGGAAGAGGAAGTGCTGCTCCTCCTCGGTCGCCGCGGACATCAGCGCCGCCAGCAGCCGCTTCCGCTCGGTCTGGGCGCCCTTGCCGCGCACACCGGCGATCTCCTCCAGCGCGGCGTCCACGTCCGCGATCGTCAAGTGCGCCTCGGACGAGGGCACATGGCGCTCGGAGAGGGTGCGGAAGCCAACACCCGTCCGGCGCTGCGGCAGGCTGCCCGCCAAGTACGTGACGACCACCGGCACTTCGTCGGGCGAGGCCGCGCGGAACAGCTCCGCCAGCAGCGCCACCTTCTCCTTGCGCGAGGAGACGGTCGTGATCTCCCTCGAGGTCCGGGCGATGTCGGCGAGCAGCATGACTCCATCCTCGCTCCGCCGCCCCCGCCTCGCAGCACCACGGACGAGGGGGTTCCGGCTTCCGGGCCGTTCCCGGCATCCCGGGCGGGCCCGTCGACTGCCGTCAGCGCTGCGGGTCGTGCCCCCAGTTCATGAGGGCGAAGCGCCAGTCCGTCTCGCTGATGTCGCCCCGCGGGCGGCGCTTGAGCTGCCGGTCTATGTGGTGGATCGCCTTGCGCATGTGGACGAGGTCGTCCGCGGTGAAGTCCGCCCTGGGGGTCCGCAGAAGCTTCACGATGCGACGTCCCGCCGCGTGCCCGTGACTCTCGCGCTGCCCCTTGTGGCGGCCCACGTTGCGCGACCGCTCCGTCTCCAGCCACCGTTCGAGCTGGCCCGCGGGCAGATTCACGGCCTTCGCGAAGTCGGCGAAGAGCGCGTCGTGTTGGTCCTGCTGCTTCATGTCGCTCATGAGTCGCACCCCCCACTGGCGCCGGGGCGTTCCTGTCCGCCTGTCGTCCCGGAGGAACCCGTCGGCTTTCTGCCGACCCGGTCGGCAGTGGCGGGAACGACCGCAACAGCGGCGTCCGTACGGGCCACCGTGCGCGTGCCTTCGGCGATCTTGCGACGGACCCTGCCGAGTACCGCGTTTCCCTGAGTCCTCCAGTGCGGCCGGTCGCGCCCTGGGATCGTTCTGCCCCTCGACATGGATGTACGACGCCTTTCAGATGATTCATGGCTTTCGTCCTACGAGTGCCCTCCCAGCTGCGGTGAATGCCTGTGCTTCCCGTGCCCGGCATCGGACCGCGCGGCGTTGCACACCCCGTACGGCCGTGCGGCAGGCGCACGGCGCGGAGGTGCAGCCGGGAGCCATGGCTGAAAAACTCGTCGTACATCTTCCTTCACCGTCCGTGAGCGCGAATGCTCCTGCCTGCGCTGCCGGGCCGAACTCTCGGGAAGGAGCCGCCATGCAGCGCCGGCCGAGCGCCCATGTACGCGAGGGGAACCAGGACGTCCGGGACGTCCGCACGCTCGGCATCGACCCCGACCAGGACACGGCGGCCGTCATCGAGGCGCTGCTGTCCCGGCACATCGCGGTCCGCCGCGAGGAGGCCGCCCGCAGCAGCGACCGGTTCGCCGAGGACGTCATCGACCTGCTCGCCGACGTGGTCCTGCGCGGCGGCAGGCGCACCCGGCCCGCCTTCGTGTGGTGGGGATGGCGGGGCGCCGGGGGTGCGCCGCGCGGAGCCGGCGCCGAGGCCGTCCTCAAGGTCGCCACCGCCCTGGAGCTGATCCAGGGCTGCGCGCTCATCCACGACGACCTGATGGACGGGTCGTTGCTGCGCAGGGGCGCGCCCGCCGCGCACGTCGCCTTCGCCAACCAGCACCGGGCCGCGGGCCTGCGCGGCAACCCCGACGCGTTCGGCGTCTCCGCCGCCATCCTCGCGGGCGACCTCGCGCTGGTGTGGGCGGACGACCTGTACGAGACCTCCGGACTCGACAGCAGGGCGAGACGGGCGGTCGGACCCGCCTGGCAGGCCATGCGAACCGAGACGATCGCCGGACAGTACTTGGACCTGTACGGGCAGGGCACCGGCGTGGACTCGCCCGAGGAGTCACTGCGGGTGGCCTATCTCAAGAGCGGCCTCTACACGGTCGAGCGGCCACTCCACCTGGGCGCGGCCATGGCGGGCGCCGACCCCGACCTCATCGCCGCCCTCCGCCGGGCCGGCCGCAGCGCCGGCGTGGCCTTCCAGCTCCGCGACGATCTCCTCGGCGTCTTCGGTGGGCCCGCCCGCACGGGCAAACCCGCGGGCGACGACATCAGGGACGGCGCCTCCACTTATCTGGTGGCCATCGCGCTGCAGCGGGCCCGCGCACACGGCAGGCACGACGCCGAGCAGCAGCTGCGTGCCGCGCTCGGGAACCGGGAACTGCACGCGGACGAACTCCAGCGGATCCGGGAACTGCTCACCGGCCTGGGCGCCGTCGCCGCCGTCGAGGCCCGCATCGGCCGCCTCACCGCGTCCGCGCTCACCGCCCTGGACCAGGCGAACCTCGCGCCGCCGGCGGACCAGCGGCTCAGCTCGCTCGTACGGAGCGTCTCGGCGCCGCCCGCCTGATCGCGTCCCCCGAAGCCGCCCGCACACGCCGGCAGGTGTGGGCAGGGGCAGCGGGGAGTCACCCCTACCGAATGGAGGACTCGGCGGGCTCCCGGCGCGCGTGAGGGAGTGAGCGGTGTTGGCATGGGGAGAAGCCGCCGACCCGGGGCGGGCCGTCCATGCCGAGAGGGAGAGAGAGCCGTGCCCAGGAGCGCACCCGAACCGAAGTACACGGTCCCCGGCATGTCCCAGCAGGAGGGCGGCGACGTCATCCGGCTGCTGACCATGCGTCTGCACGCTCTCAACGACCTCGCCCTGACGCTCAAGCACATCCACTGGAACGTCGTCGGCCCGCACTTCATCGCGGTGCACGAAATGCTGGATCCCCAGGTCGACTCCGTACGTAAGATGACCGACACGACGGCGGAGCGCATCTCCACCCTCGGCGGCTCGCCGCACGGCACCCCGGGTGCTCTCGTGGCCGAGCGGCAGTGGGAGGACTACGCCATCGGCCGTGCCGAAGCCATCGAACACCTCGGCGCTCTGGACCTCGTCTACACGGGGGTCATCGAGGACCACCGGGAGGCGGTGCGTGCCACCGAAGAGACCGACCTGATCACGCAGGACATGCTCATCGAGCAGCTGCGCGACCTCGAACTCTTCCAGTGGTTCGTCCGCGCGCACCTGGAGAGCGCTGGCGGTGTGCTGAGCACATCGAGCGCCAGGTCCGAACGGGACGCCGCGAGCAAGGCCGGCAAGCAGGCCCGGAAGCAGCCCTGAGCGGCTTTGCCGCCGCGAGGGAGCGATCAGAGGCAGGGGAGAGACGATGGCCGGACAGTTCGAGGTGACCACGGAGATCGATCGCCCCATCGAGGAGGTCTTCGCCTTCCTCGCCGACGGTGAGAACGACCCCAAGTTCAGCCCCAGGGTGCTTGAGATGGCCAAGGTGACCGAGGGGCCGACCGGAGTCGGCACGGTCTACAGGAGCACGGTCAAGGACGCCGGGGTGCGCACCCGCCGGGAGTTCCGCATCACGGAGTTCGAGGTGCCCACCAGGATCCGCTGGACGGAGACCTCGGAGAATCTCGTGACCGCGGAGGAGGGCGGCTACGACCTGGAGCGGTCCGGCGACTCCACCACGCGTGTGCGGCTCTTCAACTCGCTGACCGGTCACGGCGTCGGGAAGATGATCGCGGGCGTCGCCCTGAACGCCGCGCGCAAGGATGCGGACGACTTCGGCCGGCGCATCAAGCAGGCCGCCGAATCGGCCTGAACAAGCCCCTGTCGCGAAAAAAAGAAGTGGACAGCCGCTGCCGCGCCCGGCTACTGTATCGATACAGACTTAATCGATACAGAAGATGGGTGGGCGAGCGGTGGGGGCCAAGGACTCGCGCGGTAGGCGGGCGACGCTGCAGACCGTCGCGGACGAGGTCGGGGTGTCGCGTACGACCGTCTCCAACGCATACGGCCGCCCCGACCAGCTCAACAAGGACCTGCGCGAGCGGATCTTCGACGCCGCGCGGCGCCTGGGCTACTCCGGGCCCGACGCGACGGCGCGTTCACTGCGGCGGGGGAGGGCAGGAGCGATCGGCCTGCTCTTCACCGAGACCCTCTCGTACGCCTTCGCCGACCCGTACTCCGTGGGCTTTCTGCGCGGAGTCGCCGAGGTCGCCGAAGCCTCCGGCACCGGCCTGCTCCTCATCCCCATGCCGCCCCGTGCCTACGGCCCGGCGGGCGACAAGGATGCTCCGGTGCCGCCCGGCAACGACGATCCGGAAACGGCCGTACGTAACGCGGTGGTCGACGGTTTCTGCCTCTACTGCGTCCCCGTGGGCCATCCCGCCAAGGCGCTGATCCGGGCACGGGGCCTGCCGATGGTGACCACCGACGAGAGGGACGATCCCTCGATCCCGTACGTCGGCATCGACGAACGGGCCTCGGCGCGGCTCGCCGCGGAGCACATCGTCCGGCTCGGTCACCGGCGGGTCGCGGTGATGGTCGATCAGGTCGTCGCGCCGGGCACCTCGGGCCCCGCGACCGTGGAGGAGCAACTCGCCTCCGACTGCGGGGACTTGCAGGGCCGCCTCGGGGGCTACCGGGACGCGCTGGAGGAGGTGGGAGTCGACTGGCGGAGTGTCCGCGTCGTCGCCGCGGGCCGCAACTCCCGCTCCGCGGCGGCCTCCGCGGCCGCTCACTTCCTCGATGTCGCCGACCGGCCCACCGCCGTGCTTGCGATCGGTGACGTGCTCGCGCTCGGGGTGCTCGACGCCTGCGAGCAGCGGGGCCTCGTCGTGGGCCGGGACATCTCCGTCGCCGGGTTCGACGACGTCCCCGAGGCGGAGCGGGCCCGCCTGACCACCGTGCGCCAGCCCATGGGGGAGAAGGGACGCATCGCCGGCCGCCTGCTCCTCGAACCGCCGGAGGAGCAGAAGGTGCCCCGCATCAAGCTCCCCACCGAACTGGTCGTACGGGCCACCACCGGTCCCGCACCCCACTGACCCGGCCGGCACAGATCGCCGTCAACTCCGATTCCCAGCCCACCACCGATTCCGGCCGATCCGGTCCTGCCGGCCTGTCCGGCCGCACTCACCTCACGGGCCGCACCGGCCCGTGCCGCACCGCTCATCAGTCAGGAGAGGAAATGTTCCCGATAGAAGGCCCCATCGTCGCGGACGCCACCAGGCACCTGGCCCACTCCGCGCTGCCCGACGCACCCGTCGTCCCGGACCCGGAGAAGCCGCCGAAGGTTCACCGGTCGCGGCAGACGCTGGCCCGGACGCTGCGTACCCTCGCCGACCGTCTGGAGCCCCCGCGCTGCGTGGACCCGGCGTTCCAGCCGCGCACCCAGTGAGGGCGGGCAGGCGGGGGAAGCAGCAGGGCCGGACGGACCCCCGTGGTCCGTCCGGCCCTGCCCGATCGGCCTCGTCCTGCCGCCGGTTCCGCGTCGGCGTTCACGCCTCGTGGACGCACTCACCGCCCACGTAGGTCGCCCGTACAGGCACTGAGGCGATGCCGCCGGGGTCGATGGTGAGGATGTCCTCGCCCAGGACGGTGAAGTCGGCGAGCCAGCCCGGCTCCAGACGCCCCTTCACATGGCCGGTGCCTTCCGCCTCGGCCGACCCGAGCGTGAAGACCGCCAGCGCTTCCTCCGCGCTGATTCGCTGCGTCGCTCCGACCGGCACACCGTCGTCCATGCCCTCGCGGGTGACCATCGACTGGATTCCGAGCAGCGGCTGGTAGGGGCCGCACGGATAGTCGGACGAACCCGCCACCGCGACACCGGCGTCCAGGAAGGAGCGGTGCGCGAACATCCGCTCGGCGCGGTCCGGGCCGTACCAGCGGTTGAGCGCACCGCCGTGATAGGCCACGTAACCCGCGAACGGCACCGCGACCGCGCCCAGTTCACGCATCCGCTTCAGGATGCCCGCGTCGACGATGCTGCAGTGCTCGATGCGGTGACGCAGTCCCGGTCGCGGCACCTCCCGCTGCGCCGCCTCGAAGGCGTCGAGGACGAGACGGATCGCGGCGTCCCCGTTCGCGTGCACACCGATGCGGTTGCCGTCGCCGTGCACGGCGCGGACCTGGGAGAACAGTTCCTCGGTGGGCGTCGTCTGCAGTCCGTGGCCGTCCGAGTCCGCGTAGGGCTCGGCCAGCAGGCAGGTTCGCCCGCCGATCGCACCGTCCACGAACGCCTTCACGCCGACGAGCCGCAGCATGTCGTCGCCGAAGCCGCTGCCGACACCCAGCGCCTGCGCGGCGGCATAGTGATCGATCGAGAGCAACATGCCGACGCGCAGGGTCAGTTCGTCGCGTGCCCGTGCCTGCCGCAGCAGAGAGATGTCCTCGGGAGCGATCAGGGCGTCGCACACGGAGGTCAGTCCTGCCGCGTGCCACTGCCGCTGGGCGCGAGCCAGGCCGCGCAGCTTCTCCTGCGGTGAGCTGGCCGGCAGGGGTGAAGCGCCGCCGCGGGCCGTGGCGGGATAGACGACGTTCATCAGCGCCCGCTCGACGAGCCGCCCGTCGAGGCGTCCGTCCGCGTCCCGCCCGAAGTCGCCGCCGTCGGGAGGGGAGGAATCCTCATCGATGTGCAGGGCGCGCAGCGCCGCGGAGTTGGCGACTCCCCAGTGGCCCGCGACCTGCACGACGAGCACGGGATGCCCGGGAGCCGCCCGGTCCAGGTCCCAGCGGGTGAGCGGGCCGGTCTTGGTGTCGTCGTAGCGGCTGCCGCGAATCCACTCCCCGGGCTCGGCGTGCGCCGCCTCGGCCCGTACCTGTCCCAGGAGGTCCTCGATGCTGGAGACGGCCCCGGCCGACAGGTCCAGATGCAGCAAGTCCTCGGCGGCGATGGCGAGATGGATGTGCGCGTCGTTGAGACCCGGCACGAGCGCCGCGTCGCCGAAGTCGACCTCCTCGGCGCCGGGGAAGCGCTCCCGCAGCTGCGATGCCGTGCCGGTGGCGGCGATCCGTCCGCCGGCGACGGCGATCGCCTCCGGTTCCGGGCCGCCGCGCGCCTGCTGGCTGAGGATGCGGGCGGCGCGGTAGATCACCGGGCGCAGTTCGTGGAGATTCTGGGTCACGGGGCCTCCCCGGCAGCGGGTGCGGGACTCGCCGCTCCTGCCCGCTCGGTTGGAGCGGGCGGTCCGCCGGTGGCGGGACGCAGCGCGGTGACGGCGCCGGTCACGGCGAGGTTCGCCGCCAGCGCGATGACGCCGCCGTTGATGCCGTTGAGTGGGTCGTTTCCGGTTGCCCACAGCAGCGTCATCACCGTCAGCCCCACCAGCATTCCGGCGGCGGCCGCGGAGGCGGGCATGCGGCGCCAGTACAGCGCCAGCAGTACGGCGGGAACCAGTTGCGCCAGCCCCTCGTAGGACAGAACGGACAGCTGGACCAGGGTGTTGGGGAAGAACAGGCTCCCGGCCAGCGCCAGCAGCCCCGCCAGGAGGCACACCAGCTGGGAGAGCCGCTTGGTGCGCATGTCGTCGGCCGGTTCCGTTCCGCTGCGGCGGCCTCGCGGGTCGGCGCCGTTTCCGCCGCCCAGCAGGGTGCGGCCCCACAGCGTGCCGATGGCCAGCATGAACACGCTCATCGGCACGATCGCCGAGAGAGCGCCCGCCACACCGATCACCGCCACCAGCGGAGCCGGCAGAGCGTCGGTGACGAGTGAGAACAGAGCCAGGTCCGGGTTCTTGAGGTTCGGCACGACGAACAGTGCCGTCGCGCCGACCATCATCGGGATGAACAGCAGCAGTTGGTACCAGGGCAGCAGAACGGCGTTGCGCCGCAGGGCGTTCGGGGAGCTGGCACTCAGATAGCCGGCGACCGTCGTCGGGAAGATCGTGATGGTGACGGCGTTCAGCAGGAGGGTCGTGACGAACCACGTGCCGTCGAGGCCGCCCGACTCATGGCCGGGGAAGGTGAGCCACTCCGGCTTCTCCGTCACCATCCGGTGCATCAAGTCGCCCAGTCCGTCGACGAAATGGACGGGCACGTACACGGCGAGGAAGACCACCACCGCGATCACCAGGACGTCCTTGAGGGCACTGACCCACGCCGAGCCGCGCAGACCGGACACCAGGATGAACACCTCGGCGACGACGAAGGAGATCACCGCGGCCACGCGCAGATCGATGCTCCCGTACGTCATGGCGTTGACCACCACGCCCATGCCCTGAATCTGCACCTGGATGTAGGGGACGATGAAGACCGTGGCCACCACGGCGACGAGTATCCCCAATGGCCGGGAACGGAAGCGGTGTTCGGCCATGTCGGCGATCGAGATCAGCTGGTGCCGGCTCGCGTACGTCCACAGGGCGGGCCCCACCACGTACGCGACGGCGAAGCCCGTCGTCAGATACGCCACCAGATACAGGATCGGAACACCCATGGAGAACGACCAGCCGGCCGTGCCCAGGAACGAGAAGCTGGTGTAGGTCTCACCGGCCATCAGCAGCCAGATGAACAGCACGCCCAGTCCCCGGCTGGAGACCGACCACTCCGCCAGGCCCTTGTCCCGGCCGCGCGCGCTGAGCAGGCCCACGGCGAGGGTCGCCACCATCGCCAGCCCGAAGATCGTTGTCGCTATCGCGGCTGACGAACTCATGCCGCACCACCCGCCGTTCCGCGCAGTCCGCCGGCGGCGGGCCCGTCCCCGTCGGCGCCGTCGGCAACCGCGCCGGGAACGTCGTCCGCGGGTATGGGTTCCAGCGCGTCCGACCGGTACGCCGGATCGAGCCGGGCCGCGACCCAGATGATCGGAGGGCTGACGACGGACGCCATGATGATCCACGCCAGCAGGAACGGAACCCCGAGGATGCGCGGCTCGATGCTGTTGGCCACGACGGGTGCCGCGCAGTACAGCACACCGGGCACCAGCAGCAGCCACAGCGAACGGCGGCGCCGGTTCGCCGCGGGCAGTGCACGGAAGGGCAGCCGGGCCGGCCGGCCCGCGCCCACCTGCTCCGCGTCTGAGAGGCTGTCGGACATATCTCTCCTTCTGTGCGCTGCCTGTGCTGCTGTTCGCTCACTCGGGTCCCGGGCCGCCGCCGGAACCGGTCATACGGACGGTTCGTAGCGTCCGTCCACCGCTGTCCAGCCGCCGTCCACGGACAGCACGCTGCCGGTGACGAACGTCGAGGCATCGGAGACGAGATACGTCACGGCACCCGCGATTTCCTCCGCGCCTGCCCAGCGTCCTAGGGCCGACGCCTGGGCGTAGGCGTCGTACCACTGGGGATCGGCGGCGATCTGGTCCGTCAGCGGGGTACGCACCACACCCGGCGCGACGGCGTTGAAGCGCACCCCGCGCGGTCCCCACTCCGCGGCAGCGGTACGCAGGAACTGCACCAGGCCCGCCTTCGAGGCCGCGTACACGCTCTGCCCCGCCTCGACCTGGAAGGCCCGCATCGATGTCAGGCCCACCACGCTGCCGCGGCCGCGCTCTGCCATCGCGGGTGCCACCGACTGCACGAGCGACAGATACGCGCGGAGGTTCAGCGCGACGACCCGCTCGAAGTCGGCGAGCGTGTAATCGGCGATCCTCTTGCGCACGTTGGCGCCGACGGTGACGACGAGTCCGTCCAGCACGCCCCACCCGGCCACGGCTTCCCGCACGGCGTCGTCGTCCAGCACATCGAGGAAATGCACGCTGACGGGGCCCGTGCGGGATCCGGGCGCGGGCGGCTCAGTGGCGGCCAGCCGCGCCGTCTCCTCCGCGCCCCGCACGTCCTTGTCGGCCACGAGCACCTCGGCGCCCTGCGCTGCCAGCGCCCGCACCGACTCCCTGCCGATGCCGCTGGCGCCGCCGACCACCGCCACCCGCCTGCCGTCGAGACGGAACAGGTCCGCATACCGCACCCTGGCCTCCTCTGCCGTCCCGCGTGCGGCGGTCACCGGCGGAACACCGCCATCCGCGTCACCGTCATCTCCTCGATGGCGAACCGCGGCCCCTCGCGGCCCGTGCCGGAGTCCTTCACGCCGCCGTACGGTGCGATGTCGCAGCGGTAGCCGGGCACTTCGTTGATCACCACACCGCCGGCCTCCAGCTCCTCGACGGCATCGAAAGCCGAGCCCAGGTCCCGGGTGAAGACCGCCGCGTGCAGCCCGTAGCGGCTGGCGTTGACCGTCGCGTACGCGGCCTCCAGATCCGGCACGGCCCGCAGACAGATCACCGGGCCGAAGATCTCCTCGTCCCACGCGGGCTCGCCGTCGGGCACGCCGGTCAGCAGCGTCGGCGTGATGCACCGGCCGCTGCGCGTACCGCCGTGCACGACCCGTGCGCCCGCCGCGCGGGCACGCTTGATCCAGGAGCACACGCGCTCCGTGGCCGCCTCGTCGATGAGCGCGGAGACGCGCGTTTCCTCCTCGCGCGGATCACCGACGACGATGTGCGGCAGCCGCTCCGCGATCCTCCGCTCCAGCTCCCCGGCGACCTTCTCCACGGCGATCACCCGCTGCACGGAGATGCACGCCTGGCCCGAGGCGTAGAGACCGCCGCGCACGACGGCGTCGGCCGCCGCGTCGAGATCGGCGTCCGCGGCCACGACCAGCGCCGCGTTGGAGCCCAGCTCCAGAACGACCTTGCGCGGCGCCGCCTGGCGCGCGATGCGGTGCCCGATCCCGGCGGACCCGGTGAAGGAGACCGCGGCGACCTCCGGGTGCGTCGTGAGCGCCTCGCCCACCGCGGCGTCACCGGTGACCAGCTGCACCGCACCGGCCGGTGCGCCCGCGGCCACCAGCTGTTCCCGTACGAGACGGACCAGCCACAGCGTGGCCAGCGGCGTCGCCGGAGCGGGCTTGACGATGACCGGACAGCCCGCCGCGAGCGCCGGGGCGATCTTGTGCGAGGCCAGCATCATCGGGTAGTTGAACCCGGCGACGCCCACGACGACGCCGACGGGACGGCGCGTCCAGTACCCCGTCATGCCGTCTCCGGAGGGGAGCCCGTCCAGCGGAACCGTCTCACCGTGCACATGGAAGACCTCGCCGGCCGCGGCCTCCCACGTGGCGATCGCCCGCACCACCTCGGTGCGGCAGTCCGCGCGGGGCTTGCCCGTCTCCAGTACGAGCAGGTCCTCCATGCCGCCGGCGACCTCCTCCAGCGCGGCGGCGACACCGGCGAGGACCTGCCTGCGCACCCGCGTCGGCATCTTGGCGATCCGCCTGCGCAGCCCCGCGGCATGCTCTGCCGCCCGCCGCGCGAGGGCCTCGTCGCCGACCGGGGCCGGAGCGACCTCGCTGCCGTCGTACGGGAAGCGCACCGGCTCGCTGAGGGCGGCCGGCACCCATTCCTCGCCGACGGGAAGCGAATCGGTCAGACCCTCCGGGAGCGAGACCACCGGCGCGGGAGGGCCCGGAGCGGGGGAGGCGTTCACCGCGGGCCCCCCTTCGTTCCGGCCGTCAGGAAGTGCCGGGCCGCTGCCGCGTAGACCCTCGCGTACTCGCCGATCTCCGCCACCTCGACGTACTCGTCCTTCTGGTGCGCGATCCACTTGCCGCCCGGCCCGTAGACCACCGTCGGCAGGCCTGCGTCACGCGTGAGGATGGTGCCGTCCGTGGTGCCGGGGACCGCGCCGATGGCGGGCTCCGAGCCGTGCTCGTCGCGGTGCCCGGCCATCAGCGCCGTGACCACGGGATGGTCCTCGTCGATCTCGACGGCGGGCCGGTCGTCGACGACGGTCAGTTCGACGGTCACACCCACGGTGCCGGCGACGTCGGCGGCCGCCTGTCGCACCCTGGTGATCAGCTCGTCGTGGTCGGTCCCCGGGACCGTACGCACATCGACGCCGACCATGCCGTGCGCGGGAATGACGTTCAGCTGGCCCGGGTCTCCCGCGTGCAGCACGGTCGGAGTGACCGTCACGGAGCCGGCGTGCCGGTGCTTGCCGAAGCGCCGCACCGCCCACGCCTCCACACCGGCCAGCGCCTCGATGATCCGCGCCCCGGCGACCAGGGGAGACCGTGCCTCCTGCGGCATCGCGCCGTGTGCCATCACCCCCGTGAGATCGAGGCGGATGCGGATGCCGCCGCGGGCCGAGGTGCACACCTCGTAGCCTTCGGGCTCGCACACGATGACGCCGTCCACCTCGGCCGCGGCCGGTGACGCGGCGAACGCCTTGGCGCCGAGCATCATCTCTTCCTCGTCGCACAGCACGCCCAGCACGATCCGGCCGGGGAACGGACCCGCCAGCTGCAGCCCCCGCACGCCGTGGATCATCGCCGCCAGACCCGATTTCATGTCGGCCGAGCCGCGCCCCCACAGCCTGCCGTCGCGGATCTCCCCGCCGTACGGATCGACGCTCCAGTCCTCCGTGCGCCCCTCCGTCACGACGTCGGTGTGGCCCTCGAACATCAGCGTCGGCCCGTCGCCGCCGCCTCCCTCGACGACGGCCACGAGGTTCGTGCGGCCCGGCGCGACCTCGATCACCTCGTGCTCCCAGCCGAACTCCGTGAACAGGCCCGCGAGAAGGCGGACGGCCGGACCTTCGACGTCCTGCGCCCCCGCGTCGCTCACCGTGCGCAGCCGCACCAGGTCGCGGGTGAGGCGGACGGCGGCCTCCGCATCGACCACCGGACTCGGTGGAGCAGCGGGAGGAGTATCTGGACCGGCACCGGGACCGGAATGCATGCGGCAACCTCCATGTGTCCTGGCCAGAGAGCCAGGAGACTGGTCAGACCAGTTGATTTCCCGTACTCTCCTAGGGCGCTCACGGGTCGGTCAAGGGGGTAGACGGCGCTCGTCCTTTCGGACCGGCGTCCGGCTCGGTGGGCAGCAGGCCGCAGCCGACCGGGACGACGAGGGGGAAGTACATGTCCGCCGAGGGAGCCATCTTCCGTCCGGTGGAGCCGGTGCGCGCGTATCAGCGTGTCGCGGAGCAGATCGAGGAGCGCATCCTCAGCGGCGATCTCCCGCCCGGTTCACGGCTCCCCGGGGAGCGCGAGCTCGTCAGCCAGTTCGCCGTCGGACGCTCGACCGTCCGCGAAGCCCTGCGCGTGCTGCAGTCCGCGGGGCTGGTGCGCTCCCGGCCGGGGGATCCGCTGGGTGCCGAGGTCCTCGGCGTCACCCCGGACAATCTCAGCCGAACACTCGGGCGCCTGGCCCGCTCCCACCTGTCGACCCTCGGCGAACTCGTCCAGTTCCGGATGGTGTTGGACGCCGAGAGCAACCGGCTCGCGGCGCGGCTGCACAGCGAGAAGGACCTGGTGCGCATGGAGGAGCAGATCGAGCGGATGGAGGCGCTCAGCACCGGCACGGCCGGGCTGCACGCGTTCAGCGAGGCCGATGCGCTCTTCCACCGGGCGGTCGCCGAGGCCAGCGGCAACTCGCTGCTCGGGCTGTGCGCACGTGCCGTTCACGATGCCGTCGTCGAGGTCATCGAAGGCAAGATCGCTGCCGCCAGCGAGACCACGGTGTGGATGGAACGCTCCATCGCCCACCACCGGCAGGTCCTGGCCGCGGTCCGCGACGGTGACGCCGAGCTCGCCGCCCGACTGGGACGTCAGGCGCTCTACGACTACTACGCCGACCATGTCGAGGAAGGCACCCGCCGACTGCTCAGCGCGGCACTCGACGAGCAGTGACGTGACCTTCCTGGCTGTCGCTGAGGACGGGGGAGACCGGGAGCCGTTCAGGCGGCCGGATGGATGTTGTGGTTGAGCCGGAAGACGTTGTCCGGGTCGTACTCGGCCTTGACCGCGGCCAGCCGCCGGTAGTTCTCGGGCCCGAAGCCGGCGACGACGCGGTCCCGTCCTTCCTGGCCGATGAAGTTCAGATAGACGGCGCCGCTCGCCCAGGGCTTCATGTCGTTGCGCAGGTCGCGGGCCCATTCCTTGGCGCGTGCGTCGTCGGCGGGATCCGACCAGAGACCGAACGGGTGCACCGTCCATGCGGCACTGCGCCAGGGCAGCGGATACAGATCCGCGTCCCGCCCGACCGCGCCGCCCTGCGGGAAGAGGACATGCTGCGACGGTGAGGGCATCACCATGTCGTCGGCCCGTGCGCAGAAGAGGTCGACCGCCTCGTCGGGGAAGGTGTCGAGGTGCTCCGCCGACCAGTAGTTGCGGTAGCCGGGCGGGTCGTCCAGCATGCTCTGCACCTGCGCGTACGGCATCTGCGCGAGCAGCTCTCCCGTGTGCCCGAGGCCGAGCATCGGCGCCATGACGTCACGGGCCTGCGCCTCCTGACCGGTGTAGGTGATCAGCGCTACGCATGCGAGCTTCCCCACCAGATCCTCCGGGACGAAGGGCTCCTCGCCCCCCATGAGGTAGATCAGGCCTCCGCCGACCTGGTCGGGTGCCGCATCGATGAAGTCACGGTAGGCGCGCGCCACTTCGGGACCGGCATCCGGCGGCCACATCAGCAGGGCGGTGGTCAGGGCGGGCAGCGGATGCAGTCGCAGAGTCAGGGACGTCGCCACGCCGAAGTTGCCTCCGCCGCCGTGCAACGCCCAGAACAGTTCGCTGTTGTTGTGGCCGGTGGCCCGCACGAGATCGCCGTGGGCGGTCACGAGCTCGACGGCCAGCAGGTTGTCGCAGGCCAGGCCGAAGGCACGCTCCAGCCAGCCCGAGCCTCCGCCGAGAACGAATCCGCCGACGCCGGTCGTGGAGACCCGTCCGCCGGTCGTGGCCAGTGCGTAGGGCTGGGTCGCCCTGTCGAGATCGGCGATGGTGGCGCCGCCGCCGACGCGCACGGTGCGTGCACCGGGATCGACGGTGACGGAATTCAGATGGCGCAGGTCCACGACCAGGCCGTCGGAGATCGAGTTGCCCGCAACGCTGTGACCTCCGCCGCGCACAGCGATCTGCAGACCTTCCAAACGGCCGTACTCGATGGCCCGGGCGACCTCTGCCTCGTTGCGGGGCAGAGTGATCACGGCGGGGAAGCGGTCGATCATGGCGTTGAAGACGGGCCTGGTCTCCTCGTAGGCCGGATCGTCGGGGGTGAGGATTTCGCCCGTGAACCCCTTGCGCAGGTCGTTCAGAGCGCTGTCGTGCAGCATCCGGGACGGCATCGTGTCCCCCTTCCTCCCACCTTCGACCGTAACGCTCGGCGGTGGGCGGTCCCGGCCCGTGCGTGATCGCGGAATGCGGGGAGGAGCGGTGATCAGGAGCGCCGGCCCGCAGGCAGCGGCATGTGCCGTCGCCCGGGCGCGTCGGGATCCGCCCCCTCCGGCACCGGTGCAATATGAGGAAAATCGATCAGCAGGCCGCATACGGGCCCGAGGAGGGCGGAGAGATCATGGCGGAAGTGCACCACCGATTCGTCACTGTGCAGGGTCGGCAGCTCTTCTACCGGGAGGCCGGACCGCGCGACGCACCCGCCCTCGTTCTGCTGCACGGCTTTCCGACCAGCTCGTTCATGTTCCGCCACCTGATCCCGGCGCTGGCCGACCGCTACCGCGTCATCGCCCCCGACCACCTGGGCTTCGGCTACTCGGACGCGCCGTCCGTCGACGACTTCGACTACACCTTCGACGCGCTCGCCGATCACACCGCCGGCCTGCTCGACCAGCTCGGCGTCACGCGGTACGCCATGTACGTCCAGGACTACGGCGCCCCGATCGGCTGGCGCCTCGCACTGCGGAACCCGGACGCCGTGACAGCACTGGTGAGTCAGAGCGGCAACGCCTACGAGGAGGGCTTCGTCCAGGAGTTCTGGCAGCCGATCTTCGCCTACCAGCAGGCCCCGACGCCGGAGAACGAAGCGGCCCTGGTCCCGGCACTGAGCCTCGACATGATCAAGTGGCAGTACGTCACCGGGGTCCCCGACGAGACGCGGGTCGACCCCGACACCTGGCACCACGACCACCAGATGGTCTCCCGACCCGGCAACGACCGCGTACAGCTCAAGCTGTTCCGCGACTACGCCACGAACGTTCCGCTCTATCCGCGCGTCCACGAGTACCTGCGCGACAGGCGCCCGCCGCTGCTGGCCGTCTGGGGCCGGAACGACCCCATCTTCGGGCCCGACGGCGCCCGTGCCTTCGCACGCGACCAGCCCGACGCCGAGGTGCACCTGCTCGACGGAGGCCACTTCCTCCTGGAGTCGGCCCTGGACGAGACCGCCGGCCTGATCCGCGCGTTCCTCGGCAGCCACCTCAAGGAGCTCCAGCGCGCGGGTGCGAACGGAGGACGCCCGAGGCGGTCCTGAGAGGTGGTGCCGCACAGCTCACGTCCGCCGTCCAAGGAAAATCGGTCGCGCCTCGTGAGGGGAGCCGTTAACTTCCGCCTGGGCGCGGTTCGGCACGAATCGCCCGCGAAGGGGGAGTGGGCATGGGGACCGAGGGCGCGCGGACCGACCGACTGAGCATGGTGCTCGACCAGTTCGACCACGCCAGGGAGATGGCCCAGGTGCGGCTGACCGGGCTCAGCGACGAGGAGTACCTGTGGGAGCCGGTGCCCGGGTGCTGGTCCATCCGGCGCCGCGGCGAGGCGGCGACGTCCAGGGCGTTCGGGCCCGGCGAGTGGGTGCTCGACCTGGGCGCCCCGGACATCCCGGCCGGCGAGTACGCCGAGGTGGCCCGGCAGGCCGCCGGCGGCATGAGCGTCGCCAAGATCGCGGATGACTGGAGCGTGAGCGTCGAGCGGGTCGAGCAGGTCCTCGCTCACACCGGCACGCCGGAGCCGGACGAAACACCGGTCACGACCATCGCGTGGCGGCTGGGGCACCTTCACTTCTGCTTTGCGGGCGGCTGGGAGTGGGCCTTCGGCGAGCGGCGGCAGGAGCCGAAGCTGCTCGTCGACTTCACGCCCTCAGCCGCCCTGGCACTCGAGCGCTTCTGGGCGGTGACCGACCGCTGGCGCGAGAGCGTCGCCGCCGTCACGGAGGAGCAGCTCGACACGGTCGGCTTCTCGCAGTACCCGTACGGGTCCGACCCCGACGAGCCGTTCATCAGTGTGCTGTTGGGGGCCAACCTCGAACTCATCCACCACATGGCCGAGATCGCGCTGCTCCGCGATCTGTGGCGGGCCGGTCGCATCAAGCCGGGCTCAGCAGCGCTCGCATGAGGCACTTCTCCGAGCTGTCCCGAGCCGCGATCTGACGTTCTCCGGCTGGGGGTTGGAAACGCTCGGCAATCGGCCTCCGACACGGGCCGGTTCGGGGACGTTCCGCTGTGGTGGGATACCTGCATGGCTTCCCGAGTGCTGCACCTCCTGGGCTCCGCCGCGCCGCCCGTGGTCGACCTGGTCGACATCGTCTGGCGTGCGCAGACCGACGGTTGGACCGTATGCGTCGGCCTGACACCGACGGCCGCCGAGTGGATAAAGGGCCAACTGTCCGCGCTCGAAGGGCAGACCGGGAATCCGGTACGCAGCACTCCGCGGAAATTCGGCGAGCGCGAGATGTGGCCCCGCGCGGACGCCACGATCCTGGCACCTGCGACGCTCAACACCGTCAACGCGAGCGCACTCGGACTCACGACGAACTTCGTCACGGGTCAGGTGGCCGAGGCCATCGGCAGGCGGTGGCCGCTGGTCGTGATGCCCTGCGTCAACAGCGAGTACGCCACCCACCCGCAGTTCGGTCCGAGCATGGAGACGCTGCGGAACGCCGGGGTGCGAGTGCTGTTCGGTGAGGGCGGCTTCCAGCCCGATCCGCCGGGGGAGGGCGACCGTAGGGCCTACCCGTGGGCGCTCGCGCTGGACGCGGCCCGGTCCCTGGCGAAGTAGCGTCGGCGTGGCCGATGTGGCCGACGGTGCTCAACTCCCGCTGAGCAGGACCAGTTCACACGGTGCCTGACCTGCGCACCGTCGGCGACCGGGCCGGAGCGTGACGTCGGCCCGCACAGCCAAGCGACGCCCGCCCCTGATCGCCTCGGCCCTTGAAGTCAGTCCGCCAGGTCCAGCGCCGCCGCGACGATGCCGTCCGCGTCGATCCCGTGATGCCGGTGGACGTCGGCAAGGTTGCCGCTCTGCCCGAAGCCGGTCACCCCGAGGGCGCGGGCAGGCACCTCGTTGATGCCTGCGAGGAACGCCAGGGTGTGCGGATGCCCGTCGAGGACGGTCACCAGCGGACGCGCACGCTCCCGGGGGAAGGTCTGATCGAGGATCCAGTCCGGACCGTCCTGCAGACCCTGCCGCGCCTGAACGGCACGGAAGAGCAGGTCGGGGCTGGTCACGCAGACGACGTCCGCGCCGACGCCGAGCCCTTCCAGGCGGTCCGCCGCCGTGAGCGCCTCGGTGACCATCACACCGGCCGCTGCGATCGTCAGCGAAGGATTCTCGTGCCTGCGCAGCAGGTAGCCGCCGGCCACGGACTGCCTGCGCCGCCGCTCCCGCGCCGCCGAGTCGTCCGGCACGGCGGCGAGCGCCTGGTCCACGGGGCGGGTGGACAGTCGCAGATACGTCGAACTGCCGCCCGCCTTACCGAGGTTGGCCAGGCCCGCGAGCAGGCACCATTCCAGATCGAGGGCGAACGCCGGTTCATACGCGGTGCATCCGGGCTGCTCCAGGCCGATCGAGGGTGTGATGACCGACTGGTGGGCACCGCCCTCCGGTGCGAGGCTCACCCCCGACGGCGTCCCCACGAGGATCGACTGACCGCCCGCATACATCCCGAACGACCACGGTTCCAAGGCCCGGCCCACGAACGGGTCGTAGACCACGCCGATCGGCAGCAGAGGCGTGCCCCAACGGCTCCACGTGGCACCCAACTCACCCAGCAGCCCGACCAGGTTGGTCTCAGCGATGCCGAGCTCGATGTGCTGCCCGGCCGGTTGCTCACGCCAGTGGAGGATCGTCTCGGCGTCGTCGTCGAACCAGTCCCGGCGCTGCGTTGCCGACCACGTTCCGACCTTGTTGAGCCAGCCGCCCAGGTTCGTCGTCGAGGCGACGTCCGGGCAGACGGTCACCACGTGTCCTGCTGCCTCGGGGGCTTGCCGTGTCAGGTCGAGCAGGGCCCTGCCGAGGGCCTGCTGGGTCGAGCCCTTCCCGGACGGTGTGCGTCCGAAGTCCGCGGGAAGCGCGGGGGGTTGCTGCGGCGGCGCGTCCTGGCGGCGCAGCTTCGCCGCGGTGCGCTCGCACAACTCGGCCTCGGCGCTGCCGGGTTGGAAGCGGGCCCACGGCGCGTCCGCGTCGGCGCCCACGCGTGCCGCGAGTTCCTGCATCTGCTCACCGGTCAGCAGCGCCGAGTGGTTCTGCGGGTGCCCGGCGGTGGGCAGCCCGTGGCCCTTGACGGTGTAGGCGAAGACGACGGTGGGCCGGGTGTCGTCGATGCGGGAGTAGGCATCGATGAGTGCCCCGAGGTCGTGGCCGCCGAGGTTCCGCAGCAGGTTGACCACCGAGTCGTCGTCGAGCCCGGCCAGCAACTGCGCGATCGCCTTCTGCCCCGGCCCGGATCCGGGCAGCCGCTCCCTCAGTTGCTCCGCGGAGCAACGCAGCAGCCGCTGATACTCGGGGTTCGTCATCTCATCGATGCGGGCGCGCAGCGCGTCCCCGTCCGGCCGCGCGAACAACTCCTCCAGCAGGCGCCCGTACTTGACGGTGATGACCTGCCATCCTGCCGCGTCGAACATGCCCTGCAGGCGGGTCGCCGAGATGTTCGGCACGACCCGGTCCAGGGACTGACGGTTGAAGTCGACGATCCACACGATCTCACCCAGGTCGGTCACCGCCGGGTCGAGCACCGCCTCCCAGCAGGCGCCCTCGTCGAGTTCGGCGTCCCCCAGCAGCGAGTACTGCCGGCCCGAACTGCCGCCTCCGAAGCGTCCGTTCACATACCGGCGCGCGATCGCACCCCAGATCGGCGCCGTCGCACCGATGCCGACCGACCCGGTCGAGTAGTCGACAGGGTCCGGGTCCTTCTCGCGGCTCGGGTAGCTCTGCAGACCGCCGTAGCTGCGCAGCGTCGTCAGGTACGACTCGTCCAGCTCACCCAGCAGGTAGTTCACCGCGTGCAGGACGGGGGAGGCGTGCGGCTTGACCGACACGCGGTCGTCGCGGCCGAGTTCGTGGAACCACAGCGCCGTCATGATCGACGTCATGGAGGCGCTGGAGGCCTGATGGCCGCCGACCTTCAGCCCGGACGGGTTCGGGCGGACGCGGTTGGCGTGGTCGATGACCGATGTCGCCAGCCACAGCACGCGCTGCTCGACCGCCGTAAGGGTCTTGAGGTCCTGCCCGCCGTTGCGCCGAGCATCCGCGTCGGTGGCCGGGGCCGTCCCTGTCATGTCGTCCGTGGTCTTCATGCCGCCCGTCCGAAGCATTCGAAGTCAGCAGATTGCCTCAATATGAGAGCAGGGTGATGATGACCGCACAATCACGGCACACTCCATTGCGCAATCTGCCCAGCGAGCGGGCCGGTAGTGGCGGCGGGATTGAGCATAGTGACAGGTGAAGTGCCCCTCGGCTGGCTCAACGCCACCGCGGTTCATGCTCGGTCCTGCACTCCGCTGAGGAAGCTCCGCAGACGCTCCGTTGTCCCGGACGGGGCTTCCTCCGGCAGGTAGTGGTCGCAGGGGAGTGCTTCGCCCTGTACCTCGGTGGCGTACTCCCGCCACACGGTCTCGACGTCGTAGTGGTGTCCGACGAAGCTGGACTCTCCCCAGAGGGCCAGCAACGGAACTTGGACTCGCCGGCCCGCGTCGGCGTCCTCGTCGTCGTGCACGAGGTCGATGGAAGCCGCGGCCCTGTAGTCCTCGCACGAGGCGTGAATGGCTGCCGGGTCGCTGAAGCAGCGCACGTACTCGTCGAGCGCGCCAGGAGAGAAGGGTGTGCCGCCCTGATGGCGCGAGCCCACGCGCGCCCGAATCCAGAAGTCGGGGTCCTTTCCGATCAGATGCTCCGGGATGCCGTTCCCGGCGATGAGGAAGAACCAGTGGTAATAGCCGCGTCCGAAGTCGGCGTCGGCGTGCCGGAAAACATGCCGGGTGGGCACGATGTCAAGGACGGCCAGCGCGGAGACGGCCTGGGGGTGGTCGAGCGCGAGGCGGTGGGCGACTCGTCCGCCGCGGTCGTGCCCTGCGACGGCGAAGCGTTCAAATCCGAGTTCACGCATGACCAGCAGTTGATCGCGTGCCATGGCCCGCTTCGAATACGGGAGGTGCCATTGGTCGCTGGCCGGCTTGGCGCTGTCGCCGTAGCCGCGAAGGTCCGTGAGTACGACGGTGTGTGTGGCGGTCAGCTGTGGAGCCACGTGATGCCAGATCATGTGGGTCTGGGGGTAGCCGTGCAACAGCAGGAGCGGCGGTCCGTCCCCCGCAGTGCGTACGTTGATCCGTACGCCGTCCGCATCGACGGTGCGGTGCGTGAACTCCGGGGGAAGCAGATCGCTCATGACCCCATCACAGCAGCCCGGATCCTTGTGCGTCCAAGACCAGTTGGTACGCCGCTTGGAATCTGCTGATCTGCGGGCTCGTGCAGTGCGCGACGCCCTTCCATCAGGGTTCTGACGTCCTTCCATCAGGGTTCTGGGGTGTGCGCTGCCTGCAGTCGGTCCGGCTCGGCCGCAGCCGGAAACTCCATGTCCTCGCCCCGGACACGCAACCCGCACCGGCACGGAGTGCCGCCAACGATCCGTGACCGGGCGGCTGCGTCAGGGGTTGCCGCCGTTTCCAGCGTTAACGCCACTGAAACGCTCCCGGCATAGCCTGCCTCGACCTGCGGGGCCATGTCCCGGCCATGGGGGAGAGGCGAAGAAGGGCGGAGCGGAGACGATGCAGCTGACACCGCATGAGCAGGAACGCCTGCTCATCCATGTTGCCGCCGACGTCGCGGCGCGGCGGAAGGAACGCGGCGTACTGCTCAATCACCCGGAGGCCGTCGCACTGATCACCTCCCACGTGCTGGAGGGGGCAAGGGACGGTCGGTCGGTGACCGAGCTGATGGATTCGGGCCGCCAGGTTCTCAGCCGGGACGACGTCATGGACGGGGTTCCCGAGATGCTCGGCGACGTGCAGGTCGAGGCCACTTTCCCGGACGGCACGAAACTCGTCACCGTCCACCGGCCCGTCCCGTGACCCGGACCTGGCAACAGCGGAAGGAGCGCCGCAACGTGATACCGGGAGAGATCCTCCACGGCGATGACCCGGTGACGCTCAACGAGGGCGCCGAGATCACCTGGCTCACTGTGCTGAACGCCGCCGACCGGCCCGTACAAGTCGGCTCGCACTACCACTTCGCGGAGGCCAACCCCGGATTGGAGTTCGACAGGCCCGCCGCCCACGGCCGGCGCCTGGCCATCGCCGCGGGAACGGCCGTGCGGTTCGAGCCCGGCATCCCTGTCGAGGTCGCCCTCGTCCCGATCGGCGGCCGGCGCGTGATCGCCGGGCTTCGCGGTCAGACAGGCGGACCACTCGATGACGGCGGATCCGCTCCCGGCGACGGAGATGCCCATGACCGATGAGGGCGGCGTGATCCCCCGGGCCGTCTACGCGGAACTGTTCGGCCCGACCACCGGCGACCGGGTACGGCTCGCCGACACCGACCTCATCGTCGAGGTCGAGGAGGACCGTAGCGGCGGGCCGGGACGGGCGGGGGACGAGGCGGTCTTCGGAGGCGGCAAGGTCATCCGTGAATCCATGGGCCAGGCGCGCACGACACGCGCCGAAGGTGCGGCCGACACCGTCGTCACAGGTGCACTCGTCCTCGACCACTGGGGCGTGATCAAGGCGGACGTCGGCATCCGGGACGGCCGGATCACCGCGCTGGCAAAGGCCGGGAACCCGGACACCATGGACGGCGTGCACCCCGCCCTCGTCATCGGGCCCGAAACCGAGATCATCGCCGGGAACGGCAGGATCCTCACCGCGGGTGGCGTCGATGCCCACGTCCACTTCGTATGCCCGCAGCTCATCGACGAGGCGCTGGCCTCCGGAGTCACGACGCTGCTCGGGGGCGGCACGGGACCGGCGGAGGGCAGCAAGGCGACCACAGTGACACCCGGTCCGTGGCACCTGGCCCGGACCCTCGCCGCCATGGACGACATGCCCGTCAACGTGGGGCTGCTGGGCAAGGGGAACACCGTCTCCCACGACGCGCTGCACAGCCAACTACGGGGCGGCGCCGTGGGATTCAAGATCCACGAGGACTGGGGAGCGACCCCCGCGGCCATCGACGCGTGCCTCACTGTCTGCGAGGAAACCGGCGCACAACTCGCCATCCACACCGACACGCTCAACGAAGCAGGTTTCGTCGGAGACACCCTGGCCGCGATCGCGGGCCGAGGCATCCACGCGTATCACACAGAGGGTGCTGGAGGAGGCCACGCACCCGACATCATCACCGTCGTCGGACAGCCCAACGTGCTGCCCTCCTCGACCAACCCCACCCGTCCCCACACCGTCAACACGGTCGACGAGCACCTCGACATGCTGATGGTCTGCCACCACCTCAACCCCGCCGTCCCCGAGGACCTCGCCTTCGCCGAGTCCCGGATCAGGCCGTCCACCATCGCCGCCGAGGACGTCCTGCACGACATGGGCGCCATCTCGATCATCTCCTCCGACTCCCAGGCCATGGGCCGCATCGGCGAAGTGGCCCTGCGCACCTGGCAGACCGCGCACGTGATGAAGCAGCGACGCGGGCCCCTGCCCGGCGACGGCCGCTCCGACAACACACGCGCCCGCCGCTACGTCGCCAAGTACACGATCAACCCCGCCGTCGCGCAGGGACTCGACGCAGAGATCGGTTCCGTCGAGCCGGGCAAGCTGGCTGACCTGGTGCTGTGGGAGCCGGCCTTCTTCGGTGTGAAGCCTCAACTCGTCCTGAAGGGCGGGCAGATCGCGTACGCGCAGATGGGTGACGCCAACGCGTCCATCCCCACACCCCAACCCGTGCTGCCCCGGCCCATGTTCGGGGCCATGGGCCGCGCTCCGGCCGCGAACTCGCTCAACTTTGCAAACGCTGCCGCGCTGGAGGACGGGCTGCCCGAACGACTCGGCCTCGGCAAGCAGTTCGTCGCCGCACGCGACACCCGCGCCGTCACGAAGTCGGACATGCGCGGCAACGATGCGCTCCCCGACGTCGCGGTCGATCCCGACACCTTCACCGTCACCATCGACGGCGAAACCGTCGACCCGGCTCCCGCTGCGGAACTGCCCATGTCCCAGCGCTACTTCCTCTTCTGACGCGGCTGCACGGAAGGACGCGCAGATGACCCGCACCGCAACCAACACACCGGCCAGGGCCCCGAGATGACCACGGCAGCCCTCCTCGTACTCGCCGACGGGCGCTTCCCCGCCGGGACACACGCACATTCCGGCGGAGCCGAAGCCGCAGTGCGGGCAGGCCGCATCGTCGACTCCGCCACGCTTGCGGACTTCTGCCTGGGCCGCCTCCACACGGCAGGGCTGGTCGCCGCGGGCCTCGCCGCCGCTGCCGCCGGAGGTCACGACCCACTCGATCTCGACGAGGCGGCCGACGCGCGTACTCCGTCACCTGCCCTGCGCCGCACGTACCGAAGGCTCGGCCGCCAGATGATGCGGGCGGGCCGTGCGGCATGGCCGTCGGCGACGCTCGACGACCTGGCGCAGGCACGTCCGGGCGGTGCGCACCAGCCCGTGGTACTCGGCCTCGTGGCCCGCGCTGCCGGACTGACACCGATGGATGCCGCCCACGCCGCCGCGTACGACGCCGTCTCGGCGCCGACCACCGCAGCGGTGCGGCTTCTCGGCCTCGACCCCTTCGAAGCCACCTCGGTACTCGCCCGGCTTGCGCCATCCGTCGCCGGGATCGCCGGCGAGGGGGCACGGGCCGCGCATGGCGGCATCGACGCAATCCCGGCCGCTGCCGCGCCGATGCTGGAGATCACGGCGGAAGACCATGCCACCTGGCCGGTGCGCCTCTTCGCTTCGTAGACCCGCTCCGAGTCGGCCACGGCCACGTCGCGTCGTCCCTCGCCACAAGTACCCGACGAGCCACACCACTTCAGCACACAGTTCGAGCAAGGAGCCGCCGCAATGCATCTCGATCAACCCGCCCCGTTCCCGCAGCGGCACACCCACAGCGCCCGGCCGGACGGCGCAGTCGCTCGCCCCGACGGGGCGCGCAGGGCCCTGCGCATCGGCCTCGGCGGGCCCGTCGGCTCGGGGAAGACCGCCACCGTGGCGGCGCTCTGCCGCGTGCTGCGCGAGGAGTTCTCGCTCGCAGTGGTCACCAACGACATCTACACACGGGAGGACGCAGCGTTCCTGCTCCGCGCCGCCGTGCTGCCGCCCGAGCGGATCGCCGCCGTCGAGACCGGTGCCTGCCCTCACACAGCCATCCGCGACGACATCTCCGCCAACCTGGAAGCGGTCGAGGACCTGGAGCAAGCCGCGGCCTCCAGCGGTGGTCTCGACCTGGTCCTCGTCGAGTCCGGGGGCGACAACCTCACCGCCACCTTCTCCAGGGGCCTCGTCGACGCTCAGATCTTCGTCATCGACGTGGCGGCCGGTGACGACATCCCCCGCAAGGGCGGCCCCGGCATCACCACCGCGGACCTCCTCGTGATCAACAAGACCGACCTCGCCCCGCACGTCGGCTCCGACCTGGCCGCCATGGCCCGGGACGCGGAGGCACAGCGGGGCAGCCGCCCCGTCGCCTTCACCTCGCTGAAGGCCGAGGACGGCGTGACCCCGGTCGCCGACTGGACGCGTGCCCGGCTCTCGGCCTGGCAGAAGCAGGAGACCGTGACCGCGTGAGCGGCACAGCAGGCGAGGGCAGCACAGCGCCGACGGCCGAGGACGACAGCGCGAGAGCCCGAGCAGCGTGGCCTCGCGCTTTCGCCGTGCGGGCCGGTGCCCGCGTCACAGCTGTGGCGGACGGCCGCGGCGGTACCGCAGTCCCTCTGGTCAGCGGTACGGGACCGCTCACCCCGCGCCTCACGCGAGCCGCCCGGGACGCTGCGGAAGGCGAAGCACGAGTCACCCTCGTCGGCGCCATGAGCGCCCCACTCGGCGGCGACCAACTGACCCTGGACGTACGGGTCGAGGCCGGTGCCAGGCTGCGGATGGACACCGTAGCGGCCAGCGTCGCACTGCCTGGTCGCGGCGGTGACGCAGCTCGATACGACGTGCGGCTGACCGTGGGCGAGCACGCACAATTGCGGTGGCTGCCCGGGCCTCTCATCTCGGCCTCACGCAGCGACCTGCGTCAGACCGTGCACGTCGAACTCGCCCCCACCGCCCGTCTCGAGCTGCGGGACGTATTCGTACTCGGGCGCACCGGTGAGGAACCGGGGCGTCTCACCACCAGGGTCAGCGTCAACCGTGGCGGCCGCCCGCTGCTCGACCAGCAGCTCGACATCGGAGCGGGAGCCCCCGGGTGGGACAGCGGTGCCGTACTGGGCGGGCACCGTGCTGTGGGGCAACTGCTCCTCGTGGACCCGGACCTGGCCCGTGATCCGGCGCCGCCGTGCCTGCCGGGACCCGACGCCGTCGTCACGCCCGTGGAAGGACCGGCGGTGCTCGTCACCGCGCTCGGCGCGGACGCCCTGGCCGTGACGCCGCTGCTGAGGTGGCCGCCGACGCCCGCAGAGTGACAGGCCGCGCCTCGGTCACGCGTCACCCGCCGCGCCGAACGCCGGCTGCGCCTCCGGCGGGTACGCCATGCGGACGGGGGTGGGCGAGTGACGGCGGGCGAGGTCACCAACTTGCCGCAGCATTGCGGGAATCGGGCCCTGCGAGGGCTCCAGCCAGGACCCCTCGCGGTTGTCCCCGCAGCCACGCCGTACTCGTCCCACCCGTGACCAGCCGCGACCTGGAGCTAGCGGAGCAGTTCCTCCAATTCCTGGCAGGCTTGCTCCGCGCGCTCGCCGACGTCCTTGTCCGCCACCAGCCGTGGAAGGCTCGCCGCCGGATGGTCCAAGTACCGGGCGGCTCGGCCGGGCACCTCGGCGGCGTCCCCGACCAGCCTGTTGCCGAGCAGCACCGAGACCGCTTGCGGCCACAGCTCCGCCCTGTCCATGAGCTCGCGCACCGTCCTGGGGGTGGGCTCTTGAGCCGCGGCCGGCTCCGGAACGGTCCATGAGTGCCGGCCATGCCGCGCGACGACCGGCTCCTGTCCCGGCAGATGCACCGTGGCGCTCGTACCGACAGGCACCACCACGTCGAGGGAGAACTGACCGTCCGCGCGCTGCCACGCGACCGAAGCCTCACCGTAGGGCGTCAGATGGCGCGCCGAGGCGTGAGTCAGCGGACGGTGCGGTCGCGGCCTGACCGTGAACTCCCGGTAGCCGGGGGCCGCCGGGGCGAGCCCGGCGACGACGCGATGCATCCAGTCCGCCACCGCACCGAGCGCGTAGTGGTTGAACGACGTCATCTGGCCCGGGTTGATGGAGCCGTCGGGCAGCATGCTGTCCCAGCGTTCCCAGATCGTGGTCGCACCCATGGTCACCGGGTAGAGCCACGACGGGCAGCCCCGCTCCAGCAGCAGGTTGTATGCCAGGTCGAGCCGGCCGGTGGAGGTGAGGGCGTCCGTGATCAGGGGAGTGCCGACGAACCCGGTGCTGATCCGGAACCCGTTCACGCGCACGAGATCCGCGAGCCGCCGGGCCGCGGTCTGCCGCTGTGACTCCTCGGGCAGCAGCGCCCATTCGAGGGCGAGCGCGTAGACCGTGGGTGCATCACTGAGTACGCGCCCCGAACTGGTCACGTATTCGCGGGCGAAGGCCTCCCGGGTGCGAGCGGCCAGCGATGCGTAGTGACCGGCTTCGGTCTCGCGTCCCAGCACCCGTGCCGTCTCGGCGACGATCTCCGCGGACCGGGCGAGGTGTGCCGTGGCCACGACGTCCGCGTCGGCCTTCGCTGCGAACGGGTCGTCCGGTGGGGCGGTGGGGTCGAGCCAGTCGCCGAACTGGAACCCTCCGACGCACACGCCGTCCTTCGTCAGCGACGCGATCTTCTCCACCCAGGCGCACATGCTGCTGAACTGCCGCGCGAGGATTCCGGCGTCGCCATAGCGCTGATGGAGCACCCACGGGACGACGGTCGACGCGTCGCCCCATGCGGCCGCCGTGGGGTTCTCCTTGGTCACCGACTCCCGGGGGTTCCGCAGGTCCGGTATCACCCATGGCACGGAACCGTCCGGAAGCTGGTCCGCGGCGAGGTCGCCGAGCCAGGACTCCAGGAAGCCCGCGGTGTCGAAGAGAAAGCTCGCGGTGGGGGCGAAGACCTGGATGTCGCCGGTCCAGCCGAGACGCTCGTCCCGCTGCGGACAGTCCGTGGGGATGTCGAGGAAGTTGCCGCGGGTGCTCCACACGACGTTCTCGTGGAACTGCTCCAGGTCCGGCTCCGAACAGGAGAACCAACCGGTGCGCCGCAGCTGCGTGCCCACGACGACCGCCTCCACGTCGGCCTCCCGGAGTTCGGGAACGCCGGAGACCTCGGCGTAACGGAAGCCGTGAAACGTCAGGTTCGGTTCGAGCACCGCTTCGTCGTCGTCCGCGAGCACGTAGCTGTCTGTGGCCCGCGCGGTGCGCAGCGGACGGACACCGAGTTCGCCGTTCTCCAGAACCTCCGCGTGGCGGACGGTGATCTCCTCACCCGCCTTCGTTCCACGCACCTGGAGCCGCACCCAGCCGACCAGGTTCTGCCCGAAGTCCACCAGCGTCCGGCCGGACGGTGACCGGAAGACCCGGGTGGCGGGCACTACTTGGGTGACCCGTACCGGTGGTCCCGTGGGTGCGACGAGCAGGCCCAGGTCGGCGTCGACGACCTCCACGCTGTCCACGCGGGACTCCCGCGCACGCAGATCGGTTCGCTGGCCGTCGTACAACTCGTTGTCGATGATCCCGCTCTCGTGGGCGGTCCACGTCTCGTCGGTGCCGATGACCTCGCGTGAGCCGTCCCGATAGACCACCTCCAGCTGGGCGCACAACGACAGCCGGTCTCCGTAGACCGCCCGCCGGCCACCTCCCAAGCCCATCCGGCCTCGGTACCAGCCGTTGCCCAGCAGCACCTCGAGCGCGTTCTCGCCCTCGCCCACCAGGTCAGTGACGTCGAAGGTCTGGTACCGCAGCCGATGGTGGTAGCTCGTCCAGCCGGGTGCGAGGACGTGATCGCCCACCGGGCTGCCGTTGAGCTTCGCCGCGTAGACGCCGTGTGCCGTGGCGTACAGGCGGGCGGATGCGATGCCGGGTCGGAGGAGAGCCGTCCCCGTCAGCACTGGCGCCGGTTCTCCGAGACCGCCGATGGTCGCCGGGCTGATGAACCGGCCGGTCCAGTCGCCGGGTTGGAGCAGACCGGTCTCCACGGTGGACGGGGCGCTGAACTCCGTCCACTGATCGCCGGATGCCGCACGCACCCGGACGGATGCCTGCGTACGGGAGGGCAGCGGGTCGAACGGCCAGGGGACCAGGATCTGTTCGGGCGAGTCGACGCGGACGGTCGTCGCGCCGTTCAGTTCCACCTCGTACGCGGTCTGACGCCACGCCGGGTCGTCCGTGCTGGTCTGCCAGGACAGACGTGGCGCCGGTGTGCCGATGCCGAGGGCCGAGTCGAGGTGCTCGAACCGGACGGGGTTGATGACAACGGACTGCGCACTCATACGGTCGCACGCTCCGATTCGATCTGCTCGAGTGACTTGCCCGAGGTGTCGGGCATGAAGAAGTAGCCCACGGTGCCGCTGATGACGAGGAACACCACGAGCAGCCCCGCGACGGGCTCGATCCCGGTGGTGGCGAGGACGGGGACGAAGAAGCTCCAGATCCCGAGCACGACCCGGGCGGTGCCGAAGGTGAGCCCCTGGGCGGTGCCGCGCAGGATGGTCGGGAACAGCTCCTGGCTGAAGACCTTGTACATCGCCTCACCGGCAAGAGCGGCACCCACGGCCCAGAACACCAGATTGCCGATGATCACCGGGATGTTGAACGGCAGGAAGAGATAGATCGCGAACGCGATGATCTCCATCGACGCCCCGATGCCCCACATGCGCTTGCGCGTGGCGTGGGACCGGTCGGCCAGCCGCATGAAGAGCACCACCGTCGCCACCATGCCGAGGAAGAAGCCCAGCGCGGTGAGTCCCACGCTGACCGCCTGGGAGCCGGCATTGAGCGACTTGATGATGTACGGGTTGAAGGTTCCCTTCGTGCCGGCAGCGAGGTTCCAGAACGTGTAGATGGACAGCGTCCACAGCAGCGCCTGCAGATTCGCGCCGCGGAACAGGCTGCGCAGTTCGTGCCGGGACGTGGTCCGGGATGCGGACGCCTGCTGCCACCGGGGCGATTCGGTCAGACCTTGGCGCATGGCCCAGGTGACGATCGCGACCACTACCAGGTGAAGGAACACGATGCGGATGCCGAGCAGCTCCAGGGGAGCGAGCGCGAAGGCGAGCAGCAGCACGATCAACGGTCCCGCGTTCCAGGCGACTTGGGTGAAGCCGAGCAGCTTGCCGCGGGCCTTCGCAGGCGAGAACTCGCCCACCAGCGCCAGTGACGCGGGGACGTCCGCCCCTACTGCGACGCCGACGATGAACGTACCGATGAACAGCATCGGGGCGTTGAACGACAGCGCGATCAACAGCGCGCCTGCCGCGTACACCAGCAGGTCGTACTTGTAGATGCGCTTGCGGCCGAGCTTGTCTCCCAACCGTCCGCCGATGAACGCACCGAGCGCGCAGCCGATCGCGTTCGGGCCGATGGCGGCGAGCGCGCCGACGGCGCTGCTGCTCAGGCCGAGTTCGGACTGGAAGAGGGCAAAGCCTGCACTGAGCGCGACGATGGAGCCGGCGTCGATGTACGACGCCATGCCGGCCAGAATCGCCCACTTCCACTGCTGGCGCGTGATCGTTCCGCTGTCGTCCGCCGTACCGACGCCGACCGCTTCGGAGGATGCCATGGCGGTCTCCTAGTCCTCGCCGAGGCTGGGTATTGAAACGTATTTAGCGCGGCACCGTAGCTCTCAGCTCAGGGAGTTACAACACCTGGAGCAGGTCGAATCGAATCGTTTCAATGGATGGACGCCTATGAGGGCGCTGCCGGGTCCGGGGCAGGCCCGCCGCAGACGGGGGCCCGAGGGTGCGCCGGGAAGGCCGTGCCGGCGTGCGTGGCCGGCCACGGGTTGGCGGCCTCGCTCGCCGTTGCCACCGGACCTCGCGTCGCTGGAGGGGCCCGTCCGGTGAGAGCGCCATGGCAGGCGCACATGCAGCACTGCGACCGAGGTGACGTGCGGAAACGCCCGGCTGGTGCGCATTGGTAGGCCAGACTGCGTGCAGGATAAAACGTTTTATGCAGCGTAGGCTGGGGTGCGCGGGATACGCGGCCAGGGAGGAACGCACACCAGTGGCAGCCGTCGAAGGCGGGAAGACCGGCATGGTCAGCATCAAGGACGTCGCGCGGGAAGCCGGCGTCTCCATCGGCACCGTCTCGAATGCGCTGAACAGGCCCGACCGTGTCTCGGCCGACACCCGTTCACGTGTGCTGCAGGCTGTGGACGAACTCGGTTACGTGCGCAGCGAGTCCGCACGCCAGCTCCGCGTCGGACAGAGCCGCATCCTGGCGCTGCTGGTCCTCGACATCGGCAACCCGTTCTTCGCCGACGTCGCGCGGGGAGTGGAACAGGCCGCCCGGGCCGAGGGCTTGGGCGTCATGCTGTGCAACAGCGAGCACGACGAGACGGCCGAGGCGCTGTACCTGTCCCTGTTCGCCGAACAGCGCGTGCGGGGCGTGCTCATCACGCCCGCGGACCTGTCCGGGAAGAACATCAAGTCCCTCCAGCGCAACGGCATTCCGTACGTCTTCGTGGACCGGGTGGTCGCCGCCGACGAGGCGTGCTCCGTGTCGGTGGACGACGTATCGGGCGGGGAGCTGGCAGTACGCCACCTGATCGAGGCCGGGCACACCTCCCTTGCCTATGTCACCGGCCCCCTGCACCTCGCACAGTGCGAGGACCGGCTGGGCGGAGCGCTGAAGGCACTCAGCGACGCGGGACTCCCGCGGGAGGACCTGACGGTCCTGGAGCAGGGCGCGGACGACGTGGCGTCCGGCCGCGACGCCGGCTCGCGCTTCCTCGGCCTGCACTCACGGCCCACCGCGATCTTCTGCTCCAACGACCTGCTCGCCCTTGGGGTGCTGCAGACCCTGTTCGCTGCGGGAGTGCGTGTGCCCGAGGACGTCTCGATCGTGGGCTACGACGACATCGAGTTCGCCGAGGCCGCCGCGGTTCCGCTGACATCGGTGCGTCAGCCTGCGGTTCGCATGGGCCGGACCGCGGCCGAGTTGCTGCTCCACGAGACGAGTGGCGATCCCGGACACGAGCACCAGCGCATCGCGTTCCAGCCCGAACTCTTCGTGCGGCGTTCGACGTTGCCCCGCCGGCGATGACGTCCCAGACGGGTACCGGCCGCTCCGCGATCCGGTTCAAGCTGAAGCCCCGGTGGCAGCCACGCCGCGGCATCTGCTCAGGAGTGCCCGCCGGCCCCGTACGTCCCGAAGTCGGGCAGCCCTGCGCACTCGTAGACCTGGGCCGTGACGCCGCTCGGTGTCGTCTCGGAGCTCAGCAGCTTGAGCCCGGCCGGAGCGCCGCTGTCCGGGAACAGCCGCCGGCCGCTGCCGACCACCGCCGGCGCGATCATCAGCCGCAGTTCGTCGACCAGTCCCGCGTCCAGCAGTGACGCGCCAAGGCGGGCGCTGCCGTGGATCTGCAGTTCCCGTCCGGGCTGCCGCTTCAATGCGGCGACCTCGGCCGGTGCGTCCCCGGAGAGGATCGTGGTGGGCTCCCAGTCGGCCTTGGTCAGGCTGCGGGAGGCCACGTACTTCGGCAGGCCGTTGAGCTTGGTGGCGACGGGGTCGTCCGGGTCGTTCATCTTCGGCCAGTCCCGCGCGAAGTTGACATAGGTGCGGCGCCCGAACAGGAACGCGTCCACCTCGCCGAGCCAGCCCGTGACGATCCGCACGAACTCCTCGTCCAGGTGCGGCACGAGCCAGCCTCCCCGCGTGAACCCGTCGCTCGTGTCCTCCTCCGGGGACCCCGGACCCTGCGCCACGCCGTCCAGCGACAGGAACTCCTGCAGAATCAGCCTCACGGTGCACTGCCCTTCCTCGGCCCGGGACGCCTGCCGCCCCGGCCGAGTGGAGACCGCGTGACGCGCAAGAACTCATCGCCCATCCCGGCGGCCGCCCTGCGGGAGGCGCGATGCGTGAACACCGGGCAAGGATCTCCCGCTCGCACCGCGGGAGTTGACGCGAGCTGGTGGCGTCGTTGCCGCTGCGCGCGTGCCGGCTGAACTCACGTGCCGCCTCGATCGGCATCCCGGTACGCCGCAGTGCGAACCAGAACGTCGAGCAGCCCGAGCGCGTCATTGCCGAAGAGGCGCCGGCCACCCGCGTCGCGGGCAGTTCGCCCACGGGTCCTCGGGCAGTCGGACATGAAGAAATCCTCATGCCGGTCTCACCGTGCCTTCAGCCAGGTGTACGAGAACTGATGCATGTGCCGCCAGTGAACGACGGCTGCGGCCGCCGCCGATACCTGCCGCCGGGCGGCGGCGCCCTCAACGCCGTCGCGGTCGCGGCGCCGTCGTCCTCGCACGGGGCGAATCGGGAAGCGCGAGCGGGCGGGCGCGACCCATGGTTGCCGTCAGTGCGGGGGCTCCTCCTGCGGAGCAGCACCGGAAGGGGCGAGCACGATGTCGAACCGGACCTTCGACCAGGTGCCGTCGAGGGCGCGGCCGTCGGGGGGAGGCGTTCCGGCGGGCAGGCGCTCGAAGTCCTTGATCAGCGACTTCCTCACGCCGAACACGGCGTCGGATTCCAGCAGTTCGTCGCCGCGCACGAAGATGTGGGTGACCAGGGTGCGGTAGCCCTCGGCGATCACCATGAAGTGCAGGTGGGAGGCGCGCATGGGGGAGCGTCCGGCGGCTGTGAGCATCTCTCCCACCGGCCCGTCGTGCGGGATCGGGTACGGCGTCGGCGTGATGGCCCAGAACCGGTACTCGCCGTCCGGCCCGGTGAACAGGTGGGCCCGTCCCGCGGTGCGGCCGTCGCCGTACTGCACGTCGTAGAAGCCGTCGGCGTCCGCCTCCCACACCTCGATACGGGCACCGGGGACCGCGTTGCCGTCGGTGTCCCGGACTGTTCCCTCCACCCAGCACGGCTCGCCGGATGCCTCGCCCGCCATGTCACCGCCGAGCCGGATCAGGGGAGCGTCCTCGACGAAGAACGGTCCGAACACGGTCGCCTCGGTGGCGTCGCCGTACGCCTGGTTGTTGACCGTGATCGTCTGCATCGATGCGCCGAGGGTGTCGGACAGCAGGACGAACTCCTGCCGCTTGCCGTCGGTGATCCGGCCGACCCGGGTGAGGAACTCGATGGCCTTCTGCCATTCCTCTTCCGTGAGCCTCACGTCGCGGATGAACGCGTGCAGGTGCCGTACCAGCCCTTGCAGCAGCTCCTTGAGCCGCGGGTCGGCGCAGGCGTCGTACGAGCGCAGCACCCTCTCGAGGAGTTCCTCCTCGCGACGTGCCTGCTCGGAGCCGGTGTCGGGTGAGGCGTCGCTGTGGGTCATCGGGGCTCGGCTCCTTCCCAGGCCGCCCGCAGCAGGGCAGTAAGGCGGTCGGTGGTCACGGGGCGGGGATTTCCTGCGGGGACGGCGCCCCGCACGGCCTCGACAGCGGCCGGGATGCCCTCCTCGGGCATGCCATGGTCACGCAGGGCGGCCGGGGCGTTCACCTCGGCGCGCAGCCGGGTCAGCCCGCCGAGTGCGGTGTCGCTGCCGAACGCCTCAGCGATCCGCTGCTCGGCCTCCGGTGCGGCGGGAGCGTTGAAGGCCAGCACGTGAGGCAGCACCACCGCGTGCGTCTGCGCGTGCGGCAGGTCGAACATCCCGCCCAGCACGTGGCAGATCTTGTGGTGCAGGCCCGAGCCTGCCGACGCGAATGCGACCGCGGCCAAGTAGGCGCCGTAGAGCGTGTGTTCACGTCCCGTCAGCCCCGTCGGGTCCGTGACCACCTGCGGTAGGCCGATGCGCAGTGCCCGGATCGCCTCGGCGGCCAGTGCACGGTCGACGGGGTCGGCCCGTGGGCCCCACATCGAGTCCACGCAGTGCGCGAGCGCATTGAGACCGGAGGCGACGCTGAGGTCCACGGGAAGTGTGATCATGAGCGAGGGGTCGTAGACGATCGCGCGAGGGAGCACACGGTCGTCGACGCCCGTGGTCTTGTGGTCGTTCTGCGTGAGCCCCCAGACGTTGGTGGCCTCGGAGCCTGCGTACGTCGTGGGCACCGCCAGGATCGGCAGCCCTGTGGTCAGCGCGACCGCCTTGGCCAGTCCGGTCGTCGACCCGCCTCCGACGCACACCAGCGCGTCGGCCTCGTGTGCGCTCGCGGCGGCACGGGCGCGCTCGGCGACCGGCAGCGGCACGTGCATGGCGACATCGTGGTGCCAGTGCGTGACCGGCAGGCCCGCGGCGATCCGGCCCGCGAGTTCCCGCTCTGCGGCCGAAGCGATCACCATCACCCGGGAGGCGCCGAGGGCGGTGACCTCCTCGGCGAGCGCCGTCGCCGCCTCGCCGGAGGCGAACCGGACTCGCTGCGGGAGGTTGGTGTGCTCGAACTGCATCCGCTCGTACGGGCGTTGGGGAGTCATCGCGTGCCGGTGCTTTCTGCGAGGGCGTCGTCGGGGTCGTAACCGTAGATCCAGCCGTTCGCCACCAGCGGATCCGCGTCGGCGAAGGACCTGTCGCGGGCCTGCTGTTCGGGTCCGTCCGGCAGGTGGTTGACGAGGGACCGCGCGTGGCTGTCTTCCTGAAGTCGTGTGGTCCGGGGAATTCGCAGCTTCTCGTAGCGCAGCAGAGCCCGGGGCGGATCACCGAGGTCGTCGGCAAGGCAGCGGGAGAGGACGGCGGCGTCCTCGATGGCTTGAGCCGCCCCCTGCGCGAAGAAGGGGAACATCGGGTGGGCCGCGTCGCCGAGGAGGGTGACGGGGCCCTTGCTCCAGCGCCGCAGCGGTGCCCGGTCCAGGAGGGCCCAGCGTCCGGGCGTTCCGGCTGCACTGATGAGTTCGGTGAGCGCCGGATCCCAGGTGCCGAACTCGCCCAGGAACTCTTCCACTGTCGCGGTCGCGGTCCAGGACTCGACGTTGAAATCGCCCGCTGGAGCGAACGCGACGAGGTTCACCGACCGTCCGGCCGAGACGGGATAGTGCACCAGGTGGCGGCCGGGCCCGATCCAGAGCGTCTGGGCGTTGCGCCGGGCGAAGGCCGGGGCTCTCCCGGACGGCACGAGGGCGCGGAAGGCGCAGATTCCCGAGCAGGCGGCGGGCGAGGGTTCAGCGATCGCGGCGCGTACGACGGAGTGGATCCCGTCCGCTCCGATCACGACGTCCTTCTCGGCCGTCCCACCGTCGGCGAAGCGGAGCACGGGCCGGTCCCCGCCGTGAACGCGAAGACCGACGCAGCGCTTGCCGAGACGGACGCTGCCGTCGGGGACGGCTGATCGCAGGGCCTCCAGCAGGTCGGCGCGATGCGCGGTGTAGGTCTGCTCGCCGTACAGGTGCTCGCACGCCGAGGCGAGGTCCTCGGCCGACAGCACCGTGCCGTCCTGCCAGCGGCGGAACTCCCAGCCGACGTCGAGTCGCACGGCGTGGCGCTGGAACTGGTCCAGTACGCCGAGCCGGCGGAGCAGCCGCGCCGAGTTCGGCGCCACCACCAGTCCCGCTCCCATCGCCCTGAACTCCGGCGCCTGTTCGTAGACCGTGGTCGCGATCCCCTCCCGATGGAGGAAGGCGGCGGTCGCGAGGCCGCCGATCCCGCCTCCCAGAATCGCGATCCGCGGGCTTCGCGCACCTGCCTCGACCATCTGCTCCTGCTCCGCTTCCGCTCGGCATCCAGGCACCGGTGGAGATATGTTGCCTGACCACGCCGCTCCAGCAGGATGGGGTGTTCATCCAATGGACATGCCTGGCGGGTGCCGCCGCCCGACGGACGAGGAGGCTGCACACCATGCCTCGAACGCGCGAACCCGGGAGAACCGTCAGCTCCCGCCTGCTGGAGATCCTTTTCGCCTTCCGGGCCGACCACCCCGACCTGAGCCTGGCCGATCTCGTGCGCATCACCGGCATCCCGCACGCCACCGTTCGGCGACTGGCCCTGGAACTGGTCGACGTGGGCGCCCTGGAACGCCGAGAGGACGGACGGTTCACCGTCGGGCTGCGGCTCTGGCAACTGGGGACGCTGGCGCCCCTGACCGAGTCGCTGCGGACCCTGGCCCAGCCCTTCATGGAGGACCTCCACAGCGCACTGCACCAGCACGTACAGCTGGCCGTCCTCGAAGGACATGAGGCAGTGATCATCGAACGGCTCTCCGCGCCGCACGCGCCGGCCCTGGTGTCGCGGGTCGGCGGACGGCTCCCGCTCCACTGTTCCGGCGTCGGGAAAGTGCTGCTGAGCCACGGCGGGCCGGAGCTGATCGAGAGCGTTCTGAGTGGCGGACTGCACCGCCATACCTCGCGGACCGTGGTCGACCCCGCGGAGCTGCGCAACGAGATCGCTGCGTGCCGCCGGACCGGAACCGCCGCCGTTCGTGGGGAGCTGACCGGGGAAGCCGACTCGGTGGCCGCTCGCATCGTCGACGGCCATGGCCGGGTCGTCGCGGCCCTGTCGGTCGTGCTCCGGGCGGGTTCGGTCAACCATCAAGCCGCGCTGGCAGCAGTGCTGGCGAGCGGCTTCGGGATCTCACGGCAGCTCGGTTGGCGACCGGGCATCCGGGTCCGGGAAGGCTGACGTCGGCTGACGTGTGCGCGTGCCCTACCGCGGACCGCCTGGCGGGCGGAGAGCAAGGCGGGCAAGCCCTCGGCGCCGCCCGAGGCGGTCGCGGCTGCGTGACACCTGCTCCGTGAGGGCCCAGCTGCCCTGTTGCGCGGGGTCCGGATCCGGTACGGCGTCGTCGAGCGAACACCCGGCCTGCGAGGAGGGACACGAGAGGGCCTGGCCGCAGACCTGTGAAGAAACCGCAGAAGCCCCGCTCGCGGTGGAGCACCGCGATATGCGCGCCGCTACAGTGAGGCCGCCATCGCTCAACTGCCCTGTCACGGGAGGCCCTTGCGTGTTGATGCAGCTTCTGGTCATCTGCGCATGGGTGGTCTATCTCCTGGGTTTCCTGCTTCTGCTGGCCGTTCTCGAACGCTTCCGCAGCAGGAGGACCCTGATCCGCCTCATCCTGTGCACGGCCAGCCTCATCACCAGCGCCCTCATGCTGTGGGGGGCCACAGAGGCTGACGTGCCCGACAGCTACGCCGACACATCACTGACGCGCCTGCTCGATACCGCCGCAGGCTGGCTCCACAACGTGCTCGTGGTCACGGCCCTCGCCGTGTTCGTCATCGCCGCGATACGGGGTCACAGCCGGTTCCGCACCCGCTGACGTTCTGGGCCTGGCCCGGTGGGGTCACTCCGGCAGGATCGTGGCGAGGTCCGTGACGCGGTCGAGGTCCAGGATTCCCTCGATCAGCTTTCTCGTTGCCGCACGGCCCCATGCAGGTTCCAGGAGAGCGGTGCACTTGACCATCAAGTCGTCGTCGGTGAACGGGTCTTCGGGAGCGCCCCAGACGGGATCGGCCACCGCCACCTCGACAACCTTGCCGGAGCGGGTGCGGAACACGACGCGGGACGGCATCTGCCCGTGGTGGAACGACGCGTCCATCTCCTCGTCGTGATGCACAGCGATGCGCGCGGCGACACCGAGGACCGCCGGATCGGTGAGGTCCGACTCCTTCAGCCCACGCCCCGGCGACCGTTCCACAAGCTCCAGCGCCAGCAGGTACGGAAGGCTGAACTGGGCGTCGACGATGTCCTCCGGAGCCGGGTTCGTGAAGTTCGACGCCAGTTCCCGGAACGTATGGACCTCGACCCGCTCGATGTCCGCTAGCGGGGGCAGTTCGCCGCTGCGCCGCAACTGCCTGACGCAGTCGAGGGCGGAGTGCGTCCACCGGCACGACGCGTACGGCTTGATCCGCGTCGCCCCGAGGCGGAATTCCTCGCCGAGGCCGGCGGTCAGGAGTTCGGCGTCGAACCGGTCCGAGCCCGCCATCGTCCAGAAGCCGTGATCTCCGTCCAGCACCGTCCGGCTGCTGCGGAAGCCGTCGCGGGCCAGCAGCGCCCCGAGTACGCCTCCCATGGCGGCCCACCCGTAGTTGTTCTTCGTCCACGAAAGAGGCCGGTCCTCCGGCTCCAGGCCGATCTTGCGAACGCTCGGCACCGGAGCGTTGAAGGCTGCCGCACCGAGGGCGTGGCGGGTCGTCTCGGTGTCGAGGCCGAGCAGGCTGGCAGCGGCCGCCGCGGAACCCAGGGTCTGCCACGTGGCGAACCCCCAGACCTGGCGCAGCCGTTCGGGACTCGGGAAGGCCGCTTCGGCCACCCGGATCGCAACCTCGTATCCGACCGCGACCGCGGCGAGGACGTCCCGTCCGTGAGCCGACACCTTCTCCGCCACGGCGAACGACGGCGGGACGGCCGTCGCGCCGGGGTGGAGGAAGGTCTTGTAGGTGTCGTCGAAGTCGAGCGCGTTCGCGCAGGCCGCGTTGACGTAGGAGGCGGCCAGGACCGAGACGTGTTCGCCCGATCCCAGGACACGAGCCGCCCGCTCGGAGCCCAGGCCGGAGACGACGCTGCCCTGGATCCGGGATGCCGCCGTGCTCAAGCCGCCCACGGCGTTGGCGACCCCGTCCAGGATCAGCCGCTTCAACTGCTCGACGGTGGCGGAAGCGAGGTCCTCGAACCGCGCTTCGGAGACAAAGCGCGCGATCTCGCCGGTCGCGTCGGGTGACATGCTGCCGGTCACCGGTGGCTCCCGCGCGTGGCGAACCGCTCCGGTCGCATGAACGCGATCTCGGGAACGGCCTCACCGACGGCGAGGCGTGCGACCGCGTCCCCGACGGCGGGGGCGAACTTGAAGCCGCGTCCGGAGTAGGCGCCGGCGAGCACGATGTTCGGGGTCTGCGGGTGGTGTCCGGTGATCCCGTGACCGTCGCTGGAGTACAGGTCCGTGAAGCCGGCGGACCGCACCGGATCGGGGTGGAGGCCCGAGACGTGGGCTCGCAACAGCTCCACCATCCGCGCGAGTTCGACGGGATCGTGGCGGCGCTCGAACCTGTCGGGGTCGTCGATGTCCGTGGGCCGCAGCCCGCACACCTTCACTGATGCGTGGTCCGCGGTGGGGGCACCGTAGAGGAAGTCGCTCCCGCTCTGGCGGGTGAAGACGGGAAACACTTCGGGCTCGAAGTCCTGGACGGACTTCGGAGCGAACCAGGTCAGCAGGACCCTCTTGGGACTCACGCTGTGTGCCGGCGGTGAGGGCAGCAACGGCGGAGCCCACGAGCCCAGGGCGAGGATCGCCGTGCGCACCCTCCAAGTGGACCCCTCGGCCTCGATGACGACGCCGTCACGCGTCGGCTCGACCCGTTCCACGCGGTGATAGCGGAGGATGCGCGCACCCAGGGACTCCGCCCGTGCTGCGGCCGTGACGACCGCCTGCTCACTCCTGAGGAATCCCGCCTCCGGGTCGAAGTACGCCAACTCGCCTTCATCCAGGACGTGTTGGGGGTACTTCTCTGCCATCTCCGCCTGCTGGAGAATCTGGAGCTTCAGGCCGTAGCTGCTCGCCGACTCGGCGACCTGCTGCATGGAAGCGTCCTGGGGGCGGCCGATGCTCAGACCGCCGCACTGGACCAGGAGCTGCGTCGCCGTCTGCTCGGACAGCTCCCGCCACAGCCCGAGTGACTGCTTCAGCAGCGGGACGTACTGGGCGCCCTCCATGTAGGCGAGGCGGAAGAGCCGTGTGTTGCCGCCGGCGGCGCCCCGGTCGTGTCCCGGTGCGAACCGCTCGAACCCGATGGCCTCCACGCCGAGTTCGGCCAGCCGCCACATCGTCATGCTGCCGATCGTCCCGACGCCGATCACGGCGACGTCTGCGTCCATGTCTGCTGTCTCCTTCCGGAAGGACGGGCCTCACGCACCGACGACGACGCGACCGCCCAGCATGACCAGCGCCACGTCGCGGACGGCTTGGATCTCCGCCATGGGGTTGCCCCGCACGGCCACGAGGTCGGCGGCGTGTCCCTCGGTCAACTGGCCCACCGTGTCGGCAAGTCCGATCACCTCCGCCGCGGCGGCCGTCGCAGCATGCAGGGCCTGGGCCGGTGAGAGTCCTGCCTCGACCATCAGTTGCATCTCCTGCGCAACGGCCCCGTGAGGGTTTCCCGGGGCGCCGGAGTCGGTGCCCACGGCGATCGTGACGCCGTGCTCGGCGGCCACGCGGCAGGCCTCGAGCGACTTCGTCCGGATCTCCGCGGCCTTGGTGGTGATGGGCGAGCCGGGCTGGTCCGCGTAGGCGCTGTGTATCGCGTCGAAGACACACAACGTGGGTACCAGCGCGACACCTTGCTGCCGCATCCGCTGTGCGGTGTGCGCGTCCAGCAGCGATCCGTGCTCGATGCTGTCGACACCCACGTCGAGCAGCATGTCGATCACCACGGGCGAGTAGGCGTGCGCCGCCACGAGACAACCCGCCTTGTGCGCCTCCTCGACGGCCACCTCCACCTCGGCGCGCGAGAGTTGGGGCTCCTCAGGGCGCTCGTTCTCCCCGTAGACCCCGCCGGACGCGATGAGTTTGATCGCCCGGGCGCCGTGCTTGATCTCTGAACGGACGGCGGCGCGCACCGCGTCGGGCCCGTCGGCCTCGTGGCAGAGGTACCAGCCGTGGCCACCGGTCATGGCGATCGCCCGGCCGCAGGGGATCACACGCGGACCAGGCACCTCGCCCTCCGCGATGGCCTGCGCGAGCGGCACGGAGAGAGCACCGGTCGCTCCGAGATCCCGGACGGTGGTCTCTCCAGCTCGGAGGTGCTGCACGGCGTGCGAGGCGGCGCGCAGGACGGTCCGTTCCGGCGTCTCGAGCGCGACCCGGTCCTGGGGAGCGGGGGAGGCGTCCCACACGAGGTGAGTGTGCGTGTCGATGAGACCCGGCAGGAGCGTGCAGTCCCCGAGGTCGACGTCGACCTGCCGTTGAGCCGCGCTCGTCCCGCTCTCGACGCTCACGATCACGCCGTCCTCGACGGTGACCACGGTTTCGGTGAGCTCCTGGCTCCCGTCGAAGGCCCGTGCGGCACGAAGGGCCGTCCTGCCCACGCCACTTGAACGCCCCGGCGTCATCGGATCACCTCGGGGGAGGTGAGCAGCGCGGCCTCACGGTCCCGGGCGGCGCGGTACTCCCGCGGGAGCCACGCCGCGACGACCGCGATCGCGATCAGCGTCACGGCCATGGCGTACACCGGCGCCGCGTAGGGGGTGTCGAACTCGCTGGCGAGGAACGTGGCGACGAAGGCCGCCGTGCCGGCGAAGACGACATAGGCGAGCCCGTACGCGACGGCCGAGCCGCTGAACCGGACCCTGGCAGGGAACAGTTCGACCTGGACGAGCGTGTAGGCGACCACCAGCATGCCTTCGCACAGGGCCAGCAGCGACTGTCCGAGGAGAGCTGTCGTCCAGGTGCCGTACTCGAAGAGCATGAACGCCGGGATGTTCATCAGCAGGAACCCGACCATGCCGGCGAGCAGCATGCGCGGGGGACCGACCCGGTAGAGGTAGATGCCCACGACGGGTGCGACGAACGCAAGCACCAGTTCGGCGATCGCCGCCGTGCCGAGCGCGGCGCTGCCGGACATACCCGAGTTCACCTGCAGGTGGTTCGGGATGTAGGACAGCATCATGTAGTAGTTGACGCCCTGCGCCGCCGCGGCCCAGAAGAGGATGAGCACGGCCCTGCGGTGGGTGCGCAGCGCTTCCAGGACCGGCGCCCGGCTGATCTGCTTGGACTCCTCGGCGCGCTTGAACGCCTTGGTCTCGCTCAGCCTCAGCCGCATGTAGAGGCCCGAGAGGCCCAGCGGCAACGAGATCAGGAACGGAATCCGCCACCCCCAGTCCTGCATCGCGTCCGGGCTGAGCACCGAATTGAGGAGCACGCCCACACCGGCGGCGCAGGCGATGCCCAGACCGACGGTGGAGATGATCGAACTCGCGTACAGGCCCCGGCGGTTGACGGGCGCGTGCTCGACGACGAACGTCGATGCGCCGTTGAACTCGGCACCGGCGGAGAGCCCCTGCGCGAGTCGGCACACCACCAGCAGCACCGGCGCCCACAGGCCTATCGAAGCCTGCGTCGGCAGCAACCCGACGGTGGCGGTCGCCACGGTCATCAGCAGGATGATCGCCGAGAGCGTTCCTCGCCGCCCCAGCCTGTCGCCGAAGTGACCGAACAGGACACCGCCGAAGGGCCGTGAGACGAACGCGACGCCGAGGATCGCGAATGTGGCGAGCAGGTCTGTGACCTGGTCACCGCTGGCGAAGAACGCGGCCCCGATCTGGGGAGCCAGGAAGCCGTAGACGGCGAAGTCGTACCACTCCAGGAAGTTGCCGATGCTCGTGGCGGAGAGCACGCGCGCGGCTTCGGCGGGGCGCGTGGAATCGGTGTCGAGGGACTTCGCCGGTTCGGGTCCTGCCGGTCGGGTCTGGTGGGTCTCGTCGGTGCTCATGGCATGTGTTCCTTCTCGGGATGGAAGGGCCGGGGTGATCAGGGGCTGCGCGGCGCCGGGTCGCTGGAGGACTCGTTGCGTTCGCCGGCAGCCAGGACGGGCGCGCACAGCCAGTGGATGCGCGAGCGCTCGTTGGTGTGGTTGGAGATCCGGTGGGGGGTTTCCGAGGCGTAGGAGATGCTGTCGCCCGCCTTGAGGATGTGGGGGTCGTCCCCCAGCTGGATGGTGACCTCGTGGTCGAGGACGACGACCGTCTCGATCAGCCCGGCGTGCGAGTACGGGTCGCCGGTGTTGGCCGTCGGGTCGAACGTGGCGTCGTAGAGCGCGAGGGGGCTGTAACTCGACGGTGTGATCAGGTACTTCGTGATGCCCTCGCGTGTGACGAGCGGTTCGCGCGTCGCCATCCGCACGGGCCTTACGCCCGCCTCGGTGGAGGCGAAGAGATCCGACACGTGTATGTCGAGCACGTCGCACAGCCGTTGCAGCACGGCGATGCTCGCATTGCACTTCCCGCGCTCGAGCTGGCTCACGAAGCTGGCGCTGACTCCGGCCCCGAGCGCGGTCTTCCTGACGGACAGGCGGCGCGCTTCCCGGAAGGCCTGGAGGCGCGCGCCGACCTGGTGGGGAGCGCCGTCACGGTCGGTGGTGGTCTCGGCGGACATCGAGCTTCTGACTCCTCACTCTCACTGGACAGGTGTTCAGTGCGGCTGTACGTTACGACAGCATGGCAGACATCACAAGGGCTTCGACCCCCACGGTCGAGCGAGGCCGGGATCCACGGACCGGCCACGTGACGTGCACGTTCGCGGTGACGCCACGCGAGCGGGTGGACGAAGCACTCGGTGCGGCGAGCGCTGCCGCACGAGCTGTCGGCTCGACGAGGCCCACCACCCGCGCCCGTTGGCTGCATGGCATCGCGGACGCGCTGGAGGAGCCGGACACGGCTGACGATCTGGTCGCCGTCGCCGACCGCGAAACAGCTCTGGGCCCGGCTCGTCTGGCCGCAGAACTGGCACGCACCGCCGGGCAGTTGCGCTTCTACGCCGACGTCGCGAGCGAGGGCTCCTATCTCGGGGTCACGATCGACCGCGCAACGGCGGCCGGGCCGGACCTGGCCCGCACCCGGATTCCGCTCGGTCCTGTCGCGGTCTTCGGAGCCAGCAACTTCCCGCTGGCGTTCGGAGTTCTGGGCAACGACACCGCCTCCGCACTCGCGGCCGGGTGCCCCGTGGTGGTGAAGGGCCATCCGGCGCACCCCGCGCTGAGCGCACGGCTCGCCCAACTCGCCACGCGCGTCCTGGAACGGGCCGGTGCGCCCGCCGGTGCCTTCGCGCTCGTCACCGGCTTCGATTCCGGGACCGTCCTGGTGCGCTCACCGCACATATCCGCGGTGGCGTTCACCGGGTCGCAGAAAGGGGGCCAGCACCTTTGGCGCCTCGCCAACGAACGCGACGTCGTGATCCCCGTGTTCGCCGAGATGGGGACCGTGAACCCGGTGGTTCTCACCCCGGCCGGCGCCGCGCGCAAGGCTGAAGTCGCCGCCGGCTTCGTCGACTCGTTCACCGGCGGCGCCGGCCAGTTCTGTACGAAGCCCGGTCTGCTCTTCGCGCCGTCCGGGTCGGAATTCGCTGCCGACGCGGCGCGTGCGCTCGGGAGTTGCGCACCCCGAGCGTGGTGCCTGACCGAGCAGATCGCCGCCTCGGCAGCTACAGGCGTGACCGAGCTGGTCGAGGCCGGGGCGACCGTCGTCTCACAGGTGGCGGGCCCCGCGCACGGCTGGTCGGTCGCGTCGACCCTGCTGGCCGCACCGATCGGTGCCGTGCGGCCAGGCAGTCGCCTCCTCGACGAGTGCTTCGGACCGGTCGCGCTGGTGGTCGAGTACGACGACATGCCGGAACTGCTCACAGTGATGACCGGCCTTCAGGGAGCCCTGGCCGCCTGCGTGATGTCGGGCGGTGAGCGGGACCCCGACGTCGGCCCGCTGCTCGAAGCCGTCACGCCTCTGGTCGGCCGGGTCGTGGTCGACGGATGGCCGACCGGCGTCGCCACCGCATGGGGACAGCAGCACGGCGGGCCCTGGCCGGCAACCACGGTGCCCGCGTCGACCTCGATCGGCGCGGCCGCCCTCGACCGGTTCACCCGCCCGGTCACCTACCAGGGGGCACCCGATGCCGCGCTGCCCCCGCCGGTGCAGTCGGGGAACCCCTGGTCCCTGCCACGACGCGTGGACGGAGTGGTGGAGGCGGGAGGCCGGTGAGCCACACGAAGAAGCGTGCAGCCGTCGTCGGTGGCGGCATCGTCGGAGTGTCGGTCGCCCGCCAACTCGCCCGGGAGGCCGATGGGTTCGAGGTCACCCTGTTCGAGAAGGAGGACCGGCTGGCCGCCCACCAGACGGGACACAACAGCGGTGTCGTGCACGCCGGCCTCTATTACGAGCCGGGGAGCCTCAAGGCCACCCTCTGCAGGAGGGGAGTCGGCCTGCTGCGAGAGGCCGTGCGGGAGCACCGGATCCCCTACGAGGAGTGCGGCAAGATCGTCGTCGCACTCGACGAGAAACAAGCATCCCGCCTCGACGACATCCATGCCCGTGCCACAGCCAACGGCGTCCCAGGCGTTCGCTTGATCGACCGTGACGAGATCACCCAACTCGAGCCGCACGCGCAGGGAATCCGTGCACTGCACTCGCCGCACACCGCGATCGTCGACTACGCGGCGCTCACGGCCGCGCTGTCGGAGGATCTCCGCGCGGCCGGTGGCTCCGTACGGCTTGGCGAAGAGGTCACGGCCCTGGAGCGGCACGGACGAGCGGTCCGCCTCACGGCAGGCTCACTGACCGAGGAGTTCGATCTCGTGATCGCTTGCGCCGGTCTCCACTCCGACCGCCTGGCACGTACCGCAGGGGAACCCGACGAGCCGCGGATCGTGCCCTTCTACGGCGACTACTTCCTGATGCACGCGAGCAAGAGCCACCTGGTCAACGGGCTCATCTATCCGGTGCCCGACCCCCGCTACCCGTTCCTGGGTGTCCACCTCACCAAGCGGATCGACGGCGCAGTTCTGCTGGGCCCCAACGCCTTTCTGTCATCGGGACGGGAGGTCTACGAAGGCCGGCGGTTCGTTCCCCGAGACGTGCGGGAAGCTCTCGGGTTCGCCGGATTCTGGCGGTTCGCAGCCCGCAATCTCCCGGCGGCCGCCCGCGAGGCGCGTACCGCCCTCAGCTCGCGGCGCTTCGTCGCCGAGGCGCGGAAGTACGTTCCGGCCCTCGCCCACCACGACGTCACGCGCGGGCCGCGGGGCATCCGCGCACAGGCGATGGACGGCCGCGGCGCCCTGGTCGACGACTTCGTCATTTCGGGGACCGAGCACATCGTGCACGTGCGCAACGCGCCGTCGCCGGGGGCGACTTCGGCTCTCGCCATCGCGGAGCACATCGTGCGGGAGGCTGTGCGGCGCCGGTCCTGATCGTGAGGCCCGGTGCGTCACCCGTTGAGTCTCAACCAGGGCGAGTCCCAGGCAGGCAGAAGGGAATTGACGGGCCGGGCAGGCACGCCGGGGAAGCTGAGAGTCCGGTACACGGCGACGTTGCCGGCCAGATCGGCGCATGCTCGGGCGGCTGCTGTGGCTCTCCGCGTGCAGGAGGAGTCACGGGCGTCCAGAAGAACTCCGAGAGTTGTGCCGCTGTGCCCGATGGCCACGCCGAGGCCGCCGACGTCCCGGCAGATCTTCAGCATCGGCTCCAGCGACCGCTTGTATCGGAGCGACTGATTCATCAGGGCGCTCCGGGTCGCGACTGTGCCAACTTCTTCCAGGTCGTGTCGCGGGATGGCGTCGGCGAGCCTGTCCAGCAGCCGGGCGTACTCGCAACTCTCCGCCGTGGAGAAGCCCTTGGGGGTGCGGTTGAAGTCGACGGTGTCCACACCGCCGCCCTCATCGATGCCCACCACGGTCATGGCCGGAAGGGACCCCAGGATCGCCCGGAGCCGTACCGTGCGATGGTGGAACGCGACGATCGCCGGGTAGAGCACGCCGTCGGTCGGCTCGATCCGCGCCAGCAGTCGTTCGATCCTGGCGGGCGGCATGGGCGTGTTCAGGGCGTTCGACACCGCTCGGGCAGTCGCGACCAGGTCGGCCGAGGAACTGGCCAGCCCTTTGCCCTCGGGGATCACACTGCTCAGGGTCAGGACTCCTCCGACAGGCCCCGGAACCTCCTCGGCGATCATGCGGGTGAGTTGAAGAGCCTTCTCCTTGTGGGAGGGACGCACGGCGATCTCGTCGGCTTCGGGATCCTGCCGGAACGTGGCCATGCTCCAACGGGCGACGGGCAGCGTGACCAAGAAGTCACCGCCCTCCTCCGGCAGCGCACCCTGTAGCAGTTCGCCGAAGGTGCCAAATGCCGTCCCCACTCCGGTTGTTGTCCCTTGTCGCGGTGTCACATCGCGGGACAGCTGCACGTCTTCCACTCCTCATCCTTCTTCGCCGGCCGACTGAAGTCACTTGGGAGGGCGGGCGCTTGCCGAGCACCCCGCCGTGCGGTGCTGCCGCCGCGGCCGCCTGTCCGTCGCGCCTGGCTGCGTCCTCGGCTCGGTGTGATCCAGGGGCCGCCGGGTCGTCGCGATCGCCAGGCTACTCCAAGTGCTCTTGACAATCATTTCCATTTAACGAATGCTGCGCTGGACGCAGGCAGTCGTTCGGATGCAGCCGTCTCCCACTCGTGGGGCGAAGGCCGGGCCGGAGGAGCGACAACGACGTATTGGAAGCACTGCGCCGCAGTGCAGTCGGCTGCGTCGGTCCCACGAGAAGAACTCAGCAGGAGGAGCCATGCGCGAGCACGGCCGCAGGAACACAGCACTCTTCGCCGACGACCCGGCTGAGGCCAGGGCATGGGCACTCCACGAGAGCCTCCCGGACACGCTGCCCGCAGACGAGATCATCGCCCTCAACACGCCCAAGGCGGACCTTCACACGCAACGCCCTTACGTCTACAGGGACTGGACGTTCGATCTGCCTCCCGGTGTCTTCATGCCGGGGGAGACGAGCCGGATGATCCACGACCGGGTACTGGACGGGACCATCCCCGTCAGCGGGAGGTGCTACGGGGCCATGGGTGTCGGCCTGGGAGTCGAAGCCGTTGTCGCCGGGCTCCAAGGGGCGAGGGAGATCCACGCGTTGGACATCGACCCCGCGAGCGTGCGGGCGATGACGGAGCACTACGAGCGAATCGTGGGGGAGCGGCCCGGAACGGTCTTCATCCCTCTGGTCTCCGACCTGTTCGAAAGGGTCCCCGACGGCGCGCGATTCGACGTCGTCACCTTCAACCCGCCTGCTGTGACGCAGCAAGTGAGCGACGACCCGACCGTCGTGCGGAACGTGTGCGTCGGGACGGACATCGCAGTGCGGTTCTTCGATCAGATCGTGCAGCGGGATCTGCTGGCGGACGAGGGCGAGATCTACTTCATCGTCTCCAACACCTCCGAGCTACGGGACATCGTCGCGTACGCGATCGAATCCGGGTTCCTTCCAGAGGTGATCCACCATCAGACGTGGGACACGGACGATGTGCAGACCTTCCTGTTCAAGCTGCGCCGAAGCGCAGCGGCCTGACCGGCGCTGAGATGCACGCACACATAGCGGAAGCCGTGAAGCAGCCCGATCTGATCCGCGTGCGAGCGGATCTGCTCTGCCTGCGATTCGAGACGATGAAGATCTATTCGGCTCTGGGGGCTGTTCGCCATCTGCTCGACTCCGGGGCCGTGAAGCAGGGCGACACGCTCATTGACAGCTCGAGCGGCATTTACGCACAGGCCCTGGCACTCGCCTGCCACCGCTTCGGGCTCAAGTGCCACATCGTGGGCTCGACGACCGTGGACCGCACGCTCCGCGTTCAGCTGGAGATCCTCGGCGTCACCCTGGAGCAGGTCGAGCCCTCGAAGAATCTGCGGCTGGACCAGGAACTGCGAGTACGCCGCATCTCCGAGATCCTCAAGGCGAATCCTTCGTACCACTGGATGCGGCAGTACCACGACGAAATCCATTACTACGGCTACCGCGAGGTGGCCGACGTCATGGACCGGGAAGTCCCGCCGGGCGGAATCTCGTTGGTCGGCGGTGTCGGTTCCGGGGCATCGACGGGTGGCATCGCCACCTACCTGAGGGAGGCCGGCCGGGATGTGACCGTCGTGGGCGTACAGCCCTTCGGGAGCGTGACGTTCGGGTCGGAGCATGTGTCGGACCCCGACATGATCATCGCTGGCATAGGCAGCGCCATCGAGTTCAAGAACGTACGCCACGCCCTCTACGACCGGATCCACTGGGTGAACTTCGAATGCGCCCTGTCCGGGGCCGTCGAACTGCTGCGCAGCACCGGGATATTCGCGGGACTTTCAGCCGGGGCCGCGTATCTGGCGACTCTTTGGGAGCGACGCCGCAGAAGCACCGGGCGGACCTACGTCTTCATCGCAGCCGACACCGGACACCGCTATGTCGACAGCGCCTTCGCCCGGCACCGCGGGGCCAAGGACATCGACATCCTGAGCCCCCACGAGATCACGTCGCTCGACGAATTGAGGCAGCCGTGGTCGACCGCCTCGTGGCCCGACATCTCCGCGGCGCGACGCGGGACTTGACGCAAGCGCCCACGACACCTGACCGACGCCGGCAACAGCCGGCTCCTGCTCGGAGAGCAGCAGCAAACCCACCATTCGACGAGAGAACTGAGAATGCCATACCCGAAGCCGCATACCGTCGCGGAATTGACCGAGGGAGTGCTGGAGGGCGCCTACGGGCCCGCTCCGGGAGGCGTGACCGTCACCAGTGCCTTCTGGCTCTATCACACCACGCGGTTGGCGGGCGGCGAGGTCACGTACCACAACCACTACCTGCTGCTGCGTGTAGGGGAGAGCTTTGGAGCCTGCTCCTTCGAAGCAGGCGAACTGAGCCCCGATTTCTGCGAGAACGCCTCCGGTTTCCCCCTGGAGACGTTGCTTCGTAGCGAGACGACTCCGGTACGCATCGCTGCGCTGGATGCCTATCTGTCCCATGTGCGGCCGCACCGGACGTCCGGCGACGCCGAGCCGTTCACACTGCCCACCGGAACCCCGGAGCGCAGGGCAAGGGCGCGGGACGCCGCCGTAGCGGGACTGCTCGAAGTCGAACCAGGCGCCCGGGTGGCCCTGATCGGTGTGGTGAATCCACTGATCGAAGCGATACGCGACCAGGGCGGCGTCTGTCTGCCCTGCGACCTGAACCTGCGGACCACGCAGTGGGGCGAGCCGGTCTCCGATGACATGACCGAAGTCCTCGGGCAGGCCGACGCCGTGGTGGCTACCGGAATGACGCTCAGCAACGGCACGTTCGACCTGATTATCGAGCACTGCAGGCAGCAGGACGTCCCGCTCGTGGTCTACGCACAGACCGGGAGCTCCGTCGCACGCGCGTTCCTGCACAGCGGCGTGACTGCCCTGTCGGCCGAGACCTTCCCGTTCTCCCAGTTCAGCGCGGACGCCACTGTGCTGTACCGCTACCGGGCCGGCAGCTTGGCCACGGTGGTCGAGGAGGCCTCATGAGTACCGGTACCGGGACTTCGCATATGAGGCGTGAGGAAGCAGAAACGGGTGAGCGGCTGCCGAACGACTTGAGGATGACACGCGAGTTGTGGCCCATCCTGCTGGCCTCCGCGGTCGGGCTGCTGCCGTTCACCGTCTTCAGTACATATCTGGTACCGATCGCGGACGGGTCCGGAAGCAGCGTCGCTGCCATGGGCGGGCTCCGCGGACTGGGCGGGCTGGCGGCCCTGCTGGTGGGTACGGCACTGGCGCCGCTGATCGACCGTGTCCCCAAGGAGTGGGCCGCCGCCGGCGGGCTCGGGGTGCTCGCCGTCTCGGCTGCTCTCGGAGCGAGCGGCGATTACATCCTTCTCGTGGCCTTCTGCCTGCTCGTCGGAGGTGGGACAGCCGTGCTCAATCCGTCTCTGACCGCAGCGGCGGCCGACCGGTTCGGTTCGGGGAAGACGGCCGGCAGAGCGGCGACGCTGGTCACGGCGACCCAGTCGATGACGGCGATGCTGGCGGCGCCCTTGATCGCGCTGCCCGCTCTGTTCTGGGGGTGGGAGGGTGACCTCCTCGCGGTCTCGGCGGTCTCGTTGCTGCTCGCGGCGATACTGCTCTCGCGGCGCACCTCCTCCGGTGTGGAGGAAGAGACCGACAGCGACCGGAAGTTGACCTACCTCGCTTCCTTCAAGGCCCTCGCCGCGGTGCGGGGTGCCGTGCCGCTGCTCCTGATCTCCCTTCTCCGAACCGCCGTGTTCATGGGGTACTTGGCGTACTTGGCCGCGTACTACGACAGCCGGTTCCAACTCGACCCCGGCCTCTTCTCGTTGGTCTGGACGCTGAGCGGCGCTTCGTTCTTCGTGAGCAACCTCCTCGCGGGTCGGCTCACGAACTCCGCTCGACCCCGGGTGCGTACCGAGTACTTGCTCGGTCTCGGTCTCGTCACCGCTCTGGCTTCCGTGGTCGGGTTCTACTTCACGCACCTGCTCGTGCTGGCTCTCGTCCTCACTTCACTGCATGCGGCCAGTCACGCGGTCGTCGCCGCTTGCGCCGTGAGTCTGCTCGTCCGGCGTTGCGGGCCGCTGCGCGGAACCGCCTTGAGCATCAACGCGGCGGGAATGAGTCTGGGCGTCTTCGTCGGAGCCTCCCTCGGCGGCGCCGGCCTCGGTCTCGCCGGCTATCCCGGGATCGCTCTGGTCTTCGGCGCCCTGATGGCGGTCGCGTCGGTGGCGGCGCTCCTGGTCACCCGGTCCTCCTCACCGGAGAGTGAAGAGGACGACGGCTCAACTGACTCCGACGACACATGACGAACTCACCCGTGCCATCCGTGGGCAGCGCCTCGCGTTCGGCGAACAAGGAAGCCCGTGACGTCCGGCCGCGCACCTCACGCAGGGGATTGATCCCCGCCTGCCTCGCCCTCCTCGTCCTGCTTCTGGCGTCCGTCGTCGTGGCGATCGGTCTCGGGCCGGCGGTGATCACGCCGGACGAGACGGCCCGATACCTGTGGGCCGCCGTCAGCGGCGGGCAGATCGACGCGCGCGAGGCGACGACCTATCAGATCGTCTGGGAGATCCGCACCCCTCGGGTACTGCTGGCCGCGCTGGTGGGGGCGGGGCTGAGCACCATCGGGGTGGCCATCCAGGCGATGGTGCGCAATGCGCTGGCCGACCCGTACGTCCTGGGCGTCTCCTCCGGGGCGTCTGTCGGCGCGGTCGGCGTCACCGTCACCGGAGCTCTCGCGGGGCTGGGGGTCTACGCCACGTCGGCCGGAGCCTTCCTGGGGGCGCTGGCAGCATCGGCCCTCGTATACGCCGCTGCCGCGAGCCGGGCCGGGCTGTCACCACTTCGCCTCATCCTGACCGGCATCGCCATGGCACTCGGCCTCCAGGCCGTGATGAGCATGATCATCTATTTGATCCCCAACAGCGAGGCCACCAGCACGGTCCTGTACTGGACGATGGGCAGCTTCGGTGCCGCAACGTGGGCAACCCTGCCCGCAGTCGCCGTGTCGGTGCTGCTCGGTGTGCTCGGGCTGAACCGCTCCAGCCGCGCCCTGGATGTGATGGCACTGGGCGACGAGACGGCGGCGAGCCTGGGCATCGACCCCGACCGGCACCGCAAGGGGCTCCTGGTCCTCATCTCGCTCGTCACCGGCGCCATGGTCGCCGTGAGCGGTGCCATCAGCTTCGTCGGTCTGGTCATGCCCCACTTGGTGCGCATGGTCGTCGGGGCCACTCACAAGCGCGTGCTCGCGGTCAGTCCGCTGGTGGGGGCGGTCTTCATGGTGTGGGTGGACCTTGTGGCCCGAACGTTCGTGGCTCCGCGGGAACTGCCCCTCGGCGTCATCACCGCACTGATCGGTGTCCCGGTGTTCGTCACCTTGCTGCGCCGCAAGGCCTACATGTTCGGAGGCCGCTGATGGACCTGACCCTCGACGGGCTGTCGGTCGTGACTGACGGCAAGAAGCTCCTGCGCGACCTCTCCCTGAACGTGACGGACGGCCGGTGCGTGGGCCTCGTCGGACCCAACGGGAGCGGCAAGTCCACCGCCCTGAAGTGCATCTACCGTGCCCTGCGCCCGAGTTCCGGCACTGTACGAATCGGTGAGCAGGAACTGTCACGCCTGAGCATGCGGCGCAGTGCTCAACTCGTCGCCGCCCTCGCCCAGGACGGGGAGGTCGAACTCGACTTCACCGTGGAAGAGGTCGTCGCTCTGGGCCGTACGCCCCACATCCGGGGCAACCAGGTGCTCAGCACCAGGGAACGGGAGCTGTGCGAGCGGGCCATGGAGCAGCTCGACATCAGTCACTTGGCCCGTCGCGGCGTGCTGACACTCTCGGGCGGCGAGCGTCAACGCGTTCTCGTGGCCCGCGCTCTCGTCCAGGAGCCCACGGTCCTCGTCCTCGACGAGCCGACCAACCACCTCGACGTGCGGCACCAGATCGAGCTGCTGTCACTGCTGCGTGTCACGGGCCTGACCACCTTGATCGTGCTGCACGACCTGAATCTCGCGGCTGCGGCGTGCGACCAGCTCGGTGTGCTCTCCGACGGACGCCTGGTCGCCAGCGGGGCCCCCGAGAAGGTCTTGACTCCCGAGCTCGTTCACGACGTCTTCGGCGTCCGCGCGAGCGTCGTCAGCCACCCGCTGACCGGCGATCCGCAACTGCTGTATTCCCTCGCCCCTCCATCACCGAACGGAAGTGAGACCTCATGCCTCTCACCCGGCCACTGAACCCCGCACGGCGACGCGCCGCTGTCGGCTCGACCGCGGCTGCCGCACTCCTGCTCAGCGGATGCGGAGCGGACGTCGCGACCGACGGGAAGAAGTCCGAGAAGGTCACAGTCAAGAGGTGCGGGGAGCCGGTCGAATACACCACCCCCAAGCGCACGGTCGCCTACGAAGGGGGAAGCGCTGACAAGCTCTTCAGCCTCGGACTGACGAAGCACGTCCATGGCTACGTGATGCCACCGGCCAACCCGCCTGTGAGCGAGTCGCCCTGGGCGTCCGAGTACGCCAAGGTGAAGAAACTCAGCGACGACCTCCTCAACAAGGAACTGGTCGTCGATGCCAAGGCGGACTTCGTCGTGGCCGGCTGGAACTCCGGTTTCAGCGATCAACGCGGCATCACTCCGGAGATACTGGACAAGCTCAAGATCCAGAGCTTCATGCACACCGAGAGCTGCTACAACTACCCCAAGTCCCCTGAGAAGAAGCCCCCGTTCGAAGCGCTCTACACAGACCTTGAGCGGCTCGGGAAGATATTCAAGGCGGAGGAAAAGGCGGAGAAGGTCGTCCAAGGTCTCAGGGAACGCGAGAAGGCCGTCGCTTCGAAGGCGCCGAAGGGCGACCCGCCTCCCGTCTTCCTCTATGACTCCGGGACCGACCAGCCCTTCACCGCGGGGAATCAGGTTCCGCCCAACGACATCATCGAGAAGGCCGGCGGGAGGAACGTGTTCTCGAAGCTCGACGAGCGCTGGGCACAGGTGAACTGGGAGAGTGTCACCAAGGCCGAGCCTGAGGTCGTCATCATCCTGGACTACGGGGACAAGCCCGCCACGAAGAAGATCGACTTTCTCAAGAAGTCGCCGCAAACGCGGGAGTTGCCCGCCGTGAAGAAGGACAACTTCTTCATCCTCGACTACAACGAGGGCATCAGCGGCCCCCGCAACATCGACGGCCTGGAGAGGTTCGGCACGTACATGCGGAACCTGGCTCACTGACTTCAGCAGGGGCGTGGCCGACCACATCACCATGTCGCTGAACGGGCCGGCAGCTGATCACGCCAGGAGGGAGCGCCAGCGGTCGGCCGACTCCATCGTGTCCAGGATGACCCGCTCCAGGAACGTCCCTGCCCTGGTCAGCCGCTGTCCCACGGGGTTGTCGGGCCCGAGTTTCTCCGCGGCCGCGAGCGCGGCCTGTGCCGAATCGAGCGTCAGCCGCGAGCCGATCAGGATGGAGTGGTACCAGGCGTCGTCGTCGATCACGTAGATGTCGCGCCTGCGCTGCGGATCGCGCTCGCGCCTGACGAACCCCTGCTGGACCAGGAAGTTCACGGCCACGGAGACGGAGGCCGGGCTGACTTTCAGCCTGCGGGCCAACTCGGCCGCGGTGCGCCTGCCGTCCTCGGACAGCAACAGGTCGACGTGCACGCGCGCTGCCGTCCTCGGCATCCCCGACCTGACCGCCAGCTCGATGATCTCCTCGTCCGTCTCGGTCGTGCTGTCCGATGGGCCGGCACCCAGGGATGCGGGTGTGCCGCGCCGCGCCCGCCGGACCGTCTCCCGCTGGGCTTGCTGGGGCCGGTAGCCGCCGGGCCCGCCGTTGCGTCCGACCTCCCGGCTGATCGTCGAGGTCGGCCGCTCGAGCCGTCTGGCGATCTCGGCGTAGGAGAGCCCGTCGGCGAGTCCGGCCGCGATGCGCTGACGCTCCTGCTGGGTCAATCGTCCTCCTGGCATGCCGCCAGTATTGCCTTTGCCAACATTCATTGCAACGCGATATTGCATTCGCCCTCAGCGTCATTGCATCAATATGAGGCCGTTCACCTGCGAGAACTGATAATGGTCGATTGACGGAGTCCTGAGTGCAACGTAGCTTTCGAGGCATGTTAAACGCGTACTATCGCGAGGTGAGGAATGGTCATGGGTGAATCCCTCAACACCGTCACGACGATGCCGACGGCGCGGCAGGCCGGCTGCCCCTTCGACCCACCGGCAGAGCTGATCGACGCCCACCGGCACGCCCCTATCAGCCGCTACACCTTTCCCGGCGGAAAGCCGGGCTGGCTGATCACCGGGTACGACCTCGTCAGGGCGGTCCTGGCCGACTCGCGGTTCAGTTCACGCAAGGAGCTGATGCTCCATCCGACCATCGACTACGGGGACTTCGAGGTCCCCGCGGCGCCGCCCGGCGAGTTCCTGCTCATGGACGAGCCACAGCACAGCCGCTACCGCAAGCCGCTGATGGGCAAGTTCACGGTGCGGCGGATGCGCCTGCTCACCGAGCGCGTCGAGCAGATCACCGCCGACCATCTGGATGCCATGGAGAAGGCGGGGCCGCCGGCGGACCTGGTGACCGCGTTCGCGAGGCCCGTGCCCGCCATCGTGATCTGCGAGCTGCTCGGTGTGCCGTACCAGGACCGGGGGTCCTTCCAGGAGCAGGTCGACTCGTTCATGAACGGGGAGACGAGCGACGAGGACCTGATGACGGCCTACGCCGCGACCCAGGACTACCTCGCGCAGCTGGTGGCCGCGAAACGCGCGAACCCCACCGACGACATACTCAGCGACCTCACCGACAGCGATCTGAACGACGAGGAGCTGCAGGGGATCGCCCTGCTCCTGCTGGCAGCCGGGCTCGACACAACAGCGAACATGCTGGCCCTCGGGACGTTCGCGCTGCTGCGCAACCCGGAGCAACTCGCCGCGCTCCGCGCCGAACCCGAGCTCGCCGACCGGGCCGTGGAGGAGCTGCTGCGGTATCTCAGTGTCGCCAAGACTTTCATGAGGACGGCGCTGGAGGATGTCGAGTTGGGCGGCCGGACCATCGAGGCCGGCTCGCGGGTGATCCTTTCGTACAACACCGCGAACCGTGACCCCGAGCGCTTCACCGATCCCCACGTGCTCGACCTTCGCAGGCAGCACGGCGGACACCTGGCCTTCGGACACGGCATCCACCAGTGCCTGGGCCAGCAGCTGGCCCGCGTCGAGATGCGCGTCGCGTTCCCCGCGCTGGTCAACCGCTTCCCCACGCTGCGCCTGGCCGTACCGGCCGAAGAGGTCGATCTGCGCCCGGAGACGGCGGACATCTACGGCGTCAAGAGCCTCCCCGTCACCTGGGACGCGTGACCCATGAGGATCACTGTGGACGCCGAGCGCTGCATCGGCGCAGGGATGTGCGCTCTGACCGCCGCCGAGGTCTTCGACCAGGATCCCGACGACGGCCACGTGCTCCTGCTGCGCGCCGAGCCGCCGGCCGTCCACCGCGCGGCCGCGCAGATGGCTGCCGGTGTCTGTCCCTCCGGGGCGATCACCATCAACGGGCCGGAATCCAGCGGCTCCTAGCGCCCTGGGCGGCCCGCACGCGGGCCGAGAGCCCGGGCCGCGTGCCCGGCTGTCAGCTCTCGGCCGCCACCCGGATGATCGAACGGACCTGATCGATGATGTCCTGCCGGTTCTGGAGGAACTCCGGGTCGGTGATCTTGCCTGTGGCCGGGTCGGTGTTGCCCTGGCCGAACTCGAGGACGGGGGTGTGCACATGGCCGCCGGGAATGTTCAGGCCGAGCCGGTCGCGCAGCAGCGTCGCACGGTACGCGATCTCGTTGGACAGGTAGTCCCCGCCGCCGCCCTCACGTGCGGTGGAGCCCTCGGTCGGACCGTCCGGCCGCGTCACCGGCTCGGTCTCGCCCGCCGGGATCTCGACCACCTCCGTGTTGTCCTTCACCGGGAAGCGGCCCGTCGGGGCGGACACGATGTCCTGGTAGGGAAGCGTGGTGGTCGTCCACTGAGGCTGCGTAGCGGGGTCGGACACCGGGACCGTGCCGGAGGCCGAGATGTTGTCGTTGTCGGGGAAAGTCCCACGCCAGGCCCCGTTGTTGCGCTCGACGTCGAACTGGCCGGGCCTGCCCTGGCTGACGGTGGTGAACAGGTCCACCCCCGGCAGATGCGGACGCAGGGTCCGCTCGACCGTTCCGCGGGCGAAGTCCTCCCAGCGCACGGGGAACATGGCCGTCTCGATTCTGACCGGACCCGCCTTGGTGCGCAGCACCGTGCCGTCCAGCGCAAGCGCGTTGGCCCCGGACGGATTGCTGATCCGGATGTCCTCATCCAGCGTGAACGGGTCGAAGCCGGTGACCAGCATCCGCTTCGTGCCCTTGTCCTTACCGCCCGCGAAGTCGATGGCATCCTGACCGCGAGAGCTCTGCTCCAGCCGGTCACGCAGGGCCGAACGCTGCGCATCCGGGAGACCGAAGCCGGGCTGCCACTGCCGCAGCGCCCCCGTCATCCCCAACCGCGCCCAGTACAAGGGCCGGTCATCAGCGCGGCTCAGGTCCCCGCCCGCAGGGCCACGTCCCTGGGCCCGGTCCACCGCGCGCTGCCACAGCCGCTGCCCGTGCCGCACGACCAGCTTCTCCGCCTCGGCGTAGGAGTCCGCGCCGCACAGGGCCCGGGTGAACTCCGAAGCCACCGGGTCGAAACCGGAACGCTGCAGGATCTCTTGCGGCACCGCCCTGGCCAAGCGCTGCTCCTCCACGGTCAGTTGTACCGAGGGATCCGTACACCCGGCGGGCTGCTGCTCGGCCAGCGCAGGGGTCATGGGCAAGGCAGCGCTCACGACAACTACCGCGGCCAGCTGTGCGCGCAGTGTTCGCATCCGGATCTCCTCAGTTGGCATCGTCGACTTGGATGAGGCGAGAGTTCGGTGCAGCGATCGGTGGCTGCACCGGGGCGCGTGGCCGTGAACCTCCGGGCCCGGGCCGGGTCAGCGGTCGAAACACGTCTGCGCTGCCGGGTGCTCAAGGTATCTGGCTCCGGCCTCCAAGTGCAGGTGGGCGGCCCAGAGTTGTTCCTGGGTCGCAACGAGCGCGGATGAGGCACCGTCGCCGTTCAGGCGGTGAGGCCCGCGTCGCGCGCAAGCAGTGCCGCCTGGACGCGGTTGGCGACGTCCAGCGTGGTGAGGATGCGGCTGACGTGGGCCTTGACGGTGCTCTCGCGCATTCCGAGGCCGGTGGCGATGTCGGCGTTGGTGTCGCCCCTGCTGAGCAGCGCCAGCACCTCGCGTTCGCGGGGCGTGAGCTGCTCGATCCGGGTACGTGCGGCGGCCGCTCGGGGCCGGCTGGTCGCGTGATAGCGGTCGATGAGGCGGCGGGCCGCGGCAGGGTGAAGCATGGCCGAGCCGGCGGCGACGAGGTGGACGGCGCGCAGGATCTCGGCCGGGTCGGTGTCCTTGAGCAGGAAGGCGTCGGCTCCGGCGGCGAGCGCGTTGTAGACGTACTCGTCGAGGTCGAAGGTGGTCAGCGTGATCACCTTCGGGGGGTGGGGGAGGGCACGGAGACGGGTGGTGGCGGCGATGCCGTCCATGCGTGGCATGCGGACGTCGACCAGAGCGACATCGACGCGGTGGGCCCTGGCCAGTTCGACCGCATGCACGCCGTCGGATGCCTGGGCGGCGACCTCGATGCCGTCGTCGCCGTGGAGGAGGTCGGTCAGACCGAGACGGACCAGGGCATCGTCATCGACGATCATGACGCGGATCATGTACGGATGCCGTTCTGTTCGACGTCTGTGGGGTGGGGGATGCGGGCGGCGAGGCGCCAGCTGCCGGCGTCGTGAGGCCCGGCGTGCAGACGGCCGCCGAGGGTGGTGACGCGCTCGCGCAGGCCGACCAACCCGAAGCCGGAGGAGACGGTCGTCTCCGTCGCGGTACTGCCGGGGCCGTTGGTCACCTCGACGACGGAGACGGGCGGCCCGTAATCGATCCGGACGGTCACCTGCGCACCCTCAGCGTGCTTGCGGGCATTCGTCAGGGCTTCCTGAACCAGGCGGTGCACAGCCAGACGGTGAACGGTGGGAGCCTCCCCCGGCTGCCCGTCGACCGTCATCTCGACCTGCTGCCCTGCTGTTCGGGCCTCGTCGACCAACTCGTGTACGTCGCGCAGGACAGGCGCGGAGGCAGCATCCGCAGTGGCGTCCCGGGGGCCGTGCAGGGCACCGAGGATGTCCCGAAGGTCGGCCAGGGCGTCTGTGGAGGTGGTGCGCAGCAGGGTGAGGCGTTCCCCGACCACCTGGGGCAGCGTGCTGGTCGTGGCGGTCAGTACCCCGGTGTGAAGCGCGATGAGGCTCAGCCGGTGTGCCAGCACATCGTGCATCTCGGCGGCGATCCGGGAGCGCTCGGCGGCACGGGCGGCCTCCTCCCGCAACTCCCTCTCGATGCGCAGATGTTCCACCTGAGCGTTCAGCACCTTCACCTGACGGCCTCTGCCCGCCCAGTGCCCGCATCCCACGACCACCAGGAGGAGCAGACTGAAGCGCTCCGTGAACGACGAGGTCGCCGAGGACAGCAGCATCTCGGTGACCAGCACGGCGGCGCCACAGCCCATGGCCACGACGACGCGGTGGCTTGCTGCCAGGTCGAACAGCGCGATCAGCAGCAGCGGCAGCATCGGCCATCCCCACAAGCCGGTTGCGGCGGTGGCCAGTAGCGGGGCGAGGAGCCAGTGGGGCCTTCGGACGAGCAGGAACAGTCCGCACAGCACCGCTGCCGCCGTGCCCGGCGTCAGATACCCGCCATCGGTGGACACGGCGCGGTACTGAACGGCGCCGAAGGTGACCAGCACCACTAGGCCGTAGCGCCCGTATGCGACCCACGAAGAGTGCTCTCTCCAGCCCACCCAGCGATCCTAAGTACCCGGTCAGGAGGTCTTCGTCCGACGACCTTCCATGCTGACCCCCTACTTTCGTAGGGGGACGCCGTCGCACAAGGACGGAGTTGCAGGTGCGGGCCGGCTTCCTAGCGTCGCAGCCATGAGCCACTCGCCCGCCTCACCCGACCGTATCCCCGCGCAACGGCCCGCCGGGAGCTGGACGTTCGTCCTCGAAGCGGCCCGCGACCTGCGCACTGTCGGGGCTGTCGCACCGAGCGGCAGGTCCCTGGCCCGTGCGCTGACCGAGCCGGTGCGCGCACAGGCGGGACGTCCGCTCAACATCCTTGAGGCGGGAGCCGGGACCGGAGCGGTCACGCGCGCCTTGATCCCACAGCTGTCACAAGGCAGTTGTCTGGATGTCGTCGAGGCCAACCCACGTTTCGCGGAGCGGCTGCGCGACCTCCTCGCTGCGTATCCGGGCGCGGCGGGACAGCGAGAGCAGATCCGTGTCCACGCCTCGCACATCGAGCGTCTGGACACCGATCGGCGCTACGACGTGATCGTCTCCGGCCTGCCGTTCACCAACTTTTCTCCGCACGATGTCGAAGCGATCATGGCCCGGTATCTGGAACTCCTGTATCCAGGCGGTACTTTGACCTACTTCGCTTACCGGGGCACCCGGCACGCTCGTACCCTGCTGGCGTCCGCAGCACAGGCCCAGCGGCACCGCGCCGCGGAGGACGTCCTCTCCGACTACCAGCGCCGCTGTGCCACCGGCTGCCGTACGGTGTGGGCCAATCTGCCCCCGGCCACGGTGTGGCAGCTCAGGCGCCCCGCGAACGGAGTCCGCCGTACGGCTCCGCGGGACGCCGCGGCCGGGGCGAGTCGATGACGATCGTGTCCGACACGCTGGGCCAAGTGCCCGCCGGCGCCGCCTACATGATGGTGACGGTGGCCGTCCTGGCCGAGTCCGTCCTGCTGATCGGTGCCTTCATTCCCACCCTCACACTGCTGCTGACGGCCGGTGCGCTGGCACAGACCGGGTTCCTGAACCTCCCGTTGGTGATCGCGGCCGCCATGTGCGCCGTGGTCGCGGGGGACTTCGTCGCGCACCGCACGGGAGGACTGCTCGGCGACCGCCTGCGCACCGGAAGGCTGGGCTGCCGCGTCCCCGCTGCGGCGTGGCGGCGTGCCGAGACCCTGATGGCTCGCTGCGGTGGCCAGGCCGTCTTTCTCTCCCGCTTCGTTCCGGTGGTCCGCACCGTCACGCCCCACGTTGCCGGTGCCACCCGTCTGCCTTACCGCCGCATCGCCCCTTACAGCGTCATGGCCGCGTTGCTCTGGGCCACCGCCGAGGCCGGCATCGGATACGCGGCCGCGACGTCACTTCAGCGCGCTCTCGCCGTAGGCCCCGTACTCGCCGCGGTCGCGGCAACAGGGGCTGGGGCAGCACTGGTATGGGCGAAGATGCGCCGCCGCCGTAGCAGCCGGTCCCAGGCAAGCGGCGCACACGGCCCCGGGACCGAATCCCCGGCGCTGCCGTTCCACGCCGTCGCGACGCGCGAAAAGCTATGACGCGGCGGGTACTTGGCTGTTCTCGACACGGAAGCGCAGGTGGGTCACGGCCCCGGAGACCGCCCTTCCTTCCGCGGCCAACTGGGCCCGCTCACCGGCGAACAGCGGGGTTCCGCCGCCCAGCAGGATCGGAACGAGGTGGATGTGGACCTCGTCGAGCAGGCCGGCCGTGAGCAGCTGGCGGGCGACGTCGGCGCCCAGCACCAGAACGTCCTTGCCCCCGGCAGCCTCCCTGGCGCGCTCAACCGCCGTCCGCATCCCGTCGAAGACGAACGTCCCGCCGTTGCCGCCGACGAGGTCCTCTCGTGTCCGGTGCGTGACCACGAAGCTCGGTACGCCGGGCCACGGCGTACCGCCCCAAGGGCCCAGGCCGAGGTCGAACGTGCGCCGTCCGATGACCGCCGCCCCCACCGCGGCGTCCACTTCCCGGCGTACCGCTGCGTCGATCGCGCCCTCCGGCCCTGACCCGGCCATCCATTCGTGCAGCCGTTCCCCGCCGTCCCCCATCGGCTCCGCCTCGCGGACGTTCGGACCGGCCGTGAACCCGTCCAGGGACACCGACACATCCAGCACGACCTTGCTCATCGCTGACCTCACCCCACCTGGGCGCCGCCGCCCGGCGCCGTCACGAGATGGTTGCAGACCGGCAAGGACTTTCAAATACGACATGACTGACATGGATGGCGCAGACGGAGCGGAACGGGGCGCCAGCATGAGCCCAGGTGACCCGCGAGTTGACTCCGAGGTCAGAGCAGGTCTGCCAACGCTCGGCGGGCTGCCGCTGCGCTGCTGTCCCCGCTCTTCCCCGCCAAGTGGAGCGGCAGATCGAGCGGAGGCACGTTCAGGTAGCGCCCGGCCCGCCGGGCGATGTCCGAGGCGTCCCGGCCAAGGCCGTGGTCGATGAGCAGGTTGACGGCGTCCTTCCACAGCTTCGGGGCGTCGATGAGATCGCGGACGGTGGTGAGCTCCGCGGCGGGGGCGGCGGGCACAGGAACGGTCCAGGAGTGACGGCCATGCCGCACCTCGACGGGGCCCTTGGTGGGGTCGGCGCCCGGGAGGTGGACGGTCGCCGTGGAGCCGGGCGGGACGACGGCCTCGACGGTGAGTTGGTCACCTTCGCGGCGCCAGGCCGCGCTCGCCTCACCGTACGGAGTGACGTGGCGCGCCTCGGCGTGAGTGAACGCGGGGTAGGGGACGGGCCGGATGGTGATGTGCCGGTAGCCGGGGGCAGCGGGGGCCAGGCCGGCGAGGGTGCGGTGCAGCCAGTCGGCGACGGCGCCCAGGGCGTAGTGGTTGAAGGAGGTCATCTGGCCGGGGTTGATCGTTCCGTCGGGGAGCATGGAGTCCCAGCGTTCCCAGACGGTGGTCGCACCCATGGTGACCGGGTAGAGCCAGGAGGGGCAGCCGCGTTCGAGGAGGAGGCGGTAGGCGAGGTCGGGGTGGCCCGTGGTGGTGAGGGCGTCGGTGATGAGCGGAGTACCGACGAAGCCGGTGGCGATGCGGAAGGCGCTGCTGCGCACCAGATCCGCCAGCCGCTCCCCGGCCCCCGCGCGCTGCGCCGGGGTGGGCAGCAGATCCCAGGCGATGGCCAGGGCGTAGACCGTCGGGGCATCGGAGAGCACCCTGCCCGCGCTGGTGACGTAGTGGCGGATGAAGGCGTCTCGGGTGCGGTCAGCGAGGGCGGCGTAGCGTTCGGCGTCCCCGTCGCGGCCGGTGATGCGAGCGGCCTCGGCGGTGAGCCCGGCGGAGCGGGCCAGGCAGGCGGTGGCGACCACGTCGGGGTCGGCCTTGGCGGCGAAGGGGTTGTCGGGCGGCGCGTCGGGGTCGAGCCAGTCGCCGAACTGGAAGCCCCCCACCACGACACCGTCGGTGGTGCGGGATGCGACGACGTCGGTCCAGGCGCGCATGGAGTCGAACTGGCCGCGAAGGACCTCGGGGTCGGCGTAGCGCTCGTGGAGCACCGACGGCACGACGGTTGCGGCGTCGCCCCAGGCGGCGGCGGTCGGGTGCTCCTCGCGCAGGACGTCGGGGATGACGAACGGCACGGCGCCGTCGGGGTGTTGATCGGCGTCGAGGTCGGCGAGCCAGGAGGAGAGGAATCCGGCGGTGTCGAAGAGGAAGGCGGCCGTCGGTGAGAAGACCTGGATGTCGCCGGTCCAGCCGAGGCGTTCGTCGCGCTGGGGGCAGTCGGTGGGAACGTCCAGGAAGTTGCCGCGCATGCCCCAGACGACGTTCTGGTGGAATTGGTTGACGTCAGGGTCGGAGCAGGAGAACCAGCCGGTGCGTCGCAGGTCGGTGCCGATGACGACGGCCTCCGCGTCGGCCGGGGCGAGCCCGTTCAGGCCGGTGACCTCGGCGTAGCGGAAGCCGTGGAAGGTCAGGCTCGGTTCCAGCACCAGCGCCTCGTGCTGCTTGTTGTTCCCGCCCGCGGCGTCGGCGGTGGGGAGGAGGTAGGTGTCGGTGGCCTCAGCGGTGCGCAGTGGGCGTACGCCGAGCTCGCCGTGCTCGTCGAGGACTTCGGCGTGGCGAATGGTGACCTCTGTCGCGTCGTGGGGAGGGCGGGCGGTGAGGCGGACCCAGCCGACGAGGTTCTGGCCGAAGTCGATGAGCGTCCTGCCCGAGGGGGAGGCCCACACCTTCACGGCGGGCACGACTTCGGTGGCCCGCACGGGCGGCCCTTCGGGCGCGACCAGCCTGCCGAGGTCCGCCTCGACGACCTCGACGGTGTCCGCTGCACCTGCCGTGGTGGCGGGACGCAGGTCGGTGCGCTGCCCGTCGTAGATGTCGTCGGCGAGGACGCTGCTGTTGTGCGCGGACCACTGTTCGTCGGTGACGACGGTCTGGGTCGAGCCGTCGGTGTAGGTCACCTCCAGCTGGGCCAGCAGTGCGAGCCGGTCGCCGTACAAGGCGCGGGGCGGCTCACTCCAGCCCAGCCTGCCCCGGTACCAGCCGTTGCCCAGCAGCACCGACAGCTCGTTGTGGCCCGCACGGAGCAACTCCGTGACGTCGTGCGTGGCGTAGCGCAGGCGGTTGCCGTAGCTGGTCCAGCCCGGAGCCAGGATCTCGTCGCCGACGCGAACGCCGTTGAGGGTCGCGGTGTAGACGCCGTGCGCGGTGGCGTACAACCGCGCCGAGGCGATGCCCACGCCCGAGCGCAGAGTCACGGTGCGGCTGAGGATCGGTGCCGGGTCGCCGATCCGGCCCAGGATGGCGGGGCTGATGAACCGTGCGTCCCATTCCTCCGGCGCCAGCAGGCCGGCTTCGACGGTGGCGGGCTCGCTCCAGTGCGTCCAGCTCTCTCCGGAAGCGACCCGCACCCGGACCGTGGCGCGGGCGCGGGAGGTCAGGGGCGTGAACGGCCAGGGCACCAGGAGTTGTTCGGCGGTGTCGACGCGAACGACCGTGCCGTCACAGTCGAGTTCGTACGAGGTCTGGTGCCAGTCCGGGTCGTCGGTGGTGACCTGCCATGACAGGCGCGGGGTCGCGGTGCCGATCCCGAGCGGGGAGCTGTCGCGGTGTTCGAAGCGGACGGGGCTGACGTTGGTGTGGGCCATGTGTGCTGGGCCTCCTCAGCCCTTGATCGCGCCAGAGGTCATTCCGGCGACTATCTGCCGGTTGAAGAAGAGGAACATGATCAGCGGCGGGATCGTGATCAGCAGGATGTCCATGAACAGGAGGTTGTACTGGCTCTCGAACTGGCTCTGGAAGTTGAACAGGGTCTGCTGGACGGTGGCGTTCTCCTCGCCGGGCAGGAAGTAGAGCGGGTTGACGAAGTCGTTGAAGACGTTGACCGACTGGACGACGATCACGGTGACCGTGACCGGGCGCAGCAAGGGGAAGATGACGCGGAAGAAGAGGCGGATCGGGCCGGCGCCGTCGATCACGGCCGACTCGTCGAGGTCGCGCGGGACGGTGGAGATGAAGGCCCGGAAGAGCAGGACACAGAAGGGAAGATGGAAGGCCACCTCGACGAGGATCAGGCCGAAAAGGGTCTTGAAGAGCCCGAGCCCTTGCAGGACCCAGATGGTGGGGACGACGGCCGGGGGGATGATGAGTCCGGCCAGCACGAGGAAGCTCATCGGCCCGGTCGTCCGGCTGGTGCGGCGCTGGAGGACGAACGCCACCATCGCACCGAGGACGACCATGAAGGTGACACTGGCGACGGTGAGGATCACGCTGTTGATGAACGCGATGATCAGGATGTAGTCGCCGGCCTCGAGGACGGCCTGGAAGTTCTCGACGATCTGCCAGTCGCCGGGCAGTGAGAACTCCAGCTGCGCCGCTTCCTGTTCACCCTTGAACGCGGTCACGACGATGAAGGCGAAGGGGATGACGAAGACGACGACGAAGGCGAGAGTCGCCAGCACGCTGAGTGAGTAGTTGGGGCGGCGAACCCTTGAACGTGGGCGCGCGCTGGGGAGTACGGCCTTCACCGTCCTGGTGCTGTCGCTCACAGCTCCGCCTCCTTGCGGTTGAGGAACCAGAACAGCGGAACGACGATCGCGGAGACCAGGATGAAGAGCACTACGTTGCCCGCCGTGGACAGACCGTAGAAGCCGGCCTGGTACTGCTTGTAGATGACCGAGGCGATGACGTCGGAGGTGAAGCCGGGGCCGCCGCCGGTCATCGTCCAGATCAGGTCGAAGGTGCGCAGCCCGCCGATGAGGGACAGGATGATGACGGTGACCGTCGCCGGTCGCGCCAACGGCACTGTGATGCGCCAGAACTGGGCGAGCGGCCCCGCTCCGTCCACCTCGGCCGCCTCGTAGTACTCGCGGGGGATGGAGACGACACCGGCTATGTAGATGACGGTGGCCAGTCCGACGCCCTTCCAGACGTCGACGAAGGCGACCGACAGGAGTGCCCAGGCCGGGTCGGTCAGCCAGGCCGGGCCTTCGACGCCGAGCACGCGGAGGGCGTCGTTGATCAGGCCCTCGGACGGGTGCATGAGCACGGTGAAGGTGATGCCCACGCCGATGGTGCTCACCAGCACGGGGAAGAAGACCAGTGAGCGCAGGAAGCCGCGTCCGATGATCTGGCTGGTGAGCAGCACCGCGAGCAGCAGCCCGAGGACGACCTTCATCCCCGAGGTGACGACGGCGTAGATGAGGGTGTTGGTCAGGCCCTTCACCAGCGCCGCCTCGCGGACGAACTGCTCGAAGTTGTCGAGGCCGATGAACTCGTAGTCGAAGAGCGTCCAGCGGGTGAGGCTGAAGAAGAACGCAGCGACTGTCGGCACCAGGAACAGCGTCGTGTAGACGACCCCTGCGGGAAGGTAGAACCCGAACGGGTAGGCGCTCTTGAGTGCCGCACTCCCCGCCCGGGTCTCACCCCGCGACGACGGTGACCGCTTCTTCTTTGACCGCCGCTTTTCGGGGGCCTCGAGGGTGGTGGTCATGGTGAGGACCCGTCACCAGCCTTTGAGGCCCAGTTGCTTGGCCTGCTTGGCCACGTCCTTGTCGTACAGCTGCGCGCCCTTGGATGCGGAGCGGATACCCGAGCCGACCTCGATGCAGATCTGCTCCAGCGCCGGGCCCTTGACCGGGGAGAGGAACTCCAGAGCGGGCGTCACAGCGTCGTCCTCGAAGTAGCGCTGCGTGTCCTTGACCGCCTGCGGCGCGTCGGCGGGCAGCTCGCAGCCCTTCACCGAATAGGGCCCCGAGGGAGGCTGCGCCTTGGTGAGGGACTTGCAGCCGTCAGGACTCGCGATGAAGGCGAGAAACTCCTTGGCTGCCTTGAGCTTCTCTCCCTCGGTCGACTTCGGGATGTACGCCGCGGCCGGGGCCCAGGCTGTCAGCCCGTTCTGCGCGGCCTTCTCGCCGGGGAGCGCGAAGAAGCCCATGTCGTCCTTGGCCGCGGGCACGGCTTCGATCACGGGGCTGATCGCGTTGGTCAGCATCGGGTAGTGCGCGCCTTCTCCCTTGCCGATCATGCGCAGGCCCTGCTCGTACGTCGCCGAGGCGAAGCCCTTGTTGAGGTAGCCGGCGTCATGAACGTCCTGGAGGCGCTCAAAGCCCCGGCGCGCGTCCGGAGAGGTGGCGTACTTGACGTCGTTGCCGGTGTATTCCTTGGCGAAGTCCGGCTCGGCGGCGGCGACGTTGTGGTAGTCGCCCAGAACGAACAGCTGCGAGGTCCAGGTCTCCTGGTAGGTCTGGATGACCGGGGCGATGCCCGCTTTCTTGATCTTGGCGTTGTTCGCCATGAACCCGTCCCAGGTCTTCGGCACCTTGAGGTCGAGGTCGGCGTAGACCTTCCGGTTGTAGAGCACGCCGCCGCCCATGTTCGAGCCGGCAGGTGCGCCGTACACCTGGTCCCCGACGGAGGCGGTGGGGCGGAACAAGTCGTCCAGGTCGCCGACCCACTTCTCGTCGGTCATCGGCACGAGGTTCTTCTTCGGGTCTATCGCCTGGAAGAGGGAGCCGGTGTTGTACAGGAAGACGTCTGCCATCTCGCCGGTGGCCAGCCGCGTCTTCACCACGTTGTCACCCTCGCCGCCGCCGGGCCGCGCTTCCACGTCGACCTTGATGTCCGGATGCGAGGCGGTGAAGTCCTTGGCCAGCCGCTCGCCCACGGGGAGGCTGTCCGGGCCGGTCGGGACCAGGAACTCGAGCGTCAGTTTGTCCTTGTCGCCGCTCGAACCGAGACTGCCCGAGCTGCATCCGGCCAGGCTGATCGAGAGTGCCACCAGCGTGGCGAGCGCCGGTGAACGGCGGGCCGGGATTCCGAACCTCATGTCGTCGACCTCCGTGGAGCGTGACTGCGCTGACCGGTGCGGACGTGGCGCCGCCCGGGGGTTCTGGACCGTGAAGCAATGGGCCGTGGAGGGGACCCGCCATTTGAAACGTTTCAGCACATGAAAGTGACTAAATGCTGACGCCGTGGTCGTTGCCCGTCAACCGGCGGTGTTGTAACGAAAAGGTAAACAGTGGCTTGGAGTAGGCCCCGGCCTGCGGTGACGAAGCCCCCAGGGGCCGGTGCTCGTGGGAAACGATCACTTGTCGAAACGAGAAGCGATCTTCGGATCGCCTGAAACGTTACTGAGTAGCAGGACTCATGCAAGTGCCGTGCAAGGAGCAGTAGTCGCCGTACGCGCCCGGTGCGACCGTGGGCTCTCGGAGAACTCAGACGTCCGGCATCGGGCGGCGGGCGGTCTCGCGAATTGCGAGGGCGCCCGCCAAGGTGAACAGCAACGCGGCGACGCAGTAGACCACGACGATGTTCGGGGTGTCCGTGACTCCGACCAGCCAGGCGACGACGAAGGGTGCTGTGCCGCCGAACAGGGCGTTCGCCAGCGTGTAGGTCACCGACAGCGCGCTCATGCGCACGGTGGTGGGGAAGAACTCGGACAGCAGGGTCGGGACGAGGCCCATGATGGCTGCCGCGCAGATCCCGAAGAGGGCCTGTCCGGCGGCTATCGCGGCCAGGTTGACGGCATTGTCGAGCTCGAAGATCGGATATATCAGCGCCAGCAGAGCCACGGCGCCGGTGATCAGGATCGGCTTCCGTCCGGTCCTGTCCGAGAGACGGCCCCACATCAGCGCGGCGCCGGAGTAGACGAGCAGCCCGATGAGATTGCCGCCCAGCGCGACGGAAAGCGGCACGCCACGTTCGGAGTTGAGGTACGCAGGGATGTAGTTGTGGAAGACGTACGTGCTGACCGTGCCGCCGGTCACGACGGCGGCGCCCAGCAGTATCAGCTTCCAGTGGTGGCGGAGGGCTTCCAGGACCGGCACGGAAGGCCGGCTCTTCAACTCCTCGCGTCGTTCGGCGACATGCTTGTAGTCGGGGGTGTCCTCCAGTTTCATCCGCATGTAGAGGCCGATGACACCCAGCGGGAGAGCCAGCGCGAACGGTATGCGCCAGCCCCACGCGTCGAGTTCGCTCTCCGGAAGGATGCTGGTGAAGAGCAGGACGGTGGCCGTGGCGGTGGCGGATCCCAGTCCCACTGTGGCCGTCTGCCACGACCCGTAGCGGCCGCGCTTGCCGGGAGGCGCGTACTCCACGATGAAGGTCGCCGAACCGCCGAACTCGCCGCCGGCGGCGAAGCCTTGAAGGGCCCTGAGCAGGAGCAGGAGCAGCGGCGCCCATACGCCGATCTGTGCGTAGCCGGGGAGCAGGGCGATGACGGCGGTGCCTATCGACATGGCCAGGACGACCCCGGCGAGGACGTTGCGGCGGCCGGCCCTGTCACCGAGGTTGCCCAGGATGAACGCGCCGAACGGCCGGGCGACGAAGGCGACTCCGAAGGTGGCAAAGGTGGCCATGATGGCCGCCTGCGGATCGCCACCGGGGAAGAAGACGCGGGCGAGGATGGGGGCGGCCGCGCCGTAGAGGACGAAGTCGTACCACTCCACGAAGTTGCCGATCGCGCCTGCGATCACGGCTTTGCGGGATACGGCTTCTCGTGGCCGGTGGACAGCTGCAGGGTCGTCGGGGGTGTCGTGTCCTTGCGTGGTGTGGGCCATGTCGGCTCCCTTGGTGATGGTGCGGCGCGTCGGCGTCAGCCGGGGTCCGGCAGCGCAGAGAGGCGACCGGTTCGTGCGATGCGTTCGAAGGCGTAGGCGCTGGGCTTGGGCGTACGGACGAAATCGTTCTCGCGATCCACCGCGATCAGGCCGAACTTGGGCACGTAGCCCTCGGCCCACTCGAAGTTGTCGAAGGCCGACCAGTGGAGGTAGCCGCGCACGTCGATGCCCTCCGCCATGGCCTGTGCCACGGCGGCGAGGTGGGAGGCGAGATACTCGACGCGCTCGGAGTCGTCCTCGGTGGCGATGCCGTTCTCGGTGACGTAGAGGGGCAGGCCGGTCTCGGAAGCCCGGTGCAGGATCAGACGCAGGCCGTCGGCGTGCACGGCCCAGCCCATCTGTGAGATCCGTACGCCGGCGGGTGGTTGGGCGAACAGGGTGGGGGACGCGGAGTCGACCCACTGCTTGCGGTAGTACTGGACGCCGAGCCAGTCGCCGCGGTCGCGCCCGCTCAGACCGTTCAGGTACAGGTCGACGATCTCCCCACGCATGGTCTCGCAGAACGCCCTGCAGCCTTCGTCGTCCGCTCGGGCAGGCGCCAGCAGCGGCAACTGAACGACGAGACCGCACTGCGGGGTGCCCGCTCCTGTGCGCATGGCCCGCACGGCGACCCGATGTGCGGCCAGCAGGGTCCTGCCTACTCGCTTCCACAGCACGGCATTTGTGACGCCCGGCGGGTGATAGCCCTCCAAGTAGCCGTGGAGAGCGACCATTTGCGGCTCGTTCACCGTGCACACGAACGGCATGAGGTCGCCAAGTTCCACAGCGACGCGCGAGCAGTACCGCTCGAAGAGTTCGAGCGCGTCAGGGGCGAGCCAGCCACCGCGAGCGGCGAACCACCGCGGCAGCGTGAAGTGGTGAAGCGTGACGAACGCGGTGAGTCCTCTGTCGGCCAGCGCGGTGAGCACGCGGCGGTAGTGCGAGAGAGCGGACGTGCTGAACTCTCCCGGCGCGGGCTCTATCCGGGACCACTCCAGCGACAGCCTGTGGGCGTTGTGCCCCATGGACGCCAGGAGCGTGAAGTCCTCTTCGTAGCGGTGGAAGTGGTCTATGCCGTCGCCGGACGACTCGCGGGCAGCGGTCGAGGGATCGTGCTCGAAGGCCCACCAGTCGTTGTTGACGTTGCCGCCCTCCACCTGGTGCGCGGCCGTGGCACTGCCCCAGAGGAAGCCGGCGGGAAAGTCGGCACCCGCGTCATGGGGACCGGTCTCGGCACTGGTCACGGACTCTCCTCGGTGCGGGTGCGGGTGCGGGTGCGGAGGGAGGTAGGGCGACCCGCGGGGCAACATATGTCTCCGAGGGACATAAGTCCATCCGTGCGTACGGAAGAATTCCCTCAAGGATCTGACTGCTCCCTGGCGGATGTGTCCGCGTAGGGTGGCCGTACGACGAAGAGGGAGGGGTCTTGTCCGTAGGGAACGGGGAGGGCCGAGTGGGGCGACCGCGGCCGCAGGTCCCGTCGCCGAGCCTGATCTCGGTGCTGGACCTGCTGCGATCGACAGGTGGAATCACCCGGCCCGAGCTGGCTCAGCGCACGGGACTCACCCGCAAGGTCGTGGTGCAGCGCGTCGAGGAATTGATCGCCTGCGGGCTGGCCGAGGACGGCGGCATGGCCAGGTCCTCAGGCGGGCGCGCCCCGCGTGAGGTCAGATTCCGTGCCAACGGCGGGCACTTGCTCATCGCCGAGCTCGCCGCCACCAGTGTCACGGTCGGCCTTGCCGATCTCAGCGGCGCCATCCTGGACGAAGCGGCCGCAGACGTGGACGCCCGCTCCGGACCCGACGCCACCTTGGAGCGGGTCGAGCAGCTCTTCGACGGCATGCTGACCAAGCGGTCCGCGGACAGCCCGCCCGTCTGGGGCATCGGTATCGGCATCCCGGGCCCCGTGGCGACCGCCACCGGACGGCCCATCGGGGCGGTGTCCGCACCGGGCTGGGCGGACTACCCGGTGCGCGACCGCCTCGCGGCCCGGTACGACGTCCCGGTCTGGGTCGAGAACGAGGTCAACCTGATGGCTCTCGGTGAGGTCCGCGCCGGGCTCGCCAAGGGCCGTGACGATGTGCTCTTCGTGAAGCTCGGAAGCGGCATCGGCGGCGCGATCATCGCAGGCGGCACCCTCCAACGCGGCTCCGGAGGCTTTGCCGGTGAGATCGGCCACACCGTCGTCACCACCGAGGTCACCGAACCCTGCTGGTGCGGGCAGAGTGGATGCCTCACTCAGATCGCCGGCGCCAGAGCGCTCGGCAACCAGGGCGAGCAGGCGGCGGCGTCGGGCCGCAGCCCCATCCTCGCTGCCATCCGGGCGGAGGGACGGCGGATCGGCGTCCGCGAAGTCCTCACGGCAGCTTCGGCGGGAGACCCGACCAGCCATCAACTCCTCAGCCACGCCGGCGAGTTGATCGGACGGACAGCCTCAGTCGTCGTCAACGTGGTCAACCCGTCCGTCATCGTCGTCGGCGGAGGCCTGTTCAGCATCGACGACCCGCTGATGGACGCCTTCCGCACCACGGTCCGCGCCGGATCGCTGCCCAGCGCGGCAGAGGATCTGAGCGTCACCGTATCGGCGCTGGGCAATGCCGCGGGGCTCATCGGTGCCGCTTATCTGGTCGTCGACGAACTGCTCTCACCACGCCTTCTGGCCGTCTGGAGTGAGTACGGCACCCCCCAGGGCCTCGCCGACCTGATCCACCAGGGCGGCTGAGGAATCGACGGCGCCCGTCGCGATCACGACGTTGCGGCCGCCGTGAGCCGGCACGGCGGTCGCGATCAAGCCAGCAGGTGGTTGGGGCGGGACACCCTGCGGGCAGCGTCCAGCAGGGCCCGGATCCGGGAGCTGGCCTGGTCGGGATTCTCTGCGGGTGTCGCGAACGGCAGCCGGACATCACGATGGGCGCTCGGATATTCGAGGCGCAGCGTCACGCCGAGCCTGTCCAGTGCCACCGGAACCGCGCGCACGATGCCCTTGGCCGGCTGCGGTCGCACGAGACGCAGGAACAGGGGAACGCATTCACTGTGGTCGTCCCAGAGATGCGTCAGCATGCTCGCCTCGCTGGTGGCCAAGGGGTCAGGGATCGACTCCTGCAGCTCGCCGAGTGTCACGAACTCCCGTTTGCGGGAGTCCTCCAGGACCGCTTGGCCGAACTCCATGCAGGTGCTCTCCGTGGCCTCCGGGTCGAACGGGGCCGCCAGCACTCCGGTCAGGGTGACTCGAGCCCGCAGCCGTTCGCGCACCGGCGTGGGGGCGATGTCGGTCAGCTCCAGTCTCACCGGGAGGCGTATCCCGTCCCTGGGGGGAGAGTCTTCGGGGGGTGCGTGAAGGTGGAAGTTGCCCACCGACTCCGTGCCGCGGAGCCGGTGCACCTCGGCATGCAGCCCGTCGCTCACCACCGTCATCGAATGGGCGGCGGCCAGGATCGACCGCACGCGCTCGGCGGGCGTCGGCTCTGTGACGCGGGTGCGGAAGGGGCGCATCCAGGTTCTCCCATGGCTGGGTCGGAGGTCGTACGGGCACGCGGACCTGACGTAGTTAGGTTAGGCAAACCTAACACGCCGGTTGTTGCTCCGGACTCGACGGGCATCCGCGTGAGCCGGCGACGGACGGGCTACCCTCAAGTGCCTTGCGTGCGGGGCGACTTGACCCTGGCCGTGTCAGGGGCCGCCGGCTGAAACCGTGATCGTGTGGGGCTGGTGCCTCGTGTCCGGATGCGCCACGCTCGTCGCCAACCACCGTGACGGGTGGGCCAGATGTTGTGACGTCTGCTGATGCCGCAACGGACTTGTCAGATCAGGACTAAGCCTCAAACTCTGCCTCGCGCACACCAATAATGAGCACAGAATGTTCACCGCGCTTCGATGGCGTGTGTGGGGAGGGGTTCTGATGCGTTCCGTCAAGCCGTCCGGGCGAGTGGCCGGCACCGTGCTGGTCGTTCTCGGCGTCGTGGCAACGCTTGCCGCGCTGCTGATTCCCGTCTACTTCTTCGACGGGAACCGCTCCATCGCGCTCTCGCGGTCCGGGTGGCAGGACGACGGCAAGGGGACCTGGAAGACGGAATACGGACCGCTGACGTCGCTCGACCGTGACTTCCTGCGGAGCGTGCGGAGCGCGGGGCTGTGGGAAGTACCTGCCGGCCGTGCTGCACGAGAGCGAAGCACGAAGAGGTCGGTACGGATCGTGGGTGACCATGTCGTCGAGGGCTGCGGTGAGTTGGACAAGCGCGTCATCGAGGCCAGCCGCGCCCTCAAGGTGTCGCTTCCGAACCGGGCGACCGACGCCCAGCGGAAGTACCTGCTCGAGATCGAGAACGCGAAGGGCAGGAAATTCGACGAGGTTCTCGTCAACCGCCTCCGGAAGCAGGGGGGTTCGACCTTGGCCCTCGTGAGTCTCGTACGCGATCAGACCAGCAACTCGATGGTGCGGTCGTTGGCGACCAGGGCCAACTCGATCGCCCTCGACCACATCTCCGTGCTGGAAGAGACCGGAATGGTGGACTACGAGGCGCTCAGCCAGTAGCGCTGCTTCTTCGCCTGAGGCAGTACACCGTTGGTGCCGCAGGGTTGCCGACGCCGCCCGACCGATGATTTTCGCTGCCCCCCGTGGTCTCCATGTTCGACACGGAGGGAGGCTGGCTGCGGGTGAGCTACTTTGTCCTGATTCCCGGTGCCGGGGGCATGGCCTGGTACTGGCATCGTGTCGTGCCAGAACTGCAGGCCCGCGGGCACGAGGCGGTGGCTGTCGATCTGCCCGGCGCCGACCAGCTCGCGGGGCTGCCCGAGTACACCGACACGGTGCTCGGCGCAATCAGCGATCATGACGACGTCGTGCTGGTGGCCCAGTCGCTGGGCGGTTTCACCGCCCCGATGGCCTGCGCTCGCGCACCCGTGGATCTGCTGGTTCTGGTCAACGCGATGATTCCGCTGCCGGGGGAGACGCCCGGACAGTGGTGGGACGGCACCGGGTGGCACGCGGCCCGCGTCGCAGCGGCTCAAGCAGGCGGGTACGCCCAGGAGTTCGACCTGGACACCTACTTCCTGCACGACGTTCCTGCCGGGGTCGCCGCCGCCGGCGCGGACCACGAGAGGCCTGAAGCCGACATCGTCTTCGGTCAGCCCTGTGACATGGAACGATGGCCGGACGTGACCACGCGCGTGCTCGCAGCGGCCGACGACCGTTTCTTCCCCCTGGAGTTCCAGCGCCGAGTCGCCCGGGACCGCCTCGGAATCCATGCCGACGTCGTCCCGGGCGGACATCTGGTTGCCCTGTCACGTCCGGTCGAGCTGGTCGACCGGCTGATCGGGTACTTGTCCTGAAGCGCGAGGGAGCGGAGCTTCACCCCGTCCCTCCCTGCGGCACCTCCGTGACCGGGCCGGGCTCGGCGGCCGGGACACCTGCTCGCCCCAGCGGTCAGCGGACCTGCTTGCCCCCGGAGTTGTACGTGACGAGCTCGGTGGGCACGGTGATCCGGCGGGGCTTCCCGGACGGCGGCCGGTCGGCGGGCCGTATGCGGGAGACGAGCAACTCCGCGGAGCGGCGGCCGAGTTGGTCGGTGTCGTATGCGACGACGGTGAGCGGAAGTCCCAGGGCGTCGGCGAGTTCGAAGTCGTCGAATCCGGTGAGGGCGGTGGAGCGGCCCGCCGCGCGGATGGCGTGGTAGGCACCGATGGTGTTGCGGTTGTTGGAGCAGAACAGGGCGGTGGGGGGATCGGGCAGAGAGAGGAGTTCCCGCGCGGCGAGCGTCGCCTCCCCGGTGGTCTTCTGCCCCTGCCGTACGTAGCGTTCGTCGACGGGAAGCCCCGCGGCATCGAGGGCGTCGGTGAAGCCCTTGAGGCGCTCCGTGCCGGTGTAGACGGTCCGGGGCGAACCGACGAAGCCGATCCTGCGGTGGCCCTGGGCGAGCAGGTCCTCGGTGGCGCGGCGTGCTCCACCGAAGTCGTCCACCAGGACGCAGTCGGCTTCGAACCCCTCGGGCGGACGGCTGGCCAGGACGACGGGCACCCCGCCCGCCGCGGCCGTTGCCAGATGGCGCTGGTCGGTGGAGGCGGGCACGGCGACGATGCCGTCGACACGTCGTGCGACGAGGTCGTCGACGAGTTCCCTCTCGGTGACCGGGTCCTGCTTGGTGTTGGCGATGACGGTCTTCAGGCCGTGCGGTGCGAGCACCGAGTCGACGCCGAGCGCGAGCTGCGAGTAGAAGGGGTTGGCGAGGTTGGTGACGAGGAGACCGACGAGTCCCGTGCCCTCGCCCAGGCGGAGACTGCGGGCCATGTGATTGGGCATGTAGCCCAGCTCGTCGGCCGCCGCCTGTACGCGCTCCCGTGTCGCCGCCGACGCGCGCGGGTCGCCGCGCAGCACGCGCGAGGCCGTCATGGAGCTGACACCCGCCAGCTCGGCGACGTCCCGCAGTGTCGGCTTCCCGCCCTTCGCCGCTCGCCCGTCCGCCATGCCGGCCATGCCCCCTCTCACTTCGCAGCCGCCGCGACGGCCGCGCCGACGAGCGCGGCGTCGCCGGTGAGACGGCTGGTCCTCACCGTGACCGGAGTATCCCCCAGTCCGGCGCGGAGTGCGGGGCCGATCAGGTCCCAGGAGCCCGTCATCGAACCGCCGACGACGAGCACCGAGGCACCGAAAGAGGCCAGGTACGGGGCCAGCACGCCGCCCAGGGCGGTGAACGCCTCGTCGAGAACGCCTCGCGCCCGCCCCTCGCCGCTGCGTGCGCGGGAGGCGATGCCGTCCACGTCGAGCCGTGCGTCGCCGTACCGTTCGCGGATGGCACGGCGGGAGACCGACTCCTCCAGCGGCCGCCCGTCCAACTGCAGCAGATCGACGCGGCCTTGGGGCGGTACTCCGCGCCCGTCGGTCTGCGGGGAGCCGTCCGCGAGGAACGCCGAGCCCACGCCCGTGCCGAGTGTGATCCCGGCGCAGCGCGCGTGGCTCCGTGCCGCTCCCGCGTGCCATTCCCCGAGGAGGAAGGCGTGCGCGTCGTTGAGGAAGACCATGCCGGAGGGGCGACGGGGGAGTCCGCCGCGCAGCGCCGCGCCGACGTCGACACCGCGCAGGCTCTCGAACTTGCCGACGCCCTCGAAGAGTCCGATGCCCCGCACGTAGTCGAACGGACCGGGAACGGCCACCCCCCACACGTCACCGGGCGGCGCGGGAAGCCCGGCCGCGCAGGAGATCACACTGCCGAGGATCTTCTCCGCGCTGCCCTGCGCATCGAGCCGGCGGCTGGCCCGTGCGGTGACCCCGGCACCGCCGGGGTCGGCCATCGCGGCCGTCACATGGGTGCCGCCGATCTCGAGTACGGGTCTCACGGCGCGTCCTGCGGGCGTACGAGCGCCTTGACGACCTTGGCCGGGCCGCCGTCCACCGGGTGCAACCGGTAAGGGCCGACCGCCGCGGGCATGGTCAGGGTCTCCGCGTGGGCGAGTTCGTGGCGGTGTCCGGAGGCGGTCTCCACAGTCACACCTTCGCCCTCGACGACGTTCAGCACGTGGAAGCGGCCCTCGGTGTCGTCCTCGGCGGCCGTGCTGCCGTCGAGGACCAGGCGGCGCACCTCGTAGAACATCTCCGGGAGCGCGCCGAGGACTTCCTCACGCCAGCCGTCACCGCCACGAAGGGTGCGTGGCCGCGGCACCAGGTCATGGGCGACGTCGTCGCCGCGGCGCCGCGTGTCGAGGTTTGCCAGGCCGTGCTCGTACGGAAGCGGACGGGGATTGCCGTCGGCGTCCGGGCGCAGCCAGTCGTAGAAGCGGAGGCTGTACAGGTAGGGGGTGGCGCTGATCTCCAGTACGAGGTTGCCGGCGCCGCTCGCGTGCGGCGTGCCGGCGGGGATCATGAACAGCCGGCCCTGCTCGGCCGGGAACGTCAGCACGTGGTCCTCCGGACGCATGGGCGTGCCCTCGGAGAGGGCGTCCTCGATCTGCTTGCGGAACAGCGCGACGTCGGCGTCCTCCCGCAGGCCGAGGAAGACGCGGGTGTCGCGGCTGCCGACGGTCATGTAGTACGTCTCGTGCTGCGTGTAGTGCCAGCCGAAGCGCTCCCGCATGTACCGCTCCTGGGGGTGGCAGTGCAGCGAGAGGTTGCCGCCGCCGACGGTGTCCAGGTAGTCGAAGCGGATCGGGAACGACGTGCCGTAGCGAGCATGCACCCCCGAGCCCAGCATCTCCAGCGGATGCAGCACGCACAGCAGTTGGAAGGGAATCTCGGCCTGCGCGCGCGGACCGTCGCCGATGAGGACACCCGACTCCGGGGCTATCAGTTCGTAGCCCAGGGCGGTGTTGCGGGCACCCGCGTTGAAGCCCAGCGTGCGCTGCGCCCAATGACCGCCCCACGGCGTGGAGTTGAAGTAGGGCCGGGTGCGCACGGGCTGCCGCGCCAGCATCGCCAGCGTCGCGCGCAGCCCGTCCCCGTCGATGAGCACGGGGCGTCGGGGCTCCTGCACGTCGAGCCAGGCGTCGATGCGGGGCGCCAGGGCATCCCGGTGCCGGTCGAGCATGGGCCAGTCGACGTAGAACAGCCGGCGCAACTCGCCCCGCAGGCCGGGCAGTCCGAGGTTGGACCCCGTACCCGCCGCGACAGCGGCCTCCGCGTGGCGCTTGGGCACGTCCGCGTACCACAGCACGTCGTGGGCGACCGCGGCTGCGCCCGGTCCGCAGACCAGCAGCACGCCCCGCCGCGGCGGGGCCGGTTCCGGGACGGTGTCGAAGAGGTCGTCCAGCGGGTTGTCCGCGAGCTTGCAGTAGTAGGGGTCGCCGGTGTCCTCGGGCCGCTCGGTGCGCCGGACGACGACCTCCGCCGCCGCGTAGCGGCTGCGCACGTCGAGCACTTCCACCGCCGTGTCGTGGGAGGAGAGGTGTTCGACCAGCCGACTCCGCAGCGTGGCCCAGTCCACGGCGGGCGGCCCGTCCACCGCCACGACCGCCGGCCCCTGCGGCAGTTCCGCGGACACGGCCTGCCAGCCGGTGACGAGGCGGGCCTGCGGCGCGGGGGCGTATCGCGGGTCGAGCCGGTACACACGTTCTCCTTCGGGACGGAAACTGGGTGCGGCGCCTGGTGCCGCTTCACGGACGTTCGAGAAGCACCGCCGCCGTGCTCAGCGGGGGAATGTCCACTCGCGTCCCCCCGTCGGCGAGTTGGAGCGGGCTGAGGACGCGGCCGAGGTAGTCGGCGCTGTGTGCGGCCGTCACGGGGAACAGCGCCCGTACCGGGCACGTCAGCTGTTCCTCCGCGAAGGACTGCAGCCGCAGCAGCACGGCATTGCCGGGGCCGGGCGTCGTCGCGCCGACGAGACGCACACGCGGGTCGCCGAGTTCGGCGAAGGCGAGGGAGTCGCTCACCAGCGAGCGGGTGCCCGCGCCGTCCGCGCCGTCCCCGGCCTCTCCTTCCCGGCCGACGGTGCCGCCCCGTGCCCGTACGGCGTGCAGCGGGCGGCTGCCCGCCGCTGCCGTGCGCGGGCCGATGCCGGCCGCGGCGGGACCGGAGGCGCAGGCGAGGCTGTAGCGGAAGCTGAAGTCGAAGCCCTGCTCGCTCGGGAAGTTGGTGTCCCAGAGGTTGTTGTGGATCCAGGAGAAGACCGTGGCCGGCTCGTCGTGCTCCATCGTGCGGGGGAACGGCGCGTACGGCAGGGCGATGTTGCCGAACTGCACCAGCGGTGCATCCTGCGTGGCCCATGCGACGGTGCAGTCGTCCTCGGCGAGTGTGATCCAGCGCCGTACGGCCCGCATGTGGAGAGCGGAGCCGGGCACGACGGGAAGACCGCTGCCGGTGACGCCGCCGGAGGCCTCCATCCGTACCTCCGGGTCATCGAAGGCGAAGGGGAACGCGAAGTAGGCGCTCTCCTTGCCCAGCGTGGCGTCCTTGTCGACGCGGTTGTCGATGTCGAGCCTCGCGATGCCGAGGGGCAGGGTCAGGGTGGTGCGCACCCGCTTCGCGCCGCCGGGCCGGGTCTCGTACGTGACGGATTCCGAAGTGGCCGTGGAAGTACGGGCGATGAGCGCCGCGGGCGGGGCGACCACCCGCGTCCCCAGGTGCTCCAGCCGCTCGGAGGCCGTGGTGCGGCTGGAGTTGTGGTTGAAACCCCCGGCGGTGGTGTAGCTGTCGTGGATGTAGGCGTTGAACCCGACGGTCGCGTCCGTGCGCACCAGTTCCCGGCCGGTCGCCTTGTCGATGACGGAGGAGACGCACGCACGGGCCAGGTCGACCCGCACCGCGAGGTGCTCGTTCTCCAGCAGGGTGGGGTCCGCGTGGGCCTGCGCCAGTGCCGCGCTCTCGCCGGGGTCGTGCTTCTCGGGGCCGCCGGTCGGATTCCACGGGGGAGCGGCACGCGAACTCTCCGCCGGCTCGGGCCCCGCGAGGATGTCCAGGCGTACCGAGCCCGCCGGCGGCACATCCTCCACGCGTACGCGCAGGAAGCGTCCCGCGTCGCGGTGTTCGGGGTTGACCTGGGCGCGTTCTTCGTGGTCGAGGCGGTGTCCCGTCCGGGCGTCGTGGACCGCCACGGACGCGCCGAGCCCGACGCTGCTCTCCGGCAGGAAGATCTCAGCGACCTCCGTACGCGGCCACGAGCAGGTGTTGACCACGTGGTACGACGCGTCCGCCCCCTCGGCGGCGGACAGTCGCTGCCCGAGCCGTGCCGTGGCCCGGTCCAGCAGTGAACGGGAGTCGTCGTGGGCGCGCAGCGCCTGCCCGTACTTCCAGTGCCACTGCTGCTCGCCCGAGTGCATGTGCTCGTGGCCGTGGGTCCAGGGGTCGGCCGCGCCCCAGGTGTGCTCGTCGAAGAGGGAGACAGCCTCGTAGACGCCGGCCGCTCCGGCGGTCTCCTGATCGGCGCCGTCCGCGCCGAGGATTCCGGCGAAGGTGCCGATGGTCTGGGCGTCGGCGGCGGTGGACTGGGCGGTGCGGGCCATCGAGAGGGGATGGGCCCCGGAGCCGACACCGTCGACCCACCAGTCCGTCCAGTCGCCCTCGAAGGTGCGGATGCTGTCGCCGAGGCGGCTCTCGGCGTCGGTGAAGAAGTCCTCGTTGCGGGAGAGCCGCAGCTGCGGGTAGGCCCAGGTCTCGTTCCAGCGGCGGACGGTGTCGGCGATGATGCGGCGCGGCGGCGCGTTGTCCCCGAACTTGCCCTGTACGCGCAGATGGAGCACGTCCCACGGGTAGGGCTCGCGCTCGCTCTTCTCCTGGTCCATGCTCCAGCCGAAGACGCCGCCCGGGTACGGGTAGGGGCGGGTGGCCAGCGCCGTCAGATAGGCGGGCAGCAGATCGTCGACACGTCCGTAGTCCGTGTCGAAGCCGAGCAGCGGGCCCTCCATGTAGGCCAGGCCGTGCGGGGTGTCGGTCACCCACACCAGCAGGCTGTTGCCGCTGGGCGCCGCCCACCGGAACAGCCGGGGCAGCTTGTCCCCGCCCACCAGGTGCGGCACGGAACGGCCCGCCCAATTGTGCGCCACCGACAGGTACTTGACGCCCGCCGAGGCGAGCGCGTCGACGAGTCCCACGACCGACCCCGGCACGTCCGTCTGCATGGCGGAGGTGAGCGTCAGGCCCCACTCGTCGCTCACCGTCCGTGCGGAGCGCAGCAGTTCGTGGAGTTCATCGGTGGAGCAGGTCTCGGTGTGCAGGTTGAACGGCATCGCCGTCAGTTCGATACGTCCCTGCCGGACCCGGCGTACGAACTCCTCCACCTGCTCCGCGGGCCTGGCCGCGGCCCACTGCTGGAAGGACCACAGCGACTCCACGCACCAGCGGAACTGCGAGTCGGCCGGCCAGTCGTCCGTCGCCCGTGTCAGCTCCAGACACGAGTCCAGGTAGGACAGGTGCTCGGCCAGCACCAACCCCTGCGGATCGGTGTATCCGATGTCGAGGTGCGAGTGGTGAACCAGATGGACCGTCCACCGGCGCTGCGGCGTCAGCGTGACCGCGACGCCCTCGTCCTCTCCGCCCGGCACCGCGACGGTGATCTCCTGCGCGGAGTCGACGGCCGGCACCATCAGCCGGACCGAACCCGCGGGTCCGGGGCGCCGTTCGGCGGGCAGCGCCGAACCCGATCCGGTGCGCACTGCCAGCTCATCCGGCACGGGGGAGCCGTCGGCCGGCTCCACGCGCAGCGACTGCAGCAGTCCGTCACCGGAGCGGCAGAGCAGCGGCTCCTGGATCAGCCGCACCCGGCGGTCCGCCAGCCGGCCCTCCGCCGAGACCACGGACTCGCGCAGGCTGTCGTGGATCCGCTCGTGGTCCCAGTCGTTTGTCCGTACGAGAGCACGGGTCGTCATGCGGCACTCGCTTTCATCGGGCGATCGCGGTGACTCCGCGGAGGAAGAGACCACGGAAGAGGAGGAAGACGAGCAGGGTCGGCACGGAGACGATCAGCGCCCCGGCCAGGATCACGGGCGGACCCGAGGAGCCGTACGCGGAGTTGAGCGTCGTCAGCGCCGCCATCACCGGCTGCACCTCGGGGCTGCGGCTGAGCGTGATGCCCAGCAGCAGGTCGTTCCACACCGCGGTGAACTGGAAGATGAACGCCGCTCCCAGACCGGAGCTCATCAGCGGCACGTGGATGCGCCAGAAGATCCGGCGGAAGGACGCGCCGTCCAGCATCGCCGCCTCGGTGACCTCCGGCGGCATGGTCGTCATCTGGTTGCGGATGAGGAAGAACGCGAACGGCACCGCCCACGCCGCATATACCAGCATCAGGCCGAGCCGTGTGTCGTAGAGGTTGGCGTCCGCGTACAGCCCGAACAGCGGCGCGAGGAACATCTGCAACGGGAAGAGAGTCCCGGAGTAGATCAACCAGAACCAGAAGGCGGGCCTGGGAACCGGCAGCACGACGACGGCGAACGCCGCCATCGCGGCGACCAATACGGCCACCGACCCGCACACCACGGAATACAGCAGCGAGACCAGGAAGCTCTGCCCGATGCCCGCCTCGCTCCACGCGATGCTCAGGTTGTCGAGGATCGCGAACCCGCGCGGTGCCCAGTCGGGCGTCCCGGTGTAACCACCCGCCGGGGTAAGAGCGTTGACGATCAGCAGATAGAGCGGGATCAGCCAGAGCAGCACGCATCCGGCGACGAACATGTTGCGCAGCGCACGTCCCATCGTCCGTGCCTCCTCAGTCCCGGGCGCCGGGCATCTGGCGGCGCAGATACAGCCAGGACGCGGCGACGACGATGACGGACAGAACCAGGGCCACGGCCGAGCCGTAGCCGACGTGGAAGAGCCGGAAGGCCTCGCGGTACATCGTCAGTGCCAGCGTCTCGGAGGACCGGGACGGGCCTCCCTGCGTGAGCACCCAGATCAAGTCGAACGCCTTGAGGGAGTTGACGATGGCCATGCCGACGACCACCACCGTCATGGCCCGCAGCTGCGGCAGCGTGATGTGGCGGAACATGCTCCAGCCGCTCACGCCGTCCAGGTGCGCCGCCTCGACGATGTCGCGGGGGATGGCGCGCAGCCCGATGGTGAAGAGCACCACGTTGATGCCGGTCGCCTGCCAGGTGCCTGCCACGATCAGGGACACGGTGTTCTGCGGCCACTCCAGCAGCCACGGCTGTGCCAGCGAGCCCAGACCGACCGCACCGAGCACCTGGTTGACGGCGCCGTCCGAGGTCAGCATGAACTTCCACAGCACGGCCGTGGACGCCCCGGAGATCGCGTACGGCAGAACGATCACCAGCTGCGCCAGGTTCCCCAGGCGCATCCGGTGCGTGGCGACCGCGATCAGCAGCCCCGCCACCACGGGAAGCAGCAGCGTCCCAGCGACCCACATCACCGTGTTGATCAGCGAACGGCCCAGGATGGGGTCCTCCGCCAGCCGGACATAGTTGTCGAGCCCGATGAACTCGCTGGTGAAGCCGTTGTCCTCGAAGAGGCTGCCGTAGACGCTGCGGAAGAACGGATAGACCAGCAGGACTCCGACGAAGGCCAGCGCCGGGGCGGCCCACACCAGCGATCCGGCAGGGCTGCCCAGCCGGCCTCGCGCCGTCGCCGCTCCGGAGGCCTGTCCGGGCGTCCGGGTGGGGATCCGCCGCTTGACCCGAATCGGCCCGGCAGCGCTCAGCGTCTCGCTCATACCTTCTCCGCCTCCCTCCACACCTGCCACGCCTCGTCGGCGCGCTCCTGCATCGTCCTGAGCACCTGCCGGTAGCTGGGCGGGTCGAGCAGGAACCCCGCCAGGTCGTCGACGGTCGACTCCACCAGTTCCGGCGGACCCTGCTCCCAGAAGCGGTTGAGCATCCACAGCCGCTTCCGCCGCGCGGTGCGTGCGATGCCGTCGACCATCGGATTGGCCGGTTCCACACGGGGGTTGGGGCAGCCGTCCTGCAGGGTGTGCGCGAACGCCTCGGCCACCCGCGGGTGCAGCCACTGCCCTGCCGCCTTGACGGCTTCCTTGCGGTCCGGGCCCTTGCTGGTGCACACCAGTGCGCTCGATTCGAAGATCATGCTGGGCCGCGCCCGGGCATCGGCCATGGGCAGCACGAACGCGTCCACGTTGCCGCCCGGCTTGCCGCCCGCGGCCTGCAGGCTGGGTGTGAGGAAGGTGCCGCCCGGCATCATCCCGACCTTGCCGTGCACCACACCGGCGGCCGCGTCGTCATGGCTCATGTCCATGGGCGTGAACCAGTCGTTGTCGAAGAAGGAGACGATGGTGCGCATGGCCCGCACGGCGCGCGGGTCGGTGTAGCTCTCCCGCCCGTTCATCAGGTCCTGGTAGAAGCGGGGGTCCTGCCGGACGAGGACCTCCATGAACCAGATGAAGGCGGGCCAGCGGCCGTCGGTCGTTGCGTGCAGTGGTGTGATGCCGGCGCTCTTGAGGCGCTTGCAGGCTGCGAGGAAGTCCTCCCAGGTCTGCGGAGCTTCGAGGTCGTGTTCGGCGAAGACCTCGGTGTTGTAGAAGAAGACCCAGTAGGCCAGGTTCATCGGCAGGGCCCACACGCGGTTCTTGTAGGTGAAGGCGCTGCGCAGCTCTGGGTAGACCCAGCCGCGCGCCTCGGCCCTTTCCCAGTGACCGGTCATCTCGATGATGCCGCCGGTGCGTGCCAGATCCTGCAGGCGGTAGCCCGACCAGTACTTGAGCATGTCCGGCGTCTTGCTGGTGCGCAGCGAGGACTTGACGATCTGCTCGAACGACTCGAGCGACGGTATGACCTGCGGGACCAGTCCGATGCCGGCGGTCGACTTCATCCGGCGGCCCGCGGCGGCGATCGGCTTGCCCCATGAGGCGTTGTCGCCGTGGAGGGCGACCTCGCCGGGAGGCTGGCCCGCGGCGGTTCCGCAGGCGGTGGTGAGAGCGGCGGCACCGGCCGCCGCGAGGAGACCTCGGCGGTTCATGGTGGATCTCGGGGTCGTGCTGTGACGGCGTCCATGCATGGGACTGGCCCCTCACGTGCGGGTGTTATCGTTAACATGTTGCGCGGCAGCCAACTCCAGCCACCTCCGGATGTCAATGGGCGCGGCAGTATCTGCCTCTTCGGTGCCGGATTCTCATGAAGTGGTGCGAGCAGCCACCGGACGTCTTCCACCTCACCCCGCCGTAGTCGCGACCGAGCAACTGCCAGTGGGGCCCGATGACTTGGTCGTCAGGCCTCCCGGTCGTGGAGGACCGGGTTGAGGGGCGTCGCGGGGATCTCGCCGACGGCAGTGCCCGGCATCCAGGCATGGAGATCGCCGCGTTGGTTGTCGTTGACGGGTTCGGCGACGGTGATGTCAGCGTCCATGTAGATGACTGTCATCACCCGTCGCGGGTTGACCGCGCCGTTGGGCGAGGCGCGATGGAACGTCCAGCCGTTGTGGAAGCTGACGTCGCCCAGCTCGTAGGGGGTCTCAAGCACAGGGAAGTCCTGCTCGGCAAGGGCGCGTTGGAGTTCGCGTTCGGACGCGTCGCTGATCGGCAGGTCGCGGCCGTGGACGAAGCGGTGGCTGCCGACGGCGAAGGTCAGCGGTCCCATCTCGACAGGCGTCTGCTGCAAGGGGATCCAGGCTGTGACCGTCCGGTCGGTGGACAGCGGCCAGTAGTACTGGTCCGCGTGCCAGGGAGTCATGCCGCCGCCTGGTTCCTTGTAGAGGGCCTGGTCGTGGTAGAGGCGTACGGCGTCGACGCCTAGCAACTCGGCCGCGACGCGGGCCAGTCGGGGCGAGAAGACGAAGTCCCGGACGACCTCGCTGTGCTGCCACAGGTTGGTCACCTGGAGGAACGCCTTGCCGTAGGTGTCCCGCTCGGCGAGAGGGAGACGCTGGGTGTTCAGCTCGATGACCTTCGAAGTGATCTCTGGCTCGTAGTTGCGGACAGTGCCGGGAGAGAGCACGCCGGGAAGCTTGACGAAGCCCTGATCTTCGAAACGCCGGCGCGCTGTCGCATCGAGCGAGTAGGGGCGGTGGAGTTCCGGGTGCGCGGTGGTCGTCATGCCCCTCAGAATCCGTGGCTTCAGAGGATCGTGCTACGTCTCCGACGGCAGGAACCGGTACGTTCTTGCCCCCCTGTACGGGGAGACCCCCTTGCCCGTGTCACGTGTAGCGGGCTTCGCGCTCCCGCGCGGCCGGAAGTCCCACCAGATCAGTGAACTCCTCGAAGCCGGGGAGGCTGACACTCTGCGAGTCGTTCAAGGCGGCGGCGGGCGTCCCGTCGCGGCGCAGGGCCGACAGCAGCGAGCGAACCCCGGCGGTGGCGGCCAGCAGCGTGCCGATCGGGTAGAGGACCAGTGCGAAGCCCAACTCGCGCAGGCGGGAAAGCGGTAGTGGCGGCGTCTTCCCGCCCTCGGCCCAGTTGAAGAGCAGTGGCGTGCCGGCGGCGAGGGTGTCTGCGATCTTCTCGACGTCCGCCTCTCCGGTCGGCGCCTCGACGAACAGCACGTCCGCGCCGGCGTCGCGGAATGCCCGTGCGCGTTCCAGCGCGGCATCGACACCATCGGTGGCGACCGCGTCGGTCCGGGCGATGATCACGGTGTCCGGGTCACGGCGGGCGTCGCAAGCGGCGCGGATCTTGCCCGTCATCTCCGATGTGGGGATGACCTGCTTTCCGGCCATGTGCCCGCATCGCTTGGGCATGACCTGGTCCTCGAGCTGGATGCCGGCGACGCCGGCGCGCTCGTAGGTCTCGACGGTGCGGGCGACGTTGAGCGCGTTGCCGTAGCCGGTGTCCGCGTCGGCGATCAGCGGTGTATCGCCGATGGCGGCGGCGATCCGGCGGGCGTTGTCGGCCATCTCGGTCGCGGTGAGCAGCCCGATGTCGGGCTGCCCGATGAGCGACGCGGTGGTGCCGAAGCCGGTCATGTAGACGCAGTCGAACCCGGCGTCGGCGACCAGGCGCGCGGACAGCGCGTCGTAGGCTCCCGGGGCGAGCAACGGGCCCCGCGACGGTGCTGCGGTGAGCAACTCCCGTAGCTGTCCGGCCGGCGTGCGACTCGCACGGTTCGACGCGTTCACCATGTCTCGCGCCCCTCTCACCTTGTGTCCTTGGAGCGACGTTATAGCCAGCCGGAAGTCGTCCGAGTCGGGGGAGGACGGCCGATCATCAGTCGGTCCGGGTGCGAAGGCTCCGCGTCAGGGTGGGGATCATCACCGCCGCAGGGACGAGGTGCAGCCCGAGGAGGGCGGTGGTGGTGACGGTGTTCGCCCCGGTGAGGAGGGGCGGTGCCAACGAGATCGCGGTCAGCGACACCGCCGTCCGCACGAACCGGTCGGCGGGGCGGGAGCTCCAACGAAGAAGAGCAGCGGCGATGACGATGCCCACGACCGAGCAGGCGCCCGTCACGACGGCGAACCCGGGCAACGGGATCCTCTCGCCACCGTCGGGGATCTCGAAGCCGACGCCGGCGGCTTGGGCAAGCGCAGCGGCGAGGGTGGTGGCCACTACCGCCGCGAGCGTGGCCATGAGGCCGGTGCCGACGAGTCCGCGGAGCCGGTGGGTGCGACTGGTCCGGCCCGGCGCCGGGCCTGCGACGACCGTGTTGTCATTCATGCTGTTCATGCCGTTCCTCCATCATTCGGTGACTGGCGTACGGGGTGTGTTGACGGGCATGTGACGGTCCTGGCCCTCGGGGTGACGATGCGCACCCTCGCCGTGCGACGGCCGGGGTTCCGCAGGGCTCGGACGCCGGTGCCGCGGAGCCAGAACCCGGCGCCGCGTCCGAGGACGGGCCCGGGCTCGCCGTCGCGCAGCTCCAGCTGCACCCGCCCGCGGGTGACGACGCCGAACGCGTCGTACCACTCAGCCGCGACCACCGCGAGACGCGCGCCACCGCGCAGCGCGAGCGTCCGCACCGGGACTACTCCGTGCCCTCCGACGGCAGGCGCTCCGGCAGCCCCAGCCGCGGGAACTGGTCGTCGTGGAAGGTGACGATCTCGGTGATCGCCCCGCCGGTGATGCGCAGGACGTCGATCGTCAGTGGCAGGTACGCGTGCTCCCGCTCCTGCCAGATGTAGAAGGCGGCGGCCGGCTGCCGGTTCACGGAGGTGAGGACGGTGCGCAGGCCCTTCATGCCCTCGAAGCCGCTCTCGATCCAGTCGTTCACCACCGTTTCGCGGCCGACGTACAGGCCAGGCGTGGGCGGCATCGAGCAGCGGACGTCGTCCCGCAGCAGTGCGGCGAGCCCGTCGACGTCGGTCGCCACGCTGAGGTCGGCAAAGCGGCGCACCAGCTCGCGTGTCGCGGTGTCCTCCTCGCCGCCGGTCCAGTCCTGCCGCTCGGCGGGCAGGTGCTCCCGCATGCCGGCGCGGGCCCTCTGCAGCGCGCTGTTCACGGAGTTGACGGAGTCCCCGAGGAGCTCCGCGACGTCCTTCGCCGGCCAGCCGAGCACGTCCCGCAGGATCAGCACGGCCCGCGGGCGCGGTGCGAGGTGCTGGACCGCGACCAGGTACGCCAGCTCGATCGTCTCCCGCGCTACGGCGAGGGTCTCCGGCTCGTCCGCGTCACGCGCGGGCAGCTCGTCGAGCAGCCGGTCCGGGTAGGGCTGCAGCCACAGCACCTCGCCGCCGGTCGCGGGCTCAGGCCGGCGCTTGGCCAGCAGATCCAGGCACGCGTTGGTGGCGATCCGGTACAGCCAGGCCCGGAACGTCGACCGGCCCTCGAAGGTCTCCCGCCGCCTCCAGGCACGCAGGAACGTCTCCTGCACGGTGTCCTCGGCGTCCTCGAACGACCCGAGCATCCGGTAGCAGTGCACGTGCAGCTCCCGCCGGTGCCGTTCCGCCAGCCCCGAGAACGTCGGCTCGTCGACCTCGCCCAGCCCGCTCACGCCCAGCTCCTCCAGCCGCGTGTCCGCACTCATCACGTCATCCTTCCGCCTCGTGTCTCCCGTCGTATGTGTGACGGGTGCGGGCGCGACAACTCATCACTCGGGTCGGTCGGCATCGCTGATCCAGTGACGGATCCGGTGACGGAGCACGACGCGCGCGGTGTCGGCGGATCGGGCCGGCGAGGTGGTTCGGGGGCGACCGGACAGCGGGATGGTGGCGGAGGAAGCGCCCTGACCTGCAAGAACAGGTTGGACAAGGGCTCAATGAGCAGGCCGGCAACCGGGCGCACCGCCCCGCACACGGCTACGCAGCAGGTGCAGGGCGGCCGTCCCGCGGGGAATGCGGCGTCACCCTCGCCGGATCTGCATGACGGCGACGCGGGCGTCGTGTCCGTCGACGTGCATCGGTACGCTCGCCGTGCGCTTGAGCCTGAGCTCCGTGCCATTGGTTCCGGGCAGCCAGGCGATCTGGTCGATGCCGCGGGGGAAGGCGCGGTTTTCCTTCTTGGGAACGAGAAGCGGCATGGGGCTGCGGTTGACGTCGCCGGTCCAGATGACCGGGTAGCCCTTGTCGTGCCAGTGCTTGAGGACGTCGTCGCGGTGCTTGCGGAAGTGCCGCCGCCACATCTTGATCCGCCACGCCTCTGCCGGGTCGTTCTTGCCGTTCCAGGCCCCGGCCACGTAATGGGTGTTGGCGAAGACGAACCTCACCTGCGGGTCGGCAGCGAGTTCCAGAACTGCCTCGGTGATGACGCGGTGCGGCGAGACGTCGGCCTTGCCGCCGTGGGCGAAGGTCACCCTGCGGTCGACGACATTGAACGTGCGCGGAACGGATATCGGGACGTGGCCGGCGACCTTGTCTCCGACGAAAAGGTTGTGGAAGGAGCTCCCGAAATGCTTGCGGATGAACCCGGCCTCCTTGCCGTCGTCGTCCCCTTCTCCGATCTCCTGCCAGCCCACGAGAGGGGCGGCGAGTTCGCCGTCGATCGACACCGCATGCCGTACGTCGCGGATGGCCCGTTCGCGTTCGTCCCGGTGGTCGCGTCCGACGTTCGCGGTGACGACGACGAGACGTTGCCAATTGCCCGCACTTTCCGGGCCGTCGGCCCTGGCACGTGCGGCGTCCGCGCCGGCAGCGCCGGCCAGGATGCCCGCCGTGCCGAGCGCGGCGCCGCTGCCGAGCGCGAGGGCCCGTCTCCTGCTGAGCGATTCCATGGATGTCCTTCCCCTGGGCTTCCCTGCTGGCCCCCGTGGCCCGTGGCAGGAGCATGCTTGGCGAACTCTGCGTTCTCAGCGGGGAATTACGACGCCCGCCGACCCGGGACGACTCTGAGGTGCCCGAACTGCGTGCGTCACGCAAACCGGCCAGTTCGTACGAACGAGCGTCCATCCGGCGAGAGTTGAGCCCGCTACGGGGAGGACCCTAGGTCGAACCTTCCGTCTGCCGGGCGAGATCGTGGCATCGCTTTACGTTTGTCATGGGCACCGATGCGGGCCCTGACACGGCCTGGCCCGGGGGCCGTTCAGGCCAGCGTGTCCATCAGGGCGGTGACGTAGGCGTCCAGCCGCTCCTCCACGGCCCGCGTCGTCAGCTCTGTCCTCCCCGCCTCCCGCCATGTCTGTGCCACCACCCGCAGGTCTTCTGAGAACGCCAGCCCGTCCCGCATCTGCCAGTACAGCCGCTCGCTCGCGGTGGCGGCCAGCACCCCGCCGGCCTCCTCGTACGCCTCGGCGAACCGCAGACCCCACGCCGGGCAGTGCAGCAGCGCGAGATTGGTGGAGCAGTGCGCCACGTCGAGATCCGCCGGGCCCCAGGAGGCCCCCGCCCAGTCGACGACGCCGGTGATGCGGGGACCCGCCGGACTCGGGGGCGGCACGTCGAACAGCACGTTGCCGGGGTGGAAGTCCCGGTGCAGGAACCGCCCTTCGTAGGGCGGCGGGGGCTTGCGGAGCATGTCGATGCCTGCCGCCCATGCCGCTGCGTCGGCGCCCTTGGGAGTCACCACGGTGTCGGCCGTCGTCAGCGCCACATACTCCCGGGGCCGCTCAGAGGGTCGCAGCGCGTGGATCGCGACGAGTTGGCGGGCCAGCAGAGGGAGGCGCGTCTCCAGTCCCTCATCGTCGAGGACTGTCCGGCCCGGCAGATGTGTCATGAGGAGCGATGGATACTCGCAATGCGCGGAGGCCGGATCAACCGCGACCAGTCCGGGAGCCGGCACGCCGGTCCCCGAGAGCAGGGTCAGGGCGCCGGCCTCCCTGTTCAGACTGTCCTCGGCGTCCTCCACGTCGACGAAGGTACGCAGCACCAGGTCACGGGTGCCTCCGTCCCGGGTGCCGACGGTCAGCCTCCGCACTTCGGCAGTGATGCCGCCGTGCAGCACCTCGGTTCCGACGATCCGTTCGCCGACCTCCAGGTGCCGGCTCACCCAGGCCAATGTCAACGGTCGGACAGCCGCCGCCTCATCGTGATTGGTCACCGTGCCACCTCACCATCCGGAGGGCGGCACGCGCGAAGGCTTTCCGGAGTCGATGGCCTGCTGCTCAGCCGGACGCCGACGCCGGCGGCCCGAGGTTTTCCTTCAGGGCCGTCACCGCCCGTGCGACGGCGAGCGTTTGGCCGGCAGCCCGGCGCACCCGTTCATCGTCGAGGTTGCCCGCACGAGCGTTGATCCCCACGAGCGCGGCCGCCGACTCCGCGGCCGCGGAGCACAGCATCACCGCCGTGTACGCGTCGCCGCGAAGGTTCGGATTGCCTTCGGTGCCCACCCTCGTGGCCAGTTCGGCGACCCTGACCGCGGTACCGCTCATCCGCAACGGCACGTCGCACGCCGCACGGCATGCCTCGGCGAACCGCTCCTCGTGGCCGGGCCCCTTGTCACGGGAAGCGGCGAGCAGCTCTCCGTACACCTCGGCGTCCGCATCTGCCAACGGCAGCGCCTCCGCGCGCAGTTCGTCGGCGTTCGCGGCGAGCCGGTCGGCGTCGGGCAGTTGTCTCGTGGAGAAGCGGGCCGCCATCGCGACCAGCGCGGCCGCTGTCCCGACGGCGACAGCACACGCCGCGCCGCCACTCGGCGCCGGCGTGCGTGCCGCGACCTGGTCGAGGAACCCGCGGACGGTCGCCGACGGGAAATCGGTGGTTTCGTTCACGACAGTCCGACGATCTCGCTGTTCTCGTCGAGGTCGATGCGCGCCGCGGCAGGTTTGCTGCCGAGTCCCGGCATGGTGCGCATGGCACCGCACAGGGGATAGACGAACCCGGCGCCGGCGGAGGCGCGGACCTCGCGGACAGGGAGCCGCCAGCCGGTGGGGGCACCCTTGAGGGCGGCATCCGAGGAGATCGAGAGGTGGGTCTTGGCGATGCAGACGGGGAGGTTGCTGAAGCCGGCGCGTTCGTAGGTGTCGAGTTGGCGTTCCGCCGCGGAGGTGTAGTCGACGCCGTCGGCGCCGTAGACCCTTGTTGCGACCGTCTCGATCTTTTCGCGCAGGGTGGCGGCGTCGGGGTAGAGGAGCTGGAACTTCGACGGCTCCTCGCACGCTTCGGCGACGGCTTCGGCCAACTCCGTGGCGCCGCGTCCGCCGTCCGCGAAGTTGGTGCACACCGCCGACTTCGCACCCATCTCGGCAGCGATCTTCTGGATCACCTGGTGTTCCGAGGGGTGGTCGGTCGGGAACGCGTTGATCGCGACCACGGCCGGGATGCCGTGCATCCGGATGTTGTCGATCTGCTTGCGCAGGTTCTCCGCCCCGAGTGCGACGTCGTCGGGGTTCTCCGCCAGCAGTTCCGGGGAGAGTTCCTTGCCGGCGACGATCTTGTAGTTGCCCGAATGGGCCTTGAGCGCGCGGACCGTGGCCACGACGACGGCCGCGTCGGGGGCCTCGCCGGATGTGCGGCACTTGATGTTGAAGAACCGCTCCGCACCCATGTCCGCTCCGAACCCGGCCTCGGTCACATGGAATTCGGAACAGCGCAGGCCGATCGAGTCAGCGATCACCGAGGAGTTGCCGGTGGCGATGTTGCCGAAGGGGCCTGCATGCACGAGGACAGGGGTGTTCTCCAAGGTCTGCATCAGATTGGGCTTGATCGCTTCCCGCATGATCACAGCCATCGATCCCGCGGCCTGCAGCTGTTCGGCGGTGACAGGGTCGCCGCCGCGGGTGTAGCCGACTACGATCCGCCCCAGCCGCGCCCGCAGATCAGGCAGCGACGTGGTCAGCCCCAGCACAGCCATCACCTCGCTGGCAGCGGTGATGTCGAACCCGGTCTGCCGCGGCACCCCGTCCGCCCGCGACCCCAGCCCGACGATGACGTTGCGCAGTGCGCGGTCGTTGACGTCGAGCACGCGGCGCCATGTGATCTGGTGCGGGTCCAGGTCCAAGTCGTTGCCCTGGAACAGGTGGTTGTCGATCGTCGCGGACAGCAGATTGTGCGCCGCGGTCACGGCGTGGGAGTCCCCGGTGAGGTGCAGGTTCAGCAGCTCCATCGGAACGACCTGGGAATAGCCACCTCCCGCGGCGCCGCCCTTGATCCCGAACGTCGGCCCCATCGACGGCTGCCGGATCGCGATCGACGCCTTCCTCCCGATGTGCGCGAACGCCTGGCCGAGTCCCACCGTGGTGGTCGTCTTGCCTTCGCCCAACGGCGTCGGGGTGATCGCCGATACGACCACGTACTTGCCGCGAGGGCGGTCGGCGAGGTCGTCCAGCGCCTCCAGCCGCACCTTGCACACGTCGTCGCCGTACGCCTGCAGCGACCGGCTGCTCAGACCCATCCCATTGGCCACATCCTCGATCGGCTTCAACGCCGCCGAGCGAGCGATATCGAGGTCACTGGGAAACGCCATCATCGGCTCCTTACGAAGGTGGTGCGAGAAAGAGGCGGCAGCCCCAACGGAGGTCCCTGCCCGAAGTTGAGCAAACCTTGCAGGTTCATCCATGATCGGGACGAGAACTCATCATGTGGCGACAGTGAATCCGTACACGCGGCCCGCGTCCGCGGTGGCGTCACCACGGGTAGTGACCGCAGCGTTTCACAGTGCAGGAACGGGCTGCCCGGTGCTGGTTCCTCGGGGTGGGCCCGGTTTCATCATGGGGATCACTGCGTCGTCGACGGAGGCTGCAGCCCGGTCTGGCCTGGCCCGGCCTGACCGGCGCCGAGCGCTGGTCGGTCGCAGGTGTGGGCGCTCTCCAGCCGCTCAAGTCCGTTGTGGCTTCTCCGGCTCATCGGCGACCGCGGTGCGGCTGCGGCGGCCCAGCAGGGCGGTTCCCAGGATGACCAGGCCGATCGCGACGAGCTTGGCGGCCTGGTAGTAGCCGGTTGCAGGTTCGTCCGGGGTGAAGGGCAGCCATGACAGCCCTGCGGCAGGGGCGAGGAAGGTCCAGGCTGCCGCGATTCCACCGACGACGATCAGGGTGAGGGCGCCCAGCATCCCGAGTCCCGCCCACCAAGGGGCCTGTGGGTGTGCCTGCTCTCCGGTCTTCTCAACGTCCTTGTCGTTCATGGTCGTTCTCCTGTGGGGGGGCGGGCGACGGTTGCCGGGGAGGACGCGGGCTCCAGTCACTGCGGTTCGCCGGCGCGGGTTCCCGGGTTCACGCGGCGGGGGCCGGAGACGGCGGTCAGGGAATGTCGTACGAGGTGTCGAGCAGGTCGTCATCTGCGAGGCGCTGCTTGAAGGAAGTGAGCCGCGCTCCGTCGGGGTTGAGGCTCTCGGCGACCTTCAGTCCGGAGTACAGGGCGCTCTCCTGCAGGTCCGTGATCGTGGTGAAGCTCCCTGCGAAGTAGAGGTTCCGCTCGCCCTGGTGGGCCATCATGTCGCGTGCCGCGCGCAGACTGCGGGGGGTGGACAAGGGGTGCCGGAAGCGGCGTTCGGCGAGGACTTCGGCGGGATCGGTGGCGCGGTGCGCGGCCCAGCTCTTGAAGATGCTGGGTCTGGACGCAAGGTCCTGGGTGCCGTGGTAGGCGCCGATCCAGATCGAGGTCTCACAGTGCCGGCCGTCCGCGGCGGCGTTCTGGACGGACCAGTAGCCCTTGTCGGCGGGCATGTAGTGCGGGTCGCGATGGATGACGAGGCGCGTGGGGTGGTACTCGTGCGCGCCGAGGTACTCGGCGATGTGCCCCAGGCCGGGGAGGTCGGTGAAGAAGTTCTTGGAGACGGGCGGCGGGGCGCTGACGACGACGGCGTCGTACGGGCCGTGGCGGCCGGAGGCGGTGCGGACGTGCCAGGTCCCGGACCGCTCCTCCAGGCGCTCCACTGCGGCACGCGTGAGAACGTTCGTGTTCTCACAGGTGTCGAGGAGCATCCGCAGATAACCCTCCAGGCCCACCGTGGAGTTGTAGGTGTGGACGGGCTCGAAGATGGTCTCGGGGAAGGTCTTCGCGAACGACGACAGGTGGGCCCGGGCCGACTGGGTGCGTACGAGTTCGGTGTCGCCGCAGGTCAGTGAGGACAGCCAGGGTGTGAGGATGTCGCGCTTGTAGTCGTCGTCGATGTCCAGCCCGTCGAGCCACTCGCCCATCGGGGTCTCCCATGGGGCATCGGGCTCGGTCATCTTCCGTGCTTCTCCGGTGAAGGTGAGGAAGCGCAGCGCTGCGGGGAGGTCGTCCAGGGCGTGGTCCGAGCCGAAGCGGGCCTTGCCCGTGCCGGCGTCGAAGATCGTGAGGCTTGCCGGGCCCTCGATCACCTTGCTCGTCGCGGGGTCGTCGGTACGCGCGCCGATCTCGGCGAGGAACGACCAGTACAGCGGGTGGGTGTTGGGGTGGAAGAACTCGGCCCCGATGTCGACGGCGTAGCTCCTGTCCCCTTCGGTGACGGAGACAGTGTCGGCGTGTCCGCCGATCTTGTCGCGCGACTCGAAGAGGTCGACCTGCCACGCCGAATCGCAGAAGTAGGCGGAGGCGATGCCCGATGCGCCCGCACCGATGACCGCCAGCCGCTTGCGCGGCGCTCCCTTCTTCCGTCCCTGCTGACCGGCGTGAAGTGTTCCCGGCTTGAGCAGTCCCAGGGAGGCGATCCCCAGCACGCCGTTCCGCAGGACCGATCGACGCCTCAGTGGGTGCATCGAGCCCAGCATGACCCTCCTCGTATTGGTACGGACCTTTAAAGGGGCTCATGCTACTGGCACGGGCCGGGCAGCGGTGCAGACGGTCCCGAACGCCTCTCCAGCGACGGCGCTGAAGGCTCCATTGCCGCGCCACCACCGCCTCGACGTCGCAGAGTTCCCACGGTTCCCTCTGAGGTGATCTCGCGCCTCTGTGAGGTCAAGTCATCGACGACGTCAGCCTGTTCGCTACGGAGCTCGGAACAGCAGGCCTACAACTGCGATCGCGGCCCCGCGGGACCCACCGCCCCGCCCCTCGCGGACCGGACCCCTTGCGAACTCGTTCGGCAGCAAGCCTCGACCTCACCGACGGGGTCTCCATCGGCCGCACGCGCCCGACTTCTTGGAGCGGCTGCTGGAAAAGGCATCGACGGGACCGTGGGGACCATCGATTTTTTCCTCTGGTTGGGACCGAGATGGCCACCTACGCTGCTGCGCACCCCGGCTACTGGGAGATTCCCCGCTGATGTAGGAGCATCGATGGCAACCACGATTGCGGATGACCGGACAACGCAAAAAGGTCTACGACGGAGTGTCATCGCCGGGTCGATCGGCGTCCTCGTCCACTGGTTCGACTGGGCGGTCTACGCCTATATGGCCACCACGGTGGCGGACATCTTCTTCCCCAACCAGGACGGCACGGCCAGCCTTCTCTCCGTTTTCGCCGTTTTCGCCATCGCGTTCTTTGTCCGGCCCCTCGGATCGGTCATCTTCGGCCACCTTGGTGATCGCTTCGGACGCAAGAAGACCCTCTCCATGGTCATCATTTCCATGGCTGCCGGAACTCTGCTGCTCGGTCTGATTCCGGGCTACGACACGATCGGTGTGACGGCGCCGATACTTCTCGTCGTCGCCCGGATCATTCAGGGTCTCGCCGCCGGTGGTGAGTTCGGTTCGGCCGCTGCCTTTCTCGCGGAGTACTCCCCGGCGAAGCGCCGTGGTCTGGGGACCTCATCCATCGAGGTCGGTTCCGTACTCGGCTTCCTGCTCGCGTCATTCGTCGTGTGGGCGCTCCACGCGACGTTGAGCGAAGAGGCGATCATCGACGGCGGCTGGCGTATTCCCTTCCTCCTGACGGTTCCCCTGGCCCTCGTCGGCCTCTACATCCGGCTGAAGGTCGAGGACACCCCGGAGTACCGCGCTCTGGAAGAGCTCGACACCATCCCGGCGTCGCCCGTCACCGAGGTTTTCAAGAACAACCGCAAGCAGTTCTTCCAGACCATCGGTATCGAGACCTTCATGAACTGCACGTTCTACGTGGTGCTGGTCTACCTCCTCACCTACCAGGAGGAGATCGTGGGGCTGCACCCGGATCAGGCCGCTCTGCTCTCGACGGCCGCGTCACTGGTCGCCATCGCCCTCATCCCGCTCTCCGGCATCGCCTCCGACCGCGTGGGGCGCCGGCCGGTCCTCCTTGGCGCTGCCGGGCTGCTCATCGTGGGTGCCGTGCCCCTGTTCCTCCTCATGCGCCAAGGCTCCGAGTCCGCTGCCTTCGCGGCGACCGCCGGCCTTGCCGCCATTCTGGCGATCATCCTGGGCACGCACTCCGCGACCGTCGCCGAGCTCTTCCCCACCCGCACCCGGCAGAGCGGTCTGTCCATGGCCTACGCGATTGCCGGTGCCGCCTTCGCCGGCACCCTGCCGTACATCAACACGTGGCTCATCTCGGCAACGGATGACCCGATGATCCCGGCGTACACCCTCATCGTCGTCGGCATCGTGGGCCTGCTGACGGTCCTGACGATCCCGGAGACCAAGGGCACCGACCTCCTCCATGAGTCCGATGTCTCCGCAGGAGGCCGCCCTTCTGCACCCGTACGCTGAGCAGCAGCGATGCAGGCGGCCGACAGGCCGGGCCGCTGTCGGTGCACCGTGGCGGACGGGAGTGCTCATGATCAACGTGACCCTGCGACAGCTCGACTACCTGGTCGCAGTCGCTGAGCACGGGACGGTAACTGCCGCGGCGCAGGCACTCCATCTCTCGCAGTCGACGGTGTCCTCCGCGATCGCCGACCTCGAGCGCGTCCTCAAGATCAACCTGTTCGTGCGGCACGCCCGGGGACTCTCGCTCACCCGTGACGGCCAGATGGTCCTCGCCGAGGCCCGGCGCCTGCTGCGGGAGGTCTCGAGCCTGGAGCGCCGCGTGGCCGGTCTGAGCGGGGAGTTGGCAGGGGAACTTCACATCGGTTGCTATTCGACGATCGCGCCCCTCCTGCTTCCCGCCATCGTCACCGAGTTCATGCTCCATTACCCGGCCGTGGACGTGAATTTCTCGGAAGGGTCGCAGCACGCGCTCCTGGAACAGATGGAACAGGGCAGGAGCGACGTGGCCGTCATGTACGCGTACCGATTCCGGAACCATTTGACGGACCTCGGCCACACCGCCACCAAGCTGACGGCCGTGCCGCCCTACGTCCTGCTGCATCCTGAGCACAGCCTTGCCCAGGCGGACACCGTGGCATTGCGTGAACTGGCGGACGAGCCCTATATCCTCTTCGACCTCGAACCGGGCGGGCAGTACTTCCTCTCCGTCTTCGATGCGGAGGGCGTGACGCCCAACATCCGGTTCCGCACGCCCAATTCCGAGCTCGTGCGCTGCCTGGTCGCAAGGGGTGCGGGATATTCGCTGCTGAGTCAGCGGCCGAAGACGACGGTCAGTTACGAGGGCCTGCCGTACGTGGCCAAGGAACTCACGGTCAAACACGAGGGATTGGATGTCGTCGCGGTCACGCCGGGCGATCGCATGCCCAGCAAACGGGTCGCGACTTTCATCGAGATGGCCGTGCGTCTCCTCAGGCCCGAGGTATTGAGATAACCGAAGGGACCTACGGAAATCCATTCTGGCTGACCACACCGCTTCTCCGTACCTTGGTGAACACCCACCGGGGGCAATGTCGTGGAGACAAGGAAGCCGAGCAAGTGCTGTGCGATGAAGCAGAACCCGTCGAGTTCCTGAGCGTCTCGACACCGGTATCGCCGACAGGCCGGAACGGCAGACGTTCCTCACCCCACCTCGCCGATGCCTTCGCCGGTGGCAAGACAAAGTGAGTCCAGTCCTGCCCGGACGAGTCGCCAACTGGCGGTGCAACAGCTGATATCGAGTGGAGGTACGTACGGATGTCGAGCACAGCGACGGAAGTTCTCGTCGTGGGCGGGGGCCAGGCCGGGATCGCGATGAGCGAGCACCTCGGTAACCACGGCGTCCCGCACATCGTCCTGGAGCGCGACCGAGTCGCCGAGCGGTGGCGGACGTCCCGTTGGGACTCGCTCGTGGCCAACGGCCCTGCGTGGCATGACCGTTTCCCGAACCTGGAATTCCCGTGCGCACCCGACGCCTTCCCCACGAAGGAAGAGGTGGCTGCCTATCTGGCGGAGTACGCGGAGAAGATCAACGCTCCGATCCGCACCGGGGTCGAGGTGATCTCCGTGACCAAGAACATCGGCGAGCCCGGATTCCGCGCGGCGACGTCGGAGGGCACCATCGACGCCCGCTACGTGGTTGCCGCAACGGGTCCCTTCCAGAAGCCGGTGATCCCGGCCGTCGTACCTGACGCTGCCCGCATCCATCAGATCCACTCGAGCGCTTACTGCAACCCGCGGCAGCTGCCGGAAGGGGCCGTCCTCGTGATCGGGGCCGGGTCCTCCGGGGTGCAGATCGCCGACGAACTCAGAGGGTCGGGCCGCGAGGTCTACCTCGCGGTCAGCCCGCACGACCGGCCCCCGCGACGCTACCGAGGCCGTGACTTCGTCTGGTGGCTCGGCGTCCTCAACAAGTGGGAGGCGGCAACGCCGCCCCAGGGCGCCGAGCACGTCACCATCGCCGTCAGCGGCGCCCGCGGCGGTCACACCGTCGACTTCCGCAACCTCGCCGCGGACGGCATCACGCTGGTCGGGACGGCCGAGTCCTACGAGGACGGGAAGATCCGGTTCGCTCCGGACCTCAAGCAGAACATCGCCCAGGGTGACGCCAACTACCTGTCACTGCTCCAGGAGGCCGACGCCTACATCGAACGCAACGGACTCGACCTGCCGGAGGAGCCAGGGGCCCACCACCTTCAGCCCGATCCGGAGTGCGTGACGGACCCCCTGCTCGAACTCGACCTCGCCGAGGCGGGCGTGACCTCGATCGTCTGGGCCACAGGCTTCACACAGGACTACAGCTGGCTGAAGGTCGACGCGTTCGACGAGAAGGGGCGACCGCAGCACCGTCGTGGCATCTCGTCCGAGCCTGGCGTCTTCTTCCTCGGCCTGCCGTGGCAGTCACGGCGCGGATCGAGCTTCATCTGGGGTGTCTGGCACGACGCGGGTTTCCTCGCCGACCACATCATGATCCGCCGGTCCTACCGCGCCTACAACTCCGCGGGGGCGGCGGCGACCGTGTAGCCGGAGCCGCCCGCTGCGTCACCTCCGGGCGGCCCCTCGGTCACCCGTCAGCCACGCCACCCACCTGCCCGCCGGCTTCAATTCAGAGGTCTCGAACGGCCGCTCAGCGCCTTGCAGTTCGGCCCGGGAGCTCCCAAGAGATCGGGGAACGCTCATGAAGCACACCAGGATCCGTACCTTCAACACCAAGGACACCTACCCCGAGCAGAACCTCGACAACGATCTGTGCCAGGCCGTCGTCGCCGGTGGCGTCGTATATCTGCGGGGTCAGATCGGGCAGGATCTGGAGACCCGCGAGAGCGTGGGCATCGGCGACGTCGAGGCCCAGGCGGAGAAGGCGATGTCCAACATCGCCATGCTTCTGGAAGAGGCCGGCGGTGAGCTCCAGGACATCGTCAAGGTCGTCGTCTACCTCACGGACGTCCGCTACCGCGAGACCGTGTACCGCGTGATGGGGCGTTGGCTCAAGGGTGTCTTCCCGGTCTCGACCGGCATTGTCGTCCAGGCGCTCGCCCGTCCCGAGTGGCTCGTCGAGATCGACGCCACGGCCGTACTCGGGGAGCGCGCATGACGTTCTCCATCCTGGCCAGGGACGACTCAGGCGCCTTCGGAATGGCGGTCACGTCGTCCTCTCCCTGCGTGGCTGCGCGCTGCCTTCACCTTCGCTGTGGTGTGGGAGTCGTGGCCTCCCAGAACATCACCGACCCCCGGTTCGGTGACTGGCTCCTCGACAGGCTCGCCGAGGGGGACGCGGCGGACGAGGCTCTGGCAAGGCTCCGCGAGCACGATGACACGATGGACTACCGCCAGGTCGCCGTCATCGGGGTTCAGGGCGCTCCGGCAGTCCATTCCGGCGGGCGGACCCTCGGGGTGCACCACTCGCGAACGTCGGAGCATGCGGTGGCCGCGGGCAATCTGCTCGACAGTACGGGTGTCGTCGACGCCGTCCTGAAGGGTTTCGAGTCCACCGCCGGAGAGTTGGAGCGGCGACTGCTCACAGCGCTGAAGTCCGGTCTGGCTGCCGGTGGCGAAGCCGGCGATCTCCACTCGGCCGGACTCGCGGTCGTTCGCGATGCCGGGTGGCGCGAGACCGACCTCCGCGTCGACTGGAGCGAGACTCCGATCTCCGATCTGGAGGCGCTGCTGGAGATGTGGCTGCCGCAGTGCCGGGACTACGTGACGCGCGGCATCGACCCCAGCACGGCCCCGGCGTACGGGGTGCCCGGCGATGAGTGAGGCGAAGAAGCGCGTCCAGGGAGACGTCGAGAGCGTCCGCGGTGAACTGATCGCGCTGTCCGAGAGCCTGTACCGCAACCCCGAGACGGCGTGGAAGGAGATCGAGTCCGCCAGGAAAGTGGCCGCGGTCCTGCACCGCAATGGCTTCGAGGTCACGGAGAACTTCGTCGGGCTGCCGACCGCCTTTCACGCCCGGTCCGGAGCGGGTACGAAGCGAATCGGCTTCATGGCCGAGTACGACGCCCTGCCGGGCATCGGGCATGCGTGCGGGCACAACCTCATCTCGGCGATGTCGGTGGGTGCGGCGATCGCGCTGGCCCGGCGAGCCGACGAACTCGGAATCACTGTCGAGGTCTTCGGTACCCCTGCCGAGGAGGGCGGCGGCGGGAAGATCGAGATGCTCGGCCGCGGCGCGTTCGAGGGCCTCGACTTCGCGATGATGGCCCACCCGGCTCCGGTCGACGTCGCCCGCGCCGTCCCCTTCGCCGTGTCGCACTCGGCGATCCGCTACACGGGCAAGGCCGCGCACGCGGCGGCCTATCCGGCCCATGGACGGAACGCGGCGGACGCGTTCACGATCGCGCAGGTCGCGATCGGGCTGCTGCGCCAGCAGTTGCCGGCGAGCGTCCGTGTGCACGGCATCGTCACCTCAGGCGGGGAGGCCCCGAACGCCATCCCGCAGACGACGGCAGGACGTTGGTATGTGCGTGCGAAGGACATGGACGAACTGGCCGAAACCGAGGAGAAGGTGCGCCGCTGCTTCGAGGCGGGGGCTTTGGCCACCGGGTGCCAATTGGAGATCGAGCCGGAATCGCAGCCGTACTCCGACTTCCGCACCCATGAGCCGGCGTTGAAGTTGTACGAGCAGAACGCCGTCGAGTTGGGGCGCCAACTTGCCACCGGGGGGCCCGAGACGCAGATGTGCCGCGCGTCGACGGACATGGGCAACGTCTCGCAGGTCGTCCCCGCCATTCACCCCTACATCGGTCTCGACTGCTTTCCAGTGCTCAACCATCAGAAGGAGTTCGCCGATCATTGCATCGGCGAGGTCGCCGAGCGGACTCTCACCGATGGTGCGACCGCGCTTGCCTGGACGGCGGTCGACCTGGCACTGGCGTGGAGGTCCTGAGCGGACACGAGGCCCCTTGCCTGCCGTGCGGAACCCGGCAGGGAGCGGAACGGATTCCTCGTTTCGGTCAGGCGGGCCTGGGCCTGCTGTCGAGGTCGGCGGTCAACTGGCCGACGAGCGCGGCCCGTTCCGGCATGCGGGCGATGTCGGTCCACTCGTGATCGGCGTGCGCGCCGCCGCCCACGGCGCCGAGTCCGTCCAGTGTCGGAGTGCCGGCCGCGGCGCACAGATTGCCGTCGGAGACCCCTCCGACCCGTGCCGACCCTGGCCAGCGCAGCCCTAGGCGGTCGAAGGCAGCATGTGCGAGACCCAGGACTTCGCGTGCATGGGCCTCCTCGAGCGGCGGCCGGTTGATCCCGCCGCTGATCTCGTACGGCAACTCGGCGGTCTCGGCCACCAGTTGGCGCAACGCCGCGTCCAGTCCCCGCTGCGCCGCCGAGTCCGGGGCCCGTACGTCGATCGTCACGTGAGCGCGGTCCGGAACGGTGTTCTGCGTGGTTCCGGCGGCGGCCATCGTGGGTGTCACCGTCGTCTCCCCGTCGGCGGACGCCAATCGGTCGAGGCGGACGACGAGACCGGCGAGGTCCACGAGGGCATTGCGGCCCTGATGTGGATCGAGGCCGGCGTGGGCGGCCCGTCCCGCGACGGAGATGTCGTAGAAGGACCAGCCCTTCCGCGCGTGTTTGAGCGCTCCGCCGTCGGCCGCCCCCTCCAGTACGAGCGCGGCGCGCGATTCCTCTGCCCACTGGGTGACGACGGGGCCGCCCAGTGGTGATCCGACCTCTTCGTCCGTGGTGACGAGGAAGGCCACGGACGGATACGCGCCCGTCGTGGCATGCAGCGCTGCCAGCGCGTGCAGCCCCTGGACCAGCCCCGCCTTCATGTCGAAGACGCCGGGGCCCGTCGCCCGCGACTCCCGTACGTCGAAGGGACGGTGGCGCAGCGTCCCCAGAGGCCAGACCGTGTCGAGGTGTCCGACGAGCAGCACCGGCGGGCGTCCGGCCGGGCCGAGCCGCCACAGGAGGCCGCCCGGGGTTCCGTCTCCTCCCGGGCTGTCGGCGCCGGGGAGCACCGTGGGCCGCTTGCCGAGCAGTCGCGTGCCGATGTCCTCCAGGACGGACCGGCAGGCGCGCAGCGCAACGGGGTCGGAGGAGGGCGACTCGGCGGAGACCAGTCCGTCCAGGTCGTCGAGCATGGCGGGCCTGTCCGCTGTGAGTTTCTCCAGGAGGTCCTGCGGATCAGGCAGGGACGAGGCTGGCACAGCGAGACTCCTTTGCCGCGTTCGCCGGTGGTACCGGGGCCGGACCGGACGTGCGTACGTCCCGTGGTCGCCGACCAGCATCCCCGGCCGCTGCCGTGCGACAGTCTGTGCCAGCCACCAAGCTTTGGAGCTGATCCATCATGGCGGAGCACAAGCCCACGGCGGGCAGCCACGGAGAGCGCGGGCAGACAGATCCGGGGCACACAGATGCCGGGCGTGCGACACCCGTGACACTGGCGACCGTCGTCGAGTCCCTCGGCCCGGACAGTGTCGAGGTCTGGGCCGCTCCGCACGGCCTGGAGGTGCCCGTCTCGGACATCGCCGTCCGCGAGCGGGACGACGAACGCCCGCACAACGCCGACCTGTTGCTGGCCATCGGCACCGTCGCTGCCGGCGGCCCCGGGGCTCCGGGTGGTACCGGTGTCGACGGTCGGCGGGACCTCGCGGAACTGCTCGCCGCCGCCGCGTCCGACGGAGCGCGCGCTGTCCTCGTCAGGAACCGCGGCGGACCTCCGCCGGGCGCGGCAGCCCTCGCCGACGGTCACGGCGTGGCGCTGCTGGGGCTGTCGGCCGAGCTGGAGTGGGCCGAGGTGATCGGCAGGCTGCGGGCGCTACTCGCCCTCGCTGCCACGCCACGGCACGGACATGTAGGCGTGCTCTCCCGCCAGCACGACCTGTCGAGCCTGGCCAACACCCTCGCGGGACTCGTGCACGGCTCGGTCATGATCTTCACCCCCGGACAGGAGCTGCTCGCTGCCTCACGGCTGACCGAGGGCGACGACGACATGCGCAGGGCGGCAGTGCTGGAGCAGCACGGTCCGCCCGGCTACCGCAGCAAGCTGGCACAGATGGGCGTCTACCACAGGCTCTGGTCGGACGAGGGCGTGGTCGAGGTGGACGCCGTCCCCGAACTCGGCGCGGGCCGCAGGCTGGCCGTGGCCGTACGGGCAGGCAAGGAGAACCTGGGTTCGATCTGGGTCGCGGAGAGCGGCGGACCGCTCGCCGGGAACGCCGCGTCGCTCCTCGCGGAGAGCGCGCCGGTGGTTGCGGTCCGTCTGCTCGGCCTCGACCAGGAGGAGCTGGCCCGGCACCGGATGAGCGAGGAACTGGTGGGCCGGCTGCTCCTCGGAGAGGTCGATCCGCGGACGGCGGGCGCGCACCTGGGGATCCCGCCCGATGCGCCCGCGGCCGTCATCGTCGCGGAGTTCGCTGATCCCGCGGCCGGAGGCGGCGGGATCAGCGCGCCGGCGGGAGGCCCGGCCGTGGCCCACCGCGTACGCGAGGAGTCGCTGCGTCACCTCGCCGGATACCGCTGGCGCGCGGTGGCCACGACGGGACCGGACCGCGTCCTCATCGCCCTGGTCGATGCCGCCGATCCGGAAGGGATCGCAAGGGCCGCGTCGGGGATGGCCGCGTCCGTGGCCGAATCGGTGGGCGTCGAGCTACTGGTGGGCATGGGCCCGAGCGTCCCTCACATCGGTGAGCTGCCCGCGTCCCATACGGAAGCAGAGCTGGTGGTGCGGGCGCTGAAGCGGCGTGGCCAAAGGGGTGTGCGCTGCGCCTCGTACGACGACGTGCGCGGTACGGCCAACCTCATCGTGCTGAGTGAGACGGTGGCCGCCGACGAACGTCTTCAGGCGGGCCCGGTCGCGCGTCTTCGCGCACACGACCGCAGACGGGGCACCGACTACACCGCGACCCTTGCCGTCTACCTTGACGCCTTCGGGGACACCGCGACGGCGGCCCGCGCGCTCAACGTCCACGCGAACACGCTCCGCTACCGGCTCGGCCGGGTACGTGAGTTGACCGGCCTGGACCTGGCCGATCCGCACGAGCGGCTGAGCGCGGGCATCCAGCTCTTCGCCCTTGGAGTTCAGCATGACTGAACGGTCATAACCTCGTCGCCCTCCACAAGCCGCTCGGTGCGCCGGGTTTGCAGACTGCTCTGCATCATCCGGTGCCCACGCCGGGTGGTGGTCTCCCGACGCGCTGCATGGAGGCGAAGGATGGAACTGGAGACGGAGAACACGAAGGGCGCCGACAACTTCCGTGATGCCGCTGACACGGGAAGGACGACCGGCACGGCCCGGCGCCCGCCCGCGTCGAGAGTGGCCCAGGTGACCGTCGTCGTGCTGTTCCTCGCCTGGCTGGTCGACTACATCGACCGTCTGGTCATCACCGTCGCGCTGCCGGAGATCGGCGACGAGTTCTCCCTCGGCGAGACCGAACAGGGCCTGGTGCTCACCGCGTTCTTCATCACGTACGCGCTCTTCCAGATACCCGGCGGAATCCTGGCGGACAGCTGGGGCGCCAAGCGCACCATGCTGGTGGCGGCCGCCGGATGGAGCGTGTTCACGGCGGCCTGCGGGCTGGCTCGCGGGCTCGGCTCGATGCTGGCGTTGCGCGGTCTCTTCGGTGTCCTGCAGGGCATCTTCCCCGCGGCGTCGATCAAGGCGATCAGTGAACGCACCACGCGCAGGCAGCGGTTGACCGCGAACGGAGCCATGTCCGCCTCGAACCCGTTCGGGGCCGCGATCGCCCCGATGGTCGCCGCACCCCTGGTGGCGGCGTTCGGCTGGCGCGGCGCGTTCTTCGCCGTGGCGGTGCTGGGCGCCGGGATGGTCTTCGTCCTGTGGAAGGGCCTGCCGCCCGCCCTCACCAGGAAGGACGAGGAGACGGGGACGGACGGCGACGCCCCGCCCGCGGAGGCGGCGGCTCCGGTGCAGGTGCCCGTGCGGGACGCGTTGCGGCTGCTGCGCTCGTCGGTGATGTGGCGCTTCACGCTGATGTTCTGCGGCTTCAACATCATCGGCTGGGGGCTCGTCTCCTGGGTGCCGACGTTCCTTCGTGAGAGCAAGGGCGTGTCCCTGACCGGTGCGGGCGTGCTCGCGGGAATCCCGTGGTTCGCCGCGGCCGTCAGCATGGTGCTCGGAGGCTGGGTGTTCGACCGCTACCTGCGCGGGAACCATCGCAGGGTCGTCATCCCCGTCATGCTGATCACGGCAGTGCTGCTGATCTTCATGGTGCGGGCGGAGACCGCCGCGGAGTTCATCCTCTGGGAGACGGCCGGCACGTTGGTGATGTACCTCGCGTACATGCAGATCTTCGGGCTTCCACTGCGCATGCTGCCTGCCGAATACGCGGGCGTGGGCGGCGGCATGGTCAACTTCGGCGGCCAGCTGGCCGGCGCGGTCTCCCCGTTCGTGATGGGGTTCCTCGCCGAGCACTTCTCCTTCGAAGTCGCCTTCTCCTTCCTGGTCTTCGGCGCGGGACTGGCCGTCATCGGCGCACTCATCACTCCGCAGACGACGGAGAGCTTCCGCCGCGGACTCGGACGGCATCTCGGTGCGCCCTCCAATAGCGTTGCCGGGGAGCCGGGTTGAGCACCGCCGGGCAGGTCACCGAGGTCAAGCGTGCGGTGCGCGAAGCCGTCGAACGCTCCCGTGACCGCGTCCTGGAGATCAGCGCGGACGTGCAGCGTCACCCGGAGACCGGGTTCAGGGAGGAGCGGAGCGCGGCGCTTGTGGCCGACTGGTTCACCGGCATGGAGCTGCCCTTCGAGCGCGGGCTGTCCCGTACCGGGGTCAAGGCGCGCATGACCGGTGGCGGCAGCGGACCGACCGTCGCGGTCCTGGGCGAACTCGACGCGCTGCTGCTGCCGTCCCACCCGCTCGCCGATCCCGGCACCGGCGCGGCGCACGCCTGCGGCCACCACGCCCAGATCGCCTCGATGGTGGGCGCGGCGGCCGGTCTCGCCGCGGTACAGGAGCAACTCGACGGCGACGTGGTCTTCTTCGCCGTACCCGCCGAGGAGAGCACGGAACTGGCATGGCGGCGCGAGCTCGTACGGGCCGGTGAACTCCGCCACCTCGTCGGCAAGGCCGACCTCATCGCGCGCGGCGCCTTCGACGACATCGACATGGCGATGCTCTGCCACACGGCGGGCGAGGGTGCTCCACGTCTGTCCGTGGGCGACAGCCACAACGGCTCGGTGGTCAAGCAGGTCCTCTTCCAGGGGCGGGCCAGCCACGCCGGTGCGTCCCCGTGGCGTGGCGTGAACGCGCTCAAGTCGGCGACCCTCGCGCTCGCCGCGATCGACGCGCAGCGCGACACCTTCCGTGACGAGGACGCGGTACGCGTCAACGCGGTGCTGCCGCAGGGTGGTTCGGCGCCGACCGCCGTGCCCGACCGCGTGGAGATGGAGGTCGTCATCCGAGCCCGCACGGTCGGCGCCCTGCGGGAGGCATGCGCGGCAGTGGACCGCGCGGTGCGCGCCGGAGCGGTCGCGCTGGGGACGACGGCCACGACCGAGACCACCCTCAACTACCTTCCGCACCACCAGGATCCGGAGCTGGTGGAACTGTGCCGGGCGAACGCGGAGACCTTGTTCGGGCCGGAGAAGGTCGTCAGGGGCTGGCACCGCGGCGCCTCGACCGACATGGGCGACCTGGGCGAAGTGATGCCCGTACTACACCCGTTCACGGCCGGAGCGGTAGGTGACGCGCACAGCCCCGACTACCAGGTCACCGACCACGTCACGGCAGCCCTCGAACCGGCCGTCCTGCTCGCCTGGTGCGTGGTCGACCTGCTGGTCGACGGTGCCGCGGAGGCGCGCCGCATCATGGACGCCGCCGGCCGGACTGACGAGGACGGCCGGGGGCGACAGGACCGCACCGCGGCACAAGTCCGCGACGACTACGCGGCGTTGAGGGGACGCTTCGACGCCTCGTACACATTCGACGGAGCTGACACAGGGGCCGGCGGCGACGCCGGACGTGTGCGGAGAGGCGAGGACTGAACGATGACGGGACCAGCGGTGGTGGAGAGCCCCCGAGCCCTGGTCACCGGCGCGGCCGGTGGCATCGGCGCCGCGATCGCACGGCGGTTGCACCGCGATGGCGCTCGCGTCGTCCTCGCTGATCAGCGCCAGGACCGACTGGCGGACGTGGCTGCACAGTTGGGACCGCCCGAGGAGGTGGCGCCGCTCGCCGTGGACCTCAGGGACAGGGAGTCCCTGCCGGGCTTCGTCGACGCCGCCCGTGAGGTGTGGTCAGGGCTGGACATCCTGGTCAATGCCGCCGGGCTGTACCCCAGCACGCCCCTTCTCGACATGGCGGACGACTCCTGGGACACAGTGCTGGACGTCAACCTCTCCGCCGTCTTCTCGCTCTCCCGTTCCTTCGCGCAGCGGCTCGTCGAGGAAGGGCGCGGCGGTCACATCGTCAACATCAGCTCCGGGGCGTCCACCAGGGCGCGCCGTGGCGCCGCACACTACTGCGTCTCGAAGGCCGGCCTGGACATGCTGACGAAGGCATTCGCGCTGGAGATGGCCCAGCACGAGATCAGCGTCAACGCGGTCTCGCCCGGATTCATCGAAGTGAGCAGCGAGGTCAATCCGCTCGGTGCCGACTACGTGCGCTCCATCCGCGGTGGACAGCCCTGGCCCCGCGCGGGCACGCCCGAGGACGTCGCCGGGGCGGTGGCGTTCCTGTGCGGCCCCGACGCGGGCTGGATCACTGGAGCGTCCCTGAGCGTGGACGGTGGCGCCGGAACGGGCAACGCGGCGCTGCCGCTGAGTTGAGGACCGGCGCCAGGCAGTCGGGCTGGCCGCTCACCGGGCCCGTGCTTCTCCCTGCTCCCGAGGCGGCGAGCCCGCCCCGGCAGTTGCTGTCGGCGGTTGGCCGGCGATCCATCTCAGTGCTGGACGGCGCGTTGGGCGGAACGCCACGGCAGCAATGATCAGCAGCAGCCACAACGACCACGCGACCAGCGGGTCGGCGGTGGGGGAGAGGAACATGACGACGACCGCACTCCGACGGGCACGCCGAGATGGTGGCGCTGGGCCTCGGAGCCCCGGCCGACCCCGACCGGATCCAGCGAATCGGCGCAGAAGGCCGCCCCGTCGGGGAATTCGACGGCACCATGCTCAAGCCCGATGTGACCCTCAGCGCCCAGGCAGCCTGGGAGCAGACCCGGTCACCTGCGCGAGGTGACGATGCTGAGCGTGTTGGCCGCGACGATGGCGCCGATGCCGGCGCTCTCGCTCCACCCGAGCTGCTGTCCGAGGACGATCCAGCCCGTCACGGCGGCGAGCACGGGGTTGATGCTCATGAAGAGCCCGAACGCCTGGGCCGGTACGCGGCGCAAGCTGAAGAGGTCCGCGAGGTACGGCACGGCTGAGGAGAGCACGCCGGCGGCGACGGCGTAGCTGACGGCGCCCGTGGTCGGCGGCTGCCGCAGGACCAGGATGATACCGACGGGGAGGAAGACCAGGCCCGAGAGCGCAGCGGCGGCTGCCGACCCTTGTGCTCCGGGTACGCGCCGGCCGACGGTGCGGTTGAGCAGGATGTAGGACGCCCAGCAGACGGCCGCCAGCAATCCCAGCCCCATCCCCAGGTAATCGGTGGAGGGCTGCGGACGCATCAAGGTGACGACACCGGCAGCGGCGATGAGCGCGCAGCATGCGTCGATCCGGCGGCGCGAAGCAGCCAGGGCGATGCTGAGCGGACCGAGGAATTCGAGAGTCACCGCCAGCCCGAGGCCGATGTGGTCGATGGCGCTGTACAGGGACAGGTTCATCGACCCGAACGCCAGGCCCAGCAGCAGTACGGGCCACCACTGGCGCCAGGTGAAGACGCTCAGACGCGGGCGAGACAGGGACATCAGGGCGATCGCGGCGACGTACTGACGTACCGCTACGACGCCCGCGGGCCCGATGACCGGGAAGGCAAGGGACCCGATGGCCGCGCCGACCTGGTTGGACACACCGCTGCCGACCATCGCGACCACGCCTGCGTTCCGGTCCGGCCTGGAGGCCCCAGACGACGGCGTCCTTCCATGACCGGGTACCGCTGACCGCTCTGGCGCTGCTTGCATGCGCCGATCGTGCGCCGTCCCGCTGCTTGCTCAAAATGCATCTGGAGACCCACCTATACGCTGAAGTCATGGATGCCGATCTGCGGCAGCTGCGCTGCCTCGTCGCGATCGTCGATGAGGGCACCTTCACCGATGCCGCCATCGCCCTCGGGATCTCCCAAGCAGCGGCCTCCCGCACGCTGGCCTCGCTCGAACGAGCCCTCGGTGTGCGGCTGTTGCGCCGGACCTCCCGCGAAGTCACCCCCACCGGCACCGGGTTGCGTGTGGTGGCACAGGCACGGCGCGTCCTCGCCGACATGGATGACCTGTACCGGACGGCCACCTCCGGGGACGCGCACCTGCGGATCGGCTACGCCTGGTCGGCACTCGGCCGGCACACGACCGCCTTCCAGCGCCGCTGGGCCGCCCAGCACCCGGAGACCGACCTGCAACTCGTCCGCGCCAACACGGCCACCGCCGGACTGGCGGAAGGGACGTGCGACCTCGCCGTGATACGCCGACCGGTGGACGACCGTCGCTTCGACTCGGCCATCGTCGGGCTGGAACGCCGCTACTGCGCCATGGCCGCCGACGACCCCCTGGCCACACGCCGCTCACTCCGGCTCTCCGACATCAGCGGACACACCATGCTGATCGACCGCCGGACGGGCACCACCACGCCCGAGCTGTGGCCACCGGAATCCGGGCCGGCGACGAAGGAGACGCACGACGTCGACGACTGGCTCACCGTGATCGCCGCCGGCCGCAGTGTCGGGGTCACGGCGGAGTCCACCGCCAACCAGTACCAGCGGCCCGGCATCGTCTACCGGCCCGTCCGCGACGCCGAACCCATCGCCGTACGTCTCACCTGGTGGCGGGGCGATCCGCACCCCGCAACACAGGCCGCCATCGAGATGCTCACCGCCCTCTACCGCACAGGCTGAGCCGGCATCGCCGGTCCGGGCAGGCTGTCGCGGAGGTGCCGGGCGGCGATGAGCCGGGGCCGGGCCGTACCCCGTCAGTTGTACGCGGGCGGGTGACCATACGCCCCCGAGCGCAACCAGGGATCCACCTGAAGGCCCCCGAAACACAGGATCCGTGCTTCTAGGGTTCCAGCATGGACCTGCGAAAGAGCGGTGGGAGCCGGCCGGCTCAACTGTCAGCCCGACTGCGCGGCACGGTGCGCGGCGGCTCGAGACGGTTGTTCGTCGTGGCTGCCGCTGTTGTCACGCTCGCCGGGGCAGGCACGTGGAGCGCGCTGGCGTCCGACGGACAGCCGCCGGTCCACCGGGCAGACCGCACCCTTGATATGCCGGGCGCGCAGATCGACACCTCGTACTTCACCTCGGGCTCCCGGTCCGGGAAGCGGCCCGCAGTGCTCCTCGGCCACGGATTCGGCAGCAGCAAGGACGCCGTGCGTGCCCACGCGCAGCAGCTGGCCCGGGAGGGATATGCCGTCCTGACCTGGTCGGCCCGGGGTTTCGGAGCCTCAACCGGCCAGATAGGCCTCAATGACCCGGAGCATGAGGTCGCGGACGTCTCCCGCCTCATCGACTGGCTGGCCGAGCGCCCCGAAGTGCGGCTCGACGAGACCGGCGACCCGCGGGTCGGCGTGGCCGGCGCCTCCTACGGTGGCGCGATCGCACTGCTCGCGGCCGGCCACGACGAGCGGGTCGACGCCATCGCGCCGCGGATGACGTACTGGAACCTGGCTGACGCGCTGTTCCCGGACGGGGTTTTCAAGAAGCTCTGGGCCGGCGTCTTCTTCGGCTCCGGCTCTCCCCGGGGTGGCTGTGGCCGCTTCGAGACGGACGTGTGCGAGATGTACGAGCGGGTGGCGGTGAGCGGCAAGCCGGACGCCGCCGCCCGTGAACTGCTCGCAGCGCGCAGCCCCTCCGCCGTCGGGGACCGGATCAAGGTGCCCACGCTGATCGCCCAGGGCCAGTCCGACTCCCTCTTCCCCCTCGGCCAGGCAGATGCCATGGCCAAGGCGATCCGCGCCAACGGAGCACCCGTTTCCGTCGACTGGTTCGCGGGCGGACACGATGGCGGCGACCTGGAGACGGCCCGCCTCGACACCCGTACGACGGCCTGGTTCGACCGCTATCTGAAGGGCGAGAAGGGCGTGGAGGCGGGTCCGGCCTTCCGCGTCACCGAGGCCGGGGGGATGGACTCCACGGACGGGACGCTCCAGACACGCGGCGCCACCGGCACCGCCTACCCCGGGCTGAACAACGGTGCCCGCACGGTCGCCCTCGACACCGCGCAGAGGTCCTTCAACAACCCGCCGGGCGCAGGACCACCCTCGATCTCCGCCATCCCCAGCCTCAGCAGCGGTCTCTCGCAGCTGTCCTCCCTCGGCGTCGGCGGTCTGAACATCGACTTCCCCGGCCAGCACGCACGCTTCGACTCCCGGCCGCTGAAGAGTTCCCTGCGCATCACCGGCTCGCCCACCGTCACGGTGCGGGTCAAGTCCGAGAGTGCCGACGACGCCGTGCTCTTCGCGAAGGTGTACGACGTCGGGCGGGACGGCAGCCAGAGACTGCCTTCGCAGCTTGTCTCGCCCATCAGGGTCGCCGACGCCCAGAAGGGCCGGAACGTCCAGCTCCGCCTGCCCGCCGTGAACCACGAGGTCGAGGCGGGCCACCGGCTGCGGCTCGTGCTCGCCACCACCGACCTCGGCTATGCGTCTCCCGCCGAGCCGAGTACGTACACCGCCACGGTGGAGAGCGAACTGAGCGTTCCCACCGCGCGCGGTGTCACCGCCGAGGCCGCCCCGCTGCCCGCCTGGGTCTGGGGTCTTCCCCTCGCCGGCGCCGCCGTCGCCGCGGTCCTGCTGGTGAGCGGCAGGCGCCGCACCTCGGCCCCGGCTCCCGACCCGAAGCTTGCAGAAGTGCCTCTGGAGATCACCGGGCTGACGAAGCGCTATTCGAAGTCCGCCGACCGGTACGCCGTACGCGACCTGTCCTTCCGCGTCGAGAAGGGCCAAGTGCTCGGTCTTCTCGGCCCCAACGGCGCGGGCAAGACCACTGTCCTCCGCATGCTGATGGGCCTGATCAGGCCCGACGACGGCGAGACCCGGATCTACGGGCACGCCGTACGGCCGGGCGCGCCGGTGCTCTCCCGGGTGGGTGCCTTCGTCGAGGGTCCGGGCTTCCTCCCGCATCTGTCCGGGCGGGCCAACCTGGAGCTGTACTGGGCCGCGACCGCCCGTCCCGCCGCAGACGCCCACATCGACGAAGTCCTGGAGATCGCCGGCCTCGGGGAGGCGCTCCAACGCGCAGTGCGCACCTACTCCCAGGGCATGCGGCAGCGCCTCGCCATCGCCCAGGCCATGCTCGGCCTGCCCGATCTGCTGATCCTCGACGAGCCGACCAACGGACTCGACCCGCCGCAGATCCGCGAGATGCGGGACGTCATGATCCGGTACGCCGCCCAGGGCCGCACCGTGATCGTTTCCTCGCACCTCCTGGCCGAGGTCGAGCAGACCTGCACCCACCTTGTGGTCATGGACAGAGGCCGACTGGTGCAGGCGGGGGCGGTCGCGGAGATCACGGGCTCCGGCGAGACGCTGCTGATCGGCATCGACGGCCCGCCCCCGTCGGACGCCGTGGTGGGGAAGGTGGCCGGACTGCCGGGCGTCATCTCCGCCGCGCGGGCTGACGAAGGCCTGCTGGTACGGCTGGGCGGCACGAGCCCGTCCCGGTTGCTGGCGGAACTGGTCGGGATGGAGATCCCGGTGAACGGCCTCGGCCCGCACCGTCGCCTCGAGGACGCTTTCCTCACTCTGATCGAAGGAGAGACCTCGTGACCGGCCAGTTGGATACCGCGTCCGGCTTCCGTGCAGGCCGCACCCTCCCCTTCGGTGTGGAAGCAGTACGACAGCTGCGCCGCCGCCGCACCGCGGTGGTTGCGGTGATCCTGACCGTCCTCCCCTTCGTCCTGGTGGCGGCCTTCGCCATCGGCGGGGGCGACGACGATGGTGGGGGAGGAGGGCAGGAGCAACGGATCAACCTGATGGACACCGCCACCGCCTCCGGGCTCAACTTCGCCTCATCGGCGCTGTTCCTCTCGGCCGGATTCTTGCTCGTCATCCCCGTGGCACTGTTCTTCGGAGACACCGTGGCCTCGGAAGCGGGATGGTCGTCACTGCGCTATCTGCTCGCCGCGCCCGTGCCCCGCGCACGGCTGCTGTGGAGCAAGTTCGCGGTTGCGCTGACCTTCAGCCTGGCCGCGATCGTGCTGCTCCCCCTGATCTCCCTGGCCGTTGGCACGGTCGCATACGGCTGGCACCCGCTGCAGAGCCCGACGGGCAGCTCGGTTCCCGCCACGGATGCCTTGTTGAGACTCGCCCTCGCCGTCGCATTCGTCTTCGTTTCCCAACTGGTCACGGCAGGGCTGGCGTTCTGGCTCTCCACCATCACGGACGCACCGCTGGGCGCGGTCGGCGGAGCGGTCGGGCTGACCATCGTCGGCAATCTGCTGGACGCGGTCGAAGCCCTCGGCTCCTGGCGGGAGTTCCTGCCCGCGCACTGGCAGTACGCGTGGGCGGACGCGATACAGCCCCAGCTGGAGTGGACAGGGATGATCAAGGGGACTTCCGTGTCGGTGGCCTACGCCCTCGTGCTGTTCGCCCTCGCGTTCCGGGGGTTCGGCCGGAAGGACGTGGTTTCCTGAACCGCCTCAGGGGACCGAACTCGTCGGCTGCGCAGGCGCATTCGGTGCGCCGAGGTCCGGGGGGTCAGGGGCTCCTCAGCCTTCACGCCCGGCCGCGCATGAAAGTTCGCGCATCGGAGATACGGCCCGCACAAGGAAGAGGAGGCGAAGTGGAGAGCGAAACACTGATCGTCGAGGACGTGATGCTCCTGATGCTCGACGACGAGACGGGAGTCGTCGCGGGAGCTGCCACGCTGCAATACACCCTCGGCGGCGCTGTGCTCGTCGAACTCGCACTCCGCGGCATGCTCGAGACCGGACGGGGACAGGCGGGGGAGAACGGCCCCGAGGTCGTGGCCGCCGGGGGTGGTGAGCTCTCGGACCCCCTGCTTCGGACTGCCTACGAGAAGATCTCTGCGCGCAAGCCCAAGGACATCCAGACCCTCCTCCTCGAGATCGGGGACGGCCTTCAGGAGCCCGTAGTCGACCGGCTCGTCGAGCGCGGTCTCATTCGCCGCGAGAGCAAGCGGGTGCTGGGGTTGTTCCGCACGACCACGTTGCCCGCCGGGGACCCACGGCACGAGGCAGAGCTGAGGCGGAAGGTCCGCGCCGTACTGGAGGGCAGAGCACGTCCCGACCCGCGCACCGCAGCACTGATCGCACTGCTGTCATCGAGCGGCACCCTTCAGACTCTGCGTCCCGCCCTTCCACAGACAGCGGAAGTCCTCAAGCGCGCCAAGGAGATCGAGAACGGCAACTGGGCGGCCTCGGCCGTGAACACAGCGGTGACCCGAACCGCCGCGGCGATCGCCGCATCGACTGTCACGATCGTGCTCACCACGGTCCTGTAGTAACGCGCCCCGGTTGCGCAGGCCGAGGCGTCGATGTGGACGACTTCTCATCTCGGCGACGCCGAGCAGTTGGGCACGTGCGCGTGCGCAACGCGCCGTCACCGAGGGCGACTTCGGCGTTCGCCCTCGCCGAACACCGCGGATCTCAGATCGTGCGTCGCAGCGCGGTCTCCACGGCATCGATCAGCGGATCACCTTCGGTCCGTGGGTGCCGTGCGAGTCCGAGTTCGACGTCGGGCAGGGTTGGCAGGGCGTCCGCGTCGTGGCAGGCCATGGCCGGTTCGAGGTTCGCGGGCATGAGCGCCGCGACGCCGAGCCCGGCCCGTACCGCGGCGAGCACACCGACGAGGCTGTTGCTTTCGAACGCCACCCGCCAGTCCCGGTCGGCGCGTTGCAGTGCTTCCAGCACTGAAGTACGCCAGATGCACGGGTTCGAGAACAGCACCACCGGCAGCGGCTCGGCAGCCAGATCCACACCCTGGCCGACGGCCCAGACCAGCGGGCGGCGCACCGTCCAGCGCGGCGGGCCGGGAACGTCCAGCACGTGATCGAGTACGAGCTGGACGTTGCCGGCGTCGTAGGCGCCCCGCATTTCAGCGCTGGACAAGTCGAGCACTTCCAGCGTCGCGTCGGGGTGCAGCCGGGCGAGGTCCGCCAGGGCCTGTGAAAGCTGGGACGCGGCGAGGTCTTCGAGCAACCCGACACGGCAGTGGCCGGTGAGCGCGCGCCCAGCTTCGGTGAGTGCCTGCGCACACAACGAGAGAATGCGCTCGGCGTACGGCAGCAGCTCCTCACCCGCCCGTGTCGGCGAGACGCCGGACGGCGACCGGTGGAGCAGCGGACGGCCGACCGCGCTCTCGAGTTTCCGCAGCTGCTGGCTGAGCGCGGGCTGGGTCTGCCCGAGCGCGGTCGCGGCGCGGCTGATGCTGCCGGCGCGCACGGCGGTGACGAACGACCGAAGCAACGGGGTCTCAAGCTCCCTGGCCATAAATATTCATTATGCCAGCTCCAGCAAATTTGCCGCTTCCTATGACGCCCGCGACGATCTAGCGTCACGCAGGTGACCAGATACCGACAGGTGCTCGCCGTGCCGGGGATGGCATCCCTGCTGGGAGTCTCGCTGCTCGCCCGTACCGCGATCACGTCTGCCGTGATCGCGCTGATGATGCACGTCGTGCTGGGTCTGGACATGAACTACGCGGCAGCGGGCGGTGTCGCGGCGACACTGACCACCGGGCTGGCGCTGGGCGGGCCGCTCCTCGGCCGCATGATCGACCGGCGGGGCCCGCGTACCGTGCTGTCGGTAACCGCCGTGGCGCAGGTCGTGTTCTGGCTGAGCGTACCGGCCCTGCCGTACGGAGCCCTGCTGGGCGCCGCCTTCGCCGCGGGTCTGCTGATGGTGCCGGCCCAGTCGGTGACCAGGCAGGCGATCGCCGCGATGACGACGGGGGGACAGCGCCGCGCCGCCTTCGCGCTGGAATCGGTGCAGGGCGAGCTGTCATACATGGTGGGCCCGCCGATCGTGATCCTCTGCGCGGCGAATACGTCCCCGGGCGTCGTGACATGGGGTGTCGGCGCCGCACTCGTGGTCGGCGGAGCCGGGATGGCCCTGCTCAACCCGTCGCTGCATGCCGAGGACGAGGGGGATGTGGCCGACCGCCCCCGTCGACGGGAATGGCTGGGCCCGCGCATGATCGCCGTGCTGGTGATGGCGTTCGGCACCACGATGCTGCTCAGCGGCACCGACCTGGCCATCGTCGCCACCCTCGAAGAAGCCGGCCAGGTCTCCTGGGCCGCCGTGGTCGTGGCAGCGTACGGCTTGGCATCCATCATCGGCGGGCTCGTGTACGGCGCGCTCTCCCGGCCGGTGCCGACGTGGCTGCCGCTCGGTCTGCTCGGGCTGGCGACCATTCCCGCCGGGCTGGCTCACCATTGGCTCTGGTTGTGCGTGGCCGCTGTCGGTGCAGGGTTGTTCGCCGCGCCGGCTCTTTCCGCGGTGGCCGATGCGGTCAGCCGGCTCGCGCCCGCCGGTGCGCGCGGCGAGGCGACAGGCCTGCAATCCTCGGCGCTGAGCGCCGGCTTCGCACTCGGTTCCCCGATCGTCGGGGGAGCGATCGACCTGTCCGTGCCGGCGGGCGGCTTCGCGGCGGCCGGATTGGCCGGCCTCGCCGCCGCGCTGACCGGATGCCTGCTGTCCCGTCGCTCGCCCGTCCGAACGCGGTCCCCCTCAGCGGGGAGCCCGCGCGGAGGGGAGAACACGGTCTTCCCCCAACACGGCGAGGACCGTCGCGCGGCGGCGATCCAGCCGCCTCACTGCCCGGTCAGCCCGTCATCGGACGTGGCGTGAACGCGAGTGTGACGTACGCGAGCCCAGCTCGTACGGACGGCCTCGTGGAGCGTTGGGTAGCGCTGCCGCTGTACGAGGTCGATCAGCCAACCTCGCAGCCACCGGATCACCGTAATCTGATGTGCGTCTGCAGATTGGGGCGAAGGCTGTGGGTGTAGTGGTCGTGGAGCATGCACGAGGCGAAGGCCCGTACACGCTCGGGGAGGCGCTGGCGGCCGCCGGGCTGCGGATGCGTCTGTGCCAGGTGTGGGCAGGGGATCCGGTGCCGGCGACTCTGACCGATGTCGATGCCCTGGTGGTGATGGGCGGAGCGCAGGCTGCCTACAGCGACGACGGCTTTCCCTCACGCCGCGCCGAACTGGAGCTGCTGCGCAAGGCGTTGGCCGCCGAAGTGCCGGTGCTCGGGATCTGCCTGGGGGCACAGATGCTTGCCCTGGCCGCGGGCGGCACGGCCCGGGTGGGGTCCGGGCTGCAACTGGGTTGGGGTGAAGTGGCGTTCAGCCCCGAGGCCGACGGCGATCCGCTGCTTTCGGGTACACCCGAGCGGCTACGGGTTCTGAGTTGGCACGGCGACACCATGGACCTGCCGGAGAAGGCGGTGCTGTTGGCCTCCTGCGATCGGTATCCGGTGCAGGCGTTCCGGATGGGAGGAGCAGCTTGGGGGCTGCAGTTTCACCTGGAGGTCGACGAGGCCGCAGTGGACGCGTTCATGGAGACGGCGACCCCGCAGGAGGTGGCCGCTGCTCCCCGTCTTCGGGAGGAGACGCCCGGTGAGTTGACGGTGCTGGCACCGCACCGGGACCGGGTGTTCGCACGGTTCGCGGCACTCGTGGCCGATCGGACCGAACTCACCGCCACCCGCACGTTCTTCACCCCGCGGGCCGATGCCTAGGAAACGCGGTTCGCCGCCGACTGCCCAAGGACGCCTGGGCAGTTGCCCACCTGGAGCTGAGTGCGAGAGCCGACTCACACCAGCCCCGATGACCTGCGGGTTCGAAGTCGGAGAAGGCTCAGTGGTGCAGAGCCGTCCCGAGTTGGCAGTACGGACCCCAGCCGTGAGGTGAGCTGTGAGAGCAACTGGTCGGCCTGGGGCACCAGTCGGGGCCCCACGGAGGAAGTCCCGATGGCAATGGCTACTCCGGTCCATGCCAGTGGGCCCAAGGGCGTGCACCCGAAGAAGCGACTGACGACGGGCACCTGGACGAGGGCCACGAGAACGGCGGCGGTGCTGATGACCGTGCCGAGGACCAGTGGGCTGTCACGGCGTCCGGCCACGGTCTGGGTGAGCTGGGAACCGATCACCCCGCACAGGGCCATGGTGCTGGTGCGCTGTGCCGATCCGGGGGTGAAGCTGCCGAACAGCCACGCCGCCGCCGCGCCGGCTCCGGTGATCAGGCCACGCTGGCGGATCTCGTGTGTGAGCGGCTCGCCCAGGTTGGCGAGACCTACGGAGTGCGTCTCGGCCAGGGCCTCCTCCGAAGCGGGGCCCCGGTCGTGAGGCGTGACCGCGATCGCCATGGCCGGGAACATGTCGGTGAGCAGGTTGACCAGGAGCAGCTGGCGCGCGGACAGCGGCGACGTACCGGAGAGCAGCGTGCCCAGCACGGAGAAGCCGACCTCACCCGCATTGCCGCCGAGCAGGATGCTGATGGCGTCGGCCACATTGCGCCACAGGGCCCGCCCCTCGGTGATGGCGTCGATGAGCACCGAGAGTTCGTTGTTGGTGATCACGAGGTCGGCAGCATTGCGTGCGGCCGCCGAACCGCGCGCGCCGATGCCGATCCCGACGTCGGCGGCCCGGATCGCGGCGGCGTCGTTCGCGCCGTCCCCGACCATGCCGACGACGCGTCCCGCCTCCCGGAGTGCCTCGACGACCTGGAGCTTCTGTTCGGGTGCGACGCGAGCGACAACGCCGCAGTCCTTGAGAATGCGCGCTCGCCCTGCCCGGTCGAGTGCTGCCAGGTCGTGGCCCGTGACCACTGTGACGTCGGAGGGCCAGCCGAGTGCGATCGCCATGCACCGGGCGGTCTGAGGATGGTCGCCGGTCAGCATGACGGGACGTACGCCGGCCTCGCTCAACCCGGACACGAGCGGGGCGGAACTGGCGCGTGGGGTGTCGGCCAGAGCTACGAACCCGATGAGTTCCAGCAGTTCGAGCGGCTTGTCCAGGACATCGGCCGCCTCGTTCACCCCGAGGGGCCGCTGGGCCACGGCGAGCAGCCGCAGACCCTGGGCGGCGAGGGCGTTTGCCATGTCGACTGCCGCCGGGTCCGTGTCGGGGCAGCAGGGCAGTACGACTTCCGGCGCGCCTTTGACCACGAGCTTTTCGTCGCCGTGCGCGCCTCTTCCGAGGGCGGCTGCGAACCCGCGACTCGATTCGAAGGGTTCGGCCTGCACAGTGGTCCATCCGGTCTCAGGCGGGGCGGCTGCCAGGACGGCCTCGTCGGTGGCATGGGCGTGGACACCCACCCGGTCCGCGGCAGCCGGGCACGCACGGGCGGCGATACGCAGGACCGCAAACGCCTCCGGGTCGGTCGCCTTGTGCTCATCGCCGCTCGCGGTGACGACACTGACCACCCGCAGCTTGTTCTCCGTGAGCGTCCCGGTCTTGTCGAAACAGACGGCGTTGACGCGGCCCAGCGCCTCCAGGCTGCGCGGCGTACGGACGAGGACACCGAGCCGGCTGAGGCGCCGCGCGGCGGCCATCTGTGCCACGGTCGCCACCAGGGGCATGCCCTCGGGCACGGCCGCCACCGCGACGGCCAGCCCTCCCTGGAGTGCCGAACGCATCGGACGTCCGCGCAACAAGGACAGGCCGGCGACGGCTGCACCGCCTGCGAGCGTGAAGGGCAGCACTCGCCTGGTCAGCCTGTGCAGTCGTGCCTGTACTCCTGCCGAGATGGGGACGCGGGCGGCGAGCGACGCGGCACGACCCGCTTCCGTCTGGTGGCCGGTACCCACCACTACGGCCCGCGCGGAGCCGGCCACCACGGTGGTGCCCTCGAAGACCATGCAGCTTCGGTCGGCGAGTGAGGCACCCGGAACGGCGGCCACGTTTTTCGGGGTCGGCAGGGACTCGCCGGTCAGCGAGGATTCGTCGACCTCGCACCCGTCGACCTCCAGCAGCCGCGCGTCTGCCGGGACCACGTCGTTGACGCGCAGGTCGATCACTTCGCCCTGCGCCAGGCGGGCGGCGTCCACGACGGACACCTCACCGGTCGACGGCTCGAGCCGACGGGCCATGGGCCGCTGCTCGGTGGCAAGCGCGAACAACGCCCTCTGCGCGCGCAGCCGTTGGACCCCGCCGACCAGGGCGTTCAACCCTACGGCGCCGATGACGAGGTAGGCATCGACCGGCGAACCGAGCAGTGCGGATGCGGTGGCTCCGACCACAAGCACGGGGGTGAACGGATCGTCGAGCTCAGCCCAGACGGCCCGCGCGAGCTGGACTCCCATCCGTACGGGCGCAAGCACCGGATACCTGGCCATGACTCGCGCGAGACGGCCGGCAAGATGCCGTGTCGCCGACCACCCCGTGGGCGCGGTTCGTGGCGCCTTTCGCAGCCGCGCCATGACCTCGTGCGGAGGCAGAGCATGCCAGGGCACTCGCGGTTCGGGCCGTGGCATGGTGCCTGCGGTCACGACCAGCGCGGCGGCCCAGCCCCACGTCAGCGATGCGGCGGTGGCGACGGTTACCGGACTGAGGCGGACTTCGAGGGAGGCGGGCGTCTCCGGGGACCGTGCCTCCCGGGTGAGGACCAGCAGCTCGGAGAGGGCGGCGCCCGCCTCTGCGAAGAACTTGCCCCACCCGCTGACCGCTCGGGACAGGGTCACTGCGGACAGCAACCGCCACACGCCTTCCAGCCCGTGCAGGGACAGCAGATCGGCGCCCCAGACGACGGCACTGCCCTCGTCGGCGACCGCGACGGCGATGTCGCCGTGGAGCAGCCCGTCGACGACGTCGCGAGCGGAAGGAGCCCGCTCCGGTTGTTCAGTCCGGCGGTCATGCGGGACTCGCGCCACGGTGAGGACCGTACGGCCCTCGTCCTGGAGAGCGGCGACGGTTCCGGCGAACGGGACCTCCCCTGACGTGAGTTGATCGGCCAGCGTGCCGAATTCACCGAGGCCGTCCTCGTCCACCACCACGACGTGCAGGCCGGCCCGGCGCGCCGCGTCCAGCGCCGCCTCGGCCATGGGCTCGACCTCCCAGCCGACCAGGACGGTGCCCACGTCCCTGCCGAGCACCGAGGCGATCATCAGCCCCGCCTCCGCCTTCGTCTCATCGGGCACCGGACGGAGTGTGAGGTGTGGCTCTCCAGGCGGCTTCGCCCCGGCCTCGGGAGCGCTGAGCGCCTCCATCGCCGTGTGCCACAACCGGGCATGGTCCCAGCCCGTCGTGTCGGGATGGACTTCGAGCACGGTGCGGCGGGCGCTGCGGAGCGCTCCGGAATGCAGCACCACGGTGTCCACCAGTTCCAGACGGCGGAGCCTCGCGGGATCGCCGACCAGCATGTCCTCTTGCGCGAGAGCAGCGGCGAGCGATGCGGTGAAGGCCGACGGGCCGAAGCGTGCGGCCTTGGGCACACCGGCCAGGACCGTCTCCGCCGCCTTGTCGAGGCTGCGGGTGAACAGGAGCGTGGCGAGGGCACCGCCCAGCATCCCGTTGACGGCCGTGTCCGAGTACGACTCGTCTGGGCAGGTCCGCAGCGCCGGACGCACGGTGGAGCCTCGCGTCACCGTCAGGCGGTCCGGAGCACAGAGCGTGTCGTGCGCTGTCTCGAAGGTCGCGAGCTGGGCGAGCGATCGCACCAATTGAGTGGCCCGCAGCGCGGCGTCGAGCAGCAGAGGCCCCGGTGACTGCGCGATCCCCAAGACTGCCGCCTGTGCTGCGCCCAGAAGCAGGTCGCTCGCGTCCGAGCCCAGCAGGCGGCCCAATGCCGCACGTACTCGCGAATCCTCACGCAGGAGGGAGACCGACGCCACAAGTGCTTCCGGCGCGCGTGCCGGAAGCACGGCCCGCGCCGCGACGACCGTGGCGATGCCTGCCGCGTCGCACGCGAGCGCGGCGATATTGACGCGCACGTTCCTGACGTCACCCGGGTGGCCATGCTCCGGCGTCCGTTCGCCGGTGTGTTCAAGCCCATGCTCGGCCGCGAGTTCGGATGCCTTGGCCGCCACACGCTCGCAGACCGCGTCCTCGGCGGCCTTGACGACCACGCATTCCAGGCCGCCATCCCAGTAGGCGAGCAGCACATCAGGGTGCTCGGCCAGTTCGACGGCCACCTTCTCGGCGGCGGTCTCGAGCCGTTCCGCGGTGGGCACCGGTGCGCCAGGGGGGTACCGCAGCCCAAGGTGCATCCGGGGTCCTGCGCGCCAGCTGCCGACGCGGGGCGTCATCGCGTCACGGGCGACTCTGCCGAGGTGCCCGGCGGACGCGCACACTTCCGTCGCACCGCTCACCGCTTCATGCGCACCGACGCTTACCAGCCTGCCCGTCAGGCGCGCTGCCGCGGCCGCCGGAGGCGTGATCCGGCGAGTGGTCCTGGCAGGCGCGGCCAAGACACTCCGGAGAAGTGAGTCAGCCACCTTCGGCAGCCCGGCGAGCAATCGAAGCAGCATTCCTCACCTTCGCGGGGATCCGGGCGGGCGTGGGGGAACGGTCGTAGCGTCGGGCAAGGAGGGCTCAGGCCTTCTTCCGCCCGCCGGCCTTTGCACGCGAGGCGCTCGTGGTCTTCTTCGCTGTGCGCTTGGCGGCTGTGCTCTTGGCGGCGGTGCTCTTGCTCGATCCCTTCTTCGCCGTCCTCGAGCCGTTGCCCGACCTGGACCTGGAGGCAGCTTGCTTCGTGGTCCGCTTCTGCGTCCGGGCCCCGTCCGTGGCCTCGCCATCCATGTCCGCAGGACGCGGTTGCGTCAGCCACACCGCCGCGGCGCCCGCCACAGCCACCGGCCACTCGATGACACCCGCCACGCCGAGGATCCCCGCCCCCGTGTACGCAGCGACGCGCCTGGCACGCGGCGAAACGATTCCGACGGTGTCCAGCATGTCGTCGAAGACCCCCCTGACACGCTCCGACCCAGGGACTCTCTCGGCAGCAGTCCTCATCGTTCGCATCGGATCCATGACCGTCTCCTGGACCTGCTGCTGCTTGCCATTCGAGCGGGTTGAACTGGAACGGTCAGGCATGGGAACTCTCCGTCCTCGAGAAGGGTGAGGTGTTGTTGAGAGGCGATAACACAGCTCACTCTTCGTACCCTTACCTGGACAAATGGGACCGGCAAGCCCGGCGCATCTTCATGCGGCCGAGCGAGGTACCCGGCGCCCACGCTCCGGCCTCGTCCCGCTGCTGGAGCCGCGCGCTGCCGTCGCCGTTGGCTGCGTCCCGGGAAGTGGGCGTACGAGCGCGGTGTGGTGCGGTACTGGGGGAGGAGCGGTGGGCTGGCGCTCGCCGCACTTACCGGGGCGGACGAGGGACGATGACGTCCTGACGCCGAGCGTGTGGTCGAGGTCCCTGCTCCGGTGGCAGGAGCCGGGTTCCGTGCTCGGTCGGGCCGGGTGTCAGAAGCGGTCGATCACCGCCTTCTTGGCGCCGGTGAATTCCTCGTCGGTGAGCACGCCGTCGCGGTGCAGTTCGCCGAGTTCGCGCAGGCGCCGCAGCAGCCGGTCGTGCTCCGCCGCGGTCGAGTCACCCGGCCTGTCCGCCGAGCCCCCGCTCCCGTCCTTGACGCGGTATGGGGGAAGCTCGTCCGCGACGGTTCCCACTGGCGGCTTCGCACCGGCCGGATGAGGCAGCCGGGCGGTCACCGCGGCGGCCAGCAGGACCGAGCCGCCCGTCTCGCGGGCCTGCCGAATTCCCCACAGCATCAGGCAGTTCGGGTCATGTTCCGGCTTGAGGACGGCGTGCCCGCCCTTCGGGCGGAAGCGCAGCGAGCCGTTCTCCCAGCCGATCGCGGGCGTCCACTCCACGCCGTCCAGTTCGTCAAGGGTGAAGATGCGCGGGCCTCTGTGCGACTTGCTCTCGTTGGCCATCCAGTTCCACTCCAGCTGGACGCGCTCGCCGTCGAACGAGGCGGTCCCGTCCGTGCCGCCCGCCGTCAGCGGAACGGCGGGCCCGGGCAGCAGATAGCGGTCGCTGGGCGTGTCCGGCACCTCGTCCAGCAGCAGCGTGCGGCGGAGTTCCTCCACGAAGTACTCGGCGACGCCGGCGCGGTCTTTCTCCACCGGCAGTTGGTACGGGTCCGATGCATCCGGCAGGCGCCCGCTCGCCACCTGTGCGAGCGGGTCGGCTCCCTCCCGTAGGCGCAACCGCAACCGGCCGCCCTTGCGGCCCGGCTCGTACGCGATGCCGGAGATCGCCGTGATCGGTACAGCCACCTCGCCCAGCACTTTGCGCAGCGGGTGCGTGTGCTTTTCCAGGGCAGGCACGATCCGCAGTGTCTCGCCGTCGAACGTCCACATTCCGGTGCGCTGGATGATCTCCGCCATGCGGTGATTATCCGACGCGCCTGGCCATGAGCATCCGCTGGACCGGGCAAAGCCACCGGTTCAACCCCAGGGTGAAGACCGCTGTCGCAACCGCGAACGCAGCTCCCGCGTGATTCCGAGGATTCCTGGATCGGCCAATGCGTTGCGAGTGACCGCCTGCATAATCGCGCCGGGTTCCGCGAGTGCTGCACCCTCGCCGTGCCCGATCACCGTGCGCGGCAACCCGGTTGGGCGATCAGCTCGGTGGCGTTGCCCGACCAGTTGCACCGAGGAGCTGATGGAGGATCAGGACTGACGCTCGTAGTTGGTGACGACAGCATCGATCAGGCCCGGGAAACGCGCCTCCAGGTCCTCCGTGCGCAGCGTGGTCCAGCGGCGATTGCCTTCCTCGCGCTGACGGATCACGCCTGCCTCGCGCAGGATCCGGAAGTGGTGGGTGAGCGTCGAGGGAGCGACGTCGACCGGGAACGTGCCGCAGGCGCGCTCCGGGTCCGCTCGCAGGGTTCGCACGATCGTCATCCGGGTCTGGTCGGACAGGGCATGCAGTACGTCGAGCAGGTCGAGTTCGCCGGTGTCGGGATGCACCAGCGATGCGCGGCGGCGCTGTGACCTGACCATTCGGCCCTCCTTCGAATTTCGACGTTCGTCGTAAGGCGATGCTAGCGTACATGTACGACGTACGTGGTACGTCGTACATCAAAGGAGGCTCACCATGCGCGCACTCGTCATGACCGAACCCTCGACCGGCCCTGATCGGACAGGGGTGCGTGAGGCCGACGTGCCACAGCCCGGTCCGGGGGAGGTGACCATCGACGTCGCCTGGGCAGGGATCAACTTCCTGGACATCATGGCCCGCCGCGGTGACGCCGGGTACGCGCGGACGTGGCCGCACGTACCGGGGCTGGAGGTCGCAGGCTCAGTGCGCGAGGCCGGCGCCGGCGTGCCGCTGGAACCTGGCCGGCGCGTTGCCGCACTCACCGTTGACGGCGGCCTGGCGGAGGTGGCCCTCGTCCCGGCCGCGCTTGCCGTGCCGGTACCGGCCGGGGTTGCGCTGCCCGTCGCGGCAGCCGCGCCGGGGGCGCTCGCCACCGCCATGCTGCTGCTGACCGAGGCCGGACGCTTCCGTCCGGACGAGACCGTGCTGGTGCATTCCGCCAGCGGCGGCGTGGGCAGCGCCATCGCCTCCTTCGTGCCTGCGCTCGGCGGGGGGACCCTGATCGGCACGGTCGGCAGCCCCGAGAAGGTGGCAGCGGCGAAGCACCTCGGGTACGACGTGGCGGCGGTCAGGAGCGACGACCTTGTGGCGGCAGTGCGGGCCGCCGCGCCCGACGGCGTAGACATCGTCCTGGACCCCTTCGGCACCGATCAACTCGACACGGACCTGGCGGTCCTGGCTCCAGGTGGCCGGATCGTCCTGTTCGGTAACACCACCGGCGAAGCGCCCGGCGAACTACCGGCGCTGCGGCAGCTCATCGGCGGCAACGCCTCGATCGCAGGCTTCAGCATCAGCCGCCTCGCTGCCGCAGCGCCGGAACGGGCGGCCGCAGCGTTGCGCCAGGTGCTCGACCTGCTCGCGGACGGCGCTGTCGACCTGCCCGTCACCGAGATCGACTCGCTCGACGACGTACCGGCCGTTCATCAGCTCCTCGCCGAGGGCAGCGGCCGCGGCAAGTACGTGGTCAAGCCCTGACGGCTGTCCCGTAACTGATCTTTGGCATGAGGGTGGTTGGTCAGGACTGGACCCTGGGGGCCACAAGTGGACTCCGCCGCCAGGGTCGCGCCGTTCTCGCGGACTGCCCGGTTTGATCGCTCGGTGTCCAAGGTGGGCCCAGGGCGGGGCGGGGCCGCGGGCGGCTCCACTTGGGGAAATGAGCGGCAGGGCCTCCTGGTATGTTGCGCCGATGTCGGCGATCAAGCAGTTCCAAGTCACCTTTGACTGCGCGGAACCTGAGCGCGTCGCTCGTTTTTGGTGCGAGGCGTTGGGGTACGTCGTACCGCCGCCTCCGGAGGGGTTCGCCACTTGGGACGACTTCAACCGCTCCCAGGCTCCCGAGGATCAGGGTTCATGGTTCGCATGCATTGATCCCTCAGGTGTGGGCCCGCGACTGTTCTTCCAGCGCGTTCCCGAAGGGAAGGTCGTCAAGAATCGGCTGCACCTGGACGTGCGGGTAGGCACCGGCCTCGTGGGTGAAGAGCGCCTCGCCGCTCTCGAGGCCGAATGCGCACGACTGGTCCCACTCGGCGCGGTACGCGTACGACTGCTCCCTGCCGATGAGGACAACGAGTCGTGCCTCGTGATGCAGGACATCGAGGGCAACGAGTTCTGTCTCGACTGAAGCGCGAGCGACGGCCCGAGGTGGCCAACCATGCGGGCCAGCGGCCGACTTCGACATCCTGACAGCGGGGGCGCGAGCTGTCGCAGCGTCAAGTTCGTACGCCAGTAGGCCGCTACCAGCAGGATCCGGTCCTCCAGAATCAGCCTCAACGGTCGAGACCGGGGCACTGGTTCGCACCCTCGCGGCGATTCGCAGTGACCAGCTTGCCGAACCGACCGGGGGCACCGCCCGGTGAACGGGACTTCCAGGACGGCTCCGACACCGTGATCAAACCAGGCACGGCAAGATCGTGACACCAAGATCAGCCGTTACGGACAGTCCTTAGCAGGACTCCTGGCCGGGCTCTTGCGCCGCTTGGCGAGCGAGAGCTACGTTTCGTGCCAATCAACAGATCGCGTCGAGGATGTGAACGATGGCGAGCCTCCAGCGCTCGCGCCACTCACATCACTGATCACGTGATCTCCCTTGAGAGGCGTCGCACGAGTGCCGCCTGGCGGATGCGCTGCCGCGCGTCCTGGGAGGTCTCGTGTCCATCTACGCTTCCGGCCCGTCGGTGCCCGAGCAGACGGCCGACATGGGGGACACCTCGTTCACGACCAAGGTCGTGTACGGCAACTCGTCCTCATTGATGATCGCCACTCGTCCGGCCGGGTACCACTCCCGTCCGCACGTCCACGACTGCGAGCAGCTGAACCTGCTGCAGAGCGGCGAACTGTGGGTTTTTGTCGAGGACGACGCGTTCCACCTGGCCGCCGGTGACTTCCTGCGGGTGCCGGCCGGCCGGATCCACTGGTCGTGGAACAAGTCCGGTGCTGAATGCACGCTGATCGAGGTGCACAGTCCGGGCCTGCACGCCGATCCGCTCGTCGAGCGCTTCGCGGTCGGCCTCCACGGCACCGACGAGACACCCGCCTTCCTCGGCTCGCCTGCCAACGAATTCCTCCCGGACGACTCGGCGTTCGACCAGTCGGTCGCCGAGCGGAAGGCGGGGTGACGTCATGTCCGCACTGCTCGGATCGGCGGCGCCGGCGAAGTCCGCTTATCGCTGGGTCATTCTCGGTGTCCTGTGGCTGACGTTGCTCGTGTCGTACTTCGACCGGGTCGCGATCGCCGCCGCCTTGCCGTTCATGTCGAAGGAGCTGCACCTGAGTCCGGCGATCGGCGGACTGGTGACCGGTGCACTGTTCCTGAGCTACACGGCCGTGCTGGTGCCCGCCGGCATCCTGTGCGAACGGTTCGGCCAGCGCCGCCTCATCGCCGTCGCCATCGCCTGGTGGACGGTCTTCAGCGTCCTGACCGGCGCCGTCGCCGGCAGCGTCGTGGCTCTTGTCGCCGTGCGCTTCCTGATGGGCGCAGGGGAGGGGATCCACCCACCACCGCTGTGGCGGACGTTGTCGAACTGGTTCGGTAAGGGACGGCGTTCCCAGCCGCTGGCACTGATGCTGACCGCCCTGACACTGGGCCCGGCGCTCGCTCCGGTGGTCGCGTTTCCCATCGTCTCGTCGCTCGGCTGGCGATGGGTCTTCTACCTGACGGTCGTGCCGGGTGTGCTGACGCTGCTGGCAGTGCTGCTGTTGTTGCGCGACACCCCCGAGCGCCGCAACCTCACGCAGCCCCGCTCCGTGTCAGTGGCTCCGGCCACCAAGCGGGAGTGGTGGGTGCCGCACATCTGGCTGACGTTCGCCGCGTTCTTCTTCTTCGGCTTCGTGCTCTACGGACTGATGGGCTGGCTGCCGACGTACCTCATCGAGTACAGGGGGCTCGAGCTGTCCAGGGCCGGGGTGTTCTCCACGTCGCCGTACATCGCCGGCACCATCGGTCTGATCCTCGGAGCGGTGCTCTGCGAACGGCGGTTCAACCACGTCCGGCGACGGTTCATCTCGGTGACGTACCTGACGACGGCTGCATGCATCGCCGGCACCGCACTGGCTCCGTCGGCCGACCTCGCCGGAGTGATGCTGACTGCCTCCGGCTTCTTCCTCTACGCCGGGCTGGGGCCGTTCTGGTCGGTGCCGATGGACATCGTCAGGCCGCACGAGGTCGGGCTGTGGCTCGGCTTCATCAACATGGGCACGCAGCTGTCCGGATTCCTCGGCCCGATCCTGATCGGCTGGCTGATCGGCATCACCGGCTCGTTCACACCAGGGCTGATCGCCATGGTCGCATCGCTCATCCTGGCCGCGGTCTGCCTGAGCCTCGCCCGTGCGACCGGTCCGGCACCGGCGACCCCCCGGGAGGCGGTGGCGACATGAGCGTCACAGCACTTGTCGACCGAGCGGGCAGGCAGTGGCAGGCTGACCTCGTGGACCCGGCCGACAGCATGATCGTGGTGGGCTATGCGAAGGTGCCCGCGACGTCGGCGTCGCGCAGCACCCATGAGTACCTCTCGATCACCCTGCGAATCGAACGCGACACCGGGACCGTGACGGAGGTCGACTCGACCGCCGTCACGGCCCTGGTCCGAGCGTGGGTCGCCGAATTGCTGCTCGGCGTCGACTTCGGCCAGGACATCTCTGCCGTCACCGCCCGGATCGACAGCGACTACCTCGGTCACGGCGCAGGTGCCATCAAGCAGGCGGTGATCGACGCGTGGCGTCGCTACGCCGCATATCGGGCCCATCACGGGCTGGAGGACTGACCGGTGTTCTACGAGATCCGCCGCCTCAACTTCGGCTCGGTCACCATCGACGAGTCGATGCGGCTGCGAGGCATCAGTCCCGGGAACCGCATCGATGTCCCTGCCCAGGGGTTCCTGCTGCTGGGTGGCTCAGCTCCAGTGCTGGTCGACGCCGGCTACCGGGACGTGTCCGTGCTCGGTGCCGGAGGCACAGTGGCCCCGGGGCAGGGATTCGAGGAGCAGCTGTCCAAGCACGGTATCGGGCCGGCGGACCTCGGCTGCGTGATCATGACGCACCTGCACCGTGACCATGCCGGCCACCTGGACAAGGTCCCGATGACCGTTCCTGTGGTGGTCAATCGCAGTGAACTGGGCAGCGCGTGCACGGGGATCCAGGGCCGAGCCTATGCGCGAGAGGACGTCCATCACCTGATCGACCGCGTCTATACGCCGGGCGCGATCCGGTTCCTCGACCTCGAGCAGTCCGGACCGCAGGAGGTGCTGCCCGGAATCGTCTGCCGGCTCTCCGGCGGGCACACCCCGGGCTCCATCGGGATCGTGGTGCCCACCGAGGAGGGCGAGGCATATCTGTGCGGCGACCTGTTCTACGACGTCGAGGGGGCGCTGCGGAATCAGCCGACCGGAACGTTCACCGCAGGCGTGCAGCCATCCGCGCTGGCCACGGACGACCCCGCACTCAGCAACAACTTCACCACCTCGGTGTTGCAGGAAATCGGCGCAACCAAGCACGCGCTCAACTACCGGTTCATCGTGCCGGCACACGACGATCCCGGTGTGATCGAAGGCGGGCGGTACATCGGAAGGATCACCGGCGATGTCATCCCCGGCACGTGGCAGCCCTGACTCCCGGGGCCCGTCACCTGGCCGCGTCCCAGGGCCGGCGCAGGTGCAATTGCCAATCTCTGTGGATGGCGGAATCACGGTGGCGGCGCTGCGCCTTGACCTGCCTGCGATTCCCCGTTCGCCCGTGTCTTTCAGCCGGCTGCCAGGATCTCCACGCCGCGCGCCGTGAGCTGCTCGACGACGTCGTGGCGGGGGTCGGCGTCGGTGATCAGTCCGCTGATCTTCTGCCAGGGCAGGACGCGGAAGCGCGAAGCGGTGCCGATCTTCTCTGAGGAGGCGAGGATGTAGGTGTCCGCTGCCCGTGCGGCCAGCGCGCGTTTCATCGCGGCCTCCTCGGCGTCGCCGGTCGTCAGTCCTGCCTCGGGGTGCACGCCGGTGACACCGAGGAGGCAGAGGTCGGCGGAGACGTTCTCCGTGGCCTCGACCGCCGCCGCACCACAGGCGACGGCCGAGTGCTTGAAGATGCGGCCACCGAGCAGGAAGACCTCCGCCTGCGGGTGACCGAGCAGAGCGGCGGCGATCGTCGGACTGTGTGTGATCACGGTGCAGGCCAGATCCTGAGGCAGTGCGTGGACGACGGCCAGGGCGGTGGTGCCGCCGTCGAGGATCAGCGCGCCCTCCGGCCGTACCAGACCGGCGGCCACCGCGGCGACCTTCCGCTTCCCGTCAGGAGCCACCGTCTTCCGGGTGACGTAGTCCGCCACGGCCGGGGAAACAGGCAGGGCCCCTCCGTAGACCCGCTGGCACAGTCCTTCGGCCGCGAGATCACGCAGATCGCGTCGCACGCTGTCCTCGGAGATTCCCAACTCGGCGGCGACGTTCTTGGCGACGATCTTGCCCTCGCGGGCGAGAAGGCCCAGCAGGTGGTCGCGCCGTTCAGCAGCCAACATCCGCACTCTCTCCTGTTCTTGCACGTTTCTGCATGTATCGTAGTGCACCATGAACGACAAGCCGATGCTCATCCTCATCGCCGGGCCCTACCGCTCCGGCACCAACGGTGATCCGCAGGCCATGGCCGCCAATCTCGCCCGCCTCGAAGCGGCAGCGTGGCCGGTGTTCGCCGCCGGCCACCTCCCCGTGATCGGGGAGTGGGTCGCCCTGCCCGTCCTGCGCTCGGTCGGCGCGGGCCCCACCGACCCCCTCGCCGACCAGGTGCTGTATCCGGCCGCCGAGCGTCTGCTTGCCCACTGTGACGCCGTGCTCCGCCTGCCCGGTGACTCCGCCGGAGCCGATCAGGACGTTGCCACCGCCCGCCGTCGCGGCCTGCCCGTCTACCACGACGTGGACGAGATCCCGGGCCGTACCCCGCAGGAGACGGCGTGAACGCCCGCCCCGGCATCGACACTCCTGACCACCGTGGACGTACCGGCCTCGACCGCGTCGGGCGTGATCTGGACCGCAACCCCGACGTCGTGGTCCGCGACGTGGAGCTCACTTCCCAGGGCTGGCACGTCCTGCGTCGCACGACCTTCGACTACCGACGCCAGGACGGATGCTGGGTCACCCAGCAGCGCGAGACCTACGACCGCGGCAACGGCGCGGTCGTCCTGCCGTATGACGCCGAGCGCGGACGTGTGCTGCTCACCCGCCAGTTCCGCTACCCGGCCTACGTCAACGACCACCCGGACGGCATGCTGGTCGAGGCCGCAGCTGGGCTGCTCGACGGCGACGATCCGCTCGCCGCCGTCCGGCGCGAGGCTGCGGAGGAGCTCGGCGTCAGACTCGGCGCGCTCACCCACGTCCTCGACGCCTATATGAGCCCCGGCTCGGTCACCGAGCGACTGCACTTCTACGCGGCCCCCTACGCGCGAGCCGACCGCACCGGAAGTGGCGGCGGGCTGGAGGAGGATGGCGAGGACATCGAAGTGCTCGAACTGCCCTTCGCGGATGCCCTCTCGATGGTCCGCAACGGACACATCGTCGACGGCAAGACCATCCTGCTCCTGCAATGGGCCGCCCTGGAGGGGCCCTTCGTCCCCGCAGCGGGCACCTGCTGACACCGGCGCACCCCCACCGGGCCTGCCGGCACGCTCGTCGACCGCTACGACAAGCGCTTCTGCTCCGGCGATCCCGTCTGCTCCCGGCGTGATCGGACTCGCGCCGAGGGAGATTCCGTAGTGCGATGGCAACTCCGCCTGGGGGCGAGAGGAGTCGTCCTGGAGCTGGGACGCCGTGAATGAGCACGGCCACAGCGGCGTTGCCTCTCCATTCCCTGACGACAGCGATGGAGGGGTGGTCCAACCCACACCTGTCCACATGGATTCAGTGAGGGCAGTCTGCTACGTTTTTCGTAGCATCGACAGGGGGCGCCGTGACTGGACTGGAGTCCATGGCTGTTTTCGCAGCAGGAATCGTCGCGGGGACGGTCAATGCCGCCGTCGGTTCGGGAACGTTGATCGCTTTCCCGGTGCTGCTCGCGGTCGGCTACCCGCCGGTGACGGCGAATGTCACCTGCACCCTCGGCCTGGTTTCCGGGGCGTTCTCGGGTGCTTACGGCTATCGGCGCGAACTCGCCGGCCAGCGCAGCCGGTTGATTCGACTCGGAGCTGCCTCGGTCTTGGGCGGTGTCACTGGCGGAGTTCTGCTCTTGCTGCTTCCCGCCGAGGCCTTCGCGGCCGTCGTCCCGGCATTGATCGTGCTTGCCGGTGCGTTGGTCCTGGTGCAGCCCAAGTTGGCTGCGCGGCTGGCTCATCGACGACGGATCGCGGTGCACGGGGGCGTATTGCTCTGGTTGGGCATCTACGGGGTGGGTGTCTACGGCGGCTATTTCGGGGCGGCGCAAGGCGTGCTGGCGATCGCCTTGATGGGCCTGGCGCTCGACGACGACCTGCAGCGGCTGAACGCCGCCAGAAATGTGCTGTCTCTGCTGGTCAATCTCGTCGCAGCGTCCTTGTTCCTGGTCATTGCGGATGTGGCGTGGCTGCCATCGGTCCTCCTGGCTGCGGGTTCGCTCCTGGGTGGTGTACTCGGGGCCCGGCTGGGCCGTCGGCTGCCTCCGATGGTGTTGCGCGGCTTCCTCGTGGCGGTGGGCCTCGCCGCAATACCTCTTCTGGTACTGGATTGAACAGGCCGGTTCAGGGGGGCCATGTTGCCACTGCGGGGATCCTCGCCGCGGGCGCGTGCTGCGCTGATTCTCTGTGCACCTCCGGATGAAGGCTTGCGTTGCGAGAATGGCATCGGCATCCTGCTACTGAATGCGTAGCGACCCGCGTGGGCCTGCCGCTCGGGCAGTCCGCCGCCGGGAGGTCGCCGACCGATGGCCGAGGCAGTTCATGGAGCAGTAGATGCGTATCGTCGATGTGCGCGCCCGGAACGTTCCCATCTCGCGCTATGCGGACCTTGCGATCCAGTCCGGCGGTCTCACCACGACGATCGTGGCCGTGGTCACTGACGCGGTGCGCGATGGCTGCCCGGTTGTTGGCTTCGGCTTCTCGTCGTTCGGCAGGTTCGGTCAACTGGGCCTGATCCGCGAGCGGTTCGCCCCCCGACTGCTGTCCACCAGCCACGATGACCTCGCGACCGACGATGGGGAGAACGTCGACCCGTTCCGTGCGTGGGATCGCATGATGAACGGGGAAAAGCCGGGAGGGCACGGCGACGGTGCGTCGCCGTGGGGACGTTGGACATGGCGCTGCGGGATGCGGCCGCGAAGATCGCCGGACAGCCGCTGTACAGATTCCTGAGCGAACTCCTCGGCCGCCACCCCAGCACGCCGATCGCGCTCTACGCAGCGGGCGGTTACTCCTATCCAGCCGACGACAACCGCAGACTGGCGGATGAGGTGCGTCAGTTCCTCTACGCCGGCTACACCCACATCAAGATCAAAATCGGCGAGCGGCCACTGGAGGAAGATCTCACTCGCATCGAGACCGCCCTCGCCCTGCTACCCCGCGGTGACCGGCTCGCGGTCGACGCAATGCACCGCTACAGGCCCGAACTCGCCCGACGCGTCGCGGGAGTTCTGGCGCCGTACCGGCTGCGCTGGCTCGAGGACATCTGCGACCCGCAGGACTTCCTGACTCACGCACAGATCGCTGAGTTCTACGACCCGGCACTGGCGGCCGGCGAGGCCCTCTTCTCCCGGAGCGACGCCGCCAACCTCATCCGCTACGGCGGCCTGCGCCCCGGCCGCGACGTCCTGCTCTTCGATCCCGCCCACTGCTACGGCCTCCCCGAGTACCTCGGCATCGTTGACTTGATGGAGACCAACGGGTGGCCGCGATCAGCATTCCAACCGCACGGTGGCCACCTCTTCTCCCTGCACGTTGCGGCTGCGCTCGGGCTCGGAGGGAGTGAAGCCAATCCGCGCATCTTCCAGCCCTTCGGTGGATTCTCCGACAACGCCACCATCGAGAACGGAACCCTGCGACCACCGGAGCAGCCCGGCATTGGCTTCGAATCGCGAATTGAGCTGCACAAAGCCTTCCACGCTCTGCTGAGTTGACGAGACGAGGCATCAGGCCGTGAGCTCGCCATCCTCGCGGTGAGCGCTACACGCACGCTCTGGCCTCGAGCTGCGGCTGGCCGACGGATGCTGCAGGCGCGGCACTTGGAATGTCCCGATGAGGTCTACGCATGGCAAGCCTCGTCGGGTGGCAGAGGGAGGCCGTCGTGCGGGACAGCGTGGAGCGTCGAGTGGGCGACATGTAGCCCCTGCCCGGATGGAGGCTGACATGCCTGCAGGGGAGTTGGAGTCGCGGCGGCACATCTCGCTTGCAGCCAGTGGGACCCACTAGTTTGACATCGAAGACTCCGTCAAACGGCAGCGGATCCTCGTCGCTGTTTCAGCAAGTCAGCTCATCCCTTCGCGGACGTCCTTTCCCTGCTCAGCGAACGCCTTGAAATCCTGCATGTGCTGTTGCGACTGTTTGCGGAAGGCACCGGGCATCAGAAGCCCCACCAGCCGCATCAGCAAGCTGTTGAACCTGTATTCGCTCTCGCTCACCCAGAGCGTCGTCTCCGGACCGGCTTCGGTCAGCCGGTCGCGCACGGCACTCCACATGCCTTCGCCGACGATCTCGCGGTCGAAGTGAACGACGCTCCCTTTCGGGATCCCGTGCAGGTCTGCCGGTTCCCGGCGTGTGATGGTCTCGGTGCACTCGATCTTCCGCCGCCCCATCTGCATCACTACCCGCGACTTGGTACCGAGCTGCCCGTGTATCCCACTCAACGGCTCGTGCAGCACCAGGCCCCGCAGCCACTTCGGTAGGTGTGCAGGGTCGGCGAGCAGATGGGCCACCCGCTCCCGCGGCAGGGCGATCTCGATCGAGTCGGTGTTCTTCATGGCGCGCATCGCTCTTCCTTCCAGGGGCGGGGCAACATGCTGTTGTACGGCTCGTCCTGCTCCTCAACCGAGGGGCACTGACACTCTGTGTCCGTAAGGGGCAAAAGTCGCCACCGGCGGCGAGATGAGCCTGGCTCCAAGCAGCGGCGCTGCCCCGGCTGAACTCGCGTCCCTCGGGCGACTTCTCGAACTCGTCCAGGTTCTCGATCTCCTCGCCGGCCAGGAGCCGGGCCAGGGTGAGCAGACCCAGGTCCCCGGAGCTCCACGGTGTACGCCTCGCCGGCCAGCACGGTGCCCTTGCCCATCTTCCGGTGCGCGGCGGCCAGTTCGTCCAGGACATCCTTCATGTCATGTCCTCTCGGTGGGTGAATCGGTCCCGCTCGCATCGGTGTCGGACCTGTCCGGTCGGGTGGTCGCTCCACCGGCCCGGGTCCGGCGTGCACGCTTGCCTCGGGCCAGCTCGGTGCCGAGGGCGTCGAGGCGTTGTTCCCAAAACCGGCGGAACCGGTCCAGCCACGCGTCGACCTCGCGCAGCGGCGCGGGCTCGACCGTGTAGAGCCGGCGGGTGCCCTCGGCCCGGACCGACGCGAACCCGCTGTCGCGCAGCACGCGCAGATGCTGGGAGACGGCTGGTTGGGAGATCCCGAACTCGGCCCGGATGACGTCCGTGACCGCCCCGGAGGTCCGTTCACCGTCGGCCAGCAGTTCCAGAATGCGCCGGCGCACAGGGTCGCCGAGGATGTCGAGCGCGTGCACGACGGGGACCGTACCGGTCTCTGCTTATATAAGTCAACGCTGCTTCTTGGAGCGACGTCGGCCTGAGCTCGCTCACTTGGGGATTCTGCGATAGCACCTTCACAGCCGATTCGGGGAATTCCATCGTGCTCCTTCATGCCTGAAGGGCCGCGGCGTCGATCGATGGCCAGCTGTGCCGGCGTCTCGCAGGGATGCCACAAAGCGCCGTCGAGAATGAACTGATCCGGCGGGCTGCAGACCTCTCCGGGACTTGCGCGACCAGAAATCGGAAGCCAGTCTGGACGCTACGGAAAACGTAGCGATGGAGCTGGTGATGAACAACCCGCAGAGTACGGAGCCCTCCGACAAGACCGGGACCCTGGCGGAGACGGTCGGCGGACCGAGGATCCAGCCACTGTCACCCCCGTACGACGAAGACACCGAACGACTGCTCGCCAAGCTGATGCCGCCGCAGTCGGACATCGAACCCCTGCTGCTGTTCCGGGTGTTCGCCCGGCATCGCGAGTTGTTCGGTCGATTGATCCCGATGGCGGCCGGCCTGCTCACGAAAGGACTGCTGCCTGCCCGCGATCGGGAAGTGGTGATCAGCCGGATCACCGCGCGCGCCGGTGCGGAGTACGAGTGGGGCGTGCACGCGGTGCTCTTCGGACCCGCGGTCGGCCTGGATCAAGAACTGCTCGACGCGATCGCCACACAGCCGGCTGACGCGTCCGCATTCGACGAGCGCACTCGGCTCCTGGTCACCGCGGTCGATGAGCTGCACGACCAGGCGACCGTGAGTGCCGACACGTGGGGTCGCCTGGCTCAGGTCTACGACGAACCTCGCTTGCTGGAGTTGCTGCTGGTCGCGGGCTGGTACCGCACCTTCTCGGCCGTGATCACTTCGGTGGCGCTGCCTCATGAGTCGTGGGCTGCACGGTTCCCCCTGGCCGACTCCTCGTCGGGCTGACCTCACGCGGCTCTTGGATTTCGCGGCTGCCGTCGTGGCTCACGGGGTTCTCCCCCCAGCCGTCCTGACCGCTGACCTCTGCCTTCTGCCGACGTGTCAATTTCGGGCGGCGTGATGGCTGGTCATGCAAGGAATTGATCGACCGACAACGGTCCCGCTGGGCCTCGTCGGATCAAGTTGTCGACGCGTTCCGTCAGCTTGTCTTGTCGACGGCGTGTCTCAGGGGCGGCGGTCAGGTGAGGGAGTCGGATCTGCTCTGAGCCCATCGTTCGGACCAGGCCTGCAGCGGGATGAGCGCCTGTCGGAGGTCTTGGCCCAAGGGTGTCAGCTGCTGAGCCTTGTCGGGGCCGTGTTCCGTCAAGCCGGCCGAGCGTAGTTCGCGGAGGCGAGTGTTCAGGACGGTCGGCGATACGCCGTCGCATTGCTTCTGCAGAGCGCGGAAGCCGACAGGTCCATTGCGCAGTTCCCACAGGATCCGAAGAGTCCAGCGTCGGCCCAGCAGATCGAAGGCGGCCATGATCGGTCGTCCGGTCTGCGATCCGCGTACGGACCTGCCAGGGACAGGGGTGTCTTCAGCTGGGGTGGGCACGTCGCTCCTTTCTCGATGCTCCTCATCTGAGGTGTTGCGCTACAGGAAGGGTAGCGGCAGACTTCACGCTACTAAAAACGTAGCGATGGGAGATTGAAGTGGCCGACCCCCAGCGCCATGAGCCGCCGATGGCCCGGGCCGCGGGAGATGCGAAGGCACCGTCGGCGGGCGGCAGTCCGCGGATGTCCCCGGTGACACCTCCATACGACGATGACACCCAGCGACTGCTGGCCAAGTGGATGCCGCCCGGAGTGGAGATGGAGCCTCTGCTTCTCTTCCGGATCCTCGCCGTGCATCGCCAATTGGCCAGCCGCATGCATCCGATGGCATCCGGCCTCCTCAATCACGGGACATTGCCCCCGCATGACCGGGAAGTACTGATCAGCCGGACCACCGCACGCGCCGGCGCCGAATACGAGTGGGGCGTACACGCGGCCGGCCCCGGCCTCGAAGCAGGACTCGACCAACATCTACTCGAAGCCTTCGTGACTCAGCCAGCTGACGCCGCAATCTTCGACGCACACGTCCGGCTGCTGGTCACCGCGGCTGACGAACTCCACGATGACGCCACGCTGAGCGCTGGCACATGGCGGGAACTGCAAGAAATCTACGATGACGCGCAGTTGGTGGAGCTGATGTTGCTCACGGGTTGGTACCGCACGCTGTCCACCGTGATCACTTCGGTAGCGCTGCCGCTGGAGTCATGGGGGGCACGCTTTCCTCGTTGACGACAGATCGCAAAGAGGGCGTTAGTAGTCGGTCGTTCATCCGCCTTTCGGTGCGGTAGGAGCGACCACGTGAGGAGAGAGGCAGGAAGCCTGTGCCGGTCATCGACGCATGGATGCAGCATCCGACACTCCGTCACTCCAACCACGAGATGTTCGAGTCGTTGCGCCGGTGGACGGGACTGGAGTTGCTGGAGGAGCCGTTGCCGGTCCGGGCGACGGTTGCTGCGATGGCTGCGGCGGATGTCGAGATCGCGCTGTCCTCGGCCTGGTACGGCCCGCAGGGGCCGCTGATCAGCAACGACGAGGTGGCCGACTTCGTCTCCCAGTCCGACGGACTGCTGAGGGGTGTGGCCGGCGTGGACCTCACCCGACCGGTCAAGGCTGTGCGAGAACTGCGCCGGGCGGTGGAGGAACTGGGCTTCGTGGCCCTGCGGATCGTGCCCTGGCTGTGGCAGTTCCCACCCACGGACCGGCTCTACTACCCCCTGTACTCCGCCTGCGTCGAACTCGGCATCCCCTTCTGCACCCAGGTCGGTCACACCGGCCCGCTGCGACCGTCCGAGACCGGCCGCCCCATCCCGTACATCGACCAGGTTGCGCTCGACTTCCCCGAACTGACCATCGTGTGCGGTCACATCGGCTACCCGTGGACCACGGAGATGATCGCCGTGGCCGACAAGCATGCCAACGTCTACATCGACACCAGCGCCTACACCACCCGCCGCTACCCGCGTGAGCTGGTCGACTACCTGCGCGGGCGAGGCCGCAGAAAGGTCCTGTTCGGCACGAACTACCCGATGATCACTCCTGGTCGGGCGCTGGAGCACCTCGGTGAACTGGGCCTGGACGAGGAGACCGCAGGACTGTTCCTGTCCGGCAACGCACGACGGATCTTCGCCCTCTGACCGCACCCTCGCTCAGGGCGGGGCTGTTCTCGGCTGTGCCGGTGGCGGGTTGCTCTTCTGCGGGGTCGTTTCCGGGGTCGGTGGGAGTCGGGCCGGTTGGGGAGGGGCATTGACCGGCGGTGGGACCGCCCGGGTGATCGGGTCGGCGGAGTTCCTCGTCTCCAGGGGCGGCGTGAGGGGTGAGGGATGAAGCCGCGGTGGAGTGAGGGGTGGTGGGGATCGGCCGGGGCCGCGGCTAGGAGCCGCCGTCCGTGGGGGAGCGGTTGGTGGGCGTGGCGGGTCGTTTTGTCTGGGCGCCGGGCTGGTCCTTCTGGCCGGGTGTGTGGGTCGTTCACGCAGCGGCGGTCCGCAGACCGTCCCGTCCCGCAGACCGTTCCCGTTCCGTCTCGTCCCGTCTCTCGCGGACCGCACCGCTGACCGCGTGGGCCGGGCCTGGCCTGCTGCTCCGGTCTGCTGCTCGGGTCTGCCTCGCCCGGCCCGGACCTCACCTGACCTCACCTCACGTCATGTCACCGGTTTGTGTCCGGGTGGGGTCGGTGGTGTGGGGGAGTCAGACGGTGAGGGTGAGGGCGTCGTGTGCGACGTCCCATGTGCTCAGGTCTGCCTCCAGCGCGGTGGGGGAGAGGCGGGTGAGGAGGAGGTGTCGGGTTTCCAGCCGGTGGCGGTGGGTCTGCAGTGTGGTGAGGTCCATGTGCCAGCGCACGGGGTGGTGGGCGTAGCCCTCGCAGAGGAACAGGTCGGTGCCTTGGGCGGCGTCGAGGAGGGCGTCGGTCCATTCGGTGTCGCCGGAGTAGGCGATACATGAGCCGCTTTCGGCGTTTTTGACGCGGAGTGCATAGGAGGGTGCTCCGGCGGCGTGGCGCACTTCGAAGGGGAGGGCGGTGAACCGGTGCGTCGCCCAGGCGGTGCGTTCGCGGTGTTCGACGACGCGCACTACGAAGCGGCGCTTTACTTCCGTGGAGCCGGGGAAGCTCGCTTCCATCGCCTCATTCAGACGCCGCTCCGTCCCCGGAGGGCCGACCACCGTCAGATCGATTGTGCGGCGGCGGAACTGTCCGTCCAGGATCAGGAAGACGATGCCGCCGAAGTGGTCTGCGTGGAGGTGGGTGACCAGCACCGTCTCGATGGCGTTCAGGTCGAACCCTTTTTTGTTTGAGTGCGACGGCGCTGGTGGCGCCGCAGTCGATGAGGGTGTGGGAGGCGGCTTGGGGATCGGCGGGTCCGAGGGCGATGCAGGTCTGGAAGCGTCCGCCGGATCCGAAGGCGTCGCCGCTGCCCACGACCGTGACCCGCATGTTCTCCGGCCCCCTTTTTTCTCTGTGCCGCTGCGCGTGTCCTGCCGGCTGTCCGGCCGGCTGTCCGGCGGGCTGTCCGGCCGGCTGGGAGTTGTGGTCGAGGAGGGTGGCCGGCCGTCGTGGGGCGTGCTGATTGTTGCGCCGAAGCAGCCACCTGATCAAGGGTGCGGCCGGCCGTTCGCCCGGGGGTGCGCTCTGCGATGCGTGGGTGAGGAAGATCCGGGTGCCGTCGTGGGGCGGTTCTTGGAGGAGGTAGGTGCCGTGGGCAGGCGATGCGGCGGCCAGCGGCGCCGGTGTTGCGCTCGGTGATCCGCAACGGGCGCTGCGCCGCGACCGCTTCGATGTCGATGTCTTCGCTGCGGCCGGCGACGACGGCTTTCACGCGGGCGGTGGCGCCGATGCCGCGGGCGGGGCCGGAGCACTGCCACTGGCGCAGCATGTGGTCGGTGAAATCCTCGTGTGCCGCGAGGAGGTCGGGGTGGTCGTGACCTCTTTGCGTGCCTGGGACACGTCGAGGTGTACCACGACCGGTCGCACAGGCCTCTGCGGAGCATTCGGGTCAGCGGATTGCTTCACCATGACAGCTCGGCGACGATGACCGCACCATCACCACCCACCCCGCAGAGCAACCTGCCCAGCAGGGCGGTTCCGGCCGGGACAGCGAGGTCAAGGACAGTGACAGGCCAGGAGCCCCTCGACGCCCTCGACGCGGAGCTGCTGCTCGCGCTCACCGACGAGCCCCGCGCTCCGGTGGCCGCGCTGGCCCAGCGCCTCGGGCTCTCCCGGAACACCGTCCAGGCCAGACTCGGGAAGCTGCGGCGCCGTAGCGTCCTGCGTTCTTTCGAACGGCGTATCGATCCGGCGGCTCTGGGTTATCCGCTCTCGGCCGTCATCACCACCCGCGTGAGGCAGCGCAGGCTCGAGGAGGTCGCCGACGCCCTTGCCCGCATCCCCGAAGTCGTCGAGGTGGACGGCCTCAGCGGGGATACGGATCTGCTGGTCCGCGTCGTGGCCACGGATGCGGACGACCTCTACCGCATCGCCGGCCGGGTCCTGGCCGCCCCGGGGGTGGAGCGTACGAGCACCGCTTTGGTGATGCGGGAACTCGTCCGCCACCGCCTCACTCCGCTGCTGCGGCGCTCCGCAGGCGATTGAGCGGTCCTGCAGGACGCGGTGCGCGCTCCTGCCGGGCCGTGCTGGCGGGTGTGCTGGCACGTGAATGCCGTGCCGGCTGGTCGGGCTGCTTCCCTCCCTTCGGCCTCAGCGCGTGCACTGCGGGTGTCTTCGTGGCTCCATGAGGTCAGAGTGGCTGGGCGCGTCGTCGGGAGGAAGGGCAGCGGATGAGGATCGCAGTCATCGGCGGAACGGGACTGATCGGATCGCAGGTCGTGGAGAGGCTGAAGCGTGCCGGGCACGAAGCCGTCCCGCACTCCCTCTCCACGGGCGTGGACGTCATCGAGGGCGCGGGTGTGGCGGAAGCCGTCACAGGGGCGGAGGTGGTGGTGAACCTGACGAACTCCCCGACCTTCGACGACGCCTCGCCGGGCTTCTTCCGGACCTCGATGGACAACCTCCTCGCCGCGAGCCGGGAGGCAGGCGTTGGGCACGTCGTCATCCTCTCCATCGTCGGAGCGGACCAGGTCCCGGAGTTGGACTACTTCCGGGCGAAGGTGCTCCAGGAAGACCTCCTCAAGGCCGGGGGGATCCCGTACTCGATCGTCCGCGCGACGCAGTTCATGGAATTCATCGACGCGATCCTCTCCTGGACCACCGAGGGGAAGACCACCCGCCTGCCCCGCACGCGGCTGCAGCCCATCGCCGCCGTAGACGTCGCCGCCACCGTCGCCGATGTCGCCGCCGGGAAACCCCTGGACGGCGTCCTCGACGTCGCCGGCCCGGACGCCTACCCCCTCGACGAACTCGGCCGCATCACCCTGGCCGCGAAGGGCGACGGGCACGGTGTCGTCACCGACGACACCGCGGGGATGTTCGCCGCCGTGCACGACGGTGTCCTCACCGCCCCTGAGGACGCGCGTATCGCCCCCACCCACTACAGCGACTGGCTCTCCTGAACCCGCCCGCGGCCCGGGCGGTGCTGCGCCCCGCTGGGGGTGCGCCGGAGGGGTGGCGGGGCCCCGCCTGGTCTGCCGGTCCGCCTGGTCCGCCGGTCTGCCTGTCTGCCGGTCTGCGGGTCGGTCTCTCTGCCCGCTGCGCGTGGCTGCTGGTCTGCCGTCCTGTCCGTCTGCTTGCCGGTTGCGGCGGTGGTGGGGCCGGCCCGGGGTCTGTGGGGCCCCGGGCCGGCTTCCCGTGGGGGACTTCAGGTGGTCATGCGGGTCATCCAGATGACGCTCACCAGCACGGTGAGGGGGATGGAGATCATGACCAGTAGTGGGAGTGCGCCGGCGGTGTTGACGCAGTCCCAGAACCTCTGCGCTCCCCTCCGCCCGTCCGCCCTGTATCACCGCGGATGCTGCGGGCCATGTATCTGTCGTTGCGCAAGTCGTTCGATGCTCCACGCGCCGGCCACGTTTGCCCAGCGAATCAGACGCCTATGCGAGGCGACTACCTGATGCAGCCCTTGGGCTCTGGCAAGGGCAGTTGGTCGGGGCCTTCCGAGGCGTTGAAGGGGGCCGCGGGCCGTCGCTCGCTTGATAGGTGCGGGATGACCAGCAGTGGAGGGCTGGCACCTCATTCGCCGGAAGGTAATTGGGTTGCCGCCCGTCACGCCGATGCGGGCTAATGCGGACCATGGCTGACATTCAGGGCTCGTACGACGACCTGTTCACCGCGGTGCCCACTGCGCTCGGCGCGTTGCTGGACGGCGGGGACGTGGGTGGGTCGGTGGCGGTGTTCGTGGGCGGGGAGCCCGTCGTGGATGTGTGGGGCGGGTTCGCCGACGCGGAGCGCACCGTGCCGTGGGAGCGGGACACGATCGTCAACGTCTGGTCCGTCACCAAGACGATGACCGCATTGTGCGCACTGATCCTGGCGGACCGGGGCGAGCTCGACCTGGACGCGCCGGTGGCGCGGTACTGGCCGGAGTTCGCCGCGGCCGGCAAGGAGAAGGTCCTTGTCCGGCACCTGCTCTCGCACACCGCGGGGCTGCCGGACTGGGAGGGGACCGTCGAGGAGCTCTACGACTGGCCGTCCGCCACGGCGCGGCTCGTCGCGCAGGCCCCGCAGTGGGAGCCGGGCAGTGCGGCCGGATATCACTCGCTCACCCAGGGCTTCCTGGTGGGCGAGGTGGTCTGGCGGGTCAGCGGGCGGAGCGTGGGTGAGTTCTTCGCAGACGAGGTGGCCGGGGTGCTGGGGGCGGACTTTCATATCGGGCTGGCAGCCGAGCACGATCCGCGCGTGGCGCTCGCCGTCCCGCCGCCGGGCCGGGATGCGGAGTACCGGGCCGGCGCGTCCGGTGGCGACGCCGCCGCTCACGCCGCCGGCACCGCCATCCGCGTTCGCGACGGCAACAGCGTGGCCTGGCGGCGCGCGCAGATCCCCGCGGCGAGCGGCTTCGGTAACGCCCGCTCGGTCGCCCTCGTGCAGTCGGTGTTGGCGTGCGGAGGGGCCGTGTCCGGGGCACCGCTGTTGTCGGCGGCGGGGTGTGAGCGTGCGTGGGAGGAGCAGTTCAGCGGTGATGACCGGGTACTGGGGATGCCGGTGCGCTGGGGTCTGGGCTACGGGCTGTTCGGCAGCACTTTCGGGTGGGGCGGTTGGGGTGGTTCGCTGGTGATGATCGAGCCCGAGGCGGAGATGGTGGTGGCGTACGTGACCAACCAGATGCGCGAACCGGCAGAGGACACCAGGGGGTTGGAGATCGTCATGTCCGCCTACGACGGGCTCAAGGGGCTGCGCGGTTAGCGCAAGTCCGATGAAATCGTCACCGCGCCCACCATCGCGGGGCGACGCTTGATCGACCAGGAAGCGGGGTTCGCCTGGTTGATGCGGCGGCCAGGGTCAGCCGGCTCTGCCTACCGCCCCGTCGAGGAGGGGGCCGAGTTCCTGGGAGACCGTTGTCAGGGCGCGGACGTTTCGCTCGGCCCGGGCGATGAGGATGGCCCCTTCCAGGGCGCCGATCATGAGTGTGGCCAGCGCTCCTGCCCGCTCTGCGGGCACACCCATGTCCGCCAGCGCCTGGGCCACTGACTCGGTCCAGGTGGTGAAAGCGGCGGATGCGGCCTCCCGTGTTGACACGGTGGACTCCGCGCGGTCCACGGTGGCAGCGGCGACGGGACAGCCTCCGGCGAATCCGGTGGTCTGGTACTCGTCGGTCCACTGGCGCACCATTTCGGCGAACAGCTCGCTGGGCTTCGGCTCGGGCAGTGCGGCAAGGAAGCGCGCGACACGATCGCTCGCGTACCGGCCCGCCCAGCCCACCGCCTCGTTGACGAGCTGCTCCTTGCCGCCGGGAAAGTAGTGCTGGAGCGATCCGCGGGGCGCCCGGGCGTGCGCGGCGACATCACGCATCCCCGCTGCCGAGACTCCCTCGCGCCGGATGAGCTGAGCCGCGCTGAAGACCATCCGCTCTCGTGGCCCGCGTTCCGACGTGGTCATCCTCGACCTCCCCCTGCTGCTCAAGAATTTTCGAACCCACTCTATGACTGCCGTCATAGGTCGCACTACTATGACCGCTGTCATGATCTGTGAGCACGGGGACCTCGCGGACCTGTAGGGAAGCAAAGGCGACGGCTCGATCCGGGCGTCGGTCAGAGACGGCGGTGCATCGTGTACGTGGGTTTCATCGGCCTCGGCGTCATGGGACAGCCCATGGCGCTCAACCTCGCCCGGACCGGGACACCGCTCATCGTCTGGAACCGCACCACCACCCGGACCGAAGCCTTGGGCGAAGCGGGAGCCGAAATCGCGGCCCGTCCCGCCGAGGTCTTCGACCGGGCCGGCGTCGTGATCCTCATGCTGGCCGGCGAGACGGCAATCGACGCGGTTCTGGGGCGGCGCACACCGGAGTTCGCCGAACGAGTTGCCGGACGCACCGTGGTCCACATGGGAACGACCTCGCCGGAATTTTCGGCTGCCTTGGAGGGTGACATCCATGCCGCGGGCGGGAAGTACGCCGAAGCGCCGGTCTCGGGCTCCCGAGTCCCCGCCGAACAGGGGCAGTTGGTGGCAATGCTGGCAGGCGACGAAGACGCTGTGGAGACCGTACGGCCCCTGGTCGCCCCCATGTGCCGTGAGACGTTCGACTGCGGCCCCGTCCCGGGTGCCTTGCTGATGAAACTCTCGGTCAATCTGTTCCTGATCACGCAAGTAACAGGCCTGACCGAGGCATTCCACTTCGCCGACCGGCACGGGCTCGACCGACGCCGGTTCCTGGACGTTCTGGAGGCAGGCCCTATGGCCAGCCCCGTCTCCCGCATGAAGGCGCCCAAGCTGCTGAACCGTGACTTCGCCGTTCAGGCGTCGGCCGAGGACGTCCTGATGAACAACCGGCTGATCGCGGAAGCCGCCCGCAAGGCCGACTTGTCCTCCCCTCTCCTGGATGTCTGCCACGCCCTCTTCGACGAGACCGTCGCGGAGGGCCACGGCGGCGAGGACATGGTGGCCGTGCTGCGCGCGCTGGAGGCCCGAACCGACGGCACGCGCCCACACGGCGTCCCGGACAACGGACGTGACGGGACGCCGGTGCCGCCCGTACCGCAGCCAGGCCTGACCTGAGCCGGATCGCGGCGCCGTACTGCACGGCATGACCATCGACTGAAGGCCGCAACGACCGCCCAGCTGGTCTGCTGAGCTCTCACGCGCCATCGGCCTGCTGGCGGGCCGCGGCCGATCCAAGTGCGCCGTTGACGGCCGTCAATTGGGCGGTGGCCTCGCCTTCGGCGACGACCCTTCCGTCGCCGGCGAGGAGTTGCACGCGCATCCGTCCTTCAGTTGGACGGGCCGCAGTGAGTGATGGCTTGGTTGTGGGCGAGCCTGTGAGGCCGGCGACGGCGGCGTTGACGAGATCGTCGGCGTAGTCGTTGAGAGATCCGTGCAACTGCCCGGCGAGCCAGCGCTGGGCGACGGCATGGGCCGGGCCGTTGACGACCGCGATGACGACGACCAGAGGCAGGTCGCGCGCGTCGCCGCTCTCGATGAACGGAGCGAGCCAGTCGCGATAGGCGGAGGCAAGGTCGCGGTTGAGGGCCTGCAGCTCCTCGCCGGCATGCGTGGACCAGTCGAGATGCCCCTGTGCGTAGAGGAACCGAGCGCGTCGGGTGTTGGCCTCGATCCACGACAGCTGTTGGTGGATGACGCCGCTCACTGCCTCGGCCAACGTCGCCGGGCGTTCGGCGAGCACCCTCCAGTAGCGGTCTTGGACGGACTGCATCGCGTCCACGTAGAGGGCGCCGGCGATCGCGTCCTTGGTCGGGAAGTGGTGGAACAGCGCACCGTTCGAGACTCCGCCACGCTCGCGGATACGCGTGATCGTGGTGGCTTCATACCCATCCTCGGTGAAGCACTCGAGCGCTGCATTGAGGATTTGCTCGCGAGTTTCCATAGGCGGTTAGAGTAGCACTCCGGAGTGATACTCTCCTTCGAAACGCGAGCGAAGAGGAGATCCGATGACCGCCGTCTCGACGCAAATCGAACCGTTCGGGCTTGCTCCGGGCCACGCGCAGCTGCAAGCCGATGCCCGCGCGGTGGCCGCGGAATTCGCCCCGCGGGCTCGGGAGGTCCGACAGCACTTGCTCGACCACAGCGAGATGCATCCGGAGTTGTGGGCGGCGTTCTGCGACCGCGGCTGGCCGGGGCTGATACTCCCGGCGGAGTACGGCGGTACGGAGGGCGGTCTGCTCGGTATGACCGTCGTGCTGGAGGCGTTTGCCGAACAGAACATGGTGCTGTGGATGCCGGTGTTGTCGGCCGCGATTGCTTACGCGATCTCCCAAGTCGGCCCCGGCCCCGCCAAGGAGGCATGGCTTGGACGGATCGCCTCCGGTGACTCGCTCTTCGGGATGGCGACCACGGAGCCTCAGGTCGGCCACAACTTGTTCCGTTCGGCGACCGAAGTGCGTCGCGACGGCGACCACTTCGTCGTCAATGGACTCAAGCGGATCGCCTCCGGCCTCGACGTCGCCGAGCGCGTCTTGGTGTTCGGTCGCTCTCCGAAGACCGCGGAGGGTGAGTCGACGGGCTACACCACGGTGCTCCTCGACCCGCACGCCGCGGGGGCGACGATGACCGAGCTGCCGATGCGTCAGCGCGAAGGGGTCAAGCAGTTCCAGCTCGAGCTCAACGACGTGAGGGTGCCCGCGGATGCCCTTGTCGGTGCAGCGGGCCAGGGGCTGCTGGTGATGTGGCCGTTCACACACGTCGAGCGGATCCTCACCGCAGCGCTCTGCATCGGCTCTGCCAGTTACGGCATCACCAAGTCCGTCGAGCGCGCGAAGGAACGCGTCCTGTCAGGCAAGCTGGCAATCGGCGCGGAACAGGCGATCTCGCACCCGTTGGCGGGTCTCCACTCGCGCCTCGAGGCGACTCGCTTGTTCGTCTATCGAGCCGCCGCACGCTTTGACGGGGGCGTCGACGGGTCTGTCGTGGCGGGTGAGTGCAACATGGCCAAGCTGCTGACGGCCGACCTCGCCTACGACGCCGCCGACCATGCGATGCAAGTGATGGGCGCCGAGGCGTGGGACGAGCGCAACGGCTGGCTGGATGCCTTCCTCGACGCACGCCTGGCCCGATCGGGCCCCGTCAGCAACGAGTTCGCCCTCAACTACGTGGCCCTCCACGTCCTGGGGCTCCCGGCGCACAAATGAGGAACCAGCAGGCACGGATCGAACTCGCGCCCAGAAGGTCGCCGGCTATCCCCATGCGAATACCCCATAGGCGGCCAGGCAGGCAGAGGGCCGGTCGCTTCACTGAAGGCGCTCGAGCTTCAGGACCGTGCACGTCGCCGTACGGCTGCTGCAGTGCCCGGAAGCCGAAGGCCCATTGCGAAGTTCCCACAGGATCCGAAGAGTCCAGCGCCGGCCCAGTAGATCGAACGCGGCCATGATCGGTCGTCCGGTCAGCGCCTCGCGCATGGACCTGCCGGGAAGGGGAGCGTCTTCAGCTGGCACGGGCCTATCGCTCATCCTCAAAGCTCCCCGATCTGAGGTGTTGTGCCACGGGAAGCGCAGCGGCATGCTGGGTGCTACACAAAACGTAGCATTGCCAAGGAGGTTGAAGTGCCCGAGCCCCAGCGCCGTGAGTCGCAGACGACCCAGGCCGCGGCAGATGTGACGACGTCATCGTCGATGAGTAGCAAGCCGCGGATGTCACCGGTGGCGCCTCCGTATGACGAGGAGACGGGACGACTGCTGGCCAAGTGGATGCCACCCGGCTCGGATATGGAGCCGTTGCTGCTGTTCCGGCTCCTCGCCTTGCATCGCGGCCTGACCGGCCGCCTGCATCCCATGGCCTCCGGCCTGCTCAACCACGGTGTGCTGCCCCCGCGCGACCGGGAAATCGTGATCAGCCGGATCACCGCACGTGCCGGCGCGGAGTACGAATGGGGTGTTCACGCAGTGGTCTCCGGCCCTGCAGCAGGCCTCGAGCGGGAACTACTCGACGCGTTCGTCACTCAACCTGCTGACGCCGCCGTCTTCGACGCACACACACGGCTGCTGGTCACCGCAGTGGACGAGCTCCACGACCAGGCCACTGTGCGCGCTGCCACATGGCGGGAACTGCAGGTCATCTACGACGACGCCCAGTTGGTGGAGCTGCTTGTGCTCACCGGCTGGTACCGCACCCTGTCCACGGTGATCACTTCCGTTGCTCTGCCGCTCGAGTCGTGGGCCGCACGCTTCCCTGTTACGAGTCTGCCGTCATGACAGAGCCAAAGTGGACGATTCCGCGAGGCGGTCCGGAAGAGGCGCGACGGGCCAGGGCGCGGCATTTCGTCGAGCTGCACCAGCACGGCTGCTTCCTGCTGCCCAACGCATGGGACGTAGGAAGCGCCCGGATGTTGGAGTCGGTCGGGTTCACGGCCCTGGCGACAACGAGTGGGGGCATCGCGTTCTCCTACGGCCGACCGGACCACGATTTCATCTCCGAGCAGTCGACCCCCGGGCGGCTCGACCGCGACCGGATGCTGTGCCGGGTTCGCGAGATCGTCGAAGAGGTGCGGGTGCCGGTAAGCGCCGATCTCGAGGACGGGTACGGAGAGTCGCCCGGCGAAGTGGCGCAGACTGTCGCGCTGACCCTGGAGGCGGGTGCGGCGGGCGGCAACATCGAGGACTTCACCGGTGACCGCACGCGACCGCTGTACGACCGGGAGCTGGCGGTCGAACGGATCCGGGCCGCGCGCGCCGCGGTGGACAAGGTCGGTGAGCCGTTCGTCCTGGTTGGACGGACGGACGCACTGCTGACCCAACGGTCCCTGGCCGAATGCGTCGACCGGGCCAACTCCTACCTTGCGGCCGGGGCCGACTGCGCGTTCGTTCCCGGCGCGGCAGACAGGGAGAGCATCGCCCGGCTCGTCGCCGAGATCGATGGCCCGCTGAACGTGGTGATGGGACTCAGCGGCAGCGAGCTATCCCTGGCCGACCTTGCTGCGCTCGGCGTACGGCGGGTCACCGTCGGCGGCAGCATCGCCCGGGCGATGTACCACCACCTGCGCCGAGCCGCCCGAGAACTCCATGACCTGGGCACGTTCTCCTACGCCGACAACCAGATCCCGCAGTCCGAACTCAATACCGTCTTCGGCCCCCACCCGAGCGAGCTGTACTGATCACGGCGGGTATGTGCAGGTCAGGGCGATGGTGGGCGAGCGTTCCGCGCGGGCCGTGTTTTCCTTGATCCATTCCCCGTTCACCCCCAGAGATTGGCCCTGAGGCACGGTTCGCTCAGGGGCTCGCCCGGAGGCCGTATCGGGGTCGGGGGAAGACGGTCAGGTTGACGGGCTCGGGGAGGGCGTCCGGTGTACGCGCCCCGCCTCGCTCACATTGACAGATGCGAGGTCTGGGAGTTCGGCCAAGGGCACGAGGTCGATGTCCTCTGGGAGTTCAGGGCAATGTGGTGTAGCGACGGGAACATCGGGCCACTCGGTGCAGATCGATGTCGTCGCCGTCGATGAGCAAGTAGAGAACACGGCAACGTTCCATCCCTGCCTGGCATGCCATCAGGTCTTCGAAGTTCGAGGCGCGGAGATTGAAGGACTCCAGGCCGGGGTGTTCTGCGATGGCTTGCCAGTCGGCGATGCCGGGCCCGGTCTCGAGTGGCCTCAGGCCGAGATGTTTGAGGCCGGGCCAGTGGTGGATGTCTGTAAGGCCACGGGCGGTGGGTGGCAGAAACAGGCGTTCCACGTGGCGAGATGTCGTGTTCAGGACGTTGGCCACGAACTCCTCGATCCTGAGCTGGTGCGGGAAAGGGCCGAGTGGTTCAACACAGCTAGGCGTTCGCTCGGCGGAGGCGTTCGGCTGCCTGTGCGCGGACGGCGTCACCAGAGACCAAGGGAGCGTCGTGCAGGGCCTCCCAGCGGGCGTTGTGCGCCGCCGGCCACAAGCTGGCCGCCCACGCAATCTCCTGTTCGTCCACGGTGAATCGGCGTCCGCGGAGATCCTGATAGGCCGCCAGGAACGCGGAAGAGCTCTCGATCGGGGCCAGGGTCGGCGGCGAGGTGCTGGCAAACGCTCCGCACGCCGCACCTACCAGTGCCGCCTCCGGCTGCCACGCCAGGCTGTCCCAGTCGTGTACGGCCCACACGGCCCCGTCGTGCCAGCGAAGGTTTTGTGCTTCGAAGTCTGCGTGGCCCAGTACGCACGGCAGGTCGGCGGTCAGCATCCGCTTACGGGCCCGGTCAGCTGTGTCGACCACGTACGCAGGCACGGCGCTCTGGTCTCGCTCATCGAGGAACTCGATCGTCGGCCATAGCCCGGAATCCTCGTGGTCCCAACGCACCCAGCGCGGGTTCGGCAGCGGCGGGGCAACCGTCACGTCAGCCAATTCGGCCATCAGTTGGGCGAACACGGTCGCGTAGCGCACGGCGACCTCCGGTGTGTCGCCGCCCAGCAGCTCACCGCCGGGCCGAGACTCCTCGGCATGTACGGCCAGCGCACCGACGCCGACCACGGGCGTGAGCGGTCGGGCACATGGAATCCCTCGCTCCGCCAGTCGGGCCTGGGTGGCAACACAAGAAGTGGCCCGGCCGTCGTCCTCCCGCGCCTTCACCACGACGTCCCGTCCATCGGCCAGCCGCAGACCGAACACCATCGAGATCGACCGCAGTTCGAACAGCACGCTGACCGGCTCATTCCCCAACTGGTCCACACACCAGGCCGGCAGCCAGTCCGGCATATCAGACAACGACATGGTGAGGACTGTGCCATGCGCGCTGAACACAGCGGAAGCGATCTGGACATCCCCCCAAGCTGGGCCGTCTTCGCTGGAAGCGAGCAACACCTCTAGCCCGCACTTACGGAGTCAGCCCCACGGAGACCCTCACGAACTGACGTCCGGCGCGGTGCTCGCGGTTCGTACAGCTGGCGCGAGCCCCCTCGAGAGCCAGGCACCTACGCGAGTCACAGTCCCTGACCAAGTTGGTGTGGTGTCGGATACTCGGTCAAAGCTGGCCAACGCTTGGAAGTCGCTTGTTTTGTTGAGTAACATCCATGCCTTGACCTGCAACGATGCGCTTCCCGCGTCCTTGGCTTCAAGGCCTGTGGGACGTATTTGGGATCTGCAACGAGTACGTCTCCTGGCAGGGGAGGGGCGCGCCCCCGGGCACACAGGTCCGGAGGATGTCAGATTCCCGGCGGTTCCGCAGGCCAGAAACGCTATGTGCTGGCGTATCAGCCAGGCTGTCCCACAAATTCCCCACGCCCCACAAGACCGCTTCTCGGGGCGCTTCATCGAGCAGAACAACCGGTTTGGCACAGCTGGATCCCGTCTTGACATGACGAGTTGACGCTGGGGCAGTGTTCGCGGGCTGTGAAGGGCCAGCGGGCGAAGGTTTCGTCCGGTGCCTGCAGGAAGATGTCATGCCGATGCGCCACGACGCCGGTTGCAGGTTCTCGCAGGAGCCAGGCGAGCACGTAGCCGCGGCCAGAGTGGGGACATCCCTGACGGGTGTCGGCGGCCGCGGTGAAGTGCGAAACGCTCATGCGCGGGTTGTGGGAGACCTTGGGGCGTTGGCAGGTGACGATGGCGGCGGAGCACGCACGCGGGTGGATCTGTTCCCCAGCCGGGCCCGATGGTTCAAACCTCGCCGAACACCAGCCGCGTCGTCAGCGCAGTCGTCTCGCACGGCGGCCGCCGCGCAGAAGGATGGCGGTTGGGAACCGGGCGTTCCGGCGAGGCGGTTGGTGATCGAGGGCAGTTTCGAAGCCTGCATGTGCGGGTGACGCGCGGTACGGGGCCTCGGAGGGGGCGCCTCAGGAGCGGCTGCCAAGAACATGCGCTGTTCGAAGTCGAAGTTCACGCCCCCCACGCTCCCGCGCGCTGCTCCATTCAGGGGAATTGCACACTTTGCCCCTGGTGTGCCTTTTCGAAGCGTGAGTTCATCAATGGTATTGGCCGCCGTACCCCGATGCCTCGGTTCAACTGGGGCACCGTCCGAAGACGTGCTCTTGCCTTTGCTCCCAACTCCGTCGCGAGGAGGGGGCGTTGCGCCTGAATCACGGAGACGCGCAGCAGCTTTCGCGGGGTGATGAGGAAACGGCTGGCAGCACGAAAGGGGCGCACCGTGGCATCACCCACCATCACTCAAGTGACCTCCTCGCCTACTTCGTCGGTCTTTGGGCAGGACGTGGTTTTCACTGCCACGGTCACTTCTGTCCAGCCGGGTCAGGGTGTTCCGACGGGGACGGTCACTTTTGTGATCTATGGGAGTGGGGGCGGTAGTTACTCCGTGCCTCTGGATCCGAGTGGGAAGGCGAGCGTCACGGCTACGTCTCTGGGGACGGGTACGCATGCGGTCAGTGCGACCTACAACGGTTCTGATCAGTTCTCGCGTTCGAGCGGTTCGTTCCAGCATGCGGTCGTGAGGGCTTCGACGAGTACGCAGTTGTCTGCGTCGCCCGATCCGTCGCAGGAGGGGGCGCCGGTCACCTTTACGGCAACGGTGACTGCGGTGGCTCCTGGTGCCGGAACGCCTTCTGGGACGGTGCAGTTCATCATTGATGCGCTGCCTCGCAAGTTCGTGCGGTTGGACGCGAGTGGTGTGGCTTCCGTGACGGTGTCGGGGCTCAAGGCGGGGTCGCAGTCGGTGATCGCGATCTATATGGGCGATGGGGATTTCCTGCCTTCCACTGCCAGAGGCACTCATACGGTGACGCCGACGCAGAAGCAGACGAGCACCGTCGTGACGTCCGTCCCTGATCCGTCGGTGTTCGGGCAGCCGGTCTCGTTGAGTGCCACGGTGGCTGCGGTGACGCCGGGTTCGGGGACGCCGACCGGCACGGTCACGTTCACCGTTGATGGCGCCGGCGGGGGCGCGTTCACCGCCCCGCTCAACGCGTCCGGCGTCGCGAGCGTCAGCGTGGGCACGCTCGGCAGCGGGAACCACGGCATCACCGCCACTTACAACGGCGACGCCGCCTTCGCCTCCTCCACCGGCACCGACACCCACACCGTCAACCGGGCCGGGACTCTCACCCAGGTGACTTCCTCGCCTATCTCGTCGGTCTTTGGGCAGGACGTGGTTTTCACTGCCACGGTCACTTCTGTCCAGCCGGGTCAGGGTGTTCCGACGGGGACGGTCACTTTTGTGATCTATGGGAGTGGGGGCGGTAGTTACTCCGTGCCTCTGGATCCGAGTGGGAAGGCGAGCGTCACGGCTACGTCTCTGGGGACGGGTACGCATGCGGTCAGTGCGACCTACAACGGTTCTGATCAGTTCTCGCGTTCGAGCGGTTCGTTCCAGCATGCGGTCGTGAGGGCTTCGACGAGTACGCAGTTGTCTGCGTCGCCCGATCCGTCGCAGGAGGGGGCGCCGGTCACCTTTACGGCAACGGTGGCTGCGGTGGCTCCTGGTGCCGGAACGCCTTCTGGGACGGTGCAGTTCATCATTGATGCGCTTCCCCGCAAGTTCGTGCGGTTGGACGCGAGTGGTGTGGCTTCCGTGACGGTGTCGGGGCTCAAGGCGGGGTCGCAGTCGGTGATCGCGATCTATATGGGCGATGGGGATTTCCTGCCTTCCACTGCCAGAGGCACTCATACGGTGACGCCGACGCAGAAGCAGACGAACACCGTCGTGACGTCCGTCCCTGATCCGTCGGTGTTCGGGCAGCCGGTCTCGTTGAGTGCCACGGTGGCTGCGGTGACGCCGGGTTCGGGGACGCCGACCGGCACGGTCACGTTCACCGTTGATGGCGCCGGCGGGGGCGCGTTCACCGCCCCGCTCAACGCGTCCGGCGTCGCGAGCGTCAGCGTGGGCACGCTCGGCAGCGGGAACCACGGCATCACCGCCACTTACAACGGCGACGCCGCCTTCGCCTCCTCCACCGGCACCGACACCCACACCGTCAACCGGGCGGACACCGCCACGGCAGTGGACTCCTCGCCCGATCCTTCTGTGCCGGGGCAGGAAGTCACTTTCACCGCCACCGTCACCGCGGTTCCACCGGGCGCGGGAGTACCGACGGGCGATGTCGTCTTCACCGTCGACAGCGGCCCCGTACTCACCGGCACGCTGATGAATGGTGTGGCCATCGTCGCCACCAGCGCGCTCTCCGCGGGGCCGCACATCGTCACCGCCGCTTACCAGGGCAGTGCCGACTTCGCCCCCTCCACCGGCACCGGTACCCACACCGTCAACGGCGCTTCGACAACGACGACGGTCACCTCCTCGCCCGATCCGTCCGTCTACGGGCAAGCGGTCTCCTTCACCGCGGTGGTCACTGCGGTGGCTCCGGCGACGGGAGTCCCGACAGGCACGGTCACCTTCGACCTCGGCGGCGACCCGGTCACGGCGGCCCTCGACTCCAACGGTGTGGCGCGCGTCACCAACAGTGGGCTCCACGCTGGGAGTTACACCATCACCGCCACCTATGGCGGCGACAGCGACTTCAATCCGTCCACGGGATCCGACACCCAGACCGTCGACCGGGCGCCGACGACCACTGTTGCTGCCTCCCTTCCCGACCCGTCGGTGTTCGGGCAGGAGGTCGCCTTCACCGCCACCGTCACGGCGCTGCCGCCCGGTGCGGGTACACCGACCGGTTCCGTCACCTTCACCGAGAGCGGTGGCGGCACCGCCATCGTCCCGCTGGACGCGTCCGGCGTCGCCACGCTCACCACGGACGCCCTCACCCCTGGGACCTACAGCGGCACGGCCACTTACAGCGGCGACGCCGACTTCGCCCCCTCCGCGGGCAGCGACACCCACGTCGTGACTCCCGCTGACACGACCACGACGGTCACCTCCTCACCGGACCCCTCGGTGTCCGGGCAGGCGGTCAGTCTCACCGCTGCGGTGGCCGCCGTCGCACCGGGTGCGGGTACTCCGGCCGGCACGGTCACCTTCACCGTCGACGGCACCACCACTCTCACCGGAACGCTCGTCGACGGCCTCGCGACCGTCAGCATCGGCACCCTGACTCCGGGCGTGCACACCGTTGCGGCCACATACGCAGGCACAGGCGATCCCCGCTTCAACGCCTCCACGGGCACTGACACCCTTACGGTCGACCAGGCGGCGACCACCACCTCCGTCGCCTCCACCCCGGATCCGTCGGTCTTCGGGCAGCCGATCACCTTCACCGCCGCGGTCGTGCCGGTCGGGCCGGGTGCCGGAACACCCACCGGCACCGTCACCTTTGCTCTCAGCGGGAGCGGGGGGACGACGACTGTGCCTCTGGACGCCGAAGGCAACGCTCAGCTCACCCTCAACTTCCTGCCGGCGGACACCTATTCGGTCACCGCCACCTACAACGGCGACTCCGACTTCAGCGGCTCGACCGGCAGCGACACCCACACCGTCGACCCCGCGGCCACCACCACGAACGTCACCTCCGCACCCGATCCGTCCGCGGTGGGACAGACCGTCACCGTCACTGCCACGGTCTCGCCGATCCCGCCGGGGGCGGGCACCCCCTCAGGCACGGTCACGTTCACCATCGACGGCGGTGGGGGAGGCACCTTCACCGAGGCCCTCGACGCCACGGGCACCGCCCAACTGGCCATCAGCACGCTCGAATTGGGCTCTCACACCATCACCGCCACCTACGACGGCGACACCGATTTCGTCACCTCTGCCGCGACGGACCCTCACACGGTCGAGGTGGAGCCCTCGAACACGACCACGCTCACGTCCGGTCCCGATCCGTCCGTCTTCGGGCAGCCGGTCACCTTCACCGCGACCGTGACCCCCGCACAGCCCGGGCCCGTACCGACCGGGACCGTCACCTTTACCGTCGCCGGAACCGGCGGAGGCACCTTCAGCCGGCCGCTGGACGCGTCCGGCGCCGCTCAACTCACCCTGGACACCCTGGGTGTCACCACACACGCCGCAACCGCCACCTACGGCGGCGACAGCAACTACTCGGCTTCGACCGGCGCAGACACCCACACCGTCATCCCGGCCGACACGACCACCTCCGTCGCGTCATCGCCCGACCCGACGGTGTTCGGGCAGACGGCCAGCTTCACCGCGACCGTCGCGCCCGTCGCACCAGGCGCCGGAACCCCGACCGGCACGGTCACCTTCACCATCGACGGAACCACCACGCTCACCGGAACCCTCGACGCCAGTGGGACCGCCACCGTCAGCACCAGCGCACTCCCGGCCGGCAATCACGCCGTCGAGGCGACCTACAACGGTGCGGGCGACCCCAGCTTCAACACCTCCTCCGGCACCGGCACCCACACCGTCAACCCTGCCTTGACCACCACCACCGTCAACTCCACGCCCGACCCCTCTGTCTTCGGGCAGCCGGTGACCTTCACCGCGGTCGTGGTCCCGGACGTCCCAGGCGCGGGAGTGCCCACCGGCACGGTCACCTTCGTCCTCGACGGAGCCGGTGTCGTCACGGCGCAGCTCGAAGCCGACGGCACAGCGGCTATGCAGGCCAACTCGCTGACGGTCGGCTCGCATTCGGTGACGGCCACCTACAACGGCGACGGGAACTTCGCGAGTTCGTCGGGCACGGCGACCCATACGGTCGATCCGGCGGCGACCGTCACGGTGGCGACATCGGACCCGGATCCGACGGTGTCCGGTCAAACGGCCTTCTTCTCCGCCGTAGTGGCCACGGTCGCTCCTGGCGCGGGAGTGCCGACCGGGACCGTCACCTTCGTCATCAGCGACGGACCCACGTTGGTGGGAAGCCTCGACACGAACGGTGTCGCCTCGGTCAGCACGAGCGCACTCCCCGCCGGCAGCCACGCCGTCACCGCCACCTACAACGGGGACATCAGCCACTCCCCGTCCGAGGCGACCGAAACCCACACGGTCAACCGTGCTTCGACGACCACGGTGCTTGTCTCCACCCCCGATCCGTCCGTCTTCGGGCAGCAGGTCGCCTTCACCGTCACCGTCACACCCGTCGCCGCCGGAGTGGGCGTGCCCACCGGGACCGTCACCATCTCCGGCAGCGAGGGCGACATCGTCACCTTGCCCCTGGACGCCGATGGCGTCGCGAGGGGTGTCCTCCCCGGCTTCCCCGCCGGGTCGTACGCCGCCACCGCCACCTACGACGGCGACAGCAACTTCGCGCCGTCCACCGGCGCCGACACGCACGTCGTCAACCGTGCTTCGACGAGCACGGTGCTTGTCTCCACTCCCGACCCGTCCGTCTTCGGTCAGGACGTCACCTTCACCGCCGCGGTCACACCCATCGCGCCGGGGGCGGGAGTCCCCACCGGCACCGTCACCATCACGGACAGCGGAGGCGCGTCGGTCACGCTGCCTCTCGACTCCGGCGGTGTCGCCACCGGCATCCTCCCCGCGTTCCCGCCCGGGGCGTACGCCGCCACCGCCACTTACAACGGCGACAGCAACTTCGCGCCCTCCACCGGCGCCGACACCCACACCATCGAACCCGCAGCCACGACCACCACCGTCAACTCCAGCCCTGATCCGACGGTGTTCGGCCAGGCCGCCACCTTCACCGCGACCGTCACGCCTGTACCACCGGGTGCGGGGATCCCGACCGGCACGGTCACCTTCACCGTCGACGGAACGACCACCCTCACCGGAACCCTCGACGGCACCGGCACCGCGACCGTCAGCACCAGCACGCTCCCTGCCGGCAGTCACACGGTCCAGGCCACCTACAGCGGCGACATCGGCCACCTTGCCTCCGGCGGCAGCGACACCCACACCGTCGATCCGGCGGACACCGAAACCGTCGTCAACTCCGGCCCGGATCCGTCGGTCTTCGGGCAACCTGTCACCGTCACGGCGCTGGTGACGACCGTCCCTCCCGGTGACGGAACACCCACTGGCACCGTCACCTTCGCTCTCAGTGGCGGCGGGGGTACGACCACCGTCCCGCTGAACCCCGACGGCAGCGCCCAGCTCAGCCTCAACTTCCTGCCGGCGGACACCTATTCGGTCACCGCCACCTACAACGGCGACGCCGGGCACACCCCGTCGACCGGCACCGACTCGCAGACCGTCCAGGTCGCGACGACGACCGTCACGGTGACCTCCTCACCCGACCCTTCCACGTTCGGCGAGCCCGTCACCGTCAGCGCGACGGTCTCACCGGTCGTCCCCGGAGCGGGGACCCCGACGGGCACGGTCACCTTCACCATCACCGGGACCGGCGGCGGTACCTTCACCGAGGCCCTCGACGCCACCGGCACCGCCCAACTGGCCGTCAGCACGCTCGCCTTGGGCTCCCACACCATCACCGCCACTTACGACGGTGCTCCCGACTACGCCGTTGCCACGGGCACGGACACGCACACCGTCGAGGTGGAGCCGTCCAATACGACCACGCTCACGTCCGGTCCTGATCCGTCCGTCTTCGGGCAGCCGGTCACCTTCACCGCGACCGTGACCCCCGCACAGCCCGGGCCCGTACCGACCGGGACTGTCACGTTCACCATTGCGGGTACCGGCGGAGGCACCTTCACCCAGCCGCTGGACGCGTCCGGCGCCGCCCAACTCACTCTGGACAGCCTGGGTGTCACCACCCACGCCGCAACCGCCACCTACGGCGGTGACACCAACTACTCGGCTTCGTCCGGCGCCGACACGCACACGGTCGACGCCGCGGCCACGACCACGTCCGTGGTCTCATCACCCGATCCGACGGTGTTCGGGCAGACGGCCACCTTCACCGCGACCGTCGCGCCCGTCGCACCGGGTGCCGGAACCCCGGCCGGCATCGTCACCTTCACCATCGACGGCCCCGGCGGAGGCGCGTTCACCGGAACCCTCGACGCCACCGGCACCACGACCATCAGCACCAGCACACTCGCCGTCGGCAGCCACACGGTCCAAGCCGCCTACATCGGGGACGGCAACTACGCCGCCTCGACCGGTGCCGACAGCCACACCGTCGACATCGCCTCGACCACCACCACCGTCAACTCAACGCCCGACCCCTCGGTCTACGGACAGGACGTCACCTTCACGGCCACGGTCGTCCCCGTTGCCCCCGCAACCGCCACACCCGCGGGCACGGTCACCTTCACCATCGACGGCGGTGCCACCACCACCGTCGGAGTGGACCCCGACGGCATCGCTCGCCTCAGCCTCAACTCCCTGGCGGCGGGCGGACATTCGGTGACCGCCACGTACAACGGCGACGCCAACTTCAGTACGTCCACCGGCACCGGCACCCACACCGTCGCACAGGCGCCGACACAGACCACGGTCGTCAGCACCCCGGACCCCACGGTCTTCGGCCAGACCGTCGTCTTCGCCGCAGTGAGTGCCCCGCTCTCACCGGGGGCCGGGCCACCCACCGGCACCGTCACCTTCTCCATCAGCGGTGGCCCCACTCTGACGGCGAGCCTCGACGCGTCCGGCATCGCGGTCGTCAGCCTCAGCACACTCCCCGCCGGCACCTACACGATCACCGCCACCTACAACGGCGACGCCAACTTCAGCACATCCACCGGGACGGACACCCACACGGTCAACCCGGTGGCGACCATGACCGTGCTCGCCTCCACTCCCGACCCGTCCGTCTTCGGTGAGGACGTCACCTTTACCGTCACGGTCACACCCATCGCGCCTGGAGCGGGCGTGCCGACCGGGACCGTCACCGTCACCGACAACAGAGGTGTGTCGGCGACGCTGCCCCTCGACTCTCAGGGCGTCGCCTCGGACATCATCCCGGCCCTCGAGCCCGGGTCGTACGCGGCGACCGCCACCTACAACGGCGACGCCAACCACCTTCCCTCCAGCGGCAGCGACACCCAGGTCGTCAATCGGGCCGCGACCACGACGACGGTGACGTCGACGCCGGATCCCTCTGTGGTCGGGCAGCTGGTCACCTTCACCGCCGTCGTGGCCCCCGTCGCGCCCGGAGCCGGAATCGCCACGGGCACGGTCACCTTCACCGAAAGCGGCGGCGGAACCATCACCGTCCCGCTGGACGCGACCGGCGTCGCCACCTTCACCTCGGACGCCCTCGCCGTGGGGACCTACAGCGAGACCGCTGTCTACAACGGCGACGCCAACTTCGCCCCGTCCTCCGGCGCCGACACCCACACCGTCATCCCGGCCGACACGACCACCTCCGTCGCGTCATCGCCTGACCCGACGGTGTTCGGGCAGACGGCGACCTTCACCGCGACCGTCACCCCGGTGCCGCCGGGTGCCGGAACACCGGCCGGCACGGTCACCTTCACCGTCGACGGAACCACCACCCTCACCGGAACCCTCGACGCCACCGGCACTGCCACCGTCGGCACCAGCGCGCTCCCTGCCGGCAGTCACACCATCGAGGCGACCTACAACGGCGCGGGAGACCCGAGCTTCAACACCTCCACCGGCACCGACACCCACACCGTCAACCCTGCCTTGACCACCACCACCGTCAACTCCGCTCCCGCCCCGTCCGTCTTCGGGCAGCCGGTCACCTTCACCGCGACCGTCACACCAGTCGCACCAGGGGCGGGCACCCCGGCCGGCACCGTCACCTTCGTCCTCAGCGCGAGCGGAGGTACGACCACCGTGCCGCTGAACGCCGACGGCACCGCCCAACTCACGCTCAACTCCCTACCGGCGGACATCTATTCGGTCTCCGTCAGCTACAGCGGCGACTCCGGCTACGAGCCCTCCACCGGCAGTGGCGCACACACTGTCAACCGGGCATCGACCACGACTGCGGTCTCCAGTACTCCGGATCCGTCCGCGCTCGGTGCGCCGGTCACCGTGAGCGCCACCGTCACGCCCGTCGCTCCGGGTGCCGGGACGCCCACAGGCACTGTCACCTTCGCCATCGCCGGGACCGGCGGCGGTACCTTCACCGAGGCCCTCGACGCCACGGGCACCGCCCAACTGGCCATCAGCACGCTCGAATTGGGCTCTCACGCCATCACCGCCACCTACAACGGCGACACCGACAACCTCTCCTCGACCGGCACGGACACCCACAGCGTCGAGGTGGAGCCGTCCAACACGACCACGCTCACGTCCGGTCCTGATCCGTCCGTCTTCGGGCAGCCGGTCACCTTCACCGCGACCGTGATCCCGACCCAAGCCGGGCCCGTACCGACCGGGACCGTCACCTTTACCGTCGCCGGAACCGGCGGAGGCACCTTCAGCCGGCCGCTGGACGCGTCCGGCACTGCTCAACTCACCCTGGACACCCTGGGTGTCGCGACGCACGCCGCCACGGTGGCCTACGGCGGCGACACCAACTACTCGGCTTCGACCGGCGCCGACACCCACACCGTCATCCCGGCCGACACGACCACCTCGGTCGCGTCATCGCCCGACCCGACGGTGTTCGGGCAGACGGCGACCTTTACCGCGACCGTCGCGCCCGTCGCACCAGGCGCCGGAACCCCGACCGGCACGGTCACCTTCACTATCAACGGAACCACCACCCTCACGGGCGCCCTCGACGGCACCGGCACCGCGACTGTCGGCACCAGCGCGCTCCCCGCCGGCGCCCACACCATCGCGGCCACCTACAACGGTGCGGGAGACCCGAGCTTCAACACGTCGACCGGCTCGGACACCCACACAGTCAACCCGGCGGATACGACGACCTCCGTCAACTCCAGCCCCGATCCGACTGTGTTCGGCCAACCGGTGACGTTCACCGCGGTCGTGGTCCCGGACGTCCCAGGCGCGGGAATGCCGACCGGCACGGTCACCTTCACCATTGACGGGGGCGGCACCACCACCGTGCCCGTGGAAATCGACGGCACGGCCCGACTGACCCTCAACTCCCTGCCGACAGGCAGCCATTCGACTACCGGCAGCTACAGCGGCGACGGGAACTTCACGCCGTCCACCGGCGGCGACACCCACACCGTCAATAAGGCGGCGACCACGACCACCCTCAACTCGGCCCCCGACCCGTCCACCTTCGGCCAAACCGTCACCTTCACCGCCACCGTCACCCCGCTGGCCCCGGGTGCCGGAACCCCGACGGGCACCGTCACCTTCAGCATCACCGGAGGCCCCACCCTCACCGGAACCCTTGACGGGACGGGTGTCGCCACGGTCAACGCCGGCACACTCCCCGTCGGCAACTACGCCGCCACAGCGACGTACGCGGGGGACAGCAACTTCACGCCGTCCACCGGGAGCGACGCCCACACCGTCGACCGGGCGCCGACCACGACCACCGTCAACTCCGCCCCCGACCCGTCCACCTACGGGCAGACAGTCACGGTTACCGCCACGGTCGCCGCGAACCTGCCGGAAGCAGGCACCCCTACGGGCACGGTGACGTTCCTCTTCGACGGCACAACGCCGGTCACAGCACCTCTCGTCAACGGCGTCGCCACAACCACCACCAGCGGTCTGAGCGCCGGCCCGCATACGATCACGGCAACCTACGGCGGAGCACTCAACTTCGCCACGTCCAACGGCACGGATACCCAGACCGTCAACCGTGGCTCGACGACCACCACCGTCGTCTCGTCGCCCGACCCCTCTCTTCCCGGCCGAGTCATCACCTTCACCGCCACGGTGTCGCCCACGCCTCCCGCAACGGGAACCCCGACCGGGACCGTCACCTTCACCATCGGAGGCGGCGGCGGAGGCACGTTGACGGCGGCACTGGTCAACGGCGTCGCCACAGTCACCGACAGGGGGCTCGCCATTGGGACGCATGCCATCTCCGCCACGTACAACGGTGACCCCCAACTCAATCCGTCGACCGGCAACGACACCCACACCGTGAGCGCATGAGCGAACAGCTCCGGCGGACAGGGCGTCCGGCGCGCCGCGATCGATCAATTGCGGTCCGCCGAGCCACAGCGGTCCGGCTCTTGCTCACGGGGGCGCCCACCTATGGACCGTTGGCTTGAACGGTCGCGCCGAGCGCGGTGAGGCGTTGGATCTCCGCTCCTGGATCCAGCTTGCAGGTCCAGGTGCACGCGATTCTTCACGCGCTTGGCCTCTGGCACGAGTTGAAACCACAGACGAGGTCCTCCGTCTGCGCACTCAACGAGCACAGTGGGATCGTCTTCGGTGCTGGTGATCCCCACGGAGCGCAGGCGTGCGAGTTCCGCATCGTCGTAGGGCGCGACGGCATAGCCATCGAGGGCTGCCACCCAGAAGCGGGCCGTTGCCGCGGGGTGAGCGCAGTCGAAGACGATGTCATGGAGTCGCGCCATCCACCCATGATCTATACGCCTGACAGGCGATGTCATGCGGTTTTCGGCACCGAGCTCGTTGGGCTCAACGACAGCAGAGATCACTTACGGGACAGCCTTTAGCAACGCATTCCTGGGCAGTGCCGCGGTCGCTGGCCGCGCATCAACCCTTCGCCACGCACGGGGCGTTCCGCGCGATCGACGGCGGAGTCTTCGACACCGGACGGCTCCCGGAGCCCTATCGCGCTGCCTGCCTCGACGCGTGGTGCGACGCGCAGATCACCTACACCGTTCTGAGCTACCGCACGCCGATCTCGTGGGTGCTGGCGGACGGAGAGGTGATCACCCCGCCGGTGAAGTATTCCCCACCACCAGCAGCCACCAGGGCCTGCTGCACGCGCTCGAACAGCTGCCGGGCGACTTCCCCGAAGACACCCCCTGGCACCGGCCCTGGGCCCCGACCCAACCCGCCGGTTCGAAGGGCTTGGTGAGGTAGTCGTCAATGCCGAGTTCGAACCCGGAGGCCTTGTCGTCGAGACGGTCGGCCGCGGTGAGCATGAGGATGGGCATGTCGCTGCCGGAGGCGACGATGCGTTTGGCGATCTCGTCACCGGAGGGGAGGGGGAATGTCGCGGTCGAGGACGGCGATGTCGTAGGTGTTGATGTTCAGCAGTTCCAGAGCGGTGCCGCCGTCACCGGCGATGTCGGCGGCGATCGCTTCCAGGCGCAGGCCATCGCGGATGGCTTCTGCCAGGTAGGGCTCGTCCTCGACAATCAGTACACGCATGCTCCGAATGCTACGAGGCGGCGCATATCGTCCCCGTATCGAAAACCACATACGTGCCGGCAACGCCGCGCTGCCTTGACTGGTGGTATGGCTCGAACCTCACCAGCAGCACGAACAGCGCCCCGCCGGATTCGTCGGCTCCTTGTGGTCGGCCTGATAGCCGTCGTAGCGGTGATCACCGCAGCACTCGGCTACCAGGTGCGGGAGTCCTCGTCCTCCCCGACCGCATCACCATCCTCGTCCGCATCGCCGCCCGTCGGCACTCCGCACGGCGACCACAAGCGTGCAGACCGCAAGGGTGCACTGGGCGCGGCTGACGACGCCGCCCCTGAGGGCGTGACTGGGTTTGACGACGGGGATGCCGGCGTGGCCAACCTCGACCCCGATCTGCTCCGGGCCCTGCGCGAAGCGGCGGCGGATGCCGCTGACGACGGCGTCGAGTTCCACGTCAACAGCGGCTGGCGTTCCCCCGAGCGTCAGAATCAGATTCTTCGCGAGGCGGTTTTGAAGTACGGCTCGGAGGAGGAAGCTGCCCGATGGGTTGCCACAGCGGACACGTCTCCTCACGTGTCGGGGGACGCGATCGACATCGGGCGCTCGAAAGCCGCGGCGTGGCTGTCCCAGCACGGAGCCGAGTACGGACTGTGCCAGATCTACAGGAACGAACCCTGGCACTACGAACTGCGCACCAAAGCGATCGACGGTGGTTGCCCGCGCATGTATGCCGACCCCACCCAGGACCCGAGGATGCAGCAGTGACCGCCCGATGCTCGGTGGCGGGCTCTGATGCCTGCCGACGAGAACGCCTCCGGGCGGAAGGCCATGGCGATGTCCGGCGCAACGGTGCCGAACACATCGAGCAGCGTGCAGACCGGTGGACCCACGCCCTGCCGGCCTGCTGAAGCAGCGGGTGAACGAACCCCACGGCAGGTTTGTCCCCTGTCTCGGAGCCCGAAGCGCGGACTCGGTTAGCCTCTCTCGTCCGGCCCCAACTGATAGGCCCACGGGCACAGAGCGCGCGCCGGAGCAGTCTCGGGGTTGGCACCTTGCGAGTTCCGGACCAGCCCGGACGTCCCGGTGACACCGATACGGGACCGGCCTGTGACGAGGTCAGGGCGCCGGCCACTCGGCGGTCGCAACGTCATGGCGGGTGCCGCCGCGGGCGACGAACGAGGTCGGCGGTCAGCTGGTCGTCTCCGTCACCAGCCGCATCGCCGTCCGAAGCCGGGTCAGGTCGACGCCGGTGGCGATGCCGACGCTGTCGAGCAGGTGGACGAGGTCCTCGGTGGCCATGTTGACCAGGACGGTCCGGTCTCCGGGGAACCACAGGTCGCCGCCGAGGCCGGCGGTCGCGCTCTCCAACCAGTCGGCCCCGCTCGCGAGTTCGGCGAGCGCGTTGGCGGGCGCGAACCCGTTCCGGTTGTGCAGGTGCACGCCGACGCCGATGCCGGGATGGCGAGCCCTGGCCCGGCGTACACCGTCGTCCACCTGGACCGGATCTTCCATCCGAGCAGTACGTACACCCGTGGTTCCCGGCCCCAGGCAATCCGACCGACACCATCCGCGATACGTACGCATCCACCAAGGCCCGGTGCTCCGGGCTCCAGCGCGCAGCAGGGCAACGGGACCTACGGGGTCGGGTCACGCCGGTCGCAGCACACGTCCCGGCGCCAACTGATCTGCCAGCCGCGGATTCACCACCGGCAACCAAAGACGACCGGCGCTGCGAGGCGGTATCCCTGCGATACCGCCTCGAGGCGTTGCTGCTCCCGGCACATGCCTGCGGGCGCGTGGGGGGTGAGCCACGGCTGCGCCTGCGTTGGGGCGGCAATCACGCGGCCCGGGTCCGCGGCTGATCGCACCTGCCTCCTCCATCATCACCAGGTTGTCACCGTTTGGCCGAGATAGTTGTCATCAACCTTGCTTGTTCGCGACATCTGTCACGCGCTTGATCTTTTCCCGCGCTCCCTTGGCGGGTCAGCACCAATGGTCGAGTTGGGGATTATCTCTGCAGCGGGTCACGTTGAGGCGCGGTGAATCTTGCCCGCTTCGGTAACCGATCGTCGATTCATACGTTTCGTGACCCGAGCCGGGAAAGTCAGAGCTGGAACTCGGCTGGAGGCACTTGCAGTGTTGTGCAGGCTTCCCGGATGATCGTCTGCTCGGCCGGGGAGAAGTCGCCGTCGGCACCCGCGATGACAATGCCGGTCTGAACCACGGCCCTTGCTTCGGCCGGCTTCTTGGCGGCCTTGGCGATCTCCTGCATCGCATCAGCCTTGCCCTGCGCGAAGTTCTGCGTCAGCTGGTCCACGTGCTTGTTGAAGCGCTGCCGCAACTGTTCCGGCGGGAAGTTCTGCAGGACGTCGTTGCTGAGGATCATCGACTCGACGCGCTGCCGCTCGGCGGGGTCCACATGACCGTCCGCGGCCGCGACCAGCGCACACATCGCCATGCTCGCGTCCCGGTAGGCGCCGCTCTTCAGTTCAGTCTTAAGGGAGCCGAGCTGCGTCTTCAGCGCGCTGACCAGTTGCGCACGTGAGCCACCTCCGGCGCCGCTACCGCTGCTTCGCCCTCCGGTTCGTCCTCCCTGGGACTGCTGCAGAGTCCTGGCCTGATCCTTGAGCCGGTCCCACATTGGCATTGAGTCACCTCGATATTCGTCTCAGTCATCGGTTGCGAACGCCGCTCGCACGCTTACCGTCCCAACGCCTGCACCCGGTTAAAGGTTCCGCAAAGTACCCCGGCCCGGCTTTCGTTCGGCGCCCTGTCCGCCACGGCTCCGGCCCCGATGCAGGACCGCCGTGGGCGGGGTCATCGCTTAGGAGCTCATCTCAATTGGCGCGTTGGCGGTGTATTGGACGGTGGACAACGCCAGGGGCACTGCAGTTCCCTGCGCGACCCAACGGCGTGCTGACGGTCGAGGCTAGGCTCATCGCCTGACGTGCCGATCATGGGAGCGCTTAGATGCCGGTTGCCGTTGCTGCCGATGGATACAAGCTGTGGTACGACGTCGTCGGGGGCGAGGAGACGCCGACTATCGTCTTCCCGGCTCGATTCCGTGCAGAATTCGCAGCCCTGGGAGCTGCGTTGGCCGATCGGTATCGCGTCGTCCGGTACAAGCCCCGGCAGGTCGTGGGGGAGATGGAGGCCGAGGACGAGGCGGGCGGTCCGTGGGAGCCGTCGACGTGGACCCACTATCCCCTGGAGATGGAGGTCGCCGACCTGCACGCCGTGGCGGATGCGGCCGGGGTGGGGGACTTCGTGCTCGCCGGTTATTCGGGCATGGCCGCGCTGGCGGGCTTTCTGGCGCCGGTGAGCGACCGCGCGCGGGGGCTCGTGGTCGGAGGGTTCCCGCTGCTGGCGAGTTGCGACTACTGGCTGGGTTTCGAGGAAGGGGCAAGGGCGGCCCTGATCCAGGCCGGGATGCAGGACAAGGCGGCGGTTCATCACCTGGGCCGTTTGCTGTACCGGGAGTGGGGAAGCCGGGATGACCGTGCGGCTCTAGCCGCTCTGCCAGGGCCGAAGGTCCTGTGGTACGGCAGCCGGGACTGCGAACCGGGCTGCCGGATGTACGACTTCGTGGGTGGCGCGGCTATCGCTCGCCATATCCGTGCGCACGCCGACGAGTTGCGTGCGGCTGGGTTCGAGCTGATCGAGGTCGAGGGTCAGGACCACATCGGGGCTTTGGCCACAACGGATGTGATCGCCCCTGAGCTGTCCGTCGTGCTGGACAAGGCCGACTGGTAGGTCGGCCCGAGCGTCAGGCTTCGGAAGGTGAGCTGTGATGCCGACTGACCGCCCTATCTGGCGAGTCGCCGGTAGCAGATGAGGGCCGCGGCGATGCCAGCGAAGGCTAGGAAGTGCTCGGCTTTGCGTTCGTAGCGGCGGTGCAGGCGGCGACAGCCGGACAGCCAGCTCACGGTGCGCTCCACGGTCCACCGGTGGCGTCCCAGCCGCTGCGAGGGCTCGATACCCGTGCGGGCGATGCGCGGGATGATGTTCCGGCTGCGGAGCCATTTCCGCAGGCGATTGTAGTCGTAACCCTTGTACGCATGGAGCTTGGCGGGGCAGCGTCGGCGCGGTCCTCGGCGGGATACCACGGACGAGGGGCTCCAGGCCCTGACTGTCGTGGGTGTTCGCTGCGGAGATTCCGATTGATAGGGGCAGACCGGTCCGCTCGGTGATCAAGTGGATCTTTGAGCCTTTCTTGCCCCGATCCACTGGATTCGGGCCCGTCAGGTCCCCCCTTTGAGCGCCCTCATGTTCACCGAGTCGATCGCGCATCGCGACCAGTCCAGATTCCCGCGTGCTCCGAGCGTCCAGGACGAGTCGGTGCAGCTTGCCCCATACCCGCGCGGCACTCCACTCGGTGAAGCGGCGGTGCGCGGTCGGTCCGGACGGGCCGAAGACCGGCGGCACTTGCTGCCACGTGCAGCCCGTCGTGGCCACGAACACGATGGCGGCCAACACCTCCCGATCCCCGTGGCGCCGTCGGCCACCGCCCTGCGGCCGGACAGGCGCCGGGGGCACCACTCGTTGGAACAACCCCCACAACCCGTCCGGGACCAGACGCTCCACCATCGCCATCACGGCGACAGCCCAATGATCGTCAATTGAGATCAACTCTAAGGCGGGCATGGATGGTCTTGCCCTGTCCGGGGCCGGGGGTGATGGTGACGTCGCCGGTGAGGCGGCGGATCATGTGCCATCCGAAGCCGCCGGTGCCGTCGTTGAGGCCGGGGTGCGTTCGCGCGGCGGCGCCGGGTTGAGGTCGCTGACGGCGACGTTCACCGCGTCGGCGGTGGCGCTGAGGTGGAGGGTGTAGTGGCCGCCGCCGTGGCGCAGGGCGTTGGTGGCGAGTTCGGAGACCACCAGGGCCAGCGTTTCCGCGGTCCCGGGGGCCGGGGCCGGGTTGAGGCTGTCGGCGAAAGCACGGGCGACGTGGCGGGTGCGGGGGATGCCGACAGGGCTGTCGTCTTCAAGGACGACGGGGGCCTGCGGGCTGTCGTGCTGATTGTCGTCGTGTCGTTCATGCGCTCACGCCCCTGGGTCGGTCGTGTCGCCGGGTTCGGCTCGTGCCCACTGGGCCGGGCCTCAATCCCTGACACCACTCTTCCGGGTGCGTATAGAGCAGAAATCCCATCACTGCCCATGGAGAAAATCTATCACGGCGAGAGTAGACATGGTTGGGTGCAGGGGTTAACGTCTTCCTCGTAGCCAAGAGGTCGAAGAGGGCACGGCAGAGATGAACTGCCGTGCAAGCAGGTCAGGAAGGATGCGGAACGGCAGTGGAGTGGCGGGGCCGGAAAGGGTGGGTCCCATCACTGGCTGCCGGGCCGAGCGACCCCAGGGGTCGCATGCAACACCCGCGATATCCAGCAGTACAGCCGAGTAACCGAACGAGGTAAGGAGCAGACGCCATCGGGATCGCCCGGGCGAAGCGAAAAACCGCTCGGGTACCGCAGGCCCCGGATTGGAAGGTGGTCCTCGGTCACGCAGCCGCGATCCTCGCTCGTCCGCCCTCCGAGGCGGACCAGCGGAACAACAAGGCCGGCGCAGTCAGCCGGTAGATGGTGTTGAAAGCTCGGGGCCCGGGTGCCAGTACGGCACCCGGGCCCCCCGACGCGCCCCCGAAAGAAGAGGTCTATGCCCCCTCGCACTTCCCACCCCGTCGACAAGTTCGACGACGACGACTACCCCGCCTACACCATGGGCCGGGCCGCCGACATGCTCGGCACCACCCCCGCCTTCCTCCGCAGTCTCGGCGAGAACCGACTGATCACCCCGCCGCGCTCCGCAGGCGGCCACCGCCGCTACTCCCGCTACCAACTACGCATCGCCGCCCGCGCCCGAGAACTCGTCGACGCCGGCACCCCCATCGAAGCCGCCTGCCGCATCATCATCCTCGAAGACCAACTCGAAGAAGCCCAGCGCATCAACGAAGAACTGCGCACCCGCGACACCACCTCGCAACGACGTTCCGCGACCGACCGGCCCGAGTTGACCCCCGCTGCGGGCACGACCTGACCCCGCCACGACAACCACTGCCCGGGCCCCGGAACGTCCTCGCTGGCCCGGGCTGGCTCCCGCCCGGCACAGTTGGGCCACCAGGTTGTTGAAACACCTTCGGGCTCAGAATCGTGAACGCGACCTCTCCAGGATGTCTCAGGCACTGTGGTCACACCGACCGCAAACAAAGATCATCAGAACTGTAAAGACCTCTCACGGGACGAGCCTTAACGTCGCGACTGTGACTGTGCCGAGGGTGCGGCGGTGTGGCTTCTATAGCGAGCGAGCATCTTCCCGAGCGAGGAGGCTGCTGGCACATCCAGCGCCGACTGGCTGATCTCGCGACAGACGGACACGGTGGCCCAGGATCTTCGCCCCACAGGGGCGGCTGACCGCTACCACGCCCTGCTGTGCACTCTTCTCGGCGGAGCGGCTGCCTGCGCCCGGGGGCGGTAAGCCACGTCGGAGGAGTTCGCCCATGGCAGACGCGAAGGCCGCCCCCGGAGCTGGAGATCTCATAGTCAGCGTGGGGCTATTGGGGGCCTCGCTCGGAAGCGGCGTCGGTGCAGCGTTTGCGAACGCCGCTGGAAACCGACAGCTGTTCACCCTCAGTGCTTGTTGGCTCTTCATCCTGCCGACAGTGGGGCTTCTGCTCCGTCGAGGGCTCGCGTCACACAAGCATGGAAGCGGTGACAGCCAGCATGAAAAGTGCGAGGTAGTGACAAAGCGAACGACCAATCAGTTGCAAGCACGCTGGTGAAGGTCGCGTGCGTCGCTTACCTCGCGTTTGTCTCGGGAGTGGGCCTCAGATTCTGGATCTGGGGGCCTGTTGCGCTGGGTGCGCAGGAGCCCAGTTAGCAAATCATTAGCAAGCCCTCCGGCCAGCGGTGAGTGAATCGTCGGATGACGGCTACGTACGGTCACCGACGGAAGCTCTTCGGGATCTTGTCGTCCGGAGTCCAGCGGGCCGGAATGCTGCAAGTGAGGGCGGGGGGGGGGTAGTCCTGACGCTCTCGATGCTGGACCTGGTAAGCGAGACAGTGGACCCACGCGGACAAGGCGCACCAGCTCAAACAAATCCGGCTGACGCGGATGCATTCGTGCTATAGCTCCTCACGTTGCTGAACCGACCAATCGCGACCACCCCCGGTCAAACGATGCTTTCACTGCTAAGGGACTCGGTATCCGGGAGTCCGGGGTCGTCGCTGCGTCCTCGGGATCGGAGCGAGACGTGAGACGGCACGGCGTTGGGGCGTCGAGAGGGGCCTCCGCGGGGAACGGCACGTCCAGTACGGCTTCGTCAGCCACCGGCGAGCGGGCCCGGGGTTACGTCGGGACTCCGCCGCTGCCAGGTCGGCCCCCGGTAAGCGCACCGGCCCCAGGAATGGGTGCGCCGGCTCCCGCTCCCGGGCGGGGGCAACCCATGATCGGCCTCGCCGGGCTGGCCGTTCTCCTGCCGCTGTTCTTCTTGCTGGCCTTGGGTGCCGGTGGGCCGGTGACGTCGCTCAAGGTTCTGGCCCCGCTCACCACCTTCGGCCTTCCGGTCATCGCGACCATTGCCTTCTGGTGGGAGGACTGGCCCGGCAGCACATTACGTGCGGGCTGGTCCGGGCTGACGGACACGCTGATCGCCATCCCGGCAGCGATCGTTCTCACTCTCCTCGGCCAGGCCGTCGTCGCCGGATCCGACGCACACGCCCTGTTCGACCCGGAGCCGGGTTCCGGGCACGTGGAGACCTTCCCCCACACCTTGCCTGTCGCTGCCGGGGTGTTCACGGCGATCCTCCAGCTGACGCTGGTGTGCGAAGGCTGGCCCTTCCGCCGGCTCGGCCGCCTCACCTCGGGCGTCGCGGCACTCGCGGTTGCCTGGGGCATCGGGGCCGGCGCCTACCTGCTCCTGGTACACCTCGACACGGAGGCGGAGAACGGACTCCGCGATCCCAGTGGGCCCGTTTCGTCCGAGGTCTACGGCGCGTGGCTCACCGCCCTGGGCGCCTGGCAGTTGGTGTTCTACGTGGTCCTGCGCGGATGGCCTTTCACGAGCGTGAAGCGTAAATCCGTCCGCATTCCGGTGGCCAATGTGGCCGTGATCGCCTGTGCCTGGGCCTCGTACCTGCTGCTGCGTCATGCTCTGGACATGCCGGTAGGGCGGGTTACCGCGGCCTGCGGCTGCGGCGTCGCGTCCCTCTTGCTCGTGGCGATGCTTTTCGACCGCTGGCCGTGGACGCAGCTGAGTCCACTACCCGGCCGTACCGGGGTGGTGGCTACCTCGATCGCCGTGGCAGGACTGATGTATTGGGCCCTGTACGCGTACGCGGACACGGTGAACTGGGGACGTGTGCACCCGGATGGCTGGGTGTCCTACAGCGCCCTGAATGGCATCGGCATGGCGGTCATCCTGCACGTGGCCATCTGGAAGCGATGGCCGGTGGTACTCCGGTCGAGTTCAGGACCGCCCGAGGGCGATGGCCCTGACTCCCGGCCCAGGCCGGACGCCCAAAGCTGACTTCGGACGGCAGTGCTGGCCGACCGGTCGAGCACCCGCCGCCGCACCGCTGTTCCGGAAGCCGCACTCCTGTCAGGACTCCGCGGAGGCCGGTCAGCAACCGCCCGCGGACCGAACACCAGGATCGCGACTCGCTCGGCGTGGCGGCTCAGGCGTGGCAGGGCGCTCATTCGATGATCGGTGAGGAAGGTGGGCTGTGATGAGCGATTCAGGGACGGACGCCGCGGAGCGAGCTCAGGACGACGGGGACAGGGGCTTGGCGATCAAGTTGAGCGTCAACGGTCAGGTTCGGCAGCTTGAGTTGGACCCGCGGGTCTCGCTGCTGGACGCGCTCCGCGAGCATCTACGACTGGGCGGGACGAAGAAGGGCTGCGATCACGGACAGTGCGGCGCGTGCACGGTGCTGATCAACGGTCGGCGCGTCTGTTCATGTCTGACGCTTGCCGTGATGCACGAGGGCGACGAGATCGTCACGGTCGAGGGTTTGGACGGGGTCAAGGGCCTGCACCCCATGCAGCGGGCATTCGTTGAGCATGACGGCTTCCAATGCGGCTATTGCACGCCCGGCCAGATCTGTTCGGCTGTCGGCATGCTCTCAGAGGTGGAGGCGGGATGGCCCAGCCACGCGACCGCTGACGTGGCGTCATCACGCATCGAGTTGAGCGACGAGGAGATTCGGGAGCGCATGAGCGGCAACGTCTGCCGGTGCGCCGCCTATCCGAACATCGTCGCGGCCATCCGCGACGCCGCGCAGGGAGGTCCGGCATGAGGTCCTTCACCTACGAGAGAGCGATGACCGCGCACACCGCCCTCGACGCAGTGTCCAAGACCGGTGCGAAGTTCATCAGCGGCGGCACCAACCTCCTCGACCTGATGAAGCTGGAAATTGAGAAGCCAGGGCATCTGGTCGACATCAGCAGGCTTCCGCTGCGGGACATCGAGGACCTCCCCGATGGCGGACTGCGCATCGGAGCCCAGACGGCGAACTCCGACCTTGCCGCCCACAGTCACGTGCGAAGCCGCTACCCGGTGCTGTCGCAGGCGCTGGTCGCCGGCGCGTCGGGGCAGCTGCGCAACAAGGCCTCCACCGGCGGAAACCTGTTGCAGCGCACTCGCTGCCCCTACTTCTACGACACTGCCGCGGGCTGCAACAAGCGGGATCCCGAGGCCGGATGCGCGGCGATCGGAGGTTTCAACCGGATCCACGCGATCCTCGGCGCCAGCAGCTCCTGCATCGCCACGCACCCCTCGGACATGGCCGTCGCGATGGCCGCACTGGATGCGGAGATCGAACTGCTCGATGCCGAGCAGGCGGTACGCCGCGTGCCCGTCACGGAATTCCACCGGCTGCCGGGCGATACGCCGCACATCGAGACAGTGCTGCGGCCCGGGGAAATGATCACCGGTGTGCTCCTGCCTCCACCCCCTCCGGGCCGGCAGATCTACCGCAAGGTGCGGGACCGGGCGTCGTACGAGTTCGCGTTGGTCTCCGTAGCGGCCGTCCTCTCCACCGAAGGAGGGACGATCAGCCAGGCGCGAGTGGCCTTCGGAGGCGTGGCCCACAAGCCCTGGCGATCCGTTGAGGCGGAGGACGCTCTGACAGGCCGGCCCGCCACAATGGCCACCTACCGCGCAGCAGCCGAGGCAGCCATGCAGGACGCGGTGGGCCAGGGGCACAACGACTTCAAGATCGAACTGGCCAAGCGCACGCTGTCGCGCACACTCGCGCAAGCGGCCCAGGCAGGCTGAGGAGACGCATGTGATCGGACAGGCTCTGAACCGCGTCGACGGCCCGCTGAAGGTCGCCGGCCGCGCCACCTACGCCTACGAGCACTGGGTGGAGACACCACCGCTGTACGGATTCATCGTCGGGGCCACGATCGGCAAGGGCCGGATCGCGCGGATCGACACCGACCACGCCGAGAGCGCCCCCGGTGTCCACCACATGGTGATGACGCATCACAATGCAGCGGCCCAGGGACCCCGCGACGAGTCCATCGCGGTGGAGTACTGGCGCGCCAAGCCCGCGCTGACCGGGCCGGAGATCCACCACTACGGTGAGCCGGTGGCGCTGGTCGTCGCCGCCACCTTCGAGCAGGCCCGGGCGGCGGCCGAGCTGGTCGAAGTGGAATACGCCGCCGAGCCAGGACGATTCGACTTCAGCACTCACATGGACGAGGCGTACGCCCCGGCGTTGGTCGGCCCCGGTATCCCTGCCGATACCGCCGTCGGTGACGTCGACGCGGCGTTCGAGGCCTCAGCGGTGAAAGTCGATCAGGTTTACACGACGCCCTACGAGCTGTCCATGCCGATGGAGCCGCACGCGTGTCTGGTGGAGCCGCGGGGCGAGGACCTGACGGTCTACGTCAGCTCCCAGGTGGTCGACGCTGCGCAGGCCTCGCTCGCTGCCACGCTCGACATCGACCCCGCGCGCATCCACATCGTCGCCCCCTACATCGGCGGGGGGTTCGGGTCCAAGCTGAACATCCATGCGGAGACGGTCTTGGCGGCGCTCGCCGCTCGCGCACTGGACCGGCCCGTCAAGGTGGCACTCACGCGGCAGCAGGTCTTCCACCTGACCGGCCTGCGCCCCACATCCAGCCAACGGGTCCGGCTGGGCGCGGCGCGCGACGGGCGGCTGACGGCGATCGCCCACGACGTCACCATGCACACCAGACCCGACATGGAATACGGGGAGCCGACGGCCGGCACCACCCGCAGCCTCTACGCCGCGCCCAACCGGTCCACGACCCACCGCCTGGCACCGCTCGATCTGCCGCAGGGGGAGGACGTCCGCGCTCCCGGCGAAGCCCCGGGGCTGCTCGCGGTCGAGTCCGCGATGGACGAGCTGGCCCATGAGCTGGGGATGGACCCAGTCGAGCTGCGGATCCGCAACGAGCCCACCGTCGATCCCGAGCGGGATGTGCCCTTCAGCGAACGGCGCTTGGTCGAGTGCCTCCGCGAAGGAGCGCGCCGGTTCGGCTGGGAGCGTCGCCCTACGACGCCCGCCAGTGTCCGTGACGGCCGGTGGCTGGTCGGCTACGGCATGGCGGCCGGCATCCGCGGACACTTCCAGCAGCCGACAGCGGTGCGCGTGCGGATGGAGGCCGACGGGACCGTCGTGGTGCAGTCGGACATGACCGACCTCGGTACCGGCACCTACACGGTCCTCACCCAGGTCGCAGCGGAGGCGCTCGGACTGACGCCGGATCAGGTGCGAGTCGAACTGGGGCACTCCGACTTTCCCGCCAGCTGGGGGTCCGGCGGTTCTTGGGGCGCCTGCAATTCGAGTACCGCGCTCCACCGCGCGTGCCGTGCCCTGCGCGAGAAACTGCTGTCGACGGCGAAGGACGACGCCCGGTCCCCCATGTACGGCCTGGACCTGGCGGAGGCACAGTTCTCCGGTGGCGAACTGAGGGTCGAAGGCAGGTCCGAGCCGATGAGGGAGATCGTCGCGCGCAACCACCCTGACGGCGTGGAGGCGGAGGGCGAGATCCCGCTCATGGCAGATGAGCCGAACTACACGGACTACTCGATCCACACCTACGGCGCCCACTTCGCCGAGGTGGGCGTCGACGCCGACACCGCCGAGATCCGGCTCCGCAGGATGCTGGGCGTGTTCTCAGTGGGCCGGGTCCTCAACGCCAAGACCGTCCGATCGCAACTGCTCGGCGGCATGATCTGGGGTTTCGGAGCGGCCCTGCAGGAGGAGGCCTTCGTGGACCCCCGGACCGGCGCCATCGCCACCCGGGACCTCGCGCAGTACCTGGTGCCGGTGCAGGCTGACATCCCCGACCTCGACGTCACTGTGCTGGACGGGCACGACGACAAGGCCAACGTCCTGGGCTCGAAAGGCGCCGGGGAGCTGGGCATCTGCGGGGCCGGCGCTGCCATCGGGAACGCGGTCTTCAACGCGACCGGCATGCGCGTACGCGACTTCCCCATCACGCTCGAGAAGGTGCTTCCCGGTCTACCACCGATGGAAGCCTGAACCGGTGGCGTCCGAGGGGCGGTGAATCCCGCCGGACCACGAGGCTGAACTCGCGGAGTCGTGGGGGATGACCGTCGTCCATTCCAGCCGTCGACAACGCCTGCGCCGCAAGGTTCCAGGACACGGCTATGCGCGCTGCTGATGATCCGCGCGACCGCCGCCAACGACACCGCGGCCAGACCCCGGTCGGCGACGATCGCGACTCGGTGACGGTGCGCAGCGCCCGTATGCGGCGTGACTCGCGCACGTAGGGGGCCTTGGCCAGGCCGTCCGCGGTCCCTGTGACGTCGGGTCGTAGTCGGAGGCCGGGGAAGCCGGTGCCGCCGTCCCTGCGCGGTGCTTCGGTCTGCAGCCAGCGCAGCAGCGACAGGCTCAACTCCCGTGCCTGGCCCAGATGTTGGGCCGCCTCCGGGTCGCTTGTCTCCACGATCGGGCCCAGCCAGTAGTCGTTCATCGGCCAGTTCACCAGTGTGATGTCGGAGCCGAAGGAGCCGGGGGTGTGCAGACCGGCGGCGAGGATGCGGCGGAACATCCACAGTTCCCGGTCGCCCATGTCGCGTGTGGGGTCGGCGAGTTCGTCGATGGGGTCGCCGGGCGGGTTCGGGTCCAGTCACCGTTCGTAGGGCTCCAGGGTGCTGGGCACCGGGGCCCGGAATCCCAGCAGGGGGCCGGGCCAGAAGTCCGGCTGGTAGGTGCGCCAGTGTTCGTAGGAGGCGGGGCGGTCGATGGTGTGGTCCTCCCCGTCGTGGTGGGAGAGGGCGAACGTCACGGTGAAGCTTTGGATGTTGGCCGGCTGCGCCTCGGTCGGTGCTGCGGTTCGCCGTGCTCGTCGGCGCCCTCGGCTCCGATGACGAACTCGGCGCCCGCGGCCGGGAGCACATCGCCGTGCTCGGTGGCGTCCAGGAAGAACGGGGCGCAGACAGAGAGGGCCTCGCCGTCGGGCCCGGCGACCTGCAGGGCTTCCACCCAGTTTCCGTCGCGGACGGCGGCGGTCACGCGGTGACGCAGGAGTACTTTCAGGCGCTGCGCCGCGACGTGTGGGGCGGTGCAGCCGAACTGCTCGATCCAGGGGTGCTCGTCCGGGGGCACGGCCTGTGAGGTGAGCTGAACCCCGAGCCAGTCCATCTCCTCGATCAGCAGCACCCGGTGTCCGCGGCGGCACGCGGCCAGCGCCGCCGCGACACCTCCCAGGCTCCCGCCGGCGACGACGAGGCCCACTCGTAGCTCACGCATGCCTGCCGTGCTCTCCTTCTGCACTGGTGTGGCTGCACCGCACCGGCTGCGGCCAGGAGAGTGCCTTTCCAGGTGGGGGCACTTCATGACCGTGCTCGGCGGCGAGTTCCTCGAAGGAGACACCGGCGAGAGCGCGCTCGAGGGTCTCGACCATGAACGGGCAGCCGGTGACGGGGTGTTCGGCCGGGCATTCCAGCGCGTGCCGCAGGAAGTGCCGCGCCCCCTCGGCCTGCGCGATCAATGCCTCCAGCGCGGCAAGGGTTCCGTTCACGGTCTGGCGCCATTGGGTGCCGGAGTCCTGCAGGACGGCGCGGGTGTCCTCCAGGCTGAGTCCCAGACGCCGCATGAACTGCACGAATGCGAGCATGTGGAGTTCTTGCGGCCCGTACATGCGCTTGCCGCCACGGCGGGCGGCCGGCGTCACGATGCCCCGCTCCTCGTAGTAGCGCAGTGCCGAGGTGGCCATGCCGACTCTGCGGGCCGCTTCGCCGATTTCCACGAGTTCCATAGGCGTCATTTGACTTCAAGCCGACTTGAAGCGCCAGGGTGGCGCCATGAACAGCGACACGCACTCGTGGGCCGTCGGCGGGCCCGTGACTTCGCCTTTCGCCCGTCCCGCCGGGGTCCTGGGGCGCCTGGCCGGGAGGTTCATGCTGTGGACCAACAAGCAGGACGACGTACTGGACCTCCTCGACGTCCAGCCGGGCGATGCGGTGCTGGAGATCGGGTACGGGCCGGGCGCCCTGGTGCGTCTGCTGTCCGCGCGTACCGGGGCCGCGCAGATCCGCGGCGTTGACCCGTCACCGGAGATGCGCCGAGCCGCGTCTCGCACGAACCGTGCGGCCGTGCGTGAGGGGCGGGTCGTCCTAGGTCTGGGCACGGCGGCGGAGACGGGCGAGGCGGGCGGCAGCGCGGATCGTGTGGTGTGTGTCAACAACGTTGCCCTCTGGCCCGATCTGGAGGCCGGGGTACGGGAGGTGCACCGGGTGCTGCGTCCGGGAGGGCAGGCCGTCATCGCGTGGCACGGCGGCAGCGCGCCGGGCCGCATCGCGCGGAGTCTGTGTCTGCCGGAGGAGCAGCTGGAGCGTATCGAGGAGGCCCTGCGCGGTCTGTTCTCCGCAGTGGAACGCCGTCAGCTGCGCAGCCTGGTCGCCTTCACCGCCGTGCGCTGAACTCCCGGGCAACACATGGCGGGTTGGGGTTTGTGCTTCTCGCGTCGGCCATCCGGCTGGATGATGGGGAGCGGGCGGCGGCCTTCGCTGCCGTCGTCGGGAACATCGGGGGGATGCGTGCCGGGCACACCGGACAGGTCGAACGCGGGGTTCAATGGTCCCGAGAGGCGCTCCAACCTGCTCATTGTCACCGTCTTCTGTGGGAGCGTGGTCGCCCTTCTCATCGGGGCGGTGGGTTTCCTGGTCCACTACATGATCAAGACACCCGCTTCGCCGTATCAGGTGGCCTTCTCGACGGTCGGCGAGGCCTGCTCGAAGGATCCGGACTCCGGAATCAAAGGGCTCGTTCTCGACCGCAAGAGCGGGGAACTGCTCTACTGCGGTCTGGTCCCCGGGATCGGGGGAAGCCCGGCAGGTTCAGGCGGGAAATTCACGGGAGCTGAGACCGCCCGGGTCATCGGACTCGCGAAATCCCTCGCGGCCAAGGATGGCGTGAGCGGAGAGGACGAAGACGCGGTGGAGCGTCTGGCTGCCGACATCGGCCGGGGTCACGGTTTTGAACCACCCTCTCTGGCCGAGCGGGTGACCGCTGCCGCCGGCCCCTACGGCCTCGGCACCGGACTGGTGCTTCTGATCGGTCTCGGCCTCTGGGGCCACTACACGCAGGAGCAGTAGCCCGGAGCAGAGTGACCCGGAGCAGGCACCCGGTCCGGGGCTGCCCGACTGGGACGGAAACGCGGACCGTGACGGAGGTCAGATGGTGATGGCCAGCCCGTCGTGGGCGATGTCCCATCCGCTCAGGTCCGCCTCCAGTGCGGTGGGGGAGAGGTGGGTGAGGATCAGGCGCCGCGTCTCCAGCCGGCCGCGCTGCCCCTCGAGCGTGGCGAGGTCCATGTGCCAGCGCACCGGGCCGGGGGCGTAGCCCTCGCAGAGGAACAGGTCGGTGCCTTGGGCGGCGTCGAGGAGTGCGTCGGTCCATTCGGTGTCGCCGGAGTAGGCGATACATGCCCCGTTGTCGGCGTCTTCCACACGAATCGCATACGAGGGCGCTCCCGAGGCGTGACGCACCTCGAAAGGAACCGCCGTGAACCGGCCGGTCACCCTGAGGGTGCGCTCCTGGTGCTCCAGGACACGCACCGCGAAGCGGCGGGTCACCTGCGTCGACCCGGGGAAGCTGGCTTCCATCGCCTCTTCCAGGCGCTGCTGCGTCCCCGGCGGGCCGATGACCGTCAGGTCGATGCTGCGGCGGCGGAACTGCCCGTCCAGGATCAGGAACACGATCCCGCCGAAGTGATCCCCGTGGAGGTGGGTGACCAGCACCGTCTCGATCCGGTTCAGGTCGAATCCCTGCTGCTTGAGCGCGACGGCGCTGGTGGCGCCGCAGTCGATGAGCGTGTGGGAGGCCGCCTGGGTATCGTCGGGTCCGAGCGCGATGCAGGTCTGGAAACGCCCTCCCGATCCGAACGCGTCACCGCTGCCGACGACCGTGACTCGCATGCCTACCGACCCCTTCTGTGCTGCGTGTGGCCTGTCTACTGCGTGCTGTTGTCGAGCAGGCCGGCCAGGCGTCGCAGGGCTTTTTGGTTGGCGCGTCGTAGCAGCCATCTGATCAGGGGAGCGGCCAGCCGTTCACTCAGGGGCGCAGTCTGCCAGGAGTACTTGAAGAAGATCCGAGTGCCGCCGCCTGGAAGCTCGTTGAGGAGATACGTGCCGTGGGCGACTCGCCGTCCGCCGGCGCCGGTGTTGCGCTCGGTGATCCGCAACGGGCGCTGCGCCGCGACAACTTCGATGTCGATGCTCTCGCTGCCGCCCGCGACGACAGCCGTCACGCGGGCCGTGGCTCCAACACCGCGCGCGGGTCCGGAACAGTCCCAGTTGCGCAGCATATGGTTGGTGAACTCCTCGTGCGCCGCGAGGACGTCGAGGACGTCGTAGACCTCTTCCCGCGGCTGGGGCACCTCGATGTGTACAATGACCGGTCGCACGGGCCTCATCGTAGTCAGTGCTCGGGGCCCACCCCGGTGTGGCGACGGCATGCGGGCCTCAGCCGTGTTGCACAGCTGGTTGGCCCCGTGCCAGAGCCGCGCCAGCGGCTCGGTGGGCATGGGCAGCGTCCGCACTGCGGCGTAGAGGGCCCAACCCTCGGTCCGGGCGCGAAGTCGGCGTCCCACATCGTCCCGGCGCCCAGCGCCATCACTGCCTTGGTCGGCTCAGGCGCCAGGTACGTGACGACCGTGATCGGTCGACCAGTTGGAAGAGGCGGCCGGCGGTGCGTTCGACACCTGCGGACGGGGCGACTTCTCACGCAGGGGCGCCGAGCGGCGGATGCTCGAGCACGCGTGGCTTGTACTCGACCAGCTGGATGCGGCCGTCGAAGGTCCGGTGCTCGATCATCTCGAGGGCGACGTCCGGGTAGCCGTCGTAGATGCGTTCTGCGCCCGTGGCCCCGGTGATCACCGGGAACATCCCGACCCGGAAGCGGTCGACGAGTCCGGCCCGTAGCAGGGACCGGCACAGGCTGAGGCTGCCGATCGTGCTGAGGAGCCCCGAGCCGTTCTCCTTCATGGCGCGCACCGTCTCGACGGCGTCGTCGCGGACGAGCGTGGAGTTGGCCCACGTCAGTGGCTCCTCGAGCGAGGAGGAGAACACCACCTTGGACGCTTGCGTGAGCTCGTCGACGGACGCCTCTTCTTCGGCCCTGAACTCGTCTTGGCCACTCGGGACCTCGCCGGCGGCGAAGCCTGACATCAGACGGTAGGTGTTCGCTCCCATGAGGTAGGTGACCTCGGGCTGCTCGCCGAGCCAAGCGAGGTACTCCGGGCCCTCGAGGCCCCAGAACCCGGGCCAGCCCTCTCCCGATGCGTTGCCGTCGAGGGAGGTGATGAAGTCGACGAGAAGCTCTGACATGGCAGTGTCCTTCCTCGGGTGTCACGAGCTTCGACCTGCCGCGGGCCACGAACTCATCGGGTTCGTTCGGTTCTTTCGATGACAGGTCGGCCATGGATCCGAAGGCCGATGATCCAGATCACGCTGACAAGCGCAGTGAGAGAACTGGAGATCATGAGACCAGTGCGGCACTGCACCAGTGGTGTTGAAGAGCACAGAACCCTAAGAGATTCATACATCCAGACAAATCAGGCAAGAAGAGTGGCACGACCCTCAACTTGCAGAACCCCCTGACCACCCAAGATCATTTTACGCCGCCAATTCAACCCACAAGAATGTGGGTTATCGGGGGTTGTTGCGGTTGAGTTGGGTTTCTGCGGCGTGGAGGAACCATTCGTGGGCTGCGGCTGCGACCTGTTGCAGTGCGCCTGGCTCTTCGAAGAGGTGGGTGGCGCCGGGGATGATGTGGATCCGGTGTTCGGGGTGGAGGTGTTGTGCGGCGTCCTGGTTCAGTTGTAGTACTTGTTCGTCGTGTCCGCCGACCAGCATGAGTACGGGCACGTTGACGCGTTCCAGCGTGTCTCCGGCCAGGTCGGGTCGTCCGCCGCGTGAGACGACCGAGACGATGGGGCCGGATCGTGCTGCGGCGGCGACCAGTGCCGCCGCTGCGCCGGTGCTCGCTCCGAAGAGGTGTACTGGGAGTGCCTCGGTGACCGGGTACTTGCTGAGCCAGTCGACGCTTGCCACGGTCCGCTCGGCGAGGAGGGCGATGTCGAAGCGGTACTGGCCGGTCACCGCGTCGGTGCGCTCCTCCTCCTCGCTGAGGAGATCGGTCAGCAAGGTCGCCCAGCCTTGCCGCCGCAGGTCCTCGGCGACCGCGCGGTTGCGGGGGCTGTGGCGGGAACTGCCGCTTCCGTGGACGAACAGCACGACACCGCGCGGGGAGGGGGGTACCTCCATGTCGCCCGGGAGTTCCACACTGCCGGGCACCGCCACCGAGACCGTCTCCGAGATCATCAGCGCTTTCCCTTCGGGTTCGTGGTCCTTTCGGGTTCGTGGTTCTTGCCTTCCGGGGTAGCCGTGCTGCGGCCGTGTCATGCACGGACGGGAGCGCTGTACGGCGGCGGGCGCGCCGGACCGTCCGAGGGGACGGCCTGGCCCTGGCCGTGTCCGTGTCCGTGTACCGGCGGGGCGGCCGTGGCGCTCAGCGCTTGTAGAGGCGGAAGTAGTCGAACTGTGCCGTTGCTCCCTTCCCGCCCATCGAGGCCAGCCCGAAGCGCAGCCGCTCTCCGGCGGGAACCGTCCACGTGCCGCCCGCGATCCACTTCTCCCCGTCACGGCTGGTGAAGGCCTGGACGCGGTGCTCGCCGCTGCCGGAAGCGGTGGTGTGCTTCAGGCGCAGCCAGGTGGTGCGCGCCGGCGGGCCGACGGACGTGGAGCCGTACGCGATGTCATCGGCGTAGGGCTCCTCCTTGCCGTACTCGGTCTGCCGGGTGTTCCAGATGGCGGCGTGCGCCAGGCGCAGATACCTGTCGTCGCCGGCGTAGGCGACCAGCCCGGCCTGCTGATAGTTCCGGACGGTCTGCTCGCCCAGGTCGATGGTCAGCTTCGTCTCCACGGTGAAGTCGCCGCGTGGCACCTCCCGCAGCATCAGCGACGCGGTGTTCTCGTCCTTGTGCAGCTCGGCGTCCTGCGTCGGCCACACGTAGCGGCCGCCGGTCACCCGACCCGCGGGCTCGCGCACCCACTCCCATCCGGGGCCGGGCTGCCCGCCGTCGAACTCGTCGCTGCGGGAGGGGTCCACACGGCCCGGCCGCGGGACCACTGAGCCGGCGCCCTGTCCGCCGTCGGAACGCTGAACACCCTTGCCCGCAGCTGCCCTTGGCGAAGCGACGGGCGCGAGCTGCCTGCCCTCCGAAGCCCCCTTGCCTCCCCGCACGGCGGGCCAGCCGCCGCTCCAGTCGAGGCGGTCGATGAGCATCGGACGGCGATTGACGCCGAAAGGTTCGTCGAGATACGGCTCGGCGCGGTCGATGGCGTGGTAGGCCATCCAGTCCTGCCCGGCGAAGTCCTTCACCACGGCGTTGTGCCCGGTGCCCACCCACCGGTTGCCGTTGGGCGTGAGCGCGATCGTCCCGCCCGTCCGTGAAGCGGTCAGCGGCGCGCCTTCCCGGTCCGTGAAGGGACCCCGCACCGACCGGGAACGGCCGACGAAGACCGAATAACCGGTCGTCGGACCGGCGCAGCAGTCACCGGACGACGCGAACAGATACCACCAGCCGCCCCGCCGGATGACGTAGGCGCCCTCGAAGCGATTGTCCGTCGCGACCTTCGTGGGGCGGCCCTTGGTACGGGTGCCGTCGCCGGACAGCTCCGTCACCTCGATCCCGCCGTAGTACGAGCCGTAGTACAGATAGCGCCGCCCGTCCGGGGCCTGGACGTGTGCCGGGTCGAACGTCCACAGGAAGTCGTCCTGCCCGCCGCTGCCGTGCCGGGGCGCGACCACCGGTTCGTCGTGGCTCTTCCAGGGGCCCGCCGGGCTCGGGGCGGTGGCCACGCCGATGGCGCTGTCGTCCTGCTCGCCGGTGACCTTCGTCTGCGTGGCGACGAAGTAGAGCCAGTAGCGGCCGTCGTGGTAGCTGATGTCCGGCGCCCAGTAGGCCGCGTCCCTGGCCGCCCATTCCGGTTCGTTGTGCTCACCGAGCGCGTCGTTGACGTACGACCAGTGCACCAGATCCGTCGATCGCGCAACGGGCAGCGAGTGCGGCTTGCCCTCGCCGCTGCGCAGCGGATCCGTGGTTCCCAAGGCGTACCAGTAGCCGTCCTTGCCGCGTATGACGGCGGGATCGGCGAAGGTGTCGGCGAAGCCGCGCGAGACCGGATTGACGTAGGTGTGCCGGGAGCCGGCTCCTGCCGCGGACGGCCGCGGGTCGGCGGAGGCGCTGGAGCCGAACGCCTGCGGCAGGCCGGCGGCGATGGCGAGCAGGGCCAGGCCTGCCACTGCCTGGCGGATGCGGGATCCGGCTCTCCGTGCTGTCACTTGTCCTCCCGGACGCTGTCGGCGGCAGAGCATGTGTACTGCGTCGCTACAACGTTGTAAAGACGGGAGGCGGTGACTGTTGCGCCGGCGGCGCACACCGCCCGCACACACAGGCGGCCGCCCACCGCTCGTTCCCGTGCGGTGGACGGCCCTTCAGCGCCCCGTGCGGCCGGGATCCGGCCCGGCCTGCGTGGGACGGATCCTCAAGTCTGAGGCTTGCGGCCGTGGTTGGCCGCGTTCTTGCGACGTGCCTTCTTCTTGCGACGGCGCTTCGACGACATGTCGACTCCTCTCTGAAGTGATGTGTCTTGGGCGGGTCCGTGCACAGCGGATCACGATCACGTGAGCACGTACCCGGCTACGAGGACACCATCCACGCCCACAGCACCCCGCACCGGGTCCCGCGCCGGATCAGAAAAGAAGACACCGGGGTCTGCACCCTCACCCCGGACAGGCAAGGACCCCGCAACGGCCCCGCATTCACAGCAATGCAGTGACACGGCAATGCAGTGAATTCCCGCCCGCACCCGGCCCGTTGCCCCACGAGGGACTGAGTGACCGGCCGAGACCCCAAGGGGGATCCCGGCCGGCCGTCCCGTGGGGGGTCTTCAGGTGGTGGAGCGATTGATCCAGATGACGCTCACCAGCACAGCGAGAGGGATGGAGATCATGACCAACAGCTGCAGCGCACCGGCGGTGTTGACCGAATCCCAGAACCTCTGCGACCTCGTCCGCCCCGGCGCCCGGACACGTGGGCGGGGGTGCGTGTGCGTGGCGGCGGCCGTGTGCCGGCCCGGACCGACGGTCTCACCGACAAGAGGAGCCGGCAGCGGCATCGGCTCCTGCCGCGGCTCCTGGGAGGGGGGCGGGGGCAGGACGGTCCCCGACACCACAGGCCCGGGCACCGCCCGGAACCCGGCCTGGGATCCGGCCTGGGATCCGGCCTGGGATCCGGCCTGGGATCCGGCCTCGTGCGCCTCGCCGGACCCCGACTCGGCCGCGGACACGGACACCACCGGCCCGAAGACTGCCTCAGGCTCGCCATCCCCGGCAGCAACCGAAGTCGCCCCGTGGGCAGGACCGGCCCACCCATCCAGGACCGTCTCCTCGCGGGCAGACCCCGCGCCCACGCCTGCGGGGGCTGCGGGCTGCGCGACGGACGGTGACGCACCCGCCAAAGAGGCACGCCCTGGAGAGGCCTTCTCGATCGACTTCAGCCACGCCACCTGCCATGGCTCGGGCAGCTGCCGCGCGATCCCCGCCGCCGGACCCGCCAGAACCTCACCGTGCGCGGCGATCGCGCTCGTAGCGCCCTCCAGCAGGCGCGGCTGCGCGGAAACCGAGCGGGCGATGGCCGCAAGGCACTGCCGGCGCTGACGCGGGGACAGACCGGGGGAGGGGAGCACGAAATCGAGGAAGCCGCCGCCGGACTCCTCCTGGGCACGCTCGATCAGCGCGGCCGTCAGCGACGCAGACCGGACGCCGGAGAAGTAGCCGCCGTCCAGCGCCGGATACAGCTGAGCGGCGGCCCGGCGCAGCCGCAGGAGCATGTCCGCATCCAACGGGCAGGCAGCGCCCCGGTGATGGAACTCCCAGGCCGTCGTGACGACGGCATCGGCCTCCTCCTTGTCCTGCGCACCGGCCATGCCCTGCACCGTGACCAGCGTCCGCAGCAACTCCGGGGCCAGCTCCGCCAGACCTTCGCGCGCCGCGCCCCGCCGCACGTACTGCAACTCGTGGTCCAGCAGCGTCACCGACGCCGGATGCGAGTCGGTGGGCTCGCCGGGCGCCTGCAGCAGCACACCGGCCAGCGCGTCCATGTGGACACCCAGCACCCCCGGCGCCCTCTCGTCGGGCACGCCCTCCCCGCCGGCGTCGTCACGGCGTTCACGGGGAGCAGGGAGGGCTGCGCGCCGGTCGGCCGCCTCATAGGCGTCCCAGTCGTCCCGCACTCCGGCCCGGTGCAGCGCCAGAATCCGTTTACTGAAGGCCAGTTCGGCCAGTTCCTGCACCTGGGCGGGCGTGTACTGCCGGTAGACCGCGCCCGGGCCGAGCACCACCTCGGTTCCGGTGATCACACCCTGATGACGCCCCCGCAGCTCCTCCCACCAGCCCCGGACGGAACGGGCCGTCAGCAGCACCCGTATCCGCCGCCCCGGCGGCGCCTGATGCCCGGCGAACGTGTCCAGCAACTCCTCGACCTGGTCGAGGCGGCCCTCCGCATCGTCGATGACGATCAGCGCCGGCCGCGTCAGATGCCGCAACATCCCATACGGCGCCGGATGCCACGCCGGAGCATCAGCGAGAAACCCCGCCGTCCACGGAACGTCCCCACCACCCGGATCGCACTCCGCCTCCGCACGCCGCTCGCACAGACGGCGGGCCAACTCGGCCGCCACCCGCGTCTTCCCGGAACCGTCCCCACCGTGCAGGACAGCCACGTCCACGGCCTGCGGCGCGGCACACCAGCTCGCCAGTGCACCGATCTCCGCATCCATCCCCAGGAATTCGACGACCTCGGACCGAGCGGAGAGCAGATACGAAGCCGCCGCGACCGGCCGCGGCATGCTCTCGAAGAGCCCATCCAGGTCCGCCGCCTCCAATCGCGGCCGCACCCCGCCCCCGGCTGCGGCGAGGATGTCGCAGAACGTGCGGTCCTCCAGCAACTGCCGCGCGGGCACCACTTCCAGACGCCCGTGACTCCACCCCGAGGGAGGATCCGCGACGAGGCCGATCAGCACCTGACCGCAGAAGACCGCTGCTCCCGCCATGCCCTGCCAGGGCAAGCCCTCCCCGCGCAGATGCTCCGGCACCTGGTGGTCGACCTGCAACACGTAGCGGCGGGAAGCATTGTCGACGCCGCTGATACGGCCCGCCACTCCCTGCGGCTCACGCTCGGGGGACTCGCCGAAGACACGCAGCATCGCCTCGTGCGGCAACCCCACCACCGAACATTCCGGCCGCGGCGCCGGCGGCTTCGTGCACACCAACTCACCCCACCGCACCGGCGGAAACTCCTGCCCCAGATCCCGCGGACGGCACCGCAGCAGTGCCACATCCCCGCGCTGCCACGCCAACTCGGCCCGGGCACGCGGCCCTTCAGTCTCATGGTTCGAAATCTGCACGAAGCGCGGCTCGTTCTCGAAACCGGGCGTGTACTCCACGACATGACGCGCCGTGAGAATGACACCGGGGGCCACCACACAGCCGGCCCCGACCCGGCCCGCGTACTCCACCGAAGCAATGCGATCCCACACGACGGTGCCCCCTTTGTGGCAACGGCCGGCCGCCCGGAGCCTCACCCTGGCCGGCCTGGTCAGCGATCTGCCGTACGCGCCCCGCGCCTCCAGGTTGGACAGACCCCGCAGGCACATGGTTCGCTGACACATCTACCACCGCCGCACACCAATTAACTGTGCATGCGCGAACTCCGACAACGGATTCTGCGGCCCGCCACAAAGAATGTCCGCTGTCTCCGAAATGCAGCCGGATAATGCATTTCGCATGGAGCACCCGCCGCCTCAACAGTCATCCCGAGGCGGAACGGCCCCAGCACCACACCTCGTCCCGCTCCCGGACACGACACCTCGCGACGCCGCCGAAGGTGCAGTGAGACACCCCGAGTCGCCGGCAATTTCCGGCCGCCGCTGCCTCAGACCAGGCCGGGCCATAGACGATTTCACGCCACCGCGCCCACCCTGGGGCGGACATGGGCGGCCAGGCCCAGCCGAACAGACACGCACAGCCTCCACACGGCGCTGCGCCAGAGAAAGTCCCCGTCGTTCTGAGTCGTGCCCACGGACGCCATTCAGGCGGTTCCCCCGTTCGCCGCCCCCAGACCTTCCGGCGGATCAGTGAGCCTTCTCGTACGCCTCACGAACAGTCGCAGGAACCCGGCCCCGCTCATTGACCTCGAACCCCTGCTCCTTCGCCCACTCCCGGATTTTCGCCGTCTCATTGCTGCCACCGGCTGAGGGCGCCCGCCCGGGACCCTTGCCCGCCTTCCGGCTGCGCTTGATACGCCGACCGTTCTTCATGTAGGGCGCCAAGGCATTCATGAATTCGCCATGGTTCTTGTCGTTGAGGTCGATCTCAAAATCCGTGCCGGCGACGGAGAACTGCACATTCGTGACGTCTTCCGATTCCTCACCCGAAAGATCATCGATGAGGAGAGTGACAACCCGCTGCGCCATGACATTTCCCTTCCCAGATGTTCACCTGACAGAAAGAAACATGATGATCGGCCAAGTCCCGTCACGTCAATTCCGGGTCACCGGGCGCCAGCTGGGGCACGATGCGTTCAGTGCACACAAACAGCTTCAGAATCTCCAAGAGGCCCCCTCCATTCCGGGCGCCGGTCAGCCCGATGCCTGCCGTGCGCATCCCTATCCAGCAGACACAACATGCGGCATGAAGACGGCTGAGCCCACGTCACGTGGGGAGAGAATCGCGGAGAAAACCCACCCTGGCCATGAGCCCCGGTTTGGTCAGAAGACTCAAAAGATGCCGGACTCGCGGTGACTCCCCGCAAGCAAAGGGGTATCGCATCCATGCCCGCTTCACCGCGATCGAGCAGGGGACCGTTGCTCACGACCGTGCTGAAGAGCAACAAACACTGTCGGGTGCGGCGTTCGCCCCACACCACTACCGGCCGACACTGAGCCAGAGGGGAGTGCCACATGACCACTCGCCGCCTCGGTCTCCTTCTCGCTTCCTGCCTCGCGGTGCTCCGCCTGCTCAACCACCGGCGGAACATCACACGGCCCGCAACCTCAAAAACCACCGGCGAACGTCCCCACCCCGTCCGCCGGCACCCGTCCTTTGACCGCGGCCGTGAAGCAGCTGACGGTCAAGAACGAATCCCGAAACGGCTAGGAGCGCGAGAAGTTCAAACTGTGGGTCGACGCCGAGTCCTCCTGTCAGAAGCAACAAAAAACCCGACCAAGGGAGGAGTGCCGCCTGACAGGCGGGCAATGGACGTCGTACTACGACGACAAGACCGTCACCGGCGACGGAGACCTGGACATCGACCACCTCGTCCCGCTCGCCGAGGCATGGGACTCAGGCGCCTCGAAGTGGAGCCCGACCGAGCGGGAACACTACGCGAACGACCTGGAAGCCGAACGCTCACTCGTCGCCGTCACACTCAGCACCAACCGCTCCAAAGGCGACCAGGACCCCGCCGAGTGGCTTCCCCCCGCCGCCTCCACCCACTGCCTGTACGCAACCGACTGGGTGCAGACCGAACTGCGATGGAAACTGGCCGCCGACGCAGCAGAGCGATCCGAACTGCAGCACCTCGCCGACGACTGCCCGGACGCCACGGTGACTCCTTCACCTGCGCCGTAACAGCCCGATGCCCCTACAGCACGGGCCACCACGGTTGCTCATCCTCCTCCCACACCTGCGCCCAGCCGCACGGCACCACACCCTCGACCGGCCCCGGCCCGGAAGCAGCGGGTTCGCCCAGCCCCTCCGCGACCGGAGCCGTGTGGGGAGTGACCGCGGCGCAGCCGTGACACAGGTCGGCCAGACGCCATGCATGCCCGCAGCGGCTGAGAACCAGGAGAATCTCCCCGTCACAGCCCCGGCGCCGCGGATGCCAGGTGCAGCCGGGCTCGCGGCAGCGGCAGGTGCGCAGATGCGGGGCGAGAGGATTCTCCCGGGCGTGACGGGCAGGATGCGCCAGCACCTCTTCCCGCACTCCGCCGCCGGGCGCGGGCAGGATCCCGCACAGGCCGCAGCGCAGTTGCGGGCCACCGGAGGACGGGAGCACCTGGACGGTCCAGATACGCGGCGGTGGGGGAGCAGGGGGTGGGATACGGGCCGGAATGGTCTCAGCACTCCTTCAGCACGACGTGGGCGAACCGCCTCTCGAGGACCAGGCGGCGGGCACTGTAGTGCAGACCTCTGCCCTCCCGGCGACTCCCTGAGATCGCGTCAGATAGGGCAGGGGTCTGCACTGACAGGGCAGGGGTCTGCACCGTGCGATAACTGAGTGACGATCTTCCCGCCCGACCTGACCTCGAAGCTCTCCGCATGGAGCTCGCACGCAGGCGGGCGGAACACGGCTGGACCTACGACGAGCTCGCCGAACGCACCGGCCTGGCCAGGCGCGCCCTCATCGAGATCGAACAAGGCCGCACCTCGGCACCCTGGCCACCTGGCACGCCATCGCCCACGCCCTCGGCGCACCCGTCGGAGACCTCCTCGCATCCCTCTGCGAGGACCACACCCCGCCCACGCCCCCCACGGCCTGACCACCCACCGCCGGCTGCTCCCAGCCCCCGGCCCTACCCCCGGTGCCTGCCGACAACCACGCCGAACCCTCGTAAGAACACCGCCTGCCACGACAACAAGGCACCAACCGGGACGCGCCGCGCGCTCGGCATCAGCAGCAATGTCGACCTCGAACACGGCTGCGATTTCACGCCATTCGCCGCTCACAGGCCGGGCCAGCCCGTTTCTCCACACACGTTCCGTCGCTTGTGCGGGACACATTGACGAACCGTCACTGACTGCCCGGCAGCCTCTGGGGTATTCGCAGTTAACCGCTCTGGACTCCGACGCATTCGAACATCCGGTGGCTCCTTGTCCAATACCTGCTGCCGGTCTAGATCATCTCCGCGGGTTTGTCGGTGCTCGTTGCTAACTCTTTTTCAGACGTGGGACCACATCCGGTGTCCTGCCGAAGAAATGGAGACACGTATGGCACCGCAGGGGTATCACACCGTCCGCACCCACATACGCCGCAACCCGAGCCGCGGCGGGAAGAAGATGAGCGGCTGGATGATCGCAGGGCTGCTCGCCGGTGTGGTTGTGGGGGCAGGTGATCGGCTTCGGTGAAGCCACCGAACCCCAGCACCCCGCACCCAAGCCCTCCAACTCCGCCCCGGCGCAGCGCTGATGGCCGCTCGGGGGTTCCACCTGCGCAGGCCCCGGGGGAGAGGGGAGTGGAGCGCGGCCGCTCTCGTCGCCCTGGCTGCAGCAACCTTGCTGGTCAAGACCGCTGTTGCCGCCGGAACGGTCGCCTGGCCCTTCGTCGCCGCCTTGGCGACCATCGGCTCGATGTACGGCGCCTGGCGGGCACTTCATGCGCGCCAGGCCGCCCGGTTGCGTGCCGCGAATCTCGCCCGCCTACGGGTCACCTTGGCCGAGATCGATGCGATGAACGACCGCGAGTTCGAACAGGTCCTGCGAAATCTCCTCATCAGGGGACGGCTGGACGGCCCGCAGAGTCGGCCAGCAAGGAGACCAGGCGGCCGACGTCATCGGCACCCACGGGCAACGAGGCCGCCTCGTCATCCAGGCCAAGCACACCACAGTCGCCGGCAAGGTCCGCTCCTCGGTGATGTACCAGGTGAAAGGAACCGCCGGCCCCGTCCACCGCGCCGAGACCGCCGTCGTCGTCACCAACGGATCCCTCACCCGCGACGCCCAAGCATGGGGCAACCGCCACCACGTCCACTGGATCGACCGCGACCGCCTGCGCACCTGGGCCGAAAGAGGCACCCCACTCCACGACTTGCTCCGCCGACCCCAGCGACATCACCAAGGCCGCACAGCTGGCCACGCCGCCTGACCACCCACTGCCCTCACATCCCGGCCAGCAGGACGCGACATGCCTGTCCCTGCTGGCCAACCAACAACCTTGCTGTCGGCCACCGTGCAAGGCGCTGTGTCACCGCCCCGAACACCCCATGAGGAGCTCCCGTGTTCGAAGACCTGAGCCGGCGCGGCGCACATCCCCTCCCTCGGCCCCCGCCCCGTCCAAGGCATACAGCGTGGAGGACCGGCGCCGGACACACCCCAATTCATACAAGCGATGGCAGCCCGAGGACGACGAACTCCTCGCCAGCCGCTGCGCACAGGGCGCCTCACTGCAGGAGCTGGTCGCGGAGTTCGGGCGCAATGAAGGAGCGATCTGCAGTCGGCTGGGCAAGATCGGCGCACAGGGCCCGGCAGCCGATCATGCAAACTCATGGCTGTCTAACCTCACGGGGTGACGTGTCAGTTAGTTGCTCGGAGCTCGCCCTTCCGCCTCACCTTCTGAGAGTCCGGCCAGTCCGAGCCGGGTGAACGGGTCGAGGGGCGACAGCAGCCGATGACGGTGGAGGCGTTGATCGCTTCATCGGTCCCTTGCGTTTGTGTCCGCGCAGGGGCGGCCGCCGGCCGCGGCCGCAGGTACCAACGCGGGCACGTGCGTGGAGCGCGGCTGCGTGATCCTGCCGGTCGGCGGGGCCCTCGAAGACGAGCTGTGCAAGCCCGACCGCGTCGCGCTTCGCGGTCAACTACCCGCAGCCGTCGTCGACTTGAGCACCGGACCCCCCGCCGACGACGCCGGACTGGCGAAGGGTGCCAGGCGTCGACGTGCTCGCACTGCACCAGGGAATGCCCTGCCGCGTTGGGCTGATCTTTCGGCCTTGTGGGGTCCAAGTTCGCGCGACTCAAGGTCCAAGTGAAGGATAAATTGAAAGTGGGTTTGATGGATAAATACTGTTAGGGTGTGGGAATGGAGGTAATGCATGCCCAGTGAAGAAGAGTTGTTCCAGGCGGTGGATGAACTGCTGGCAGGAGAGCCGCAGTTGCCGCCCCCGGCGGAGCGCGGCCGACTACGTGAGGCCGCCGGCGTCACCCAGGCCCGCCTGGCCAAAGCACTGCAGAAGACGACGCAGACGGTGAAAAACTGGGAGAACGGACGCTCAGAGCCGCGACCACCGCAACTACAGGCATACCTGCGCCTCCTGGAGGGTTGGGCGCAGAAGTACCCCGCCCCCGCGACGGACGCGCCCGCTGCACCGGCACCTGAGACGTTCACCGCTGCCGCCGAGCCGCACGCCGCAGCGGTGCCGGCACCCGCGCACCCGACGGGCGCCAACAAGCCCGCCATGAAGCGTCCGTCGGCCTCGCGTCGGTCGGCTACACGCAAGGCTGCGCCGGCGACTGACTCCCGCTTCCCCCACGGGCCGCTCGCCGTGCTCGACGGCGACGGCTGCGCGTACGCCGTCGACGACCTCGTGCTGCACTGCCCGGCTGAGACCATCCCGGAGCTGGTCGAGTGGACCCTGGGGAGTCGGGTCTCGGTGCCGAGCGGTTGCACCGCAACGGCAAGGACGCAGACCCGCTCATCGTCCTCACCGAAGCTGCCGCCCTGCGGTTCGGGCTCCCGGCCCGCCTGGATGGCTTCACCGAGCGCCGCTCGCAGCGCCTCGACGAGGACCACCCGATCGTCAAGCAGCTCACGAAGGCGAAATGGCAGCTCACCCAACGCGGCTTCGGCCCCTGGCCGCGGATCTACCGGCCGGCCGAAGGCGGCCAGCGGCAATGCGTGCAGCTCGCGATCCTGCCCTGGCACGCCCTCGATGACCGCGCCTGGGCCGGCGCCGACCAGCTCCCGCCGGACCAACTCGCCCGCGTCCTGGGCGTGTACGCCACCCGCGTCCTCACACCCCGCGGCTCCACCGCCGTCTCCGGGCTGGAGCTGATGACCGCCCTGCGCCCACCGACCCGCGCTGTGAAGGACGAGAACACCGGCAACTGGGTGTCCGGCCACAACCCCGGCTCGCTCGGCACCCGTCCCATCGACCCGGCACCGCCGGAAGCCCGACCGGAACACCCCGTCGCGCAGGGCTGGGACCGCGGCTTCCTGGAAGAGGAGGCCCACCAGTGGGTGCGCGACCCGCAGCTACTCGCTGACGAGGAGTGCCTGCTGCCCTTCGCAGTTGGGCTGGACATCAACACCGCTTTCCTCGCAGCCGCCTCCCGCCTGACCGTCGGCCTGGGCGAGCCCGAGCACGTCGACCGGCCCGTCTTCGACAAGAAGACCCCGGGCTCATGGCTGGTCGACCTCTCCCACATCGACCTCGACCCCCGCCTCCCCAACCCGTTCACCCCATCCGGGCAGCGCCCCGACGGGCCGGCCTGGTACGCCACACAGACCGTCGCCTACGCCGAGCAGCTCGGCTACACCATCACCCCGCTCGAGGCCTTCGTCCGGCACGAGACCGGCGCCTACCTCGACCCGTGGCACGAGCGCCTCAAGACCGCCTACGTGGCCACGATGGCCGACCTCGGCGTCCCAACAGGCAAGGACGTCGACGAGGCCGCGTTCCTCGCAGCAATGCAGCAGCACAAGCAGACCGACCCAGGCCTCGCCATGGTGCTCTCGGCCATCAAGTCGACCGTCAAGGGCGGCATCGGCAAGCTCCGCGAAGGCCCGCAGGGCCGCCACTACCGCGACGGCGAACCCTGGCCGGCGCTGGATCGCCCCACCTGGCGACCGGACATCCGAGCCGCCGTGATCGCCAAGGCCCGGGTGAACATGCACCGCAAGATGGCCAAGACTGCCGAGACCAGCGGCCTGTACCCGCTCGCGGTTCTCTCCGACTGCGTCGTCTACCCCTCACCCGGGCCGTCGCCGCTGGACTTCCTCCCACGCCAAGAGGACGGCAGGCCGGTCCTGGGCACCTTCCGCCTCGGTCCCACCCCCGGGCTGTGCAAGGTCGAAGGCGTGCAGGAGATGGCGTGGGCCGTCGACCTGATGGAGAAGGGCTACAACCCCGCCCGGCACATCAAGGGCGGCGACGCCGTCCTCGAGGAAGGAGAGTAAGCCGTGAGGGAGATCGACGACGCCCTCGAGCGCGCCGGGCAGGAGGCCTTCACCCGTGAGCCGCCCAAGTCGACCCAGGCCAGAGTCAACTTCCTCCTGAAGCAGCTGAAGACCACCCAGGCCGTCGCCAGCGAGATCGGCGTAACCCCCGACTCCGTCAACCGCTACCGCCGCGGCGCCCGCAAGAACCCGCCGGCGCACATCGCCGACCGGATCGACTCTGCCGTACGCGCCCGCTGGCAGCCCCGAATCCGCAACCGCCAACAGCGGCAAGCAGCCACCAGCACCGGCATCACCATCGAGACCCGCGCCCAGTTCGGCTACACCGCACCCATCGGCACCACCGACGACGGCCGCTTCCGCCGCCTGACCGTCCACCTGCCGCCCGAGTACGCCGGACGCCTCTTCGACGCCCGCCAGCAAGGCGCCACCGACCAGCAGATGCGCGACATCGTCGCCGAAGGAATCCAAGAAACCTATTTCAAAGACGGCGGCCGCCGCGCCCAAGACCTCGAAGTAGCCATCAACAACATCGAATACTTCGACGTTTCCTTCTAAAGGCGCCATGGCACATGACCGTTGCGGCTCTAAGCCGAACTCGCCCCCTATACGGCCCAGTTGAGGCCAAGTTCGGCGAGCTGGGTGAGCCTGTCCTCACCGAGCTTGGCGCGGCGGGTCTTGGTGTTGGCCAGCCACACCCCGAGCTGAATCACGGTGCCGTCCTCCAGTTCCTCCTTGTGGCCCCTAGGAACGGTTACGGAGCCCGTGCGGGCCTTGTACTGGCGCAGGGCCGCAATGCCCCGCTCGAAGGCGCCAGAGCCGTCGTTGCGAGCCTTCTGGGGCGTCAGCTTCGGCGTGGGCAACGGTTCGATGCCGCGTTCACTCAAGAGGGCACGCTGCTCGGGCATCAGCCCGTGCCAGACGGCGTGCCGGCGCTGCCTCTCCAGCCACTTGCCGATGTCCATGCCGTGCACCGTGACGCCGGGCAGTAGCTCGCAGAGGGTGGTCCCCTCCGCCAACAGCGCCCGTACGGCGGCGTAGTGGCGCTGCCAACCCGTCGCCCAGGCCGGGTTCCAGTGCTCATCGATCGCAGCCAGCGCCTCAGCCCGCTCGGGATGGCCGGCCAGGGCTCCGGGGCGCCGCAGATTCGACAGCCACTGCCCGATCGGCCGGCCCAGCGACGTCGCGGCCCGTGGTGCGCACAGCGTCCAGTGCTGCTCGTAGTACACCCGCGCCGCGGCGAGGTTCTCCTCGAAGCCGGCGTCCGCGGCGTCCCACGCCATGCCGAGCTGCTCCAGCCGCTCCGCCCGCGCACCGGACATCTGCCCGGCCCCGTACGCGCGCCGCTGCTCGGCCACCCACTGCCCGAGAGGGTAAGCACCCTCCTTGTGCTCGTACGGGACACGCGCGTGCTGCTCGCGGTCAACGAACCGCTTCAGAGCACTCCAGCCGCGCGCCCAATCCTGCCGCTCAGTGTCGATGACGTTGAAGGACACCCACTGGGCAACCATCGCCGGATCCCGCGGGGCAGCGAACCGCAGCAACAGCCGGGACTCGTCCTCGCCGTCGTCCGGGGCCGGACCGATATGCACGGACGGCTGCACGACGTTCTTCTGCGGCTCCTGCGGGATCGCAAGCAGCTCCACGGCCTCCTCGTCGTGCGCCCGCAACCCCTGAAGGACCTTCACCAGCGGCCGGTAGGAGCTCGAGGTGAACATGTCCTCCGGCTCCTCACCGGGCTTGAGGAACACCGGCACGATCAAAGACGCCACTTTCCCCTCACCCGGCTTTTGCCGCAGCGCCCGACCGATGGCCTGCACGATGTCGTGCGGCGCACCCTTGGGGTCCAGCAGCGCCACGGAGTCGACCGCCCGGATATCCACGCCTTCACCCAGGACCCGGCAGTTGGAGAGCACCGCCCGCCGACCGGTGCTCGCGAAGCTGCCCAGGACGTCCACCGGCGCTCGGGAACGTGCTCGCCGCACAACCAGTCCGCCCAAATCCGGGCCGGGTACCGCTCGGGATCATCGGCGTGCAGCTTCCCCGCGACCCGCTCCAGCCCCTCGGCGTAGGCCTGGGCCTCGATCGTGCGGTGGTGAAAGGTGATCGTGGTCTGCAGCTGATGGTCCGACATCGTCCGCAACAGCGCCGCCTGGAGGGCGCCGAGCCGCTGCCCGCGCACCTCCTCCTCCCGGCCCTCTTCACCCCGCAGTCGTTCCGGCGTGACGACCGGGTCGGTCAGCTCCATCACGATGATCTGGTACCGCGCCAGAAGCCCGCGCGAGACCGCGGACGCCAGACTGAGCTTGTAGAGCACGGGACCGAACAGGGTCTCGTCGGACATGCTCGCCGCCATCTCCTCGGGCAACGCATCCCGCACACCCGCGGCAACCTCCCAGTTCGGCCGCTCCTGCCAGATCCGCGGCGTCGCCGTCATGTACAGCCGCCGCGCAGCAGGG